>NZ_CP023068.1:0-1200000 GCF_002288525.1 Sinorhizobium sojae CCBAU 05684
ATGTTGCAGCAGAGAATCCAGGGTGTCGATGAGCAGGAGCATTTGCCCTCCATGCTGGCGGCCGACGCCCAGGAACTCGCCCATCAACTTCAGGAACATCAGAAGAAGATCTTCTCCCCGTCGGCGCAGAAAACCATGCGGCTGTTCAGCCCGGCGGAAGCCGCCGCCTTCATCGGAATCGGTGAGGGCTATCTGCGTCAGATCGCGTCAGAAGGCCACGGGCCGCAGCCGCTGTCAAACGGCCGCCGGATGTATGCGGTCGAGGACATCGAACGCATCCGCCGCGTCCTCGACGAGGGCAGCAAAGCCGGCAAATACATTCCCCATCGCAGGACCGATGAGAAGCTTCAGGTCATCTCGGTGATGAATTTCAAGGGCGGGTCGGGCAAGACGACGACGGCGGCGCACCTCTCCCAATATCTGGCGCTCCGCGGCTATCGCGTGCTGGCAATCGATCTCGATCCGCAGGCATCGCTCTCCGCCCTGTTCGGTCATCAGCCGGAGCTCGATGTCGGCGAGGCGGAAACCCTCTATGGCGCCATCCGCTATGAGAACCCCCGCCCTATCGCCGATGTCGTGCGCTCGACCTACACGACTAACCTCCACCTGATCCCCGGCAATCTCGAGCTCATGGAATTCGAGCACGAAACGCCAAAGGCGATGATCGGCGGCTCGGCTGAGACGCTGTTCTTCGCCCGTATCGGCGAGGTGCTTTCCGGGATCGAGAGCTTCTACGACATCGTTGTCATCGATTGCCCGCCGCAGCTCGGATTTCTCACCATGTCGGCGCTCTGCGCCGCGACATCCGTCCTCATCACCGTGCATCCGCAGATGCTCGACGTCATGTCGATGTCGCAATTCCTGTCGATGACGAGCGAGCTCATGGCCGTCGTCGAGAAGGCCGGCGGACGCACGAGCTACGACTGGATGCGTTATCTTGTGACGCGTTTCGAACCGAATGACGGTCCGCAGAGCCAGATGACCGGCTTCATGCGCGCGATCTTCGGCAATCGCATGCTTCTGAACGCCATGGTGAAATCGACCGCCATCTCCGATGCCGGCGTTACGAAACAGACGCTCTACGAGGTGGAGCGCTCGCAATTCATCCGCGGCACCTATGACCGGGCGATGGAGTCGCTTTCGCTCGTCAATGCGGAGATCGAAGAGATGATCCGCAAGGTCTGGGGAAGGAAGTAACCGATGGCGCGCAAGAACCTGATCGGCATCTCCGACAACCCGGCAGTTTCAAGCGACGGAGAACGCCCGACGATCGAACGGCCGATCGCCGGGCTTCAACCGGCGCAGCGGCCGAGCGGGCTCGTAGGCGGCATCACGCGCTCGCTGTCGAACATCACCGAAAAAGTCGAGCGTGCCCAGGAACTCGAGCGGCGGCTCGCGGAAGGCCAGGCGATCGTCGAACTCGAGCCATCGCTGATCGACGCCTCCTTCGTTGTCGACCGGCTCGCCGTGGCCCCCGAAATACAGGCCGCTCTGGTTCAGCAGATCCGCGACCACGGACAACAGGTGCCGATCCTCGTCAGGCCGCATCCGACGGTACAGGGCCGCTATCAGGTCGCCTACGGCCACCGCCGGCTCGCCGCGCTCCGCGAGATCGGCAGCAGGGTCAAGGCGGTCATCCGCGATTTGACCGACGAACAGCTCGTCATCTCCCAGGGCCAGGAAAACAACGCCCGTACCGATCTGTCCTTCATCGAGCGCTCGCTTTTCGCGACCCGGCTCGAGGATCGCGGCTTCTCGCGCGACACCATCATGTCGGCCCTCGGCGTCGACAAGGCGGCGCTTTCGAAGATGATCGCGGTCGTGCGCCGCCTGCCGCTGGAAATCATCGAAGCCATCGGTGCCGCGCCCTCGTTCGGGCGCCGGCGCTGGATGGAGCTCGCCGACCTCGTCGAGCGCGAAGGCACGGAGGCGAAGGCACTTGCGGACGTGCGGCTGCCGGCATTCCGCTCGCTCAACAGCGATCAGCGCTTCGAAAAGCTCTTCGCCTTGCTCAGCGCCGCCAAGGAGCGGCCAAGGACGGAAACCTGGCTTGCCCCCGATCGTGTGCGCGCGGTGCGAATCCGCGAAACCGATGCGGAGACGACTCTTGCCTTCAGCAAGAGGGCGGCACCCGGTTTTGGCGATTTCGTGAGGCAGAGGCTCGAGGCGCTCTACCTCGAATATCAACAGGAAACAGGAGACTAGACAGAGCAAAAGAAAAAGGCTTCCGAACGACTAGCGCTGCGGAAACCCTTCTCTCGTGTAGCAACTTGAGATTCCCATTTCCGCGAATCAGTGTCAAGCGTTTTTGACGTCGTTTCGGCGAACGGATTTCTTTTGCCTTGGAAAAGGTGAAGAAAAATGGAACGTGGAAATGTGACGACGCCTTTTGGGCGGCGGGCGATGACGTTTGGCATGCTCGCAAGTCAGATCACGGCCGGCCGAGTTGCGCCGGCGCAGTCGATCGACAAATGGAAATTGTTTCGAACTCTCTGCGAGGCGAAAACGGTAATCGGCGTGTCCGACCGCTCGCTTGCCGTGCTCAACGCCCTTTTGAGTTTCTATCCGGGCGCAGAGCTTTCCGGTAACACCGGCCTCGTCGTCTTCCCATCGAATGCGCAGCTTTCGCTCCGCACCCATGGCATGGCCGAAACGACGCTGCGGCGGCATCTTGCCTGCCTCGTGGAAACCGGGCTGATCATTCGGCGCGACAGCCCCAACGGCAAGCGCTACGCCCGCAAGAACCGCAGCGGCTCGATCGGCGAAGCATTCGGTTTCGATCTCTCGCCGCTCTTGGCCCGGGCAGGGGAGTTCAAGACCGTTGCCGCCGAGCTTGCAGCCGAACAGCAACATCTACGCCTGTTGCGCGAACGCCTGAGCCTCTGCCGCCGCGATATCCTCAAGCTTATCGAGCTCACAGACGAGAGCGCTCCCGATGACGACTGGCAACCATACAAGGAGCGTTTCGAAGCGCTCGTCGCCAGCCTCCCTCGCAAACCTTCTTCCATCATCCTCGAAGCAGTTCTTGCAAAACTGGCGTCACTCCGGAACGAACTCACCAATCGCTTGGAAACACTGCTTAATTTGTCAAATACGGACGCCAATGATCGCCAGAATGGCTGCCACATACAGAATTCACAACCAGACTCCCAATCTGAATCTGAACGTCGCTTGGAAAAAGGGGAGGGACCGGCAAGCGACGAGAACCGCGGCACGAAAGCGACGGACGCGGGCGTTGAGCGCCAATCTGCGCAGTTCCCACCGCCGATCCATGGCCCGGCGCAGAAGCTCCGGCCGGCCGAGCCGTTCGCCCGTGACATTCCGCTACCCGCCGTTCTGCAGGCTTGTCCGCAAATCGCCGACTACGCACCATCGGGCCGCGTCTCGAACTGGAGGGACCTGATGACGGCCGCGGTCGTCGTCAGAACCATGTTGAACGTAAGCGCCGACGCCTATGACGATGCCTGCGCGGTTCTCGGCTACGAGAATACGGCAACCGTAATCGCCTGCATCCTCGAGCGCGCCGACCGCATCAATTCGCCGGGCGGCTATCTGAGGGATCTCACACGGCGGGCAAGATCGCAGTCCTTTTCGATCGCGCCAATGGTCGGAGCGCTCAGCCGCGCCAGAAGGGAAGCAACGCTGATGGCGACCTGATCTGCTGCCGTTGTCCGAACGTATTTGGATCACCTTGGAGAGAAACGGGTGACGGCTTTTCCGACGCGCCGAGAGGCAAGTATTGGGCGAGCGTTCTGCCAGTCTCGATTCTTGTGCAGCGTCGACGCGGCCGTTGCCACGCCTTCCGCGGATAATGGGTTCTCCTTCACCCGTTCGGCCGGTGGGGTGCCGCTGTGGAGAATGAGCAAGCACCGTCTGCGGATGTTGATTTGCGGCAGGAAATGGCGGACACTCTGAACCGTTCCGGATTCGCCGATTGCCGGTCCTCTATGTCTTTCTTAAGAATTTTGCGCCTATCGTAAACCATTGGCATAAAAGGCGTCCCCCAACGAAGCGGAAGCTATCTCGCTAATCGTTTCCGTCACGTGGACGGTCAGGAGCGATCCTCGCTTCGGTGCATATGGCCCGAGATATACCGCGATCGCCGGATGCCGAGATTCACAGAAAACAGGGACCCGAAGCGCACTCCGGCGTAGTCCGTCACTGGGTAAACCGCTCTTCCGGCACTCCCTTATGGAGGCGACTGAACGCTGCAGTGGGCCCTATGCGTGTGGCAACTCACAACCGACGAATGAAGCTCGACAAGCCGACGTCCGGGAGCATGCCCTTGGAGGTACCGCACAGGCCTGTCTAGCCAAACGCCGGACCGTTTCAAACTGGGAGACCGAGGATTTCCCATGCTTGCTGGCTGCGGCTATTTGTTGGAACCTTGCGGAGCAGGGGCTGTTGACAGCTGTCAACAGCCCGTCATTCGCGCCAATGCTCTGCGACCCAGGGCGTCGGGCGAATGTAATGCCGCAGATAGCGGAGCGGGTTTTTCTCCCGCCGGTCCGACGACAGCAGTCCGCGGAAATGATCAAGGGGCGCCGTTGCGCGGCCTTTATAGCCATATTGCCCATCGATCGCATGCTGCGGCAGCAGTCCTCGTGGGAAGAGAACGACGCGTGCATCGGCGGGCAGACGCGGTACGAACCAATAATTGAGCGGAAACGGCCAGCGGCAGTCCTGTCGGAAGTGCAGGACATAGCGCCGCGGGAAGAGTTTCGCGCCGCCCGGAGCATTTCGGGTGACGAATCTCTGCTCGAACTCGTATTCGTCAGCAACCCCTTGCGGATCGGCTCTAAACTTATGCTGCAGCGGTTCGAGCTTGCCGACCGTGAAGCGGAACACCGAAGTCTGCCCGAGCCGCTCGAAGGGCGTTGTCTGATTTCTGGCGAGGACCACATCGTCCGGGCCGCCGATTTCAAAGAAACTGTCGAGCGATCCGACGATCACGACGTCAAGATCAAGAAACAATACCGGCCCTTTGAGGTCTCCGAGCTTGGGCCCCCAGAGCCGCGCCTTGGGCCAGATGCCTTTGGTGTTCTCCGGCATCTTCGCCACGTCGAGCGGCGGCAGGTCTTCGCAGATAATCTCCGCTCGCAGATTGTCGCGACTGTCGGTGAAGCAGGTGAAGGTGAAGGGCGGCGTTATGTTGCGGGCCACCATCGCGTACAGTCTGTTGATGAAGGGTGCGCCGTATTTCGTGCCCCAATTGATGCAGATCACCTGCTTGACGCCGCCGCTTGCCGCCAGGACGCTTGCCATTGTCGCCGCTTTCTTCACCACCGTCCCGCAAAGTGCCTCTGCGCAAAGCGCGGATAATTCTTGCTGGACAGGCCGGCAGTGAACGAGGTCAGCGGAAGGCTCTTGGAAACGCTGTTTTAATCAGTGCGTCTTAAAGCAGGAAGGAAGTCATCTGGCAAGCAGACAAGGCTAAGCGAGGTGTACCAGTTATCGTTCGAGCGGACGGGGTTCGGCTCGTCTCCGGCCGTATGCGAGAAGCGTTGCCGGTTGACAGCTGTCAACATCCCGGCCGTTGCAAAGGCGAAGAGCGACGGGGCGTCCATGGCCGATCGGCTGCGTAGCGGATTGCCGACCGGGCGGCGCTGTTGACAGCTGTCAACTCTGTGCCGAACGCCGGCGGAATACCCGCGGCTCCGTGCCCGATCTCAGACGAGGCGGCGAGAAGCCGAAATTTCGGCCTTACGCCTCGGCTCATACCGGCCAGAGAAGGGGCCCCCGACATGCGAGATGGACACGGCGGGCAGGTGCGGGTCAATTCAGCCCTGACACGATATTTCGGTGGGCAATTCCCGCAGTACCTGTGACGGAAAGGAATCGCGTGTTACTTTCCGTTTCGCCGCCGAAGCAACGCTATTTTAATGAGATACGAAATCCTCGATCCTTTGCATCCGACCCTTCTTCCGGCCCTGATCGCGGCGGAGGACGGGCTTGCGCGCCTCGATGAGAGGGCGGCCCGGCATGCCGTCGCCGAAGGCTTTCGCGAACGCGGGCAATTCTTCGATGCCGTTGCCGCCCTGTGGGTCGCAGGCGAATTGGTGCATGTCGAGGATCTCGTTCTACATGATTCGCATATGGATGCGCGAGCGCCATCCCATGAATTGACGATTGCACATGCGGTGTTGCGGGCGCGGCGGCGGCTCGAATTGGCCGAGCCCGGATGGGCACTGTCGGCGCAGGGACTCGATGCGCTGCGGGGAGAGCAGGGCGGCCGAGCGGAAAAGGAAGGGGCAGAGCTCGCCGCCAGCCGTCAGGACGCGATGAACCAGCCGGAGTTTGCGGACCAGGATGCGGAGGAAAACCCGCTCGCCGGCGAGTTTGCCGAACTCGATGCGGCGCTTGCGCGCTCGCAGCGGTTGCTGGAGAGCCACGGCCAGAGTTTCGCCGAGGCCGGAGCGCTGTCGCAGCCTGTATCCAGGGAAAGCCAGGAACCCGCCGGTCAACTCGGACTGCTGTTCGAGGAGGATTGGGACGAGGCCGCCCGGCTTGACGCCTGGCGTGCCGTCCTGCCGACGGCCGATCAGCTGCCGGCGACGTTGGGGGCCGCAATCCTCTTCGATGCCTGGGAACGCCTCGAGCCGTTGCGTCGCCAGCACTGGCTCGGCTCACTTCTCGTCGGGGCCTATCTCAGCTTTCGCGGCAAAACGGCGTCGCATGTCCTTGCCTTCAATACTGGGCTGAAGACGATCCGCCATGATCGCCGCCGGTCGAAGGACAGGCTGACCCGCCTCCATGCTTTCCTCGAGGCATTGGCGGCAACGGCCGATCTCGGCCTCAAGGAACTCGACCGGCTGTCGCTCGCAAGGACGCAGATGGAGATCAGGATCAGGGACCGCCGCTCGAACAGCAACCTGCCGGGGCTGATCGAACTCGTTCTGTCGCGGCCGATCGTCTCGACCGCGCTGATTTCCCGCCGGCTCGGCGTGACGCCGCGGGGCGCGCTCAATCTCGTGCGCGAACTCGGGCTACGCGAGATGACCGGCAGGGGCCGCTATCGCGGCTGGGGCGTGCTGTAGCGAGCCCCAACTCGCCGGCACAGGCGATTGCAAGCTGCCGATCGGATGGCGCCGAGTCGTCGTCAGGCGGCTCACTGCAGTTGCTTTGGAGAACGCATACCGATAATATTATGGTACACCGTAATATACATGCTACACTCCTCAACTGACAATTGTCCGGCCGACCAAAATTGAGGTGAGATGATGAACGCTGATTTGCGGGAAACCCACATACGCGTGGAGCGTCCATCCAAAACGCTACGGGAATTGGCGCTCGAGAAGGTCCGGGATGCGATTGTGGAGGGCTACTTCAAACCTGGCGAACGTCTCGTGGAGCGCGACCTCTGTGCCCAACTTGGCGTCAGCCGCACGATCGTTCGCGAAGTGCTCCGGCATCTCGAGTCCGAGGGGCTAGTCGCCAACTTGCCGAACAAGGGACCGATCGTTGCGCTTCTGGACCTGAATGAGGCAAAGCAGATTTACGAGATCCGCGGCGCCTTGGAGGCAATGGCCGCGCGCCTGTGCGCTGAGCGCGGCGACCCGGCAATCGTCGAAGCCCTTGAGGCGTCGTTGACGGAAATTCGGCTGTGCTATGCTGCGAAGGACATGGCAGGCGTTCTTAGCCAGACCAATGCATTCTACCAGACCCTGTTCACCAAGGTCGATCGGCACGTCGCCTGGGGCGTCGTGAACCTTCTGACTGTCCGGATCAACCATCTGCGCTCCATGACGATCAAGACCGAGAACCGCAACGTCGAGGGCCCGGCGCAGATGCAACGGATCGTCGACGCGATCAGAAGGGGGGATGGCGATGCGGCCCACAAGGCTGCCCTTGACCATGTCGCCCGTGCTGCGGCGATCGCGGAAGCGCTTCTGGCGGCACAGCAGACGCAAGAATAATTGCGGTTCGGCCGCATCGGCCCGAACCCGGACCCGATTTTCGGAAAGCACGATGCGGAGGTTGATGGGCCTACAGCGTCCTTCGGGCGTTCCCAAGGAGGCGCGGCGCCGTAAGGCAGAAAGGGGTTGCCGCCCCTGACGAACAACGGCGTCGGCAAAAGCCCCCGTTGGGCGGCTCTCCATTGTCCGGCATTCGCGGCTTGTGCGGCAGTCTTCGCTGCTTAACGGCCACCTTTGCGTCGTGGCTTCCTCAAGACAGTTGATAGGAAAAAACATCCGCGGTCGAAAGGCCGTGCTACCGACCATCCGGTTTCGAGCCTGGCAAACGGCTGCCAGCGAGCAAGCGCCGCGCCACGCGAGCACGTTGACCCCTTCAACGCACTCTGACGCGCGCGTACACCACCCTGGCTCGCTGCCACCGAACGCTCCCGCCCAAGCTGCTGCTCTGTTCAACATCGCCGACAAGACGTCCCGGCGGAGCTACCCAAACTTGAGTCTTGACGTGCTAATATTATGGTATACCATAAGACCATATCACAGGAAGGATGCCCGATGCCCATTCAGATCCGCAAGACGTTGCTTCAGACCGAGACAACCCTGATTGAGGGAGGCAAGGCCGCCCCGCAGCCGTTGAAGCTGTTTTCGGCGCTGGCGGTGGTGAAAAATCCGTGGGCCGGGCGGGGCTTCGTCGAAGATCTCAAGCCGGAGATCCACGCGGCAGCACCCGTGCTCGGAGAGCTCCTGACCAGGATGATCATCGATGCCGTTGGCTCGGGCGAAGCAGTCGAAGCCTATGGCAAGGCTGCCGTCGTCGGGCTTGACGGTGAGATCGAGCATGCCTCGGCGCTCATCCACACGCTGCGCTTCGGCAATCATTATCGCCAAGCGGTCGGCGCCAAGTCATACCTTGCCTTCTCCAATACGCGCGGTCCCGCCAATGCCCCCGTCATGATCCCCCTGATGGACAAGAAGGACGAGGGGCGCCGTTCCCACTACCTGACGATCCAGACCGCTATTCCCGATGCGCCGGCCGCCGACGAAATCGTCGTGGCCCTTGGCGCTTCGATCGGCGGACGCCCTCACCATCGTATCGGCGACCGCTACCAGGATCTGAAGGATCTCGGTCAGGACGTCGCCAATCCGGCCGGCGTCTGAGCGGCGGGCGCTTCGATGCACACGGTCACGTCAAACACGTCTGAGGTGTGCGGCGCGTCCCTCCCGCGCAAGACCACTGCGCGGGGAGCCGCTTACTTCGAAGCCGGCGACGGCGAGACGTTGATCCTCATCCACGGGGTCGGCATGCGGCTCGAGGCCTGGGCACCGCAGATCGCGGCCTTCGCAAAAACCCACCGGGTCATCGCGGTGGACATGCCCGGGCATGGCGGAAGCGAAAAAATCCCCGCGGGAAGTACAGTCACGGACTTCGTCGCGTGGTTTGGCCGCTTCCTCGACGACATGAGGATCGCACGTGCGAATATTGCCGGACATTCGATGGGAGCGCTCATTTCCGGCGGCGCTGCGGCAAGCTTTGCCGACCGGATCATCCGCCTCGCTTATCTCAACGGCGTCTATCGCCGCGATCCGGCGGCAAAGGCGGCAGTTCTGGCGCGCGCGGCGGCGATCCGCACCAGCGGCGTCGACACGAAGGGGCCGTTGCTCAGGTGGTTCGGCGATGATCCGCAGAGCCAGCGGGCGCGCGAACTCACCCGTGCCTGGTTGGAGGGGGTCGATCCGGAGGGCTACGCAATCGCCTATACCGCCTTTGCCAGCGGCGATGAAACCTATGCTGATTGCTGGCCCTCCGTCACCTGCCCCGCCCTTTTTCTCACGGGCTCCGGAGACCCGAATTCGACACGGGAAATGGCCGAGCAGATGGCGTCCCGGACGCCGAACGGATGGGTGCGCATCGTCGATGGCCACAGACACATGGTCAATCTGACCGCACCGGAGACCGTCAATGCGCTGATGGCGGAATGGCTGACTTGCAGGGAGAAACCGGTATGAGCGTCCAAGAATTCGAACCGAGAGCCTTGCGTGACGCTTTCGGCGCATTTGCGACCGGAGTGACGGTGGTGACGGCAAACGATGCGGCGGGCCGGCCGATCGGCTTCACGGCCAATTCCTTCACGTCGGTCTCGTTGGATCCGCCGCTGCTGCTCGTCTGCCTGGCCAAGACCTCGCGCAATTATGCGACGATGACCGGCGCGGAGCGCTTCGCCGTCAACATCTTGTCCGAGACGCAGAAGGACGTCTCCAATACATTTGCCCGGCCCGTGGAGGATCGGTTTGCCGCCGTCGATTGGCGGAAGGGGCCGAATGGCTGCCCGATCTTTTCGCAGGTGGCGGCTTGGTTCGAATGTTCGATGCAGGACCTAATCGACGCCGGCGATCATGTCGTCATGATCGGGCGCGTCACCGCCTTCGAAAACAGTGGTCTGAATGGCCTGGGCTATGCCCGCGGCGGCTATTTCACACCCAGGCTGGCGGGCAAGGCCGTGTCGGCGGCCGTCGGGGGAGAAATTCGTCTCGGCGCAGTGCTCGAGCAGCAGGGCTCGGTCTATCTCTTGGGCGATGAAACGCTGTCGATCCCGAGTTGCACTGTGGAAGGCGATGACCCCGCCCGGACGCTGGCGGCGCATCTCGAGCAATTGACCGGGCTCACCGTCACCATCGGCTTTCTCTATTCGGTCTACGAAGACAAGAGCGATGGACGCCAACACATCGTCTATCACGCGCTTGCCGGCGATGGGGCGCCACGGGAAGGCCGGTTTCTGAGGCCGGAGGACGCCGCCGCGGCGAAATTCAGCAGCACCGCGATCGCCGACATCATCAATCGTTTCGTGCTCGAAAGCACGATCGGCAATTTCGGCATGTATTTCGGCGACGAGACCGGCGGCACGGTACGCCCGATCGCGAAGAAGGACGCACGTTCATGAAATTCTCGCTTTTCGTTCACATGGAGCGCCTGGATGCGTCGCAGGACCACAAGACGCTATACGAAGAATTCGTCGCGCTCTGCGAGATCGCCGACAAGGGCGGCATGCATGCGATCTGGACCGGTGAACATCACGGAATGGAGTTTACCATTGCGCCGAACCCCTTCGTTACGATTGCCGATCTTGCCCGCCGCACCAAGACTGCGCGGCTTGGAACCGGCACGGTGATCGCCCCGTTCTGGCATCCGATCAAGCTTGCCGGCGAAGCCGCGATGACGGATCTGATCTGCGACGGGCGGCTCGACATCGGAATTGCGCGCGGCGCCTATTCCTTCGAGTACGAGCGGTTGTTGCCGGGCCTTGATGCCTGGAGTGCCGGGCAGCGTATGCGCGAGCTTATTCCTGCGGTGAAGGGGATCTGGGCGGGTGACTATGCCCATGACGGCGAGTTCTGGAAATTCCCCGCTACGACCTCGTCGCCGAAGCCGCTGCAGAAGCCCCATCCGCCGATATGGGTCGCCGCGCGCGATCCGAACTCGCACGAATTCGCCGTTGCGAACGGCTGCAACGTGCAGGTGACCCCGCTCTGGCAGGACGACGACGAGGTGCGGAGCTTGATGGGTCGGTTCAACGACGCCTGCGCGAAGAGCCCTGAGGTCGAGCGGCCGAAGATCATGCTGCTGCGCCACACCTATGTCGGCTCCGACGAGGCGGATATCGCGCGAGCCGCGCATGAGATGAGCGTCTACTACAACTATTTCTTCGCCTGGTTCAAGAACGAAAGGCCGATCACACAAGGCCTCATCGAGCGGATTCCGGATGAGGAAATTGCCGCCAACGCCATGCTCTCGGCCGAGGTGATGCGACGCAACAACGTCGTCGGCGCAGCCGACGAGGTTATCGCTCGCATCAAGAGCTACGAGGCGATGGGGTATGATGAATACTCCTTCTGGATCGATACGGGCATGAGCTTCGAGCGCAAGAAGGCCTCGCTCGAGCGTTTCATCGCCAACGTTATGCCGGCATTTGCGGAGTAGGGCACATGCAGCGCTTCCAGTATTACATCAACGGTGAATTCGCGGATGGCGAAGCCCGGTTCGAAAGCATCGACCCCGCCACGGGCCTTGCCTGGGCGGAGATGCCGGAGGCACGGGAAGCGGACGTCGATCGTGCCGTCGAGGCTGCACACAAAGCCTTTCACGATGGGCCGTGGCCGAAACTTTCCGCCACCCAGCGAGGCAAGCTTCTCTACAGGCTTGCCGATCTCGTCGCCGAGAATGCCGGGAAGCTCGCCGAGATGGAAACGCGAGACACGGGCAAGATCATTCGCGAGACCTCGGCGCAGATCGCCTATGTCGCGGATTATTATCGATATTACGCCGGGGTCGCCGACAAGATCGAAGGTTCCTATCTGCCGATCGACAAGCCGGACATGGATGTCTGGCTCCGCCGCGAACCGATCGGCGTCGTGGCCATGGTCGTGCCCTGGAACAGCCAGCTTTTCCTGTCGGCGGTGAAGATCGGACCGGCGCTTGCGGCCGGCTGCACCATGGTGGTGAAGGCTTCGGAGGACGGGCCGGCGCCGCTGCTCGAATTTGCCCGGCTGGTGCACGAGGCGGGCTTCCCGGCGGGCGTCGTCAATTTCATCACCGGCTTCGGCCCGTCCTGCGGTGCGGCGCTCAGCCGTCATCCGCACGTAGACCATATCGCCTTTACCGGAGGGCCGGAGACCGCGCGGCATGTGGTGCGCAATTCGGCGGAAAATCTCGCCTCGACCTCGCTCGAACTCGGCGGCAAGTCACCCTTCATCGTCTTCGCCGACGCCGACCTCGAAAGTGCCGCCAATGCGCAGGTCGCCGGGATTTTTGCCGCGACCGGCCAGAGCTGCGTCGCGGGTTCGCGGCTGATCGTCGAGAGAAGCGTCAAGGATCGCTTCCTACAGATCCTCAAGGCCAAGGCGGAGGCGATCCGGATCGGAAGCCCGCTCGACATGGCGACGGAGGTCGGGCCGCTCGCGACGCAGCGTCAATGCGACCACGTTAAAGCCCTCGTCGCACGCTCGCTGGCCGCCGGCGCCAAGCTGGTGACCGGCGGCACTGCGCCGGAGGGCGCCGGCTTCTATTACCGGCCGACCATTCTCGATTGTGACGGCAGCGTATCGCCGTCTCTCGACACCGAATTCTTCGGTCCCGTGCTTTCTGCCCTGTCCTTCGAGACCGAGGACGAAGCCCTGCGTCTCGCCAACGACACCCGCTACGGGCTTGCGGCCGGGGTCTTCACCCAGAACCTCACCCGGGCGCACCGGTTGATGAAGGGGATCCGCGCCGGGATCGTCTGGGTCAATACCTATCGTGCGGTATCCCCGATCGCGCCATTCGGCGGTTTCGGGCTTTCCGGCCAAGGGCGCGAGGGCGGCCTCGAGGCCGCACTCGATTATACGCTGACCAAGACCGTCTGGCTCCGGACGTCGGACGATCCGATCCCTGATCCATTCGTAATGCGGTGACGGCGATGTTCTACGAGATCCGCACCTATCGGCTGAAGAACGGCGCGATCCCCGCCTATCTGAAAGTGGTCGAGGAAGAGGGAATTGCCATTCAGAGGAAGCATCTCGGCGAACTCGTCGCCTACTTCTTCTCCGAAATCGGGCCGATCAACGAGATCGTCCACATCTGGGCCTATCCGAGCCTCGACGAGCGCGAGAGACGCCGGGCCGCGCTGATGGAAGATCCGGACTGGCAGGCTTTCCTTCCCAAGATACGCGACCTCATAGAAGTCGCGGACAACAAGATCATGAGGTCGGCGCGCTTTTCGCCTCTGGGCGGCTGCGCGTCATAGAACAACCAAGCAAAAACCCGAACCACGGAGCAAGGGAACATGAAGAAGATATTCGCTTTGGCGGCGGCCGCCGCCTTCATCACAACTTCCGTGCCGGCAACGGCCGCGGATCTTGTCTTCACGAGCTGGGGAGGCACGACGCAGGACGCACAGAAAATCGCCTGGGCTGAGAAGTTCACCGAAAAGACCGGCATCAACGTCCTGCAGGACGGGCCGACCGACTACGGCAAGCTCAAGGCGATGGTCGAGGCGGGCGCCGTTACCTGGGATGTCGTCGACGTGGAGGGCGACTACGCCGCCCAGGCCGGCAAGAACGGATTGCTCGAGAAGCTCGATTTCTCCGTCATCGACAAATCCAAGCTCGATCCGCGGTTCGTCACCGACTACTCGGTTGGCAGCTTCTATTATTCCTTCGTCATCGGCTGCAACAAGGATGCGGTCGAGTCCTGCCCCAAGACCTGGGCGGACCTCTTCGATACGGAGAAGTTCCCCGGCAAGCGGGCCTTTTACAAATGGTCGGCGCCGGGTGTGATCGAGGCGGCGCTGCTCGCGGATGGCGTGCCGGCCGATCAACTCTACCCACTTGATCTCGACCGCGCCTTCAAGAAGCTCGACACGATCAAAGAGGACATCATCTGGTGGTCGGGCGGCGCCCAGTCGCAGCAGCTTCTCGCTTCCGCCGAGGCACCCTATGGCAGCCTCTGGAACGGCCGCATGACCGCGCTTGCCGAGAGCGGCATCAATGTCGAGACCTCCTGGGAGCAGAACATCACCGCCGCCGACTCGCTCGTCGTGCCGAAGGGCGCGAAGAACAAGGAAGCAGCGATGCAGTTCATCGCGCTGGCCACATCTGCAGACGCTCAAGCCGATCTGGCCAAGGCGACTGGCTACGCGCCGATCAATCTCGACTCCCCGAAGCTGATGGATGCGGAATTGGCGAAAACGCTGCCGGACGCGCAGACGGCGAACCAGGTGAATGCGGACATGAACTACTGGGCGGAAAACCGCGATGCGATCGGGGAGCGCTGGTACGCCTGGCAGACGAAGTAACCACCGGAAAGGCCGGAAGAACGTTGCCGCGTTCTTCCGGTTGCTCTGGTGGCCTAAAGCGCGTCGCGCTTAATCGTATTCGTGCAACGCGCTTTAGTTCCTTGTTTTCATGCACGTCGTTGTCCCAAAACGGCTGCACACTTTTGGGCGAGATGCATTAGAGGCGGCGCGCCGTTGGTTTCAGACGGCGCCCTGCCTCTTTACCGGGAGGAGAGACAGCAATGGTAGCGCAGACCGAAACCGAGAGGGCGAGACACTATGCGCCCGTGCGCGCCCGGCGGCCGACCGACTTTGATTTGACATTGCCGGCGCTCGGCCTCTTGGGACTGTTCTTCGTGCTGCCCGTCGCCATCCTGTTGACGCGCAGTGTCACCGAGCCGGTACCGGGGCTTGGAAACTATGCCGAGTTGCTGGGCTCTTCGACCTATTTGCAGGTATTCGCAAACACCTTCATCGTTTCCGGCCTCGTCACTTTCGTTTCGCTGCTGATCGGCTTTCCCGTCGCCTGGGCGCTCGCCATCATGCCTAACCGCTTCGCTTCGGTCGTTTTCGCCATTCTGCTTCTGTCCATGTGGACGAACCTTCTTGCGCGGACCTATGCCTGGATGGTGCTGCTGCAGCGCACCGGTGTCATCAACAAGATGCTGATCGGAATGGGGCTCATCGACCAGCCGCTTCCGCTCGTCAACAATCTCACCGGCGTGACGATCGGCATGACCTACATCATGTTGCCCTTCATCATCCTGCCGCTCTACGGCGTGATCCGGAAGATCGATCCGGCAATCCTCCAGGCGGCCGCACTCTGCGGCGCCAGTCGCTGGCAGTCGCTCGTCCGCGTTCTGCTGCCGCTTGCAATGCCGGGCATGGCGGCCGGCGCGCTCATGGTCTTCGTCATGTCGCTCGGCTACTTCGTCACTCCGGCGCTGCTCGGCGGTACCGCAAATATGATGCTCGCCGAACTGATCGCGCAATTCGTCCAGTCTCTCGTCAACTGGGGCATGGGCGGGGCCGCGGCTTTGGTGCTGCTGATCGTCACGCTGGCGCTCTATGCCGTCCAACTCCGCTTCTTCGGCACCGATCGCATGGGAGGGCGCTGAGATGCTTCTGAATTTCGATCGCCTCGGCTGGTGGAAGCTCGTGCTCATCGGCATCACGCTCGCGACCACGGCCTTCCTGCTTCTGCCGATCCTGTTCATTGCGGCGCTGTCCTTCGGCTCGTCGCAATGGCTGATCTTTCCGCCGCCCGGCTGGACGTTCAAATGGTATCAGGAGCTTCTCGCCGATCCGCGCTGGCTCTTATCCGCATGGACGAGCTTCCAGATCGCGATCATCGTCACCGTTCTCTCGGTTCTCCTGGGACTTGTCACGTCGTTCGGCCTGACGCGCGGGCGGTTCCCGTTTCGGGAGGGCTTGAAGGCGCTTTTCCTGACGCCGATGATCCTGCCGGTGGTCGTGCTCGCGGTGGCGCTCTATGCATTCTTCCTGCAGATCGGCCTCAACGGAACCCTGACCGGCTTCGTCATTTCCCACCTCGTGCTGGCGCTGCCCTTCTCGATCCTGTCGATTTCCAGTGCACTCGAGGGGTTCGACAAATCGGTCGAGGACGCGGCCGTGCTCTGCGGCGCGTCTCCGCTCGAAGCAAAGATCCGGGTTACGTTGCCGGCGATCAGTCACGGCATTTTCTCCGCGGCGATCTTCTCGTTCCTCACCTCCTGGGACGAGGTGGTCGTCGCAATCTTCATGGCGAGTCCGACGCTTCAGACGCTTCCCGTGAAGATATGGGCGACGCTCAGGCAGGATCTGACCCCGGTTGTCGCGGCCGCCTCCACCCTTCTTATCCTCTTGACAGTGCTCTTGATGCTGCTCGTCGCCGTCATTCGCAAAGGATTGAAATCATGACTGAACCCTTCCTGCAAATCCGGGGCATCCGCAAGGAATACGGTCCGGTGACGGCTGTGCAGGATGTCACTCTCGATGTGGCACAGGGGGAGTTCCTGACGTTTCTCGGGCCCTCGGGATCGGGAAAAAGCACGACGCTCTACATTCTGGCCGGGTTCGAGAACCCGACGCGCGGCGACGTCCTGCTCAAGGGAGAATCGCTGCTGGCGACGCCGTCGCACAAGCGCAATATCGGGATGGTGTTCCAGCGCTACACGCTGTTCCCGCATCTTTCCGTCGGCGAAAACATCGCCTTTCCGTTGAAAGTCCGGCGGCGGCCGAAGGCTGAGATCGATGCCAAGGTGCGCGAGATGCTGAAGCTCGTCCGGCTCGAGGGCTTCGAGGACCGCAAGCCTGCGCAGATGTCCGGCGGCCAACAGCAGCGCGTCGCGTTGGCGCGCGCGCTTGCCTATGACCCGCCTGTGCTGCTGATGGACGAGCCGCTGTCCGCGCTCGACAAGAAGCTGCGCGAGGAAATCCAGCACGAAATCCGGCGGATTCACCAGCAGACGGAAGTGACCATCCTCTATGTCACGCACGACCAGGAGGAGGCCCTTCGCCTTTCCGACCGCATTGCCGTTTTTTCGAAAGGGGTGATCGACCAGATCGGCACGGGGCCGGAGCTCTACGCCAATCCGGCCACCCGGTTCGTGGCCGAGTTTATCGGCGACAGCGACTTTCTGCCGTGCAGCGTGGTCTCTACGGCCGATGGCCGGGCCGAGATCGCCATCTGCGATGGCATGACCGTTTCCAACGTCCCGCTCCATGGGACTGCATCCTCCGGGGCCGAGGCGGCACTCATGCTGAGGCCGGAGCGGCTGCTCCTGTCCAAGACGCAGCCCGACATGGGGTTGCCCGTCACGGTCAGCGACATCACCTTCCTCGGCAACAACGTTCACGTGGCCACCAAGACCGGCAAAGGCAACGATTTGTCCGTCCGGCTTCCATTCGGGCACGAAGCGATTTCAGGGCTCAATCGCGGCGATGCCGTCTGGCTGAGATTCGATGCCGGATCGGCGCACGTCTTCGGTCAATGAAGGGCAGCCGCCACACCGAACGGCATTGACCGACGGAATTCTGGGAAACAAACCCGTGCGCGGTCGCACGAGGAGACCCGTGAATGAGGATATCCGAAACGCAGGAACGCCGTTGCAGTCGGTGCACGTAGCCGGCCTCTGTTGCCTCAAACCGACTTTCCGCGTGCTTAAAGTCATCATATGAATTCAAGAACGAAAAAGCGGATTTCATAGGATGCTCTGGCCTTTGGCGCCCGCTGGGAGTATGCATGATCCTAAGAGCGCCAGATCTGGAGGAATCATGCAGCGGGCCGAACGTCCAACGTCGCGCAGATCATTCGCGTCACAGGTAGCGGAAGCCCTGCGCGAGCAGATTGAAGCTGGCTTCTACGCGCCCGGTGACAAGTTGCCGACCGAACCTGCCCTCATCGACCGCTTCGGTTTCAGCCGCACCGTGATACGCGAGGCGATCGCCGCGTTGCGTGCCGATGGGCTGGTGGAGTCGCGGCAGGGGGCGGGGGTGTTCGTGATCGGCCCGAAGCCGACCGATGAAGGCCTGAAGCTGTTCACGGACGAGACCGACAAGATTTCCGACATCATCGAGGAACTGGAACTGCGCATCGGCATAGAGGTTGAAGCCGCAGGCTTGGCCGCTGCCCGCAGTTCACCGGCGCAAGAGGCCGAGATCCAGGCCCAGGTCGACAAATTCGCCGATCTCATTGCCGAAGGCAAACCTACCGACGAGGCGGATTTCCAGTTCCATATGGCAATTGCCGCCGCGACGAACAATGCAAGGTTCAAGGCTTTCCTCGAGCACGTCGGCCGTCGGATGATTCCGCGGGTGAAGTTCAAGACGGTGATGGGCGGCGTCGATCCTTTGCCCAGCCGCGACCAGCCGATCCTCGAGGAACACCGCGAAATCGCCGAAGCGATCCTCGCCCGCGATCCGGAGAAAGCGCGCGAGGCGATGCGCCGCCACCTTGTCACCGGCATCAAGCGCTATCGCGCATTGATGATCCGTCGCTCGGTGGAGGACCGCGAAAAGAGCGGTTGACTCATTCCGAAAGTCATCATATGAATTTGCCCATGACATCATATTATTTCGTGGGAGGAATTCCTTGTCGCCAGATGAAATCAAGTCGCGCATCGGTGCGGGGCTGCTGTCGTTTCCCGTTACGCACTTCAACGACGACTTCAGTCTCAACCTCAAAAGCTATCGCGAGCATGTCGCATGGCTTTCCGGTTTCGGGGCGGCCGCGCTATTCGCCGCCGGGGGCACGGGCGAATTCTTCTCGCTGACGCCTGAAGAGGTCGGCCGAGTGACCCGCGCGGCCAAGGAAGCCGCCGGCGACGTGCCGATCATTGCCGGCTGCGGTTATGGCACAGCGCTTGCCGTGGAAACCGCCCGGCAGGCCGAAGCCGCCGGCGCCGATGGTCTTCTGCTTCTGCCGCATTACCTGATGGAGGCGCCCCAGGAAGGTATCTATCGGCATGTGAAAACCGTGTGCGAGTCCACCGGGCTCGGCGTCATCATCTACGACCGCGCCAATTTGGTCGCCAATGCCGAGACGGTGGCGCGCCTGGCGGAAGCTTGTCCGAACCTCATCGGCTTCAAGGACGGCACCGGAAAGGTCGATCTCGTCCGCCACGTGACGGCGAAGCTCGGCGACCGGCTCTGCTATGTCGGTGGCATGCCGACGCATGAGCTGTTTGCGGAAGGCTTCAACGGCGTCGGTGTCACGACCTATTCCTCTGCCGTCTTCAACTTTGTGCCGAAACTGGCGCAACGCTTCTACAAGGCGATGCGCGCGAGCGACCGGGCAACCATGGAAGAGATCCTGCACCGATTCTTCTTCCCCTTCGCGGCACTGCGCGATCGCGAGCAGGGCTATCCGGTGTCGATCATCAAGGCGGGCGTGGAACTTATCGGCCGGACGCCGGGCCCGGTTCGTCCGCCGCTGACGGACCTGAAGCCGCAGGAGAAGGAGGCGCTGCGCGACCTGATCGAAAAGGCCGCAGCTTAACCGAGATGGTTCGGCAGGCCGGCGGGCGAACGGGACGAGGGCCCGCCGGACAAGCCGGGAAGCAACACCAAGGGAGGAAAACATGAACAGGACACGTATGCTTACGATAGCGCTCGCCATCCTGATGGCGAGCACGGCGTCATCGGCGATCGCGCAAGGGGCGCAGGAAATCCGCGTCGTCTTGCCGGAACAGCCGGCAAATCTGGAGCCCTGCGGCACGATCATCACCAATGTCGGTCAAATACTCAGCCAAAACGTCGTCGAGCCGCTGACGGTCATCGACCCGAAAACAGGTCAGCCCCAGCCGAAGCTTGCGACCGAATGGACGCAGGTCGATCCGACGACGTGGCGCATTAAGTTGCGCGAGGGCGTGAAGTTTCAGGACGGTTCCGAGTTCAATGCGCAAGCGGTCGTCTTCTCGATCAACCGCATGACCGGCGGAACGATCACCTGCAGCAACATCGCCAAGTTCGGCGACGCGAAGCTGACGGTTACTGCCGTTGACGATCTGACTGTCGAGATCAAATCCGACAAACCCCAGCCGATCCTGCCGACACTGCTGAGCGTGGTCATGGTCGTCTCACCGAAGACGGCGGCGGATAAGGCCGTCAACGATCCGGTCGGAACCGGCCCATTCAAGCTCTCGACCTTTTCGCCGCAGACCGTCGTGCTCGACGCCTTCGACGGTTATTGGGGCAAGAAACCTGAGATCACCAGGGCGACCTACGTTTGGCGCCCCGAATCCTCGATCCGTGCCGCCATGGTCGAGACCGGCGAGGCGGATCTGACGCCGTCGATCGCTATCCAGGACGCGAGCAATCCGGAGACGGACTTCGCCTATCTGAACTCGGAGACGACGGCGATCCGCATCGATACCGCTCAGCCGCCGCTCGACGACCTGCGCGTGCGCAAGGCGTTGAACCTGGCCATCGATTGGGAAGGCCTCGCCCAGCTCTTCGGCGACGACGTCAAGCGCGCATCGCAGATGGTGGTTCCCGGCATCAACGGCCACGACGATGCGCTCGAAGCCTGGCCTTATGATCCGGAAGAGGCGAAGAAGTTACTCAGTGAAGCGGCGGCGGACGGGGTTGCCGTCGATACGGAGATCAAGCTCATCGGCCGAAACGGCATCTATCCGAACGGCGCCGAGGCGATGGAAGCCATGATGACGATGTGGCAGGCCGTGGGCCTCAACGTCAAGCTGACCATGCTCGACGTCGCCGACTGGCTCAGATACCTCCAAAAGCCTTTCCCGGCCGAGCGTGGAGCCAATCTCTTGCAGATGATGCACGACAACAACAAGGGCGATGCGGCCTTCACCATCCCGATCTTCTATCGTTCGAGCGGCAATTACTCGACGCTCGCCGATCCCGCGCTCGACCGGGAGATCGACGCTGCGCTCGCGGCCACCGGCGAAGACCGCGCGAAGAGCTTCAAGGCGCTCTTCGACAAGGCACGCAAGGAGGTGGTGGCGGACATCCCGATGTTCCACATGATCGGCTACACGCGTGTCGGTCCGAGACTTGATTGGAAGCCGGATATCACGACCAACAGCGAAATCCCCCTGGCCAATATCCGCCTCAACGACTGATCAGGGGGGTGCGGGGGCGGCGAACACCGCCCCCGCACCCCGTCGGCTGTGGCGCTATCCTTCAAAGGGCATCTTCAATGTTTAGCTACATCGGGCGCCGTGCGTCTCACAGCATCCTGTCGGTCATCGGTCTGCTGACGCTGGTCTTCTTCCTGACGCGGCTCACCGGCGACCCGTCGGCCTTGTACCTGCCGCTTGACGCGACGGTTGAGGCGCGAGCTGCATTTGCGAAATTGAATGGGCTGGACCAGCCGGTCTTCTGGCAATTTGCGGAGTACCTGAAGGACCTGCTGCAGCTCGATTTCGGCCAGTCGCTGCGGCAGAACCGCTCGGCGATGGAGGTCGCGCTCCAGGCTTTTCCGGAGACCCTGAAGCTGGCCATCGTTGCGATCACGCTCTCGACAGCGCTGGCGATCCTCGTTGGCGCGCTCGCCGCAGCTCGCCCCGGCAGCCTCTTCGACCGGATCGCCAGCGTCGCGTCGCTTGCCGGCGCGAGTGCTCCGGACTTCTGGGTCGCGATCGTCGGCATCCTCGTCTTTGCGGTCGGCGTCGAACTCTTGCCCACTTCCGGAACCGGAAGCTGGGCGCACTGGATCATGCCGATCTTCGTGCTGACGCTTCGTCCCTTCGGCCTCCTGGTGCAGGTCGTGCGAGGGACCATGCTGTCGGCCCTTGCTTCTCCCTACATCAAGGCAGCGCGTGCCAAGGGCGTTCGCCGAACCAAGATCATCTTCGGCCATGCCCTCCGCAACTCGCTCCTGCCCGTCGTCACGGTCGCCGGGGATCTCGCGACGAGCCTCGTCAACGGTGCCGTCGTCGTCGAGTCGATCTTCGGCTGGCCGGGCATCGGCAAGCTGATGATCGACGCGATAATCCAGCGCGATTTTGCCGTGGTCCAGTCGACGATCCTGGTGACGGCGACCGCCATCTTCATCCTGAACATCGCGATCGATCTGCTCTACGCGTTCCTCGATCCGCGCATCCGGTATTGATGCCATGACTTCCATCACTCCCAAAACCAACCCCACGGCGGCGCCCGGCACCGGCCGTATCCTCTTCGCCTATCTGAAGCGCGACAGGCTTGCGCTGGCCGCGGCGATCTTCCTGACGCTCTTCGTCTTGGCGGCCAGCTTCGGGCCTTGGCTCGTCGGCGACGCGGCTTCACGGCTGGGGCTCCGCCAGCGAAATCTCGCGCCCTTCTCGCTGGAGCATGCCTGGGTCTATTTCCTCGGCGCCGACACCCTCGGCCGACCGATCCTCGCAAGGCTGATCGTCGGCGCCCAGAACACACTCGGCATTGCCGCGGCGGCGGTCTTTTCGTCGATGCTCGTCGGAGGGGCTCTCGGTCTTGTGGCAGGCTATTCGGAGCGTTGGTACAGCCATCTCATTCAGCGGTTTGCAGACGTGGTAATGAGCTTTCCCTCGCTGCTGCTCGCGCTCATCGTGCTTTATACACTCGGACCCAGCATCACCAATCTCGTGATCGTGCTGGCCATCACGCGCATGCCCATCTATCTCAGGACCGCGCGTGCCGAAGTGCTGGAACTGCGCGAGCGCATGTTCGTGAGCGCGGCAAGGTCCATGGGCGCGAGTCCTGCCCGAATCGTCCTCAGGCACATCGCACCCCTCGTCCTGCCCACGCTTGTGACGATATCCGCGATCGATTTCGCGACCGTCATTCTGTCGGAATCGGCTTTGAGCTTCCTTGGGCTCGGTATTCAGCCGCCGGATTTCACATGGGGCGCGATGGTGGCGAACGGCCGCGGCTATCTTTCGACCGCCTGGTGGATCGCCTTTTGGCCAGGTCTTGCCATCATGCTGACGACGCTGTCGCTCAACATCCTTTCGAACTGGGCGCGAACCGTCGCCGATCCGCAACAACGCTGGCGTCTGCAGACTTTGCGAAAGGCCGCCCGATGAAGAACGTAAGCAATCCCATTCTCAGGATCGAGGGACTTACGGTCGATTTCCTCTCCGACGGGGCGCCTGTGCGCGCCGTCGACAACGTCTCGTTCCACGTCGATCGCGGCGAGACGCTGGTGATCCTCGGCGAAAGCGGTTCGGGCAAGAGCGTCAGCACGAGCACCGTGATGGACCTCATCGACTGCCCGCCGGGCGATATCGTTGCCGGCTCCTGCCTGTTCGACGGCACCGAACTCTCTCGCCTGGATGCCGAGGCGCGTCGGAGGATCAATGGCCGGCGGATTGCGATGATCTTTCAGGATCCGCTCGCCTACCTCAATCCCGTCTATTCCGTCGGTCGCCAGATCGAGGAGGTATTCGAGAGCCACGGCGCCGGTAGCGGCAAGGAAGTGCGCGCGCAGGTAACGGACTTGCTCCGCCGCGTCGGCATCCCCGATCCGGAGCGGCGCGTGGACGACTATCCGCACCAGTTTTCCGGCGGTCAACGCCAGCGCATCATGATCGCGATGGCGATCGCGCTGAAGCCGGACATCCTGATCGCCGACGAGCCGACGACGGCGCTGGACGTCAGCGTTCAGGCCCAGATCCTCGATCTCCTGCGCGACCTGCAGCGCGAGACCGGCATGGCGTTGATCATGATCACCCATGATCTCGAGGTCGCCGCCTCGATGGCGGACCGGATCATCGTCATGAATGCCGGCAAGCTCGTGGAGGCCGGCCAGGGGAGGGAGGTCCTCACAAATCCGCGGCATGCCTATACACGCCGCCTCATCTCCGCATTGCCCCATGGCGACGCGGCGGAAACCTCGAGCAGGCGCGCAACGAGCATCGGCTGCGAAACGCTTCTCCGAGTGGAGCACCTGACGAAGGATTATGTGCTTGCCTCCGGCGCGTTCGCCGGGAAACGCACGTTCAGGGCGGTGGACGACGTCAGCTTCGAAGTGAAAAAAGGGGAGACGCTCGGTATCGTCGGCGAATCCGGCTCGGGCAAGTCGAGCGTCGCACGCATGCTCCTGCGGCTGAACGAACCCAGCTCCGGCAAGGCCATTTACGCGGGCGAGAACATCTTCGAAATGAGCGGAATGGGCCTGATGGCGTTTCGCCGCAAGGTCCAGATGGTGTTCCAGGACCCGTTCGGCTCCATGAACCCGCGCATGAACGTCTGCTCGATCATCTCCGAGCCCTGGGTCATCCACCGCGACATCCTGCCAAAGCACCATTGGAAAGACCGTGTGGCGGAGCTTCTGGAGCTGGTCGGGCTGAAGCCTGAACATGCCGAGCGCTACCCGCACCAGTTCTCCGGGGGCCAGCGGCAGCGCATCGCCATCGCCCGGGCGCTCGCGAGCGAGCCGCAACTGATCGTTTGCGATGAAGCCGTCTCCGCGCTCGATGTCTCGATCCAGGCACAGGTGATCGATCTGCTGGCGGACCTCCGCACGAGACTCGGTCTTTCCTATGTCTTCATCACCCACGACCTGCCGATCGTGCGCCATTTCGCCGATCGCATCCTGGTCATGAAGCAAGGCAAGATCGTCGAGGAGGGGGATACAGAGACCATGTTCAAGGCGCCGCGCCACGAATACACGCAGAGCCTGCTCAAGGCAGTGCCCAAACCGAAATGGCTAGCGAGGGATGAGGAAAAGTGTGTGCGGTTTTCCGCCCGCATCCCGCGCTAACTTCTTAGAATCGATCACGTTTATGATTTTAGGTCGATCCGACATAAAATCATCGTGATCTAATGCCAGGCGCGGATGCGCCGGGCGAGGGTGCTGATGCGCATCGGTCCGAGCGACCACGGAATGGGAGTCTTGCCGGATGACACTTCACCAGAACCTGATTGCCGGCGAATGGGTCGGCAGCGACGGCATTGCCAACATCAATCCGTCGAACACCAATGACGTCGTCGGCGAATATGCCCGTGCGAGCGCCGAGGATGCGAAGGCCGCAATCGCCGCGGCAAAGGCGGCCTTTCCGGCCTGGTCGCGCTCCGGCATCCTCGAGCGCCATGCGATCCTCAAGAAAACCGCCGACGAGATCATGGCGCGCAAGGACGAACTCGGGCGGCTCTTGTCGCGCGAGGAGGGCAAGACGCTTGCCGAAGGCATCGGCGAGACGGTGCGCGCCGGCCAGATCTTCGAGTTCTTCGCCGGCGAGTGCCTGCGGCTGGCCGGCGAGGTCATCCCCTCGGTGCGCCCGAACATCGGCGTCGAGATCACCCGCGAACCGGTCGGTGTCGTCGGCATCATCACCCCCTGGAACTTCCCGATCGCCATTCCCGCCTGGAAGATCGCGCCGGCGCTCGCCTACGGCAACACCGTCGTCTTCAAACCGGCGGAACTGGTGCCGGGCTGCTCTTGGGCGATCGTCGACATCCTGCACCGCGCCGGCCTGCCGAAGGGCGTGCTGAACCTCGTCATGGGCAAGGGCTCGGTCGTCGGCCAGGCGATGCTCGACAGCCCGGACATCCAGGCGATCACCTTCACCGGCTCGACCGCCACCGGCAAGCGCGTGGCGCTCGCCTCGGTCGAGCACCATCGCAAGTTCCAGCTGGAGATGGGCGGCAAGAACCCGTTCGTCGTGCTCGACGACGCCGATCTTTCGGTCGCCGTCGAAGCGGCGGTCAACTCCGCCTTCTTCTCGACCGGCCAGCGCTGCACGGCCTCGTCGCGCATCATCGTCACCGAGGGCATCCACGACAGGTTCGTCGCGGCGATGACCGCGCGCATGCAGGGCCTCGTCGTCGACGATGCGCTGAAGGCCGGCACCCATATCGGACCGGTGGTCGACCAGGGCCAGTTGAGCCAGGACACCGACTATATCGCCATCGGTCAGCAGGAAGGGGCGCAGCTCGCCTTCGGCGGCGAGCTGATCAGGCGCGACACGCCCGGCTTCTACCTGCAGCCGGCGCTGTTCACCGAGGCGACCAACCAGATGCGCATCAGCCGCGAGGAGATCTTCGGCCCGGTCGCCGCGGTCATCCGCGTCAAGGACTATGACGAGGCGCTCGCCGTCGCCAACGACACGCCCTTCGGGCTCTCCTCCGGCATCGCCACGACGAGCCTCCGGCATGCGACGCATTTCAAGCGCAATTCCGAAGCCGGCATGGTGATGGTCAACCTGCCGACGGCCGGCGTCGATTTCCACGTGCCCTTCGGCGGCCGCAAGGGCTCTTCCTACGGCCCGCGCGAACAGGGCAAATACGCCGCCGAATTCTACACGATCGTCAAGACAGCCTACACGCTGGTATAGATGGTGGCGCTGCCGGACGCCTTTTGTTTGCCAGGTTACGGCATGCTGCCTCCACCAGCCGCGGTTCGATTCCCATCACGGCGACGGATGCACTCCGAGAGCGCGGCTGCGTCGGCTGTCGAGCGTCTCAGGTGTCGCCCGGTCAACCAGGCAGCGACGGCTGCGATGCAGCCAGAAGCGGAAGTTGCTCCAGTCGCAAGCCCCCGCGGTCTTGAAGGCTGTAGCTTCAATTGAGCATTCTGCGAAGCCAAGTCTCAATCTGAAAGCTCGACCTTGGCCTATCGTAGATCACAAATGCTCCAAAAGCAGACCTGCCGCCAAGGAACGAAAAGCCTCGACCGCCTTCGGCAGCACGCTCTGCGGGTTTTCGCTCGCGGCGATCCAGAGAGCAGCATTGAGAGCCGCGCCGCTAAGCAGCCGGGCCGCCGCCTCTGCGTCAAGCGGCTTGAGGATGCCTTGTGCGATAAGGCGCTCCACAGTGCTCTTGGTCACCTGTAGACAACTGTTCTGGCTGCGCCACTTCGAGGGATCACCTAATACCGCAGGTCCGTCGAGCAGAACGATGCGTTGGACTTCCGGATCAAGCGCCATCTCGATATAGGCCGCACCCTCGGCGAGCAGGCCCTGCCAATCGTTGCCCGCCCGAGCGCCAATCTCTTTAGCGCGCGCCGCCATTTCCGTGTCAATCTGGTCGACAACCGCCGCCAGGAGCCCGCGCTTGTCTCCGAAGTTGTGATAAAGCGCGCCCCGCGTCAGACCGACGTCAGCCGTCAGCTCGTCCATTGACGCTGCGGAGTACCCCTTTTCCGCAAAAGCCTTTCGCGCAGCCGCTATCAACTTGACGCGGGTTTCCTGCATCGTTTCGCTACGTCTTTTCGCCATTCAATCCTCAACTTCACATACGATGCGTATACTAACTTGACATACGGTACGTATGCAGAATATTCCACATACGTATCGTATATCAAATGGAGCGCGAGCTTGTGAACCGTAACTCCAGCGCTCATCGGTTGTTAGCCAACAATAAAGAGAGATAGAATGACCCAACGCGAAGCAGTCTTTCCTGCAAACCGGCACGCCCTTTACGATGAACACGGCTATTCCGCCGCTATCCGATCCGGTGATCTTCTGTTTGTGTCCGGACAGGTCGGCAGCCGTTCCGATGGAACGCCCGAACCCGATTTCGAACGCCAAGTCCGGCTGGCCTTTGAAAACCTGAAGGCCACGCTGAGCGCAGCGGGCTGCACGATGGATGATATCGTGGACGTAACCACCTTCCACACTGACCCTGAAAACCAGTTCGGAACTATCATGGCTGTAAAGCAACAGATTTTCAGCCGGCCACCCTACCCGAATTGGACTGCACTCGGCGTAAACTGGCTCGCCGGCTTCGACTTTGAGATAAAGGTCATCGCCCGTATTCCGGCAAGTACTTGATCGCCACACTTCTGGCTGTGCGGGAAAATCGCCATGTTCTGTCGCACGAGCGCTCTCCAGAAGAGGGCTCTTGCGACTATCCGGGTTACGACGTCCTGCCCCCTTCGTGGCCTACGGGGTAGATCGTCTCGATGAGAGTGGGTTCGAGCCTGTCGCCGAGCGCCTGCGCGAGAGGATGCGCGGTCTCGCCACCGCCCCGCCCATCCCCTACCGGCAGCAGAACGGCGGCGACTACCTGATCCCCAGCATGCAGCTTCGTCCTGACGTGGGTGAGGCGGACGCGAACGGCTTCGCGCTTCATCTGAACGATGAGGGCCGTGTCCCTCCGATTTCAGCGGCTAGGCGTCCAGCTTGAACAGATGGGCCGGCAATGCTGGCGTCTCTCGTCGAACCGCTTCACTATGCACCGGTTAGCTAATGCTAAAAAAATAAATGCGTAAATTAGATAGTTCTTTCATTATTTGGAAACTATCGCGTCCCAATTTGGGGACAGCGAGGCGACGCATCATAGCGTCCCACCTGCCATGACGGCGGCGGCCTTCGCTGCGCGAGTTTCTCGTATCATCAATAAAAACACCGCTGCCCTGGCCCACATCGACGAGCCAGTCTCGCTGCTGCCTGCAGCGGGTGACAAACCGACGTGGGCGAGCGGCATTGACGGGAGCGGTCACAGCTGGCTCCGCCGAGCGAGGACGAAATAACATGATGGCAATAGCATTTGGATTTGGTTCGGACGCCAAGGCCGTCCTGGCTGCGATGAACAAGTCGCAAGCGATCATCGAATTCGACATGACCGGCAAGGTGTTGTCCGCCAATGCCAATTTCTGTCGCACCTTGGGCTACGAGGCGTCGGAGATCATCGGCCAACATCACCGCATGTTCGTCGATCCGGCAGAAGCTTCGTCCCAAGAGTATCGCGACTTCTGGGCAAGGCTTGATCGCGGCGAGTTCGATCGGCGCCAGTACAGGCGCGTCGGCAAGGGCGGCAAAGAGGTCTGGATCGAAGCCTCCTACAATCCGGTCTTTAGAGGCGGCAAGCCGTACAAGGTCGTCAAATTCGCTACCGACATCACGGCGCAGAAGCTAAAGAGCGCCGAGGATACCGGCAAGCTCGACGCGCTTTCGCGCGCCCAGGCCATCATCGAGTTCACCCCGAACGGCGAGATCCTGACGGCGAACGAGAACTTCCTCTCGGCGCTTGGTTATCAGCTCACGGAAATCCAGGGCCGCCATCATTCGATGTTTTGCGACAGCACCTATGCGGGCAGCGAGGATTATCGCCGTTTCTGGCAGCGCCTGTCGGGCGGCGAATTCGTCGCCGACGAATTCATGCGCATCGGCAAGGGTGGGAAAAAAGTCTATATCCAGGCCTCCTACAATCCCATTTTCGACATGAACGGCAAGGTCTTCAAGGTCGTCAAATTCGCGACCGACGTCACCGCTCGGGTGAATAATGTCGACCAGCTCGCAACCGCCCTGAACAAGCTCTCCGACGGCGACCTGACGCAGAACCTGAGCAACCAGTTCATACCCACGCTGGAAAAGCTTCGTGTCGACTTCAATGCTGCGATGGAGAAGCTGCGAACGGCAATGCAGACGGTGGCAGAGAATGCAGATGCAATCTCCGCCGGCTCGCAGCAGGTTCGCTCGGCTTCCGACGATCTCTCCAGACGGACAGAGCAGCAAGCCGCATCGGTGGAAGAGACGGCCGCCGCTCTCGAAGAGATCACCACCACTGTGACCGACACCAGTCGCCGCGCGGAAGAAGCGGGCGCGCTTGTCCGCAAGACGCGTGAAAATGCCGAGCATTCCGGGGCAGTGGTGCGCAGCGCCATCGAGGCCATGGGCAAGATCGAGAGCTCGTCGTCGGAGATCTCCAACATCATCGGCGTCATCGATGAGATCGCTTTCCAGACCAATCTCCTGGCGCTCAATGCTGGGGTCGAGGCTGCGCGTGCGGGCGATGCAGGGAAAGGCTTCGCCGTCGTCGCCCAGGAGGTGCGCGAACTTGCCCAGCGCTCCGCCAAGGCCGCCAAGGAGATCAAGGAACTGATCACCGATTCAAACGCGCACGTGAAGAGTGGCGTGGCGCTGGTTGGAGAAACGGGCACCGTCCTCAATACCATCGTCTCGCAGGTCCAACAGGTGAACGGCAACGTCGAGGCGATCGTCGAAGCCGCCAGGGAGCAGGCGACCGGGATCAAGGAGATCAATCAGGCGGTCAACACCATGGATCAGGGCACGCAGCAGAATGCGGCCATGGTCGAAGAATCGACGGCCGCCGCCCATAATCTTGCCAGAGAGGCCGAGTCGCTTTTCCGGTTGCTGGGCCAATTCAATGTCGGAAGCGGCACGGCTGCGCGCCAGACGCGGATTACCGAGGCAACCGCCGCCTCGAAGCCGGTCACATCTCCGGCGCGGGCCATGGCAACCAAGGTGGCCGCAGCCTTCCACGGCAATGCTGCGGTTGCGGCTGACAATTGGGAGTCGTTTTGATGACTGAGCCAATGTCCACGGACCGGATACCGCATCTGCGATTTGACAACGAAATTCTGAGCTTCGTTGAATCGCAGCGCCGCGCGTCCATTCCAGACGCGTGGCGGTCCCTCTGGCAGGAGCGAAGGGGGCCTGCAGGTCAGCGCATCACGACGAATAGCGCCAAGACCAAGGCCAGAGTGAGGCCAGTCGCGGCGAATTGGAGCGAACGCCGACGGTCCTGGCGCGAGCTCATGCCGCCGCCGTAGTCGAAGCGTTCGTAGACGACGTTATTCATCGGCATGCCGAGGTCCAGGAGCGTGTCCGACACCGAGCTGACCATCGGGCCCGGGCCGCAGATGAGCGCGACGGTCTCCTTCGCGGCCAAGCCCTCCAGCAGCTCGGCCAGCCGGCCGCGATCTAGCCGTCCGATGAGGCCGGGCCAATCCTCCGCGCCTTCTTCGCTGAGAAGCATGACCCGCAGGTCGAGCACGGTCTTTGCAGCGTCGATCTCCGACAGGCAGGCGAAGTTTGCGGGCTGACCCGCGGCATAGGCCAACCGAACGGGCCGGCGATCGCGCCGCGCCACCATTTCGCGCAGCAGCCCCATGATCGGGGCGATGCCGACGCCGCCCGCCAACAGCAGCACGTCGCCGGCCCTCGGTCATCCAGACGAACTGGCCGGCCTCATAGGTCCAGCCCGGATTCTCGCGGACAGGCTGAAGGTCGAGCTCCCACATCCGGTCTGCCACCTTCGTGACCGCGGTCAGCCGCCACGGCCGCCGGTGCAGCAGGAACCAGCGCCAGCCGTAAAGCACCGCGACGGCGGGCGCACCGCGAAAAATGGACGTGCCGCAAATAGCCAGGGAACCCTGTGGGTTGCGGGCTCCTACTGCGCCGCGACTGTTTTCACGTTGGCCGATACCGCATCCGATCCACAGGTATTCCTGGCGGAAATCGGGATCTTGAGCGTGAATGTCGTTCCGTTTCCTTTCTGGCTCGCCACCTCGATAGTGCCGCCGTGCAGTTCAACGATCTGCCTGACTAGATTGAGCCCGATGCCCGTGCCCGCGATCCCTGTCGAGGTTCTGGCGCGGAAATACCGCTGAAACATTCGCGGCAGATCATCGGATCGATGCCGATGCCCTCGTCGCGCACGCTTGCATAGGCGTATTGCTCGTCCCGCCAGCCGACGACATGAACGTTTGGAGCGTTCGGAGCATATTTGACGGCATTGGAAAACAGATTGGTGAAGACCTGTTCGAGCGCGGGACGGTCCGCCTCGATCGACGGGGGAAGCCGCACCAGGTCCAGCAGAAAACGGTGTGACTTTCGTATGCTCTGCTGATGTTTGCTGCAGGTCGTGATGACCTCGGCGAGTGAGCAGGGTACAAGTTCGACGTCGATGCGGCCGTGGTCAAGCCGGCCGGCGGCCAGGATGCTCTCCATAAGTTCGAGCATGCGCGACACCGATGCGCGGATCTGATCGGTCTTCTCGGCCAGGAAGTCGGGCGTGAGACCGCCTTTGCGCCGGACAAGGCGCTGTGCAGCCCCGTCTATGATGGCCAGGGGCGTGCGGAACTCGTGCGACGCCATGGCAACGAACTGCCGCTGCAACTCGTTGATCTGCCGCTCCTGTTCCAGCATCCGTTCGAGCTCTTCCGCCTGCCTTGCAAGTTCCGCCGTTCTGCTGCGCACCGTCTCTTCCAGAATATCCCGATGCTGCAGCAGGGCCGCTTCGGCGCGCTTGCGTTCGGTGACGTCGACGAGCGCGATCAGCGCTGCGGCACGGCTCTTGCAGTTCAGCCGGCTGGAATAGATCATCACCTCGATGACGGTGCCGTCGGCCTTGAGGTGCCGCCAGACCTCACCGCTTCCACGTTCAGCGTCCCGGCCTTCGCCTACATTCGGCTCGTCTCCTGGCCGCATGTCGACGAGGGTCATCGACAGGAACCTATCCCGGCTATAGCCGTAATGGTCGAGCGTGGCCTGGTTCACGTCGATAAAGCCAAGCGTTTCGCAGTCATAGACGCACATCGGCACAGGGTTGCTCTCGAACAGGAGACGAAAGGACGCCTCGCGCTGTTTGAGATCGGTGATGTCCACCCGAATCCCGACGCTTCCGCCATCGGATGTGCGGCGTTCGTCGACCCGTATCCAGCGGTTTTCAGGCAAGCGCTGGTCGTGTGCGCTTTTGGGCGCGGCGTGAAGCGCCAGCCGCTCCGCCAGCCTTTGCTCTTCGCGGCCGACGGCCTCGGGATATTGGCCATGCTTCAAACCGGCGCGCAGGCGATCCTCGAAGGACATCCCCTTGAAGATCTGACTGCCGCTTTCGGTGTAGATCTGCTCATAGCGGCGGTTCCAGAGGACGAACCGATCCTCGGCGTCGAACAGCGCCAACCCCTCGGGCACGACTTCGAAGGCATCGAGAAGTCGAGCATGCGCCGCCCGTGCCTGCTGCTCGGCGTGCGCGGCCTGGGCGTGCGCTTCCGCCAGCGCCTTTTCGGCCTTCCATGCCTGCGTTATGTCTTCATGGGTCGACACCCAACCCCCATCGGCGGTCCGCTGATGGTGGCCGCGAACGACCTTACCGGATTTCAATTCCAGCACCCAGGTCTGCGGCTTGTCGCCGGCATTGGTCTCCTCCGCCCATGAAAGGTATTCCGCCACCGTCATGCGAGGGCAGGAATCCACCTGACGGCGCAGAGCAAGGATTTCTTCGAGAGTTTGGCCGCGACGGATGACGGAGGGATCGAGCCCGTATACTTCGGCATAGCGCCTGTTTGAGAAGATCAGCCGCCCGTCCCGATCGAAGAAGCAAACGCCGTGACCGAGGCTGGCAAGGGCGGTGTGAAGCTGTTCGTTGCGCTGTAGCAGCTGCGTGTGGGCTCCGCTCGTGGCGATATGGGCGTCGATGCGGGCCAAAAGCTCAGCGATCGGTGTCGCAGGCGCAACGCAATCGGTGCATCCTGCGGCAAAAGCGGCGATCCTCAGCTCGACGTCTTCCGCAGGGGCAACGACGATGATCGGCAGCGCCGGAGCCGCGGGGTCTTCGCGCAGGGTTCGACAAAATTCGACTGCACTCATGTCCGGCAGGGTCATGTCGAGGATGATGAGATGCAGCGCGCAACCAGTATCGGCGAGAGCCAGGCCAGCGCGCCCGTCTTCCGCTCGTACGAGGCCCAGGCGCTCCCCGCCCGTATGGCGGTCGATCGCCGATCCCAGCCTCAGCGCCACGTTTCCGATAAGCAGCAGCGTCTGGCGCTGTGGAAGGGCGGAGTTCGTTGCGCTCGTCACAGTACCCCTCCGGCTGCTAGCATTCAGAATGCCCGGCCCGTCTTCTTGTTATTCTCGATCTGCATCACGCAGCCGGCGATCTTGGCCATCAGGATGTCGAGATCGATGGGCTTGGTCAGAAAATCGGCCGCGCCTGCCCTGAGCCCGGTCAGCACGTTCTCCTTGTCCGTCATCGCCGTGAGAAAGCCACGGCGGCTCAGGCTGACACAGCAGTTCAGTCGATGGAACGGCTGACCACCGTTGACAGGGAGAACCGCTGGCATCCCACTCGTTCCGAGCACCCGGAGACCCAGGTGTTGCGGTGACCCGTCACGCGCCGGCAGAGCACGCGGCTGCGTTTCTTCGCGACCGTGGAGATCACGACGGCAAACCGCCTTGCTTCGTTTCCGATACCGACTAATTTTACTGCATCGGTGTCGTGCGTCTGTCCGATTTTCGGGTACCGATGCGCTAAGAGTGCACCGCGTCTGAACGGAGTTCGAAATTGAGCGTCGCCTTCACCAAGGAAGAAAGTGCCGAAACGGCTTCGGAAACCCTGTTGCCCGACCGCCCCGTCTCGCCTCATCCGAACCTTGTTACGGAAGCGGGATTGAAGGCCTTGGAATTGCAGCTCCAACAAGCGCGCCAGGCCTATGACGCGACCGCCACGATCGAAGACGTGAATGAAAGGCGGCGGCAGGCAGCAAGTCCGGTGCGCGACCTCCGCTACTTTGCGGAAAGAATTCGCACGGCCCAGGTCGTCCCCGACCCCACGTCAATTGATACCGTTGCCTTCGGGAGCACGGTGACCTTCAGCCGTGACGATGGAAGGGTGCAGAAATACCGCATCGTGGGAGAGGATGAAGCGGATCCCAAAGGCGGAACCATTTCCTACGTATCCCCGGTCGCAAAGATGCTGATGGGCAAAGCTGTCGGGGACGTCGTGAGCGTAGGCAACCAAGAGCTTGAAATCATCGCCATCGCGTAGCGACGTCTCCGACGTCGCTGGCATGCGCGCGCACGGCAAGACGGCAGCGAGCATCGCCTCCGATTCCTGAGGTAATGGCCAGTGTATTGTCGTAATCGCTATCGCTCAGGGCAGAGCTGCACGACAGGTCCGTTCTAATTCATGTGGTCAATGATGCGGACTCGCCGGCGTGGAGGGCGTCTCCTCCAGACGCAACCTCGGCAGCGCGTTCGGAAACTTCTGCTGCACGAAATCGATAAGCTGCTCGCGCATTTCGCAGCGCAGATCGAAGGCGCGGCCGGAGTCGGCGGCCGAGGCGAGGACGCGGATCTGCATGACGTTTTCGCGCAAATCCGTTACCGCCACGTTCAGGACTTTGCCATCGAAATTGACCGATCGGGACGCAATCTCCTCCACCTTTCTGCGAACGACATCAACGGGCATCGTGTAGTCGAGGTAGACCATCATCGAACCGATCAGCGGAGCGCTCTCGCGTGTCCAGTTCTGGAAGGGATGCTCCATGAAATAGTTCAATGGAAGAATGAGCCTGCGCCAGTCCCAGAGTTTCACGACAACATAGGTGGAGGTGATCTCTTCGACTCGTCCGAATTCTCCCTCGACGAGGATGGCGTCGTCGATGCGGATGGGCTGTGTAATCGCAAGCTGTACGCCCGCCAGGAGGTTCTTCAGGACCGGTTGCAAGGCGAGACCCACGACGATGCCGGCGGCCCCGGCCGACGCAAGAAGGCTCACCCCATATTGTCTCACGTTTTCGAAGGTCATCAACACAGCCGCTGCCGCCAGCACGATAAGCAGGGAATTGGCGATGCGGCGCATAATCCGGAATTGGGTGACGTGCTTCCGTGCGAGCAGGTTGTCCTCGGCATCGAGTTCGAATCGCCTGAGATAGACGATGGACCAGATGTGCATCGCAGTGTGCATGATCCAAGCCACCAGGATGATGCAACAAATCAGAAGGACCTGGCGTAAAGTGCCGGCCTGGCTCGACGTGAGTGGTGCAACCGAGGCGCCGGCATAGAGGCCGAACACGACCGCCACCATTTTTGCCGGCCGTTGCGTGCGCGTGACGAGCGATCGCCAGAATAGATCCTTGGGGCCGACGAGCCGTTGCAAAACGCTGAAAGCGAGCCGATGGACAAGAAGGCCCGCGGATATGAAAGCGGCAAGCACTGCCGCGCTCAAGACCCACTCCGGAAGTAGCTCAATCTCGCGTTCCAGCCTGGATAGAAAATCCATTCCTTCACCTCCCGTGTCGAATTTCGAAGGGAAGACCTGCCATTCTGCGGTGGTTGCAGGTTCATGTCTCGGGGTTCAACCGGTGATCGCTCGCCGAACCCAGAATACGAACGAGGAAATGAACGAAATGTTTCCGCACCGGTCATGCGGCATGGTGCGCCTACCACTCTAATTCGGGTCGGGCGATCATCAGCCAAAAAATCCCAAGGACCGCGGCAAAGGCCGGAAAGCCGAAGGCGAACCACAGATGAAAGAGCCGGTGGTAGCGTTTGGGCAAGGGCCGACCGCTCTTATAGGCGGCCTCGGCGAGCCTGCGCATCTCCATCTGCATCCATACGACCGGCAGCCAGAATGCACCGGCTATCAGGTACAGGAGGATCGACAGCAAAATCCATCCCTCCGTCAACGCATAACCGAGATGCCAGGCGAGCGCGCTCCCCGTTATCGGCTGCAGGACGACGGCGGTGGCCGTGAACAGGAAGTCCGCGAGGACAACGATGCGCGCCACGGCCGCGATGGTATCGGCGCGCCCGGTCCGATGCGCCACAAGCATGAAGAACGCAATTCCCGCGCCCGTCCCCAGCAGCACGGAGGCGCCGATGATGTGCAGATACTTGAGGGCGAGATAGAGCATCACCGCTCCTCCAGGATCGCCAGGACGGCGAGGTGAAGCACGATGATCGGCCAGATCTTCATGAGCGGGCCGAGCGGCTCTTTCCACAATTCGGGAAGCAGGATTGTCCCGGCCACGGCATAGAAGAGGGAGAGGCCAATGGCACCGTAGAGCCCGGCGCGGCTGGTTCGACGAACCGCAATGGCAAGTCCGATGACGATGTCTGCGATCGCTCCGGCGATGACACTGGGGCCGGCGAGGACACCAGCGCCGGTGCGCTCCATGAGATCGATGCCGATCTGGTATCCGGCCGTCAGCGATATGATGCCGGTGCTGATCCAAAACAGCGACAATACGACAATGACGACCGGCTTCAGGAGGTAGAGCTTGGCAAACCATCTTTCCTGAACGGAAACCGGCGTTCTCGCCAGCGCCGCCGAGAGCGATATCGGTTCTATCTGCGTGCTCTCCGACCAGGCCCGGATGTCGCCCGTGGCGCCGCGGGCGATCTCTTTTTGCGCCGTACTCCGCGTTGGGGGACGCCAGCCGAGTGCTCCGGCAAGGTCGCTGAGCTTATAGAGGAGATGAGCGAGCGGAGCAGGAATGTCGAGGGGGCGGGCAGGGCGCCAGCCGAACCAGCGCCGGTAAGCGCCTACGACATCTTCGAAGGACAGGGCCTCTGGCCCCGCGACCTCCAGGATCAGCCGCTTGGGGGCGCTCGGCTGGACGAGTATCTCGACGGTGTGAACAACGTCTTCGAGGCGCACGACCTGAAGGAGACCTGTATTCGGCATGAGCGGCAGGACGGGAAGGGCCGCGAGACCGCGGAAGAGCGCACTGGCGCCAAAGGCGCCGGGGCCGAGGACGACGGAGGGGCGCAGAATGACCCAGTCCAGGTCGCGGGCCATCAGCGCCTTGTCGCCTTCGAACTTGGTGCGCGAAAACGAGGAGGGCTGCTCCTTTTCGACCCCCATCGCGGAGAAATGTATGACGCGGCGCACGCCTGCCTGTTCACAAGCCTGAAACAGCGCCGAGGGACCGCGGATGTGGACGCCGGTTGTATCCTCGCGCGGCCCGTCCTGAAGCGTGCCTGCACAGTTTACGACGGCGGCTATGTTCGACAGATGGGGCAGCCAGTCTTCAGGCCGGACGGCCCGCGTAAGATCGAGTTCCACGGCTTCGCCGGTCCATGACCGGGAAGAGCCCGGACGAACCACGCGCACCGCCGTCATGCCACGCTCAAGAAGCTTCGCGCAAATGGCCGAGCCGATCAGGCCGGTAGCCCCTACCACAAGCACTCTCATCGTCTATCCTTCGGTCACTGGCGAGCACGCGACCGCACCGCTGCGGCCATTGCCCGCGTTCTTGCACTTCACCGTTCCAACAGGTGCCGGATGGAACATGTTCCTTGGATAGCGAATAGCGGATTGTCGAGAGAGCCTGCTCAGCGCCTCGCGACGCGCCGCCGCGGCCTCTTCCCGCTCGCAGGCGTCACCGAGAGATGCATCAAATGGCCCCAGTGCCGCGCACTTTCAGATCCGCAAAGGTCGCTGTAGCTTTTGAATCTGCGCATGCAGCGGCACAAAAGCAGTGGCGTAATCGTGAATACGGGAGGGGTGTCGAGGAACTGGACATCCCCGCTGCGCGTTTCCGGGAACACCTCGACGGTTCCGCGGTCTGGCAGCATCCCGGCGATCCGATAGCGTCCGGCTCGACTTCCACGCCTGAGCCCTCGTCAGCCAAGCGGAGTCACCGATGTATGATTGCGTCATTCTGGGCGGCGGCCCCGCAGGGCTCGTCGCGGGCATCTATCTTGCGCGGCTCAATCGACGGGTGATCATAGCGGACGGCGGGCGAAGCCGCGCTTCCCTTATCCCGCGATCATTCAACCATCCGGCGTTCCCGGACGGTATTCCTGGACGAGACCTGCTCACTAGAATGCATGCGCAAATCCAAAAGCTCGGCGTCGAGCACATCGCCAACTGTGCGGATCGGGTCGAGCAGGTGGGCGGTGGCTTCCAATGCACGGTCGCGGAACGCATTGTCGATAGCCGCGCGGTGATCTGCGCGACCGGTCTCGTGGACATCCTCCCGCCGTGGCGCGATGCACCGGAGCTGGTAAGAAAAGGTAATCTGCGGATCTGCCCCATCTGCGATGGTTACGAGATCAACGGTGCTGCTGTCGTCGTCATCGGCCATACGCGGCACGCGCTGAAGGAAGCAGAATTCCTCCTCTCGTTCACGGATGATGTGACGCTGGCGACCTTGGGAGCCGAGTTGCAGGATATCAGTGCCGCCGAGGTGCGGGAGCCCTTGCGCCTCGCCACGTCCCCATTGCTGTCCCACGGCCCGACGGCCGACGATCGCCTTTCGCTGGAATTGGCGGAGGGCAGGCGGCTGGAGCCTGTGGCGGTCTATTCCGCGCTCGGCTATAGGCCCCGCTCCAGCCTTGCCGCCAGCGTCGGGGTCAAACTTGACGAAGAAGGGCGGATCCCCACCGACGCTCATCAGCGCACCAACGTCGAGCGGTTCTACGCGGCGGGTGATGTCGTAACCGGCCTCAATCAACTCGGCGTGGCCATGGCGCATGGGGAGATTGCCGCCGTTGCGGTTCATAACCTGCTGACGGGCGCCGCTCCATGAGCCCTGGCAGGTGGCGGGAGTGAGCAATCGAATTTGTGAAGGAGAATGTCGACGCGGTGAAGCACTGGGCGGCGCATCTCCAGGGCGGCGAAGTACCCTCGTTCGACGACGTTGGACTCTGCCTGAGTGAGCTTACCACTGGCGCTTTCGCAGTGAACAACAGACGCGCCGCTTGAACAAAACCAGCTCTCCCACGAGCGACGAAAAAGCCCCGCGCGATGGCGGGGCAAGTCCCGCCTCCTGTTGCCTTCGTTGGAAGCGGGGACGTAGCCTACAGATGCAGCTACGCAGAGACGCTATCTGTGGTTTGATCGGAAAGGAAGGTCTGATTCCGCGATTCCGGTATTCCCCTTCGAGAAAACGTCGGCGAGGGTAAATGCTTTTTGTGCATGGCGGGGAAGCAACGGCTGCAACGCGCTGGCTTTTCCAGATTTTGCGCGGAGAGGGCGGCTGAAAGTGCTGCAGCGACCTTGTGCCTCTCACCGGGTTGCCCAGCAGTTGGCGGGTCCAGAGTCCAAGCGAGGGGAACTTACTCGAGTTCTCGACTGTTCTCGTAGGAATTCCGTCGTCGGAGGCAAGAACATGGCGAGGTCATCGCAGCAGAAATCCGCTCGCGGCGCCCGGCCTCCGCTGGCCCTGCCCCGACTGGCCGGTGCGGAGGCCGAGGACTTCGTCGCGACTGCCATCACCGAGCTCGTGAAGTCGAAAATCCCGTTCCTGGTCGCCGGCACCTTCGCCGTCAGCGCCTATACGGGCATCTCGCGCCTGACCAAGGACCTGGACATATTTTGCAAGGCCGGCGATTACACCCGCATACTCAACCATTTCCAGTCGCTGGGCTATACCGCCGAGATCGAGGACGAACGCTGGCTGGGCAAGGTTTACAAGGGCAAGCTCTTCTTCGACGTCATATTCTCCTCCTCGAACGGCACGATGTTTGTCAGCGATGCCTGGTTCGAACATGCGCTGACGGTGAAGATCAATGCCAGCTCCGTTCCGATTGTCGCACCGACGGAACTGGTCTGGTCGAAATCCTTCATTCAGCTTCGCGAGCGCTACGATGGCGCCGACGTGGCGCACATGATCCTCAAGACCCACGATCAGATCGATTGGCGCAGGCTGCTCAACTACATGGACGCGCATTGGGAGGTCCTGCTGGTCCATGTGCTCAATTTCCGGTGGATTTATCCTTCCGAACGCGACCGGGTTCCGCCGTGGCTGATCGACGAGCTCCTGCGTCGGCTGGCCTCGCAGCGGGAACTGCCGCTGCCGCAGACGAAGATCTGCCGCGGACGAATGTACTCGCGAGCTGATTATGAAGTGGACGTCACGGAATGGGGTTTTGCCGACGTCGGCGGCGATGTCGAGATGCGCACAGGAAGCAAGGAGTAGCGCGATGAGCAAGACGAAAGTGGCAGCGGTCGCGGATCTTCACGTGAAGGAGGACGGCTCGGTCTCCTACACGGAGCTGTTTTCAGAGATCTCGCGCGTGGCAGACGTGCTTGTGATTGCCGGCGACCTCACCGACCTGGGCAAACCGGCGGAAGCCGAACTTCTCGCCGCCGAGCTGAAGTCCTGCACGGTTCCGGTGGTGGCGGTGCTCGGCAATCACGATCACCAATGCAATGCGGTCGAGGAGATATCGGCGATCTTGATGAAGGCCGGCGTTCACCTCCTCAACGGACAGGCGGTAGAAATCGCCGGCGTCGGCTTTGCCGGCACGAAAGGCTTCTTGGGCGGCTTCGGCCGATACATGCTCGGCTCCTTCGGCGAGCCCGCCATCAAAACGATGGTCTCCGAGACCGTCGACGAGGCGATGCGCCTGGAGAACGCCTTGCGAAAGACCAGTGCGCAGCACTCCGTCGTGGTGCTCCACTATGCCCCGATCGCGGAAACGGTCGCCGGAGAGCCGGAGGCGATCTATCCGTTTCTCGGTTGCTCGCGCTTTGCCGAAACCATCGACCGCTTTCGTGTGAGTGCCGTCGTTCACGGCCACGCCCACAGGGGCACCTTCAGGGGAAAGACACCCGGCGGCGCGCCCGTCTACAACGTAGCCGCCCATGTCGAGAAGCCGACCGGGCGGCCCTATGCGATTTTGGAGTTCTGATCACCTCGAACCAAACGCCTTCTTCGCGCCACGATTCGCCGGCTACAGATTCACTCTTCTTCATCGCCTGTTGCGGCCTTTCGCAACTCGCTTCGAAGGAGTGCTATCTCTCTCCTGAGGTCGGCGATTTCGACGGAGCCGGCGATCTCGCCGTCGGCCGCCTGGGCCTCTTGACCGACGAAGAAAGTGGCAAAACTCGCGGTGATGTAGCCGAACATGGCCAGTCCATACAGGGAGAGCAGCAGGGCCAAGACCCTTCCCTCCGCCGTTTCCGGCCAGAAGTCGGATCCCATCGTGGTGATCAGCATCGCCGTCCACCAGAGCGCATCGCCATAGCCGCGGAAGCCGTCCTCTACAACCGGTGCCGGCTCGAAAGCGAGCATTCCGCCCGCACCAAGCAGCACGACGATCACCGTCGCCAGGAGCACATAGCCCAATCCCCGCCGGTCGAAACTCTTGCGCAGGGCCATCAGCCCTCTATTGGCCGTGCCCACTATGCGGACCAATCGTAGGCCCCGTGCGATGCGCAGGAAGCGCAGCGCGTTGAGGAAGCGGAACGCTGGTGCGGCAAGGGCGATCACCGTGACCGGATTGCTCCGCAAGAACGGCCATTTGCGCGGTGCGAGCGCGAAGCGCAAAAGAAACTCGAGTATGAAGATGATCCAGATGATGGTTCCAAGCAGCTCGAAGACGCCCGACGTCTTCCACGCCAGTTCGACGAGCACCAATGTCAGCCAGAGGAACGAGAGAACTAGCATTGGCCTTTCGAGCGACTCTTCCAGCTGTCTTAGGACCTCCCAGCGCTCATGCTGATCGGGAGAACCTTCCTGTTGCGGATCAGGCGATGGTGCCATGTCACTCTCCCTTCCACCGGTTGCCGAGCTTGCCGCGGGACGTCATGTGGTACGAGGCCGAGGGATCCGTCAGCCTCGAGACAAAGCAGCCGGCTGCGTCGGCCTTCGCCGTGTTGCCGTACCCGCGGCGGCGATCTCAGAAATGCACATGGTGTGATGCCGACAGTTACGGTCCCTGGAAGGCTTTCCATCGCTGAAACATGGTCTAGCTCTGGCTGCTCTCATCATCATCGCCGTCGGCATTGAGATAAGCCAGGACCACCAGACTGGTCAGATTGATGATGCTCAGAACGACCGCTATGTTCAGGTTTCCCAGCCCGACGGCCGCGCCGATGGCGCCGGCGTTCCAGATACTGGCGGCGGTAACGAGACCTTTCACATTGTGCCGCAGCTTGACGATCGCACCTCCCCCAATGAAACCGATGCCGGTCACAACGCCTTGGAGCACGCGCGCCTGGGCTTCCGCGTTCCCCGGGAAGTCAGTGCCAGCGACGAGCGCGAATCCGCAAGCCGCCACGGAGACAATCGGAAGAGTCCTGAAGCCGACGCTGTAGCGGCCGCGGCCCCGTTCCCATCCGATCGGGAGGGCTAATGCGAAGGCGATCATGACCTTGATCAGATCCTGATTCAGTCGCTCGAGGTCAAATCCCAGCTCCATTTCGCTACACCCGGTTGACGGCCCGCGGCGCCGCCGACGCCATGCTGAAATCCCTTCGGGAGTTAAGTTCCTGAGGAAGCTCTCCGTTCCAACCTGAATGCGCCGGATAGGTTCCGGGGATATGCCGGGAAGCAGGAGGGGCCCGCGGCACATCTACGGTCGATCGACAACGAGCGGGCTCCGGATGCCTTTTCGGCGTCCGGAGCCGTCGTAGACCGGCTTGCCGCGCTTTGCCGAGCGCCCGTGAGCGGGCGCCGCAGCGTTCATGCGCGGGTGGTCGCCGAAGATCGAGTGGTATTTTCGGCACCTTGCGGTCCAGGAGCCGGCGAGGTCATCACCAACGCCATTCCCGCCTCAAGGCAAGCGGAAACGAAAGCTTCCCGCGCCACGGCCGCCGGGGTCATACGGTTCAGCGCCCGCCGGCAGGTTCGCACCGCGCGCTCGTAACGCTCTCCCTTACGCAGCGGCCACTCGTTCTCGAGAAAATCGACGGCCTCATAGACCGAGGTGAAGGTGCGTGTCAGGCCATTGGCAAGTCGCACCGTGAGAGGAATTGTCCAGGGAATCTCATTGAGAAGCATTTTTTCCTCCTTCCTATGCCGTCAATGGGATTGCACACCGAGAGATATTTGGTGGCCGGGGAGGCAAATTCAAGAACCCCCGGACGTCCTGGCAGCGCAACCGAACCGGTGCGAATTCTTCGTTTTTGACGCCCATTTTCGGGCTACAGCGCGCAAAGAGAGATGGCGTGTGCAGCCGCTCACGGCAGCTATGGCGGTCGATCGCGCCGATCCGTTGTTTTTTCGATTTCCTCTGGAACACTCGTCGGACCCCGCAGTTGGGTGGCCCGAAATAAAGGGCCTGCTTTTCGAGCAGCGCCGCCCAGCAAACGGAGGAGCTCGAAGATGCGAGTTGTCTTTGCCTTCCTATTTGCTCTCGCCGGTCCCGCAGCCGGGCAGGAGCAGGCCACGACTGCGCCGAGTGTCGCGCGCGCAGTATTCCTGAACACGTCGGGCGAGTCGATCGGCACGGCGACTTTGAAGTCAACGCCGAACGGCGTGCTGATCGAGGCGAAGCTCGCGAACCTGCCGCCCGGAATCCACGGTTTCCACATCCATGAGGTCGGAACATGCGACCCCGCGACTGGCTTCGAGTCGGCCGGCGGCCACCTCGGCTCGGGACCGCATGGTTTCATGGTCGAGGAAGGACCGCATGCCGGTGACCTGGCCAACCAGACCGCTCGCGACGACGGAACGATGCTTGTCGAAGTCTTCAACGAACGGGTGAGCTTCGACGGTGAGATGTCGCTCTTCGACGACGACGGTGCGGCTCTTGTCGTCCATGCCACAGCCGACGACTACCGGTCGCAACCAGCGGGAACTGGCGGCGACCCCATTGCCTGTGGCGTGATCGAGCGCGACTGACCGCGCCGCGGCGCTAGCGCGTCGGCTAGGTTCAAAGAGTCACGGCGTCCGTAGTACGTCCCGGAAGGACGCGCGGCGCCGTAGATCGAGGAGCCCTCAAGCCCCTCGGACAGGCTTCGTCAGAGGGCTGGCGAAGAAGTTCGTCGGCAGGCGTGCGCCTTCGGCGAGCACCGGCCCGCAAGGGCCAAGGCTCCACCGCCGATCCATCCGGCCGGCGTTGGCGTTGACCATCAAACCGCAAGGAGAACCTAGATGAAAGCCTTACTTCTTTCCCTCACGATCGCGGCATTCGCCATGCCCGCCTTCGCTCAGTCCGGTGATACACCGGCGACCGGGACCGGCCAGCAGGACCAGGTCATGGCCATGACGGCTGAGAAGCTGAAGACGCAGCTCTCCAACGCCGGCTTCAAGGAGGTAACGGTCCTCGACGCCGCTTACCTGGTCCAAGCGCAGACGGAGGATGGCAACAGGGTCCTCATGCTGATCAATCCGCCGGCGAATATGACCGACACAACCGCCACCACCGGCAGCACCACTCCAGAACCCGACGCCAGCACCGAACAGCAGTAAGCTGACCTCGATTCGAGCCGCGTTCGGCGGCGATGCCATTCGCCGCCGCCTCGGCCGCCGAGCTGATGTTCATGGCAAAAGAACTTCGGAGTTATCCTTCAATGGACGGTCCGGGAATACTCCGATGGACAAAGCTCGTCGAAATCCTCCAGGAGGCGAACAAGCTCGAACGAGTAGAGCGAAAGACCGAACAATTGTCCTGTCACGTACAGCGTAAATGCAGATTGCTTGAATTGCAGAACTTGCCCTCCGAGAGGTGCCGCTGTCTCTCGTGGCGTGACGGAAAACGCCATCAGATGCTCCTCGAAACCGAAATTCGGCCGCGACGAATAGTCTTGCGACATTTGGACCGGATTGCCCGGCACCATCATCCAGCCCTCCGACGCGCTCTCGGAAAACAGCTCCAATGGGACCAGATTGATTTCGATGCGGCTGTGTTCCTGTGTCATGGCGGCAATCCTCAAAAGGAACGTGGGGGAACAAAGAGACAGATGGTGCGGCCCGCGGGCTCGCCTGCTACCGTGCAGTGATGAAACTGCCCATCCGGGCTGTTCTTGATGCGCGTGTCGTGCGGCGTGATCAGCTCCCCGGTAAGCTTGATGACATATCCGCGAGGGCCTTCGAGAACCGCTTGGCTCTTGATCTCGCGGCAGTCCATCCCGCTGCAACATGAAAACGGATACGTCCATCCGTTCGGCTGTGCCGCTGTCGGCGTTACGTCATGCGCCGCTGCGGGCCCAGCGATGGCGAGTACAAAAAGAGTAGTCCTTGGACTGCTCATGATCCGCACCTCGACGGTGAATAGGGCTGCTTCGCTTACGAAGCTCCCCTTCGATCGAGTTCTTGAGCCGCTGCAAGCAGCGCCTCCGCATTCCCAGGCGGCTCTGCACTTCATTGCGAAACGGCTCCGCGGGAAGATTATGCTCACGATAGCAGCGGGCCTCCCGCCCTGACTATTGAGCAGGAGGAACGATCGGGTACCAACGAGCAGGGGATGACCTATACGGAGGTTTAGGGGCCCTCATATCGGAATGCTGCATGCCAACTTAGATCGACCTCGATTTAAGGAAAAAGGCATGCAGCAATTTAAGTGCTCCACAGCGCTGCGCGTCTATTCACAGGCGCAAAAGTCGCTGAAACTCTTTGAATTGCGCTTCGCGCTTCCAAAAATCGGTTCCGATTTTCAGGCCGATGCGCGGGCGCCGCGCTCCGGGAACGGCCCGCTTGCGTGCGCTCCAGATACGGGCGCCGCTCGATTGAGTTTGCAATGATCCGTACGACGGAATAGAGTCCTAACCAGAGAAAGGATTGCCCAAGCCGCCTCCCGAGGCGACGGCATTTTCGGCCCGAATGGAGTGGTCGCGGCCTGAGCAAAGCCCCTCGCGGATTGCGAGGCGAGTGCTATGACGGCAATGGAGTTCCTGCCGGTTCTTTTCATGGTCGCCGGAATCGTTCTGGTGGCGGTGGGCACGCTTTTCGTTTCTACGCTGCTGCGCCCGTCCAATCCCTACCCCGAGAAGAACATGCCCTATGAGTGCGGCATGGACCCGGCGGGTGAGGCTGCCGGGGGGCGCTTCCGGGTGCCGTTTTTCATCGTCGCGATCCTCTTGGTGATCTTCGATGTCGAGGCGATGTTCCTCTTTCCCTGGGCTGTCGTGCTTAAGGACATCGGCCTAGTCGGCTATGTCGAGATGTTCGTCTTCATAGCGCTGCTGCTTGTGGGTTTTGCCTATGCCTGGCTGAAGGGAGCGTTGGAATGGGAGGAATAGGCAACGCGATCCGCGACAGCGTATTGTTCACCACGGCTGATAGCGTCATCAGTTGGAGTCGGAGGTCGGCCTTATGGCCGGAGACCTTCGGCATCGCCTGCTGTGCCATCGAGATGATCTCCGCCGGCTGCGCGCGCTACGACCTCGACCGGTTCGGCGTGGTATTTCGCCCGTCGCCGCGGCAATCGGACGTGATGATCATCGCCGGAACCGTCACCCGAAAATTCGCCCCCGTGGTACGGCGGCTCTACGATCAGATGCCGGAACCGCGCTGGGTGATCGCAATGGGAACCTGCGCGATTTCCGGTGGGGTCTACAATACCTATGCGGTGGTGCAGGGATCGGAAACCTTCGTACCCGTCGACGTGCATGTGCCCGGCTGTCCGCCGCGCCCAGAGGCGCTGATGCACGGCTTCCTCATGCTGCAAGAGAAGATCAAGAGAACCCGCGCCTTGGCAGGGACGCCTCTCGATCGGGTTGTGGCATCATGAGCGGCGAGCCCCTCGACCGCGCCTTGATCATGAAGCGCTTCGAGGGAGCAATCGAGGATCTGGGCAACGCACACGGCATTCACGCCTTTGCCGTTCCGCCGGAGACGATCGTCGAGGTCTGCCGTTTCCTGAAAGACCATCCGGCGTTTCGGTTCAATTTCCTGTCGGATATTTGCGGGGTCGATCACCACCCCGAAACGCCGCGTTTCGAGGCCGTGTACCACCTCTATTCGCTGCCGAACAAATGGCGGGTCCGCATTAAGTGCCGGCTTGGCGATCCGCCCGAGGTTCCCTCGGTCACCGGCGTCTGGCGCACTGCCAATTGGCACGAACGCGAGGCCTGGGACATGTACGGCATCCGCTTTACCGGGCACCCGGACCTGCGCCGGATCTACATGTGGGAAGGTTTCGAGGGCTTTCCCCAGCGCAAGGATTTCCCGTTGCGGGGCTACAAGGACAAGCTGAACCCATTTGGCGCCGAAGGCCCGCCGCCGACGCAGCCCGATCTTGCCACCAGGGACATCCCATAAAGGAGGCCGCTTTCAGATTGGACCCTTGATATGACCGAAGTCACCGAGCTCATCAGACCGGAGGGCGAAGCGCTCGATACCAAGGAAGTGCTTCTCAATCTCGGACCCCAGCACCCCAGCACCCATGGGGTTCTCCGGCTCGTCCTCGAACTGGATGGCGAGTTTGTCGAGCGCGTCGACCCGCATATCGGCTACCTCCACCGCGGCACCGAGAAACTGGCGGAAAGCTTCACCTACACGCAAATCTTTCCGCTGACGGACCGGCTCGACTATCTCTGTCCGCCCTCGAACAATCTCGCCTTCGCGATTGCCGTGGAGAAACTCCTCGGCATAGAGGCGCCGATCCGGGCGCAATATATCCGCGTTATGACGGCGGAGCTCGCGCGGATCTCTGGCCATCTCCTGATCACCGGCGCTTTGCCGATGGATCTCGGCGCCATGACCGCGTTGCTCTACGCCATGCGCGAGCGCGAGATGATCATGGATCTCCTGGAAATGCTCACCGGCGCGCGCATGCACACCTCCTACTGCAGGGTCGGCGGCGTGCGGGAGGACTTGCCGGATGGGTTCATGGAGAAGGTCCGCGAGTTCTGCGGCATTTTTCCGAACCGGATCCGCGACTATGAGCGGCTGATCGAGAAGAACCGCGTGTTCCTCAGTCGCACGCAGGGGATCGGCGTGATCTCCGCCGAGGACGCCATCGATCTGGGCCTGAGCGGCCCGAACCTGCGCGCTTCCGGTGTCGACTGGGACATCCGGCGCGACGAACCCTACGAAATCTACGACCGGCTGGACTTCGACGTCATCACCCGCGGCGAAGGCGATTGCTACGCACGTTGGCAGTGTCGGGTCGACGAGATGCGCCAAAGCATCCGCATCATCGAACAATGCACCGAACAGATGCCCGAAGGGCCGTTCCAGATCGACATGCCGACCATCGCTTTCCCCGTGGATAAGGAGAAGGTGCACTGCTCCATGGAGGCACTAATCCAGCATTTCGACCTCTCGGCTTACGGTTTCAACGTCCCCAAAGGAGAGGTCTATTCGGCGATCGAGGCTCCGAAGGGGGAACTCGGCTTCTACATCCTCAGCGACGGGTCGCCGAAGCCGTTCCGCATGAAGGTCAGGGCCCCCTCCTTCGTCAATCTTCAGGCGCTGTTCGGCGTGAGCAATGCTCGCTACCTCGCCGACATGATCGCCGTCCTCGGCAGTCTCGATCCGGTGATGGCCGAGGTGGACAAGTAGAAGGGGCTCGGATGCGATGACGATGCGCGAAGATATCGAAGCGGTGGCGGCGCGGTATCCCAGCCGGCGCTCGGCGATCATGCCCGCGCTGCTGATCGCGCAGAGGGAGTATGGTCATCTGCCCGGCCCGGTGCTGGAAGAGGTCGCCGATATTCTGGGCGTCGAGCGAATCTGGGTCTACGAGCTTGCGACCTTCTATACGCTCTTCCATACGGAGCCGGTGGGGCTGTTTCACCTGCAACTCTGCGACAATGTCTCCTGCATGCTTTGCGGCGCCGAGGCGTTGCTCGAGTATCTGGAGGCGGCACTCGGCATCGGCAAGGGCGAGACCACGCCGGACGGGTTGTTCACACTCGATACGGTCGAGTGCCTCGGCGCCTGCGAGATGGCACCGGTGATGCAGGTCGGCGACGACTACCACGGCAACCTCGATGTGGCGCGGCTGAAGGCTCTCCTGAAAGACTTTCGGGCGATGGCGGCCGGGCAGGCTGCAAATCCCGCGCCTGCTTCCGCCCGGCCTGCGGGAGAATAGTGCCATGTTCGAGCGGGTCCTCCTGAAGAATGTCGATCTGCCGGACGGCCATTTGCTGCGGACCTACGCGGCCGGCGGCGGCTACGAGGCGCTTGCGAAGGTGCTTCGTGAGCATACGCCCGATGAGGTCGTCGAACTCGTCAAACAGTCCAACCTGCGCGGTCGCGGCGGCGCCGGCTTCCCGACGGGAATGAAATGGAGTTTCGTGCCGAAGCAATCGGACAAGCTGAAATATCTGTGCTGCAACGCCGACGAGGGCGAGCCCGGCACCTTCAAGGACCGGATCATCATGGAGCGCGACCCGCACCAGCTCATTGAGGGGCTGGCGGTCAGCGGCTATGCGATCGGGGCGGAAACCGCCTATGTCTATATCCGTGGAGAATATGTGACGGCGATCCGCCGCCTGGAACAGGCGATCGCAGAGGCCCGGGATGCGGGTTATCTCGGAAGGGGCGTCCTCGGTTCGGACTTCAATTTCGATGTACATATTCATTGCGGCGCCGGCGCCTATATCTGCGGCGAAGAGACTGCGATGCTGGAATCGCTCGAGGGCAGGCGGGCGCAACCGCGGCTGAAACCGCCATTTCCGGCCGTGGCCGGGCTCTATGCGAGCCCGACGGTGATCAACAATGTCGAGACGCTCGCCTGCGTGCCGCATATCGTCACCCGGGGCGCGGACTGGTTTCGCGGCATCGGGCCGGACAAGAGCCCAGGCCCGAAGCTCTACTGCGTGAGCGGCCAGGTGCGCAGACCCGGCCTCTATGAGCTGCCGATGGGCATCGCCTTGCGCGAACTGGTCGAGGAGCATGCCGGCGGAACGCTGCCGGGCCGAAAGGTCAAGGCGGTGATCCCGGGCGGCGTCTCCGCGCCGGTCATACCCGAGGTTGGGCTGGAGGTGGGGATGGATTTCGACTCGCTCGCCGCCGTGGGCTCCATGCTCGGCTCAGCGGGCGTAATCGTGGTCGACGATACGACCTGCATGGTCAAGGTCGCCACCCGGATCGTCGAGTTCTTCCACCATGAGTCCTGCGGCAAGTGCACGCCGTGCCGGGAAGGATTGAACTGGGCCGTCAAGGTTTTGCGCCGGATTGAGGCGGGGGAGGGCACGGCCGGCGATCTGGAGCAATTGGACATGCTCTGCAATGGCATTTTCGGCAACACCTTCTGTGCGCTCGGTGACGGCGCGGCGATGGGGCTGCGGGCAGCACTCAAGCATTTCCGCGACGAGTTCGTCGCCCATATCGAGGAGCGCAGGTGCCCGTTCCACTGACGAGGCGGCGCAAGCTCTACAGCGCCGCGCGTCTTATCAGACGCGCAAAGATCGCTGTAGTACTTTGAATTGCTGCATGTCTTTGTCCTTAAATCGAAGTCGATTTAAGGAGACATGCATTAGGAGGAAGCATGGTTAGCGTTACGATCGACGGACAGGTTCTCGAAGTCGCGGCCGGCTCCACGGTGCTCCAGGCCGCCGAGCGTCTGGGCATCGAGATTCCGACCTTCTGCTATTGGAAGCGGCTGCCGCCGCTCGCCTCCTGCCGCATGTGCCTGGTGGAGATCGAGGGGCTGCGTCGGCTGCAGCCGTCCTGCGCTACCGTGGTCGCGGACGGCATGGTGGTGCGGTCGAACACGCCCCTGATCGAGGAAACGCGCTCGTCCATGCTCGACATGCTGCTCGCCAACCACCCGCTCGACTGCCCGATCTGCGACAAGGGCGGCGAGTGCGAGCTTCAGGACATGGTGATGGCCTACGGGCCGCGCGAAAGCCAATTCCGCGACCCAAAACGCGTGTTCCACTCGAAGGACCTTCGTCTGAGCCCCGTTATCATCATGAATGTCAACCGCTGTATCCAGTGCCAGCGCTGTGTGCGCATGTGCGAGGATGTCGTCGGTGCGGTGGCGCTGGGCACGGTCGAAAAGGGCATGGATACCGCCGTCACCGGTTTTGAGGGCAGTCTCGCGAGCTGCGACCAGTGCGGCAACTGCGTCGAGGTCTGTCCGGTCGGCGCGCTGATGAGCTTTCCCTATCGCTACAAGGCGCGACCCTGGGACCTCCAGGAGACCGATACGATCTGCCCGCATTGCGGCACCGGCTGCCAGCTCACCGTGGGGGCCCGAAAAGGCGAGTTCCTGCGGGTCCGCTCGGACTGGGAGCACGGCGTCAACCGTGAAACGCTCTGCGTGCGCGGCCGCTTTGGGCTCGATTTCATCGAGGGCCGCGACCGCATCAAGCGGCCGATGATCCGCCGGGACGGCACGCTCACGCCGGTTTCCTGGATGGAGGCGGGCGACTATCTGGCCCGGCGCCTCGCGGCTCTCAACGGGAAGGCAGCGGGCGGACTCATTTCGCCGCGTCTGCCGAACGAGGTGCTCTATCGGTTCCAGAAGTTGATGCGGACGGTATTCCATACCAACAATATCGACTGCTCATCGCGCTGGTCCACCCCGGTCGACACCCTGGTCCCGCTGATGGCAGGCTTCTACAGCCGTGCGCCGCTCGAAGAGGTGATCGGCAATGACACCGTGCTTGTGATCGGCGGCAATGTGACCGAGGAAAACCCGGTCACCGAATATCTGCTGCGTGACGCCGCGCGGCGGCGCACCAGATTGCTGATGCTCTCGGCGCGGCCATCGCGGCTGGACGCCGATGCCCAGGCGGTCGTTCGGCTGCGGCCGGGCGCTGAGGCCCGGAGCCTCGCCTCTTTGGCGGCGGCGCTCGCAGGGGGTGAGAGCTTGCCGGGCGGGGGGCTTGCCGAGATCCGCTCGGCAATCGGCGGGCCGGCGGAAGATTCCGGTGCGGGGATCGACCGGATGGCGAGCGCGCTTGCGGAAAGTCGCAGCGTCGCCGTGCTGGTGAGTGTCGACCTGCTGCGATCCCCGGAGGCGCGCGCGACACTTGAGCAGCTTGCCAATCTGCTGCAGCTTCTCCGTCTGCTCGGCAAAGGCCCGGCGATGCAGTTCCTCTTCGATCGTGCGAACCAGCTGGGCGCCTGGGACATGGGGGTTCTGCCGAAGGTGCTGCCGGGGCTGCAGGCGCTCGCCGACGGTCAGGCGCCCCCAACGTTCGAACGGGTCTGGGGATCGGAAATCCCGCCTGAACCGGGCGTGGATTTCGACGCTATGCTGGAAATTTGTGCCGGCGGGAGCATGGGCGCCCTCTACATCGTCGGAACCGACCCGCTGATTTCCTATCCGGACCGGGAATTCGTGCGGCGGGCCCTTGATGCCGCCGATCTCCTGATCGTGCAGGACGCGTTCCTGACCGAGACCGTGGGCCTTGCCGATGTGGTGCTGCCGGCGGCGGGTTACGGCGAGGAAGCGGGCACCTTCACCAACAACGAAGGCCGAACCCAGAGGGTCCGCAAATTCCGCCAGCCCGCCTTCGAGGCGCGGAACAATCTCGCAATCTTCGATTTCGTCGCGGCGCTCGGCAATCGGCCGCTGCAGCCCTCGACCGAGGACGAGGTCTTTGGCGAGATCGCCCGGCTGGTTCCGGCCTATGCGAGACTGACGCCGGACGGGCTCGGCGCCGACGGCGCATTCACCAGATCGGCCTTGGAGCCGCCGCCGGCCACCTTCTTTGCGATGCCGCCTGCCCCGGCGACGGCCGACCGGCTGATGCTGATCACCGGCAATTGCCTGTTCCACAATGGCTATGAATCCGAACGCTCGGAAATCCTGAACACGGTTGCGGATGATCCCTATGTCGAGATGAGTGCAGAGGACGCTGCCGAACTTGGCCTTTCGGATTGCGATCCGGTGGTGGTGCAATCCGCTCGGGGCGAACTGACGGCGAAGCTGAAGGTCAACAGGCGCTTTCCGCGGGGCCTCGTGTTTGTTCCCGAGAATTATCGGGCGCTGTGCCTCAACAGCCTGATGCGGCGGGGTGAATATCCCTGCCCGGTGGAGGTTCGCGCCGCCGGCGCCAGCGATGGCATTGCTCCTCTGGCCGGCTCGGCCAAGCCTCAAGATTTCGGCGGCGGCGTGGCCGGCTCGCCCTGATCCCGTCAGCGATAATTCGTGCCGCAGATGTAGTCGTGCAGGTCCTGCTCCGTGCGCAGCGCCTCGTCGAGCCGGTGCTTGACCACGTCGCCGATGCTGACGACGCCGACAACATCCTCGCCATCCCTGACGAGCACATGGCGCGTGCGCCGCTCGGTCATGATCGCCATCACGAAAGGCAGCATATCGTTTGTCGAACAGGTCGCCACGCTGCGGGTCATGATGTCGGCGGCGGGCATCAGGACCGCCTCCGCCCCGTGCGCCGCCACCGCATTGCAGCAATCGCGTTCCGACAGGGTGCCCATATACTGTCCGGGCCCGCCGCTGACGACCACGAAGCCGATATTCCTATCGCGAAACAGCCGCAGGACCTCCACCATTGACTGATCGGGCGTGACCGAGACCACTCCGGATCCCTTGCCCTTTACGATTTCGCCGACAAACATCTCCACGCCTCCTCTCCTGCAGCGCCGTGCGTCACCTCGGACACATGAAGGTCGTTGCAGCCCTTCCAATCGCCGCATGTTTCCTTAAATCGGAGCCGATCTAAGGAAACATGCGAGGCTCCGGTTTGACAGCTGGCGCGCTTCATGTTCGCCGGATATTGCGCCACCAGTTGTATCCCCGCGGCTCGTTTGCCTCGACCAGCCCGGTCTCCTCCGTGTGCAGGCGAGCGGCGACCACGCCACCGCCGGTCGCGGCCTTGCCCGGCTTCAGGAGCAGATCGTCGCGGCCGATCACCAGGTCCTGCGAGGAGAAACTCGAGAATTCGTATTGCTGGCCAAGCGCGATCGCGTCCGCCGGGCAGGCGTCCTCGCAGAGCCCGCAGAACAGGCAGCGCGCCGTGTCGATTTCGAATATTGCCGGGCGCCGGTTCCCTTTCTCATCCTCATAGGGAACGACTTCGATGCAGTCGCAGGGGCAGATGCGCGCGCAGAGTTCGCAGGCGACGCATTTGATTTCGCCCTCTGCGTCGCGCTTGAGGAAATGATGCCCGCGATAGCGCGCATAGGGCAGCCATTTCTCCTTGTCCGGATACTGCATGGTCACGGATCTGGAGAACATGTAGCCGAAGGTCAGGCCGAGCGCGCTCGCGAGATCGGCGAAGAAAGCCCAGCCGACCCATGATCCAGCTCTGTCGAGTGCGCGCGACATCGTCGCCTCGCTGCGGCCTAAGATAACAAAATGCCTGTTATGATTATGTTCGCCAACGACAGAGGAAGCAAGACTTTCCAGCCGATGGTCATCAGCTGATCGTAGCGGTAGCGGGGGAAGGTGAAACGGAACCACATGAACAAATAGACGAAGAAGGCGACCTTCAGGAGAAACCAGAGTAGCGGCGGCAGGGGGATCAGCACGCCGTTCCAGCCGCCGAAGAAGAGGATCACCACCAGGACCGATACCAGCACCATGATCACGTATTCGCTGACCATGAAGAAGGCGAAGCGGATGCCGCTGTATTCGGTGTGGAACCCCGCGCCCAGATCGCCTTCCGCCTCCGCCAGATCGAAGGGAATGCGCTGCGCTTCGGCAAGTCCGGCGACGAAGAACACGAAGAAGCCGACCGGCTGGTAGACGACGTTCCAAAGGCCGGCTTGCGCCCGCACGATGTCGAGGAGGCTCATCGATTGCGCCAGCATGACAACGCCGATGACTGCAAACCCCATCGGGATCTCGTAGCTGATCATCTGCGCGCAGGTCCGGAGGCTGCCGAGGAGCGCATATTTGCTGTTGGCGGCCCAGCCGCCGAAGATGACCCCATAGACCTCGAGACCGATCACCGCGAAGACGAAGAGCAGCGCCACATTCATGTTGGAGACGTAGAGCGTGATCTCGGCGCCGAGGACCGAGACCGTCTCGCCGAAGGGTATCGCGACGAAGACCACGAAGGGAGGGACCATGGCCAGGATCGGCGCCAGCTTGAAGAGGAAGCGGTCGGCCTCGGTCGGGATGTGGTCCTCCTTGGTCAAGAGCTTGATCCCGTCCGCCATCGGCTGCAGCAACCCGTGCCAACCGACGCGCATCGGCCCCATCCGCTGCTGCATGTGACCGGCGATCTTTCGTTCCATCCAGGTCAGCGGCAAAGGGAGCAACAGCAGGATCGCGATCAGCAACGCGACCTTGAAGGCAATCAGACCGAGGGCGACCACAAGTTCCATGTTCACGGCTACTCATGCAAGGGGTTGAAACACCGAGCACGTTGCGCAGCTGTCCGTAACTCCAAACGGTACAGCCGCGACGTGTTTCTTGCAATGCCGGCCGGCGGCATCTGTGCCGGCTACTCCGCAGCGGCTTCCCCGCTCTCCTTCGCCGCGGCGGCGTTCTTCCTGTCGATCGCATCCCGGTTTGCGGCTGCAGCCGCCGTCGCGTGTTTGTCGTCGCCGGCCACCTGAACGGTGGGCGACGCGAAATGGAGTCCGTTGGCGGCGAAGGCCTCCTTGATCAGGGCCTGGGCTCGGCGCCTCACCTGCGTCTGCGTCCCCGGCTTCGTCTTCATCGCGAAGCTCAAGGTGATGCCGTAGTCGCCAAATTGCTCGACGCCCTTCATCTTGACGGTTTCGAGGATCAGGGGTGCAAGTTCCGGGTCCTCGAGAAGCGTGGCGCCGACGCCCTTCACTACCTTCTTAACCTTGGCGACATCGGTGTCGTAGGCGACGTTGATCCTGAACTTGTCGATCACCCAGTCGCGGCTCATGTTCTGGACGGCGCCAAGCGAGCCGAAAGGCACGGTGAAGACCGGCCCTCGGTGATGGCGCAGCTTGACGGAACGGATGCTGAAGGACTCGACCGTGCCCATGTAGCTGCCGCTCTGGATATATTCGCCGACCCGGAAGGCGTCATCCATCATGTAGAAGATGCCGCTGATGATGTCCTTCACCAGCGTCTGCGAACCGAAGCCTATGGCAACGCCGAAAACGCCGGCGCCGGCGATCAACGGGCCGACCTCGACGCCGAGCCCGGAGAGCACCATCATGATGGCGACCACGGAGATGAAGGCGGCGAGAAAATTGCGCAGGATCGGCAGCAGCGTGCGCAGGCGCATGTTGCGGGCGATCTCAGCCGGATCCGCCACATCGACGGTGGCCCGTTTCAGGTGGAGCGTGATGAATTCCTTGGCCAACTGCCAGACCAGGTCTGCCGCAAGTAGGATGACCACGCCGGCGAGAACGCCGCGGAAGAGGCGGTTGAAGGAATCGTCCCGGATCAGCGCGCTGCCGTTCAGCTGGAAAACGACGGCGAGCCAGGCGGCGGCGAGCGCAATGATGGCGAATCGCGCGCCGCGGTCGATCAGCACATTGCGCATCACGCGCATGTGGTTTGCTGCTTCACTGTCTTGCATCGATCTGGCGGCGGCACTCGTGAAGCGCAACAGCGGCGGCAAGGCGAGAAAATAGACGCCGAGCCAGAACAGCACCTTCATGCCGGCGACCCAGACGAGCCACATGAGGATGAGGAAGGCAATGAGCAGGGCGCTGCGCAACATCCGCCGCCCGGGTGCTATTGCCGGCGCGGGCCGTCTAAGAGTGGTGTCGATCGCCAAGACCAGAACAAGGAGGCCAAGCCCGGCCGCTATGAGATCACGAACATCGCTGGGGACCGAGAGCGCATGCATCATGTCGACCACCGCCCACAGGAAGGCCAATGCACCGATAAACAGCACCAGGCGCCGATGCCAGAAGCGCGCAGCCTCCGGCGCAATCGAGACTCTCCCTTCCTGAGTCCCTGCTCCGCCCTCATATGCCGGCTTCAATGCGGTCGAAACGACCGCGATCAGTAGGCGGGCGACGATCCAGGCGACAAGCAGCGGCGCCACCGCCGCCTCCAGTTGCCTCGGCCAGCCGGCAAGCACGAAGGCGGCCACGACTGCAATCGCAAAGACGAGGAGCGGCGCGATGCGGTCGAAGGCGGCAAGGCCACGTTCTCCGGGGTGGCGACGTGCACCGCGCCGCAAAATATAGCGCAGCAGGAATTCGGCGCCGTAGCCGACGAGGAGCATGAGAGCGAAACCCCTGAGGATGGGGATCTGCCCGTGGCCATGAATGTCCGTCGCGACGCGGCCTTTTGCCGCCTGCCACTCGGGGCCCAACCGAGGCACCGCATTGCGCATTCCGGTGAGGTGACTCTTGATCGCGGCGATCCAGCGGGACGCGTCGCTCGCCGATGGAGCTGCAACCGCCGTGTTCGCGGGCGGGCGGGCAGCGAGCCATTGTCGCACTTCCGGATCGTCCAGCAGCTCGATCAATTGCTGGACCTTGTCCGGCGGCGCGGCCGTGCCTGGCTCCTGTGCCGCGAGCGGAGCTGCCAGCGCGAGGAAGAGCTGCAGAACCAGAAGCAATGCAGCGTGAACGCAGCGTCTGCACCCGTACCTCAAGACTGCCCCCATGCGCTATCCCCCATTGTCTGCGTGAGGTCTCGACGGCGTCGAAACCCACGGATAGGGCCGGGCATCGTCGCAGTCATCCGGCACCCCTCCGGTTCAATGTCCGGTCAGGACAAGCGTCTGCACCGGCAGGAGCAGCGCCTGCAGCCTGAGGATCATGGCATGCACCAGCCCCACGGCATCGACCATGTGCAGGAACAGCCAGCGCGACGTGCTGATACCGGGCGAGTGCAGTTCGTCATGGTTGCTGGTATAGGCATTGGCGATGCAACTGCTGCCGGGCGGAATGCCGGTGAACTGCCCCTCGAAGAGCGGCTCGAGGAAAGTGGTCAGGGTTCCGGGGCGGGAGAACTGCTGCGCGTCGGCGAGCTGATCCGTCGGGAGCACCTGCCCGGTGGCGATCACCTCCTGGACCTCGGTGACGACCATCGGGATGACGGCGAAGGGTTTACCGACGCAGGTCGCCTCGGCGATCATGCCGGGCTTCAACACCTGCGCCTCGATCTGGCCGAAGCCGGCGACGAGGCCGATGCGGCGATCCTCCGGCACGAGAATGCCGGCCGAGCGGATCATCGGGTTGACGATGTCGCCGGGCCGCAGCGAGAACTGCTGGACCATGCCATCGGTGCCGGCGCGAATGACGGTTTTGTCGAGCTCGACCTGCGCCTGGGCAAGGGCGGCTTCGGCGCTCGCTTTCTGCGCCGGCAGGAGCGAGGCGATCTTCGCCTCGAGCGTCTGCTTGTTGGAGACGGCGGCGTCACGGGCACCCTTGCTGCCGTCGGCCGCCACCTGGCGCCTTTCGATCTCGCGCCTGGCCACCACGTTCGGATTGAGGCGGTTGAGTTCGACCTGCGACTCGAGCTCGTCCACCGCCTGCCGGTAGGCGCCCTCGGCCTGGGCGATCAGCCCGTCGGCGGCCGCCAGTTCGGTCTCAGCCACCGCCGTTTCGGCATCGATCTCGGCGACTCGCCGGCGCGCGGTCTCGAGCGCCGCCCGCTGTCCGGTGTCGTCCAGCCGGAACAGGGGATCGCCTGCCGCGACCTTGTCGTTCATGCCGACGAACACCTCGGCCACCCGCCCGTTTGCCTCCGGCAGGATGGTAACGGTGCGGAAGGCGGCCGTGACGGTCTTCGTCGAGGGATGGAAGTAGAAGATCAGGGTGATCAACGAAATCGTGAGGATGACGCAGGCGGTGATGCCCCATCGGAGCTCGAACCACATGGAATAGAGATTGATTTCCCGGCCGATCCGCTTGCCCTGGACGTAGCGGCGGAAGAGGAAGTCCGGAAAGATCGTCAGCAGGGAGCAGATCATGAATTCGAGCATGGCTCAGCCTCTCGGCTCCGACAGGGTTTCGCCGGCCGGCACGTCCGGTGCCCATTGCGGTTCGGTCTCGACCGGGTGTGGCTTCGCCGCGACCACGTGAATGTCGTGCGGAACCGTTTCGAGTAGCGGCCTTTCGTCCCGATCGGCAATTCTGCGGAGCGAGTCGGCCATCGAATTCACCGGCGTGGAAAAGTCCGGAAACTCGATCAACGCCAGGAGCAGGGCGGCGATCCAGAAGAGGTGGTTGTGCGTGAAGAGCGCGATCAGCGACAGGACCGCCACCAGCTGGAGCTGAACCTTGCTGGCGCCGTGCGCGATATGCTCCGGCAATGCGTGCAGGCGCAGATAGAGAACACCGGCAAGGAAAATGATGAGCAGCACGAAGACTACCATCACGTTCATCAGAACGTCCGTCTCCCCCGGAGCCGTGATAAACGCCGGCACGTGCTCCACTGCAGCGGGATGCAAAGATTCTGGCATATCCCAGGCCCCCCACGATGCGTCGCGTTGCCGGCGCATCAGTCGTTAACAATACCCCACTTCTCGTCCGGACCGAAGCGATCGATGAAGGCACGATCGCCTCGGTCCACGTCCCGGCTTGCGCAGTCGGACGAAAGCCTTCAAGGCGCCGGCGTGTACCAGATCGGCGACGTATAGGCGCGCTCCTGCAAGGTCATCGTCGTCCCGGGCGCCGGCGTGACGCCGAAGCGCTTGGCGTCATAGGCGGTCCAGCGCGGCGTCGGGATCTCGATCACGCGGCCGTAATAGAAGGCCGGCTGGGTGGGATCGAATTCCGGGTCCCGCCACACGGCAATCAGCTCCGGCGCGCCGATCGAATTCGACCAGGTGGCCGCGGCTAGGTCCACTGTGTCTCCGACCGGGGGGAGTTTTCCGTCGTTTCCGGGCTGGCGCTCGCCCGACCAGGCGACGTCATGGATTTTTTCTTGCAGGTTGCCGTCCTTGTCGAGCCAGCCCTTGATGATCTGGTAGCGGTCGAGATTGGCGCCGATCGGGTCCTTCAGCGCGGCAACGAGGAAGGTCGGTGACTTGTCCTGCGGGGCTTTGCCGAGATCAGCGCCCATCGGGACGCCCTTGGCGTAGCCGACGATGGCCGGGGCGCGGGTTTCCGCGTCAGCCGGGGCGAAATCCCAGCCGCCGAAGAAGCGCACGACCATGCGGGGGCCGGTCGTCGCGTAGGTTTCCTTGCGCTGCATGGCGTCCCAAAGGGACGCGCGCGTGTTCTCCCTGGCCCAGACGGCGGCGTAGCCGGACGACGACACCTCCCAGTCCATGACCTTCACGCCCGTCTCGGCGTTGTCGATGAAGGTGGCGGTCATGCGGTGGGGGCTGGGCTCCTGCGGTGTTGTCTTGCCGAAGAAATTCTCTTCCTCCAAAGCAGAGAGGCCGGTATGGGCATCGCTGCTGCCGATCAGGCCGAACTTGTACGGGTTCGTGCCGAGCTCCTTTTCGAGTTTCAGGCCGTTCTTGTAAGCTGAGCGCGCATATTCGAATTCCAGCATGTCTTTCTTCTTGGCAACACTGCCGTCGAGGTTGCCCTTGTCCCAGCGTTCGAAATTGGCGAACTCGTCATTGGGTGAGAGATAGGGGTGTGCTTCGCCGTCGCCCTTGGTTTGGGTCGCCTCGTAGAGGCGCTCCCACCTTGCCCGCGTCTCGACATAGTCGCGGTCGAGTTTCTTGCCGAATGCCTCGACGACCGGAAACATCGATCCGTTGCTCAAATTGCCGTTATGCGCGATCGCGAGCACGCTGCCGCCGGTTTTCTCTTCATAGGCCTCCATCCATTTCCAGAGATCGGCGGGGTTGTCGCTGCCATAGGGCGGATAGACGGTGAAGGGCTCGACCTGGCTGGCCTTGTCGCCATTGTCGCGAAAGATCACGTTGCGGTGCAGATTGTTGCCGCCGGTGTTCGAGGTCCACTCGTAGCCGATAAGCGCCGTGAACCGGCCCGGTTCGTTGTGTTGTTCGGCGGCGGCGATCGTCTCCTTCCAGGCGCTGCGATAGGCGGTGGTTCCCGGGAAGTACATCAGATCCTTGGGGAAGGTCCCATGCGAAAAGGCGACGATGATTTCCGTCGCCGCGTCCGCTCCTTTGCCGGACTGGATCATATCATACCACTTGCGGCCGGTGGGGTCGGAGATGAGATTCGATTTGCCCGCAAAGAGATCCGGGAAAAAGCCCATATTGTCCGAGTGATCGGCTACCACGAGAAAATCGAGCGGTCGGGAGAGTCTCACCGGCTGTCCGGTAGAGGAAACGACCTCTTCGCCCTTGGCAAATCGATATGCGTCCATCGGTCCGATACGGGCGCCAAAGGCGCCTGCGTCCATGGAAAAGGACGTGTGCAGATGCGTATCGCCGAAGAAGGGGCGGGCTGGGAAATCGTGGCCGACATAGGGCGAATAGGCAGGAGGCCGCTGGTGTACACGCTCGGCGGCTTCCTTGCCGAGCGTGCCTGCGTCCTGCGCCGATGCCGGCAGCCCCAACAGGACAAGACTGGTCAGCGCCGTGCCGTAGAAGAAGGTCCTTGCCATGATTTCCTCCTGAAGACTGATTGTTTCAAAGGTCGCGGCCCATGTCGGTCTTGCGTTGGCACGGATTGTCCGGGATCGCGGTTTTCGCCACCGCCGCGGGTGTCGTCGATTTCGATGGGCGAGCTTCGGCCCGGGCATAGGCAAGCAGGAACAGCGCCCGTTTTGCCGCCGGGCCATAGAGGCGGATGAGGCCGAGTTCGTGGGCTTTGCCGATCGTCAGGCCTCCGCTCGCAATCTCAGCGATGACCGCCTCGCCGGAGACGAGAACGACGTCCTCCGGTTCGGGCCCCGTCACGTGCACGCGCATGTGCAGCCCGCTCGTACCCATTTCGAAGCGCGTCCACAGCATGGGCTCGATGAGAACGAGGGAGACCGACGGCGGAGGCTTCTCGCCCGAGGCAAGAGGCAAGTTTCGGCCAAATTGCTCAAGGGATCGCACAGTCTTGCGATAATTCGCGCCGAACAGGTCCGGGGCCGCGCCCGCGGAGCTCGGAGGCGGCAGCCGCCGCTCGGCGACAGCTGCCGAGATGGAGCCGAGCACATGCAGTGCGTCCGGATAGACCCAGTTCAGGAGCCCTCGAGCCATCATGACGTCGTCGTGATAGCCGCAGGCAGAGCTTGCCGATGGCGACAGCGTTGCGGCCAGAAGCGATAGCGGTAGGAGCAGCCGGGAAATGCAAGCGCGTCTGTGCATGGTCGCTTCCTCTAGAACATCGCCAGTCGCTGCACGGTCCAGAACATTGCAACGGAGCCGATTGCATAGGCGGGAACGCGGTACCCCCAGGTCGGGAGCGGCAGGGGAATACGGAGGACCGCAGCCGCAAGCGCCAGTACCGCTGCCACGAAGAGAAGCTGTCCGATCTCCACGCCGACGTTGAAGAACAGCAGCGCCAGCGGGACGTGTCCTGCGGGCAGACCGGTCTCGCTCAGCGCACCCGCGAAACCGAAGCCGTGCAGCAGGCCGAAGCCGAAGGCCACGAGCCATGGCGCCCGCGCCGCCATGCCCTCACGCCCCTGGTCCCGGTGGACGATCTCGGCAGCGACGAAGACGATGGAAAGTGCGATCACCGCCTCGACCGGGGCGAGCGGCACGTTCACGAGTCCGAGGGTCGCCAGCGCGAGCGTGATGGAATGGGTGAGAGTGAAGGCAGTGATCGTCTTCACCAGCGATCCGATACCCTGCGTCAGCATCAGAAGTGCGAAGACGAAGAGCAGGTGATCGATGCCGAAGAGGATGTGCTCGATTCCGAGCAGCAGGTAGAGGCCGGCCACGTTGAGGATGGTGTCCCGGGCAGGTATCGCCGCCGAGGGCGCGTTCGGCGTCAGGCGTTGCGTCCAGGTGCTGCCGTCCGCATATTCGATGTGCGCGAGCACATCGGTCATCGTTGCGGCAAGACCGGCGATCGTCAGGGTCTGGCCGCGCAGGGCCGGGGCTTCGAGGTACCAGGTCTCGATTGCCGCACCCGAGAGGATGCGGACGGCCGGCAGCGACGGGCGGGTTTTGCCGGAGAATTCGGGCTTCAGCGCGAGCCTCATGTCGCCGCGCATCGGCACCTTCCACAGAACGGCGAATGTGCCCGGCTCCTGCTCACGCAACTCGAGATAGGCGGGCCGGACCTCGTGCGCCAAAGCTGCCGCGGCGACGAGCAGCGGCAAGAGCAACGCAGTCGCCAGCGCCGCGACGCGGATCGTTGCCCACCGCCTCATCGGATGCCCTCCTGCGACAGGCGACCGATGAATGGCTCGACACTTGCCGCTGCCACGATTTCGTATTTCTTCAACAACTCCGCGAAGTAACGTTCTTGGTAGCGGCGCCGCTCTTCGTCCTGCCATTGCGCGCGCACTTCGTCCTTGACTTCGGCGAAGGGCCTTAGTGCGGCGGGGGCGATCTCGGATACGTGGACGAGATGCTGTCCGAAGGCGGATTCGATCGGGCCGCTCCATTCCCCTTCCTTGAGTGCGACGACCTCTTGGGAAAAATCAGGGCCGAACTGTGCGGCGATGTCGCTTTGCCTACCGTCCTCCAGCCGTGCCTCGGCCAGCCATTGGTCGCCTTGTTCGAGGATTGCCGTTTGCGCAAGGCCGTTGGATGCGGCAAGCACGCGTCGCGCATCGGCCGCCGCGTCCTGGCGATTCGAACCGCTGAAGAAGACGTGGACGAAAGACACCCGCGCCTCCTGACGGAACCGGTCCGGATGCGCATCATAGAACTGGTGCAGGTCGTCTTCGGTTGGCTCGGCGAGGCGCGCGGTATCCTCGATCAGGAATGTCACCTTCTGTGCCAGCCTGCGCCGGATGATCGTATCGTCCTCACCGAGCCCCAAGGCGCGGGCCTCGTTGGCAAGCAGTTCTTCCTTGATCAGCTCCGCGATGAGACCGCGCAGTTCCTCCTCGGAGGGCGCGCGCCCCCATTGGCCGGTCCATGTCTCAGTGATCCAGCGCAGGTGCCCGTCGTCGAGCCGGATTTCCGGCCGGTCGCCTGTCCCGGCGTCGCTGTTGAGCCAGGCATGGGCGACAAACAGGGCGGCGCCCGCGATGGCGAAGTGGACGACGGGTTCCTTCAGCAGCTTCATGATGAGCCATCCCGCTTGAGCATCTCGCAGTCAGGCGGAATTGCCTGAAGTCGCACGATGCGGAAAATAAATCTGACCGGCGGTTCCATTTGTGATCGCCAGAAGCCAGGAGTCCTGGACCGAAAACAAACATCTGAGCAGATGAAGCGTGGGAGAGGGCACGCAAGTCTGCTTTAGTGCATCGGCGATCGCCGCATCGCGACGACATTTGCCCGCTCCAGCGCCTCGGCGATCTCCTCGGCAAGATCTACGACAATCTCCTCGTATTCCAGGCGCCGCGCCGCACGAAGGCTTTCCGGCAAGTGCTCGACCGCAGCGAGGGCCTCTTCGGCGGCTGCAAGATCGTCGCAGATGCAACGGAAATTCTCGTCCCGCGCAAGCAACGCTTCGATCTGGGGACCTCGCGTCGGAAAGCGGCAAGTGGCCGCTTGCAGTCCCCTTTTCCCTACAGTGCCGTCCGACCGCGCACCCATGTTCGAGTAGCCTTCGCAATGCTGAAAACTATTTCAGGGAGAGTATATTGCGCTAAGTCAATGCAGGGATGTAACTTACGTGGGCAAACAGGCGTATGCGGTAGGCAATGCACCTGCGGCGGCCTGTGAAGGGGGCGAGGCAATGGTCCAGACCCGTTCTGTCCGAGTGGATCAGGCGGCAAAGCCGATGCCGCCGGAGCCGGAGATCCGCCTACAATTGCAGCGAATCCTGTCGAGCCTGGAATTTGACGTGCCGGAACGGGCGCGGAGGTTTCTCTCCTATGTCGTCGAGGAGGCCATCGCGGGCCGAGGGGATCGGATCAAGGCCTACTCGATTGCGGTGGCGGTTTTCGGCCGCGACTCCTCGTTCGACGCACAGACCGATCCCGTCGTTCGGATTGAAGCAGGGCGCATAAGACGGGCGCTCGAGCGCTATTACCTTGTTGCGGGACAAAGCGATCTGATCACGATCGACATACCCAAAGGCGGATACGTTCCAGTCTTCAGCCGGAACGATGGCGGCGCGGAGCTGGACGGAAATGCAGAGCATGCTGCGGAAGAGCGCAGCGAGACTGGCGAGCGCCCGGTGACGCGCTGGCGGCCGATCCTTGTCGCCGCCGCCGGATTTCTTCTTCTCGGATCCATTCTTCTCTACGGCATCTCGCGAACGGATCACGTGCCCAACGCGTCCTCGACCCTGGCGCAGACCGTGCCGGACGTGCCACGTCTGATCGTCCTGCCTTTCGAGGACTTGTCCGGAAGTGACAGCTCGGTGGCGAGGGGCCTGACCGACAAGGTCATCGAACAGATCTCGAAGTTCAAGGAAATCGTCGTCGTCGCGGGCGACCCGCCCGATGCGTCGAGCGAGACGCCGGCAGGCGCCGTAGTGCAGAATGCACGCTATGCGCTTTCAGGCGGCGTGCGGTTCGACGGTTACCGGCTGCGGCTGACTAGCCGCCTCGTCAACCGCGGCGACGGATCGGTCCTGTGGGCCGAAAGCTACAATGAGAGCCTGAAGGTCCGTAGTCTTATCGAGCTCGAGACCAAGATAGCGCGCTCCGTGGCCACGGCACTGGCGCAGCCCTACGGCGCCATATTCAGGGCGGATGCCTCGTCGGCGGCAAACATGCCGCCGGAAGATTGGGAAGCCTATCGATGCACTCTGGCCTATTATGGCTATCGCGCCAGCCTTAATCCGCAGACCCATGCCTCGGTTCAGGGCTGCCTCAAGCGGGCGGTAGAGAAATTCCCGGGCTATGCCACCGCCTGGGCGCTGCTTTCGCTGACCTACATCGATCAGCTCCGGTTCCGCTACCGCCTCGATGCTCCCGCTTCGCCGCCGGTCGATCTCGCCATCGCGGCTGCAAGGCGCGCCGTCGAACTCGATCCGCAGAACGTTCGCGGTCTTCAGGCGGAAATGCTTGCTTTTTTCCTGCGCGGCGACGTCGATACGGCGCTGAAGATCGGCGAGCGCGCACTGGCCATGAATCCGAACGACCCGGAACTGAGCGCGGAATATGGGCTTCGGCTAGCGCTGTCGGGCGAGTGGGGGCGCGGGTGTCACCTTGTCGCGGAAGCGGTCAGCAGGAACCCTGGGCCTCTCGGCTATTTCGAGGCATCGCTCGCGCTTTGCGCCTACATGCAACAGGACTATGCCGCCGCCGAGCAATGGATCAGGGCAGCCGATGTGCAGGCCAATCCGCTTTACCATTTCATCGCTGCCGCCATCCTCGGGCAACTTGTGAAGTCGGAGGAAGCGGCCAGGGAAAGAGAATGGATCGAGAAGAATGCACCGGGCATTCTCCAGAACATTCGCCAGGAGGTGGCGCTGCGCATCCACCGGCCGGAGGACCAGAGCCATTTCCTCGAAGGCTTGGCGAAGGCGGGTCTGGCGGTCCGGTAAATCGCAGCCTTCCGCCCCCGGCGGATGCGCGAGTCGATAGACGTTACGCGATGTTACATGCGTCCAGCGCGCCGCCATAATAGAAGAAAGAATAGCCTGCGAGGGCAGTCCCAGAGGAAAGGGAGGCGTGCATGAACAGTCTTCCGTCGCATGACACACCATGCAAGGTCCGGCGGATGAGGCGATGGGTCGCGTCATTGGCATTCCCGCTTGCCTTGTCGGTATCGTCGCCGGTGCTCGCTCAAGACGAAGAGGCGAAGAGAATCCTGAAGGCGATGGCCGACTACGTCACGGCGCAGCAGCAGATCCAGTTGACCTATGACGTGGACATCGAGGTGATCACGCCGCATCTGGAAAAGCTGCAGTTCGCGTCCTCGGGCGATCTCAAGCTCGCCCGGCCCGACAAGTTGCAGGCAACGCGGAGCGGGGGCTACGCGCATGTCGAACTCTTTTTCGACGGAAAGACCGCGACCGTCTACGGAGAGGACAGCAACGCCTTCGCGCAGGTGGAGATGCCGGGCTCGCTCGACCAGATGATCGATCGGCTGAGAGCCGAGCACCACATCGAGATGCCCGGCGCGGACCTGCTTTTGTCCGACCTCTACGAGGAACTGGCCGCCGGTGTCATAGAGGCCAAGTATATCGGCCGCGGCGTCGTGGATGGCGTCGAGTGCGAGCACCTGGCGTTCCGCAATCGGGAAACCGACTGGCAGCTCTGGGTGGAACCCGGAACCGCGCCCATCCCGCGGAAATACGTCATCACCAGCAAGACGCTTGCGGCAGCGCCACAATACACCTTGCGGATCAAGTCATGGGATACGAAGACGCCGCTCGACGCCGGCGCTTTCGCCTTCGAGCCGCCTGAAGGCGCGAAATCCGTCGAATTCACGGCCCTGACCGGTATCGGCGAACTGCCGCCGCCCGCGGAAGCACCGAAGGAGCAATGACCATGGACAGCGGTCGAACAGCCATAATTGCGCTCGCTTTTCTGGGCGCCATCTTCAGCCTCTTCTGGAGCGGCGCCTTCATTCCAGAGCGGGCGGCCGATCTGATATCGCAAGCGGAGGCAAGGATCGGCAGGCCGGCAACGCCCGTAAGTTACGCAGGTGTTGCGCGTCGCACGACGCGGCGAGCCGTCTATGCCGGCGCCGCCGCTGCAACATATTACGGTCCCGCATGCGTGGAAATTCGGGATGCCTACGGTAACGTCGTTGGTTACCGATGCCCCTGACGCGGCTTCGGATCAAGCGCCTGCCCGTCGCCCTCGGCCTTCTTGCAACCGTGCTGGCGGCATGCGCCAGCCGTCCGACCGGCGTGCTCGAACCCGTGGCGGCCTCGCCTTCGACCAGTCAGGTCGAGATGTTGGTTGCGACCACGCGGGGCCGGGCGGAGAGGCCCGGCGAAGTGTTCAGCGGCGAGCGCGCGCCGAGCCCGACCTTCGCCAACATTACGGTGTCGATCCCGCCTGAAAGTACCCGCAAGGAAGGCGAGGTCGCATGGCCGCGCCGCCTTCCGCCCAATCCGGCCACGGATTTCGCCACCCTCAAGGTGGAGGAAATCGACCGGCCGGCGGCCCAGAAATGGTTGAGCACATCGGTACGCAAGAGCCCGGATCGAAGCGTCCTCGTCTTCATCCACGGCTTCAACAATCATTTCGAGGACGCGGTCTTCCGGTTCGCGCAGATCGTCCACGATTCGGGCGCGCACAGTGCTCCGGTGCTGGCGACCTGGCCCTCGCGCGGCAGCCTGCTCGCCTATGGCTATGATCGCGAAAGCACCAACTATACGCGCAACGAGGTGGAGAGGCTGTTCCAGTACCTGGCGCGCGATCCGCAGGTGAAGGACGTCTCGATCCTCGCCCATTCGATGGGCAACTGGCTGGCTCTCGAATCGCTTCGCCAGATGGCCATTCGCAATGGCAGGCTGCCCGCGAAGTTCAAGAATGTCATGCTGGCGGCGCCGGACGTCGATGTGGACGTCTTTCGCTCGCAGATCGCGGACATGGGCAGGCAGCTCCCGCGCTTCACGCTTTTCGTCTCGCGCGACGATCGTGCGCTCGCTGTGTCCAGGCGGGTCTGGGGCAATGTCTCCCGGCTGGGGGCGATCGATCCGGAGCAGTCGCCCTACAAGGAGGAACTGGCCGCGAACAACATAGCGGTTATCGACATGACCAAGGTCAAATCCGGCGACAGGCTGCACCATACCAAATTTGCAGAATCGCCGGAAATCGTCCAACTGATCGGCACCCGCCTCTCGGCCGGACAGGCATTGACCGACAGCCGGGTGGGCCTCGGCGATCACATCGTCGCGGCGACCGCCGGCGCAGCGCACATGGTCGGTACCGCGACCGCTCTGGCCGTTGCCGCTCCGATTGCCGTGGTCGACCAGAACACCAGGGAGAACTACGGGCACCATGTCGAAGCCCTGGCCGGGTCTTCCCGGCCGCCCATGCAAGGCACGACGGTTCCCGACTGCGGCAATCGCAACCAGGCTAGGACCGGAAGTTGCAGCCGGTGAAGAACTAACAAAGAGTGTCAGAAAGTGCTTGGTCGAACATCCGCGCCCGGTCATGATCCGTGCTGCCGGGGTGAATCAATCGGAGCAAACTTTTGCCGGGGGAAACGATGAAATCTTGCCTCTTTCCAGCTTTGGCGGCTTTGGGAAGCCTACTTGCCGCCGGCAGTGCCGTGGCCGCGGACATCTACTCTCCGCTGACGCCGACGGCTCAGGAGACCACGACCGAGAGCGGCTGGACCTTCTCTTTCGCACCCTATTTCTGGGCGGCGGGGCTTACGGGAGACGTTGCAGCCTTCGGGTTGCCGGAGGCAGATGTCGACGCCAGCTTCAGCGATATCTTCGATCACCTGGATTTCGGGGCGATGGCGATCGGCGAGGCCCGCTATGGCCCCTATAGCGTCTTCGGCGACGTGATGTATACGAAGATCTCCGGGCAGGCCGGCACGCCCAGGGGCATCCTCGCCACCGACGTCGAACTCTCGTCCGAGACATTCGCCGGCCTGCTTGGGGCCGGCTATTCGATCTTCGAAGACAGTTCCACGCGGCTTGATATCGTCGGCGGCCTGCGAGTCTGGCACGCGGAGACGGAGCTTTCCTTCAGCGGCGGCGTTCTCGACGGCGTCTCGCGAAGCGATGATGCGACCTGGGTGGACGGCCTAGCCGGTTTTCGCGGCACCTATTCGTTCACGCCGGAAATCTACCTGACCGGTTGGGGCCTCGTCGGTGCCGGCGGCGCCGATCTCGACTGGGACGTCGCCGCGGCGATCGGCTACCGCTTCAGCGACACCATCTCGGCCGTCGCCGGCTACCGCGCCCTGGGCGTCGACTACAGCAATGACGGCTTCGTCTTCGACGTCGTGCAACAGGGGCCGATCCTGGGGCTCGTCGTGCGGTTTTAGAGCCGGGCCAATCGCTTGAGTTACTCGTCTGTCTCCTTAGATCGAGGTCGATTTCAGGAGATATGGAGTAGAGCCATAGCTGAGTCTGACCACAATCGTGAGGGCACTATGGAGCCACCGCCAGTCGTCGACGATCTTGCGTCCATCGTTCAAACGTCCCTCGCGCCTGTCTTCCTTCTTGCCGGCACGGCGGGGTTCGTGAGCGTCTACGCGACTCGCCTCGGCAGGGTATCGGACCGGGTCAATGAGGTCGGGGACAACAACGAGCAGCGCGAGGCGAGGCGCCTGCAACTCGCTTATCTCCGGCGACGGACACTCGCCCTGGAGGTGGCAGTCGTGTTGGGCACCCTGGCTGCTGTATTCACCGGCTGCGCGATCTTGAACCTGCTCGCCGGTGCGCTCCGGCTCGGCTTCCGTGAGGAGAACCTCTTCTGGTTCTTCGGTGGAGCGATCCTCTCGCTCATTGGGTCGCTCATGGCGTTCCTGTTCGAAATGCTCGCCGCCGGGCGGAACATGTTGCGGCAGATGCGCATGGATCGAGCAGGCCTCGATCGAGAATGACGGGCGAGGTGACGAGGGTCGACCGGTAGATCAGGCGGTCAGAACATCCTCGATGTGGATCGGCAGGGCTCGCACGCGCTTACCCGTCGCGTGGAACACGGCGTTGGCGATCGCCGGTGCGGTCCCGACCAATGCAATCTCGCCCAGTCCTTTAACGCCGAGGGGATTGACGACGGGATCGACCTCGTCGACGAAATAGGCTTCAAGCCGGGGTATGTCCAAATTCACGGGCATCAGGTAATCAGCCATATGGGCGTTGACCGGCCGTCCGTCGCGCCGGTCGAGCACGGTCCGCTCCATCAGCGCCATGCCGATGCCCCCGATCATGCCGCCCGTGCACTGGCTCCTGGCGAGCAGCGGATTGACCACACGCCCTATGCCGTAGGCGCCGACGAGGCGCCGCACGCGGATGGTTCCGACGTCCGGATCGATCGCCACCTCTGCAAACACCGCACCGAAGGAGTGCATCGAATATTTCTCCGCCACCTCCGGATCGCGCTGGGCAGATCCTTCGGCCTCGACAGGAGCGCCGCTTCTCGCAACGAGCTCCCGATAGGACAGGCCCTGCGCGGCTTCGCCGCGGCGCACGAGCCGGTCTTCGACCCACTCGAGATCGTCCGCCGACGCCTCGAAGAACGGTGAGCCGTTATCCGATACCGCCAGGCGCGCCGCCTGCGCCTGTGCCTCGGCGCAGGCGACGCGAATGGCCGATCCGACCGAGGCCATCGTCCATGAGCCGCCATGCGAGGGCGTCTGCGGATAGACCGACTTTCCCAGCCTGAAGCGGACCCGGTCCAAGGGAAGGCCGAGAAACTCTGCCGCAACCTGGGTCATGGACGTATAGGTTCCCGGACCCATGTCGCTCGCTGCCGCCTCGACCTCTGCCGACCCGTCCGGAAGCAGCCGTACCCTGGCTCTCGCAGGCGCATGGAAGGCAGGATAGGTTGCCGTGGCGGCGCCCATCCCGATCAGGAGACGTCCGTCGCGCATGGAACGCGGTTCCGGCGTTCGCCGCGACCAGCCGAAGCGTTCGCCCGCCATGTCGTAACATTGGATCAGTGAACGACTGGAGAAGGGCTTGCCTTCGGCTTCGTCAAGCCGCGGCTCGTTACGTCGCCTAAGCTCGACGGGGTTCATGCCAAGCTTGTACGACAGTTCGTCAAGGGCGCTTTCGAGCGCAAAGATGCCGCTCGCTTCACCCGGGCCGCGCATGTGGTTGGGTGTGCCGGTGTCGAGTTGCGCCAGGCGATAGCGGGTGCGCACGTTCGGGCAGGAATAGAGGTAGTCGGTAACGGCGGTCAGCGCCTCGATGAACTGTTCGTAGCGGCTCGTTTCGCCGGTGCCTTCGTGAATGATCCCCTGAAGCTTTCCGTCCTCTGTCGCGCCAAGCGCGATCCGCTGATGCGTGCGCGGCCGATGGCCGGTGGTGAAGAACATTTGTTTACGCGTGAGCGCCAGCTTTACCGGTCGGCCGACCTGGCGCGCGGCGAGTGCCGCGAGCGTGACATGCGGCCAGGTCCTGAGGCTTGACCCGAAGGCGCCGCCGATGAAGGGGCAGACGACCTCGACATTCTCGGTCGGCAGCCCGAAGACCGCTGCGATCTCCGCCTGCTCGTTGACCAGGTATTGGCTCTTGCTCCACAGCGTCAGCCGATCGCCGTCCCACGCGGCGATGGTCGCGTGCGGCTCCATCGGATTGTGGTTTTCGCGGGCGATCTCATAGACCTCGTCGATCCTGACGGGTGCCCCGGCAACGGCGGCGTCGGCATCGCCGCGTGCCCTGTCGGCGAGCGTTCTGCCGGCGTCCGGAACAATGGGCTGAACCTCCTCGTCCGAAAGATCGACAAGCGGTTGCCGGGCCGCATAGGTGATGCGCAGTGCCGCAGCGGCGCGTTCGGCATGATCGAGGCTGTCCGCGACGACAATGGCGACGGGCTGGCCGTAGAAATGCACCTCTTCGTCTTGAAGCACATGGAGGCGCTCGCCGGCGGCCGGGTCGATGACGCCCTTGTGCGGCAGATAGGGCAGCTTCTCAGCGTTGCGATGCGTGATCAGGGCGACGACGCCGGGCATCCGCTCGACCTCGCCGCTTTCGATTTCCTTTATGCGACCGAGGCCTACAGTCGCGCTGACGATCACGGCATAGAGCTGACCCGGCTGGTTGAAATCGGCCGCATATCGCGCCGCCCCCGTTACCTTGGCGCGGCCGTCGACGCGGGTGAGAGGCTTTCCGATCCAATTCATGCCACTTCTCCCGCCATTTCCAGCGCGCGGACGATCGTCCGCGGCAAGAGTACCACCTTGAACCGATTGTGATGCAGCGGCCGGGCTCCCTGCGGGGCGAGCGCGGCGGCTTCCGCGAAGGCCTGTCGCTCCGGCCGCTTACCCACCAGTTGGGCCTCGCAGTCGCGCAGACGCCAGGGCCGTGTCCCGACCCCGCCGGCAGCGAGCCGGACTTCGCGGATCACGCCGTCTTCGATGAGGAGGGCCGCTGCCGCCGAAACCAGCGCGAACTCATAGGAGGCCCGGTCGCGTACCTTCAGATAGCGCGCGCGGCGGCTGTACGGGCCGCCCGGCACGCGTATCTCGGTGATGAGCTCGCCCGGAAGCAGGGTGTGTTCGAGATGCGGCGTGTCGCCCGGCAGCCGGAAGAGTTCTTCGACCGGAAAGCTGCGCTCGCCTTCAGGGCCCCGCACCCGCATGGTGGCGTCGAGCGCCACCAGCGCAACCGCCACATCGGATGGATGCGTCGCCACGCAATGATCGCTCGTGCCAAGGATCGCATGAGCGGCATTCAAACCGTCGATGGCTGAACAGCCGGAACCGGGGCTGCGCTTGTTGCAGGGGGCGTCCAGCATGCGGAAATAAGGACAGCGCACCCGCTGCAACAGGTTTCCGCCCATCGAGGCCATGTTCCGCAATTGCGGCGAAGCGCCTTCGATCAGGCTCTCGGCAATCAGCGGCTGCAGACGCTGCACATCCGGATTGGCGGCGACGTCGGCCATTCGCGCCAGCGCGCCGATGACGACGTCATCTCCTTCGATGCGGATCGCATCCAGAGGAAGGCCGTTGATGTCGATCAGCCGGTCCGGCATCTCGACCTCCTCACGCATCAGGTCGACCAGCGTCGTGCCGCCAGCAATGTAGCGCGCGCCGGAGGCGGCCGCCGCAATGGCGTCCTCGATGCTCCTGGTTTTCTCCAACACGAAGGGAAACATGGCTCACATCCTCCCGGCCGCGTCGGCTACGGCCGCGACGATGCCCGGATAGGCGCCGCAGCGACAGATATTGCCGCTCATCCAGAACCGAATTTCTTCCGGCGAGCCGGCGTGACCCTCGGCAATGCAGCCGAGCCCCGACATGATCTGGCCAGGCGTGCAGAACCCGCACTGCAGGCCCTCGTGCTCGACGAAGGCTTCCTGGAGGGGACGAAGCGCTCCGTCCTTTTCGAGCCCTTCGATCGTTTCGATCCGGGAACCATCGTGCATGGCCGCCAGTGTCAGACAGGAGACGATGCGCCTGCCGTCTACGAGAACGGTGCATGCGCCACAAGCGCCCTGATTGCAGCCCTTCTTCGTGCCGGTGAGGTTCAGCGTCTCGCGAAGCACATCCAGTATCGACTGGCGAGGATCGATGGTCAGTGTATGGGCGCGGCCGTTCACCGTCATCGTCAGCGTCACGGCAGGCACCGCGGCGGCAGACGTTCCGGCGCCGGCAGGGGCAGCGCTGGTCTCCGCCTCGGACGCCGACGGCCAGGTGGCGAGCGCCGCCGCCGCGGCTGTTGCCTGGAGGGCTTCCCGGCGCGACAGGAAAGGTCCGGAGGGAGGCAAGTGCGACGGATTCTCGGTCATGGAAATATCCTCTTCCGCACGGGTGATTGCGGCCGAAGGGTAGAGCCGAGGTTGCCGCCTCTCTATCGCATTCTTTCGGATTCGTCTGGATATTGCGACAACGAGGGGTGCGCGACGCAGATGGCGTGCAGCAAAGGCCCCTCAGAGCCGTCGGCGGAATTCGCTCGGTGTGAGGCCGGCGACCTTGCGAAAACTGGCGGCGAATGCGGATGGTGTTTCGTAACCGACGAGAAGGGCGATGTCGATGATGCGCAAAGTACGGTCGCCGAGCAGCGTCTTGGCGCAAGCGATACGCTGGCCGGTCAACCAGCCATGAGGCGTTTTCCCGGTTGCGATGCGGAAGGCCGTGCAGAAGTGGAAGCGGCTCAGATTGACGAGATCTGCGAGTTCCTGAAGCCGGATGTCCTCCGCGAAATTTTCGCGCATGTAAGTGGTGACGCGCTTGACCTGCCAGCTCGTCAGGCCACGTCGCGGTTCGGGCGCGAACGGTATAGGCGCCGCGGAATGCGCCCTGAGAAGCTGCAGGCACGCGAGGTCGAGGAGTTGCTCGATAAACAGCTGCGACATCGCATCGCCCGCGCTGATCTCGTTATTGATCAAGGCCATGATCGCGAACAGTTTGGGGTCATCGAAATGCACGCGGTCGACGAGTTCGTGCTCCCGGCCCTTCCCTACCTGCTCCGTGCACGCCAGAAGGCGGTCGTGTCCCAGAAAGACGTTCGAAACCTCGACGAAACCGTCTGTCCGCCATAGGCCATTATGTCCCCTCGGGCATAGGCTTATCATGCCCGGCCTCGCGGGAGCTGATATCGTGTGCCGGCCCATCTTCACCGATGCGACACCGGCACCGAGATGGGTTGCAGAGATGACATGATGCTTGAGGGGCGGCAGGTCGTATTCGAACGGCTTGTTCCGCCATCGGCCGACGAGCCGGGTGTCGCCGGAAAAAACCTCCGGAACGACGGGTGGCGACAGGCCTCGCTGCAAACGGCGAATGTGAACCGCAGTGTCTGCAAGTGCATTTCTGCCCATAGAGGACCTCTTCGGCAGGTCTGCAGGAGCCCCGCCGGCTTTCTAGCATTTCTCGTAGCGATAGAGAATATCGCGCTGCATTCCTGGGTGGCAAAAACCTGTGAAGCGCCGTCGCCCTGCCGTTCGGCACCCGATACGACTGCGGCTTGAAGGCTCCTTCCGCTGGTCACGAGGGGAACCGGATGCCGCGGTATTGCTGCCGGCCATAGCCGGATGCGCTCGCTTACTCGCCCTCTGCCCGGCCGGCATTGCAGCCGGCCGGGCGGGTCGTTCAGGCGTTGAGTGACCGAGCGAAGGGCAGGACTCGGATGCGCTTGCCGAGCGCCTTGTAGGCTGCGTTGGCGACGGCCGGGCCGATAGGCGGGACGCCCGGCTCGCCGATGCCGGAGGGCGGGTTGGCGGAGGGGACGATATGCACCTCCACCCGCGGCATGGCATCGATCCTGAGCGGCGTGTACAGGTCGAAATTGCCCTGGTCGACCTGCCCGTCGGTGAGCGTGATCTCCTCGCCGAGAATGGCGCCGAGGCCGAAGCCGATCCCGCCCTCCACCTGGGCACGGACCTGATCGGGGTTGATCGCCAGGCCGCAGTCGACGGCCGCGACCACGCGCTCGACCTTGATTCCGCCATTGCCGTCGGCCGACACCTCGGCGATTTCGGCCACGACGGAGCCGAAGCTCTCGGCAAGCGCGACGCCGCGGAAGCGGCCCTCGGGCAGCGGCTTGTCCCAGCCGGCCTTTTCTGCGGCAAGCTTCAGAACGGTCGCATGGCGCGAATCCGGCTCGAGCATGGAAAGACGGAATTCGACCGGATCGCGCCCCGCCGCCTCGGCGACCTCGTCGAGGAAGGTTTCGGCCGCGAAGGCCGTATGGGTCGAGCCGACGGAACGCCACCACAGAACCGGCACGCCGAAATCCGTGGTCGTCAGCCCGACCGTCTGGTTCGGGATGGCGTAGGGCAGGTTGCTCGCCCCCTCGACCGAAGTGGGATCGACGCCGTTCTGGATCATACCCTCGAGAGCCGTCCGAGCTACGATCGACTGGCCGACGATGTGATCGTGCCAGGCGATGAGTTTTCCGCTCTCGTCGAGGCCGGCCTTGAGGCTGTGGACATAGGCGGGCCGGTAGCGTCCGGCGCGCATATCGTCCTCGCGCGTCCATTGCACCTTCACCGGCGAACGGAAGCCGATCGCCTTGGCCGCATAGACGGACTCGACGACGACATCGCCGTCGGAGACGGCCCGACGGCCGAAGCTGCCGCCGGACTTCATGACGTGGAGGCGCACCTTGTCGGGGGTTATGCCTGCGATTTCGCCCGCGAGCCTCTGGTAGATGTCCGGGAACTGGTGTCCGCCCCAAATCTCCAGAGTGCCGTCTTCGTTCATGCGCGCGACCGCATTCAACGGCTCCATTGCCGCATGGGCGAGATAGGGGAAATCGAAGCTCGCTTCGATCACCTTGGCGGCCCCGGCGAAGCCGGCCTCAGCGTCGCCGTCCTTGCGGGCCATCGCCACCGGGGGCTTCTTGGCCAGATCGCGATACATCGCCATCTGCTCGTCCGTGCCGCGGCTCTCCGCCGCCGTCTCGTCCCACTGGACCGTGACCGCGTCGCGTCCCTTGATCGCTGCCCACATATGTTCGCCGATGACTGCGATGCCGCGCGGCGTCTCGACGACGTCGACCACGCCCTTGAGAGCCTTTGCGGCCGAGGCATCGAAGGACTTCACCTTCGCCCCGAAGAGCGGCGGATGGATCATCACGGCCGTCAGCATGCCGGGCAGATTGACGTCGATCGTGTATTGCTCCGTTCCGTTCGTCTTGCGGGCGCTGTCGAAACGCTTCAGCTTGTCATTGCCGATCAGCTTCCACTCGCCTGGCTGTTTCAGCGTCACATCGGCAGGCGCCGGCATAGTCGCCGCCTTGGCGGCAAAGTCGCCGAAGCCGCCGCTCTTGCCGGAGGGGTGGGCGAGACTGCCGTTCTCGACGGTAATCTCCGCTGCATCGACGCCCCATTCTTCCGCGGCAGCGGCAACCAGCATCGCGCGAGCGGCGGCACCCGCTTTGCGATAGCGCTCCCAGGAGGTGGACATGGAGGTCGAGCCGCCCGTTCCCTGGATCGCACCGCCGAAGGCGATATTGCCATAGGCCTGGACATTGCCGGCCGCGCCCTTCACCTCGATCGTCGACCAGTCGGCATCGAGTTCCTCGGCTACCAGCGTGGCGATGCCGTTATAGGAGCCCTGGCCCATCTCGAACTGCGAGGAAAGCACGGTCACCCTGCCGTCGCCGTCGATCGTCACATAGGGGGAAAAGGCGTGCGAGCCTGTCGCGTTCTCGCTTGCGGCCGCCGGTGCGGCGGCAAGCAGGCGGAAGCCGACGGCGATGCCGGTGCCGGCGGCAAGCGCGCCAATGAGGAACTGCCGCCGCGAGGCTTCGATCCGCACGGGCGGAAGGGAAACCGATTGCATCAGTTTCGGGATCATGGCCTACGCCTCCAAACGTTTTGCGGCTTCGTGGATACCAGCGCGGATCCGGTGATAGGTGGCGCAACGACAGAGATTGCCCGACATCGCCGCGTCGATATCCGCATCGCTCGGCTTCGGATTGCTGGTCAAAAGGTCCGTCGCCGACATGATCTGCCCGGATTGGCAATAGCCGCATTGCGGCACGTCGAGATCGGCCCAGACCGCCTGGACCGTTTCCGCGACCTTGCCGTTCAGCCCTTCGATGGTCGTCACCTGAGCGCCTTCGATGTCACCGATAAAGGTCTGACAGGACCGGACCGGCGAACCGTCGACATAGACGGTGCAGGCACCGCATTGGGCCATGCCGCAGCCGAATTTCGTTCCGCTTAGCCCGACTAGATCGCGGATGACCCAGAGCAGCGGCATGTCCGGTTCGGCGTCGACGGAGCGTTCGACGCCGTTGATCGTAACAGTCACCATGGTGTTCTCCTCGCGTTGTGGCGCATGGTCGCGGGCGCACCGGAGCGTACCGGTTGGGTGCCCAGGCCATGGCCGACTGCGGCCGAAGCTTAGAAGACCGTCGTCGAGGCCGGTATACTCAATCCTGCCGGATTATTGCCTATTCCTGTCGATCTAACGCGATCGTGAACATCGGAAGAACCGTCCGCCAGTTTCCTCGATGTGCGCATCGGTCTGACAGACGCGCGGCGCTGTAGCGCATTGACCGGCGTCAATGCGCCGGTGCGCGACATGTTCTACCGATTGCCACAAGGAGCAAAGGAAGGACTTGATGAAGCGCGTTCTGGTCATTGTCGGGCACCCGGATCCGGATCCGCGCCGCTTTTGCCGCGCGCTCGCCGAGGCCTATGCGCAAGGGGCGGAGGCGGCCGGCCATGATGTCCGAAGGATCGATCTTGCGGAGATCGACGTCCCGCTTCTGAAAAGCCGTGAAGAATTCGAGAACGGATCCGTTCCGACAAGCTTGGCCGATGCGAGTGCGGCGATCCTCTGGGCGGAGCATATCGTCTTCGTCTTCCCGCTCTGGCTCGGCACGATGCCCGCACTTCTCAAGGCCTTCCTCGAGCAGGTCATGCGCCCGGGTATCGCCTTCGACTATCCGACCGGAAACGAAAAGCTCGTGAAGACGCGGTTGAACGGGCGCTCGGCGCGCGTGATCGTCACGATGGGAATGCCGGCTTTCGTCTATCGTCTCTGGTATCTGGGTCACGGCATAGCGGGGATGCGGCGCGGAATCCTCAATTTCGTCGGCATCAAGCCGGTGCGGGAGAAGCTCTACGGCATGGTAGAAGGCGTCAGCGCATCGAAACGCGAGCAATGGATCGCCGAGATGCACAAGCTTGGCGCATCGGCTTCGTAATGCCTCCACCGGGAACAGGAAAGCGCGCTTGTTTGGGCCAAGCGCGCTCCGGCGAACGATCATAGCAAGGGGGCCGGCACCCCTCGATCGAACACTCGAATTCTATCACCGCAGCGCAGCGCAAACAAGCGGACCTCACCGCAGCCGCGGACAACGGCGCTCAGCCGCCTTGCCCGAAACGGCCCTTACAGCGCCGTGCGTCCTTCCGGACGCATCAATAAAGGCGCTGTAACTCCTTGCCTCCGCGCAGCGTGCTTTCCGAAAAATCGGGTCCGAATTTCGACCCATGCGCTAGCGGCCGACGGTTCCTTCCTCGGGGGTTGGCCGGCTCAATTGCAGCGAAAGCTGCAGGCCGCGTCTCGGCATGGGCAGGGGCGGGGTCAATTCGATCCGCCCGAATGTCTGCCTGCGCCGCTCTAGCTCGCGTTCCCGTCGCAGCCGCGCGGCTGCGACCGCCGCCATGGCACGCTCGATGACTTGCTCCGCATGGGACATGGATGCCTCCATTTGTTCTTGTTATGTTCTCATTTGCCGAGGCGTCTGTCAATGACTTTAAATGGGTCAGCTCGGCGCTTTATGCTTGCGGATCGCCCTGCTGGTATGGTTTGACACGGGGCGGGGCTGGCGGGGATGTGGCGCGGGTTGAACGGTTCGGTCGTGGAGCGGAAAACCAATCTCAAGGACGTGGCGCGGGATGCGGGCGTATCGCTCAGCACCGCCTCGCACGCGCTCAACGGCACTGCGTCGTTGACGGTCGAGGTGCGCGAGCGGGTGCTCGAATCCGCCCGCCGGCTCGGCTATCTCGAAACCAGACGGAAGAAGGCGACGATCGCGACCTTGCGCGTCCTCCTGCTGGCGCTCACCCGCGATGCGGCGCCGCAGAGCGACGTGAATATGGTGAGCTGGACGATCCTCAACGGCCTGCGGCAGGAATGTGAAAGGCGGGGAATCCGCATCGTGCCCTTCGTCAGCGCGACCGCGCGGCTCGATGCCGCGCAAGTGCGCGATGCAGCCGAGAGCGAGAAGGTCGACGGCATCGTCATCCTGAACGACGACAGGCCGGAGCTCATCCGGGCTCTTTCCGCGCTCAACCGCTCGATGGTCATCCTCAATGGCGAGGACCCTTCGATGCTGGTCGATACGGTAACGGTCGAAAATCGCTTCGGCGCCCGGCTCGGCACCGAGCATCTTCTTTCGCTCGGACACCGCCGCATCCTGCATCTCACCTGGCAGGGGCGTACCACGATCCGCCGGCGCTATGATGGCTATGTCGATGCCCATCTGGTCACGGGGCTTCCGGTCCCGGAAAATATGGTGGTGGTCGCGGAAAGCTACGAGCCGCGCCATGGAAAACAGGTGATGCGGGCCCTTCTGAAGGCGGATCGCAGCCTGCGGGGCGCAACCGCGATCTTCTGCGCTGCCGACAACCTGGCGCTCGGCTGCCTGGAAGCGCTCGCCGAATCCGGCATCCGCGTGCCGGAAGAGGTCTCGGTGCTCGGCTTCGACGATATCGTGCCGGGCGAATTCAGCACACCGCCCTTGAGTACGATCCAGATGCCGGCCGACCGGCTCGGCGCCGCCGCGCTTTCACTGCTGGAGCAGCGCCTGATTGCCATTGATCCGCTGCGCCCGGCCCACCGGCTCGAGCTCGGATGCCGGCTGATCCTGCGAGGCAGCGTCGCGCCGCCGCCGAGATAGGTCTTACTTCATGCCGGTTCCGGCGATTCCCGTCGTGATGTAGCGCTGCAGGAACAGGAACACGATCGTGACCGGGATCAGGCTCAGGAAGGTCATGGCGAGGATGTAGTGCCATTGCACCGAGAACTCGCCCTGAAAGGCGTTGAGGCCGACCTGAAGCGTGAAGTTTTCGCGGCTGCTCAGGACGATCAAGGGCCAGAGGAAATCGTTCCAGCGCCAGAGCACGGAGAAGATTGCCAGCACAGCGAGCGCCGGCGCGGTCAGCGGCAGGATGATACGCCAGAAGATGCGAAACTCGCTGGCCGCATCCACCCGTGCCGCCTCGATCAGCTCGTCGGGGATCGTCAGCATATATTGCCGGAGCAGGAACACGCCGGTCGGCGTTGCGACGGTCGGGATGATGACACCCCAGAGATTGTCGACGAGGCCTACCCCGACGACGACGAGATAGGCCGGCACCATGACGACCGTGAGCGGGATCATCAGCGTCGAGATGATCAGCACGAAAATCGCCTTTTCGCCGCGGAAGCGGTATTTGGAGAGCGCGAAGGCCGCAAGCGCGTTGACGATCAAGGTCAGGATCGTGGCGACGAAGGTGACGAAGACCGAATTCTTGAGAAAGGTCAGGAAGCTGAAGCGGGTCAGCGGATCCGAGTAGTTCTCGGTTGCGACCGTCAGTCGCTGGACCGGGGAAATGCTTTTCGTGTCGACGCTGGCGGGCTTGCCCGGGTTCTCCGGATCGACCACCTGCGCCTTGAGGCCGATGCGGCGGACCATAGCCATCTCCCGGGTCTCGCCATCGACCGTCACGTTCCAGAGGCTCAAGGGCTTATCGTAACCCTGAACCTCCACCTGCACCGCCGCAACGGGAAGCAGGGTTGGCGGAAAGCGGGTGATCTCCGCCTCGGGTTTCAGCGACGACAGGCCTGCCCAGAGAACCGGGACGAGAACGGCGAGCGTGCCGCCGACGAGCCACAGCCAGGAGAGAACGTCGGTGACGTCGATCCGGCCGGGGCGGCGGGTGCGCGTCAAAAAGCCGATGGCGTTGAAGGTGCCGTGCATGATCAGGACTCCACCTTGCGGCCCAGGCGCAATTGCACGAGGGTCAGCACCAGAAGAACCAGCCCCATGAGGACGGAGGCGGCGGATGCGAGCCCGTAAAGCCTCAAGTCACCGGCAAAGGCCATCTGGTAGATATATTGGACGAGGAAGGTGTTGGCCGTGCCCGGACCGCCGCCATTGGTCAGCACCCAGGCCTCGTCGAAGATCTGCACCGAGCGGATCATCAGGAGAATGAGCACGACGAGCAGGTTGGGCCCGAGCAGCGGCAGGGTGATCCGGAACAGGGTGCGGGCCGGAGAGGCGGCGTCGATCGCGGCCGCTTCGTAGAGATCCTTTGGGATAGCCTGCAGACCGGCAAGCAGGATCAGCGTGTAGAAGCCCATGTGGAACCAGACGGACACCACGACGACGAAGAAGCGCGACCAGCCGACATCGAGAAGGAAGATTTCCGGCGGCACGCCGAGCATCTGGAGGAAGGCGTTGAGCAGGCCGTTGCGGTCGAGGAACCATTTCCAGATCAGGCCGATCACGACCGGCGACAGGAGCACCGGATAGAAGAACATGGCCCGGAAAAAGCCACGCGCGGCGATCGCGCGGTTGAGGATCAGCGCCGTGGTCAGCGCGACCAGAAGCGTGGCGGCGACATTGAAGCCGACGAACCAGAGCGTGTTCCAGATCGCCGTCCAGAAGAGCGATTCCTCGCAGCTTCCCGGCGCGAGATAATCGCCGCAGGAGAGGAGCTTGCGGAAGTTGTCGAGGCCGACATAGGGGCGGTTGGAGATCAGCAGATCGGTGCCGCCGGTAAAGGCATAGCCGATGGCGATCGCGATCGGCAGAAAGGTGAAGATGCCGAAAAGCACGAGGTTGGGCGCAAGGAAGAGATAGGGCATACGCCGCCTGCCGATCAGCCGCTCGACGGCGTTGATCGGCGCCTCCACCACGGCCATGGCCCCGTCGACCGCCCGGTCCGCTAGTCCTGCTGAAGCCCACCTGACCATGTCAGTTGCTCCTTTGGACGCGGGCAAACGCCAGTTCGCTCATGGGGTCGAAGACATGCAGGCGCCCTTGCTGCGGCATGATCTTGAGAACCGCGCCCGCTGCGGGCGCGAAATGGCCGGGCTGATGGATGATCACCTGCTCCGACTGTCCCTGAAGGTTGCCGTAGATGTAGGTCTCGGTGCCGAGGCTCTCGTGATATTGCACCTCGAAAGGCAAGCCTTCGTCGGAGAGCACGAAATGCGCCGGGCGGATACCGGCCAGCACCTCCTGCCCGGCGGTCACCGCGGCCGGGTCTGTTTCGCTCGCAAGCAGGGTGGGGTAGCCGACGTCGACGAGCACGCGGCGGTCGTCACTGACGACGATCCGGCCTTTGAGGATGTTCATGCGCGGGGAGCCGAGGAAGCCGGCGACGAAGAGATTGCGCGGATGATCGAAAAGCTCGAGCGGCGTGCCGACTTGTTCGACGCGGCCGGCCCGGAGCACGACGATCTTGTCGGCCATGGTCATCGCTTCGACCTGATCGTGGGTGACATAGATCATCGTCGTCTTCATCTGGCGATGCAGCTTGGTGATCTCGGCGCGCGTCTGGACGCGCAGCGCCGCGTCGAGGTTCGACAGCGGCTCGTCGAAGAGAAAGATCGCCGGCTCGCGCACGATCGCCCGTCCGATCGCCACGCGCTGGCGCTGACCGCCGGAGAGTTGCCGCGGCTTGCGGTCGAGATAGGGTTCGATCGCCAGCATCCGCGCAGCCTCCGCGATCCGCGCCTCGATCTCCTCGCGCTTGAACTTGAGGTTTTCGAGGCCGAAGGCAAGATTCTTGCGCACGCTCATATGCGGGTAGAGCGCGTAGGACTGGAACACCATGGCGATCTTGCGCTCGGCCGGCGACAGCGCGGCGACATCGTGCCCGCCGATCGCGATTCCTCCGGAGGTGATGTCCTCGAGACCGGCGATGATGCGCAGCAGCGTGGATTTGCCGCAGCCGGAGGGGCCTACGAAGACGACAAATTCGCCATCGACAATGTCAAGGTTCACGTCGTTGAGCGCGGCAACCGAACCGAACGACTTGTTGAGATTTGAAAGTTTGAGATCTCCCATCGCCCTGCTCCCGTCAGGTCAATTCTTCGACAATATCCGTCGCATTCCAGTCTTCGGGCAGTCGCGCCGGACGAGTGACCGTCACTCCGCGGGCGGAAAATCCGCGCACGCCCTTGAGGTAAATTGCCGGCATGCCGCCGGGATAGTCGCAAAGCCCGACGATCCTGCCGTCGGCGCCGCGTGTCCAGGCATTCGCCCGCCCCTCCGCTTCCGCGCTTGGGGCGATATCCGCGAAGGTGGGCCTGAGATCGAAGCATCGGCCCGTGCCGAGTGGCCCGGGCTCCTGTGTAAGCGCGATGCCGTAAAGCGCGACGTCGTGAATGCCGGCTTGCGAGGTCGAGACGAGATTGATGGCGCCTTCCATGCGCCCGCCTATCTCCTCAGCGAGCAAATTCTCGACCGCACCGGCCCTCTGTTCCGGCCGCCGGTCGACCACCGTCACGGTCAGCGCTTCGCCGGAGCCCCAGAAGCCGTCCGGCGTCTCGCGGCAATCGACCTCGATCCGAGAAAAGCGGATGTCGCGCATGCGACCGCCGTCGCGGGAGAAAAGGCCGAGCCCGCGATTGGACTGCACGACCTTGCAGTCCTCGAAGACGACATTGATGAAGTCGCCGAAGGACTCCGTTCCGAGCTTGAGCGCGCAGCTGAGGCTCGAAATGGTCGAGCGGCGGACGATGACATTCTCGCATGCGCCGATCGCCTTGCCGTCCGACTCGGCGCTCGTCTTAAGGCAGATACCGTCGTCGGCGGTCGAAATCGTGCAATCCTCGATCACGACCCGGCGGCAGGCATCGAGCACCACCCCGTCTGTGTTCGGCAGGCGTCGGTCATTGGCGATCGACACGTTGCGAACGCTAACATCCTCGCAGTCGATGAGGTGCAGGGTCCACATCGGCGAGCCGGCCACGTGAAAGCCGTCGAGCAGAACGTTGCGGCAGCGTTCGAGGACGACGACGCGCGGTCGGAACTCCGCCGGTACGAAGGTGCCGACGGTCGCATCGTCGCCGATGATGAAATGCTCGCCGCCCGCCTCGATCCTGCCCGGCCCCGTGATCCGGACATTCTCCGCATTGCGGGCGATGATCATGCCGCGGTTCGATTTCTCGGCGACGACGCAGACCGTTGTTTCACGGTAGGCCTCGTAATCCGGAATCGGCCGGAGCAGGGCGCCCTCCGCCAGATGCAGTTCGACCCCGCTTTTCAGGATCAGCCCGCCCGCCACATGCTCGCCGGCAAGAAGCGTGACGCGGCCGCCATGTGCCGACGCCAGATCGATCGCCTCCTGAATCGCGGCGGTGGCTTCGCGGCCCGTCGCCTCGATGCGGATGTGTTGCGGACTGGCCATCAGTTCGTGCCGCCCTTGAGAAGCACGTCGATCAGCAGGAGCATCGTCAGCGCTTGCCCGTACGGCGTCGGCAGGTTGGGGATCCGGCGATAGAAATCGAGGTCGTGGCCCATCGGCGTTCCGTCGGAGACGCCGTGGACGACGCCCTCCTGATCGATCTGGCGCAACACTGCCATCAGCGCCAGATCGGCATGGACCCGATCCCGCTCGGGCAGGATGCCGGCCTCGATGCCGCGCAGAATGCCATAGGCGATGCCCGCCGTGGCGGAGGTCTCGAGCGGCGAGGTCGGATCGTTGACGAGGGTGTGGAACATGCCATCGTCGCGCTGGTGGCGCTTCAGCGAGCCGACCTGGCTCTTGAGCACATTAGAGAGGAAGCGCTTGTCCTTCGAGGAAAGCGACGGCACGAGCTCGAAAAGCTCGGGGATCGCAACCGTGATCCATGCATTGCCGCGGGCCCAGAAGGCCTTGGCGAAGTTGTGGCGGCCGTTGAAGGTCCAGCCGTGATACCAGAGGCCGGTGACGGGATCGGAGAGATAGCGGGCATGGACCAGGAACTGGTAGACCGCTTCGTCGATCCAATCCTCGCGGTTTGAGATCACGCCGGCCCGGCCAAGGAAGAGGCCGGCCATGAACAGCGTGTCGTCCCAGAGCTCGCCGTCGTTCAGGCGCTCCTTCACCACATGCTGGAAGCCGCCATCCTCGGTCTTGGGCAACTGATGCACGAGCCAGTCGGCCCAATCCTCGACGAGGGCGCGGAAATCCGGTCGATCGACATGTTCGGTCAGGATGGCGAGCGCCAGCATCGGCGCCGTGCTGTTGATCTGCCGCGCCGGCAGCCCGCGCTCGATCTGCCAGGCGTACCAGGCGACAAGTTCGTCAAGCGCCTTGCGGTCCTGGGTGGCGAGCGCCCGGCGCAGGAAGCCGTAAAGACCGACGCCGACCTCCCAGTCCCACTCTTCGAACTGGATGCCGCTCGGCTGATCCGCGCCGACAAGGCCTTCCTTGATGCCCTTCAGGCGACTGAACGCGGCCGCCACCTTGTCGATCGTGGTCCTGAGCGACGCTCGCTCGATGGTGATCTGGTTCATCTGCATGGTTCCACTCGTGAATAAAAGAGAGGGGCCGGATCCCTGCCGGGAGCGGCACTGTCGAACGTGATTTCCGGTTTCGGCTGCGTGTGGTCGAATGCCATCGGCCGCCCACCGATCGAGAAGGGGCCCTCATAGGCGAGGCGCAGTTCCGGCCGATCGGGGGGCGTCACCGCGAGCACGCGCCCATGGGGGTCGAAGGTGACGGCGGTTGCGAGAATCCGCTCGCGGAAAAGCGCGAAATCGGCGCCGTCACCGCAGCCGATGGCAGCGACCCAGCCTGCCCGTCGGCCTTCCGAGCGGACCTCCCGTCCGGCGGTCGCTCCCTTCGAGACCATTTCGAGGCCGTTGGTGGCGTGAAGGGCGGCGAAGCCGGCGCCGGAGCGAACGAGCAGCCATTTGCCCTCGAGCAGCACCTCGTCGAGACCGCCGCGGCCGAGATAGGCATGGCTCCAGCCGTTGCGATGATCATCCGTGTCGAAGATCATCAGCGCGAGATCCCGGTCTTGGGCGACGCGCGGAAGCATGCCGCTGCCCGCCCAGTAGGAGGGACGCTGCGTGCCCCAGGGGTCGTCCTCCCCCGGATGGTTCACCCAGAGCCGAGCCATCGGATGGCCAGAGAGGCGGATGTCGATCACGTGCTGCTGATGGCCCTTGCGGCCGGTCTTGTGGTCGACGACCGTCGAGAGCTGCGCCGCCTCGTTTTTGAAGAGGACGAGCTTGCCGGAATCGAGCCCCTGCGCGTAGCGGGCTTCGATGGCACGGCCGGGTTCGAGCCGCGCGAAGCCCTCGAGATGCGCCGGCGGGGCGTAATTCGAACAGCAGAACATCGGCAGCGACGCCACGCCGCCGTTCAGCCAGCCCTCTCCAAAGGCGACTTCGGCGAATGGGGCGAGTTCCGTGAGCGGCCCGGCGCGCAGTTCCTTGTCATAGGCGCGGCCCTGGGACCCCGCCGGCACCCCGGCCAGCGTATGGAGCGCGATCATCTCGAAGATCAGGTCGAGCTGGTGCCGGGCGCGCGCCGCGAGTTCGGGCTCCGCCCAATGTTCGAGCGCCATGAGGCCGATGAAGTCGATCGGGTAATACGCGGCCGAGTTCCACTCGGCGAGCCCATGCGCCTCAACGGCGTCGAACCAGCGGGAGAGCCGCGCCCCGGCGAGCTGCGCCTGTTGCCGCCCGGTCCTGCCCGAGGTCGTGAAGACGGCGTCGGGCAGGTATTCGCCGGCAAGCAGCTGGCTCACATGGAAGCAGAGCACGTGGTTTTCGCTCCAGAACCACATGACGTCGTTGCCGGGCTCGTCCACCCAGTAGCGATAGCCGAGCACGGCCTGCCGGATGTTCTCCGCGGTATCGGGCGCAAGCCGATGGCCGTAGCCACCAAGGAGCCAGAGGAGCGGCACCATGGCGAAGTCGGAGCAGTCCTCGCGCCGGTCGATCGAGCGGAGCGTTGCCGCGACGATCCGGTCGATCGTCGCCTCGTCGTCGTCACCCGTGGCGAGCATGGCGAGGACCCGGCCGATGCGTTCGGCGCCGAAGCGGGCGCTGTAGGCGAGGGCGGCTTGCTTTCGCGCTTCGATCGAGGAAGCGCTCGCACCGGGCGAGGCCTGACTGAGGAACGCCGCATCGATGACACGCGTGACGGTACCTGCACCCGATCCGATCGTTAGCCGCACCGCGTGATAGCCGTCGGGAAGCCCTCGGGTTTCCGCGATCGAGAGACGGGTTTCGGCAGACTTGAGCAATGCCTCGGCCCGCGCCAGAACGGCGCGGTCGTGGCCGTGGCTGACGACCTCGACAAGAACAGGCAGGTCACGGCCGGGCGGAGTGTCGAAGACGATTTCCAACGCCTGGTCGACGAACACGTCCCGGCCCGGCCGAACGTCGCGGACAAGCGCAGCAAGGCGGCCGACTTCCTCGTGGTCGAGGGCGACCGGGAGGACGGTCGTCAGCGGCGCCTCGTCCAGGAGCTCGAGTTCGAAGAACCAGATCGTGTCCCGCTCGGCGAGATCCTCCGTATGCAGCAGGATTTCATTGTCGCCGGCCTCAAGCGTGAGCGTCACATCGCATGCGCTTTCGACATTGCGTCGGAACGGCTCGAAGCGAACCTGCTCCGTGCCGTTCACCCAGATGCGCACGCCGCCGCAGGTGCTGAGCCTGAGGTTCAGCTTCCGCGCTGCCTGACATCGAAACGTGCCCTTCAGCCAGCGGCGGATATGGGTCGGGGTGTGCCAGAAACCGGTGAATTCCACGCGGCGATTGGTGCCCGGCAGGTTCAGACGGGCCTCCGGCCAGCCGTGTGCGGGTTCGATCGCGCGGCCGACCATCTCCGCCCAGAAGGCCTTGCGGCAAGGCAGGTCCCCGACGTCGACAAAACCGTTGATGAAGCGGTAGTCGACGCGATCCTCGGCCAGTGCGGCCACGCCCGGAAAGTCCGCGCTGATGAGCGCGGACACGATCCAGGCGGTGATCGTCTCTCCCTTTGAAACCTGATAGGTCGGGTCCGACGAGGCCGCAATTGTCGCGGAATTGCTCCCCACAGGTCGCCTCCCACCGATCTCATGAAAAGTTTTTCATTACCGTTTCGGGCTGTGCCGCAGCGTTGCTCGAGAGGTCAGGCAAAATAAACGGCTTGACGTTTCGGCTGTCAAGTCGCAAAAGAGAGAAAACCGGCTGCGGGAGAGGAGTTCCGGTTCGGTTTATGAAAACATTTTCATGGAGGAGATGTGCATGTCGAAACTATTTACCGGCGTGAGTGCCCTGGTATTCCTCGTCGCCGCCGGCGCCTCCCAGGCCGAGACCAAGACGATCACTTTCGTGTTCACCGATGACGACCAGGGCTATGTCGAGCGCATGGCCGAACTCAGCAAGGAGTTCGAGGCCGCCCATCCGGACGTGAAGGTCAATTTCGTTTCGTCCGGCTATGATGCCGTGGTCAAGCAATTGCCGGTGCAGCTTGCCGTCGGTGAGGGTCCCGATGTCGCAAAGATCGCCGATTGGCAGCTCGCCCCCTATTATCTCGACATGCGTCCTCATATGAAGGACCCGGAGGGCTTCGCCAAGCTGCATGGGGAAAGCCTCGAGCAGTTGCGCTTGCCGGGCATCAACGATCCGAATTCCATCAACGGCTACGTGGCCTCGCAGACGCTTAACCTGCCCTTCGTCAACAAAACCCTGTTCGAGCAGGCCGGCGAGCCTCTGCCCGGACCGAAGGCAACCTTGAAGGAGATCGTCGAAGCCTCGGCGCGGGTCGCCAAGGCGACCGGCGTTGAGATCCCCTTCACCATGGACCGGTCGGGCCATCGCTTCTCCGGTGGGGCCTTCTCCTACGGGGCAACCTATGTGAAGGACGGCAAGTTCAGCTTCCCCGACGAGGCGGCGAAGAAATATATAGCCGATCTTCACGCCTGGACCGAAGACGGCAGCTTCCCCAAGGAGATGTGGGGCGCGGCCGGCGGCTCGCAGTACAAGAACATGGGTGACGAGTTCGTCAACGGCAATGTGGTGACCTATCTCGCCGGCAACTGGATGGTGAACCCGTTCCAGACCAAGATCGGTGACGCCTTCGACTGGACGGCGATCAATGCGCCCTGCGGCGATGCCGGCTGCTTCGCCATGCCGGGCGGCACCGCGATCGTCGGCTTCAAGCGCACCAAGCACCCCGAAGTGGTGGCCGAGTTCATCGAGTTCCTCGGCTCGGAGAAGATCCAGCGCGAGATCGCCGAGAACTACGTCATCCTGACGGGCGCGGACATCAAGGACACGCAATACAAGCTTTCCAGCGAAGACGCTAAGGCATCCATGGCCGTCTTCCTCGACAACAGGGAGAACGTGCCGGCGGCTGCGCGCGAATTCGAGCGCAAGAAAGGCGGCACCGCCCTTTACCAGCAGATCGTTCAGCGCATGAGCCAGCTGATCGTCGGCGAATTGTCGCTCGAGGAAACCTACAAGGTGCTGGAGGACGACGTGCGCAAGATCAACGACGCCGTCTCGACGCAGTAGGCGGGGCGCCGGACCTGTCCGGCGGCTGGGGAAGCTCTTCCTCCCGGTCCGGTGGCTCGACAGGCTCTCCTTCGGGAAGCTCGTCGGGCCGCGGATCCTTGACCGGCGGGTCGGGAATTCCGAGCGGGGGAACCGGGTTCGGAGGGATGATCCCGGGTCCGGGTCCAGGACCAGGTCCCGGGCCGGGCCGTGGGCCGATCGGGTCGGGTGCCATTATCGAGCCTCCTTCGCTATGATCGCTCAACCCGTTCGTCTCGTGATTGTTTCTGCGAGAGGCTGGCTGGCGTGCGGCCCTTCATCGCCGTTGAAGATTGATATCGCTGGTCGCCACGCGCTTCCCGGAGCCCGGGTCGACATCGATGGTCGTAAGCTGCATGCCGTTCTCTCCCACTTTTCGCAGGACCATGTTCGCGCGGTGATCGCCATTGACGGCCTGCGCCCAGCGGACAGCAAGATTGATCGCGTTCCCGCGGCGCGTACCTGTCAGCTTCGAGCGGCCGCCTTTCGGCCCGACATAGGTGCCGCGATAGCGGTTGCCATCGGCTCTCAGATCCGCGCTGATCGAGCGCGAGACCACGATCAGGCCGCGACACGTGCCTCGCATGGAAAGGGCAGGACCGGCACTTTCGGTGTCGAAGCTGCAGGAAACGTTGATCGGGGCGGAGTCGGCGCGAAGCCGCACGGAACCACGTCCTGTCCAGTCGCCCTCGAGCGAGGCGAGAAAGGCCTGTTCGTCGGCTTGCGCGGCGCCCGCCGCGACGCTCATCATGGCTGCAAGCAGAAGTCTCCGGATCATTCTCCCACACCTCCATTACAGCCGTGCGTCCTTCAGGACGCGCAAAGGACGCTAACTCTTCGAATGACCCATCGTGCCTTCCGAAAATCGGCCCGGCTTTCGGCCCGAAGCGCCACAGCGCTCTGTGACACCGTCGGATGAGGTGGGCCAGCCCGCTTCAGGCAAACGCTCGATCCCCGTCGAGGTTCCGCGGACCGAGCGGAATCCAATCCCCTCTGCAGGACGATCGCTTGTTCAGAAGGCGCTGCGTGTTCGCGGCCTATCCTGCAAATTTCTTCGCGCCGGCAACGCAGGCGACGATCGCGAGCGTAGCGGCGAGCATGGTCCAGCTCACGCTTTCACCGAGGAGAATCGCGGCGATAGCAAGACCGAAGAAGGGCTGTAGCAATTGCAGTTGGCCGACCGCGACGATGCCGCCGAGCGCAAGGCCGCGATACCAGAAGAAAAAACCGACCAGCATGCTGAAGATCGAGACATAGCCGAGACCCATCCAGGAGGCCGCGCTCAATTGTGCGAGGCTCGCGGGCATGGTCAGGAGCATAAGCACGGTCATGAGCGGAAGCGAGAGCACGAGTGCCCAGGAGATCACCTGCCAGCCGCCGAGTTTACGCGACAGGCTTGCCCCTTCGGCATAGCCGAACCCGCAGACGAGGATGGCCGCCAGCATCAGGAGGTCGCCCACCGGTGATGCCGCAAAGCCCTGCCTCACCGCGAAGCCGACGACGATGGCGCTGCCCAGGCCGGAGAACAGCCAGAAGGCCGGACGCGGCCGCTCGCCGCCGCGAACGACGCCAAAGACGGCTGTCGCCACCGGCAGCAGCCCCACGAATACGATGGAGTGGGCGGAGGTGACCTGTTTGAGTGCGAGCGCCGTCAGAAGCGGAAAGCCGACGACGACGCCCAGCGATACCAGCAAGAGCGACAGGAGATCGCCACTCTCCGGTCGCCGTTGCCGGAACGCAAGGAGGAGGAGTCCGGCAAGCGCCCCGGCGATCACTGCGCGGGCGACCGTCAAAAACAGCGGATCGAACTCCATTACGGCCAGCCGGGTCGCCGGCAACGAGCCGCTGAAGACCAGCACGCCCAGAAATCCGTTGATGAAGCCGGTCGTCGTCTTGTCCATGCAACTCTCCATTTTCCTCTCGGGTATCGGGTGAAGTCGCTAGCTCTTCCAGATACAGTACGGTACAGTCTCACCAAACTGTCATGGTCATGGAAGCGGTACGGATGGTGGTCGAGACACTGAACGCAGCAGGCGAGAGCTTGATCGCCAGGGTGATGACGACGGTCAGGAATCGCATTTCCAGCCGAGCCCTGACGCCTGGTGCCAGGTTGCCGTCCATTCGGTCATTCGCAACGAGCATGAAGGTGTCGAAATCTACGGTGGTGGAGGCCTATGAAAGGCTTGCGGCCGAGGGGCTGATCCGCTCGCGGCCGGGCTCCGGTTTCTTCGTCGCTGCACCGCTCGCGCCCCTGTCGCTTGCCGAGATCGGCCCGAAGCTGGAGCGCGAGGTCGATCCCCTCTGGATTTCGCGGCAGGCGCTCGAGGCCGAGGATGCCGTCCTGAAGCCCGGCTGCGGCTGGCTGCCGCCGGGCTGGATGCCGGAGGAGGGCTTGAGGCGTGGCCTGCGGGCGCTTGCCCGCGGCAATGCCGCGACCCTCGTCGATTACGGACCGCCGCTCGGATTGCTGCCGCTGCGCCAGCTTCTCGCCCGCCGCCTGGCGCAGCGTGGCATCGAGGCATCGCCCGAGCAGATCCTTTTGACCGAATCCGGCACGCAGGCGATTGATCTGCTCTGCCGCTTCCTCCTGAAGCCGGGCGACGTCGTGCTCGTCGACGACCCGTGCTATTTCAATTTCCTCGCGCTCCTCAGGGCGCATCAGGCGGAAATCGTCGCAGTTCCCCATACGCCGACGGGACCGGATATTGGCGCCTTCGCCGAGGCGCTTTCCGTGCACCGGCCGCGCCTCTACATTACCAACTCAGCCCTTCATAACCCGACCGGCGCGACGCTGGCGCCGCTCGTTGCCCATCGCCTGCTGAAGCTTGCGGACCAGTCGGGCCTGACCATCATCGAGGACGACATCTTCGCGGATTTCGAAGAGACGCCGGCGCCGCGGCTGGCGGCCTTCGACGGGATCGAGCGGGTCGTGCATATCGGCAGCTTTTCGAAGGCCCTCTCGGCCGCCATGCGCTGCGGATTCGTCGTAGCTCCACGCAACTGGATCGAACCGCTGGCGGATCTCAAGATCGCCACCAGTTTCGGAGGCACGGGCTTTTCTGCGGCGCTCATGCTGACGCTCCTGAAGGACGGCAGCTACCGCAAGCATATGGAAGCCGTACGGGGGCGGCTCGCCCGCGCGATGGCGGAGACCGCGGTGAAACTCGAGCGGATCGGCATAACACCCTGGCTGGAGCCGCAGGCGGGGATGTTTCTGTGGTGCAGGCTGCCGGACGGCATCGACGCGGCCGGCCTTGCGAGAAAGGCGCTTGCGAGGAACATCGTACTTGCCCCCGGCAATGCCTTCAGCCCGGCGCAGACCGCCAGCGGCTTCCTGCGCTTCAACGTCGCCCAGTGCCAGGACGAGCGCCTGTTCAGGGAACTTGCCTCGCTTATGGACTGAGGCGGCCCTCGTCGGAACTCAGTCTTCCTCCACGAAGACCTGCTCGCGTTTGGCCTTGACGGCCGGCAGGAAGACGACCACGAGAACGATCGCGGCGATGGCAAGCAGCGTGGCGCTGATCGGACGGGTGAGGAAGGTAGTCGGGTCGCCGCGCGAGAGGATCATGGCGCGACGCAGGTTTTCTTCCAAAAGCGGCCCGAGCACGAAGCCGAGCAGGAGCGGTGCCGGTTCGCAGCGCAGCTTCAAGAGCACGTAGCCGATCAATCCGAAGAAGGCGACGGCGTAGAGGTCGTAGACGTTGGAGTTGACGCTGTAGACCCCGATGGAACAGAAGGCCATGATGATCGGGAAGAGCACGAAATAGGGCACTTTCAGCAGCTTCACCCAGAGCCCGATGAGTGGCAGGTTGAGGATCACGAGCATCAGGTTGCCGATCCACATTGAGGCGATGATGCCCCAGAAGAGCCGCGGCTGTTCGACGGCGACATTCGGGCCGGGGACGATGCCCTGGATGATCATCGCGCCGATCATCAGCGCCATCACCGGGTTGGCCGGGATGCCGAGGGTCAAGAGCGGAATGAACGAGGTCTGCGCCCCCGCATTATTGGCGCTTTCCGGCCCAGCGACGCCGGCAATGGCGCCGTGGCCGAAATCCTGAGGACGATCCGAGATGCGCTTCTCCACCGTATAGGAGGCAAAGGAGGCGAGAATCGCGCCGCCGCCGGGCAGGATGCCGAGCGCCGAGCCGATCACCGTGCCGCGCACGATCGGCGCGAGCATGCGCTTGAAGTCGTCCCGCGAGAGCATCAGGTCGGTGACCTTGGCCATCAGCACTTCGCGGGTTTTCTCGCTTTCGAGGTTGCGCAGGATTTCGGCGATGCCGAAGACGCCGACGGCGAGCGCCACGAAATTGAGGCCGTCGGCATATTCGCGGATACCGAGGGTGAAGCGCGGCGTGCCGGTATAGATGTCGGTGCCGACGAGGCCGAGCAAAAGCCCGAGCGCGACCATGGCGAGCGCCTTGACGATGGAGCCGTGGGCAAGCGCGACGGAGGAGACGAGGCCGACGATCATCAGCGAGAAATATTCGGCTGCGCCGAACTCCAGCGCAATCGCGGTCAGCGGCGGCGCGAAGATGGCGACGAGGAAGGTTGCGACGGTGCCTGCGAAGAAGGAGCCGAGCGCGGCAATGGCCAGCGCGGCGCCGGCGCGGCCATTGCGGGCCATCTGATAGCCGTCGATGGCGGTGACGGCCGAGGAGGATTCGCCCGGCATGTTGATCAGGATCGCCGTGGTCGAGCCGCCATATTGGGCCCCGTAATAGATGCCGGCCAGCATGATCAGCGAGGAGACGGGCTCCAGCTGAAAAGTGATCGGCAGCAGCATGGCGATGGTGGCGGTGGCGCCGATGCCGGGAAGCACGCCGATGAGCGTGCCGAGCAGCACGCCAATCAGGCAGAACATGAGGTTCGCCGGCGAAGCGGCGGTGGCAAAGCCGAGGGCGAGATTGCTGAAGAGATCCATTGCTTGGGCCTCCTAGAACCGGACCCAGGGGCCGAAGCGTTGGAAGGGAAGTTGCAGTCCGTAGCTGAAGACGAGGACGCAGAAGAGGGTCAGCACCAGCGCCAGCAGCGCCGCCCAGAACACGTTCATCCGGCTTGAGGCAAAGGAGGCGATCAGCGCCGTGAAGAAGATGGCCGGAACGAAGCCGAGACCCCTGACCGTCAGTCCGAAGAAGATCGGCGCGGGCAGGATGAAGAGCATGCCGCGGATTGCGAGCGGGCCTATAGGCTCGCCATGGACGCGGGCCGCTTGAACCAGGATGGCGGTGCCGAGCAGGATCAGCACGGATGAGAGCACGAGCGGAAAATAGCCGGGCCCCATGCGAAAGGCGGTGCCGAGTTCGAGACCGAGCGACTGCCAGGCGAAAAAGACACCCGCTGCCGTGAGGATGCCGCCGCACAGCGCGTTGGTCGTATCGAAGGAGATGGCTTTCATATGGGTCCCCAGTTCGTTCTCGGCCGCCGGCGCTTGCGTGCCGATTTTGGCCTGTCCTCGCATTTGCCGATCCGGCCCCATTGTGCGGGCGGGCCGTTGACGGCTGTCAACATCGCGCGGTCGGACTGTCTTGCCGCCCTTGCGGTCCAGCGGGCGCCGCCGCTTTGAAGGGGTGAGCGGCGGCGGCAAGTCGGTGTGGCGTCAGTCCGCGTATTGGCCGGCGGCCTCGATCACCGGTTTCCAGCGGGCGATTTCGCTTTCGAGCTTGCCTTTCAGCGCCTCCGGGGTCGCCTCGGCCTCGCTCGACGGCTCCGTGCCGAGCTCGGCGAAGCGGGCAATGACGTTTTCGTCCTTGAGCGCCTTCTGCAGCGATTCGGACAGGCGGGCGGTGATCTCCGCCGGCGTGCCCTTCGGTGCATAGATGCCGTGCCATATACCGATTTCGAAGCCCGGCAGGCCGGCTTCGCTCGCCGTCGGCAGGTCGGGGAAGATCGCAAGGCGCTCCGGCGAGGTTACCGCATAGGCCTTGATCGTGCCGCCCTGGATCTGCTTCGTCGTGTTCGTCGTCTGGTCGCACATGATGTCGACCTGGCCTCCGAGCAGGTCGGTCATGGCCGGGCCGGTGCCCTTGTAGGGCACGGTCGTGAGCTGCGTTTCGATAGCGTCCATCAGCAACATGCCGCAGAGATGCGAGGCCGCCCCGATGCCGGCATTGGCGACGGTGACCGTATCCTTGTTGGCCTTGACGTAGTCGATCAGCCCCTGGAGATCCGTGGGCTCGAAATCCTTGCGGGCGACGATCGTCATCGGCACGTCGGTGACGAGGCCGACATATTCGAAGGCGTTCAGCGTGTCATAGGCAAGGTTGCGGTAGAGCGTGGCACTGGTCGCCATGCCGATGTGATAGAGAAGCAGGGTGTAGCCGTCAGGCTCGGCCTCGGCGACCCGGCCCGCGCCAAGCGTCCCGCCGGCGCCGCCGACATTCTCGACGATGATCTGCTGGCCGAGATCCTTCGACATGGATTCGGCAACGAGGCGCGCGACCGTATCGGTCGGGCCGCCGGCCGAGAAGGGCACCACCATGGTGATCGTGCGCTCCGGATAGGTTTGGGCGCCGGCAGATGCGGCAAAGAGCGAAATGGCAGCAACGGCGCCCAGAAGCGCGTTCTGGATTTTCATGTTTTCCTCCCGTGATCGTGTCCGCCAGCCGGCGTGGCTCCTCCCGCGCCGGTCTGGATGCACCCATGACAGCGCCGCGCGTCTTTTCAGGCGCGCAACGGTCGCTGTAAATATTTGCATCGAGGCATCGGTTCCGATTTTCGGGCCGATGCGCTGGCGAACGATATTACCATAGAAAACCGCACTTTACGCTCATCTCGCGCAATTCCGCGCCGTCGAGCGTAGCAGGGTGAATTTCCAGCCTCAGAGCCCGGTGCGCCGTTTGAGATACTCTATTTCCGCATCCGTCAGCGGGCGACTTGCCCCCTTGGGCAGGTCGCCAAGGGCGATCTCGCCGATCGAGACCCTCAAGAGGCGAAGGCATTCGAAGCCGAGGGACTCGAGCATGCGACGGATCTGGCGATTGCGCCCTTCCTTGAGCTCCACCTCGATCCAGCTGTTGCGCTCGCCGCTCCTCAATCGACGGACCTGTGTGGCTTTCAGCAATTCGCCGCCCTCGCTCACCCCCTCTGTCATCGCCTGCGCCATGGCCGGGTCGAACTGGCCGCGCACCTGGACGTGGTAGACCTTGTCGAGATGGCTTTCGGGATCGAGCAGGCGCTGGGCAAGCACTGTGTCGTTGGTGAAAAGCAGAAGCCCCTCGCTCGCCTTGTCGAGCCGGCCGACCGGGGAGAGGAAGCGGGCCTCGCGCCGGTCGAGACCGTCGAACACAGTCGGACGCCCCTCCGGGTCGTCGCGGGTCGTCACGAGGCCGCGCGGCTTGTTCAGCATCAGATAGACCTTGGCTTCCGGCGCGATCGCCACCCCGTCGACGGCGATCCTGTCTTTCTCGATGTCGACCCAGCGGGACAGTTCCGTGGTACTCTGCCCGGCGACGCTGACGCGACCCTCTTCAATCAGCCTCGCGGCCTGGGTGCGTGAGCAATAGCCGAGCTTCGAGAGCGCGCGCGCGAGCGTCACGCGCTTGCCGGCCCGATCGCCGTCTTGCGCGTCTCTGCCTTGCTTCATCGCAGGTGGGCGGCGCCCTTTCACCCGTTCGTTCTCCGCATCCAATCGTCCTCGTCCATCTGGCACAATCCGCGACCGGGGGCCAGAGAGGAATGCGTGCTATCGATCCGGCGAACGCCTCCACAGGCGCCGGAAATCCGGCATTGGGGCGAGGCGGCAAAACCCATAGTAAAAATTTACTGAAAATATTGCCTCCGCCGAAATTTTGAGAAATACTCCGCCTCCGGGACGTGAGGACCGTCTCGGGGACCGAATCTTGGGAGGAGTTAATGGACAAACTGGTGCGTACCCATCTGCCGCGTATCGCCGGCCTCGCCGTGGCGGGCGCGAGTCTCTTGGCCGTGAGCGCGGCGCAAGCGAAGGAAATCACCATCTGGTGCTGGGATCCGAACTTCAACGTCGCCATCATGAAGGAGGCCGGTGCGCGCTATACCAAGGCGCACCCGGACGTCACCTTCAATGTCGTTGACTTCGCCAAGGCCGACGTCGAGCAGAAGCTGCAGACGGGTCTCGCTTCCGGTACGGCCGACGCGCTCCCCGATATCGTGCTCATCGAGGACTACGGCGCGCAGAAATATCTCCAATCCTTCCCGGGTGCCTTCGCGCCGCTCTCCGGCACCGTCGACTATTCCGGTTTCGCACCCTACAAGGTCGAGGTGATGACCCTCGACGGGCAGGTCTACGGCATGCCCTTCGATTCCGGTGTCACCGGGCTTTACTACCGCAAGGATTATCTCGAGCAGGCCGGCTTCAAGCCGGAGGACATGCAGAACATCACCTGGGACCGCTTCATCGAGATCGGCCAGGAGGTCGAGGCCAAGACCGGCAAGAAGATGATGGGCCTCGACCCCAACGATGCCGGGCTTGTCCGCATTATGACGCAGTCGGCCGGGCAATGGTATTTCGACAAGGAGGGCAAGCCGAACATCACCGGCAACGCCGCGCTGAAGGCGGCGCTGGAGACGGTCGGCAAGATCATGTCCGCCAATATCTACAAACCGGCCAATGGCTGGTCCGACTGGGTCGGCACCTTCACCTCCGGCGATGTCGCGACGGTCGTCACCGGCGTGTGGATCACCGGCACCGTCAAGGCCCAGCCGGACCAGGCCGGCAAATGGGGCGTTGCGCCGATCCCGGCTCTTTCCGTCGAAGGTGCCACTCATGCTTCGAACCTCGGCGGATCGAGCTGGTATGTGCTTGAAAGCTCCGAGGAGAAGGCTGAGGCCATCGACTTCCTCAATGAAATCTATGGCAAGGACATCGATTTCTACCAGACGATTCTGCAGGATCGCGGCGCCGTCGGCACGCTGCTCGCCGCCCGCGGCGGCGCTGCCTACGAGGAGGCCGATGCCTTCTTCGGCGGGGAGAAGGTCTGGCAGAACTTCTCCGACTGGCTGGCGAAGGTGCCTTCGGTGAATTACGGCATCTTCACCAACGAGGCCGATCTCGCGGTGACCGCGCAATTGCCGGCGCTGTCGCAGGGCACTCCTGTGGATGAAGTGCTGCAGGCGATCGACGCCGAGATCGCCGGGCAGATCCAGTAATCGAGCCGGTCGGTTGCGACCGCTTCCCGGCCGTGGCGATGCGAGCCACGGCCAATGATCTCCTATGTTCATGAGGTTGACGATGGCTCACCCGCGCCGCGGCGGCATCGGCCGGTATTATGACGTCAATGGCTGGCTCTTCGTCGCGCCGGCGCTCGGGCTGATCGCCATTTTCATGGTCTACCCGATCCTCTGGTCGCTCTGGATGTCCTTCCAGTCCGGCCGCGGCATGATGATGAAGTTCGCCGGTTTCGCCAATATCGTTCGCCTCGGGAACGATCCGATCTTCATCAAGGCACTGACCAACACCATGACCTATTTCGTGGTGCAGGTGCCGATCATGATCCTGCTGGCGCTGATCCTGGCGTCGCTGCTCAACAATCCGCGCCTCATCGGCCGCGGCCTGTTCCGGACCGCGATCTTTCTGCCCTGCGTCACCTCGCTCGTGGCCTATTCCGTGCTTTTCAAGGGCATGTTCGCCCCCGACGGCATCGTCAATTCGACGCTCCAGGCGATCGGCGTCATTGCCTCGCCCATTCCGTGGCTGACAAACCCTTTCTGGGCGAAGACGCTGGTCATCATCGCGATCACCTGGCGCTGGACCGGATACAACATGATCTTCTATCTGGCCGCCCTGCAGAACATCGACAAATCGATCTACGAGGTTGCCCGCATCGACGGTGTTCCGGCCTGGGCGCGCTTCACCCACATCACCATTCCGCTCCTGAAACCGGTGATCCTCTTCACGACGGTGATCTCGACGATCGGCACGCTGCAGCTCTTCGACGAGGTCTACAACCTGACCGAGGGCAAGGGCGGCCCCTCCAATGCGACGCTGACGCTCTCGCTCTATATCTACAATCTGACCTTCCGTTACATGCCGAGTTTCGGTTACGCGGCGACGGTCTCCTACGTCATCGTCGTGCTCGTGGCCCTTCTCGCCTCCCTGCAGTTCTTCCTGGCACGGGAGCGCGACCGATGAGGACGAAATCCACGAACGTACTTCCCGCGATCGTCACCTATGGCTTCGTCGGGCTGATGGCTTTCCTCTCCGTCTTCCCGTTCATCTGGATGGTGATCGGCGCCACCAATGCGTCGATCGACATCATGAAAGGCAAGATGCTGCCGGGTGAAGCGCTGGCGACCAATGTCGCCAACTTCTTCACGCTGGTGAACGTGCCGCTCGTCTTCTGGAATTCAGCGAAGGTCGCCATTCTCGCGACGGTGCTGACGCTCGCCGTCTCGTCGCTCGCCGGCTACGGTTTCGAGATCTTCCGCTCGCGCCAGCGCGAACGGCTCTACAGCGCCATGCTGCTGACGCTGATGATCCCGTTCGCAGCGCTGATGATCCCGCTCTTCATCATGATGGGGAAGGCGGGTCTCATCAACACCCATCTCGCCGTGGTGCTGCCGACGATCGGCTCGGCCTTCGTCGTCTTCTATTTCCGCCAGAGCACCAAGGCGTTTCCGTCGGAACTGCGCGACGCCGCGAAGGTCGACGGACTCAAGGAGTGGCAGATCTTTCTCTATATCTACGTGCCGGTGATGCGTTCCACCTATGCGGCGGCCTTCATCATCGTCTTCATGACCGCCTGGAACAATTATCTCTGGCCGCTGATCGTCCTGCAGTCCAACGAGACCAAGACGATCACCCTGGTCATCTCCTCGCTCGCTTCGGCCTACTATCCCGATTACGGCGTCGTGATGGTCGGCACGATCCTCGCGACGCTGCCGACGCTTGCCGTCTTCTTTCTCATGCAACGCCAGTTCGTCCAGGGCATGCTGGGCTCAGTCAAATAGGAACGATGATGCGCTCTGTTACTTCCCTCAACAATTCATGGGTCTTCTCGGAAGGCTTCGCGGACGCCGGCACGCTCAGGAGCGGGGAGCCGGTAAGCCTGCCGCACAATGCGGTCGAACTGCCCTTCAACTATTTCGACGAGACGTGCTACCAGCGCGCCTTCACCTATCAGAAGGTGCTTGCCTGGCGTCCGGAATACGAGGCCCGAGAGGTCTCGCTCGTCTTCGATGCGGCGATGGCCGACGCCGTCGTCTATCTGAACGGCGAGGAACTCGTCGCCCACAAGGACGGCTACACGCCTTTCGAGGTGCGACTGACAGGACGGCTGCGTAGCGGCGACAATCTGATCACCGTCAAGATCGACGGCAGCGAGAATCCGCAGATCCCGCCCTTCGGCGGCCGGATCGATTATCTCACCTATGCCGGTATCTATCGCGACGTGTGGCTCAAAGTCACTGACGCGGTATCGATCGCCAATATCAAGATCGAAGCCCGCGACGTCTTGAGTGAAACGAAGTCGGTCTCCGTCCGCTGCGATCTCGCCAATCCGCAGGGTCTGAGCGTTGCGGGCACGGTAACGGCGCTCCTCCGGGACGCCAAGGGCGAATTGCTGGCCGAGGCGGTCGGCGAGACTCGGGGCGAGAGCGTTACGCTCGATATCACGGGCCTCACGGGAGTTTCGCTCTGGGATGTCGACGATCCGGCGCTCTACCAGATGGAAGTCCAGCTCAGGACCGACCAGGGCCGCGACCTCCAGGCTACATACTTCGGCTTCCGCACGGCGGAATTCACTGCCGAAGGCTTCCGCCTCAATGGCCGGCCGTTGAAGATCCGCGGCCTCAATCGCCACCAGGCCTTTCCCTATGTCGGCTATGCCATGGGCCGCACCGCGCAGGAGCGCGACGCGGAAATCCTCAAGCACACGCTCCACTGCAATCTGGTGCGCACCTCGCATTATCCGCAGTCGAAATGGTTCCTCGACCATTGCGACCGGATCGGCCTGCTCGTCTTCGAGGAGATACCCGGCTGGCAGCATATCGGCGGCGAGGAATGGAAGCAGGAGGCGATCCGCAATGTTCGTCGGATGATCGAGCGCGACTGGAACCACCCGTCGATCGTCATCTGGGGCGTGCGCATCAACGAATCCCAGGACTTGCACGACTTCTATGTCGAGACCAACCGCTTGGCCCGCGAACTCGACTCGACGCGGCAGACCGGCGGCGTGCGCTACATCACCGACAGCGAATTCCTCGAGGACGTCTACACCATGAACGACTTCATCCTCGGCAACGAGGAATTGCCGGGCTCCAATCGCCCGCGCACGCCCTTGCGCCCGCAGCAGGAATGTACCGGGCTTTCCCGGAAGGTGCCCTATCTCATCACCGAATTCGGCGGCCACATGTATCCGACGAAGATCTACGACCAGGAGCAGCGCCAGGCCGAACATGTGCGCCGGCACCTGGAAGTGCTGAACGCTGCCCATGGCGATCCGAGCATTTCCGGCGCGATCGGCTGGTGCATGTTCGACTACAACACCCACAAGGATTTCGGCTCCGGCGATCGGATCTGCTATCACGGCGTCATGGACATGTTCCGCGAACCGAAATTCGCCGCTTACGTTTATGCGAGCCAGTGCGACCCTTCGGAGGAAGTGGTGATGAAGCCGGTGACCTTCTGGGCGCGCGGCGAGCGCAATATCGGCGGCGTGCTGCCCTTGATCGTGCTCACCAATTGCGACGAGGTCGAGCTGAAATATGGCGCGCTCACGAAGCGCGTCAGGCCGGACCGCGAGAACTTCCCGCACCTGCCGCATCCACCTGTCGTCATTGACCATCGCCACTTCACAAAGGACGAGCTCGGCGTCTGGGGCATGAAGTGGGAAAGCGCTGAATTCACCGGTTTCCTGGCCGGTAAGACGGTCGCCAACCTCCGCATGGTCGCCGATCCGGTGCCGATGACGCTGAAGCTTCAGGCGGATAGCGCCGCGATCCGCGCCGAGGGCCGCGACAGCGTCCGCGTGATCGTCCGCGCGCTCGACCAGGTCGACAATGTCCTGCCCTTTCTGAACGACGCCATCGATGTATCGGTGCAGGGGCCGGCGCGCCTGATCGGTCCGAGCCGGCTCGTCTTGCAGGGCGGCTCGACCGGCTTCTGGCTGGAGTCGACGGGAACCGCGGGCGAAATCCTGGTGACCGTCACCTCATCGCGTCTGGGTACGACAAAGATCAAGCTTTCCGCCGTGGTCGAAGGAGCGGCCGGGGCATGAGCGAACTGCAACTCACCGATGTCCGCAAGTCCTATGGCGGACTCGAAGTCATCAAAGGTGTCAATCTCGACATCAGGTCGGGCGAGTTCGTCGTCTTTGTCGGACCGTCCGGCTGCGGCAAGTCGACCCTGCTTCGCATGATCGCCGGGCTCGAGGAGATCACCTCCGGCGACCTCACGATCGACGACATCCGGATGAACGATGTCGACCCGTCGAAACGCGGCATTGCCATGGTCTTCCAGTCCTATGCGCTCTATCCGCACATGACGGTGCGGGAAAACATGGGCTTTGCCTTGCGTTTTGCCGGTGTCCCCAAACCCGAGATCGAGAAGCGCGTGAAGGAAGCGGCCAGCATCCTGGAGCTCGAGCCGCTGCTCGACCGGAAGCCGAAGCAGCTCTCCGGCGGACAGCGCCAGCGCGTGGCGATCGGTCGGGCGATCGTCCGCCACCCGAAGATCTTCCTCTTTGACGAGCCGCTTTCAAACCTCGATGCGGAGCTGCGCGTCCATATGCGCATCGAGATCGCAAGGCTGCACAAACAGCTTGCTGCGACGATCATTTACGTGACTCACGATCAGGTCGAGGCGATGACGCTTGCCGACAAGATCGTCGTCTTGCGCAGCGGCGTGGTGGAGCAGGTCGGCTCTCCGCTCGAACTCTATGACGATCCCGCCAATCTCTTTGTTGCGGGATTTATCGGCTCACCGAAGATGAATTTCCTGAAGGGCGTCATCGAGACCGGCGGGGACGGGCAGGCCTATGCACGGCTGCCGGACCATGGCGATGTGAGAATCACCGTCAGCCCGAAGGGCATGGCAGAGGGCATGCCGGTGACGATCGGCATCCGACCCGAGCATTTTAAGGAGGATGGTTCGGCTAGCCTCGACCTGACGATCGACATGCTCGAGCATCTCGGCGGCGAAACCTTCGCCTATGCCCGCCATGGCAAGAGCGAATTGATCGTGATCGAGACGAAGAACGGTCGGAGTCTCAAATCCGGCGATCGCATCGCGGCGCGATTTGACCCGGCTTGCGCGCTGGTGTTTGACGAGCGTGGAAAGAGGTTGCGGTAGAGCGGACCGTATCGGCGGCCACGCCGATCCTGTCTTGTCCCGAGATATACGTTTCCGCTTCCAATTGAGTGCGATGCCTCGCTCATTGCGGACGGCGGACGGGGTGAAGCCCCAGAGCTGTTCTTACCCGAAGGGACGGATGGGGGATCGCTCCGGGGCTCCGAAATGGTCCGATCAGCGACGACGGCTATCGGACCTGGACTCGCGAGAGTTTGTCCGGCTGTTCGCAAATTCGCTCGGGCAATTGTTGTTGGCCGCGGGCATTTGTCGAAGCCGCTTTTTTACAAGCTGTCCGTTTCGGCCCTCTCGGAACTTTGTGAGTCTCGCGGGCGGGTCGAGGAAAGTTACCAGCAGGAAGCCAACAGGCACGAGCAGGTAGGCCGGAATACCTGTGCTGGCGCTTGCAAGAAACGCAGTCGCCATGGCGATCGCAATGTAGACAGCGAATGCCAGCGGGCTGGCGAGCAGCCGAAAGGCGAAATCGGAAGAGCGATATTTCCGTTCGCTGATCGAGAAAGCCATTGCGGGAACTCCCAAATAGAACCTGCGTTCATCTTTGGCCGTTGCCCCCTCGGCGCTGATTTGCACCATATGGAACGGGCCAGCTGTTTGGCAACGACCCTAAGACCTTTGAATGAGCAGATCGGACTAAGGTCCTACACGCCACAGTTGTTCTTGAGATCTCGTCGCGGCGACCCGGCGGCGAATTCCCATCGCGGGGAGTAGGGAAGACCGTTGAGCGTACACCGACGCCAAGGAACGGTGCATCCGATAGGCTGAGCGACGGTCTTTTGCAGCGCGCTGCGCGTCTTTTCAGACGCGCAAAGGGCCCTGTAACTCTTTGAACCTGCGCACCGCGCTTTCCGAAAATCGAGTGCGATTTTCGGGCCGATGCGCGAGCGGGTTCCCGCGCTGGACCACCGGGCGGCACGGCTCGGAATAGATGGGCGGTAGCGTTGGTTCCGACAGGAGAAGGCCCTGAACGTGGGTCGCTCCGGCAATCTTGGCGGCGTCGAGTTGCTCGTATGTTTCGATCCCTTCGATCACTATCACCGATGCCGAGCGGGATGCGCGGGCGACGATGTGGCGGAGCATGGGCGCGGCGTCGCCCCGGCCATGCCATGCCAAAGATGCATCGATCTTGACAATGTCGACGGGGAAGGACGGGAGCGTGCGGGCGATCGCGTGTTCGGTTCCGAACGCCTCCATCGCGATCCGGTACCCCAGGGCGCGGGCGTTCTGGAGCATCGCGGCCGAATGTGTCTTCAACCCAACGCTTCCCGTGACTTCGAGAATCATGCGCCGCGCCACAGCTCGGTGCTTGAAGAGCAATTCGTATAACGTCGCCGAGCTGTGCTTGTCGGCCAGACTCGAAGCCTGGATGTCGCAACCCAGCACACAGGACGGGTGACGGGCCAGCCAGTCCAATGCGAGTTGCAGGAGGTACCGGTCGAAGGCTGGGCTGCCCGAAATCTCGGGCATTGCCAAGAGCTCTTCACTGGTTCGGATCGTGCCGTCGGGCTCGGTGAACCTGCCCAGACACTCCGAATAGAGGACCTTTGCGAGGTCGTCGACCGCGTTGATCTGCTGCAGGGAAAACCCGATCCGTTCTTGCTGCATCGCCTGCGGCGCGACGCCGCCTGCGAGGTCGAGTTTCTCTGCATTCATAGGTCGACCTCTTTCGTTCAGCTCCACCGGCGGCGTCCAATCGTCGAGTGGTCAGGGTCACTCCGACGCTTCGAGGTCGGTCTCCGCAGGTTCTGGAAGCGTTTCGCGAATCTGGTCGATCTTGCCGACTGCAGGTCCGACGCCAAGGATATCCTTGGCTTCGAGGAGCGCATCGTCGGTCACAACGCCTCCTTTGGTGAAACTCTCCAGTGCCTCCCGCAGCGCCTCGTCGCTGAGCGCCGGATCTGTCGGTAAAGCGTCGGGACCGAACTCGGCCTCGAACGCGGCATAAGAAATCACATAGGCAGAGATCGCCGCCATGCGGGGATCATTGGAGTTGAGATAGGCGTGGTAATTTCTCTTCAGCGAACTCAGCCCGGCGGTGTCGCTCTTGACGTTCTTCGGCTTGATCGTCGCAACGCTTCCTGTTTTCGGGACCTTCGCGGATTTGATCGTCTTCTTGGTCTTGGTGCCCCGCGTGAAAAGCGACTTCAGGACATCGCCGGCGCCTCGATTGGTCTTGCTTGCCTTGTCCTGTTTGCCGCTGGTGGAATGCCCCTTGCCGTGGCTCCCTCCATTGCCATTGCCATTGCCATTCCCTCCGCCGTTGCCATTGCCACCGCCGCCGCCATTTCCGCCTTTGGCGAAAGCAACGTCGGCAGTGCCGAAAGCAATACTTGCCATGGGAGCAAGCGTGATGGCCAGGGCAACGACGCTCCGTCCGACTGTTCTGGAAAGACTCATGTTGGCCTCCTCTCGAATCGTTGCCTCTCCGGCGAGGCAAGGGCAGACTTGATCCAGTGCGACGGTAGCTCGCGGGATACCAAGGCGCCATGGCACTCGGACCATTGCCTTGATCAGTAGGACTTAGGTCGCATCGGCCGTCCGGAAAAAGGTCCGATCCGCCACACGAAGCATGGCATGCCATTGACCCCCTTCTCGCGGGCGATAGTTTACGCCTCAATTCGACCCCAGTGCCGCCAGCGAATCGGGCGGGCGACCCCGAGAACTTGTCGTGCGCACAACGGACCTGATCACACGATGGAATGCACAAGCGCTGAGCAGCCAGTTCCTGCTGGCCGGCGGCATAGTTGCGGCTGCGGCAATGCTGGTGGTCGGGGCGTTCGTGACCAACCTCATAGAGGAGGCGGTCACGCGGAACTCCGCGGCGACGACGGCGCTCTACGTCGACAGCGTGATCGCTCCGCTCCTGCCCGACATGCAGACCGCCGAAGTCCTGGACGATGCCGTCGCTCGGGCGCTCGATGAAACGCTCGGCCAGGGCGCGCTCGGAAATCGGCTGCTGGAGTTTAGACTCTGGCGCGCCGACGGCACCGTCCTCTATTCGAGCCATGCGGAGATAGCCGGAAAGCGGTTCGAGCTCAGTCCGGAATTGCGGACGGCCTTTTCCGGCGAGATGGTGGCTCAATTGCAGTCGCAGGACGACTTTCAGGATGTGACCGGCCGGCCGGCCGGCAATCCGTTCCTCGAAATTTACAATCCGGTCCTGCAGCCTTGGTCGGGCGAGGTCGTGGCCGTTTCCGAATTCCATGAAATCGCCCACGACTTCCTGCAGAGCCTGCTTCGGGCGCGGTTCCTTACCTGGCTCGCTGTCGCTGGCTTCACGCTTGCCTTCTTCATCATGCTTTCGGCGATCGTCATGCGGGGAAGCAGAACGATCGAAAAACAGCGTGCGGCGCTCAAGCAGCGCATCGACGAGCTCTCCGCGCTTCTGTCACAGAACGAGACCCTGCGCGGACGCGTGCAGCACGCCTCCCAACGGGCAACGGCGCTCAATGAGAAGATGTTAAGGCGCATCGGAGCGGATCTTCATGACGGCCCGGCGCAACTGCTGGCCTATGCCTCGTTGCGGCTGGACAGCGACCTGTTGACGAACCCGTCGACTTCGGACGAAAAACGCGACCGCGAGCTTGCGGCGATCAAAGCCAGTCTCGAAGAGGCGATGCATGAGATCCGGACCCTGTGCAACGGGCTGGTGCTGCCGCAGATTGAAGCCGCCAGTTTGCCTGAAATCCTCGAGCGCTGTGTCCAGGCGCATAGGCAGCGGACCGGTACGGCTGTGGACTTGTCGCTCTCCGACCCGCCTGCGCATCTTTCCCCTTCGGCGAAGATATGCATATTCCGCTTCGTACAGGAAGCGCTGAACAATGCCTATCGGCACGCTGGAGGCATCGGCCAGCGTGTCACGCAGACCCTTGAAGGCGAAAGGATCCGGATCGAGGTGGCGGATGGCGGCCCCGGCTTCGATCCGAGCCAGATTAGCTCCACGAGCCTCGGGCTTGCCGGTCTCAGGGAGCGGGTGGAAAGTCTCGGGGGAACATTTGAACTGAACGCGGCAGCAACGGGGACTGTTGTCCGGATGTGGCTCGACATCAGGGAGATTGGGCAGATATGACAGCTGTAATCCGGGTTGCAGTAATCGACGACCACCCTCTGTTCAGAGAGGGAGTCACGAGAAGCCTGTCGGAGATCGAGGGATTTGAAGTCGTCGCCGAGGGGGACTCACACGACGACGCGCTGAGAATCGCCGAAAATCTCAATCCCGACGTGATGCTTCTCGACATCTCCATGCCGGGCGGCGGACTGGCCGCTATCCCGCTCATCCTTGAGATCGTCCCGTCGCAGAAGATCGTCATGCTCACGGTTTCGGAAGCCGGCGACGACGTCACCGCTGCGCTGCAGAATGGCGCCCGAGGCTATGTGCTCAAGGGTGTCGGATCGAGGGCGCTGGCGGATATCATCCGGACGGTCGCATCGGGGGAAAGCTATGTGGCGCCGACGCTTTCGGCGAAGCTATTGTCCAGCCGGGCCTCAGAGCCTGCGCGCAAGTCCGACCTGATCCGGGATCTGACTCTTCGGGAGAAAGAGGTTCTCAATCTCGTCGCGTCCGGCATGAGCAACAAGCAGGTCGCAAGGCGGCTCAATCTGCACGAGAAGACTGTCAAGCACCACATGACTCAGATCATGGCAAAGCTCGACGTCGCCAACCGGACGGAGGCCGCGATGGTGCTGCGCGACGCGCTTGACCGCCCGCTCAGTCAATGAAGGACAAGAGCCGTTTCTGATCGTCTTCAGTGGCGCGACGGTTGACGATCGTGCGCCCACGGGCATCCTTCATGATGTATCGCCCGTTTCTGATCTCTTCGCTTATACCTTGGGCGTGGCGTACTCGCAAAGTCGAACTGCGATTTCCGATGCTTGCGCCTCGTGCGCTCGACCCGCCCGAATTGCCGCTCGACCGGCTCTCGCTTGAATTGTCGCGGCCCTTGCTGCTGCCGCCCCCATTTCCGCCCCCCCGGCCATTGCCGCCGGAATTGCCGCTCCCCCCGCCATTTCCCTTGCCCTCGTTCTTGGCGAGTGCAGACTGGGGCGCGACCTCAAGGCTCGAACCGGAAATTGTTACCTTGTAGGGAAGCGCGACGAAGCCCACCGACGCAACGAACAGGACCGCGATGGTCTTCCGTCGCGTCGTCTTCGTCTTCTTGAGGAACGTCATGGCGCACCTTCCGCCTCATAAAGCTTGACCCGGCAGCCGGGATCGGGTTCCGCGTGATATCGACACGAAATTCAAAAATCGCACAAAGCACGCGTGATCTTGGGATCACCTTGCTTACCCCCCAACAAATCGTCAAGCCGCGTCTTCCGCAGTCAGCGCCTTTAGGACCTTTCCCTCGGCGCGGTAAGACCTTTGCCTAAGACGAAGGTCCTAAGCACTTTCCCTTTCCCCTTGCTTCAGGCCGGTTTGTCTCAATGGCCGATTGGAATCTTTGGTGATCGGACCAAAGGCTCAAACGGAAAGGCAATGGTCCGATGCGGTTGGTGCGCACGGAACAATCTCGGGAACGCCGAATTCGAACTTGCCGAACTGGAGCTTGCACTTTGACCTAAAAAAGGAACACGGACATGAAGAGAATTGTCGCAAGTTTAGCTGCCGCACTGCTCGCCTGCGCCAGCGTGGCCTCACCCGTTTTCGCACAGGACGGCAATGGAAATGGAAATGGAAACGGCAAAGGCAATGAGCGAGGCACCGAGAACAGTGCCGCCGAAAGCGCCCCGGGACATGGCAAGGGCGAAGGCGAGAGCGCCAGAGACGTTGCGCCCGGTCAAGTGAAAAGCGACGACGAAAGTGCCAAATCTTACGCACCGGGTCAAATCAAGCGGGCTGGCGACGGAGGTGACGATGATACGACCGGCAGCGTGGACAAGAGGAATCTCGGCACCCTTATCTCCACTCTCCGCGCCGACAGGACCGATCTGGGCGGAATTCAGGATGACGTCGAGGTCACCGTGGTCGACGTCGACGAGTTCGTGGTCAATCGCACCGCCCTCGACAACGCCGTCGAGGCCCGGGAGGCAGAGATCGCCCGGCTTCGCGAAGACCTGGCCGAGCTCGACTTGGACGACCTCACCGATGAGCAGATAGGGGCCGCGGTTGCGGTGCGCGTCGAGGCTGACGGCACGCTTACAGTTTTCGTCGACTGAGCCGCAGCCAAATCAGCCTGAAAGGAAAGAGCGCCCTTCCAGGCTGATTTGCGCCAACGGGCGCCGGCTCGCTTGCAGCGACCATAACCGCCGCGCTTCACGCACCTGTACGTGCCACCAACGGCACGTAATTGTCCAGCTCCGCTGCCGGAAAGTGAAGCGTGGCGCCGATCTCGGCGGAGCGATACAGCCCCATCAGGATCTCGACCACGGCAACGCCATCCTCGAAGGTCTCGACGGGTTTGATGCCTTTACGGAAGCATTCGACCATGTGCCGGTTTTCGTCGGTGTAGCCATAGACGCCCGCTTCGTCTTCGAGTACCGGCATCAGCCCCTGCTCGGCATTCTGCTTTTCGACGAGGTCCTCGCCCTCGGACCCTTGCACGGCCCGCGACAGGAAGATCTTGAGACCGGCGCCGAGCGAGTTGTATTCGAGCGCATATTCAGGCCCCAGAAGCTCGAGCTGGATGCGCAAACCGGCGCCGACGTAAGCCCAGGAGGTCGTCGCCTCGATCATCAGATCCTGGCCGTTTTCATCCTCGAGCATGACGGTTGCGCGGGCGAAATCCTCGGCAGGGCGGTTGTGGTAGTCGACCTCCGCACCGAAGCGATGGCGGAGCTGGTCGGCATAGCCTGGGCGGGTCCATTTCAGGTTGGCGACCGTGCCGTTCACCGCCTTGACCTTCAGGGAGTTGCGCGGCGCGCCGGGTGCGGTCAGAAGATGACGCGCCACCTCGACGCTGTGGCACATCATGTCGGAAAGCACGCCGCCGCCCTGCTTGTCGCCCTGCCAGAACCAGGGCTCGTGCGGACCGGAATGCTCCTCCGCCGCGCGCGCCAGATAGGGCCTGCCCGTGGCGGAGACCGCGCGCCGCCAGATGATCTCCTTGCCGCGTTGCACCGGCGTCGCAAACACCTGGTTTTCGAGATAGCCGTGATTGAGGCCGGCGTCCTCGGCAAGCCGCAGCATTTCGCGGGCTTCCGCGACCGTGCGCGCCAAGGGCTTTTCGCAGGCGACGGCGAAGACCTTGCTGCGCCCCGTCTGGATCTCCCGGTGCAGCACCCGCATCACCTCAAGCCGCGTGTAATTCGGCGAGAGAATCCAGATCGCATCGATGTCGCCGGCTGAGACGAGCGACTCGAGACTGTCATGGGGCCGGCAGCGACCAAGTTCGAGTGCCTTCACTTCTTCGGCAAAGCGACTGCGGTTTTCGGGGCTGCGGCTGTAGACGCCGGTCACCTCCACATTGCGCACGCCGACCATCGATTTGAGATGGAACCCGGCAATGAAACCGGTTCCGACAAATCCGACGCGCAGCGTCTGTTTCGGTAGCGTGGTCATGTCTCCCTCCCAGAATATCCGTGGGGCGGCGCCGTGCTGCTCCTTATGTTCAACGCAGTCGGCAGCACGATCGCATCGCCGGGATCGACGTCCTCCCCCGACAGAATCTTCAGCAGCAGGTCCATGGCCGTGCGGCCGATCTCGGCGCGCGGCTGGCTGATGGTCGTCAGCGGCGGATAGAAGGCCTTGCTCAGATAGAGATCGTCGAAGCCGACGATGGATACGTCGCGCGGCACGTCGCACCCCAATCTTCTTAGCTCGTGCACGGCGCCATAGGCCATCTCGTCATTGGCGACGAAGAGCGCCGTCGGCGGCTCGGGCAGGGCAAAAAGCCTCCGGCATGCTTCCTGCCCGCTTTCGAGCAGGAAATTGCCGCGCACCTCGTAGCCCTCGGGGATATCGAGATCCGCCTCGCCCATGGCAAGGCGGTAGCCTTCCCGGCGATTAAGGCTCATCGGCTCGGGCACGGGGCCGCTGATATGGGCGATCCGCCGATGGCCAAGCGATATCAGGTGCTCGACCGCCGCCCGGGCGGCGCCGACATTGTCGATCTGCACATGCGGCAGGCTCGAGCCCTCGATCATCTCAAGCGCCACAACCACCGGCTGATGGCTCCAGCCGCCGGCGCGGCTGCCGCTGCCGGGCGGCAGCTTGCCGGTCATCAGGATCATGCCGTCGGCATGGCCGTCGCGCAGCATGTTGAAATATTCGGTTTCGCGGGCCGGATCGTTTTCGGTATTGCCCATCAGCACCGAATAGCCGGCCTCCCGCGCCGTCGCCTCCACCCCCTTCAAGACGTCGAGATAGAAGGGATTGCCGACATCGCGTACGACGAGCAGCACCGCCATCGACTTGCGGGTTCTCAGGTTGCGGGCGCTGACATTCGGGCGATAGTTGAGCTCGCGTGCAAGCTCACGGATACGCTGGCGCGTTTCGGCCGTGACCAGGCTGGAGTCGGCAAGCGCGCGCGAGACGGTGGCTACCGAGACACCCGCTTTGACAGCGATATCCTTGATCTTCGGACGCTCCCTCATGCCCGCATCGCCCGGCCGCGGCCATAGAACGTCATCAAGAGGAGGAGCGTCGCCCCGAAGACCATCTGCCGACCCGACTCGTCGATGTTCACCGTGGTCAGAATCCCCTGCAGGATGACGAGCAGGACCGCGCCGGCCATGGTTCCGGTATAACCGCCTTTGCCGCCGGCAAGGGAGGTGCCGCCGAAGACGACGGCGATGATGGAGGTCAGCGTATATTGCTCGCCGACATTGGCGAAGGAGGAGCCGGAATAGCCGAGCAGGCAGAGCCCGGCGAGCGCGGCGAACATGCCGGAAATGGCGAAGAGCGCGATGCGCATCGGCCGCACCGGGACGCCGGCCATGTAGGCTGCGTGCTCGTTAGACCCGATCGCGTAGATGCGGTGGCCGAAGACGGTGCGGTGGAGCATGAAGGCCATCAGCAGCCCGACCGCGATCCACAGCCAGATGATGCCGGGCAGCCCGAAGACGAGCGGCTGGGTCACGAAGCGCGACAGCGCGGGAGCGGCCTGGCCCGAGGGAATGCCCATGCGGATAACGACCAGCAGCCCCTGCAGCACGCCCAGCATGCCGAGCGTCATGACGAGCGGCGGGATGCGCAGGAGTGTTACTCCGAGGCCGTTCAGCAGGCCGAAAAAGGCGCCGGCGGCGAGGCAGGCGGCGATCGCCGGCAGGATGCCGCTGTCGGCGCCGTTCATGACATTGCCGGCGATGATCGCCGAGAGCGACACCACTCCGCCCACCGAGAGGTCGATGCCCTCGCGTCCGCCGAGGATGACGACGTTCTGGCCCGCCGCGACTATGCCGAGCAGCGCCGCGACGATCAGCAGCCGCAGGATCTGCCCGCCAGTGGCAAAGCCGGGCGACAGAAGCTGGCCGAGGTAAAGCAGCACCACGATCAGCGTGAGAGCGACGACGACCGGCTGACGAACAAAGGAAATCATCTGACTCATGGCCGCGCCCTCCGGCCGGCAAGCACGCCCGCCATCAGCACGATGAGGATGGCGAGCCCTTGCATGAAGTTCTGCCATTCGGACGGCGTGCCAATGAAGAAAACGAGTGAGTTGATGAGCCCGATCGTCAGTGCGCCGAGGAGCGAACCAACCACGGTTCCCCAGCCGCCGGCAAGTGCGCTGCCGCCGAGCACGACGGCAGCCACGCTGTAGAGCGTCATCTTGCCGCCGACGAGTGGATCGCCGCTTGCCGTATCTCCGGTGATGCAGAAGGCGGCGAGCGCTGCAAAAAGACCGCAAAGCAAGTAGCCCCTGATGCGGACAGACACCACCGGCAGACCGGTCTGGTAAGCCGCCTGCCGGTCGTCGCCGACGGCAAGCAGTTGGGCGGCAAGGCGCGTACGGGCAAGCATAAAAAGGAGCAAGAGCAGCACGGCAAGGATGTAGAAGACGAAAGGCAAGCCGAACAGCCTGCCGCCATAGGTGCGCCAAAAGAGCGTGGGCGCCGGTGTTCCGGCAACCGGCAGGATATAAAGCGCAAGCCCGGTAAAGAAGATGCTGGTCGCGAAGGTCGCGACGATCGCCTGCAGGCGCAGTGCGGCGACGACGAGGCCGTTGACGAGGCCGCAGGCAAGCCCGAGCAGCAGGCCGAGCGCGAGCGAAAGCAGCACCGCGCCGGCGCCCCCGCCCCATCGCTCCATCAACACGATGATCGTCACATTGACGAGCGAGAGGATCGAGCCGACCGAAAGATCGATATCGCCGGCATAGACGACATAGGTCTGGGCGATCGAAAGCAGGATCAGCGCCATATAGGTGCTGAGGAGGCCCGTCAGCGCGCGGTAGCTGAGGCTTGCTGGCGAGAAGAAGCCGTTCAGAAGAAGAAGTGCCGCGACGATGGCGAGCGCCGGCAGGAACGGATACCGCTCTAGCAGTCTGCGCACGCCGCCGACGCAGCGCGACGTCGGGCCTGTTGCGATCTCTGCCATCACGCGGCCTCGTAAGCGGCTTGATAGAGATTGTAGCGCGTGCGTTCGGCGCCGGTAAGTTCCCGGCTCACGGACCCGCCGTTGAAGACGAGGATGCGGTTGGCGTTGCCGAGCAGTTCGGCATCCTCAGAGGAATAGAGAAGGATGCCGAGGCCATCGGCCGCCAATTGCCGGATCAATGCGAAAAGATCGGTCTTCGCCGAAAGATCGATGCCCTTGGTCGGGTCGTCGAGCAGCAGCACGTCCGGTCGGTCGATCAGCCAGCGGGCGATGACCACCTTCTGCTGGTTGCCGCCCGAAAGCGCGCTGATCGGATCGAAGAGGCTCGCAAACTTCGTGTTCATGCTTTGCAGCGCGGGCAGCACCCGATCGCGCAGCTTCGATGGGCTCGCGATCATCAGGCGGTCGCGCAAATAGTGGATCGGGGTGACGTTTTCGATGATCGGCCGGCCGCTGATGACGCCGTCGCGGCCGCGATCGCCCGAGACATAGGCGCAGCCCCGCCGGATGGCCTCGCGCGGGCTCGAAGCGTCGAAGCGCTCGCTGCCGATCAGAATCTCGCCGGAGGTGATCGCGCCGGCGCCGAAGATCGCCCGAAGCAGGGCGGATTGCCCCTGGCCGTGCAAGCCGCCGAAGCCCAGGATCTCGCCGCGGGCGACCTCGAAGCTGACATCGCGGAAGCCGGCGCCGGAAAGATTGCGGACCGTCAGCGCGCTTTCCGCCATGATGTCGACGGCGGCGGGGGCGGAGGATTGCGAGGCCGGCATGGCGCCGGCGCCGCCGACCATCAGCCGAATCACGGTGGCGGCGTCGGTCTCGTCGAGATTGAGGGTCGTGATCGTCTCGCCGTCGCGGATGATGGTGACGCGGTCGCCGATCGCCTTGATCTCGTCCATGCGGTGCGAAATGAAAATGATGCCGCGTCCGCGGCGCTTCAGATCGCCGAGGATCTTGAAAAAGCGCTCGACCTGGGCGCGGTCGAGCGCCGAGGTCGGTTCGTCGAAGATGAGGAGCGGTGCCTCGCTCGCCAGTGCCTTCATGATCTCGACGAGTTGACGCTGGTCGGGGCGAAGATTGCCGACGAGCGCGTCGGCTGCGAATCCCTCACCGGACACGCCGTCGAACAGCGCGATATACCGCGCCGCCCGCTCTTTCAGCGCAGCCCGGTCGATGAAGAGGCCGGCCCTGACCGGCAGCGCCGCCAGGCAGATGTTCTCCTCGACCGAGCGGTGAGCGGCGAGGCTGAGTTCCTGATAGAAGATGCCGATCCCTTGCGCACGAGCCGATCGCGGTCCGGTGATTGTCACCGGCGTGTCGTCGATCAGGATTCTGCCGGCGTCCGGTCGTACGCTGCCGGCAATGATCTTGCAGAGCGTGCTTTTGCCGGATCCGTTCGAGCCCATGAGCACATGGACCTCGCCGGCCATGACCTCGAGATCGCCCCGGCGGAGCGCCAGGGTAGCGCCGTAAGCCTTGCTCACGCCGATCAGTTTCAGTTTTGACATAAACGTCGTCCGCTACTGTTCGGGCGCGCGGCGCGGATCGGTAACCGGTCCGCGCCGCGCGCCCGGGAAGCTCACTTGAAGAGCGCTTCCGCCTCTTCGATCGAAAGCGAGCTCGTATAGGAGTAATAGCCGGGCTTGCCTTCGAGCTGCTTTGCCGCTTCCTCGACGTTCTCGCTGTCGATGAAGGGGATCGGCAGGTAGAGCGCATTGCCGTATTGCCCGGCATCGGCCGGCTCCTTCAGCTCCTTGCCCTGCAGCATCAGGACGGCGACGTTGAGCGCGCTTGCCATGACGCCGGGCGGGTTGACGGTGGCGCCGGAGTTCAGGTCCTCCTTGATCCAGAGATCGATGAAATCCTTGCGGATCTCGCCGGTCGCGGCGATCTGGTCCGTCTTGCCGGCATCCATGATCGATTTCCACGCGCCGGCAGCCATGCCGTCCTGGACGAAGACGCCGTTGATGTCGGGATAGGTGGCAAGGATGTTCTGCATCGCCTGCTGCCCCTGCGCCTGATCCCAATTGGCATTCACCTCGTTGACGATCTGGATGTCCGGATGATTTTTGAAGACCTGCCGGTAGCCGGCGGTCCGCATCTCGTTCGCCGGGTGGCCGGCGACGCCGTTGATCGCCACCACCTTGCCCTTGCCGTCCAGTGTCTTTGCAAGCCACTCGGCGCCGGCCGCGCCCCAGGCGGTCTGGTCGATGCCGACATAGATCGCGTCGGGCGACGAAACCTCGGCATCCGTCGCGATCACCAGGATGCCGGCTTCCTTCGCCTGCGCAAAGATAGGATCGAAGGCCGTCGGGCTGTTCGGGTTGATGATGATCGCGTCCACGCCCTCTGCGATGAAATTGCGGACATGGGCAATCTGCCCGGGCACGTCCACATTGGCGCTCTGCACGGAGACCTCGACATCGACGCCGCGCTCCTTCCATTTCTCGGCCGCCGCCTTCGCCTCGTCGATCATCTGGGTGCGCCACTCGCTGCCGACCCAGCCGTTCGAAAGACCGATCTTGAAGGTCTCGGCGAACGCCGATGCCGAAATCGCCATGGATGCGACTGCACCCAACGCGAAAGCAATAAATCTCTTCATAAGATCCTCCCAACTCTTGCGAAACTCATGAAGCCAGAAAATGTAATCGATTTCAATGACGATCTGTCCCCAGCGCGGGTCAGGTGCTTTGCCGCGATCAACGTGCCTGACGCCTGATATAGGCGACGAGGTCGGATATCTCCGAGCGCGCAAGCGACAGCGGCGGCATGCGGGAATGGGTGGGATCCGACAGGAACGCCGTCAGCCCGGTCTCGTCGAGCCGCTTCGAACTGCCGATCTCGGCAAAGGTCGGAACCATGTCCGATCCTCGGCTTTGACCCGGTGCGACCACGTGACAGCCTGCGCACCAGCGCTCGGCAATCCGCTCGCCATTCGCCCAATCGGCGGCCGCGCTTTGCCCTGCCAACAAGCCGGTGAGAGCCAGCGCCACGGTCAGGCATGGAGCATATGTGTTCATCATCGAAATCCCCCTCGCTACCCCGGCCAACGCATGATCTTTCCGATGGTAGCCTGCTTCCGTGTCGGTGCAACTGGTCGCAAGGATCAGAGCGACCCGCCTCAGGCAGGAGGCGGGCGAAAGCTGTTCGATGGACGAGGGGCTTCGCCTGAAGGACGAGACCGGCTACTGCATGTCTCCTTACATCGACCTCGATAAAGACAAAGACATGCAGCAACGACCTTTGCGCGTCCTATAAGACGCGCGCGCCTACCCGGCGCAGGAGCACTACACATTCCGGCCCATGCGGCACGGAGACAGCTCAGTCCCTTGCGGCCAGTCGGGTCCCTGCCGGTTCCTCGGCTTCCGCCGGCCGAGCCATGCTGCCGCGCCAGATGATCTCGGTAGCGAGGATCACCTTCTTGGCGACCTCGCGCCCGGAAAGGCGCTCCAGCAGCAAGTCGACCGCGGTTTCGCCGATCAGTTCTGCGGGGATCTTCACGGTGGTCAGAGGCGGCGCCAGGAATTGCGCGACCGGAATGTCGTTGAAGCTGGCGACCGCGACGTCTTCGGGAATTCTGAGCCCCAATTCCTGGATCGCCCTGTAGGCGCCGAGCGCCATGTTGTCGTTGCAGGTGATCAGGAGCTTCGGCGGATTGGGCTTCGACAGCATCGTCTTGGCGAGCGTATAGCCGCTGTCGGGCGTCATGCGCTCGACCATGCAGAGATCAGGATCATAGAGCCCGGCCCTGGTCATCCAGTCGATGAAAGTGCGGCAACGGCGTTCCGCATGGATATTGTCGGGCCCGTAGAAGGCGTCCACCCAGCCGACGAAGCCGATCCGGCGATAGCCCATGGCGTGGGCGGCCTCGAGGAGCCGGGTCATGGCACGGCCGACGTCGCTCAATACGCTGTCGTCCAGGTCTCCGATCGGTGCATAATCGGCAAAGACGAGATGACGGCTATGCCGGCGCAGCCATTCGAGTTCCTCGCCATAATAGTGCCCGACGGCCACCACGCCCGAGGCGCCTTCGAGGATCGTCGCTTCCGGAGCGTTCCCGGTGAGAAAGACCTTAACGACCTCGCTTTTCAAGGCCTGGCAGCGGCTCTCGATGCCGAGCCGAACGCCGACATAATAAGGATCGGCGAGTTCCTTGGCGGGATCGAGGAAATGCACGAGCGCGATTTTCAGCCCGGCGCCGAGACTTTGAGCGGCCGCGCGGTTGCGGTTGCGCGGCGTGGCGTAGTTCAGCGCCTCCGCCGTCTCGATGATCGCCTGGCGCTTCTTCGTCGAGATCGAAAGCGTCGGATCATAGTTCAGGACCCGGGAGACGGTTGCCGATGAAACGCCGACCGCCGCAGCGATTTCCTTGATTGTCACCATGCTTACGTTCCCGCGCAACTTGCCTTATTCGTTTAGTAAAATTTTATCTCTACTTTTTCAATCGCACGCAGCGGCTAAGGTGGTGACGGATTCGCCCTGCTTCTGTCCATTCACGGCCACGCTCGCATACATGCCGGTCGTGCGAAATTCGGTGGGGCTTGCGCCGAAGACGCGGCGGAAGACCTTGGCGAAGTAGTTGGGATCCTCGAATCCGGACAGGATCGCGACCTCCTTGACGGGTAGGTCCGCGGTCTTGGTGAGAAGCTTGACCGCCCGCTGCAGCCGTTTCTGCAGCACGAATTCTGCCGGCGGCATACCTTCGCTTGCCGCGAAGACGCGGGAAAAATGCGCCCGGCTCAAGCCCGAAATCCGGGAGAGTTCCTCGACGGGCAATGGCTTTTCGAGGTTTGCCAGGATGTAATCGATCACGTGCTGCATCCGGCGAAATTCCTCGCTGAACACCGGATGCGATCCGAAGACGTCGTCATAGAGCGCCATTGCCGCCTCATAGGCGATCGCCGAGGCGCGGCCGGGCGTTTCCGCTCCGGTGATCAGCCGCAGGCTGCAGTCGGCGAGATGCTCGATCGTTTCCGGGTGCAGCCTGACGACCGGGCCGGTAACGGCGAGAATGGCGCGATGGATGCGCAGCGCTTCCTCGCCGTTCATCGAGATCCAGAAGAATTCCCAGCGTCCGCCGTCCTCGAGCCAGTAGCGGTGATTGTGCGGCACGAGCAAGAGCAGTGTGTCGCCCTCGCGCAGGCGATAGGTACGGTTCTCGTAGCGCAGATTGCCGGCGCCGCCGAGGGTGTGCTGCAGCACCGTGAACGGCGTCTGGCCGCGCTTTCGCCCGTCCCAATCGTAGCTCCCGCCGGTCCTGATCTCGTATCCCGTGCTCGTCGGCATGGTGTGCAGGCTCTGTCTTCCCCGCGGCAGCGAAACGGTCCGCATTACCGGCCCCCGGTCGATCAATTGCTGCAGCACAGAATTACCCATGAAAGCACAATACCTCTCTAGCCGTGCGACTCATTATACACATAATGGCCACAGAATGCGCAAGGCAACTGGTTTTGGCAGGGTTCCGGGAGGAGGGCGGCGCCAGGCGGCCGAAATCAGTCCGATGAATTTATTTTACCCTTTTAGCGCGAGGATCGCGGTCCGCGAGGAGGAACAAGACGACTATGAACAGCTTCAAGATCGCCATTATCGGCGCCGGCAGCGTCGGTTTCACCAAGAAGCTCTTTACCGATATCCTCTCCGTGCCGGAGCTCAGGGACGTCGAGTTCGCCCTCACTGATCTGAGCGAGCACAATCTCGGCATGATCAAGACGATCCTCGATCGGATCGTCGCGTCGAACAAGCTCCCGACACGGGTGACGGCGACCACGGATCGCCGCAATGCGCTCGAGGGCGCGCGCTATATTATCAGCTGCGTGCGCGTCGGCGGTCTCGAAGCCTATGCCGACGACATCCGCATTCCGCTGAAATACGGCGTCGACCAATGCGTCGGCGACACGATCTGTGCCGGCGGCATCCTCTATGGCCAGCGCAACATTCCCGTGATCCTCGACTTCTGCAAGGACATCCGCGAGGTCGCCGAGCCGGGCGCGAAATTCCTGAACTACGCCAATCCGATGGCGATGAACACCTGGGCGGCGATCGAATACGGCAAGGTGGATATGGTCGGCCTCTGTCACGGTGTCCAGCATGGCGGCGAGCAGATCGCGGAGATACTCGGTGCCAAGGATGGCGAGCTCGACTATGTCTGCTCCGGCATCAATCACCAGACCTGGTTCATCGACGTTCGCCTCAAGGGCCGCCGGATCGGCAAGGATGAGCTCGTCGCTGCCTTCGAGGCGCATCCGGTCTTCTCCAGACAGGAAAAGCTCCGGATCGATGTCCTGAAGCGCTTCGGCGTCTATTCGACGGAGAGCAACGGCCATCTCTCCGAATACCTGCCCTGGTACCGCAAGCGTCCGGACGAGATCGCCAGATGGATCGACATGTCGGACTGGATCCATGGCGAAACGGGCGGTTACCTGCGCCATTCGACCGAAACCCGCAACTGGTTCGAGACGGAATATCCGCGTTTCCTCGAAGAGGCGGCCCGGCCGCTGGAGACGATCGAGCGCTCGAACGAGCACGCGAGCCATATTCTCGAAGCGCTTGAAACGGGCCGAGTCTATCGGGGCCACTTCAACGTCAAGAACAATGGCGTCATCACCAACCTGCCCGCCGATGCGATCATCGAATCGCCGGGCTTCGTCGACCGCTTCGGCATCAACATGGTGTCCGGCATCACGTTGCCGGAGGCCTGTGCCGCCACCTGCATGTCATCGATCAATGTGCAGCGCATGTCTGTGCATGCGGCGATTGCCGGCGACATCGATCTTCTGAAGCTCGCCGTGCTGCATGATCCACTGGTCGGCGCGATTTGCACACCGGAGGAGGTTTGGCAGATGGTCGACGAGATGGTCGTCACCCAGGCAAAGTGGCTGCCGCAATATGCGCATGCGGTCGATGCGGCGAAGGAGCGGTTGAGCAAGGCGACGGTCAAGACCCGTGATTGGAAGGGTGCGGCGCGGCGCGACGTGCGCTCGATCGAGGAGATGCGTGCGGAGAAGGAAGCGGCGAAATTGCGCGCAGCCGGTTGAGCGCCGCACGAAAGGGCGTACGCGCTGAGGAGTCGCGGATACCGATCCAATGCGGCGGATAACCGTCCGGACAGGTCTGCCCGCATTTTCAGGAGGAGCGCCACCCCGATCCGGCGTGGCGAAAAAGGAGGGAGAACCAGAGACAATGAAAACGTATCGACTACAGACAACCGCCAGCCTGCTGATCGGCATTTCCGCCTTTTCGGTGCAGGCCCTTGCATCCGAACCGACCGTCGTGCCCGAGCCGCCGCCGTTTCCGGCGCAGGGCGAGATCACCTATGTGCCGCGCGATTCCATTCTGGAGTTCAAGGCGCTGCCCGAATATCACGAGCCGGAATGGGTGACGGAGAAATTCGTCAAGACCGGCAAGCTGCCGCCGGTCGCCGAGCGCCTGCCGAAGGAGCCGATGGTCTTCAAGACCGGCAACATGCCGGACGGCGTCGGCGTTTACGGCGACGTCATGCGCCACGTCATCGGCGGGCGCCCGGAAGGCTGGAACTACAGTGCCGGCCAGACCCAGGGCTGGGGCGGTATCGATATCGGCATGTCGGAATGCCTGACGCGCACGGCGCCGCTCTACCAGGTGGAAGCCGAAGACGTGGAACCGCTCCCGAACCTTGCTCGGAGCTGGGAGTGGTCCGAGGACGGGCACAAGCTGACCATGCATCTGATCGAAGGCGCGAAATGGTCGGACGGCGACCCCTTCGACGCTGAGGACGTGATGTTCTACTGGGAGCACAATGTCGTCGATTCCAATGTCTCGCCCCTGAACGGCGCGACGCCCGAGACCTTCGGCGAGGGCACGACGCTGAAGCAGATCGACCAGTACACGGTGGAGTGGACCTTCAAGGATGCCTTCCCGCGCCAGCATCTCTACGCCATGGCCTACGGCACCTTCTGCCCCGGCCCGTCGCATATCCTGAAAACCAAGCACCCGAAATTCGCCGATACGACCTATAACCAGTACAAGAACGGCTTCCCGCCGGAATATATGAACATTCCGGTAATGGGGGCCTGGGTCCCGGTCGCCTATCGGTCGGACGACATCATCGTATTGCGCCGCAATCCCTATTACTGGAAGGTGGACGAGGCCGGCAATCAGCTGCCCTATCTGAACGAGGTTCATTATAAGCTTTCGACCTGGGCGGATCGCGACGTCCAGGCGATCGCCGGGTCGGGTGACTTCTCGAACCTCGAGCAGCCGGAAAACTTCGTGGAGTCGCTGAAGCGTGCGGCGGACGAATCCGCCCCCGCGCGATTGGCCTTCGGTCCGCGTGTCATCGGCTACAATCTGCGCATGAACTACTCGGCCAATGGCTGGGGCGAGCCGGACGAGCGCGCCCAGGCGGTCCGCGAGCTCAACCGCAATCTCGATTTCCGCAAGGCCGTGACCATGGCGGTCGACCGCAAGAAGCTTGGGGAAGCGTTGGTGAAGGGGCCGTTCACGGCCATTTACCCCGGCGGGCTTTCGTCCGGCACGAGCTTCTATGACCGCGAGTCGACGGTCTACTACCCCTATGATCTCGAAGGCGCCAAGACGCTTCTCGAAAAGGCCGGTCTCAAGGACACGGACGGCAACGGCTTCGTCAACTTCCCGGCCGGCACCGCCGGCGGCGCCGACGTTCAGATCGTGATGCTCGTCAACTCCGACTACAACACCGACCGCAACCTTGCTGAAGGCGTTGTCGGGCAGATGGAGCAGCTGGGCCTGAAGGTCGTGCTAAACGCGGTCGACGGCACCAAGCGGGATGCGACGCAATATGCCGGCAAGTTCGACTGGCTCATCCGCCGCAACGACCAGGAACTGACCTCCGTCGTGCAGAACACGACCCAGCTTGCTCCGGTCGGCCCGCGCACGAGCTGGCACCACCGCGCGCCGGAGAGCGGCGAGGTCGATCTTCTGCCGCACGAGAAGGAACTCGTCGACATCGTCAACAAGTTCATCGCCAGCAGCGACAATGACGAGCGTGCGCAATTGATGAGAGAGTTCCAGAAGATCTCGACGACGAACGTCGACACGGTCGGTCTGACCGAATATCCGGGCGCGCTGATCATCAACAAGCGCTTCTCGAACATTCCGTCGGGTGCGCCGATCTACATGTTCAACTGGGCGGAAGACACGATCATCCGCGAAAGGGTCTTCGTCGCGGCCGACAAGCAGGGCGACTACGAACTCTTCCCGGAACAGCTTCCCGGCAAGCCCGGTGAAGGTGGCCCGAGCAACTGAACCTGAAGCGCCCCTCCCGGCCCCGATCGGAAGAGCCGGGAGGGGTTACGAGCCCTTTCGCTCCATAGAGGCGAAGCCGGTTCCGGCACCGCCTCACGGAAAACAGACAGAAGGAAACGGCCATGTTCAGGTTCCTGCTGGTCCGCATCGCCTCTGCCATACCGGTCTTGTTCGTGCTGAGCGTGGTGACCTTTGCCATCATCCAGGCGCCGCCCGGGGACTATAGCGACTATATCCGCTCGCAGCTCATCAACCAGGGCGGCGCCTCCTTCGAGGAGGCCGATGCCCAGGCGCAGGCCTATCGCAAGGAACACGGCCTCGATAAGCCGCTGCCGGTCCAATACGTCAATTGGGTGACCGGCATCCTGACACGGGGCGATTTCGGCCACAGCCTCTACTATAACAAGCCGGTTGCCGACGTGGTCGGCGAACGGCTGCCGCGCACCCTAGCGCTGGCGCTCGTCTGCCATATTCTCGCCTCCGTGATCGGGATCGGCTTCGGCATCCTTGCCGCCACCCGGCAATATTCCTGGATCGACAGCCTGCTTTCGACCGTATCCTTCCTCGGCATGACGGTGCCGCGCTTCCTGATGGCGCTGATCATCGTCTACATCCTCGTCTTCCATTTCAATGTGAGCGACATCAACAGCTTCCATTCGGCCCGCTATGGAGGCGCGCCCTGGTCTTGGGGCAAGTTCGTGGACCTGGTGAAGCATGTCTGGCCGGTGATTGCGATCGCCACTTTCGGCGGGCTCGCCTACAACATGCGCGTCATGCGGGGCAACCTGCTCGATACGTTGAACGCGCAATATGTCGAGACCGCCCGCGCCAAGGGTCTGGGCGAAGGCGCGGTCGTAATGCGGCACGCGGTGCCGAACGCGTTGCACCCGCTGATCATGTATCAGGGCGTCGTGATGCCATACATGCTGACCGGCGAGATCGAGACGGCCATTATCTTCGCGCTTCCGACCGTCGGCCCGGCGATCGTCGGTTCCATGTGGGTGGGCGACGTCTATGTGACGGCGACCTTCATGCTGGTTCTCTCGGCAACGCTGATCCTCGGCAACATCATCGCGGACATGATGCTCGCCGCGCTTGACCCGCGCGTGCGCACGGGAGGAGGGACCTGACCATGACGATCGACGTTCCAACCACGGTTCCCGTGGCGATAGAGCCGGACGAAAAGCACCATCACGAGAGCTATTCCGCCCTCGTCTGGCGGCGGCTGAAACGCTCCTGGACCGGCATGCTCGGACTCTTCCTCGTCTGCCTGCTGATCTTCATGGCGGTCTTCGCCGACTTCCTGTCGCCGGTCGATCCGAAAGCGACCGGTGTCGCCTTCGCGCCGCCGCAGGCTATCAGCTTCCATGACAAGGACGGCAATTTCGTCTTCCCGCCGAGGAGCTATCCGCTCGGCGACACGGAGGAGCTCGACCCGATCACCTTCCAGCCGGTCGTGGGGCCGGACTATGACAATCCACAGGTCCTCGGCTTCTTCGTCAAGGGCGCGCCCTACACGCTCTTCGGGCTCATTCCGGCCGAGCGCCATTTCTTCGGTGCCGTCGACGGATCCGCGGTGCATTTCCTCGGCACCGACAAGTTCGGCCGGGACGTGCTCTCGCGCATTCTCTACGGCTCGCGCATCTCGCTGATGATCGCGCTCGTCGTGGTCACCATAGTCACCGTGGTCGGCACGACCGTCGGAATGGTCTCGGGCTATTTCGGCGGGCGCTTCGATGCCTGGACACAGCGCTTCGTCGAACTCGTGCTCGCCTTCCCGCAATTGCCGCTCTATCTGGCGCTTGCCTCGTTGATCCCGGTGACCGCGCCGACCAATGTCTTCCTTGCCTTCGTCGTCGTTGTGATGTCGGCGCTCGGCTGGGCGCAGATGTCGCGCGAGGTGCGCGGGAAGACGCTGGCGCTCGCCCGCATCGACTATGTGCGCGCGGCGATCGCGATCGGCGCAACCGACCGGCGCATCATCTTCCAGCACATCTTCCCGAATGTGATGAGCCACGTGATCGTCGCGGTGACGCTCGCGATCCCGCAGGTCGTGCTGCTCGAATCCTTCCTCGGCTTCCTCGGCTTTGCGGTGAAGCCGCCGCTGATTTCCTGGGGACTGATGCTGCAGGATACGGCGACCTATTCGGTCATCGGCTCCTATCCCTGGATCCTCTCGCCCGTCGCCTTCGTGCTCGTCACCGTGTTCGCCTTCAACGCGCTGGGTGACGGGCTCCGCGACGCAATCGACCCCTATTGAGGAGCGCGCCGATGCCAACGATCGAAAGCACTGTGCTGGTACCGGAAGAACGGCGGGACCGTCATACGAAGGATACGCGGCCGATCATCGACGCGCGCCGCGTCGCCGTCACCTTCAAGGTGGAGAACGGCACGGTCGAGGCGGTGAAGGACGTGTCCTTCCAGCTCTATCGCGGCGAGACGGTGGCGATCGTCGGCGAGTCCGGCTCCGGCAAGTCCGTCACGGCCCGCACGGTGATGGGTCTCCTGTCCAAGCGTGCCACGATCGCCTCGCATTCGCGCATCGAATATGAGGGCAGGGATGTCTTGAAGTTCTCCAAGCGAGAGCGGCGGGCGCTGCGCGGCGACCGCATTTCGATGATCTTCCAGGAGCCGATGAGCTCGCTGAACCCGGTTTACACGGTCGGTAGCCAGATCATCGAGGCGATCCGGGCGCATCGCCGGGTGAGCCGCCGCGCGGCCGCAGAGCGGGCGCTGGAACTGCTTCGCCACGTCCAGATCCCCGACCCTGAAGCACGGCTCAATCAATATCCGCACCAGCTTTCCGGCGGCCAGCGCCAGCGCGTGATGATCGCCATGGCGCTCGCGAACGATCCCGACGTGCTGATCGCCGACGAGCCGACGACGGCGCTCGACGTCACGGTGCAGGCGCAGATCCTGAACCTGATCCGCGGATTGCAGCAGGAACTCGGCATGGCCGTGATCCTGATTACCCACGACCTGACGGTGGTGCGACAATTCTCCGACTATGTTTATGTGATGCAACGCGGCGAGGTGAAGGAGCATAACACCACTGAAGCGCTTTTCGCCGATCCGCAGCACGCCTATACGCGCCGGCTTCTTGCGTCCGAGCCCTCCGGTTCGGCCAATCCACTGCCGGACAATGCGCCGATCGTGCTCGACGGGCGCGACGTTCGGGTCACCTTCATGCTGAAGAAGGGCGGCTTCTTCAAGCCGGAGCTGAAGGAGCTCGTCGCCGTCGATAGCCTGAGCCTCAACCTGCGTCGACACGAGACGCTCGGCCTCGTCGGCGAGTCCGGTTCCGGCAAGACCACCTTCGGCCAGGCGCTGATCCGGTTGATCGGCAATGACGGCGGCGAAATCTATTTCGACGGCCAGTCGATCCACGACAGAGACCGTAGAGGCATGCGGCCGCTCCGATCGAAAATCCAGATCGTCTTCCAGGATCCGTTTGCCTCGCTCAATCCGCGCATGTCTATCGGCCAGATTATCGAGGAAGGGCTGATCGTCAACGGCATCGGTGAGAACCGGAAGGACCGACTGGCGCGGGTGCAGGACGCGCTCGTCAGCGCCGGGCTGCCGGCCAATATCCTGTCGCGCTTCCCGCACGAGTTCTCCGGCGGTCAGCGCCAGCGCATCGCCATCGCCCGCGCCATCGCGCTCGAACCGGAATTCATCCTGCTCGACGAGCCAACCTCGGCGCTCGACCTCTCGGTTCAGGCCCAGATTATCGAGCTGTTGCGCAAGCTGCAGGACGAGCGAGGCCTGAGCTACCTCTTCATCTCCCACGATCTGAAAGTCGTGCGCGCGCTCTGCCATCGCGTCGTGGTGATGCAGCACGGCAAGATCGTCGAAGAGGGGCCCGTGAGCGAAATCCTTACCAATCCTAAGACTGCCTACACGGAGCGGCTGGTCAGAGCCGCCTTCGATGTGGCCGCATGACCGTTTAAGAACAGAGGTATCATATGACCAGGCAACCCAAGATCACCTTTATCGGCGCGGGCTCGACCGTTTTCATGAAGAACATCATCGGCGACCTTTTACAGCGGCCGGCCCTTTCGGGCGCCACCATCGCGCTGATGGACTTGAACCCGGAGCGTCTTGCAGAGAGCGAGATCGTCGCCGGTAAGCTGGTGCGCACACTCGGCGCGCAGGCGAAGGTGGAGACACATTCGAACCAGCTGAAGGCGCTTGAAGGGGCCGACTTCGTCGTCGTCGCCTTCCAGATCGGCGGCTACGAGCCTTGCACGGTCACCGATTTCGAGGTGCCGAAGAAATACGGGCTGCGCCAGACGATCGCCGACACGCTCGGCGTCGGTGGCATCATGCGGGGCTTACGCACCGTGCCGCATCTCTGGCGGATCTGTGAGGACATGCTCGAAGTCTGCCCGGAGGCGATCCTCCTGCAATATGTGAACCCGATGGCGATCAACACCTGGGCGATCGCCGAGAAATATCCGGAGATCAAGCAGGTCGGCCTCTGCCACTCCGTTCAGGGTACCGCCTTCGAGCTTGCCCGCGACCTCGATATTCCCTTGGACGAAATCCGCTACCGCGCCGCCGGCATCAATCACATGGCGTTCTATCTCAAGTTCGAGCAACGCCAGAAGGACGGCAGCTATCGCGACCTCTATCCGGACCTGATCCGCGGCTATCGCGAAGGGCGGTTCCCGAAGCCCAGCCACTGGAACCCGCGCTGCCCGAACAAGGTCCGCTATGAGATGCTGACGCGGCTCGGCTATTTCGTCACCGAAAGCTCCGAGCATTTCGCCGAATACACGCCCTATTTCATCAAGGACGGCCGCCCCGACCTGATTGAGAAATTCGGCATCCCGCTCGACGAATATCCGAAGCGCTGCATCGAGCAGATCGAGCGCTGGAAGGGCCAGGCGGCCGCCTACAAGGAGGCCGAGACGATCGAGGTTTCCGAGAGCCACGAATACGCCTCGTCGATCATGAATTCGGTCTGGACCGGCGAGCCTTCGGTGATCTACGGCAACCTCAGGAACAATGGCTGCATCACCTCGCTACCGGAAAACTGCGCGGCGGAAGTGCCGTGCCTCGTCGATGCCTCGGGCATCCAGCCGACCTATATCGGCGCCCTGCCGCCGCAACTGACCGCACTCATCCGCACGAACGTCAACGTCCAGGAACTGACGGTACACGCACTTGTTACCGAGAACCGCGAGCATCTCTATCATGCGGCGATGATGGATCCGCATACGGCGGCCGAGCTCGACCTCGACCAGATCTGGTCGCTCGTCGACGACCTGCTCGCCGCCCATCGCGACTGGATCCCGGAATGGGCGCGGGTTTCGAAGAAGGTTGCGGCCGCCTGACTTCTTTCTCCCGGTCAGGCGACCAGATGGCCCCGGCACGGAAGTTCCGGGGCTTTTCTCCTTGATGGGGTTTGCCCCGCATCCGGCCTGCCGGCCACCTTCTCCCCCCATGCAGGGCGAAGGAGACTCGCGGCGCCCACATGCCCAAAAGAGCTCCAGCTATGGCAGGCCCGCGGATCACGGTGGGCGTTCACCGGTAGCGACAAATGGCGACGATGTCCCCTCGCCCCGCTTGTGGGGAGAGGGCTTGGTGAGGGGCGACACTCACCGCCACGCCTCCGTCTTCCGGATCCACTCCTTTGTTCTACCCTCCGGATCGGCATTCAACGTAATGTCCGTCACCACCGCCGCGCTATCCGCACCATGGGCAAACACCCCGTCGATCCGCTCCGGATTGAGCCCGCCGATCGCGACGAGCGGCAGCGGTCCGGTGCGCTTGCGCCACACGGCAAGCCGGTCGAGCCCCTGCGGTGCCCATTTCATTTTCTTGAGGATCGTCGGGTAGATCGGCCCGAGCGCGACATAATCCGGGTCCGCCGCGAGCGCCGTTTCGAGTTCCGCCTCGTCATGGGTACTGAGCCCGAGTTTCAGCCCGGCCGCGCGGATCGCTGCGACGTCGGCTTCCGCCAGGTCCTCCTGGCCGAGATGAACGAAATCGCAGCCTTCCTCTATTGCCAGACGCCAATAGTCATTGACGATCAGCTGGCAGTCGTGCGCCGCGCAGATCGCCCTGGCTGCACGGATCTCGCTGCGGATGTCTTCGTCGCTCAAATCCTTGATCCGAAGTTGCACCAGTTTGACTCCGAGCGGCACGAGGCGTTCGATCCAGGCGGTGCTGTCGACGATGAGATAGAAGGGGTCGAACTTCACGAGAACACCGCCTTTCCGATGACCGGGGTCGAGGGGACGGCCATGTCGCGTGGCTCCAGCATGCCGGCGTGAAAGGCCGCATGGCCGGCGTCGATCGCCTTGGCGAAGGCTTCCGCCATGGCGGCCGGATCGGCGGCGCCGGCGACCGCCGTGTTGAGCAGCACCGCGTCGTAGCCAAGCTCCATGACCGCTGCGGCATGGGAGGGGCGGCCGATCCCCGCGTCCACGATCAGCGGCACGTCCGGATATTCCGCGCGCATCGCCCGCAGTGCGGGCAGGTTCTGCGGACCCATGGCGCTGCCGATCGGCGCGCACCAGGGCATCAGCACCTTGCAGCCGGCGTTCAGCAGCCGTTCGGCGACGACGAGGTCGTCGGTCGTATAGGGGAATACCTCGAAGCCTTCGCCGACGAGGATGCGTGCCGCCTCAACCAGGCCGAAGACGTCCGGCTGCAGTGTGTCGTGGTGGCCGATCACCTCGAGCTTGATCCAGCTGGTCGAGAAAACCTCGCGCGCCATCTTCGCCGTCAGCACCGCTTCCGAGACCGAATGGCAGCCGGCGGTATTCGGCAGCACGCGCACGCCGAGCTCGCGGATGAGCTCAAAGAAGGTGCCGCCAGCGCGCCCGCCCGCGGTCTCGCGCCGCAGCGACACGGTGACGATGTCGATTGCCGACCGGCGCACCGCTTCGGCCAGAATTGCGGGCGAGGGGTAGCGGGCGGTGCCGAGCAGGAGTCTGGAGCGGACTTCGGTTCCATAGAAATGCGGCATCGTCAGCCTCCCTGCATCGGAGACAGGATTTCGATGCGGTCGCTGTCGTTGAGTCTGTGGTTGCGGCGATCGGTCCTGTGCACCAGATCGCCGTTGACAGCGGTGGCGAGCCAGTCGCCCTCGTAGTCGAGCAGCGCCAGCAGATCGGCCAGCGTGTCGGCCTCGAGCTCATGGACTTCGCCATTGACGGTCAGTCTCATCGGGCATGTCCTCCTGGATTTGGTTGGCCAAGGGCGAGTGCGGCGACCTCCGCGGCCAAAGCCGGCGACAGCAGGAAGCCGTGGCGGTAGAGCCCGTTGACCGTGATCGTGTCCTGGTGCCGGCTGACCCGCGGCAGGTTGTCGGCAAAGGCGGGGCGCACGCCTGTGCCGGCCTCTACGAGCCGCGCTTCGGCGAAGGCCGGATGCAGCGCATAGGCGGCGTTCAGGAACTCCATCAGCGAGCGGGCGGTGATGGGACCGGCGTCGTCGCTCTCGACCATGGTCGCCCCGCACATGAACAGGCCGTCGCCGCGGGGCACGATGTAGAGTGGGATTCGCGGATGCAGCAGGCGGACGGGCCGCATAAGCGCGACCTCGCTCGTCTCGAGATAGAGCATTTCACCCCGCACACCGCGCAGCTCCGCGATCTCGCCGATCCGCGCCGCGCCGGTGCAGTCGACGGTCAGGTCGTAATCGCCTTCTGCGCCATTGGTGAGGAAGGATACGCCTTGCGCTTCAAGCCCTTTCCGAAGGCCCGAGAGCGCCCGCCGCGGGTCGAGATGCGCTTCCTCCGGAAAGAACAGCGCCTCCGTGAAACGCCCGACGAGCGCCGGCTCGAGGGCGGCGATCTCCTCCGCGCCGACCCAGCGAAATCCCGAGGTGCGCGATGCGAAACGCCTGAGCTCGCCGCCGTCGCGAGGCCGTGCGACGACGAGCGTGCCTTTGCGGTGGACCTCTCCGGCGGGAAGGGCCGCCTCCCACCAGTCAGCGGCCGTCACTCCGCGGGTGAGCACGCTTTCATCGGCGCTTTCGCGCTCGCACCAGGGCGCCAGCATGCCGCCCGCATACCACGATGCGGCGGCGGCAAAGCCGGGGGAGCGATCGAGGATTTCGACCTCGGCGCCTCGCGCAACGAGCTCACGGGCGGCCGTGAGGCCGGCGACGCCGGCCCCCTTGATCAGCACGCGCATCCTCACTCTCCGGGGGCTTCGGGCGCATCGCCGACGGGCATATAGAGATCGCCGCCATCGCGATATTTCGCGGCCATCGCTTCAAGTCCCTCCTTCTGCGCCTCCGCCCGGATGTCGTGAGAGATCCGCATCGAACAGAATTTCGGACCGCACATCGAGCAGAAATGCGCCACCTTGTGGGCTTCCTTCGGCAGCGTCTCGTCGTGGAAATTGCGTGCCGTCTCCGGATCGAGCGAGAGATTGAACTGGTCTTCCCAGCGGAACTCGAAGCGGGCGCGCGAAAGCGCGTCGTCGCGGATGCGGGCGGCAGGGTGCCCCTTCGCGAGGTCGGCTGCATGAGCGGCGATCTTATAGGTGATCACGCCCACCTTGACGTCGTTGCGGTCGGGCAGACCCAGATGCTCCTTTGGCGTCACGTAGCAGAGCATGGCGGTGCCGAACCAACCGATCATCGCCGCGCCGATACCGGAGGTGATGTGGTCGTAGCCAGGCGCGATATCGGTCGTCAGGGGCCCGAGCGTGTAGAAGGGCGCCTCGCCGCAGGTCGCAAGCTGCTTGTCCATGTTCTCCTTGATCTTGTGCATCGGCACATGGCCGGGGCCCTCGATCATCACCTGGCAGTCCTTCGCCCAGGCGATCTTCGTCAGCTCGCCGAGCGTTTCGAGCTCGGCGAATTGCGCTCGGTCGTTGGCGTCGGCGATCGAGCCGGGCCGCAGGCCGTCGCCGAGCGAGAAGGAGACGTCATAGGCGCGGCAGATGTCGCAGATTTCCTCGAAATGTTCGTAGAGGAAGCTCTCGCGGTGGTGATGCAGACACCACTTGGCCATGATCGAACCGCCGCGCGACACGATCCCGGTGACGCGATCGACGGTAAGGGGAACGTAGTGCAGCCGCACGCCGGCATGGATGGTGAAATAGTCGACGCCCTGTTCGGCCTGCTCGATCAGCGTGTCGCGGAAGACCTCCCAGGTGAGGTCCTCGGCGATGCCGCCGACTTTCTCAAGCGCCTGATAGAGCGGCACCGTGCCGATCGGCACCGGTGAGTTGCGGATGATCCATTCGCGGATATTGTGGATATTGCGCCCCGTAGAAAGGTCCATGACCGTGTCGGCGCCCCAGCGGGTCGCCCAGACCATCTTTTCGACCTCTTCGGCCATCGACGAGGTGACGGCGGAATTGCCGATATTGGCGTTGATCTTCACCAGGAAGTTGCGGCCCATGATCATCGGCTCGGATTCCGGATGATTGATATTGGCGGGAATGATCGCCCGGCCGCTGGCGACCTCCTGACGAACGAATTCCGGCGTGACGAAATCGGGGATCGCGGCGCCGAAGCTCTCGCCGTCGCGCGTGAGCGCTTGCTTTGCGGCTTTGCGGCCGAGATTCTCGCGAATGGCGATGAATTCCATTTCCGGCGTGATGATCCCGGCTCTGGCATAGGCGAGCTGGGTGACGGCCCGGCCCGGCTTGGCGCGAAGCGGCTGATGGCGAATGGGGAATTCCGGCGTCAGCCGCTCGCCGGTGGCAAAGCCGTTGTCCTCCGCCTTGACCGCACGGCCCTCGTAGCTTTCCACGTCGCCGCGCGCCAGGAGCCAGTCTTGGCGCAGCCGCGGCAGACCTTGGTCAATGCGGATGTCGGCGTCTTCGAGCGTATAGGGGCCGGAGGAATCATAGACGGTGACCGGCGGTTCGCCCGAGGTCGGATGCAGCGCGATCTCGCGCATCGGCACGCGGAGATCGGGATGGAGCTCGCCTGGTTTGTAGACCTTTTTCGACGCGGGAAGAGGTCCCTGCGTGACGGAAATCGTGGAGAGAGGCTTGAAAACATTCATTCTTGAGGCTCCAATTTTCGCGTTGGAGACCCAGTTCTGAAGCCGGAAGGATGAAAAGACGCTGCGCCGACGAACCGTGAAACAACGGAATCCTGGCATTCGCACGTCTGCACCGTCCCTACGCCAGTATGAACTGGATCAGGTTCAACGGGTCACTGCGCGCTGCAGCAGTATCTCAGCCCCTTGCCGGGACCCCCCTGGTGAATGACGCCCATAGTCACCGATATCGCCGCGCCGTCAAGATGGTTTTTCGAGCTCCAGCGAGACATTGGCAGTGGACTGCCCGCGTTTCTCGCCTCCCGTTTGGTTGGAACATCAAGGCGCAGGGACTATTCTTCCTTAGAAACTGATTGCGATCAGTGCGGTCAGGCGCAGCCTTGGCGATAGTGGACGGAACGGTAATAAGGAGCGTGTCCTGATCAGAAAGCTCAGGGAGAAGGCCTTCCACTGGCGGAGGCGAAAGTGGGGAAAACAGCCCGGGTCGACTCCCGTGTCATCGATGCGCGGCTTCTGGGGGCTGATGTGGGCCTATTGGTTTTCCGAGAAATGGCAGGAGGCCTGGGGACTGGCAGCGGTCATCGTCGTGCTGACGGCCCTGTCGGCAATGGCGAGCGTCTGGTTCGCCGAGGCCTCGGGCGAACTCGTCAGCGCGATTGCCTTTCTCCATCATCCGCAAAATCCGACGACGCTCAGCTCCATCCTTACCATCGCGGCGACGCTCGCCACGATCATGGTGCTGAAATCGATCGGGTTCACGGCCGTGCGCCACTTCTTCTCGACGACCTTGCATCGCAAATGGCGCGCCTGGCTCGACCAGCGCTTCAATGACGCGCTGCTCGGCCGCAATCATACCCATCTTCATTTGCAGCGCGGGGTGGCGGAAGCCATCCCCACATCGGTGGGGGTGCCGGACAACATCGACCAGCGCATCCAGGAATCGATCAAGGGCATGACCGGCGGCGCCATCGGGCTTGCCATGGGCGTTGCCGGCGTGACCCTGTCGCTCTACTTCGTCGGCGGCAGGATCATCGAGACCTCCACCGAGGTCAGCGGACTGGAATTTCTCGGCAGCTATGGCAGTGCCTTTCTGACGCTCTTCGCCGTCGCCGCCTATGTTCCCTTGAACACCTATATCGCGGTCAAGCTCGGTGCGATCCAGCAGCGGCTGGACGTCCGAATGCAATGGGCCGAGGGCAGCTATCGCCGTGAACTGACGACGCTTCTCCATCGCAGCTTCCACATCGCGGCCTCGCACGGGGAACGGGTGCAGAAACGCATCCACAGGCGGCGCTATCGCGACATCGACCAGACCTGGTCGAACCTGAACATACTGACGGCGTGCTATTTGGGCTTCGAGCTCGTCTACAATTTCTTCGGCCAGCGCATCGTCGCCTATGCTCCCGGTCTGCTTCCCTATGTCGAGGGCAAGGTAACGCTGCAGGGCTATGTCACCGGAGCGGAGCTTGCCAATGCGATCATCAATGATTGCTCCTGGTTCATCCACGTCATGCCCGACATAGCGAGGCTCAGAGCGAACGCGCGCCGCGTCACCGATCTGGCCAATGCGATCGAGGACGTTCAGCAGCCGCGCGCCTTCTATGCCCGAACGGGCCATGCGGAGCTGCACCGGGTATCGCAAGATCCCGAGTTCGGCCTGACGATCCGCCGCCTCGAACTGATGCACCCGGGCCAGGACCTGCCCTTCATCACGACCGGCTTTCTCCACGTCAGTCCTGGCGAATGGGCGCTTCTCGTCGGCAAATCGGGCAGCGGCAAGTCGTCCCTGCTCAAGGCGATCAATGGTCTTTGGCCGCACGGCCGCGGCACAGTCGCCCTGCCAAGGAACGTGCGCACGCTCTTTGCCGCGCAGGATGTGAAGCTTCCGCCGATATCGCTGAAGGAACTGATATGCCTGCCCGAACCGGGCGAAGCCTTTACGGACCGGCGAGCCGCCGTAGCCCTTTCCAGGGCCGGCCTTGCCGAGTTCGCTGGCGATCTCGCCGAGGAGGGGCGCGGCACGCAAAGCTGGGACCAGCTCCTTTCCGGCGGGCAGAAGCAGAAGCTCGTGCTTGCGCGCATCCTCCTGCAGCGTCCGGGACTGCTTTTCCTCGACGAACCGACCAGCGCGCTGGACGGCGAGGCGACGCTCGCCTTCCATCAGGCGATCAAGGATGCGTGCCCCGGCGCAACCGTGATCAGCATCATGCATGACGCTGTGCCGCCGAAGTCCCTAAAGGGCGAGGAGTTTTACGACAGCGTGCTCGCCATTGCCGACGGCCGGGTGACCAAGCGGTCGCTGTCGAAACTGCCGGTCGGCCCCATTGGCCCCGCCCGCATCAAACCGAGGGCGGAAACGATGGAGCCCGGGCCGACGTGAGGACGACGGCAATCGTCGCGCCGCTGCAGTCCTAGATGGAGGTTTGCCGGGGGTTTAGGGCCGACATGAGGAGACCCGTTATTCCCCCTCCTTCTTCGCGGTGTTGCTCTTCCCGACATAGTCCGCACGGTTTATGCCGTGGCGCTGGAGCTTGTCGTAGAAGGTCTTGCGGGGAATTCCGAGGGCCTGCAGGGTCTCCTTGACGTCACCATTGTTTACTGTCAGCGCCTGCCTGAGAATGTCCGCCTCGTAGCGCTCCAGCCGTTCGGGCAGCGTGCCGCCGTTTGTCGGGACGGCAGGTTTCCGGACGGGTATTTCCGCGACGCCCAAAGCCATTCGTTCGGCGAAATGCGAGAGTTCGCGCACATTGCCGGGCCAGGGGTGTGACATCAGGTGGTCGCGGACGGCGGCCGAGATTGCCGGCACGTCGCGGCCGAAGCGTCCGGCGGCGCGTTTCAGGAAATGCGAGAAGAGCAGCGGGATGTCGTTGCGGCGTTCACGCAACGGCGGAATCGATATCGTGACGACGTTCAGCCGATAATAGAGGTCCTCGCGGAAATCGCCGCGCTCGGCCGGATCGCCGAGGTCGATCTTGGCGGCGGCGACGACGCGGATGTCGACCGGCCGAACGGTGTTGGTGCCGAGCGGCGTGATCTCGCGCGCTTCCAGAACGCGCAGCATCTTGACCTGGGTCGCCGGCGGCATCGCCTCGATCTCGTCGAGGAAGAGCGTGCCGCCGCTCGCATGCTCGATCCGGCCGACGCGCCTCTTCAGGGCGCCGGTGAATGCGCCTGCCTCGTGGCCGAAGAGTTCGCTCTCGATCACCGTCTCCGGCAGGGCGCCGCAATTGAGCGCCACGAAATTGCCGGTCCTGCGCCGGCTCCATTGGTGCAGGAGCGTGGCCACGACTTCCTTGCCGCTGCCTGTTTCACCGGCGACGAGCACGTCGACATCGGTATCGGCGATGTGCTTCAGCGTCTGGCGCAGCCGTTCCATCGCCGGCGTCTGGCCGATCAGCGGCAGGTTGTCGGAGGCGGCCTCCGCCGCCCGGCGCAGCCTCCGGTTTTCCATCACCAGCTGGCGCTTCTCATCGGCGCGGCGGGCACTCTGCACCAGCCGGTCGGCGGCGAAGGGCTTGGCGATGAAGTCATAGGCGCCGTCCTGAATCGCCTGCACCGCCATCGGTATGTCGCCGTGGCCGGTCACAAGGATGACCGGCAGGTCCGGGTCGAGACTGGATATTTTGGCGAAGAAGGCGAGCCCGTCCATGCCCGGCATGCGGATATCGCTGATGACGACGCCATCGAAGTCGGGGTCGAGAACCGCGAGCGCCTCGGTCGCGTTTGAGAAGGACGACACTGCGAAGCCGGCGAGTTCCAATGTCTGCTGCATCGCCTTGCGCAGGTCACGGTCGTCGTCGATCAGGAACACGGTGCGGCTCATCGCGCGTCGGCCTTCTGCAAGTGGACGATGAATGTCGTTCCGGAAGCGCCGCTCGTGACGTCGATCGTGCCGCCATAGTCGGATACGATCTCCTTGGAGATTGCGAGGCCCAGGCCGAGGCCCTCCTCCTTAGAGGTGTTGAAGGGTGTGAACAGCTCGTCGCGAATATCGGCCGGGATGCCGGGGCCATTGTCGGCGACGGTAAGGGCGATGCCGGCCGCCGTCTCCTCGCAGCGCAGCCGGATTTCGCCGCCGTCGTTCCCGCCGATGGCTTCGAGTGCATTCTGAAGCAGGTTGATCAACACCTGTTCCAGGCGGATCCGATTGCCGTGCGCCTTCAAATCGTCTGGCGGGAGCGCGATCCGGATCGCGTCCATGCGCCCGGCAAAGCGGCTGCGCAGGAGCATGAGCGCGCCCTCGATGACATCCTTCATCGCCGTCGGTTCGGCGGCAAAATGGCCCTTGCGTGCAAAGCGGCGCAGCTCCTCCGTGATGGCGCCGACCCGTTCGGTGAGTTCGGCAATGCTCTCCATGTTCTCCGCCGCTGTCGCGCTCTGGCCGCGATCGAGAAAGGTGCGGGCATTGTCGGCATAGGCACGAATCGTGGCGACCGGCTGATTGATCTCATGGGCGACGCCGGCGGCGACCTGGCCGAGGATTGCCAGTCGGTTCGCCTGCACGAGATCCTGCTGCACGGCCTGTAGCTTCTCCGTTGTCTGGCGATGATCGGCGATCTCGGTCTCGAGGCGGTCGCGGGCCATGCGCAGGTCGCGCGTTCGTTCCTCCACCTTCGCTTCGAGTTCGCTGGCCCTCAGCCGCTCGGCCGCCGAACGGATGGTGATCACCTGGCGGCGGCGCAGCAGGAAGGCGGCGAGTGCAAGGAGCGGCACCAGCGCCGCAAGCATCATCAGCTGCGCTTCGCGCGCGCCCGCTGCAAGCGGGGCCGTGATCGGCGATAGCAGCGCGAGCCGCCAGTTCGTCGACGGCACCATCGTCTCGACGCGCAGGAAGGCTTGCGCGCCGCGGCCGGGCAGCAGGGCTTCCAGCGTGGAGGAGCCGTCGGGCCTTGCCTCCACCTGCTCGAAGGGCAGCGGCAGCAGGGGCGCATCGCCGAATTGCAGGCTTTCGCGAATGGCGGCGAGGCGATCCTCGGCAAGCGGCTTCGTCGTCATGAAGCGCCAGGACGGCAGGCTGGTGATCAAGACGACGCCGTGGCGGTCGGTGACATAGGTCGGCTTGTCCGAGACGCGCCAGTCGGCTTCGAGACCGTCGAACTCGACCTTGGCGACGATCACGCCGAGCGGGCCGTCCGGCCCGTCGACCCGTCGGGAAATGTAGAGGCCGGGCTGCCTGCTCACCGTGCCCAGGGCGAAATGCTCGGCCTTGCCGTCTCGCATTGCCAGCCGGAAATAGTCGCGGAAGGCGTAGTTGCTGCCGACGAAACTCGTCGGTTCCCGCCAGTTGCTGGCGGCGACGGCGACACCATCCGGCCGCATCAGGTAGATGACCGCAGCTTCAGCACTTGCCGCAAGGCTTTCGAGCTTGCGATTGATCCGGTCGAGCGATTGCTCGTCGAGGGAGAGGAGGGCGTCGCGAATGGCCGCGTCGTCGGCGAGGACGAGTGGAAGCGCGCGCTGCCGCTCGATGACCGCTCTCAGGAGCGACGCCTTCAGGCTAGCGTCAATGCGGCTTTGCGCGTCGATAGCCGCAAGCGCCCCCGTCCGGCCGTACTCGCCGGAGAGCAGAATGCCGGCGACGAGAATGGCGAATGCCAACGCGGCGAAGACCAGCCATGCCTGCCGCGCCTTCCGGCGAAGCCTGTGCAGGTCTTCCATGCGTGCGGGAAATCCGACCATGGCGACATTGTGCATGTTTTCGCTCACTCCGCCAGTCGGCTCGTGCGGATTTCCGCACAAATGAATACGCGCTGCGTGGCAAGGATTTGAAAAAACATCAGGATCCCAGAGGTTTATCGCCACCGCGGCTAACTTGGCACGACCATTGCTCACCAGCTTCACATGACAGCCGCCGCTGTCGGTTTTCGGAAATGCGGCCCGGGAGGCCCGGCGATTGCCGGACTGGGCGCGCGCCCCCTGTGGAGGATATCGTGATGATCATTGAGCATTCCGCGGAGATCCGCGGCAAGACACCCTTTTATCGCCATCTCTATGTCCAGGTTCTGGCGGCGATCGCCGCGGGCATCCTGCTCGGGCATTTCTATCCGGATATCGGTACCGAGCTGAAGCCGCTCGGCGATGCTTTCATCAAGCTCGTGAAGATGATCATCGCACCGGTGATCTTCCTGACGGTCGCGACGGGGATCGCAGGCATGACCGATCTCGCCAAGGTCGGCCGCGTCGCCGGCAAGGCGATGATCTACTTCCTGACCTTCTCGACTTTGGCGCTCGTCGTCGGCCTCGCGGTCGCGAATGTGGTGCAGCCGGGTGCGGGCATGCATATCGATCCGGCCTCGCTCGATGCCAAGGCGGTCACCGGCTATGCGGAAAAGGCGCATGAACAGTCGATCACCGGCTTCCTGATGAACGTCATCCCTTCGACGCTTGTCGGCGCCTTCGCTGAAGGCGACATCCTGCAGGTGCTGTTCATCTCGGTGCTCTTCGGCATTTCGCTGGCGATGGTGGGCAAGAAGGCCGAGCCGGTCGTCGATTTCCTGCAGGCGCTGACGCTGCCGATCTTCCGGCTCGTGGCGATCCTCATGAAGGCCGCGCCAATCGGCGCCTTCGGCGCCATGGCCTTTACCATCGGCAAGTACGGCCTTGCCTCGATCGCCAACCTCGCGATGCTGATCGGCACCTTCTATCTGACCTCGTTTCTGTTCGTTTTCATCGTGCTCGGCGCGGTCGCCCGTTACAACGGCTTCTCGATCGTCTCGCTCATCCGTTATATCAAGGAAGAGCTGTTGCTCGTGCTTGGTACCTCCTCGTCGGAAGCCGCACTTCCGGGGCTCATGAACAAGATGGAGAAGGCCGGCTGCAAGCGCTCGGTCGTCGGCCTCGTCATTCCGACGGGCTATTCTTTCAACCTCGACGGCACCAACATTTACATGACGCTTGCGGCGCTCTTCGTCGCCCAGGCAACCGACACGACGCTGACCTTTGGCGACCAGATCCTGCTCCTGCTCGTCGCCATGCTGAGCTCCAAGGGGGCTGCCGGCATCACCGGCGCCGGCTTCATCACCCTGGCGGCAACGCTCTCGGTCGTTCCGTCCGTTCCCGTCGCGGGCATGGCGCTGATCCTCGGAATCGACCGTTTCATGTCGGAATGCCGCGCAATTACCAATTTTATCGGTAATGCAGTTGCTACGCTGGTAGTGGCGAAGTGGGAAGGCGAGCTTGATCAGGCGCAGCTTGCGAGCGTGCTTGCGGCCGACGCGCCGGTCGAAACCATTCCTGCGGTCGTTCAGCCAGCGGAGTAATGCCTCCCAGGGCCCGCACGACAAGTGCGGTTTGGCGCGGTCCGGTCTTCCGGATCGCGTCCTTTTTTGCCGTCAGATCCCGTGCAGCACCTGGGTCGCCTTGACGGCGGCGGATGCCCGGTTCTCGACGCCGAGCTTCACATAGATCTGCTCCAGATGCTTGGTGACCGTGCGGGCGCTCAATCCCAGGATATCGCCGATGTCGCGGTTGGATTTGCCCTTGGCGATCCAGAGCAGCACCTCGGATTCTCGTTGGGTCAAATGGAAATGCTGGCGCAGCATCTCCTCGTCGCTCATGCCGTTCTCGGCCGTGAGCCGAAACAGATATTCATTGGCGCCGATGGCGCCGAGATACGAAATCTGCAGGCCGGTCTGGCCCGCCTGCTGCAGCGCGAAGCTGCCGTGCCTCTCGCCGGCCGGTCCTTCGCGATCCCGCATCCACGCGGCGATGCGGCCGGCGACGACGGTGACGCCATCGTCGCTGCCGGTGGCGGCGTTGACGAGGCGGGTCGCCTGCGGCGTCGACCAGCACACGGTGCCGTCGCCGCGCACGGCGAGGAGATGCCGCCCGGCGGCATCGAGCGCAACCCTGGCGCTTTGGGCGGAGCGGGCGTTCGAAAGATGGACGCGGATGCGGGCGCGCAGCTCGTCGATATTGATCGGCTTCGTAAGATAGTCGACGCCCCCCGCTTCAAGCGCGCGCACGACATGCTCCGTCTCGGTGAGCCCCGTCATGAAGACCACGGGCACCTGGGCAACGGAGGCATTCGCCTTCAGCCGTATGCAGGCTTCGAATCCATCCATGCCGGGCATCACCGCATCGAGCAGGATGATATCGGGGGTGATGCGGTCGGCAATATTGAGCGCCGCATTGCCGGAGGTGGCGATCAACACCGAGAAGCCGGACTGCTCCAGCGCTTCGGTCAGGAAGCCGAGCGCTTCGGGGGAATCGTCCACAAGCAGGACGATGTCGCGCGGGTTCGCGTCAACCACGGCTATTTGCCTCCTCGGGCAGCATCCGTTTCAGGAAGGCGTCGTAGCCGGTGAGGTCGAATGCCTGGATATAGGCGCGCACGGCCTCGGAAAAGGGCTGGCTCTCGGGGTTCAGGGCAATCTCCGTCAGTTTCGCCTCGATACCTCTGACGTAGCCGATTTCGCCGAGCTGGATCAATTCCTTCACGTGATGCTCGCCGGGGCTCTTCACCGCGCCGGTCTTGCCCGGGTCCGGCATACTCTTCCCATCGCCTTCGTAGATCCAGTCGAGCTTGAGGTGGATCGCCAGCTTGTCGGTGAGCTGGCGCACGCCGAAGGGTTTGGCAAGCGTATCGTTATGGCCGAAGGCGCCGGCCGCCGAGCCGTCGCCGATATTGGCCGAAAGCATGATCGCCGGCGCCGTCTGGCCGGCTTCCCTGAGCCGGGTCACCAGCTCCCAGCCATTCATGCCGGGCATGGAGATGTCGATCAGGAACAGGTCGGGCTTCGTGGCTTCGACGAGCGCCAGGCACTCGGCGCCGCTTGCCGCCGGAAGTACTGTGAAATCGAGAGGCACCAGAATTTCGCGCATGAGGTCGCGGTGGTCCTGATTGTCGTCGACGACCAGAATGGTCCGGCGCGGGCCCTTATAGGACCTGATCCTGCGCACCGGATCCTTCAGCGCCGCCGGCCGGTCGACGGCCGAAAGCATCAGCCGCACCTTGAAGGTCGTGCCCTTGTCCTTCTCGCTCACGACGGAAATTTCGCCCCCGAGCGTCTGGGTGAGCAGGCGGGTGATTGTCAGGCCCAGGCCAAGCCCCGGCTGTCGATACTCCGCATCGCCGCGCTGGAAGGGTTCGAAGATCTTCGGCAGGTCCTTGTCGCTGATGCCGCGGCCGCTGTCCTCGATGGTGAAACTCGCCACCTGGCTGCGATAGGCGACGTCGAAGCGGATGCGGCCCTGATCGGTGAATTTCAGGGCGTTCGATAGCAGGTTGACGAGGATCTGCCTGAGCCGCTTGTCGTCGGTGCGTACATATTGCGGCAGTGACGGGGTCCGGTTGTGCTCGAAGGCGACGCCCTTGGCCTGCGCCTGCGGGCGGAACATGTCGACGATCTGATCGAGGAAATCGTGGATGTTGATTTCGTTCGAATAGACCTGCAGCTTGCCGGCCTCGATCTTGGAAATGTCGAGCAAGCCGTCGATCAGGCCGGAGAGGTGGTCGGCGCTACGCCTGATCGCCTTGATCGCCCCGTGGCGGGAGGGCGGGATCGTCTCGTCGCGCTCGAGGATCTGGGCATAGCCGAGGACCGCGTTCAGCGGCGTGCGCAGCTCGTGGCTCAAGCCCACGACATAACGGCTCTTGGCGCGGTTCGCCGCTTCCGCCGCCTCCTTGGCGTTCTGGAGCGCCGCATCGGTCTTCTTGTGGGCGGCGATCTCTTTCAGGAGAAGCGTGTTCTGTCGCGAGGATTCTTCCTCGGCCACCACACGGCTGTCATGGGCGAGCACGTAAAACCAGGAGACGACGCCGGCGACGATCGAAAAGACGAAGAAGACGATCGCGATCGTCCGCTCCACGACTTCGGCGGTCTCGGGCAGGGCGGCGGTCGTCTGGTGGGCGATCATCGCCAGAATGACGCCGATGCCGGTGATCGACAGGATGGCGGAGATCGCGTAGCGGCCGAGCCGGGTGGCGAGCCTGGCGACGACCGGCTCCGGCAGCAGCGATTTCGCGACGGTCGCGACTTGCGTGTTCAGCCGTGCCTTCGGCTTGCACATGTCGTGGCAGCGGCTGTCGAGCGAGCAGCAGAGCGAACAGATCGGCGCCGCATAGGCCGGGCACCAGGCCATGTCCTCCGGCTCGAACGGGTGCTCGCAGATCGAGCAGGTGATTTCGCTTTCGCGAAACCAGCTCTTTCGGGGCTTGCGGGCGAGATAGAATTTGCCGTCCGTCCACCAGGCAAGCAGCGGCGAGACGACGAAGGCGGCAACAAGCGCGATATAGGGCGCAAGCGAGGCGGCGGTCGCCCCGAGCGCCCCGAAATGCGCGACGAGTGCGAGAAGCGCCGAAATGCCCATCGTGCCGATGCCGACGGGATTGATGTCGTAGAGATGGGCGCGCTTGAACTCGATGCCGGGGGGTGCCAGGCCCAGCGGCTTGTTGATGAAGAGGTCGGCGGAGATCGCGCAGAGCCAGGCCATGGCGATGATCGAGAAGATGCCGAGCGTCTCCTCGAGCAGGCGGTAGATGCCGAGCTCCATCAGGAGCAGCGCGATCGCCACGTTGAAGACGAGCCAGATGACGCGGCCGGGATGGCTGTGGGTCAATCGCGAGAAGAAGTTCGACCAGGCGAGCGACCCGGCATAGGCGTTCATCACGTTGATCTTCAGCTGCGAGACGACGACGAAGGCGACCATCAGGAGCAGGGCCGCCGTTTCCGACGGAAAGATGTAGCCGAAGGCGGTGTAATACATCTGCGCCGGATCGGCGGCGCGGGTCGAGGGCACGCCGGCACTGAGCGCCAGGACGACGAGAAACGAGCCGGCGAGAAGCTTCGGGGCACCGAGGACGACCCAGCCGGAGCCGGCGAGGAAGACGGCGATCCGATGATGCAGCTTGCGCTGGCCGTCCGGCGGCAGGAAGCGCAGGAAGTCCACCTGTTCGCCGATCTGCGCCATGAGGGCGAAAATGACGGCGGATGCCGCGCCGAATTCGAGGAGGTCGAAGGGGGCGAGGGTGCCCACGGGGCCGGACGCATGCTGGAGGCCGGCATAGGATAGCCAGAGGCCTACCTTCTCCCAATCGGCAAGCGCGATGAAGGCGAAGGGCAGGATGTTGAGCACGATCCAGAAAGGCTGGGTGACAAGCTGGAACTTGCTGATCAGCCGAACGCCGTGCGTCACCAGCGGGATCACCACGACGGCGCTGACGATGTAACCGATCCAGAGCGGTATGCCGAGCGCGAGCTCCAGCGCGCCCGACATGATCGAGGCCTCGATCGCAAAGAGGATGAAGGTGAAGCTCGCATAGATGAGCGAGGTGATGGTGGAGCCGATATAGCCGAAGCTCGCGCCGCGCGTCAGGAGGTCGATGTCCACCCCGTAGCGAATGGCGTAGCGGCTGATCGGCAGGCCGACCAGGAGGATCATCAGGCTGGCCACCAGGATCGCGACGATCGCATTGGTGGTGCCGTAGGACATGGTGATGGCGCCGCCGATCGCCTCCAGCGCCAGAAAGGAGATGGCGCCGATCGCCGTCTGCGAGATGCGCTCGGAGGAAAAGCGGCGCGCGCCCTTGGCGGTGAAGCGCAGCGCGTAGTCTTCGAGCGTCTGGTTGGCGACCCAGCGGTTATATTCGCGTCGAACGGGAATGATGCGCTGGCGTGCCGCCATAGGGCCTCGTTTCTCTCGGAATGCCGGCGAACGCCAGTTCCCCCTTCGTAGCACAGGCGGAGATCGGGCGGAATTGCTGCGTTGCGGGAAAGTTGCTGCGAAACGCATATGAGATCAGGGGTCGCAGGTTAGGCAGCCTGATCTTTAGGGACTTCGTTGGCTGCCAATTCCACGGGAGCAATTGCTCGAGCCTGGTGATCGACGACTAGACGACGCAGGCCATGGTCATTTGCTTGGGGTCGTGCGGCTTAGAGATTTCTGGAGTATGCTGCAGAACCTTGTACTCCGAGCAGACGGAGGAGGAGCCATGGACGTCGGTGCCTGGCTGCGTGATCAAGGGCTGGGACAGTACGAAGAAGCGTTCCGCCAGAACGACATCGATCCTGAAGTCCTAAGAGATCTTACGGTCGAGGACCTGATTGGGCTTGGCGTCGCTTCAGTAGGGCACCGTCGTAAGCTGCTTGCTGCTATCGCCGCACTGCGTGAGGTCGCTCAACAGCCGAGCGGCCCAGCGGGGATTGCCGGGACACCTGTAATTCTCCCTGAGCCGGAGCGCCGCCAGCTCACCGTGATGTTCGTCGACCTTGTCGACTCGACCAGGCTTTCCTCACGACTGGATCCAGAGGAGATGAGCGACCTGCTACGAGGCTACCAGGGTGCAGTGGCGGGCGCTATTGCTCGGCTCGAGGGCCATGTTGCGAAGTACATGGGCGATGGCGTGCTCGCTTACTTTGGCTATCCGCGCGCTCACGAGAATGAGGCAGAACGAGCGGTGCGAGCGGGGCTTGCAGCCATCGACGCGGTGGGGAACCTGCAACCACCGCATGGGGAGGCGCTGCAAGCTCGCGTCGGCATCGCGACCGGCTTGGTGGTTGTCGGCGAACTGATCGGCGAAGGTGCTGCGCGTGAGGAGACGGTAATCGGCGAGACGCCCAATTTAGCGGCACGACTGCAAAGTGTCGCCGAGCCGGGAACGGTGGTGGTGGCATCCACCACCCGACAGCTGATCGGCGGTCTGTTCGATCTCGCCGAGCTCAGTTTCCACCCGTTGAAGGGCTTTCCTGCTTCAGTACCCGCTTGGCGCGTGCTCGGTGAAAGCTCTGCGGAGAGCCGTTTCGAAGCCCTGCACGGGGCGAGCCTGACCCCGCTCGTCGGTCGCGAGCACGAGATAGGACTCCTGCTTAAGCGCTGGGAAGCGGTCAAAAGGGGGGAAGGTTGCGTGGTGTTGCTAGCGGGCGAGGCCGGCATCGGCAAGTCGCGCCTTGTTCGTGCCCTGCGTCGGCGTTTGGAAGGTGAGCCGCATACCACCGTAAGTCACTACTGCTCGCCCTATCATCAGAGCAGTCCGCTTCATCCGGTCATCCGCCTTCTGGAGCGGGCATCTGGCTTCGCTGCGGACGATCCCCCGGCAATGAAACTGAGCAAGCTCGAGGCGCTGCTCACGCAATCGACCGAAGACGTCGCCCACGCGGCCCCACTGCTCGCGGCGTTGCTGTCGGTTCCTGCGGACGGTCGCTATCTGCCGTTGGAGTTGAGCCCACACCGGCAGAAGAAGCGGACGCTGGAGGTACTCGTCGATCAGCTTATGGGGCTCGCGGCACGTCGGCCCGTCCTGGCAGTCTACGAGGACGTGCATTGGGCAGATCCGACGTCGATGGAACTGCTGGATCTTGTTGTTGACCGCGTGCAAGACTCGCCAGTGCTGGTGCTCATCACATTCCGCTCCGAGTCTCTCCCACCGTGGATGCGCTATCCCCATGTCACGGCATTGACGCTTAGTCGTTTGAGCCGCCGGCAAGGCGCAGATATGGTCGAGAGCCTGACCGGCGGCAGGGCTCTGCCTGCCGAAGTGCTCAACCAGATCGTCGGACAGACAGACGGCGTGCCGCTCTTCGTTGAGGAGCTGACGCGCGCCATATTGGAGACCAACTTGCTTAAAGACGAGGGCGATCACTACGCTCTCGCGAGTCCCCTGTCGGCAATGGCAATTCCAGCTACGCTTCAGGAATCGTTATTGGCCCGGCTCGACCGACTTGCGTCCGCCAGGGAGGTAGCGCAGGTTGCGGCAGCAATCGGTCGGGAATTCTCGCATGAGTTGCTCGTGACCGCCGCGCCGTTGCAGACGAGCGAGGTGGAGGAAGCACTGGACGACCTCGTTGCTTCGGGATTGGTGTTCCGCCACGGGACCCCGCCGCAGGTGACCTACAGCTTCAAGCACGCGCTCGTACGCGACGCCGCCTACGCGACCCTTGTGCGCACGAAACGACAACGGTTGCACGCGGCGATAGCCACTGCGATCGAGCAACGCTTCCCCGAAACGGTCCAGACGCAGCCCGAGCTTCTGGCCCGGCACTATGCGGAGGCGGGGCGGCTGGAACCTGCCGTCAATTACTGGCTCAAGGCCGGGCAAGCAGAGATTGCGCGCTCGGCAACGGCCGAAGCGATTACCCATCTGACACGAGGGCTGGAGCTGCTTGAAGGACTGCCGGATGATGCTGCGCGATGGCGGCAGGAACTCGAATTGCAGGTCGCTCTCAGCGTTGCACTGATGACTGCCAAGGGTTGGGCAGCGCCAGAGGTCGGTCGGGCCAACGCGCGAGCACGTGAATTATGCGAGCGGATCGGGGATAAAGGCAGGCTCTTCCCTGTCCTCTACGGGGAGTGGGTCTTCCACGTCGTGCGCGCTGAACTGGAGGCGGGGAGGAAGGCCGGAGAGGAGCTGCTCCGGCGCGCGAAGGAAGAACGGGAGGCGTCCGGTGAGACCGTCGGTAATCGCATTGCCGGAACCGATGCCTTCCTTCGCGGCGAGATCGCTACAGCCCGTGAATATCTGGAACGGTCGCTCGCCCTTTATGACCCGCAGCAACACCGCTCCCTCGCATTCCTGTTCGCCCAGGACCCTCGGGTGGCGGGACTGTCGGTCCTCTCTTGGACCCTCTTCACTCTTGGGTATCCCGAGCAGGCCCAGGCCAGGAGTAACGAGGCATTGGCGGACGCAAGGGAACTTTCCCACCGCAACACGCTCGGTTACGCCCTGCTTTACGGCTGCATCCTGTCGCAGCTTCGGGGCGACTGGCGAGAAGCACGAGACCGGGCGGATTCACTGATCTCGCTCGCAAGAGCGCAGGGCTCTCCCCACTTCCTCGGCGCAGGTGCAATAGTTCGAGGCTGGACGGTAGCAGAGGCGGGTGAATTACGGGCGGCCCTCATACAGGTTCGAGAGGGTTTGGCGTCGTGGCAGATGACTGGAGCGAGATTCCTGGTTCCATTCTTTTTGAGCTTGCTCGCGCGCCTCGAGACGCATGCCGGGGGAGCAAAGCGAGGATTGGATTTGCTGACCGACGCGCTGGACCGAGCGGACGCAACGGGCGAGCGGTGGTTCGAGGCGGAATTGCATCGGCTGACGGGCGAACTGATGCTGAAGCTGCCCGCGTTTGATCGTGCCGAGGCGGAAGCACGACTCCGGCACGCGGCCGAGATAGCGCGAGGGCAAAGCGCTGACTTGTGGGAGTTGCGCGCGGCGACGAGCCTAGCCCGACTATGGATCGTGCAGAACCGGTTCGGCGACGCTCATCACCTGCTTGCGCCCCTCTGCGGCAAGTTTACGGAGGGATTCGCGACATCGGATCTGCAATCGGCCCAACGGGTGCTTCGCGAGACAGCCGGTGTCAATGGCGCGACCAAGTCATCCGACTAGTCAGCCGAGTCGCAATGTTCTGCGCCAAACCGCGCTGACAGCACTGTCGGACGGCAAGGGTGTGGTGTGATGGAGCGTCACCGAGGCAGTAGTCGTCCGCTTTCCGGCAACGAATTAGAGCCCCTGAATGTCCGATCCGGGGGCAGACGGCGGTTCTGCTCGCTAGGCGAGCGACCGCTTAGAGTCTGTCAACCGCATCGGCTTGCCCCCGAGAAGGGACGAAGGGTGCGGGAACTACACCGTTGTCTCTACCGCCTGCTACAAGACTCTCGTATCCCTTTGGCCCTAAGAGGAACCAACTTCCAAGCTACATCGGGAAGCTGTCAGGCCAACTCAACGTGAGAATCGTTCGCCCTTTGCTCGATCAACGGCACGGGAGACTTCCATTGCCGGTGGGAAGCGTTAAGTCGGCGCGCCACGATATCGTGATTGAGCCACTGGATGGGACCGGAGGGATCTGACGACTCGCCAAAAATGAGCTGCCCCGTCGCCTCGACCACGAGAGCACTCAGGAGGTCGCTTATCATCGCCTTGCTGTCCCGATGCATCTGCGTGATCTCGTTGGACGTGCCGATGGTCAGATCGGACTGTGCTTGGCTGTTTGCCATGGGCCACGCCGAGAAATCGTAAAACGGACGCATGACCTCGTTGGCCTGCATTTCGGTAATTTTCTGGAAAACATCCTTCATCGTGAAGCCGTCTGCCAGAAGCTGCTGGCATGCCTGCCATTGGTCCTCTGCCCACTGTCCACCGTTCTCTTTCCTCAAGGCGAGCAGCAGCGGTATCAGCGGAAGCTCGATACCCGTAAATACGTCGGACGAGTTGGTTCGGATCTCGGGACAGTTATAGACGGTTGCCTTGACACCCGCTGCCCAGGCATCTTGCGCGATACATTCGAGCCGCATCTTAGCGTAGCCTTGGGTGTAGTTGGTGTAGGTCTGCCAGCGATAACTCCCGTCAATCAGGACTGCGGTTCCATGGTAACCGTAGGCGGTATACCGGGCCTGACCACCCGACGCCTCCACGCGCTCACGGATCGCTGCGCTGAAGTCGATAAGATGTTGAAAGGTGATTGCGGAGACTTCGTCGAAGTTCTGCAGGATGAGCTTGCCCATGTCGCTGTCGAGCAGGGCTTGCGACGACATGTGGCGGGGACCGCGTCCCTTGTAGATTCGGTTGGCGACGACCAGGAAAACTTTAGCCTTCGGGATGCCGCCGGCCATTGTGTGGGCGAAGAAGACATTGCGGCCGTCGGCAATCATTCCGTCGAGAACGGCCATGACCTGCGAAAGCGAATTCGTGAACCGTGCGGTGGCGATGTCCCGGCACTGTTTGATGTAGTCCCAATCGAGCGTGTCCTGTTCCCAGCTCTCCAGCGTCATGGCTGCGAGGAGATCCGTCGGAGTGGGGCCCCCTGCCGGAGCGTCGAGATCGAAGCCGGCCATAAGAGGGATGTTGATAATTCTGCCGCCCAATCGGGCCTCGGCGGCAAAGAGTTCCTCGGCGTCCAGGGGCCGCAGCGCGTTGTTCTCGTCGCGCCGCCCAACCGTGATTCCCACGATCTCCATTCCAGCCCGCCGGGCTTCTTCGAGCAAGCCAGTCGCATAGCCGCGCCCGAATAGTTCGCCGAAGAGGACGAAAACATCACCTTTACGAAAGACTTTGTTTTCGGCGATGCGGTTCAATGAGACCGGGTTTTCCATGCAATCAGCTCTTTGGTCCGTTAGTCGTCGATCGATGGCTCACACGAGCTTGGATAATCCACATGACCGTAAAGGGCCGTAATAGGAAGTCATTTTAAGTGACCGTTCATTTCAAAGCGTGAAGTCCCCCAAAGGAGTTCTCGCAATCCGAACCGGATAAAGCAGATTTTTGCAGGCGTCGCTGGCTCCCGCCGGTCCGATGTGCAATGGCCGCAGACGAAATGTCCTGCGGCCATAGCACCGGGCTCGGCCTGACGTTCAGTTTTTGGCGGGATTTCGATACGGATGACGGGGTGCGCCGCTGGCCTAAGCAGGACGGAGAAGCCCTCAACGGAACTTCAGGCCGATCTTCTTGCGAGGCTGGGGCGCAGCAGCAGCCTCTCTCGGCGCCGCCCGGACGCGCGTGCGAGTTCGGCGCGCTGGTGGGCATTGGCCGGAGCTGTCATAGGATAGTCGTCCGGCAGCTTTACACGGGAAGGTTTACTTATGAGAGCAATTGTTACGGACAGCCAATGAACGATCTGCGCTGGCCCTCGAAGTCCGCTTAACCGAAGAAGTTCATGCCGTTCCGAAGATAAAATCGATTTTGTTGGACGATCCGTGAGTTCCAGGGTCGCCGGGGTGCACAGTCGTTGCGCGGATCTTGCCACTCGCTGCGTCCCATCCACGCAACATGGCGGCGCGAGTTCTTAAATCCCTGACCCGTCGAGCTCTCGCTCGTCTTCGCCTTCCCAGGGTGAGGGCAGCGAGGTGCGATCGACATTGGCCGAGGGCATCGGCATCCAGCACTTCAATTCGGGCTCGGCGTATTCGATGATGCGCCCCGGCGAGGAGTCAGAGGCGCGCCAACCTTCTGCACCAAACTGATCGCCATTCGACCAGTACGCGAGGTCAACTTCTGCCGCCCCCTGTTCGGACGGGCGGATCGTAACGAGGATCCGACTGCCGTCTTTCGGTGCGCTTGCCATGTGTCGCCAGGGGTCTGGCTCGGCCATCATTTTCCTCCTGTCTTGCTGCAGGTTGCAGTGTCGCCTCGCCATCGAAAACGGTCAACGCAAACTTTGCACAGCCCATCGTCTGTCGAACTGTCCGATCAGGAGGAACGCCCCGAATTTGAGGCGTACCATCGTTCATCGGCGCATTTCGTAGCCTAGGTCCGCCGTGCTCAGCACATCAAATGCACCAGCAGCAACCGGCCGAGCGATTCGCTGTGTCAGATGGCGTACGGTAAACGGGATCGACCAGGAACAAGGCTCCTTCTGGACATGCTTGTCGATGGGCCGAAACCTCGGCTGGCAAAGGACTTCAAAGACGAGATCCGCAAGCACCTGTACTACTTGCGACCAGATGAGTAAGCACCGTCTATCATGTCGACTGCGGGTCATAGGCTGGGGAAGCGCGTGGGGAATCGGCTTATGGACATCGCGTCTGCAACCTAGTTTTTGATTTGACGTCGTTTGTCTGTAGCGGTGCTGGAGGTCCAGAGTTCGAATCCTTTCAAGGCGAGCGTCAAATGCCGCTGGTCGTCAAAGCGACGAAACTCCTTGAACGCCGGGACGAGCATCACGTTCGATCCATTGGAACTCGGGCTGAGGCTCAACCGGCGAGGAATGCATTGAGCGGTTGCCTCCACGGCCAGGCCGTGTAATCGCGCCGGCCGCGACAGATGCGGTGTCCCGCACGGGCGTGTCGATGTAGTTTGTGGAACGATTCTCCGCTTCGATCTGCCGGCAGAACGAGGACGAGATCACCGTCTTCGACAGCTCGGGCATTTCCCTCCAGGATCTCTACATGGCAAAAGCTATCCTTGATGCTACACGACGTTCATGATGGATGAGATCGGCGAAATGTCGAAGCTGAGCCGACAGCGGCTGTCGCACGAATATGCGCAATGTTGAGGCCGAACGAATGAGCGGAATTTGCGAATGATGATCTGGGTGCCGCAGTTACATGGGACTCACGCCGGCGGTGCTTGGAAGTGGGGCCTGTCGATAAGGGTCCCGCGGTAAGCGAATAGCAAGCCAGTCAGACGATGGGAGACAACGACCCTGAAGCGGTAGAAGCCATTGGTATCCTCTGCTCCAGCTCTGATGCGTGGTGCAAGGCGGCTCGGTAGTGCGAGTCCGCCAAAACTCCAACCGCAAAACTCCCAGGAAATTCCGTTTGGCGTTGGCTGGAGGTCGAATTTGAATCGCAGCGGACCGAAGCGTTCTTCGAACAGTCCGAGAGGTCCGGCATCGCACAGGCGCGAGGAGAAACTCGAGTTACCAAAGCGACGGACCCACTTTTCACCGTCATTGTCCTGATTCAGCATTACTTCAACGTCGTGTGGACCTGTCCGAGGAAGACCCTGTAGCCAGCGCAATGCCTTGGCGACCACGTTTTTTCCACTGCGCGCGACCGCGCGGCCGGACAACGTTTGGTGCTCGCCTCCATGCACTGTCTTGATACAAGCTGGCAACGTCGCCCACCTGTTGCCGAGCAGGCGCTCGAACAGGATGTTGCTTTGAGGCAGTCCGTCATCGACGCGTGTACTGATCGGCAGATGCGCGAGTTCGCGCAAGATGTCCCGCTGATCGAGCAAGCCGACGCAGGCCGTGGCGCCTCGCGTCATCTCACGCCCCTCCAGCAATGCCCGGATTAATGCGGCCGCTGGCGCCGCCGGTGTGTTCGGCCCTGAGTTGGCTTCTGCGGCCAGCGCCCAGCGCGCGCGAATCGGCCGATCCTGCTTATCACGACCAATCGCTTCCACGATCATCCCGCCGCGGTCTGAGCCAAACGCCGCCAGTGCGTCTGCCATTGTCCGGATCGGTCTAGCCAATGACCGCAGTGATCGGATGATCCCCCAATGTACCGGGAGGCTGAGCAGTGTGAGGCCGTGGTGCATCACCGGTAGCTCGAGGCCGGCCATGAACAGCGCGGTGCTTCGAACTGGGAAGCGCCGGGCAAGAAGATCCAAGTCTGGCGTTTCGCAGATCGAGCCCCATCGCCAACCAAGGCCCGGCATGTAGAGCATGCGTTGCCCAGACCAGCCGCGCACGATCTGCCAGGTGCCGTTGCGGAAGGCACGAACGGGCTGCCCGACATAGGACAGGATCGCCTCGATCACTGAAAGGCCGCGCGGGGCTCGAGCGCCGGGCGAAATCGCCACCACGATTTCATCAATAGCTCGCCAGCCTTCGACAAGATGATCGAGGGCCGCCTGGGAGAGGGCCGGGGTCGAACTCGCGGCGGTGACAGCGAGGACGCCAGCTTGTCTTGCAGATTCATCAAGCGCGTCTGGAAAGCCTGCGACAAAGTCACGTGCATCGGCGAGATCGACATAGTGCGCGCCGTGCCGGACAGCCGCCTGCGCCAAGCGGTAGTCGCTTCCCTGGAATGGTCCGGCAGCATCCACGACGAGCCACGGTGAAAGCTCGCTCAGATCCGGCGGGCGCAACCGATCGAAAGAACGGACTAGAATTCTGGCGCGTGCACCGTTTCCGACGAGCGATGCTCGTAACGCCTCCAGCGCGCCGGTTCCTCGCGCAGCAAGAATCAGTTCCACTTCGGCGTGTTTTGCTAATAGTGCCGCGAGGCGGCTTCCGAAGGTACCAGTCGCTCCGACCAAAAGTACACGCCGTGCCATCATTTCCAATGCCCAACAACGAAGCGTGTTCGATCAACGGTAGGTGAAATCAATGAGGCGTCACGCCGGCCCGAACATGCGATAGCAGTTGTGTGTGATCTGCGAAAGGCCACGCTGACATCTGTCGATAGGCACTGGGGCCGCCTTCGGCAGCCGGGCGCACGAGCGCCTGCTTTGAGGACATTCCGGACGAAGCGGTTGAGCTTGACCGATATCAGGCGCGAGTAAATCCCTTTTAAACGCTTTGCCTCAGAGGCACCACGTGCCGGTCAATGTGGCGGCTAATCGGAATCGCCGATCTGTTCGAGGTTCTCATGAATTTGCTTCAGAGCGTTCTTGATCCTGTTCACTTCGTCCTCACTGAAGCTCTTTATGCTCACCTCTTCGAAATGTGCTGCAATGGGCATGAGATCGTCCACCAGCTTCTCCCCGGCCTTGGTCAGGTCGATCCGGACGGTCCGGCCATTGTCTTCAGGGCGCACGCGCGAGACCAGGCCGACCTGCTTCATGGCCGTGACCAGTCTCGAGAGGGTCGAAATCTCGACCGTGACCATGGCGCTGAGATCGCCCAGCCGCTGTGGGCCTTCCTGCCGGAGAACCGCCATGACGCGGTACATGGGAAGGGTGAGGTCGTGCTCTGCGAGCCTTTGCGAAAACAGCTCGCCCATCCTGACGCCGACGCGGTTGAGCAGGTAGGGCAGTGAACTCGTGAAGCGGTAGGTCATTTTCATTCACAATTGTTGCGTGGGGCATGGTTAGCGCTTGCCGCCCCGCCATGCAAGCAAGCGAGACGATGCACCACCGCCCGGCCGAGCGCCTCGTCGATGCCCTGCGCCTCCTTTAAGATAATTGTGTAGACAACATTTGCAAATGCAAATATTGTCACTTGCAGATTGGGAGGAGGAAGTCTCATGACCTTGACTGTCGTTCCAGACGAAACCGTTGGCACCAGCTTTCGCGCCATGATGCGGAAATTCCCGGCCACGGTGACATTGGTCACAGGCTGTAACGAAGGGGTCGATCACGGCATGACGGTGACGGCCGTCACCTCTGTTTCGATGGAACCGCCAGCACTGGTCGTCTGCCTCAACAACCGGTCCTACCTGCATGAAATGGTTCTGTGCCAGCCTCATTTTGCGGTGAACGTACTGACGCAGGAGCAGCGGCCTCTTTCCGATGCATTCAGCGGCAAGGTCGCGCCGGAGGACAGGTTCCAGCCGGACGAATGGGAGCGTCATGGATCTGGCGTCCTCATGCTTGCGGGCGCTCATGCGCGGGTGGTCTGCCGGCGCGTCGCCGCAGTGCCCTACGGAACCCATACCCTTTTTATCGGCCAGGTTATCGACGCTTTCGTGGACGATGTGACCCGGCCTCTTCTCTACGAGAATGCGCGGTACTGCATTTCGCAGCCTGCCGCTTGAGTCCCGCAATCAGTTTCAGGAGGGAACCCATGACACTCGGCGCTATCGAAGCCATGAGGGAGGACGTTGCCGTCATCGGCGGGAGCCTTAAAGACCGCGTGGCGCAACTAGTCCCTCTCATCCGGCAGCGGGCATTGGAAACCGAGCGCATGCGGCGGGTGCCGGCGGCCAACATCGCGGCCCTGCGTGAGATCGGTTATTTCGACGCGGTAAAGCCTGCGGCCTATGGCGGTTCGCCGCGGCCTTTCGCTGAACTCGTCGACGCGAATATCGAGCTTTCCGCCGCCTGCGCCTCCACCGGCTGGGTCGCGGGCCTTCTCTCGGCGCATCAATGGCTGCTCGCCATGTTCCCGAAGCAGGCGCAGGAAGATGTCTGGGGCGAAAATCCCGACGCGCTGCTCTGCGGCTCCTATGCGCCCATCTCCATGGCCGAGCGCGTCGAAGGCGGTTATCGCCTCAACGGGCGCTGGTCCTTCGCCAGCGGCTGCGACAATGCGCAATGGTCGCTGTGCGCGGCCATCCTTCCCCCTTATGGCGAGGAAAAGCCGGTTCCCGCCTTTCTGCTCGTTCCGGCGCACGAATACACGATTGACGACACCTGGAATGTGGTGGGTCTCGCCGGCACGGGCTCCAAGACCCTGGTGCCCGACAATGTGGTGGTGCCGGAGCATCGCGTTCTGGCATTCCCGCAGGCCACCAGCGGGAGGACGCCAGGCGCCAAAGTCTACCCGGGTCAGGCCTTGTTCAACATGCCTCTGCTGACAGGCATTCCCTCCTGCCTGGCCTCCGCCGCCGTGGGTGCCGCCAAGGGCGCGCTCGAAAGCTATGCAGCCTCGATCTCGACACGCGTCACGCGCGGCGCGGTGGCCGGCGGCAACAACCGCATGGCCGAGTTTCCCACCATTCAGCTTCGCGTCGCGGAAGCGGCGGCAAGCGTCGATGCCGCACGCGAAATCCTCCTACGCGATGTCACCAATGCCGAGGCATTGGCCGGGTCAGGGAATGCGTTCACGGTGGAGGACCGCCTCGTCAGTCGCCGTGGCCAGGCCTTCGCGGTGAGCCTCGCGTTGCGCGCCGTCGAAGCGCTCAATGCCTCGACCGGCGGCACAGGACTCGGTCTGGAAAATCCCGTCCAGCGCGCCTGGCGGGACGCAAATGCGGTCGGCCGACACATCAGCATGAACTGGGACGCCGTCGGAACTATGGTCGGCCAGCACATGCTCGGTCTCGAACCCAAGGGTCAGTACTGACCCGCGCTCGAACAAACCTCAAGGGAGGAAACATGCAAGGCAAGATTGCGCTCGAGGAGCATTTCGCTATTCGCGAAACGTTGATGGATTCAGCCGGGTTCGTGCCGGGGGACTATTGGACGGAGTTGCAAGGCAGGCTGCTCGATATCCAGGACACGCGCCTGAGGCTCATGGACCGGCATGGGATCGACATGATGGTCCTGTCGCTCAACGCGCCCGCCGTTCAGGCAATCCCCGATACGGGCAAGGCAGTCGAAATCTCGCGCCGCGCGAACGATGCCCTGGCCGAGGAGTGCGCAAAGCGCCCTAGCAGGTTCCGCGCCTTTGCCGCCCTGCCGCTGCAGGACCCGGAAGCGGCATCGCGCGAGCTGGAGCGCTGCGTCAAGGATCTCGGCTTCGTCGGCGCGCTGGTCAACGGCTTCAGCCAGCGCAACGACACCAAAGACCTGCTTTACTACGATCTGCCGCTATATCGTAGCTTCTGGGCCACGGTCGCCGCGCTCGATGTGCCTTTCTACCTGCATCCGCGCAATCCCCTGCCAGAGGATAGCCGCATCTATGAAGGCCATCCCTGGCTGATGGGCCCCACCTGGGCCTTCGCGCAGGAAACGGCGGTTCACGCGCTCCGGCTGATGGGTTCGGGTCTCTTCGACGAGCATCCCGGCCTGCAGATCATCCTCGGCCACATGGGCGAGGGGCTGCCCTACATGATGTGGCGGATCGACAACCGCAATGCATGGGTGAAGGTGCCGCCGAAATATCCGGCGAGGCGGCGCATCGCGGACTATTTCAACGAGAACTTCTACATCACTACCTCTGGGAACTTCCGCACCCAGACGCTGATTGACGCCATGCTGGAGATCGGCTCCGGCCGCATTCTATTCTCCACCGATTGGCCGTTCGAGAACATCGATCACGCCGCAGACTGGTTCGACAGCACCACCATTTCGGAGGCGGATCGCACCAAGATCGGCCGTACGAACGCAAAGGCGCTCTTCAACCTGTAGGAGGCGGACCATGACGGACGGCAAATATCCGCTCTTCTCAGAGGAGAACTCTGCGGAGGTGGTCAATGCTCGCATGGGCGCGGATATCGACCCGCGCCTGCGCGAAGTGATGGGCGCCATCGTGCGCCATCTTCATGCGGCGGTGAAGGAAGTGGAACCGACCCACGAGGAGTGGCTGACGGCAATCGAGATCCTGACCAAGACCGGCCACATGTGCACGGACTGGCGGCAGGAGTTCATCCTGCTGTCGGACGTGCTTGGCGTGTCCATGCTGGTCGATGCGATCAACCATCGCCGCCCGTCCGGCGCGACGGAAAACACGATCCTCGGACCGTTTTACGTGCCCGAGGCGCCCCGCTACGAGCGCGGCACCAATATCTGTCTCGATGGAAAGGGCGAGCCGCTGTTGGTGGGCGGCTTCGTTCGCGATACAGAGGGGAAACCGATCGAGGGCGCGCTGATCGACATCTGGCAGACCAATGACGACGGCTTTTACGACGTGCAACAGAAGGGCGTGCAGCCGGACTGGAACCTGCGCGGCGTCTTCACTACGGACGAACAAGGCAGCTATCGCTTCCGCTCGGTCAAGCCGCGCTATTATCCCATCCCGGATGACGGGCCGGTGGGCAAACTGCTCGGCCAGCTCGGGCGGCATCCCAACCGCGCGGCGCATATCCATTTCATCGTCACCGCGCCGGGTTACGATCCGCTCATCACCCACATCTTCCCGCCGGACTGCGAATTTATCGATCAGGACGCGGTGTTCGGCGTAAAGGAGAGCCTGATCGCGGATTTCCGGCGGATCGAGGAGCCCGGAACGGGCGAAGATGCGGGTCTCGCAGCACCCTACTGGAGCGTGAATTGGGACTTCGTTCTAATACGATCGGGTGCCTGACATGCAGCCATTCACATATACCGGGCTTCCCACGAGGGTCATTTTCGGCCACGGCACGCTCGAAAAGCTTGGCCCCGAGGTGGATCGCCTCGGCATCTCGCGCGCGCTGGTACTTTCAACGCCTCATCAGCGGGACATGGCGGAGGATACCGCGCAGCGCCTCGGTTCGCTTGCTGCCGGCATCTTTTCGGAAGCGGCCATGCACACGCCCGTCGATGTCACCGAGCGGGCGATGCGCGAGGTCGAGCGCGGCGGAGCGGACGGCATTGTTGCCATAGGCGGCGGGTCGACGACTGGACTCGGCAAGGCGATTGCGCTGCGCACCGATCTGCCGCAGCTGGTGGTGCCGACTACCTATGCTGGCTCGGAAATGACGCCAATCCTTGGCCAGACGGAAAATGGCCGCAAGACCACGCTGCGCGACCCGAAGGTGCTTCCCGAAACGGTCATCTATGACGTCTCGCTGACGCTCGGGCTGCCGGTGAAGCTCTCCGCCGTCAGCGGTCTCAATGCCATAGCCCATGCAGTGGAGGCGCTTTACGCGCAGGACCGCAACCCTGTGATCGACCTAATGGCCGAGGAAGGCATCGCAGCGCTCGCCCGTTCGCTCCCCGCCACCATAACCAAGCCGGACGATCTCGATGCGCGGTCGGATGCGCTTTATGGCGCATGGCTCTGCGGCATCTGCCTCGGCTCTGTCGGCATGGCGCTGCATCACAAGCTCTGCCACACGCTGGGGGGCATGTTCAATCTTCCCCACGCGGAAACGCACGCCGTCATCCTGCCCCATGCGATGCGCTACAACATGCAGGCCGCACCAATAGCCGCTGGAAGGGTAGCGCGCGCGCTCGGGGCAGGGGACGCGGCAAAGGGTTTGCAGAACCTCGCGCGCCGCGTTGGCGCACCGCTTTCGCTCAAGGAGATCGGCATGACCGCGGAAGGCATCGATCCTGCGGTGGCCCAGGCTATGGCAAACCCATACTGGAACCCCGAGCCGCTGATCGAGGCCCGCATCCGTGACCTTCTGGAGCGCGCGTTCCATGGCTCCGATGTTTGAGAGCAGCCGACCATGCAGAGGAGATCCGCTTCGCCTACTTCGCGTCGGCCATTGTCATGGGGGCGAAGGAAAGATCCTCGCAAAAGGCAATGAGGCGCTTGACCGCCTCCGATCCCGGCTGAACCACAGAGGGGTCGGTGCCGATCAAGGTCACCACCGCCTGCGCTTCTCCCTGCCAGTCGAGGATCGGGGCCGCGATGGCAACAAGGCCGGGAATGAACTTGCCCTCCACCGAGGCGTAGCCCTTGGCGCGGATGGTCTCAACCAGCTTGTCGATATCCCGGTCGGCTGGCACATCCGGGGCGATGGCCGGGTTCTTGCGGGCGTGACGCAACTCAGCGTCGCGGATTGCCTGAAGCGGCGCCTGGGGTGCCCAGGCGAGGAAGGCGCGGCCGGTCGCGGAGTTTAGCAGGGGCAGCGTGGTGCCGAGGCCCATGGAGGTGACCGTGGGCGAGGCGGCGCGCTCCCAGCGGATCACCGTCGCGCCCTGATTTCCCCAGACGGAGAGCAGCGTGGTCAGACCCGACTCGGTGCACAGATCGGGCAAGGCGTCAGAGGCACGGTTCACAAAGTCATGCCGGGCAAGGGCCGAAAGGCCGAGCGTCACCGCGCCGGGACCGAGGTCGTATTTGCCGGAGCGCCCGGCCTGCTCCACAAGGCTCGCATGCTGGAAGGAAGCGAGGTAGCGGTGCACCTTGCTGGGCGGCATGCGGCAATCGCGAGCCAACTCCGACAGCGACACCGGACCGCGGCGTTCCATCATGGCGACGAGCAGCCGCAATGCCGCGTCGAGCGACTGGATGCCGCCCGTCTGTCCCTCGCCCTTATCGTTCTTGGCCATTGGCTTCCACCATGCTGCGTAATGCCTCGATTTCCGCAGCGACCATACCGGTATTGCCGTGTTTGAACAGCGCTCGCACCTCGCTGCCCACAACCGTGATGTCGCCGCCGACGCGCCCCTCGTAGGAAAGGCGCAGGGTTTTGCGGCCCCATTCTTCGAGGGAAAGGGTCAGGATCAGGCTGTCTCCATCGCGCATCGGCCGAAGGAACCGGGCGCTCGCCTCCAACAGCCCAATGCCGATGGCTCCCAACCTTTCGCAAAGCGCACCATGACCGCCGAACTGCCTGAGCCAGTCGTGGAAGGTGCGGTCGAACCATGCGTAGACGTGTGGATAAAAGACGATGCCAGCGGGATCACAATCGCCAAAACTGACCGGATAATCAAGGCTGTGTACCGTTATCATTTTCTGCTCCATAAAAAGCATTGCATAATCTGGAAAAGAATCTATCGTCTTAATCTCGGTCTGTCGAGTGAGTTTGGGAGGACGCATGGTTAGGCTGTCCAGCATCGAGATTTTGGGCGGGGGCCCGGCGGGGCTTTATGCGGCAATCCTGCTGCGACGTATCCTGCCGGAGGCGCGGGTGCGTGTGACCGAGCAAAATCCAAAGGGCGCGACCTTCGGCTTCGGTGTGGTCTTCTCCGATCAGGCGCTGGATTTCCTCAAGGCCGACGATCCCGAGACCCATGATCTTGTGACGCCGCTTATGGAGCGCTGGCGGAACATGACGCTGAATCTGCCCGCCGGGCAGGTTATCCTCGACGGTGTCGGATTTGCCTCCGTCGGCCGGCTGGAGTTAATCGAGATCCTGCGCAAGCGGGCCGAAGCGGTTGGCGTCGAAATGCGCTTCTCGCACACGGTGACCGCGCTTGACGGATTGCAGGCGGATCTCATCATCGGAGCGGATGGGCTGAATTCGCTCGTGCGCCGCTCGCGGGAGGCGGAATTCGCGCCGGTGCTTGAGCACTTCAGCAACCGTTTCGCCTGGTTCGGCACGGAACGCCCCTTCGACACGCTGACCCAGACCTTTGTGGAAACCGGGAAGGGGGCGCTCAACGCGCATCATTATCGATTCGCCTCGAACCGCAGCACCTTCATCGTCGAATGTGACGAGGCCACCTTCGGCGCATACGGCTTTGCCGATATGGACGAGACGCAGAGCGCGCGGCTTTGCGAAACGATCTTTGCCGACGTTCTGGAAGGCGCGCCGCTGATCACTAACAAGTCCATGTGGCGGCAGTTTCCGCGGCTATGGTGCCAAAATTGGGTTGCGGGGCGGCATGTGCTTTTGGGCGACGCTGCCCATACCGCACATTTCTCGATTGGTTCCGGCACGCGGCTGGCAATGGAGGATGCCATCGCACTCGTCCGGTCGCTTGGCAAGCATGATGATGTCGATGAAGCGCTGGCCGCATACCAGGCCGAGCGGCAGCCAGTCGCCAGGAAGATTGTCGACGCGGCCAACACCTCTGCGAACTGGTATGAGAGCTTCGCGGCGAAGATGGCCCTGCCGCCGGTCGATTTCGCCTTCGATTACCTGACGCGTTCCGGCCGTATGGACATGGAGCGTCTGCGCAAGATCGCGCCGGGCTTCATGGCCCGCTACGAGGCCGAGAAGGCGGCGGAAGGCAGCGCGCTTGCCGACCCGGTGAAGGACGACGCGCCCGGGGCCACCGAGATCGGCTTCGAGAAGGCGGCGCACCCGAACTGCTCCATTATCCTGTGGGACAATCTCGCCCGCAATCCGGACAAGCCTGCGGTGATTGGGCCTGCCGGCACGCTGACCTATGCCGAAATGGTGGCCGAGGCGGCGCGGTGGGGCAATGCCTTGATCGCCGCCGGGCTGAAGCGGGGAGAGCGCATACCGTTCTTCCTCGATGATACGCCGGCCTATCCAGCAGCCTTCTTCGGGGCAGTACGCGCCGGCTTTGTGCCCGTTCTGCTGAATATCCAGACCACGCCCGACGTCCTGAATTTCTTCCTTCAGGACACCGGAGCGCGGGTTGCGCTATGTGAGGCGTCCCTGGCGGACCGTTTCGGCCCGGAGACGCTGAAAGGCACCGCACTGGAGCGGGTTGTGATCGCGAATGGCACGGCTGATGGGGCAGGGCGCATCGCCGCCGCTGACTTCCTCGCAGGCCAACCGCAGACGCTCGACTGTGCCGACACCGGTGCGGACGACATGGCGTTCTGGATGTATTCCTCCGGCTCGACCGGGCGACCCAAGGGCATTGTCCACCTGCATCACGACATGGCCTATACGCAGGCGTCCTTCGGTGAGCATGTCCTGAAGCTGCGTCCCGACGACATCTGCTTCTCGGTTCCGAAGATCTTCTTCGCCTATGGCTTTGGGAATGCGATCACTTTTCCCTTCTCGATCGGCGCGACAACGCTATTGCTGCCGGGCCAGCCGCGCCCCAACGCTGTGCTGGACGCTATTGAGGGCTTTCGGCCCACGGTGCTCTTTGGCCTTCCGACACTTTATACCGCACTGGCGCGGGCCGAGGGCGTGGCGGCGCGCGACTTGAGTTGCCTGCGCCAGTCCATGTCGGCGGCTGAGATCCTGTCGCAGGAAATCTATGACTCCTGGAAGGCGTTGACGGGGCACGGCCCGACCGAGGGGCTGGGTTCGACCGAGATGCTGCACATTTATCTGTCGAACAGCCTCGACGACCACCGCATCGGTTCGGCGGGCGCGCGCGTGCCGGGCTATGAGGTGCGTCTCGAAACGCCTGAGGGCAAGCCGGCAGGTCCCGGCGAAGAAGGCGTGATGTTCGTGCGCGGCCATTCCTCGGCACCTTGTTACTGGAACCGGCCGGACAAGACACGCGATACAATGCGCGGCGACTGGCTCTACACAGGCGACCGCTTCATCGAGAAAGACGGCTGCTATTACTTTCAGGGACGCGCCGACGAACTGATCAAGGTGTCGGGCCAGTGGGTGTGGCCGCTGGAGGTGGAACGCTGCTTGAACGAGCATCCGGACGTGCACGAATGCGCCGTCATGGCGCATCAAATGGCCGACCGCCGGATGACGCTGCGAGCCGTGGTGCGGCTTCGCGACGGCAAGGCGGGGAGCGAAGAACAGAGCGAAGCGCTGCGGGCCTACGTCAAGTCGCGCCTCCAGCCATACAAATATCCGCGTATCGTCGAATATGCCGCCGATCTGCCCAAGACCGGAACCGGCAAGATAGATCGGCAGGCACTGCTGCGGGTGAAAGAGGAAAGCTTATGACGCGGCATGGGCCGAAGCCCAAAGCCGAGACTGGTTGAAACGAACGATCCGCAATCGTCCTGTGGGCGGGGAGGCCCTTGCGACGATTCGTTTGGCAAATCCATCAACGGGAGGAATAAAATGAACATCAGCAGATATTTGTTGGCAGCCGGCTTGGCGCTCGGGCTCACCGTGCCCGCCACCGCGCAGGTCAGTTCCATCGCGACCCCGCCTCAGGGATCGGTCTGGAACACCATGTCGTCCGTCATCGCCGGTCAGGCGCGCGAAAGCAGCAATCTGCGCATGGTGGTGCAGCCTTACGGCGGCAATGCACAGATGATGCAGGCCCTGAACGAAGGTATCGCGGAGTTCGCACTTAACGATGTCAACGATGCCATTTCGGCGGTCGCGGGCAGCGGCGAATATAGCGCTGCCTTGCCCAATCTGCGTGCCGTTGCGCGGATCAACCCGTTCCCGGTCGGGCTTTATGTGAAGGAAAGCTCCGGGATGACCAAGGTCGCTGACCTCGCGGGCAAGAGCGTGCCCTCGGGCTGGGATGGTTTTCCCATCGCGCGGTCCCACATCACGGCCATTCTTGCCGCCGGCGGATTGACCTGGGATGACGTCAAACAGGTTCCGGTACCGGAGCTGATCCGCGGCTCGGATGACATGGCTTCCGGCCGGGTCGACAGCGCCTTCTTCGCCGTCGGCGGACCGAAGGTGGCCGAGATAGACGCCTCGGTCGGCGGCGTCCGGTTTTTGGCCGTCGAAGCCAATGACGAGAACCTTGCGAAGATTCAGGCGGTGCGCCCGGCTTTCTATTTCTCCGAGATTGCCCCCGCCCCGGCCCGGGTCGGGGTCGAGGAGCCAACGATGTTCGTGACCTGGGATAACGTCCTCCTTGCGGGCAGCCACGTGCCGGACGAGCAGGTGAAATCATTCCTCGCGGTCATCTTTGACAACGTCGAAGCCATCGGCACGGCCTATCCCCCACTCAGGGCGCTCAATGTAGAGACTGCATACAAGAGCTATCCGGGATTGGAATACCATCCCGGCGCAGTCGCCTTCTTCGAAGAGCGCGGCATCAAGCAGTCCAAATAGTCTTGTGTCTCCCCGGGCGGCGCTGGCGCCACCCGGGTTGAGCTGGATCGGAAGGGTATAGAGTGACCGACAACATCTCGCAAATCGCAGCCGGAACCGAAGTGCCGCAAGATGTGAGCGGGCCGCCATGGGTTCGTCACCTGGTCCATGCGCTCGCCGGCACCCTGACCCTGGTTGCTGTTGCGCAGGCCGCTGACCTCGCGTCCAGGCTTGGCTACTCCTATTATACCGAGCAGTTCCTGGCGGTGATCCTAGGCTTAAGCCTTGCGCTCGTCTTCCTTCTCCGCAGGGCTCGATCTTCGGACGAGGCAAAGGGTTCGCCGCCGATCCCCGATCTGATCCTCGCCGCGCTCGGCCTCGGCCTTTCCTTCTATGTAGCCTGGGCCTACCCAGCCCTCCTCTCCAGCGCCATGATGCTGCCGTGGGATGCGCTCGTCGGCGGCGGCTTGCTGTTTCTCCTTGTGCTCGAAGGTTTGCGCCGGACGGTGGGTATGACGCTCGTCATCGTCGTGCTGGCGATCGTACTCTACGGGCTTATCGGCCATATGGTGCCGGGCATCCTGCAAACGCGCGAAGTTCAGGCGCCGCGCATGGCGGTCTATCTCGCCTTCGATCCGAACGGTCTGTTCGGGATAACCCTTAACGTCGCGGCGACGGTAGTGGTCGCCTTCGTCCTCTTCGGCCAGATTCTGTTGCGCTCGGGCGGAGCCGATTTCTTCAACGATATCGCACTCGCCAGCATGGGCCACAGGCGCGGCGGCTCCGCGAAGATCTCCATCGTCGCATCGGCTCTGTTCGGTTCGATTTCCGGCGTGGTGGTGTCGAACATCGTCGCGACTGGTGTGGTGACCATCCGGCTGATGATCAATTCGGGTTTCCGCCGTACCACGGCGGCGGCTGTCGAAGCGGTCGCTTCGACCGGCGGTCAGATCGCGCCGCCGGTCATGGGCGCGGTGGCCTTCCTGATGGCCGACATCCTGCAGAAGCCCTATTCGGAAATCGTCGTGGCAGCGATCGTGCCGGCGCTGCTCTACTATGTCGCTCTCTATGTGCAGGCCGACCTTCAGGCAGCCAAGCACAATATCAGGCCGGTAGAGGGGGAGGTCATTCCTCCCGTGGGCCGCGTTTTGTCGCGTGGATGGGTTTTCGCGCTGCCCTTTGCGGCGATTGTGGCCGCGCTGTTCTGGTTCAACCAGCGGGCCGAGACCGCGGCTCTGTGGGGCGGCGGTGCGGCCCTGCTGATCGGGCTTTTCATGGGCTACGGCAAAGCCCGCATGTCCCTGCGCGACCTCTGGAGTGCCGCCGTAGAAAGCGGCCAGTCCATCGTCGACATCATCATGATCTCGGCTGCTGCGGGCTTTATCATCGGTGTGCTGAATGTGACCGGTCTCGGATTTGCCGTAACCTTCGCGCTGGTTGATCTGGGGCAGGGCAATTTGTTCTTGCTGCTGCTCATTTCGGCTGCGGTCTGCCTCGTCCTGGGCATGGGCATGCCGACCGTGGGCGTTTACCTGCTGCTCGCCGTGCTCGTCGCGCCCTCGCTGATCGAGACGGGCGTGGAGCCCATCGCTGCACACCTCTTCATCTTCTATCTCGGCATGATGTCGATGGTGACGCCGCCCATCGGGATCGGCGCCTTCTTCGCGGCGTCGATCGCGAAGGCTCCCCCGCTCGCGACGGCGTTCGAGTCGATGCGCTTCGGCTGGACCGCTTATATTGTCCCGTTCCTGTTCGTCTTCTCGCCCGCCCTGCTCCTGATGGGCGATCCGGTCGAAATCGTGGTCGCGGTCGCCACGGCGATCCTGGGCGTCTACGCGATCTCAAGCGCCTTCATCGGCTGGCTGCATGGCCCGGCCGGCATTTTCCGCCGCATCCTGACAGGGCTCGCGGGCGCGGCGTTGTTGCTGCCACCGGGAATTCTCGGAGCAGCAACACTCTGGATCAACGGGGCGGGCTTTGCCGCGCTGGCTATGCTCTGGCTGCTGGGCCGGGACAGGCAAAGCCAGGTTTCCGTTCCCCATCCCGCGCAATGACAGATCGGCTGGTAGCTATTTCGCAAACCTGGCTGAACTCGACAACAAGGAGACACAAATGTCCTACGTCTTTTCTCCCCCACCGGTCGCGACTGTGGCAGTTGCCGATAGCCCTGACAGGTTTCCGGTGCGGCGCATCTTCTGTGTCGGGAGGAACTACGCCGCCCATGCCCGCGAAATGGGCAAGGACCCGGAGCGCGAATTGCCGTTCTTCTTCAGCAAGCCTGCAGACGCAGTCGTGGATGCGGGCGAAACCGTCGCCTACCCGCCGCAGACGGAGAACTTCCATTACGAGGCGGAGCTGGTGGTCGCCATCGGCACGGGCGGGCGCGATATTCCCGAGGCGGACGCTCTGACGCATGTCTGGGGCTACGCCATCGGCAACGACCTGACCCGGCGCGACCTGCAGCTTCAAGCCCGAGACAAAGGGCGTCCGTGGGATTTCGGCAAGGCCTTCGACCGCTCCGCCGTCATCGGTCCGGTTCATCCGGTGGCGAAGGTCGGGTATCCGGAAAAGGGCTCGATCCGGCTCACCGTGAACGGCGAGACGAAGCAGGACGCGGATCTGAACGAGCTGATCTGGTCAGTGCCCGAGGTCATCTCGTTCTTGTCGCATTCCGTCACGCTTGCGCCGGGCGATCTGATCATGACCGGCACTCCGGCAGGCGTGGGAGCGCTGGTGCCAGGCGACGTGTGCGTCGTGAGCATCGAGGGGCTGGGCGAGATCAGCACCCGGATCGGCCCCAGGGCGTAACAATGACCCTGACGCTGCACAATTTCTTCCGCTCCTCGACGTCCACGCGGCTGCGCGCTGCGCTGAACCTCAAGGGCCTGGACTATGATTACGTGCCTTATGTCCTGCGGCGGGGAGACACGCGCACGCCGGAATACCTGGCGATGAACCCGGCCGGCCTCGTGCCCGCGCTGGAGGGCCCGGATGGCACGATCATGACCCAATCGCTGGCGATCATCGAATGGCTGGAGGAAAACCATCCTGAGCCTGCCCTTCTGCCAACCGATTCCGATGGCAGGGTGCGGGTCCGGGCGCTGGCGCTTATGATCGCGTGCGAGGTCCATCCCCTCAACAATCTCCGGGTGCTCGCCTATCTGGCAGACTGCTTCGGCGCTGATGAGGCGGCACAGAAGGAATGGTTCACTCACTGGGTGGAAACCACCTTCGAGGCGCTGGAAAAGATGCTGTCGTCGGATCCGAGGACCGGCGTATTCTGCCATGGCGACGAGCCGGGGCTCGCCGACCTTTGTCTCTACGCACAAGTCTGGAACAATCGCCGCTTCGACATCCGTACCTCGGCATGGCCGACGATCGATCGCATCTTCAAACGGCTGGATCAGATCCCTGCCTTCAGGGATGCCGCCCCGCCAAACCAGCCGGACGCTGCCTAACCATCAAACTCGCAAGCAGGAGGATATGCTGTGCTTGAGAAGACAGAAAACGCGCCGGCCCATGCGATGCAGCCTGAGGAGACGCCGGAACTGCGCGCGCTCTACAAGGGGTTCCAAGAGCAGTGCCTGCTTCCGCTGTGGACCCAACTCGGCGACCTGATGCCGATCCATCCCAAGCCGCGGGCCGTCCCTCATGTCTGGAAGTGGGCGGACCTGCTGCCGCTGGCGCAACGCTCCGGCGAGCTCGTCCCTGTCGGGCGGGGCGGCGAGCGGCGAGCCATCGGCCTGGCCAATCCGGGGCTGGGCGGCCATGCCTATGTCAGCCCGACGCTCTGGGCGGCGATCCAGTATCTCGGCCCGAGGGAGACCGCTCCCGAGCACCGCCATGCGCAGAATGCCTTCCGCTTCGTGGTCGAGGGGGAAGGCGTCTGGACCGTGGTCAACGGCGATCCGGTACGCATGAGCCGCGGCGATCTGCTCCTGACCCCGGGCTGGCATTTCCACGGTCATCATAATGATACCGATAAGCCCATGGCCTGGATCGACGGGCTCGACATCCCCTTTGCTCAGCACAACGACGTCGGCTTTTTCGAGTTCGGCTCGGACCGGGTAACCGACTATGCCACCCCGCGCTTTTCACGGGGTGAGCGGCTCTGGTGCCATCCGGGCCTGCGGCCCTTGTCCGGGCTTCGCGACACCGTCAGCTCGCCCATCGGTGCCTACCGCTGGGAGCACACGGACCGCGCTTTGACCGAGCAGCTGCTGCTGGAGGAAGAAGGGCAGCCCGCGACGGTGGAGCAGGGCCACGCGGCCATCCGCTACGTCAATCCCACCAACGGTGGCGACGTGATGCCGACGATCCGCTGTGAGTTCCATCGTCTGCGTGCGGGCACAACGACCCCGAAGCGGCGGGAGGTAGGCTCGTCCGTCTTCCAGGTCTTCGAGGGAAAGGGCGCAGTCGTCATCGACGGGGTGACGCATAAGCTCGACATCGGCGACTTGTTCGTGATCCCGTCCTGGGTGCCGTGGTCGCTCCAGGCCGAAACCCAGTTCGATCTGTTCCGCTTCTCCGACGCGCCGATCATGGAGCGGCTGAACTTTGCGCGCGCCCATGTCGAGGCGGGCGATTGATGAGCGAGAGCATCGAGGAGGCGCGCGCCGCCCTTCGGGCCCGGCAGGGCAGCGGCGCCCGGTACGATGCGCCCGCCGCACCCGCCCGCCAACTCGATTGGGCGCGGCGCGGCACGGCCTATTTCGCGCGCCTCCTCAACGAGCTGTCGGACCGCGATCTCGACGCACCATCGGCGCTGCCGGGGCTGTCGCGGCGTCACATCATTGCGCATATCGGCTATCATGCCCGGCTTATAAGCGAAATGGTCGCCTGGGCGCGGACGGGGCAGCTGGGGCCCTTCCCAGAGGCGGCACAGGTATCGACGAGCGATGTCGTGCTCGGAGCGAGCCTGCCGTCGCGCGCTCTCCGCCATCTCTTCGATCATTCCGGAGTCCACCTCAATGTGGAATGGCGCGACTTGAGCGATGCCGGCTGGGACGCCTCGGTCGAAGACGCCGCGGGCCGGCGTGTAACGCTGCGTGATACCCCGGAAATCCGGGCCCGCGCACTATGGCTCCACGCGGTGGATTTGGCGGCGGGCGGTCGGTTTGCCGACATGCCACCGGACTTCATTGATCCCCTGATCCGGTACTATGCGGCAGCCTATACCGGCCGCCCTTTCTCGCTTTCCTTCTCCGACCGGCCGGAACCGCTCGTGGTCGGCAACGCGCCCGAAATCGCCGTGACGGGAAGAGCGGCGGATATCGCTCAATGGCTCTGTGGCCGGGGTGTACGCGGACTGCAGGTGGCCGGCGGCGTGTTACCCGAAGAGCCTCGCTCAACCCTCGGATTAATCGGACCATTGCCGGTGGAACTACAGATATCTTCACCCACCGAATCGGGATCCAGTTGACGAGCACGCGGTAGGTAAGCCCTCGTAGGCAGCAGCTATCACGCTAGGTAGGAGGGAAACAGGCGCCTTGTCCACCCGGACACCGCTCGGTTGGACGGTGCGGCCTACAAGCGCCGCGGCCGTCTATTTGCGCACCAGACTGAAGGAGAAGTGGCTTCCGCGGTGATAGTCGATGGCGTAGACGACGGGTACGCCGGTCGCGTTGAAGCAGGTCTCACGAATGAGCAATGCCGGGCCGAAATCACGCAGGTCGTTGCGTTGAACCACATCGTCCGGCAGCGTGACAGCAGATACGGTTGCGGCGGACATGCGGGGCCGGTTCTTGAATTCTTCGAGCAGGTCGAGCAGGGAGCCGCCCCAGTCGACGTCGTAGAGCCGCGCGGGAATGATGTTCCGCGGCATATAGTCGACGCAATAGAGAATCGGCTCGTCCTTGTGCAGGCGCAGCCGCTCGAGGCGGACGACGCGCTCTCCCAGCTTTAGCCTCAGTTGCCCGGCCACAGTCGCGTCCGGCATTTCCTCGGCGATCGACAGCACCTTGTTCACGGTTGCATAGCCGTAGTGTCGCGCCATGTCGGTGACGCTCTCGAACACCGTAAGGGGCCTGTCCACATGAACGGCCGACATCGCGGACACAAACCGACCGCGCCCGTGCTCGACATAGATGACGCCGTCCTGCTCGAGCAGCTTCAGCGCCTCGCGCAGGGCCGGTCGGGAGATCTTGAAGCGTTGCGTCAACTGCGCTTCGGTCGGCAACTTGTCGCCCGGGTTGAGCCCCTGATCACGGATCAGCCCCGCAATTCGGTCGCGAAGCTGGATCACCAGAGTGCGCGTGTCGCGAAGTGGCTCGTCCAATTTCCGTGACTCCAAAATCAAGATGCTTGGGCTTTCTTGTCTGACAAATTCATCGGGGTCAAGGGCGCGGTACATTGCTGCTGTCGAGCTCTCGACCATCGCCGCGCATCATCCTTTGTTGATCTGCAAAACATCTCCCTTGACACCGCGGCGCAATGTTGTCAGTTGTCTTACAACATGCCATCAGCCCAGCGACGGGTGCGGCGATCGCCTGCCATCTAACGAGAGAGAGCCATGCTGAATTTTGACGAGCAAAGATTCCTTCGCATTCAATCCGGTGCCATTGCCCTGCGGGCGCGACTGGACGAGGTCATCGGGTCCTGCCTAAGGAACGGCGCGGAGAATATCTTCTTCCTCGGCACCGGCGGCGCCGCCATCCTGATGCAGCCGGCAGCCCAGCTGCTGCAGCGCATGTCGCGCTTTCCCGCCTTCGTCGACCTGCCGGCCGAGCTCGTCATTACTGGCTCGGCGAACCTCACTGACAAGTCGATCGTCGTCATCCCCTCCCTCTCCGGCACCACCAAGGAAAGCGTTGCCTTGCTTGAGAAGGTGAAGGAGATCGACGCCACCGTGCTGACGCTGGTGGGACACGAGAATACCCCGCTCGGAAAGGGCGGCGACCACGCCTTCGTCAATTTCGCCGAGGATGACACCTCCTGCGAATCCTTCTATCTCCAGTCCCTGTTCATCGCACTTTCGATCATGCGTCACCGCGGCGAGATCGCGAACTACGAGCAGATCGTGAACGAACTCGAAGGCCTGCCGCAACTTCTTCTGGAGGTGAAGCGCAGTTACGAGGAAAAGGCGGAAGGCTTCGCCAGGATCCTGGCCGGCTCGGACTATCACATTGTCACCGGCGCCGGAAACGTGTGGCCGGAGGCCTTCTACTACGGCATGTGCATTCTGGAGGAGATGCAGTGGATTCGCACACGTCCTGTGCATGCCTCCGATTTCTTCCATGGCACCCTGGAACTGGTGGAAAGGGGCGTCAGCGTCATTCTCTTTAAGGGCGAGGACAAGCTGCGGCAGCTTGCCGATCGAGTGCAGAACTTCGCTCCCAATTACACGGAGAAACTGACGGTGCTAGACACCGCCGATTTCACTCTCCCCGGCATTTCGCCGGAAGTGCGCGGCCTCGTCTCGCCGATCGTCCTTGCCACCGTCCTCGAGCGCATCAGCGCCCATTTGGAGGTCATGCGCAATCATCCGCTGACGACGCGCCGCTACTACAAGCGCGTTGCCTATTGAGCGATCGGCGCCTAATCGCTCGGCTTGAGGGTCGCGGATGACTAGGCATCCGCGGCCTTGCCGCGTAACATCAAGAGAACGCCATGACATCCTTCCGCATTGCTGCCGTCGGCGACAACTGCATCGATCGCTTTCGTCCGCCGCTGGGGCAGTCCTATGTCGGCGGCAATGCGATCAACGTCGCCGTCCAACTCGCGGCTCTGGGCCACCAGTCCTTCTACTTCGGCGCGGTGGGTCGTGACCGTGATGGCGCCCAGGTTCGCCGGCTATTGCAGCAGAACGGCGTTCTAGTCGACCACCTGTGCGAACGCGACGTCAACACCGCTTACACGGAAATCGACGTTACCGCCGACGGCGATCGGGTTTTCCTTCATGAGGACTTCGGCGCCTGCGCCGGTTACCGGCCGCATGCTGCCGATCTCGAGGTCCTGAAGACGATGGACCACGTGCATATCGGATGGTTGGACGATGGCGGGGCGCTGCGTCGGGCACTTTCAAGAGCCGGTGTCAGTGTTTCCCAGGACGTATCGGTCAATGCCGCCGCCGCCGATCTCGGCGTCGAGGGACTTTCGATCGCCTTCGGCTCTGCCGGAGAGGAGGACGGCAAGGCAGAACGGCTGATCCATGATTTCCTGGCACGCGGTGCGCGGCTTGCGGTGATCACGCGCGGAGCGCGTGGTTCATGCGCCAGTGACGCGGTCGAACGTGCGTCAGTCGGCGTTCGCCCGGTCGAAGTGGTCGACACCACCGGCGCCGGCGATAGCTTCATCGCCGGCTTCATCGTTACCCACCTTGAGGGGCGCTGCCTTGTGAAATGCCTCGAGAAAGGACGTGATCTGGCGGCGCGCACATGCACGCATGTTGGCGGATTCCCGCAGGAGCCGCAGCAACTCTGAACCCGTTCCGATCAAGTCGCATACTCGGTTCCCGAGCACGGGGCACTTGCGTCAGTGCAGCAGTTGGCTGAGGAACTGGCTCGTGCGCTTGGTCTTCGGGCGGGCGAAGAATTCATCCGGCGCGCCCTCTTCGACGATTCGGCCCCGATCCATGAAGATCACCCGATCCGCCACCTGGCGGGCAAAGCCCATCTCATGAGTGACGCAGACCATCGTCATGCCTTCGCTGGCCAGAGCGACCATGGTGTCGAGTACCTCCTTGACCATCTCAGGATCGAGAGCGGACGTCGGTTCATCGAACAGCATGATCTTGGGGTTCATGCAGAGCGCCCTTGCGATCGCCACCCGCTGCTGCTGGCCGCCGGAAAGTTGCCCGGGATACTTGTTGGCCTGTTCCGGGATGCGCACCCGGTTCAGATAATGCATAGCGATCTCTGTTGCCTGCTTGCGCGGCATCTTCTTGACCCACATCGGCGCCAGAGCGCAATTCTCCAGGACCGTCAGGTGGGGAAACAGGTTGAACTGCTGAAACACCATGCCGACTTCCCTGCGCACAGCGTCGACCTTGCGCTCGTCCGCGCCGAGTTCGATGCCGCCGACGATGATCCGGCCCTGTTCGTGGGCTTCGAGACGATTGACGCAGCGGATCAGTGTTGACTTGCCGGACCCCGAGGGTCCGCAGATCACCACCTTCTCGCGCGGCGCGATGGAGAGATTGATGTCGTTGAGCGCGCGATAGTGGCCATACCACTTATGCACGCCGCTGATGGTGATCTCCGAGGAGGCAAAGTCGAACGGTGCGGGCATTCTCATCTCCAGGATGTCATTTCAGAACGAGCCAGCCGGATAGGACAATGACGAGCGCGCCCGCCAACGTATGAAGTTCGATCGGGGCGGAGAAGAACAGTGCCCCATAGAGGCAGCCCCAGATGATCTGGCTGTATTGGAAGGGGGCGACCACCGAGGCATCGCCCATACGAAACGCCCGGACTAGCAGCAGGTGTCCGGCGAGGAGCAACAGGCCCGCCGCAAAGGCGACAAACAGGTCCATCGGCCCGACCGGCGCCAGGCCACCCCCTACCACCGCGACCCCGAGTGCGACGACAGTCAGCACTACGAGCAGCGTGAACACGAGCGCCAGATCGGATTCGGTCGCTTTTGCGCGCCGCAACAAGAGGAGCGAGAGCGCAAACACCAGGGCGGAGGCGGCAGCGTTGGCATGACCGATGTTCAGCGGTGCGATTCCTGGCCGAAGCGCGATCGCAACGCCGAGGAAACCGATCACGACCCCGCTCCAGGCGAGCGGCGATAGACGCTCGGCCAACAGAAGGAAAGCCAGGACTGCCACCAGCATTGGGGTCAGGAACGCAAGCAGATAGGCCTCGGCGAGGGGAAGCAGCGAGAGGGCATAGTAGATCAGCAAAGTGTCGATGGCGAGCAACAGCGCCCGCAGCAGCGCAAGCCCCGGATGACGCGGCATCAGGGATGCCCCGGCACCCTTGATGCCGGCGCGGGCGCTGAGCGATATCATGGCGGCAAGCGTCACCATGAATGTTACCTGCGGCACCGCCAGCCGGACCGCGAGTAGCTTCACCAGCGCATCCGTGCCCGAAAAGACGGCGAAGGCCGCAAAGCCGAGTGAAGCGGCGCGGAGATTGCGCCGCATGCCGGCCGCGGCCGGCCTGACATTCGCGTCAACGGACATTGAAGCGTCCGAACCGGGCTTCGATGCGGGACTGCAGGTATTCGAGGCAGACCGAAAGGACCCAGTAGATCATCGAAGCGGTGATCAGCATCTCGATGTGGCGGAACTCGGTCTGTCCCTGCGTGCGGGCGAGATACATCAGTTCCCAGACGCCGACGACGGAGACGAGCGAGGAGTCCTTCAGCATGGCGATGAACTGATTGCCGGTCGGCGGGATGATCACGCGCATCGCTTGCGGCAGGACCACCAGCCCCATCGTCTGGCTTGGGCTGAGGCCGAGGGCGAACGCCCCTTCCGTCTGGCCGCGCGGGATGCTTTCAATGCCCGCCCGGAAGATTTCAGTCATGTAGGCGCCGTAGCACAAGGAAAGCGCGAGAATGCCGGCCGGGACCGCACCGATGACATAGCCCACCTGCGGCAGCCCGAGATAGATGATGTAGATCTGCATGAGCAGCGGCAAGCCGCGGAAGAGCGAGGTGTAGAAGGTGGCAAGCCCGTAGAGCACGCCGTTCCTGGACAGCTTGGCGATGGCTCCCGCAAGCGCTATCACCGTCGCTATGAAGATCGAAATCACCGAGATGAAGAGCGTCGTGAGAACGCCCTGAGAAATCAGGAAGCCGATCTTCTTCGCGATGAAGGCGAATGACAGGTCGAAGGAATAGAAGAAGAGCATCAGGAGCGCGAAGAGCTCGATCCAGACGGCGACCACCTGCAGGCGGCGCGGCAACTGTCGCAATGCCTCCCAGTTCATGGCCGCGATCAGAGCGATCATCGCTGCGCTCAGCAGTTGGCCGAGCGCGGGATTGGCTTTCAGCCATTCCGATGATGTGGGCAGCATATGGCGGATCCAGTCCGGGCTGACCCCGAGACCGTAGATTGCAGCCGTGACGAGCGCGAGCATGAAAAACATCCCGGAGCGTCGCGCCGCCTCCGGATAAGTCAGTATCAGGCGACCAATCATGTCATTCTCTCCGGCGTTCAGGCCGCGCGCTCGCGCCACCAGTCCTGTGCCTGTAGTTTCCAGTAGGTGAGTTGGGCGACCGCCAGCCCGGCGTAGCCGCCGGCCCAGGAGAGGCCGAATGGCTTGAACAGCTTGTAGCGTTCGGACTGGCCAAGAATGCCCTCGGCCACCAGCTTGCCGCCGATCGCCGTCGTGTTCAGCCCATGTCCGCCGAAGGCCGTGCAATGCCAGACGCCGGGCTGCATCTCGCCGATCTGTGGCATCAGGTGGCGCGCATAGGACATGAGACCGGACCAGGCGAGTGCCGTCTTTAGGTTCTTGAGCTGCGGATAGATACCGACCATCTCGCGCCTGAGCTCCGCCGCAAGGGCCGCGGGCGAGGCAGCGCGGGTGGTGATGCGTCCGCCCCAAAGCAGGCGCTTTCCGCCCTCGACCAGGCGGTAATAATCGCCGGCGCGGCGATTGTCCCCTATCGCGTCCGTTGTTGCGATGGCCGTGCGGATGAGGTCCGGAGCCTCCTCGCTGAGCATGACGTAGGTGGCAATCGGCAGGAAGGAACGCTTCAACCGCCCGTTCAGTGGACCGGTGTAGCCTCCGGTCGTGAAAACCACCCGACGCGCCTTCACCCGGCCTCCCGCCGTGGCAATGACCTTCTCCGCGCCGCCAAGCGCGCATTTCGTGGCGGCCGACCCTTCGTAGATCCGGCCGCCCAGACGCTCGATCTCGTCCGATATGCTGCGAAGATAGTTCAGGGGGTGCATGTGGAAGGCCATTGGATCGCGCAGGCCATGGAAGTAGCGTTTGGATTTCAGCACCGAGCGAACCTGCTCGGTATTGAGATATTCGAGATGGTAGCTGTAGGCGCGCTCCATCTCCTCGGCATGAACCTTGAGGCTCTCGCCGTCATCGTAGCGCAGCACGCTGGTAAGGCCATGTTGCGGCCTTGCCCCCTCGATCTTCAGGGCACCGATCGTATCGCGAACAAACTCGACCCCTTCGATCGATAGCAGGTGAATTTGCCGCGCCACCTCGGCCCCTGCGATGCCCGCGATCTTGTCGCTTCCCGTCGCAAAGCCGGGACTGACAAAGCCGCCATTGCGACCGGACGCCCCAAACCCGACACTTTCGGCTTCAAGCACGACGACCGCCTGACCGGCACGCGCCAGCTGAAGCGCAGTTGTCAGACCAGCAAGGCCACCGCCGACGATCACGGTGTCACATTCGACCGCACCAGATAGAACTGGTCTGACCTTCCAGTCGGTCATCGTCTGTTTGTAATAGGTATCGGGATAAGACATTTTCCCTCGCGCAGAGACGACGATGGCGGAACCGCGGACGGCTACTGCATGATCTCTCAGGTCTATAGCAACCTTTTGCGCGTCCAATAGACGCGCGGCGTTGTAGAGCCGCCCGCACGTTTATCGGATCAGTCGGCGCTGTAGTCCCTGCCGTACCACTTGGTGGTCAGCGTCGCGAGCGTGCCGTCCTCCTTCATCTCGTCGATGATTTCTCCGACCTTCTTCGTCCAGTCCGGATCGGCCTTTTCGGCGATCACCGCCAGCGGCTCCTTGAAAGCGTATTCGCGCTCGATCACGCGCAGCGGGTAGCCGTTCTTGATGGCATTGAGGGCGGTCTGCTCCGGCGCGATCACCGCATCAAGCCGCACACCGTCCCCAAGGCGCAGGTCGTCGAAGGGCAGCATGGAATCGGCAAAGGTGCGAATCTCGCCGGGCTCTAGCTTGTATTCGATCGGGGGCAGGCCGGGCGCGTCGATTTCCAGTTGCCGGCGGATGAAGTCCTCCGACGTCGTGGCCGTTTCCACACCGATGATCTTGCCGTTCAGGTCGGTGACGGACTTCGCCTTGCTGTCCTTGTGGAGCACGTAGACATAGGGGCTGTAGTAGTAGATGCCGGCAAAATCGATCACCTGGGCACGCGCCTTCGTCGGGGTGACCGACCCGACGCCGAGGTCGTAGCGTCCTTGCCAGCGGCCGCCGGTCAGGGTCGCCCAATCCGGGGTCTCGAAGCTGACTCCGACGCCGAGGCGCTTTGCGATTTCCTTCGAGACATCGATGTCGAAACCGACCATCTCGTTGTTATCGTCCAGGTAGCTCTGGGGCGGCCAGCCGCTGTTGGTTGCGACCACCATGGCCTTTTTCCCCATAACCCGGTCGAGCGTCTCGCCCGCCTGTACGGCCGTCGCGAATGCCAGCACGGCGACGCCGATTGCAAGCTGTTGAACCAGTTTCCTCACGCGGTCCTCCTCCTTTGTTGTCAGTCAGTAAGTTCTCAATTCTGTAAGATGTCTGACAACATGATTTAGAGAAGATGGAGGCGATCGAGTCAAGGGGCGGGCCGGCTTCGGTCCATGAAACGACGTGATGAGACCATGCTAATTGGTCATGGACCTAGCAACTGTCGCGCCAAGCGCTCTGCAAGCGCACGGCCACAGCTTTCGTCGCCATCCACAAGACATGAGCCGAATCAATGTTTCGTCGGCCCTTATGTTAAACGCGCCGGCGGCACGTCGAGAGAAGCGGGCTCGGTTCGCCGGTCGCGATCTCCCAGGCCCCAGCAATTCTCCCGCAATGAGGCCAAGTGTTGCGCCGAAGGCGACGAAATAGCGGAAGTGGCGCTCCCCCCTCTGCGCATGATCGTGGGCAAAGCTGACGGTGAACGAGGAACGAATCTGCCACTTTTTGTCCACGTTCGGACGGATGTACTCGGCGAGAACGGGCCAGTCCTGCCTGGGCTACCGGCCATCGAAGAAAAGCATCAGGCTCGCGGTCGAGACTGTCCACGCGCTGACCGACGAAAGGGGACATGGCAAGAGACCACGTTGCTTGTAGCAAATTTGAACCGCACGCTGCGCGGCTGTTACTCGGCAATTAAACGGGGTCATCCAGTCAAATGCCGATCCCTGGAGCAGCGGCGGAAGCTACCCAGCTGTCAGCGCGATACTCAGGACTTTGACCCCTGGGCTCGGGTGACCATAGTCTGCCGAGTGGAAGGTTTCCCGTATCGCGCTGTCGCGACTTTGGCGACTGGCCTGGAAGCGAGACAGAACGTTAAGTAGCAAACACGATTTCCCTAGACCTTCGGGATGCCGCACTCGACGCCGGTTCAATCCCCCCGCAGCCGCCGGCGAAGCGAGCTCGCGATGCAGTGCCTCGCGAGCCTCCGGTGCCCGTCCTTTCGCCCGGGGCGGGCATCGTTCGCGATTGACAAAGAATGGCAGTCCCTTATCCCGGCGGCCGCAGTCCTGCCTCCGGAAACGGCCACCCCACACATGGGGGCAAGGTCAGGCCCCAAGATGTCACCGGATCGAGAGAAACTCGAGGAAAGGCTTTCGAATCCCGTGCATCCGGGGCCTTGGTGGTCGCGATGGTCAGATGGAGGACCCGCAAACCTAACCTCTCGATCGCTACTCGATGTCGAACTGTTCGTAGTCGAGGCGTTCGCCCTGCACCACCTCCTCACGGTCATAGGGCAGATCGTAAGTCGGACGGCCCGCATACCCGCCCCAGCCGTAGTACGGATATGCATAGGGGCCGGTGACGCCGTAGCCTGCGTTGGGCGTCACCACCACGGCCTGGAGCTTACCGTCCTTGATGATCAGGTCATTGACATAGCCGTAATTGGCGAAGGCACCGGCGTCGCGCACGCGGGCGTAATCGCCAATCAAGTCGGTGGCCCGGAAAAGCCCCGGTGATGTCGCCAGGTCGTCATCCACCACCCGCGTCTCCGTCGCATCCTCGCGCGAGAGATATTTGGTCTTCCAGGGTGCGTAGTCCTCTACGTTTTCCTGTGTAACCGGAATGACTATTCGGTCCGCCGTCATTTCGATTTCGTCCCAGGGGACGTTCACATGGGTGTCGAACATGTCCCAGAAACCGCCAACCTCGGCGACCAGCGAAACGACGCGGCCATCATCGGAAAACACTACGTTCTCGACGCTGCCGATCTCGTCGCCTGTGGGGCCGTGGACCTCCATGTCGTCGAACATCTGGTCGACGCTCACCCCGCCCTGGTAGAGATCTCCAACCGCCCATTCGGAGAGCGCCACGACATCCACATCATCTTCTCTCGGAGTAACCGCGCCGGTGGCCAGGTCGTTTTCACCGCCGGCCTCCCCGGCATCAGCCTGCACGTCGCCGGTTTCGACGTCGCCGGTCCGCATATCGGTACTTCCGGCCCGGGCGAATTCATCTTCGGAGATGTTCCGGTCGGCGTCGGCGTCGTAGACCCCGTAGAGCGCCAGATGGAAGGCCTGCCAGTCGACACCCGCGCCTGCCGCATCCCAATCGGCAGCGACCTGCGCCTGCGCCGATCCTTCGACGAATTCGTTCTGCGTCAGCACGGAGTCTCCGTCCGTGTCGAGAGCGGCGAAGTCGGGCCGGTTGCCATCATCGAACCACCGCTCGAAACCGTTCTGATACTCCGACTCGGTCAACCGGTTGTCCCCATCACCGTCCCAGTTCTGAAAGATACCGCTGTAGAGTTCGTTCTCACTGATCCGGCGGCTATCATCGGCATCCCAGCGAGTGAACACGTCGCGACTCGTCTGTTCGAATTCGGATTCCGACAGCTGCTTATTGGTATCCACGTCGGCATCGGTGAAAACCTGATTTCCGGCGGCAAATGCTGTGCCCCCGCCAAGGGCCAAGACCAACGCCAATGCAGTCGATGTCGTTTTATAGCTCATTTCTGTCTCCTCGGATTTTCACTTTTCCGCAAAAAGGCGACCAAAGATGCTCGGCGGCCATGGCCACCCTGCATAAGACCCCCTGCATAAGACCCGCGGTGTTGTGCGTGTCAGCCCGAACAAGCCGCAGCAGGCTGCGTTCCCTCGGTCACGGAAACTTGATCCGGCAGACGGCGAGGCGCCGCGTCGCACGCACCCGATCGTGAAAGGAATAGCACGCAGTTTCGGCGAGTACTGCCAAAGGCCGCGCCCGTTCAGAACACTGTCGGAAATGGTGTCGGCCGGTTAGTCCTCGCTTAATGCTCAATCCGCATTTGACGTGGCGGACCTTATTGCGCTTTCGGCCGCCTCGAGATCATCCGGCTCAAGCGGCGGGGCGACCCTCGCTCTGGCCAAACCCGGGCGACGGCACAGATCCGCGACGACTGGCCAGTGATCGGATCCGAATGCCGGACCGCGTGCGAAGCCCAAGATGCCCAGTTCCTCCGTAATAAGGACGTGATCGATCGGCCAATAGAAGATCGGCATTTGGGCGTTGTAGGTTGCCAGATAGCCGCGCCCGAGGCGGGGATCATACAAGCCACCGATACGAAGGGTCCGGCGGAAGACGGGTTCCCACGGCACGGCATTGAAGTCACCGGCGACCACCATTGCCTCTGCGCTCTCGCGTGCCGCTTTGGCCGCCAGCATAAGCTGTGCATCGCGCGTGGCAGAGCTGTGGAAAGGTCGGGGCGGCCGTGGATGCAATCCATAGAAGGACACGGTCTCGCCGTCCCGCATGCTCAGCCGGGCTCTGATCGCGGGGACGCGGTTGTCGACCGGAAACAGGATTTCGGACTCGACGAGGGGAAAGTTCGTGAAAAGGTGAATGCCGAAATTGGCGCGGGATCCTGCGACCTGCTGAACCGCATCAGTGAACCTTGGCTTCAGCGCGGCAAGCTGCTCGTCCCACCACTGGTTCGTCTCGACCGCCAGGAACAGGTCGGGGTCGTAGCCGCGCACGATCCGGAGCAATTCGTCGGCACTCTCAAGTCTGCCATTCACATTGGCCACAAGCACACGCATCCGGGACTCCTTTGGACACTCCGATGCAACAGCGCCGGCCTCTTGTCGGAAGGGCAGGTAAGGGATCAGGTAGAAGGCGTTGTAGAGCATCGCAGGCAGGGCCAGAGCGAGAACGGCCCAAGCGAGCGGCCGACGGGGCGAGTACAGCAGAGCCGCAGAAGCGACGATCAAGACCAGAAGAAGGTGCAGTCGAGCGATATCCAGTACCCTGATCCACCAATAGTTTGACTGGATCAGGGGGACCAGCGACAGAGCGCCGGCCACTAGTGTGACGATGAGTGCGGACCCAAACAGGGCGTTACTCAATTTTTGATCCTCTTGCTGAAGGCTAGCGGAGCATATGATCGAGGCCTCTCGCGGCATTAAGAAACTTGCATGGCAGGCGTTGCGGTTAAGCGTCCACCGGAGCGCCTGTCACGATCCGGGCGGCTCGCCCGTCCAGCGTTCAGGGCCGTCGGCGGAGCGCACCCCGAGCGACTTTTTTGCCAGCTGGCGCGCCCACGGCTTTAGCGCCCGGTTTTCGGGTGGTCCACATCTGCGCCAGCACTTGCCGACGTGAGTGCCACCCGAATCGCGGACGGCGTTCAGACGTCCCAGAAACCGCCGTCGCCTATGTCGTCGCCTAAGTCGCCGAACTCAGGCTCCTCGATGATGTTGTCACCGTCATCGTCATAGGCGGCGTACACGCCATCATGAAATTCGGTGCTGGACAACATATCGTCATCGTTGGCGTCCCAGTCGTCGAAGCCAATGTCATCGTCGAAGGGCGATTCAGCAGTATCGCGCGTGCCATAACCGGCATCGAACTCCGCTTGGGACAGCATGTTGTCGTCATCCGTGTCCCAGTCGCCGAATACACCAACGTCCTTATCGAAGCCGGCAGCGAACTCCTCGTTGTCGATACCGGCGTCGCCATTGGCATCCCATTCACCGAAGTTGGCCATTGCCGGCGCAGCAACGAGGGAGATGGCCACGGCGGAGCCAAGGAGGGCTTTGGTCCAATTTGTCTTCATCATGGGGGTCGTTCTCCTGTTGGGTTGTTTCACATCGGGGGCGCTGCTCCGGCCCGTCACATCTACTTCCTAACGGGCCCTGCAGCCGAGACCGCACGCGCGTCCTACGGCGTCGCGCAGGTCAGCCCCAACAAGCCGAAGAGAGCCCCGTTCCCATGCACACGAAAATTTTATCCGGCGGGGCCAAGGCCCGTACTGCCCGGGCCGCCTGGAACAATGCCGACCAGCCACCGCGTTTCGCCCACGTGCTGGCGTCGGAATCAGGGGTGGTGCTGCCGGTGGTCGCGGTTGTATCGGTCATATTCGCCGGCGGATTGATCAGCATGAGGACCCTGTTGCCATCCTCCGTCTGCGCTTGGACCAGGTAAGCGGCGTCGAGGACCGTTACCTCCTTGAAGCCGGCGTTGGAGAGCTGCGTCTTCAGCTTCTCAGCCGTCATGGCCATGACCTGGTCCTGCTGGCCGGTCCCGGTCGCCTGTGTATCACCGGACTGAGCGAAGGCGGGCGTGGCGAATGCCGCGATCGTGGGGCAAAATTTGCTGCAGTCATTCATCGGTCCTTCTCGTCACCTGCCACGGCCAACGGCCCTCGACCTCCACCGTTAGGGAGACGCTGAGAAATGTGCGGATCAGCACGATCACGGCGAGAACGAGGACGTTCTCCATCGTTGGCCTCACCATGACAGTGCCGACGATGTCGGCGGCCACGAGAAGCTCCAGGCCGAGCAGGATTGCCCGTCCCAGTCGGCGTCGAAAATGGTAGTACGCCTCCTCCTCATTGACCTTACCCAGTCTGCCGAGGGTGCTGACAAGTGCAAACAGCGCACCAGCGACTATGATGCCGATTCCCGCCATCTCCAAGCCCCTCGCGGTTCCATGCACTACGCTATCCAGTTCCATTATGCAACTCCAGGTTACAGGTTCGACATGGGCAGAATCGGCGCCGCCGACCGGCGGAGCGGGGCATCTGACGGGAAATGGAACACGAAGGCCCAGGTTCCTGAGCGTCCCTGACCTTGCCGTTCCCCTTGCCGGACCAAAAAGCTATTGTCCAACGTGTCGACGAACGCCAGCTTTTGCGGTCCGGTGATGATCCGATGCAGCCGATGTTTGTCGCTGGCCGGAGGCGCATTGACCAGCACGGCGTGGCAGTGGGCGCGCGGGAACATTTTCGTTCAGTTTCAGTTCCGGCGCCGTACAAGCGATTGCCGGAGGCGAGCCATTGGGGAATCGCGCAGACCTGGGTCGCGCTTCTGGTAACCGACCTCAGGATGTGGCACACGCGACGACGATTTCGTCTGGCGATGGCACGACAATCTCATTTACGGGATATGGTTGGATATCGGCGATCCCGAAAAGCAGGATCGGCGTAGCGATTGGTGCTCGACATCGACTTCATCGACGAGTGGCTGGGTGAAAAGCCCGGCGAGGCTGGCATCAAATCCACGCCTTCGCAAACACGCGGACGCCGCCGCGTGCTGCTCAGGAAAGCCCTGCGACAATCCTCAGGCCAAGATCATCCCGAACTCCGACCTGATAGGCGTTGATCAGCTTTGCGGCGAGTGCTTCAGCTTCTTCCGACTGGCGAGACAAGGCTCGCATTTGCAGCTCGTCCTGGAAGGCCTTCCCGATCATGGCCAATTCGTCGGGCCCGATTGGATCGAAACTGCAGGTCTGAGCGGAGTTCATCGTACCCTCTTCCTCCGGCAATGCCGCGACGGAGACCACCTTGCGCCGATTTCGGCCGCATTTGATGAAACACAGTTTCGGAGATTATCGAAAGTGAACGGTTCTCACGGCGGGGCCATCCAGTTCGGTCCACTCGACGGCCGCAATGGCGGAACCGAACAGAAGAGCAGGTATAGCGAGAGCTCCCGCGAATCTCAGCATTTGAAGACGACGTGTGCGCTTTCCGTCCCAGTCGTAAGCCATCTGCCATCCGCCCCCTTGAAAGCATCTGAAAACAGCACGGCAGAATAGAACCAGAGAAAGACCTGCAGGTCGAGTCGATTTTCAAGTATTACTTTTAGCAAAATTTGACCGGGTCGATCTATATTGCTTGCGCGGCGGCAACAAATGGTAGAGAGCGGAGGCAAGACGATGAGGCATGCGCCCCTGTCCGAATTAGAGGTCGCCGAAGATCTGGAGGCCCTCAAGGATTGCGGCGCATCACCGGCGATGAGCAGGGAATGGTGGCGGTGCCATCCATTCCCGGTTGCAGCGAACCGGGAATGGATCGGAAAGGCGGGCGGTCCCCGCGTTTTTCTCAGCCTCCAAGCACGGTTCGGATGGCGTCTTGCGTGGCATTGACGACGATGTCGGCCTGCTCACGCGTCAGGCAGAGCGGTGGCGCAAAACCGAGGATGTCGCCTTGCGGCATGGCGCGGCCGATAACGCCGCGCTCCGCGAGCGCCGCGGCCACCTGCGGCCCGACCTTGCGGCCGGGGTCGAAGAATATGCGGTCGTCCCGGTCCTCGACGAATTCCACCGCCGCCATCAGTCCGTCGCCGCGCACTTCGCCGACATGGGCGTGGTCGCCGACGGCCTTCTGAAGTTCGGCTCGGAAATAAGCCCCGGTCGAACCGGCATTCTCGACGATGCCGAGCTCGTCGATCAGCTCGAGATTGGCGATGCCGGCGGCGGCTGAGATCGGGTGCGCCGAATAGGTCCAGCCATGGCCGATGGCCCCAAGCTCGTCCGAGCCTTTGACCAGCACCTGCCAGACCTTGTCCGAGACGATCGAGCCGGAGAGCGGCGCATAGGCCGAGGTCAGCCCCTTGGCGATGGTGATCAGGTCCGGCTTGATGCCGTAGTGATCGCAGCCGAACATGGTGCCGAGGCGGCCGAAACCGGTCACGACTTCGTCGGCGACGATGAGGACATCGTATTTCTGAAGCACCGCCTGGATCTTCTGCCAGTACCCCTTTGGCGGCGGCACGATACCGCCTGTGCCGAGGATCGGCTCGCCGATGAAGGCCGCAATGGTGTCGGGTCCTTCGGCAAGGATCATCTCCTCGAGCTTGTCTGCGCAGAACTGCGAGAATTGTTCCTCGCTCATCGTGCGGTCCGGGCGGCGGAAATAATAGGGCGCCTCCGTGTGCAGGATCGGCGCACGCGGCAGGTCGAAGGCGTTGTGAAAGAGGTGAAGGCCCGTCAGCGAGCCGGTCATCACGCCCGAGCCGTGATAGCCGCGCCAGCGTGAGATGATCTTCTTCTTCTCGGGCCGGCCGAGAACGTTGTTGTAATACCAGATCAGCTTGATGTTGGTCTCGTTGGCGTCCGAGCCGGAAAGCCCGAAATAGACGCGGGACATCCCTTCCGGAGCCCGCTCGATGATCATCTTGGAAAGCCGGATCGAGGCTTCCGTGCCGTGGCCGACATAGGCGTGATAATAAGCGAGGTTCTTCGCCTGCTCGGCAATCGCCTCGGCGATCTTCTGGCGGCCATAGCCGACATTGACACAGTAGAGGCCGGCGAAGGCGTCGAGGCTGCGCTTGCCGGCAATATCGGTGATGTAGACGCCTTCGCCGCCCGCGATCACGCGGCTTGCGCTCTCGCCGCGCGCGTGCATTCCCATGTGGGTGGAGGGATGAAAAAAGTGGTCGCGGTCCCAGGCGGTGAGTTCGTTGCTTCTTTCGAGCATGGTCTTTCCTTTCGCGGTCAGGCAGCGGTGTCGATGCAGATATATTTGAGCTCGGTGAAGGCCTCCATGCCGTGGCGGGAGCCCTCTCGGCCAAGGCCGGACTGCTTCCAGCCGCCGAAGGGGATCGGCCCGCCGGTGATCTTCACCCGGTTTATCGCGACCATGCCGTATTCCAGCGCCCGGGCGAGCCGCATCTGGCGGGCACCGTTTTCGGTGACGACATAGGCGACGAGCCCGTACTCGGTGTCGTTGGCGCGGTCGATCACTTCATCCTCGCTGTCGAAGCCGGTGACGGCTGCGACCGGGCCGAATGTTTCCTCACGCATGATGAGCGCACCGTCGGGCACGTCGGCCAGCAATGTCGGTTGGAAGAACAGTGGCCCTGCCGGGTGGCGCCCGCCGCCGGCGACGAGCCGGGCGCCCCGCTCCAGGGCATCGGCCACCTGCTCCTCGACCTTGGCGACGGCCCGCGCATGCATCAGGGGTCCGACGTCGGTGCCGGCTTCGAGGCCGGGGCCTACCCTCAGGCGCGCGATCCGCCCTGCGAAAGCCTCCTCAAAGGCCTGGAGGATCGGCCGTTCGACATAGATGCGGTTGGCTGCAAGGCAATCCTGCCCGGAGGTCGCGAACTTCGCCGCGACTGCGATCTCGGCTGCCTTCTCGATATCGGCGTCGGCAAAGACGATCAGCGGTGCGTGCCCCCCGAGCTCCATCACCAGCCGCTTCATCGTCGGCGCCGATTGGGCTGCGATAAGCCTGCCGATCTCCGTCGACCCGGTGAAGCTCATGGCGCGGACACGCGCGTCTTCACACATGTGCCCGACGACTGTTGCCGCCTTTCCCGGAACGACATTGAATACACCCGGCGGGAGACCGGCGCGTTCGCCGAGTTCTGCAAGGGCCAGAGCGGAAAGCGGTGTTTCGGAGGAGGGGTGCGCGACGACGGTGCACCCGGCCGCAAGTGCGGCAGCTGCCTTGCGGGTGATCATGGCGGAGGGAAAATTCCAGGGCGTGACGATGCCCACGACGCCGAGCGCTTCGCGGCGCACGAGCATCTCGGCTCCTGGAAGATGGCTCGCCACGCTTTCGGCGTTGAGGCGCTTGCCCTCCTCGGCATACCACTCGATGAAAGACGCGGCGTAGTCGATCTCGCCGCGCGACTCGGCAAGCGGCTTGCCCTGTTCCAGCGTCATGATGAGGGCAAGGTCCTCGCGGGATGCGAGCATCAGCTCGTGCCATTTGCGCAGAATTTGAGCGCGCGCCTGCGGCAGCCTGTTGCGCCAGGATCTGAATGCCTTTTCCGCCGCATCGATCGCTTCAGCCGTTTGGCCTCCATCGACGGAAGCGACGAAGGCGAGCGCGGTGCCGCTGGCGGGATCGCTTACCTCGAGACACTTGCCGTCACGTCCGGCGACCCAGCGGCCGCCGACATAGGCGAGCTCGCGCAGCAATTGCCGGTCGTTTAGCTGCTTCAAGGCTTCGTGAAAGGCGGTGCGGGCAAAGACGGCGGTCATGGCGGGTCTCCTCGGGCTGATCTCCTCGGTCTGGCCTTGAGAAGTCTGACATCCTTGCCGCGAGAGATTGTCCAATCATCCGCCCTGCGCCGGAGACTTTGACCAAAGTCGCGGCGGTCGCGAGAGAGATTGTCTCCGCTACGAGGAAAATCGCTTAGCGTGTGGAACAGAAGCTTTCCTCGCCCGTTGTGCGAAACACGTTTCCGCGTCAAGGAGGGAGGATCGTGCCATGGCCCCGTCATTGCCCCATCGACCCGCCGCTACGGCTGATGAGCACATCCTGACCGTGCAGGAGGCGCTGGAGCCCCTGTATGCGGAACTTGAGCAAGAGGTGGAAGCCGTGCTGGTCGAGGCGGCGGTTTCTGCAGGCTGGTCCGCCGACGAAGCGCTCCAGGCGATCGAGGAATTGAAGCGACACGACGTTCTCTCCGATCACGAAAGCTAGCGCGAGGCCCGCGACGTCCGCCGGGCGCATCAAGGACCGCCCCGCCTGGCTCCATCCTTTTCAATTCACCTGCGGCAAGAGCGAGTCGAGCGGCAGCACGGTCTCTTCCTTGACCGTCTTGGTGACGATGTAGGTGAAATAGCGATCGATGCCGATATCGCGGCCGAGCAACTCGTCGACAAGTCGCTGATAGGCATCGATGTCGGCCGTCACGACCCTGAGCATATAGTCCACCCCACCGCCGACCGACCAACAGGCGACGATCTCGGGAGTGGAGGCGATCGCGCGCTCGAAGCGGTCGAAATCCGCTTGTCGGTGGTTGCCCAGCGTCACTTCCACGAAAACGCTCGCTACCGGTGCAACACGGCGGAGCGCCAGCCGGGCGTGATAACCGGTGACGATGCCGGCCTTTTCGAGCTTCCTGAGCCGCACCCAACACGGCGTCGGCGACAGGCCGGCTTTCTCGGCGAGCGCCAGCTTGGTGATGCGCCCGTCGGCCTGGATCGCCTCCAGGATCCGCAGATCGATGGCGTCGAGTTTCATTGGCTGGGACCCGGGTTTCGCCTGTTCATGTGATATGTCGGGAAAAGAGATTGGATTCTCACTTTAGCATTGTCAATTGAGATGATTTTTATCACTCTAAAATCATGACAAGTTGGGTTCCCGATATAGCGCTCCTGCGCCGTCCGGCCTATCTCTCTCTGGCCGACCAATTTTCCCGTGCCATTCAGGAGGGCAAGCTTCAGAACGGCACGCGACTGCCCACGCATCGAAAGCTCGCGGATGAGCTGCAGCTCTCCGTGCAAACGGTAAGCCGCGCCTATGAGGAGCTTATCCGCCGGGGTCTCGTCACGGGCGAGGTCGGCCGCGGCAGCTTCGTTCAGACGCGCCCGCGCGAGCCGGATCCTCCCTATCTTCCGGAGCGCTTGGGGGAACTGATCGATCTTTCGATCCTCAAGCCCGTCTGCGAGCAGCTTCACGTTGAAAAGATGCGTCAGGCCTTTGCCTGGCTTGCTGAGACTCTTCCCGCCAGTTCGGCGCTGTCGTTCCGGCCGAACACGGTGTTCCCGCGTCACCGCAATGTTGCCGTCGAGTGGCTGTCACGGTGTGGGCTCGCCGTATCCCCGCTCCATGTCAATCTTACCAACGGCGCGACCTCGGCGATGACCGTGGCGCTGATGAGCGTCGCCCCGCCGGGTTCGACGGTCGCAACGGAAGCCATCAGTCATCACACGCTCGTGCCGCTTTCCTCCTATCTCGGTATTCACTTGCAAGGGCTGCCAATCGATGACGATGGGATGATTCCGGATGCATTGGACGAGGCCTGCCGCAAAGGCGTCATTCGTGCCGTGTTCCTGCAGCCGTCGGTGATCAATCCGACGGCGACCCTGATGAGCGCCGAACGACGGGGTGCGCTCGCGGAGGTGGCGCGACGGCACGATATGGCGATCATCGAAAACGACATCCTGGGGCCTCTGGTGGAGGGGCGGCCGCCGCCGGTCGCCGCCCTCGCACCGGAACGAACGCTCTATGTCACCAGCTTCACAAAGATCACGGTGCCGGGTCTGAGGATCGGCTATCTCGTGGCACCGGACCGCTACGCCGCGGCAGTCGCCAACCGGCATCTGGTGTCGAACTGGATGGCCACGCCTTCGATTGCCGAGATCGCAACACGCTGGGTGAGCGACGGCACGGCGCTCGAGCTCGTGAATTGGCAACGCCGCGCGCTCGCCGCGCGCCAGCGGATTGCCGCGGATGCGCTTGGCGGCCTAGCCTATCGCAGCCATCCGCAAAGTCTCCACGCCTGGCTGCCGCTGCCCGAGGGGCATCAGGAAGATGCCTTCGTCTCGCAGGCGCGGCTGCGGGGGGTGGCGATCGCTCCGGGCGCCTCTTTCCGCACTGCCGATAGCGGGTGGCGCCCGGCGGTGCGGATATCGCTGGGTTCGACGACCGAGGAAGAGCTCAAGACGGGTCTCGGAATCGTCGCCTCCCTGGCATTGGGCGATCCGGAGGCGCTATTGCTCGCGATCTGATTTGGATGCGTGTGCTTTTTGCGCCGCCAGTATAATTGTCATGATATTATTATTTGGATTGACATGATTTTCCATGCGGCCCATCGTTAGGGCGTAAATGTCTCGGAGGGGAGACGTGCATGGCCGAGCCGATCATCCGCATCGATAACATCGTTAAGCGATACGGTCCTCTGACCGTTCTCGACGGGTTGTCCATGGAGGTCATGCCGGGGGAGAAGCTTGCCCTGATCGGCCCGTCGGGCTCGGGCAAGACGACGATCCTTCGAATCCTGATGACACTGGAGACGATCAACGACGGCTTCATTCAGATCGACGGTGAACAGCTCTACCACGTGAAAAAGGGGGACAGCCTCGTGCCGGCCGACGAGGGGCACCTGCACAGGATGCGCGAGAAGATCGGCATGGTCTTCCAGCACTTCAACCTGTTCCCTCACAAATGCGTTCTCGACAATGTGACGCTCGCACCGATGCTGACAAAAGGCATCCAGCGCGCCGCGGCCGAAAAGCGGGCAATGGAGCTGCTTGACATGGTCGGCCTGGCGGACAAGGCCAAGAGCATGCCGGCACAGCTTTCCGGCGGCCAGAAGCAGCGCGTCGCGATTGCCCGGGCGCTGGCGCTGTCCCCGAAAATCATGCTGTTCGACGAGGTGACTTCCGCCCTCGATCCCGAGCTCGTCGAGGAAGTTCTGAACGTCATGCGCAGGCTCGCGTCCGAGACGGACATGACGATGCTTCTCGTCACCCATGAGATGGGCTTCGCCCACGACTTTGCCGACCGGGTGCTTTTCTTCGACCGCGGCAAGATCGTCGAGGAAGGTAAGCCCGAGGACATCTTCCGGCACCCGAAGCAGGAACGCACGCAGACTTTCCTTCGCAAGATCATAGCGGCAGGGCACCGCGTCTAAGCCCCAGGGCTGGCATTGCCTCGAACTGGACAGCAAGAACAATAGAGGAGTTGGGACCATGAAACTGAGGCAACGTATGGCAGTGGCGTCAGGCGCCACGGCGCTGCTGGTAGCAATCGCGGTGTCGCCCGCTGCGGCGGACGAGAACAAGCTGGAAGAACTGCGAGAGCAGGGATTCGCACGCATCGCCATCGCCAATGAACCGCCGTTCACGGCGGTCGGAGCCGACGGCAAGGTGTCGGGCGCCGCGCCGGATGTCGCGCGCGAGATCTTCAAGCGGCTCGGAGTTCCGGACGTCGTCGCTTCGATCTCCGAATATGGCGCGATGATTCCGGGGCTCCAGGCGGGGCGCCACGACGCCATCACCGCCGGGCTGTTCATGAAGCCCGAGCGTTGCGCCGCCGTGGCCTATTCCGAGCCGATCCTCTGCGATGCCGAGGCTTTCGCGCTCAAGAAGGGCAATCCCCTCGGGCTCCGGAGCTACAAGGACATAGCCGATAATCCGGATGCCAAGATCGGTGCCCCCGGCGGCGGCACAGAGGAGAAGCTCGCACTCGAGGCCGGTGTGCCGCGTGATCGCGTGATCGTCGTACCGGACGGTCAAAGCGGGATGAAAATGTTGCAGGACGGTCGCATCGACGTCTACTCGTTGCCGGTACTGTCGATCAACGACCTCGTTTCCAAGGCGAATGATCCGAACATCGAGGTGGTGGCACCCGTCGAAGGGGCGCCGGTCTATTGCGATGGCGCCGCCTTCAGGAAGGGTGACGAGGCTTTGCGCGATGCCTTCGATGTCGAACTCGCCAAGATGAAGGAGTCCGGCGAATTCGCGAAGATCATCGAGCCCTACGGCTTCTCGGCTGAGGCCGCGATGTCGACCTCCCGCGAAAAGCTCTGCGCGGCTCAGTAGCGTTAGCCGTTCCCGTTCAAGGCCTTCCCTCCGGATGGCGGAGGGAAGGCCCGATCAAGTGCGCGCAGCCAAACGCCAATCTGACTGGAACACGTGAACGATGATCGACTGGTCCGGCTATATCGGGTTGATCCTTGAGGGTGCATGGGTGACCGTGCAACTGACGCTGATGGGCTCTGCGCTCGCCCTCGTCGTTGCCTTTGCGGCCGGGCTCGGGCGGCTCAGCCGCTTCATGGCCGTGCGCGCGCTTGCGACGACCTACATCGAATTCTTCCGGGGCACCTCGATTTTCGTGCAGCTCTTCTGGGCCTATTTCGTCCTGCCCTTCGTCGGCATCACGCTGACGCCGCTTCAGGCCGGCGTGCTCGCGCTCGGCCTCAATGTCGGCGCCTATGGGGCAGAAGTGGTGCGGGGTGCGGTGCAGGCGATCGGCCGTGAACAACGGGAGGCCTGCATCGCGCTCAATCTCACGCGCTACCAGGCGATGCGCCACATTGTTTTGCCGCAGGCGCTGCCGCTGATGCTGCCGACCTTCGGCAACAACGCCATCGAGCTTTTGAAGGGAACCGCAGTGGTCTCCCTGATCTCGCTCACCGACATGACCTTCCAGGCGCAGGTGGTTCGTGCTCAGACCGGCAGCACGCTGATCCCGTTCGCCACGATCCTGGTGCTCTACTTCATCATGGCCTGGCTGATCTCGCTCGGCATGCGCTGGCTGGAGCGGCGCGTGACCCGTGGCCTCGAGGGCGTGAGGGTTTGATCATGGAATGGGACTGGGAATTCGTTTGGCAAATCATGCCGACCCTCATCGAGGGAGTGAAAATCACCATTCTCGCGACCTTCCTCGGTGCGATCGTCGCCGCCGTGATCGGCCTTGTCTTCGCCATCCTTCGCATGTCGGCTCCCGCACCGGTCGCGCGGACCACGGCCTTTGCGGTGGAGTTCATTCGCGGCACGCCCCTGCTCGTGCAACTTTACTTCATCTTCTACGTGCTGCCGGATATCGGCATCCGTTTGCCGGCACTCGTGGCGGGCGTCATAGGCCTCGGCATCCACTACGGCACCTACGCCGCCGAGGTTTACCGGGCGGGCATCGAGAACGTTCCGCGCGGCCAGTGGGAGGCGGCCAGGGCGACGAACCTGACAATGCCGCAGACCTGGGTCCACGTGGTTCTGCCGCAGGCCATCCCCCCGATGATCCCGGCGCTTTCGAATTACTTGATTGCCATGTTCAAGGAGACACCGCTGCTCTCGGCCATAACCGTGCTCGAGCTCATGAACCAGGCCAAGAGCATCGCCAACAGCAACTATCGCTATATCGAGCCGATGACGCTCGTCGGTGTGTTCTTCCTGGTCATGAGCCTGATTTCGGTGCTCTTCCTGCGCTGGCTGGAAGCGCGCTATGCACGCGTGGACGGACGCTGATGGAAAGACCTCTCACCCTGGCAGCGCGCGCGCCGCGCCTCGAGGACCGGCCGCTACCCAGGCGCATCGGTCTGATCGTGCTTGCCACCGACCATACGACGGAGGTGGATTATCAGAGGCTGGTCGCATCCGAGCGCATTGGCGTCTACGTCGCGCGTCTCCCCTATGCGAACCCGGTCACAGCGGAAAATCTCCGGGCCATGCAACCTTCGCTCACCGCGGCTGCAGGACTGATCCTGCCCGATGAGACGCTCGATGTAGTGATGTATTCCTGTACATCGGCCTCGGTCGTCATCGGAGACGAGGAAATCGCCGCGGCGATCAAAGCCGCCAAGCCAGAAGCCGCCGTCGTGACGCCGACGCGAGCCGCGGTAAACGGTCTGCGGGCGCTGGGCGCGCGACGAATTTCGGTGCTGACCCCCTATACGGTCGAGACCAGCCGTCCGATGGCGGATTATTTCGCTGCGCTCGGCTTCGAAATCGACCGGTTCACCTGTCTCGGGCTTTCCGATGATCGGCAGATGGCGCGGATCGCACCCGAGGAGATCGCTGCCTTTGCAAAGGAGGCGGTGGCGCCGCAATCCGACGCCCTCTTCATCTCCTGCACTGCCCTTCGGGCGGCGGCCATCGTCGCCGGCACCGAGGCGGCGACCGGCAGACCCGTCGTCAGCAGCAACCTGGCGACAGCCTGGGCCTGCCTGCGCCTCTGCGGCAATGGCGAGGCGCGGCCGGAACTTGGACGACTGATGGCGCTGCCGCTTGAGAGGGAATGGCCGTGAAAGCCTCGCTTCCCGTCACAGTCGAAGACATCGAAGCCGCACGGCGGCGCATATCCGGCCGCGTACTGCGCACGCCCCTCGCATTCTCGGCCTCGCTTGGCGAAATTTGCGGCGTTCCCGTCGGCTTGAAGCTTGAGCATCATCAGACGACCGGCAGCTTCAAGCTGCGCGGCGCCACCAATGCAGTTCTGTCGCTTTCCGCCGACGAGCGGGCGCGTGGTGTTGTCGCCGCGTCGACCGGAAATCACGGCCGTGCGCTCGTCCATGCCGCCAAGGCGGAGGGCATGCTTGCGACGATCTGCATGTCGCGCCTGGTGCCCGATAACAAGGTCCGCGAGATCCGCCGTCTTGGCGCCGATGTTCGGATCGGCGGCAAGTCACAGGATGAGGCGCAGCAGGAGGTCGAGCGGCTCGTCGCTGAGAAAGGTCTCGTCATGGTGCCGCCTTTCGATAATTCGGCGGTCGTGGCGGGGCAAGGCACGCTCGGTCTCGAGATCATCGAACAGATGCCGGAGGTCGCCACGGTCCTCGTTCCCGTCTCTGGCGGGGGGCTCGCCTCCGGCGTTGCCGCGGCGATCAAGGCGCAGAGCCCGGCGACGCGGATCGTCGGCCTGACAATGGCCCGCGGCGCCGCGATGAATGCGAGCCTTGCCGCCGGAAAGCCGATGCTTGTCAAAGAATATCCGAGCCTTGCCGATTCGCTCGGCGGCGGCATCGGGCTCGACAATCATGTGACTTTCCGCATGTGCCGGGAGCTGATCGACGACATCGTTCTCCTCTCGGAAGAGGAGATCGCCGCGGGCATGCGCCATGCCTATACCCAAGAGCGGGAGATCGTCGAAGGCGCCGGCGCAGTCGGCATCGCGGCGCTTCTCGCCGGAAAGGTCATGGCCTTCGATGGGCCGATCGCAGTCATTCTCTCCGGCCGCAACGTCGACATGGGCCTGCATCTGCGGGTGATGAATGGTGAAGCGGACCCGTTCCGCGTGGAGGCTCAATGACACGGATGAAGATCCTTACCGAGGCGGATTTGCGTCGCATCGTTCCACTCGACCGCGAGGCGGTTGCCTGCGTGGAGGATGCTTTCCATGCGCTCGCCACAAAATCGGTGGCCATGCCGCCGATCCTGAGGCTCGATATTCCGGAGCATCGCGGCGAGGTCGATGTGAAGACCGCCTATGTGCCCGGCCTCGACGGTTTTGCGATCAAGATCAGTCCTGGCTTCTTCGACAATCCCAGCATCGGCCTGCCGAGCACCAACGGCATGATGGTGCTTCTGTCGAGCCGCACCGGCTTGGTGCAGGCGCTGCTTCTCGACAACGGCTATCTCACCGACGTGCGCACCGCGGCTGCCGGGGCGGTTGCCGCCAAACACCTGGCGCGGGAGGATTCTTCCGTTGCCGCAATCCTCGGCGCCGGCATGCAGGCGGGGCTGCAACTCGAAGCACTCAGCCTCGTCCGCCCGATCCGCGAGGCGCGCCTTTGGGCTCGAAAGGCATCGAGGGCCGAGGCGGCGGCAGCGGCGCTTTCCGAAAAATTGGGCATTCCGGTCAGGGCAGTCGCTGATCCGAAGGCGGCTGTCGCGGATGCCGATGTGATCGTCACAACCACGCCGTCGGAGGAGCCGATCCTCCAGGCCGAATGGCTGCAAGCGGGGCAGCACGTTACCGCCATGGGCTCCGATGCCGAGCACAAAAACGAACTCGATCCCAACGCGATTCTTCGTGCCACCTATGTCGCGGACAGCCTGAAGCAGACGCGGCGGCTCGGAGAACTGCATCACGCGATCGCCGCGGGAATTGTCTCCCCGGGTGCCGAGTTCGCCGAACTCGGCCACGTCGTCGCCGGGCTGCGGGGTGGGCGAAGCCGTGCCGACGAGATCACCATAGCCGACCTGACCGGCACCGGCATACAGGACACCGCCATAGCGACCTTGGCTTTCGCACGAGCCGAAGCGGCAGATGCGGGAGTGGCATTCGAAAGCTGAAAATCCGGACAGCCGCAGACGAGGAAACAAACATGACTCTTCCGACCCTCAAATTCTCCCTTGGGGAATACGAAGCACGGCTCAGGAAAACCCGGGACGCCATGGCGGCAACGGGGGTGGACCTCCTGATCGTCAGCGATCCGTCCAACATGGCCTGGCTCACGGGCTATGATGGCTGGTCCTTCTATGTGCATCAGGCGGTGATCGTGCCGCCCTCGGGCGAGCCGATCTGGTTCGGCCGCGGCCAGGATGCGAATGGCGCCCGGCTCACCAGCTATCTCGGCCACGGCAACATCATCGGCTACCCCGATCACTACGTGCAGTCGACTGAGCGCCACCCGATGGACTATCTCTCGGGCATTCTCACCGACCGCGGTTGGGGTTCGCTGCGGATCGGCGTCGAGATGGACAATTACTGGTTCTCCGCGGCCGCCTTCGCTTCGCTGCAGAATCATCTGCCGAATGCCCGTTTCGTCGATGCGACCGCCCTCGTGAATTGGCAGCGGGCCGTGAAGAGCGAGACGGAAATCAAGTATATGCGCAATGCCGCGCGGATCGTCGAAGCCATGCATGAGCGCATCTTCGACAGAATCGAGGTCGGCATGCGCAAATGCGATCTGGTCGCCGAGATTTACGATGCCGGAACGCGCGGGGTCGACGGCATAGGCGGTGATTATCCGGCCATCGTGCCGCTCCTGCCTTCAGGCGTAGAGGCATCCGCGCCGCATTTGACCTGGGACGACCGGCCGTTGAAGAGGGGCGAGGGCACCTTCTTCGAGATTGCCGGCTGCTACAACCGTTATCACGTGCCGCTGTCGCGGACGGTTTTCCTCGGCAAGCCGACGCCGGCCTTCCTCGATGCCGAGAAGGCGACGCTCGAGGGCATGGAGGCGGGCCTTGCGGTGGCGAAACCGGGCAATACCTGCGAGGACATCGCAAAGGCCTTCTTCGCGGTGCTGAAGAAATACGGAATCGTCAAAGACAATCGCACCGGTTACCCGATCGGCCTTTCCTATCCGCCGGACTGGGGCGAGCGCACCATGAGCCTGCGGCCGGGCGACAGGACCGAACTGAAGCCCGGAATGACCTTCCACTTCATGACCGGGCTCTGGCTCGAGGACATGGGCTTCGAGACGACGGAGAGCATCCTCATCACCGAGACCGGTGTCGAATGTCTCGCCTCTGTGCCGCGCAAGCTGATGGTCAAGGACTGAATCATGAGGGAGCAGCATTTACGGCCATCGCCGATCAGCGCCACGGTCGACTTCGAGGCGGATGGCGTGCAGCACGGGGTCCTGCGCCTGCCCTATAGCCGCGATGATTCGGCCTGGGGTTCGGTGATGATTCCAATCGCGGTCGTGAAGAACGGCGCCGGTCCGACCGCTCTCCTGACGGGGGGTAATCACGGCGACGAATATGAGGGGCCGATCGCGCTCTTCGATCTCGCAAGGAGCCTCGATCCGGCCGAGGTCCGAGGCAGAGTGATCATCGTGCCCGCCATGAACTATCCGGCATTTCAGGAGGGGACGCGTACATCACCTATCGACAGGGGCAACATGAACCGCAGTTTTCCGGGCAGACCGGACGGGACGGTGACGGAGAAGATCGCCGATTATTTTCATCGTGTTCTCCTGCCCCTGGCGGACATCGTCCTCGATTTTCATTCCGGTGGAAGGACGCTCGATTTTCTTCCCTTCTGCGCCGCCCACATATTGGAGGACAAGCTACAGGAGGCAAAGGCCTTCGAATTGGTCGAGGCTTTTGGCGCGCCCTATTCGATGAAGATGCTGGAGATCGACGCAGTCGGAATGTACGACACGGCGGCCGAGGAGATGGGCAAGATCTTCATCACAACGGAACTCGGTGGCGGCGGAACGGCGACGGCCAGAAGTGCCGGGATCGCCAAGCGGGGCACGAGAAACGTTCTACGTCGCGCGGGCATCATTGGGGGTGAGGTCGCGTGCTTTGGCACGCAATGGCTGGATATGCCGAGCGAAGATTGCTTCGCCTTTGCCGAGGACGCGGGCCTGGTCGAGTTCCTGGTCGATCTGGGGGACGCAGTTTCGAAGGGCTCGGTGATTGCGCTGATTTATCCGATCGGCCGAACCGGTGCCGAGCCCATCGAGATACGCGCCAGAATGCATGGGCTCCTCGTCGCTCGCCACTTTCCAGGGCTGATAAAGGCTGGCGACTGTTGCGCCGTCGTCGGCGTCGGCATCTGATGCATGTCGCCCAAAAAGGTGTGCAGCGGCTTTGGGGCAACGACATGCGTAAAGAAAAGGACCTTACTCGAGAGCCCAATGGGCAAACGGAAGATGCGAAAAGGGGAGGCTATCGAACGAAATAGGTCTCGATCGCGCCGACGCCCCTTAAATTGAGCACGCAACGAGGCTCCAGCCGGCACGGTCCGCGAAGCGCGCGGCGGGTCGCCTCCGAGATCTGGATGCGGTCGGCAACGCCCTGGGACTCCAGTCGGCTTGCAACGTTCACGGTCTCCCCCCACACGTCATAGACGAAACGAAGGCGGCCGATCAGTCCGGCGACGACCGGCCCTGAATGGATCCCGATACGGATACGGAAGCGGTCGCCCCCGTCGGGGGCCATGTTCTCCAGGGATTCCAGCATGGACTTGCCGAGGGCCACTATCCTGTCGGCGTGATCCGCCGAGGGCTCGGGAATGCCGCAGGCGGCCATATAGGCGTCCCCGATGGTCTTGATCTTCTCGACGCAATGCTCCTGTGTCAGAAGGTCGAATTTGCTGAACATCCCGTCCAGGCGCCGGACCAAGTCCGACGGGGCCAGCCGCGCCGCGATGGGCGTGAAGCCGACGATATCCGCAAAAAGAATGGAAACCTCGTCGAAGCGGTCGGCGATGATCTCCTCCCCGCCATGCAATCGGGAAACGATCTGATGGGGCAGGATCGCATGGATGAGCGCGTCGGCACGGCTCTTTTCCGTTTCGATCTGCTGCAGATAGCGGTGCTCGCGGTCGAGCCAGCGCTTTTTCTCGAGCGTGGAGTTGATGCGCGCACGCAAGAGGATCGGGTTGAAGGGTTTCGTCAGATAGTCATCGGCGCCCGCCTCGATGCATCGGGCCACCGCCGCGACTTCGCTCAAGCCCGAGATCATGATCACCGGGAGGTGCCGCCATCGGTCCTCCGTCTTCAGCCGCGAGAGCATCTCGATGCCGTTCATGTCGGGCATCAATATGTCGAGAAGGATGAGGTCGAACTCGTCTTCCGCCAGCCTCGCAAGCGCGGCGAGACCCGACTCGGCCGTGACGACGCGATGGCCTTCGCGCCGCAGTCGCAGCGAGAGAAGATCGCGATTGCTGGCGACGTCGTCGACGACGAGTATGGTGCCGGTCGGAGCAGGCCATTCATCATGCTCTTGCTTGAAAAGTAGCCGTTCGAGCTCGGCCGCGTCTATCTCGGTTCGAACTTCCGGCTCGAGCGCTTCGATCGACTCTCCACGCGAGAGACCGGCAAGCGCATCGACCTGTTTCAGGAGTTCCTCGGCTGACGAAAGGATTTCGGCGAGATCCTCCTTGAGCGCGTGCTGCTGCAGGTCGCCTGCCTCTTCGAGGATCATTTCCGAATAGCCGATGATGGCATTGAGCGGCGTGCGCAGATCGTGGCGCAGCCTTGCCTCGGCCTCCGCGTCGCCTGCCTCGGCGCAATCGGCAGTGCCGTCCATTAGCCGGTCGATGAGGCCGTTCAGTTGCCTTGCAGCGGCGCCGATCCGCTCGAGATCGCCCAGCAGGCGCGTCAAGCCGAGATCCCACGCCTGCTCGAGTAGCAGTTCCTGAAACCCCAGAATTGCGCGCGCAGGGCCGGCCAGCCGCTGCTCGACATGGGCGGCGATGGCCTGGCGCTGAAACTCGTTCCCGATGCTCATGCAAAGGCGCTCAAGGCGATGTCTCCAGCAATTGCTCGATCTTCCTGACCAGCTGCAAGAGGTCTATCGGCTTGCTGTCATAGTCGTCGCAGCCGGCCTCGAGCGCCATGTCCCGGTCGTTCGCCATCGCGTGCGCGGTGAGCGCGATGACCGGGATCCCGCACGTCGCAGGATTGGCCTTGATCCGCCGTGTGGCCTCCCATCCATCCATGACGGGCAGGCTCATGTCCATGAGGATCAGGTCCGGTCTTTCCGAGGTGGCGAGCTCGACGCCGACCTGTCCATTCTCTGCGATCAGCACATCGAAGCCGCGACGGGACAGTCGCCGTGAAAGCATGTCGCGGTTCATTTCATTGTCTTCCACCAGAAGGATTCTCGTCATTTCGGCCTCCTTCGGTCATGCTCAGCTGTTCGGGGTCGCCGTGGTTGCCGGTTCCTGTGATGCGATCTGGCGCTCGAGGGCCTCGACCAGCTGGGACCTGCTGTTCGCGCCCTTGTTGACGACGGCGACCGCCCGGTCGCGCAGCCACCGCAACTCCTTTTTAGACAGGTCCTTCGACGTGACGACGACGACGGGAATGTTCTGCAGTTCCGGAATTCTCTGCATTTCGCTCAGGGTCTGGAAGCCGTCCATTTCCGGCATAAGAAGATCGAGCAGAACGAGGCGCGGCAGCAGCCGTCTCATCAGTTCGAGACCGCGGACGCCGTCGCCGGCTTCGCGGACCGTCCAGCTCCTCTTGACGAGAATACGACGGAGGAAATCGCGCGAGGCCCGATCGTCGTCGATGATCAGCACATCGCGATTGCCGCCGCCGCAAGCCTCGATCGTCCTGATCAGCTTCTCCGTGTCGATGGGCTTCGTCAGATATTCGACCGCGCCGAGCGAGAGGCCGAGCTCGCGATCGGCAAGAATCGTCGCGAGGATGACGGGGATTGTGCACAGTTCGGGATCGCTCTTCAGCGTCCGCAGCACCGCCCAGCCGTCCTGATGCGGCATGATGATGTCGAGGATGATCGCCGCCGGCCGGTGCTTGCGCGCGGCCTCTATGCCTTCGGCGCCGCTTGCCGCCTCGATCGAGGTGAGCCCCGCTTCCGCAAGGGCCTTGGCAATCAGGCTGCGCGCGGCCGGCTCGTCGTCGATGATCAGGGCCGTGCGACCAGGCGGGATCAGAGGCGCTTCGGCCGATTGCTGCCCGTCGGTCTGTTGGCCGCATTCCGCCGGCGCTTCCATCGTGAAGACCGAGCCCTTTCCGACTTCGCTTTCGACGGTGACGATGCCGCCGATCATGCGGCTGAAGCTGCGGGTGATGCTCAAGCCCAGCCCTGTGCCGCCATAGTTCCGGGTGGTGGAGGCATCGGCCTGGGTGAAGGGATTGAAAAGCCGCTCCTGCTGCTCCGCGGTCATGCCGATCCCCGTATCGGACACTTTGAAGACGAGCCAGTCCGCCTCCCCGCGCCTCTCGCGCCGGACCGACAGCGTCACCCGGCCGGCCCTGGTGAATTTGGCCGCATTGCTGAGCAGGTTGAAGAGATTCTGGCGTAGCTTGGTCTGGTCGGAGTGCATCTCCCCGAGATCGGCGCCGAAGTCCTGGACGAACTCGTTCTCGTTCTTGGCCATCAGCGGTGCGACGGTGGCGCTCACATCGCTCAGCAATGCGGCGATATCGAAGGTCTCGAGGAAAACCTCCATCCTGTTGGCCTCGATCTTCGACAGGTCGAGGATGTCGTTGATGAGCGAGAGGAGGTGCCGGCCGGCGGAGGCGATCTTCTCGAGATCGGGCACGAAATCGTCCTCCCCATGGTCCTGCGCCTCTTCTATCAGCATTTCGCTGTAGCCGATGATGGCGTTCAAAGGCGTGCGCAGTTCATGGCTCATGGAGGCGAGAAAGCGGCTCTTGGCCTCGCTCGCGGATTCAGCGTTGCTCTTGGCCCGCTCGAGCTCGGTCTGCCGCAGCTTGAGTTCGGTGATGTCGGTGTAGACGGCGACGGTCCCGCCATCGGGAATCTTTCGTTTGGTGATGCGGACCCACTTGTCGCCGAACCGTTTTTCGTCGACGAAGCCGGCCGGATCCCGGTGCAGGCGCAGGCGGTTCTCGATCCACTCTGCGGGCGATTTACCTTCGAGGTCCAGGTGCCCGCTCGCAACGTCCTCCTCCAGGACGTCGCGGAAGCTTCTGCCGCGGAGCGTATTCGGCGCGTGGCTGGGAAAGATCTCGCAATATTTGCTGTTGGCGACCAGGATTCTGTCGTCCGGATCATAGAGGACGAAGCCATCGGAGATCGCCTCGAGCGCCGCGGCGATCGTGCGTCTTTGCCGCTCGGCCTCCTCTTCGAGCTTCTTTTTTTCGATCGCGCTTTGCCGGAAAAGCGAAAGCGTCCTCGCCATCGCTCCGAAATCGTCGCCGCCCTCCTGGGGTATCTCGACGTCGTAGCGTCCGTCCGTCAATTCTCCGATCACGCGGTTGAGGCGCCTCAGCGGACCGACGATCGAGCGCAGGACGAGCAGGGTGAGAACCGAGCCGATCACGACGAGGAGGCCCACCAGGATCGCGGCGGCGGTGGCGGTCCTCTGCGCCTGCTGAACCACCTCGTTGCGGGCGGTCTCCGCCTCAGCCTTCACCTGCTCGACAAGCTCGTTCAAGTCCTGATCGACGCTGCCGCTATGGGTGCGTGCCTGCGCCAGCAGTGTATTGCCGATGATGCGGTTGTCCTGCGTATAGGCGTCGGTCGCCTGAAGCGCCGTTTCGACATAGGCGTCGACTTCCTTCCGGATTTCGTTGACCGTCCGGGGCGAGTGCATTGCGAGCCGCTCCAGCTGTACCTCCAGGCGTTCACGCGCCCGCTCGGCATTGCGCTGCGAATTCATCAGCAGGCTGACGGAGAGATCGGTCAGCCAGTATCGCAGGTCTCCGAAGGCGACATGCGCGGCGGCTGCCGATGCCGCGCGGTCGAACAGCTCCGTGGTTTCGGCCATCCGGTCGGCGCTGCGATAGAGGGCCTGCGTCAGAAACATGGAGGAAAGAATGAGGCTGATCAGGCCGGCCGCGGTCAGGGCTGCCACGCGGGCAGAGATCGGCAGACCGGCGAGCCGGCGGGCGAGCCCCTTGGTCGGGGCAGCTTCGATGGACCTCAACGGCTCTCCGAGCGCGCTCATTTGAACAAGACGATACTGATCGCGCCGCCGAGATCGCCTGCCTTGCCCCCCTCCTTCGGATAGCCGGTGACATCGATTTCGCCCTTCGGCGAACCGTGACAGGTAAGGCAGGACTCCGTGTAGTATTCCGGTAGCAGCATGCGGAAAGCGGGCCGGTCGTTGACCGTCGTCATTTCCGTGTAGATCTCGCCCTTCGGCCTTTCGGGGTCTAAAAAGACGTTCTCGATGACCCCTGACTCCCAGTCATCGGGAAGGGACTTGCGGTTGCGCACAAGCGCCTCGGGCGCCGTCACGCGGACCAGCGCCTCCGCTCCCACCTTGGTCGCGAACTTCTCGTTCATCAGCCGGGCGAAAACTGCCGGGACGAAGCCCTTGAAGCCGATGCCGGGACGGTTGATGTCGGCCTGCTGTTCGTCGACGACCTCGCGCATCGCGTCGATCTGCGCCTCGAGCAGTTTGCGGTCGCGCTCGGCTAGGGCGTCGGTCATCAACGGACCGCCGGTGCGCTTGGCATAAAGGGCAATCGCCTCCGTCGTGAAGCGCTCGCCGTCGAGTTGCTTGTCTCCGATGGACGGATCGTTGATGAGCGACTGATAATTGGAGAGCACGCTTCGAGCGGCGCGCAGCAATTCCGCGAGCCGCGTCCCGGTCTCGACATCGGCAGCCTGTTCAGCCGCTGCCGCAGGCAGGAGCATGCAACCGGCCAATAGAGCCAGAAAAGTGGTTCGCGCGAAGGCTGCAAAGGCTTCCATTTTCCTCTCCCTCGAGCAGGAAGCACAAGGCGGAACCATATCACAGGAACGCTTTCCGCAGGAGTCATCTCTGGGGGCGTGGCCGAAACATGTTCCTTCTTCCCCCCGCCGCCTACGTAGAATGACGTATGTGCAGTGCAGCGCCGACGTCGGATGATCGCTTCTGGGCATGGAGCGGGATGCGAGCGGAAAGCCGCTGCACACTTTTCCTGTCCCGCTCCTGAGCAACGGCCAAGGAGAACGAACACTCCGTTGCGGCGACCAGAACAAGAGGGGTTCAAATCAGATGACTATCAAGGCACGCGTCACCGGCGCATTCCTCGCTGCCGTCCTTTCGACGACCGCGTTCAACGGCGCCTTTGCCGCCGAGGACACGATCAAGGTCGGCATCCTGCATTCGCTTTCGGGAACCATGGCGATCTCCGAGACGACGCTCAAAGACGCCATGCTGATGCTGATCGAGGAGCAGAACAATAAGGGCGGACTGCTCGGCAAGAAGCTCGAGGCGGTCGTCGTTGATCCGGCTTCCGACTGGCCGCTCTTCGCCGAAAAGGCGCGCGAACTGATCTCCGTCGACAAGGTTTCGGCCGTCTTCGGCTGCTGGACGTCCGTATCGCGCAAGTCCGTACTGCCGGTTTTCGAGGAGCTGAACTCGATCCTTTTCTATCCCGTCCAGTATGAGGGTGAGGAAAGCCAGCGCAACGTCTTCTATACGGGTGCTGCGCCGAACCAGCAGGCGATCCCGGCCGTCGACTATCTGATGGAGAACGAAGAGGTCGAACGCTGGGTGCTTGCCGGCACTGACTATGTCTACCCGCGTACGACCAACAAGATCCTCGAGGCCTATCTGATCTCCAAGGGCGTCAAGCCCGAGGACATCATGATCAACTACACGCCCTTTGGACATTCCGATTGGCAGACCATCGTCTCCGACATCAAGAAGTTCGGCTCGGCCGGCAAGAAGACCGCCGTCGTCTCGACCATCAATGGCGACGCCAACGTGCCCTTCTACAAGGAACTCGCGAACCAGGGCATCAAGGCCGAGGATATCCCGGTCGTCGCCTTTTCGGTCGGTGAAGAAGAGCTTGCCGGTCTCGATACGGCGCCGCTCGTGGGACACCTCGCCGCCTGGAACTACTTCCAGTCTGTCGACAACCCGGCCAATGCCGAGTTCATCGAGACCTGGAAGGCCTTCACCAAGAACGACAAGCGGGTCACCAACGACCCGATGGAAGCCCATTATATCGGCTTCAACATGTGGCTGAAGGCGGTCGAGAAGGCCGGCACCACCGATACCGACGCGGTGCTTGACGCGATGATCGGCGTCTCCGTGCCGAACCTCTCGGGCGGCTATTCGACGATGATGCCGAACCACCACATCACCAAGCCGGTGCTGATCGGCGAAATTCAGGCGGACGGCCAGTTCGAGACCGTCTGGGAGACGCCCGGTCTCGTCGTCGGCGACGAATGGTCGGACTACCTGCCGGACTCGAAGGATCTGATCTCCGATTGGCGCGCGCCGATGTCCTGCGGCAACTTCAACGTCGCCACGGGCAAGTGCGGCGGCAAGGGTTCCTGATCCGTAGATCATGCCGGGTCTTCATGACGAAACGATAGCCCGCAATACCCTCCGTCCGAAGGCGTTCGGACGGAGGGACCTTGCCCGGTGTAAAGGACCTGATCGGTTGGGCGACGCGAGGCGGGCGGGACGGGCCAGAGCATGCCGGTCCATCCCGCCTTGAACTGACGAAGCGAGAGGCGAATGTACCGCATCTTCCTATCCCTGCTGGTAGCCGTGTTCCTCATTGCCGCATCCGCCCCAGGGGCTCGGGCGGAGGAGGGGCTGCGCGATCTGGTGAACGCGCTCGGTGGAGCCAAGCTCTCCGACATGGACGAGCACATCGCCGCACTGGCGAAGACCGGCGATCCCAAGGTCGTGCCGATCCTCGAAGCGCTCGGCGAAGGCAAACTTTATGCGCGCAAGGCCGATGGCCAGGTGTTCCAGGTGAAAGGGAGCGGTTCGAAGCTTTCGCTCACCGACCCCGTGTCCGGCGAAAGCGCAGGCGAGGCGCCGAAGGCGGCGCTTTCGAAGGTCAAGGTCAACAACGGCATTCGCCGTGCGGTGCGCACCGCACTCGGCAGCCTGACGCTCATGAGCCCGGACCGCAGTGCGCGCCTCAGCGCAGCGCAATCGGTGCTGCAGTCGCCCAATGCCGACGCACTCGATGCCATCGAAGGCGCGCTTGCCGCCGAGAAGGATTTTGAGGTCCGCGCCTTGCTCGAACAGGCACGCGCCACGACGCTCCTCGTTTCCGACCGGCCGCTCGAAGAAAAAAAACAGGCAGTGCAGACGCTGAAGGAAGGCGGCGGGCGCGACGCGCTCTCCGCTCTCTTCTCCGCCCTCGGTTCCGCAGACGAGTCCCTGAAGCCGGACATCGAGACGGCCATTGCCGGCATCGAGCAGACGCAGGCGCTGTGGGCGGCCGGCCAGAACGTCTGGTACGGCCTCTCGCTCGGCTCGGTGCTGCTGCTCGCCGCGATCGGTCTTGCCATCACCTTCGGCGTCATGGGCATCATCAACATGGCGCATGGCGAGATGGTGATGCTCGGCGCCTATACGACCTTTCTGGTCCAGGAGGTCGTGCGTACCTCGTTTCCCGGTCTTTTCGACTGGTCGCTGGCGATCGCGCTGCCGCTCGCCTTTCTCGTCACCGGCGCTGTCGGGTTGGCGATGGAGCGCGGCGTCATCCGCTTCCTCTATGGCCGCCCGCTGGAGACCTTGCTCGCCACCTGGGGCATGTCGCTGATCCTGCAGCAGGCGGTCCGCACCATCTTCGGTCCCACCAACCGCGAGGTCGGCAATCCCTCCTGGATGTCCGGCGCCTTCGAACTTGGCGGCCTGACGATCACATGGAACCGCCTCTGGATCATCGTCTTCGCGCTCGCCGTCTTCGCCGCTCTGCTCTTCCTCCTGAAGAAGACGCCGATGGGCCTGCAGATGCGGGCGGTGACGCAGAACCGGCGCATGGCCTCTTCGATGGGGATCCGCACGCCATGGGTCGATGCGCTCACCTTCGCGCTCGGCTCCGGCATTGCCGGCATGGCGGGGGTCGCGCTCTCGCAGATCGACAACGTCTCGCCCAATCTCGGCCAGGGCTACATCATCGACAGCTTCATGGTCGTCGTCTTCGGCGGCGTCGGAAATCTCTGGGGCACGCTGGTTGGAGCCTTTTCGCTCGGCATCCTCAACAAGTTCCTGGAGCCCTACGCCGGCGCCGTGCTCGGCAAGATCCTCGTGCTCGTGCTGATCATCCTCTTCATCCAGAAGCGGCCACGCGGGCTGTTCGCACTCAAGGGCCGGGCGGTGGAAGCATGATCACCTCGTTTCTCGTCAAATCGCTGGACCGGACGATTGTCATTGCCGTGGCGATCCTGCTGGCACTCGCCGCTCTCGTCCCGGCGCTCAACCTGATGACCGCTCCGGACCATCCGCTGCATGTGCCGACCTACCTCGTCTCGCTGTTCGGCAAGTACCTGAGCTATGCGCTGCTGGCGCTCGCGCTCGACCTCGTCTGGGGATTTTGCGGCATTCTCTCCCTCGGGCACGCGGCCTTCTTCGCGCTTGGCGGCTATGCCATGGGCATGTACCTGATGCGCCAGATCGGTGCACGCGGCTCCTATGGCGATCCGTTGCTGCCGGATTTCATGGTCTTCCTCAACTGGAAGGAACTGCCCTGGTTCTGGTACGGCTTCGACATGTTCTGGTTCGCGGCGCTGATGGTCCTGCTCGTCCCGGGGCTCATCGCCTTCGTCTTCGGCTGGTTCGCCTTCCGCTCGCGCGTCAACGGCGTCTACCTCTCGATCATCACTCAGGCGATGACCTATGCGCTGCTGCTTGCCTTCTTCAGGAACGACATGGGTTTCGGCGGCAATAACGGCCTGACGGACTTCAAGGACATTCTGGGTTTCAGCATCCAAGCGGACGGCACGCGCGCTGCGCTCTTTGCGGCCTCGGCGCTGGCGCTCGCCCTCTCGCTCGTCATCACCTCTGCAATCGTGCGCTCGAAATTTGGCAAGGTGCTGGTGGCGCTGCGGGATGCGGAAAGCCGCACCCGCTTCCTCGGCTACCGCGTTGAGCACATGAAGCTTTTCGCCTTCACCGTCTCGGCGATGATGGCGGGCGTTGCCGGCGCGCTTTACGTACCGCAGGTCGGCATCATCAACCCCGGCGAGTTCGCCCCCGCCAATTCGATCGAGGTGGTCATCTGGACGGCTGTCGGCGGCCGCGGCACGCTGATCGGCCCGATCATCGGCGCGATCCTCGTCAATGGCGGAAAAAGCATCTTCACCGCCGCCTTTCCCGAATTCTGGCTTTTTGCGCTCGGTGGACTTTTCGTGCTGGTGACGTTGTTCCTGCCGAAGGGCGTGGTCGGAACCGCCCAGCAACTCGTCACCCGACGCCGAGCCGATCGCGAGGCCGCCCGGAGGGAAAACGAGGATGAGCAACGGGGCCTTGAGGTCGCCGAACCGATGGCTGCGGAGTAATCGCCATGACCGAGAAGAAACCCAGGAGCCTGCTCTATCTCGACGGCGTTTCCGTCTCCTTCGACGGCTTCAAGGCGCTGAATTCGCTCTCCTTTATCGTGGAGCCGGGGGAATTGCGGGCGATCATCGGCCCGAATGGGGCCGGCAAGACGACGATGATGGACATCATCACCGGCAAGACACGGCCCGACGAGGGCGAGGTCTATTTCAAGGGCGACATCGACCTCACGCAAAGGGACGAGGCGGAAATCGCCCAGCTCGGCATCGGCCGCAAGTTCCAGAAGCCGACGGTCTTCGAAAGCCATACGGTGTGGGACAATCTCGAACTGGCGCTCAACCGCAGCCGCGGTGTCTTCGCCACCCTGTTCTATCGCCTCACCGGCGAGGACAAGGCCCGCATCGAGGAAATCCTTTCGACCGTGCGGCTGACCGCGCGCCGAGACGACCTCGCCGCCAATCTCTCGCATGGACAGAAGCAATGGCTGGAGATCGGCATGCTGCTCGCGCAGGAGCCGGAACTGCTGCTCGTCGACGAGCCGGTCGCCGGCATGACCGATGCGGAGACGGTGGAAACCGCGGTCCTCCTCAAGGAGATCGCCAGGACACGCTCCGTGGTTGTCGTCGAACACGACATGGGCTTCATCCGCGACCTCGGTGTCAAGGTCACCTGTCTTGCCGAAGGTTCGGTGCTGGCGGAAGGTTCGATCGATTTCGTCAGCAACGATCCAAAGGTAATCGAGAATTATCTCGGCCGGTGAGCGGAAGGATTTCAAAGCGATGTTGAAGGTCGAGAACGTCAATCTGCATTACGGTGCCGCCCAGGCACTGCGCAACGTCTCCTTCAAGGCGGAGATGGGCAAGATCACCTGCGTGCTCGGGCGCAATGGTGTCGGCAAGTCGAGCCTGCTTCGGGCGATCACCGGCCAGCATGCGGTGAGTTCCGGCTCGATCGCCTTCAATGGGATCGCGCTCGACGGCATGGCACCTTTCCGCCGCGCCAAGCTGGGCGTCGGCTATGTACCGCAGGGCCGCGAGATCTTTCCGCTGTTGACGGTGAACGAAAATCTGGAGACAGGCTATGCGCCGCTGAAGCGGGCCGAGCGCTCGATCCCCGAGGATATCTTCAGCCTGTTTCCCGTTCTTCAGTCGATGCTCTCCCGGCGCGGCGGCGACTTATCCGGCGGCCAGCAGCAGCAGCTTGCGATTGCCCGGGCGCTCGTCGCCCGGCCGAAGATCCTCGTCCTCGACGAGCCGACCGAGGGTATCCAGCCGTCGATCATCAAGGATATCGGCCGCGCGATCAAATACCTGAAGGAGTCGACCGGCATGGCAATCCTGCTCGTCGAGCAATATCTCGATTTCTGCCGGGACCTTGCCGACCACGTCTACATCATGGATCGCGGCGCCTTTGTACATGAGGGGCCGGCAGAGACACTGGATACGCCGGAAGCGCGCCGCCATCTGACCGTATAACGCTTTTCCACAGCTCGGATTCGACCCGCCGTTTCAGGAGCTTAAGGTCCGCGCGCGGCTGCGGCGGGACGGCTGGCGCATTGGAGATCCGGTCTTCCGGCTGATAGCGTTTGCGCAGGGGCCGGCTTTGAACCATACTGCCCACGCTTTATAAAAGCGCATCACAATCCGTTATTGCTGACAGAATTGGCCATTCGCGTTTCCGGCCCGATCCCTTGGAGGAGACACAATGACGAATTTCCTGCCTGAGCTTTACGAAGGGCATGCCCCGATCACGCTTCAGACCCTCTTCAGGGATGCTCTTGAAGCCTATGATGATTGGGAAGAAGACATGCCGGAGCCGATCGTTACCTTCGAGGGCAAGGTTCTCCCGATCAGCGCCGTCTTCGAATGGATGAGGCCCTGCACGGATATCATGCCCGCCAACATGATCGGCATCGTCACCGATCGGCTGAAGAAGCCCTGGCGCGGCTCCGGGCCGCTGGACGAGATGACCTTCTCCACCGCAGCCCGGGTTATGTCCATCCTTGTCCGGCGTCGCCTCATGCGCTTCGGCCGCGGCTCGATCGAGGCTTTCTTCGATCGCTTCATTCCGTCCCAGAGACCCGGGCGCGAAGGCTGAGTGAGTTTCGGCAGCGCCGCTTCGGCTGCGCTGTCCATCCATTCTACAGATTATGCATCTGCTAGCTGCCCTTGATGGAGGCTGAAACCCGCTGTAGTCCATTTAGGCTGCGGCGCCGTTCGATCGTCTGCCGATTACGCTCATGCAATAGGACATGAACCGGCTCCCGCCCAGAAAACCGCTTGACGCGAATCAGATGATGAATCATTCCTCTAACGGAATAGATCGCATATTCCGAATTCCAGCGTAGTTAAGCGATTGCTCTGTAAGGAATTGCGGCGGGCGCAGTTGCGCGGCCGGTGGAGAGGTATTGCCGTCTTTTGCCGCGCTGCGCCAAGCACGAGGGGATTTGACGATGGACATGACCGGTTCGACGGCTGAAGCCGCAAGCGCGATCGGGGAGGCGGGGGTTGATATAGGCCTTCGCCAGCCGGCGGACGAGGCGATCGCGGCGGATGCGCGCGCGCTTTCGGAGCAGCTGAAGGCGATGCGAGACCGGCTGTTTCCGCCCTTGGCGATGAAGACGCTCAGAAGCTTCACCTCCGGCGAGGCCGCAAAGCTCATCGGTGTTTCCGACGGCTATCTCCGGCAGCTTTCACTTGCGGGCGAGGGGCCCCAGCCTGATACGGGCACGGGTGGGCGGCGCTCCTATTCGCTCTCCGACATCAACGCGCTACGCCGCCATCTTGCCGAACAGGCACTTGCCAAGGGCAACGGCGCCAAGGCGCGCGGCTACCTCAAATGGCGCGATGCCACGCGGGGCGAGCATCTGCAGGTCATCTCCGTCACCAACTTCAAAGGCGGGTCCGGCAAGACCACCTCGTCGGTTCATCTGGCTCAATATCTCGCCTTGACCGGCCATAGAGTGCTGGCGGTCGACCTCGACCCGCAGGCCTCGCTCTCGGCGCTTTTCGGCTACCAGCCGGAGCTGGACCTGACCGGCAACGACACGCTCTACGGCGCCATCCGCTATGACGCCGAAGCGCGGCCGCTGCGAGAGATCATCCGCAAGACCTATTTCGACGGGCTAGACCTGGTGCCGGGCAATCTCGAACTGCAGGAATTCGAGCACACCACGCCGCAGGCCTTGAGCGCCCGCCAGAGCGGCGCGGATGCCGGGCCCTTGTTCTTCGCCCGCGTGCAGACGGCACTCGCAAGCGTCGCCGATGATTACGACGTCGTCGTCATCGACTGCCCGCCGCAACTCGGCTATCTGACGCTTTCGGCGCTCTGCGCCTCGACCTCGGTCATCGTCACCGTACATCCGCAGATGCTCGACGTCGCCTCGATGAACCAGTTCCTCTACATGACCTCGGACCTGCTCAGCGTCGTGCGCGAGGCCGGCGGTGAGCTCAAATTCGATTTCCTGCGCTATCTCGTCACCCGCTTCGAGCCGAATGACGGACCGCAGGCGCAGATCGTGGGCTTCATGCGCTCGCTCTTCGGTGACCGGGTGCTGACTTCGGCCATGGTCAAATCGACGGCGATCTCGGATGCGGGGCTTACCAAGCAGACGCTCTACGAAGTCGGCCGGGAGAATTTCACCCGCGCGACCTATGACCGTGCAATCGAGTCGCTCAACGGCGTCAACGGCGAGATCGAGGCTCTCATTCACGCGGCATGGGGGCGCTAGGAGATGGCTGGCAACAACCGGAAGAACGAATTGCGGGCGCTGTTCATGGGTGGAGCTCCGGCCTCCCCACAGGCCACGGGTGAGCCCTCTGCAGGGCCGGCCGAGTTGACACCTGTCAACGACGGGAGCACTCCGGCCGCAAACCCGCCACGCGCCGCCTCCGGCGCGGTCAAGGCAATGGGGCTTTCGCTCGGCAGCATCACCCGCGAGGCGGAGGAGGCGCGCGCCCTTCGCGAAGCGCTGACGGCGGGCGAGCGCGTCGTCTCGCTCGATCCGGCGCTCGTCGAAGCCTCCTTCATCGAAGATCGCCTGACCGACGGCGAAGTCGACGATCCGGATTTTTTGGCGCTTGTCGAGAGCATTCGCGAGAACGGGCAGCAGTCTCCGATCCTTGTCCGCCCGCATCCGGACAAGCAAGGCCACTACCAGACCGCCTATGGCCATCGTCGCCTGAAGGCCGTGCGCCGGCTCGAGCTTCAGGTGAAGGCGATCGTCCGGCCGCTCTCCGACGACGAATTGGTCCTGGCCCAGGGCAAGGAAAATGCCGAGCGGCGCAACCTCTCCTTTATCGAACGGGCGCTTTTCGCCGCGGCGCTTGCCGCCCGCGGCTTCGACCGCAAGGTGATCGGCGATGCGCTTGCCGTGCAGAAGAGCGAGTTGTCGCGTCTGCTGCAGGTGGCCGACAGCATGCCGCATCATCTCGTCCGCGCCATCGGCCCGGCGCCCAAGGCCGGCCGCGCCCGCTGGATGGCGATCGGTGCACTGCTTGAAAGAGAGGACGCGCGCGCCGGGGCGGAGGAGGAGATCGCTTCGCCCGAATTCCGCGCCGCCGACACGGACCAGCGTTTCCAACTCGTCTTCGATCGGCTGTCCCAGGGAGACAGGCCGGAGCCGGAAAAGCCGCAGGAGCTCAAGGACGAGGCCGGACAAGTCTTCGCGCGGCTGAGGCGCGACGGGAAGGCGCCAACAATCGAGTTCGTGCCCGGAACGCATCCTGTCTTCGTCAAGGAGGCGGTGGCCATACTGGCGAAATGCCATGCGAATTTCGAGCAGCGTCAGAAATCGTTGCGAGGTCGCTGAGTTTGTGATGTTGGCCTTCTCCTCGGGTTTAATCCTGGGTTTAACCTGAGGACTAACCCTCCTCCCCGCGTGCGGGAAGAGGGGACACCGTCCGGATTTGCCCTGCCCTCAATGGTGAACGCAACGCCCGTCGGTCGCGTGATCGGCGGGCCTGCAATAGCCGGCGACCCTCTATTCGTAATCGACCCACACGCCACCGGCATCGGCCGAGCGGACACAATTCTCCACCCAGCGGACGCCTTCGAGGCCGGCGTCCACGCTCGGGAAGACCAGGTTCTCGATACCCTCAGGGGCGAGGCCGCGATTGCCGTTGATCGCAAGACCGAAGCGGCGGTAGAGGTTGCCCCAGGCCTCGAACAGGCCTTCCGGATGGCCGCCGCCGATGCGGTCGTCGAGCCGGGCTTCCGGATAGAGATAGTCCATGCCGCGTTCGAGGATGCGGACCGGCTCGCCCTGGATCTCGTAGGAGAGCTGGTTCGGCCGCTCGTCCCACCATTCGATGCTCGCCCTCGATCCGACGATGCGAATCTTCTGGCCGTGCATCGAGCCGGCATTGACGGCGCTCGACCAGACATTGGCGATGGCGCCGTTGTCGTATTCCATCAGGGTCACCGCATTGTCCTCGAGCGGCGCCCGGCTCTTGACGAAGCTCTGCCGCACGCACATCAGCCGCTTGATGTTCATGTGCGGCAGGATGACTTCGGAAAGATAAAGCGGATGCGTGCCGACGTCCCCGAGCACATAGCTGGGGCCGGCGAATTTCGGGTCGACGCGCCAGCGGGTCGACGGGTTCTGTTCCTCGACGGCCGCGCTGTGGAAGCCGCGGGCAAATTGCAGGTTGACAACGCGGATTTCGCCGAGATCGCCGTTCTTCACCATGGCGCGGGCCTGCTCGATCATCTGGTGGCCGGCATAGCCATAGGTGACGCCGACGATGAGGCCGCGCGCTTCTGCCAGCGCCTTCAGTTCCTTCGCTTCCGCGACGGTGAAGCAGAGCGGCTTTTCGCAGACGACGTGGATGCCGTGTTCGAGCGACGCCTTGCAGATCTCGAAATGTGTGTTGTTCGGCGTCGCGATCGAGACCGCCTCTATACCGTCCGGGCGCTCCGCTTCCTCGGCAAACAGCGTCCGGTAGTCCGGATAGCTCCGTCCTTCGTCCAATCCGAGATCGATGCCGAAGGCGCGACCGCGCGCCGCATCGATGTCGAAGGCGCCGGCGACAAGTTCGAACGTGTTGTCCCTGAGCGCCGCCGAGCGGTGAATGCTGCCGATCTGGCTGCCGCGTCCGCCGCCGATCATGCCCCAGCGGATCGGCATTGTTTTCTTCTCTGGCATCGTGTTTTCCTAGCTCATGATTTCAGAAGCCGACCGAGCGCAGGTAATCGCGGCTTTCCTTTACATCTGCGAGGCTGCCCGACACGCTTAAGGGATCACGTTCCTGCTCGACCGTGATGAAGCCGTGATAGCCGATCTCCTCGAGTGTCCGCTTGATCGCCGGGTAGTCGATGACGCCGCGGCCGATCGGGCACATGACGCCTTGCGCGCAGGCCTCGAAGAACCGGATCTTCTCGCCAAGTACCCGGCGGAAGACCTTTTCGTCGATGTCCTTGAAATGCACATAGTCGAGGCGATCGGCGTAGGTTTTCAGCGTCTCGGTGGGGTCCATACCCGCATAATAGGTGTGGCCGGTGTCGATGCAGAAGCCCGCAAGCTCCGCCGGCACGTCCTTGGCGATCCGCTCGATTTCGTCGCCGAACTCGATATAGCCGCCGGCATGCGGATGGATCACGGCGCGCACGCCGTATTTGTCGCGGGCAAGCGCGGCGATCGCCCTGATGTTGGCCACCATGTCCACCCAGGCTTCGTTCGCGAGCCGCGGCGCGCGCTCGCAATGGCCTGCGGCATAATCCCGCTCGTCATGGCCCCAGTCCATGACGGTGAGATAGGGCGTTCGGAAACGCTGACCGGACACCTGCTCCGGCTGCGGCAATTGCGCGATTACGGCGCAGATTTCTTCGGTCTGGCGCAGCAGGTTTGCCTGGTTCTCCGGCGCGACGAGATCGTCGAAGATCGTTCCGGCGACGATGAAGAGCTTGCGTTCGTCAAGCGCCCTGACGACGCGTTCGGACTCGAGCGGCACGTAGCCGTAGGGGCCGAGCTCCAGTCCCCCATAGCCGGCAGCCGCCGCCTCGTCGAAAACGCGCTCCCAGGCGGGCAGGTTGGGGTTCTTCACGTCGTCCACGCCCCAGCAGCAGGGGGCGGTCGTGATTGTGATGGTCACGGGAATGGTTCCTGTGCTGATGTATTGGTAAGCAAGTTCTTACGCGATTGTACCCGGCCAGTATTTGTCCACGTATTTCTGGATCTCCGACCGCATGAAGCGGCCGGACTCGTCCGCGCGCTCCTCCCAGCCGAATACGCAGGCCGTGACGATGCCGTCGAAGCCGACCTCGGCGAGCGAGGCGAAGAAAACGTCCCAGTTGATCTCGCCCTGGTACATGTCCATGTGCTGGTGGATCGTCACCTTCGCGCCCGGTGGGTTGATGATGTAGCGCAGACCCGACGAGGCCTTGTGGTTATAGGTATCGGCCACGTGGACATGGGCGATCAACGACCCGGCCTCGCGGATCATATTCGCCATGTCGTCGCCGAAATAGAAGGTATGCGGCGCACAATAGAGGAACTTGACATTCTTCGAGCCGATCGTTTTCAGCATGTCGATCGCCGGATGCAGCGTTTCGCACCAGTCTTCCGGATGCGGCTCCATGTTGAGCGTCACGCCTTCCTTCTCGAAGACCGGCACCAGCTCCTCCATCGAGCGCCACCACGCCGCCTCGCTGTGCTCGTGGCTGTGCATGCCGCCGCAGCAATTGGAACGGTGGCTGCGGTCCGGCGAGGGGCCCCGGCCGAATTCGGAATTCATGGTGTCGCAGCCCATCTCGACGGCCGCCTGGATCGCCTCCTTCCAGTAGCGCACTGCCGCCTGGCGCTCGTCCTCATGCGGGCTCGCCCAGCGATACATCGGCAGGATCGAGGCGAGCTGGACACCGTGGTCCCTGAGCGCCGACTTGAATTCGGCGATCCGCTCCTTGTGCGCACGCGGGCGCACCCACCAGGGAAGAAAATCGTCGCGCGGCGAAAGCTCGATATGGTCGTAACCGAGTTCCGCGGCCTTCCGGCACAGGTCGCGCAGGCCGAGGTGGCGGTGCATATAGGGGTCGAGTGCGATCTTCATGGCTGCTCCTCCGTCTGGGGGGGCGCCTTAAGCGAGAAGGCGCCCAAGTCATCTTCTGAGTTTTCGCTGCCGGAGAGGTTAGCTCCGGCCGCTTCCCGGCCCTAAATCTACTTTGATCAAATCTGATCATTGACGAAGGACTCACTCGTTGGTCGAGTTTGCGCTCACGGAGGGATCGCCATGGCGAGGATCACACTGAAGGATGTGGCGCGGGAGGCCGGCGTCGGTACCGCGACCGTCGAACGCGTCGTCAACGGCCGCGGTGGGGTTCGGCCGGAAACGGTCGAGAAGGTCTTTCGCGCCGCGCGCAAGCTCGACTATCGCCACAGCCTGCCGGAAGCGCATAGAGGGATGATCCGGATCGAGGTCATCCTGGTCCGCCCCGAGACAAGCTTCTACTCGCGCATGAACCACGCCTTCGAGCGGATCGCGGCGCTATTGGACAAGACCATCGTCATTCACCGCACCTTCGCCCGCGAGAGCGATCCGAGGGAGTTCGCCCACTACATTGCCCATCCGGCGGTGCGCCGCTCGGCGCTGATCGTCGTGGCGCCGGATCATCCGGACGTGGTGAGAAGCCTGAGGACTGTCGCCGGCGAGGGCACGCCGGTCGTACAGATCATGACGAGGCCCGCTCCTGAACTCCCCTATGTCGGCATCGACCATTATGCCGCGGGACGCACGGCTGCCTTCTACATGTCGCGGATGCTTGTAGGGCGGCGGGGCACTTTCGTTGCGCTCTGCCACAGCGGCGCCTATGAAAACCACAAGGAGCGCATCCGCGGCTTCTCCGCCTATCTCGCCGAACGCGAAGGCGATCGCCTCTTCAGCCAGGTGATGTTCGACTATGACGATGACATCAATTCGATGGAACTCCTGCGCGAGGCGCTGCACGCGGATCCAGACATCATCGGCCTCTACACCGCCGGCGGCGACAACCGCTCCGTCGCCGCAGTCCTGAAGGAGCACGCGGCGCGAAACGTCTTCTGGGTCGGCCATGAGCTCTCCGATCGGTCGCGCAAAGCGCTCAACGAGGGCGTCATGTCGATCGTGCTCGACCAGGCGCCGGAGATCCAGGCACGGCGGTCGATTGACCTGACCTTGCGCTCGCTCGATCTGATCGACGTCGAGGTCAGCCCGGAACCGGTGCGGTTCCTGACGGTGACGGCGGAGAATGCGTGAGAGCGGCAGCCGTACCGCTCAGGCGCGGCCGGTTCGCGCATCAAGGATGAGGGCACCTGCTCCGAACGCCATCACCTGAAGGAAGCCGCCCGTGATCGCGATGTTTTTCATGAAATGGATCGTCTGATTCTGGTCCGCAAAGTCCATGTGAAAACCGAGGGCCGATGCCAAGGTGAAGATTGCCAGGACAAGCGCCGCCAGCCTGGACCTATAGCCGAGGACGAGAAGGATACTGCCGCCGAGCTCCGCAAGCACGGCAACGAGATAGACCGCCCAGGGTAGCGGCAGATTGGCCGCGCTTATGTAACCGACCGTACCGGAGGGATCGGCCAGCTTTTCCACGCCGGAAGTGACGAAGATGACGGCAAGCAGCAGTCGGCCCAGCAGTGCGAGGGAACTCTGAAGTGCAAGAGTGTTTCCCATGTCGGTTGCCCCTTCTGAACGAGTGTCGCGCCTCCATGCGGCCCCATGGGGCCCTAAACCGCGTTGCGATCAAACGTATACGAGCGACGCTTCAGGTCCTTGTTTTCATGCATTTCGCCCAAAACCGCTGCTCACTCTGGGGCGATAAGCATTAGATGGAGACACCGGCCCGCCGGAGGCCGTCCGTTAGCCGATCGAGGAGGTCGGGATCCCGGTAGGGTACGGCACGCTTGAGGTGGTCGATGGAAAAGTTCGGGTTAACCTCCAGCACCTCACGCCAGTAGCGTTGCGCTTCTTCGTGATGCCCGATACGACCGTAGAGGCACGCGAGATAAAAGCGCGTCATGTCCGATCGGGGTGCGAGCGCCAGCCGGCGCTTGAAGGCGATCTCAGCCTCGTCAAAGCGTCCGAGACTCAGTAGAGCCCTGCCGAGGAAATGCAGCGACAGGTCGAATTGCGGGTCAAGCCGATTGGCCCGTGTGTACAGCGCCAGAGCGTCTTCGTGTCGACCCTGGAACTCCCTGATACCGCCGAGGGCGGTATGGGCACTGGCCGAATTGGGATCGAGTTCCATTGCGCGCTCGGCAGCGCGCTCCGCCTCATCCAGACGTCGCATCCAGGAAAGGGCAAGCGAGAGCGCGTGTGGGCCTTGCGGCTCGGTTTCGTCCGTTTCTATTGCCTTTTGGGCCAGTTCGAACGCCTGCGTGAGATTGTCAGGCGTCGCGCCGTTCCACTGATTGATGAAGTCGGTCAAGGCGACGATCGAGAGTGCAGCATAGGCAGCCGCCAGGCCGGGATCGATGGTGATGGCGCGCTTCAGCATGCTGCGCGCGTCCATGGACGATTGCGCGTTGAACTGCAGGATGGACCGGCGGGAGCGCACGAGCAGGTCGTAGGCTTCCGGATCGACCTTGCCGCGGCTCTCGCGCCGCTCCTCTTCGCTAGGGGTCAATTTTACCCGCAGCGCATCGACGATCGTACGGGTGACTTCGTCCTGAACCGCAAATATGTCTTCAAGTCCGCGATCGTAGCGTTCAGCCCACAGATGGCCGCCGGTCGTGCCATCGATCATCTGCGCGTTGATGCGGATTCGGTCGGCGGCCCGGCGCACGCTGCCTTCCAGAACGTAGCGGACGCCCAGTTCCCGGCTCACCTTGCGGATGTCCGGAGACTTGCCCTTGTAGGCGAAAGAGGAGTTCCGGGCGATCACGAAGAGGCCGGAGACCTTCGAGAGATCCGTGATGATGTCCTCGGTGATGCCATCGGCGAAATAGCCCTGCTCCGGATCCCCGGACATGTTTTCAAACGGCAGGACGGCTATCGACGGCTTCTGCGGCAGCTGCGGCGTATTTTCGGCGTCGGCCTTTACGGGTTCTATCGCGCGACCTTCCGGCGACCACGTCCAGAGGTGCACCGGGCGTTCGATGTTCTTGACTTCATGATATCCGCCGTCGACGAAATCGAGGCCGACGCGACTATGCACGTATTCGTGAATTCCGTCCGAAATCGCCACGCCGCCGGGAACGGCAAGCGCCTCTATGCGGGCAGCCACGTTGACTCCGTCGCCATAAAGGTCGGTGTCGTGGACCATGATATCGCCCAGATTGACGCCGACGCGTAGCACAATGGCCGGGCCCCCCGGTGCTGCCCGGTTCGCGTATGCCATGGCCTGCTGGAGTGCTGCGGCACATTCGACCGCATTGACGGCGCTGCCGAACTCAACGAGCACACCGTCTCCGGTCCTTTTGAACACGCGACCCTGATGGGCGGCAACGAGCGGCTCCAGCACCTCTCTCCACCGCTCCATGAGCAGCGTATGGGTGCCCTTTTCGTCCCGCTCCATGAGCCGGCTGTAGCCGACCACGTCCGCCGCCAGAATGGCAGCAAGCCGGCGTCTGATGGATTCGTTAGACATGTGCGATGGCACCTTCCTAAGTAGACATTCGCGGATGGCCCCGCGAATGTCTGCTTAGTTTGCTTGCTTTGCCGCAGGTTCAGCTTAGCGCCGTGAGATTTTACCGGCGACCTGCTTCGATGTCTATTCAGATGAGCCGGTCCGTCGACGGTGCTCCTCCACTCCGCGCTGGCGGGCGTGCATTCCTCCAGACGTGGCGGCGTGCAGCAGATGCCTTTCAAAGGCGGACAGCTTCCTCTGGGGCGCGCAATTTTTTCCCGCCTTGAAACAGAAATTGATGAACCGTCCCCAGGCCGCGAAACGGCATGGCGCAAGGCCCGCAAAATCCGGCTGCGCCGCCTCGGTGGTTGCCGCGGGAGGGGGCTTTCGGGCCGCTCCGCGCCCCATCCGGCGATGTCCCCGGAAGGAACTTGTTAACCTTCATTTCCTATTCGCTAGGGACAGCCCCTTCGATGATGAATTTCGAGTTTTCAGGCCATGCGTATACCCCGGACAAACTTCTCGACGGCAGCTTTGCATGAGGCGGATCAGGCGGACGAATTCGAGCATCCGCGTCTGGAGACGCCGGCTCATGTGCACGCCCAAGCGCCAGCGGCCACCGCTCACGATCATCTGTTCGAGGCACCGGAAGCGCCGCGTCGGGCGGGCCGAGAGGCCGACGATGCGGGCAATGCAAATCGTGCGGCACGGCTTTACGGCCACGGCTCGGCCTATGCGCCGGCGCAGGTGACGGCGCTGACGCGCGATCCGCTGCCGACGCTTGCCGACATTACTGGCCAATCCGAGGGGCCGAGTTGGGAAAGCCATTTCTTCCTGTCGCCGAATGTCCGTTTCACCCGCACGCCGGAGCGCGAATTCATGAAGCGCCGGGCGCCCGCGGTGGAGGAAGGTGAGGCCGAGGAGAGCGCGGCCGTCGAAAGCCGGGCCGAGGACCAGGCAATGCCGCTCGCGGCCAATGACGTCCCGGACGTGCCGGTGGCGGAACCGGTGCTGCTCGAAGCTGTGCCGCACATGGCGCCCGAAGGAGATGCGCCGGCCCACAGCCCGTCGGAGCTGTTGCGCGTGCTGATGCGCCAGCTGCCGCACTGGTCGTCCATGCAGTCTGCGGATGCCCCGGCTGCCGGACCGCAGACGCCCGCCATGCCCGAGTCCCTTCCCGCGGAAGTGGTGCCAAACGTCGCCACGGACGAGGGGCCGCAATCCGCGCAGGCTCAAACGGCGGCCGAGACCGCCGTCGACGAGACCGATCGCGGTTTCGCCGCGACCTCGGAGGCGCAGCCCGAACTCGCGCACCTCTCCGATCATGCTTTCTTCGAGTTTATACCGCTGGAGCTGCCCGCGGCCGGCAACTCCCGGATTTCCGCCGCCCCGGAGGTGGAGACGGTCGAGGCACCGAAGCAGAGCCGTGCCCCGGAGCAGACGCAAGTCTCAGCGCCGGCCGTGATCCCTGTCCAAGCTCCGGCGGTGCCGCAGCCGGCGGAAGCCCCGGAGGTGCCGGCCGCGATCGCATCGCTCTTCCGCGTCGTAGAATGCCGGCGTCCCGCGACGGTCGATCACGTGGAGAAGGCGGAAGCGGCCGATGTCGTGCCGTCCCCGGCGGCGCAGAAAGCGACACCGGCGCAGCCCGATGAAATGCCGGTCACAGACGAAGAGACGCAACCTGTTGCAACCAAGGCCGCGGTGACCATGCCGGCCGTCGTCGAGCGTGCCGCCTCGCCGCTCCAGCCGGTGGTTCAAAGCACTCGGCTCCCGGGCGCCGATTCTTACGAATTTCCGTCCGCGGAATTGCTGCAGGAGCCGCCGCAGGGCCAGGGCTTCTTCATGACCCAGGAGCAGCTCGAGCAGAACGCCGGGCTTCTCGAAAGCGTGCTCGAGGACTTCGGCGTCAAGGGCGAGATCATCCATGTTCGCCCCGGCCCGGTGGTGACGCTCTATGAATTCGAGCCGGCTCCGGGAGTCAAATCCTCGCGCGTCATCAACCTCGCCGACGACATCGCCCGCTCCATGTCGGCGCTGTCGGCGCGCGTCGCGGTCGTGCCCGGGCGCAACGTCATCGGCATCGAACTACCGAATGCGACGCGCGAAACCGTCTATTTCCGCGAGCTGATCGAATCGGTCGATTTCCGCAAGACCGGCTGCAAGCTGGCGCTCTGCCTCGGCAAGACGATCGGCGGCGAACCGGTGATCGCCGAACTTGCCAAGATGCCGCATCTGCTGGTTGCCGGCACCACCGGTTCGGGCAAGTCGGTGGCGATCAACACCATGATCCTGTCGCTGCTCTACCGGCTGAAGCCGGAGGAATGCCGGCTGATCATGGTCGATCCGAAGATGCTCGAACTTTCCGTCTATGACGGCATTCCGCACCTTTTGACCCCGGTCGTCACCGATCCGAAGAAGGCGGTAATGGCGCTCAAATGGGCGGTGCGCGAGATGGAGGATCGCTATCGCAAGATGTCGCGCCTCGGCGTGCGCAATATCGACGGCTACAATCAGCGTGCCGCGGCCGCCCGCGAGAAGGGTGAGCCGATCATGACCACGGTCCAGACCGGTTTCGAGAAGGGGACCGGCGAGCCGCTCTTCGAGCAGCAGGAGATGGATCTTGCGCCGATGCCCTATATCGTCGTGATCGTCGACGAGATGGCCGACCTGATGATGGTCGCGGGCAAGGAGATCGAAGGTGCCATCCAGCGCCTCGCCCAAATGGCGCGCGCTGCCGGCATCCACCTGATCATGGCGACGCAGCGTCCTTCGGTCGACGTCATCACCGGCACGATCAAGGCGAACTTCCCGACCCGCATCTCCTTCCAGGTGACGTCGAAGATCGACAGCCGCACCATTCTCGGCGAGCAGGGGGCCGAACAGCTCTTAGGCCAGGGCGACATGCTGCACATGGCCGGCGGAGGCCGCATAGCCCGCGTCCACGGCCCCTTCGTTTCCGATCGGGAAGTCGAGCATGTGGTCGCACATCTGAAGACGCAGGGGCGGCCGGAATATCTGGAAACGGTCACCGCGGACGAGGATGAGCAGGAGCCGGAGGAAGACCAGGGAGCGGTTTTCGACAAGAGCGCGATCGCCGCGGAAGACGGCAATGAATTGTACGAGCAGGCGGTGAAGGTGGTGTTGCGCGACAAGAAGTGCTCGACTTCCTACATCCAGCGCCGTCTCGGCATCGGATACAACCGCGCCGCCTCGCTCGTCGAACGCATGGAGAAGGATGGCCTCGTCGGCCCAGCGAACCATGTCGGAAAGCGCGAGATCATCTACGGCAACCGCGACCACGCGAGCGGCGACGACGCGGATTGAGCTGCCGGCCCGCTTTGGGGTGATCTAAGTGTCGCGGCCACTAGGAAGCTGCCTAAAAAATGCGCAAATGGCAATTCTGTAGGCGGGGATCCCGCTGACAGAGTTCAAATCCTTCACAAAAATCGGTCGACAATCTTGGCACGCGGCTTGCTTACCCATCTTGTATGCAAGATTTGTCGCCACAACAGAATAGCCAGACAAGCATAGACGAGGCCGTCGTTTCAGGCATCCTCTCCGCGCGCATTCGTCCCGGCACGCGGCTGAGCGAAAACGAGGTGGCGAGCCTCTTCAATGTTTCCCGCACGCGGGTGCGCGAGGCGATGATGCGGCTCGAGCAGCGCGGCATCGTCAAGGTCAGCCCGCGACGCGGCTGGTTCGTGGTGGAGCCGTCCGCCGAGGAGGCGATCGGCGTCTATGCGGCGCGCCGGGTGATCGAGGGGGGTCTGCTCGCCAGCATGGACCGCCTTACCGAGAGCGGTCGCGATAGGCTTCATGCTCATCTTACCGAGGAAAAGGCGGCCATCGCTGCCGGCGATCGCCAGCGCCTCACCTGCCTCATGGGCGATTTTCATATCCGCATCGCCGAGCTCTCCGGCAACCCGATTCTCGTCGAAATCCTGCGCGACCTCACGGCGCGCACGATCCTGATCTCGCTCATCTACCAATCCGATTTCCACGCTATGCAATCGCATCTCGGCCATTGCCGCATCGTCGCGGCGATGGAGGAGGGCGACTTCCAGAAGGCGGCGGCGCTTGCCGTCGAGCATCTGGACGAGGTGGAGACGGGGCTCGACCTGACGCGGCGCCCCGACCCGCTCGCTGATCTGAGGCGCTCGCTTTCGCTGCCGCCGCAGGTGCCCACATCTTCGAATGCACCCCCCAAACCAAACGATGAAACCAACAGAGGAGAATGACCCCATGCTTTCCAGAAGACTTTTCGTCGCTGTGGCGGCGATCGCCACCACGATCGGCTTCGGTTCCGTCGCCAAGGCCGATGCGCTCGGCGACATCGAGGCGCGCGGCACTTTGCGCGTCGCCGTACCGCAGGACTTCCCACCCTTCGGCAGCGTCGGCCCGGACATGGCGCCGGTCGGTTATGACATCGACATGGCGAACCTGATCGCCGAGAAGATGGGCGTGAAGGTCGAGCTCGTGCCGGTCACCAGCGCCAATCGCATTCCATACCTGCAGACCAACAAGGTCGACCTCGTCATCTCGAGCCTTGGCAAGAACCCCGACCGCGAAAAGGTGATCGATTTCTCGACGGCCTATGCGCCCTTCTATAACGGCGTCTTCGCGCCGGCCGAACTTGCCGTGACAAAGGCCGAGGAACTCGCCGGAAAGACCGTCGGCGTTACCCGCGGTGCGGTGGAGGACCTGGAATTGACGAAGGTTGCGCCCGCCGATACCGTCATCAAGCGTTACGAAGACAATAACGGCACGATCTCGGCCTTCCTCTCGGGACAGGTCGAGGCGGTCGCCACCGGCAATGTCGTCGCCGCGGCGATCCTTGCCAAGAACCCGCCGAAGCGGCCGGAACTCAAGTTTCTGATCAAGAACTCGCCCTGCTATATCGGCCTTTCCAAGGAACAGCCGGCGCTGCTCGAGAAGGTCAATGGCATCATCACCGCCGCCAAGGCGGATGGCAGCCTGAACGCAATCGCGCAAAAGTGGCTCGGCACGGACCTGCCCGCCGATCTCTAAATCGTCGACATCGACGCCATCCGGCCAAGACCGGATGGCGCTCATACTTACGCCAACAGGAGTGCGCCTTTGAATTACCAATTCGAATTCGGCTGGCTCTTCGAATACTACCCGCAGATCGTGAAGGGCATTGCGATCACGATCGAGCTGATTGCCGTCGGCGCGGTGGCCGGGATCCTGCTCGGCATCGTCTGTGCCTGGGTGCGGGCGCTCGGGCCGGCCTGGCTGAAGCCCTTTGTCGCGGGTTATGTCGAGCTGATCCGCAATACGCCCTTCCTGATCCAGCTCTTCTTCATCTTCTTCGGCCTGCCTTCGCTCGGGCTGCAGCTCAGCGAGCTCAAGGCGGCCAATCTCGCCATGGTCGTCAATCTCGGGGCGTATAGCTCAGAGATCATCCGAGCCGGAATCCAGGCAACGCCGCGGGGCCAGTTCGAAGCGGGTGCGAGCCTCGCCATGAGCCCTTTCGAGACGTTTCGCCACGTGGTTCTCGTACCGTCGCTTGAGCGTATCTGGCCAGCGCTCTCCTCGCAGGTGGTCATCGTCATGCTCGGTTCCGCCGTCGTCTCGCAGATCGCCGCCGAGGACCTGACCTTTGCCGCCAACTTCATCCAGTCGCGCACCTTCCGCGCCTTCGAGGCCTATATCGTCTCGACCGCCGTGTACCTCGTCTTGGCAATCCTGCTCCGCCAGGCGCTGTCGATGGTCGGCTGGGCCATTTTTCCAAGGAGGGCGGCGCGATGATCGAATTCACCGTCTGGGACATCCTGCGCAACCTGTTGCTCGCCACCCGCTGGACGATCGTCTTGTCGCTCGTCTCCTTCGTCGGCGGCGGCATGGTCGGTCTCGTCCTGCTTTTCTCACGCATCAGCCGGCGGAAATGGTCCCGGGCCTTGGCCAAATCCTATATCGAGCTCTTCCAGGGCACGCCGCTCCTGATGCAGCTCTTCATCGCCTTTTTCGGCCTCGGGCTCTTCGGCATCGACGTGCCGGCCTGGCTGGCGGCGGGACTGGCGCTCATCCTCTGGTCGGCCGCCTTCTTGGGCGAGATCTGGCGCGGCTGCGTCGAGGCGGTCGCCAAGGGGCAATGGGAGGCGTCCGCGAGCCTTGGCATGGGCCGGCTGCAGCAGATGCGCTACGTCATCCTGCCGCAGGCGTTGCGCATCGCCGTGCCGCCGACCGTCGGTTTTTCCGTGCAGGTGATCAAGGGGACGGCGCTAACCTCGATCATAGGCTTCGTCGAACTGTCCAAGGCCGGCACCGTCGTCACCAATGCCACTTTCCAGCCTTTCACCGTCTACGGCCTCGTCGCGCTCATCTATTTCGCGCTCTGCTGGCCTCTTTCCAAGAGCAGCCAGATCCTCGAAAGGAAGCTCAATGTCGCTCATCGAAATCACTGACGTCCGCAAGAGCTTTGGGCCGAACGAGGTCCTGAAAGGCATCAATTTCGATGTCGAACCGGGCGAGGTGATCGCCATCATCGGCAAGAGCGGCTCCGGCAAGTCGACGCTCTTACGCTGCATCAACGGGCTGGAGACGATCAGTAAGGGTTCGATCTCGGTCGCGGGCGCGCAGCTGATCAACGACGAGGTGCACCTGAAGGCGCTGAGATTGAAGGTCGGCATGATCTTTCAGCAGTTCAACCTCTTCCCGCACCTGACGGTCGGTGGCAATGTCATGCTGTCGCAAATGGTCGTCAGGAAAACGCCGAAGGCGGAGGCGGAAGTGATGGCGCGCAAGATGCTTGAGCGAGTCGGCCTCAGCGAAAAATTCGATGCCTATCCGGACGAACTCTCCGGCGGCCAGCAGCAGCGCGTGGCGATAGCGCGGGCGCTTGCGATGCAGCCGATCGCGCTGCTCTGCGACGAGATCACTTCGGCGCTCGATCCGGAACTGGTTGCCGAAGTGCTCGCGGTCGTGCGCGAGCTCGCCGCCGAGGGCATGACGCTACTCATGGTGACGCATGAGATGAAGTTCGCCCGCGACGTCTGCTCGCGGGTCGTCTTCATGCATGAGGGCCGCGTGCACGAGATCGGCCCGCCGGACGAGGTCTTCGCCAATCCTCAGACGCCGGAACTGAAGCAGTTTCTCGGCATGCATTGAGGAGGGGCCGCCGGGCCACTCCAGGGAAGCCTGCGGCAGCGGGATTGAAACGTCCATTCCATGAGATGGTAAAAAAGAAAGCCCGGCGTGGGAGGAGGATCGCCGGGCTTCCGATTTCCGATCGGCAACTGGGAGGAGGAGGGTTGCCGATCACACGATAGAGCTTGGGAGGAGGAGTGCTTTATCGTTAAGTCATACAATAATGTTGCGACGCAGCAATTGCAAGCCCCTCGATGAAATATTCATTCCGCGCTGGCAAAATGTCGCAGGATTGGTTGCTGGACGAGAGGCGGCCAGAGAAGGTTTCTGCCTTCACGTGCCGCCGCTTGCTTTCGGTGCCGCCTGCGCCAGATTCGAAACAACAGGTTATCAGGAGGCGGCCATGGAGGAGGATCGCAGGGCGGCTTTGGTCCGGATCACCGGGCGGGTGCAGGGCGTTTGCTTTCGGGCCTGGACGCGCGACGAGGCGCAGAGGCTCGGCCTCACCGGCTGGGTGCGCAACGAAAGGGACGGATCCGTCACGGCCCTGATCGCCGGGCCGGAGACCGCCGTCGACACGATGCTACACCGGTTCTGGGAAGGACCGCCGGGGGCATCCGTCTCCACCGTCGCGAGCGAAGATGCGCCCTCGATCCACGCGCCGGCGGGATTCCAGATCACCCGTTAGCCTGAGGCCTGCGCTACACCCGCTCCAATGCCACCGCGATGCCTTGGCCGACGCCGATGCACATGGTCGAGAGTGAATAGCGCCCGCCGGCTTCGGCCAGTTCCAGCGCCGCCGTGCCGATAATGCGGGCGCCGGACATGCCGAGCGGATGGCCGAGTGCGATGGCGCCGCCATTGCGGTTGACGCGGGGATCGTCGTCGGCGATGCCGAGCTCGCGCAGCACCGCCAGGCCCTGGCTTGCGAAGGCCTCGTTCAACTCGATGACGTCGAACTGTTGCTCGGTCATGCCGAGCCGCGCCATGAGCTTCCGAGAGGCGGGAGCCGGGCCGATGCCCATGAGGCGCGGCGGCACGCCGGCGCTCGCGCCGCCGAGAATACGCGCGAGCGGGGTCAGCCCGTGCCTTGTCGCAGCCTCTTCCGAAGCGATGACGAGCGCCGCCGCCCCGTCGTTGACGCCGGAAGCGTTGCCGGCGGTCACGGAGCCGCCTGCGCGGAACGGCGCCTTCAGTTTGGCGAGTGCCTCCATCGTCGTGGCGCGCGGATGCTCGTCCTTCTCGACGGCGACCGGCTCGCCCTTCCTCTGCGGGATCGTGACGGCGACGATTTCCCGGGCGAGGCGGCCGTTCGCCTGGGCGGCGGCGGCTTTCGCCTGGCTCCGGAGCGCGAAGGCGTCCTGATCCTCGCGGCTCACATGATAATCCTCGGCGACGTTCTCGCCGGTTTCCGGCATCGAGTCGACGCCATATTGCGCTTTCATCAGTGGATTGATGAATCGCCAGCCGATCGTCGTGTCGTGAATTTCCGCGTGGCGCGAAAAGGCGCTTTCGGCCTTCGGCAGCACGAAAGGCGCGCGCGACATGGATTCGACGCCGCCGGCGATCATCAGCTCCGCCTCGCCGGATTTGATGGCGCGGGCGGCCGCGATCACCGCGTCCATGCCGGACCCGCAGAGCCGGTTGATCGTCGTGCCGGAAACGGAGACCGGGAGGCCGGCGAGCAGCAGCGACATTCGCGCCACGTTGCGGTTGTCCTCGCCCGCCTGGTTGGCGCAGCCGAAAATCACGTCGTCGACCGCTTCCCAGTCGACGGACCCATTGCGCTCCATCAGCGCCTTCAGCGGGATGGCACCCAGATCGTCGGCGCGCACTGCGGAGAGTGCGCCGCCGAACCGGCCGATCGGCGTGCGGATATAGTCGCAGATATAAGCTTCGTGCATCAGGCGGCCTCCTTCCCCGAGCCGGTGCCCTCATGGGCCTTCCTGGTGCGGGCATTGATGTCACGCAGCACCGCGAGTTCAGTTTCCGTCGGCGCCGGCGTCTCGATGACGTTTTCGGCGGACCTGATCGGCCAGCCGCAATTCGCGATGATCTGCTCGCGGCTGACGCCAGGATGAATGGAGACGACGGTCAGCTCCTTCGTCTCCGGATCGGGTTCCAGGATACAGAGATCGGTGATGACGCGCGTCGGTCCTTTCGTCTTCAGGCCGAGACGCTCGCGATGGTTGCCGCCTTCGCCGTGACCCATGGAGGTGACGAAGGGCAATGTTTCGACGAAGCCGCGCTTCGTCAGCGCCATGGTGATGAAGATGCGGCCACAATTCGACGCGATCTCCGGCGCGCCGCCGCCACCCGGCAGGCGCACCTTCGGCCGGCCATAGGGGCCGACAACCGTCGTATTGAGGTTGGCGAATTTGTCGATCTGGGCGCCCCCCAGGAAGCCGGTGGTGATGCGGCCGCCCTGCAGCCAGTAGCGGAACATTTCCGGCACCGAGACGGTAAAGAGCGCCGTGTCGCAGAGTTCGCCGTCGCCGATCGAGAGCGGCAGCACATCCGGCTTCGTGCCGACCGTGCCGCTTTCATAGATCAAGGTGATCTCCGGCGCATGCGTCAGTCGTGCGACGTTGCAGGCGGCCGAAGGGGCGCCGATGCCGACGAAGCAGACGTCGTCGTTGGAGAGCTCGCGCGCGGCGGCGATCGTCATCATTTCATTGGGGGTGAAATCCGTCATCCTCGTCTCCTCATGCAGCCTTGGACGACTTCTTCGCGGCATGGCGGGCGAAGTCTTCCGGGTTCCCGTCGAGCACGTTCTCCTTGATCCAGGCGGTGAAGCTTTCCCGGTCGCGGGCGATCTCGTCCCAGCGGATGTAGAAAGCGTTGTTGCGCGGATAATAGCCGTGCGCATAGGAGGGGAAGGCGCCGCCCGGCACATGGGCGACGGCGGACACGGCCCAGCCTGGCAGCACGACGGAATTGGGCGAGGGCGGCGAGAGCTCGTCGACGATCTCCTCTACGGTGACGATCGAGCGCCTGGCCGCAAGCACCGCCTCCTTCTGCACGCCGACGATGCCTTCGATCAGCACGTTGCCGCTACGGTCGGCGCGCTGGGCGTGAATGATGGCGACGTCCGGCCGGATCGCCGGTACGGCGGCGAGCACCTCGCCGGTAAAGGGGCAGGTGATGCTCCTGATGTTCGGGTTCACCTTGGGCAGGTCGGCGCCGATATAGCCGCGCAGCATGGCGAAGGGCAGGTTTGCCGCGCCCGCCTCATAGGCGTTCGCCATCGCCGCATGCGAATGTTCCTCGATCTCGAGTGGCCGGGGCCATTGGTTCTCGACCGCGTCGCGGAAGCGGTGCAAAGAGCCTACACCGGGATTGCCGCCCCAGGAGAACTTCATGCCCCGGGCGGCGCCGACGCCGATCAACTGATCGTAGAGGATATCCGGCGTCATGCGGATGAGGAACAGATCCTTCCTGCCCTGGCGGATCACCTCGTGTCCGGCGGCGTAGGGGATCAGGTGCGTGAAGCCTTCCATGGCGACGGTGTCGCCGTCGCGGACATTCTCCGCCACGGCTTCGGCAAGCGGCAGGATGCGAGCCATTCTTCCTCCTCCAAGATTTTCCGGGTCTGCGGTCGCGGCTTCGGGCCCATTCGTCTGCGACACTACCGGAAATAAGCGCCTGTTTGGTCCGCTCGTCAATATTTTTTGTGCGATATTTGACATTTGTTCGTATATCGCACAAAATGAGGAGGGAAACTGAAAGGACGAAGCGTTGCGGGAAACGGATTTCGTCAGCGGATTTGCGCGCGGCCTGACGGTCATTGAAGCCTTTGGCGAGGCACAGCCGCGGCTCTCGATTACGGAAGCGGCGAAGATCACGGGGCTCGATCGGGCGACCGTGCGACGCTCTCTGCTGACCCTTTCGGAACTCGGCTATGCGGACTATGACGGCAAGTTCTTCGCGCTGACGCCGAAGATCCTGCGGCTCGGTCACGCCTACCTCTCGGCGACACCGCTGACGGCAATCGTCCAGCCCCATCTCGACCAGCTTTCGGAAAAGGCTGGCCAGAGCGCCTCGGTGTCGGTGCTCGATGGCACCGAGGTGGTCTATGTGGCGCGCGCCTCGCAGCGCCGCGTCATGTCGATCAATCTGATGCCCGGCTCCCGCCTTCCCGCCTATTGCGCCTCGATGGGACGGGTCCTTCTCGCCGCACTGCCCGAAGCGGAGGCGCGCGACATTCTGAGCCGCACGGAATTGAAGGCGAACACGCCGCGAACGAAGACCGACCCGGAGGAACTGATGGCGGAGCTTCGGCGGGTTCGCGACCAGGGCTATGCGGTGATCGACCAGGAGCTTGAGCTTGGCCTCTGCTCGATTGCCGTGCCGCTCATCAACGTGCGCGGAAGGGTGGTTGCGGCGCTCAACATCGGCGCACCGGCCGCCCATGTGGCAGCCGGGGAACTCGCGGAGCGCTACCTGCCGCTGCTCCGGGAGACGCAAGCGGCCTTGCGGCCGCTCGTGCAATAGTGGCGATGTGGTCGTGAACCTTCACTCGCGAGGGTGTGCCAAGATTGAAACAACGCTGAAACGGAGTGGCTGGATACTTATGGAGCATCAGTCGCTTGCAGTGCTTTGCTTCCCGACATGTACATGGGCCCGCCGCGATGGCGGGGAAAGCCATAGCCGGAGACTATCACTACGTCGATGTCGGCCGCGCTTCCGGCAATTCCTTCGGCAAGAATCGCCTCGCCCTCCTGCTGCATCACTCTGATGATCCGCAGAATGATTTCCTCGCCTTGGAATTCCCGGACGGTCGAAGCTGTCCTTACCCTCTCTTCCTCGATGATGCGCGTGACTGTCGGATCGGTTTGGGGCCCGCCTGAACTGTAATCGTACCAGCCCTTCCTCGTCTTCCGCCCCAACCGTCCAAGCTCGCACAGCCTGTCCGCAATTTGACAGTAGGGCTGCGACCTGTCTCGCGTCGCGTCAGCGGCCCTGCGCAGCGCCCAGGCAATATCGAGCCCGCTCAGGTCCTGGACCTCGAAGACGCCCATGGGGAAGCCGAACGCCTTCATGGCGGTATCGATCTGAGCCGGTAAAGCACCCTCGAGAAGCATGAACTCGCAGTCCCTCCGATAGGCGGCCATGATCCGGTTGCCGATGAAGCCACGACAGACGCCCGATACCACCGCGATCTTCTTCAGGCGCTTCGCGAGATCCGAGCCGGTTACCAGGGCGCGATCACCGGTGTGCTTGCCGCGGACGATTTCCAAAAGCCTCATGACGTGGGCGGGCGCAAAAAAGTGTAGGCCCAGCACCCTGGCTGGGTCGGCCGTCGCTTCTGCCAAGGCGTCGACGTCGAGGTAGGACGTGTTGGTCGCGAGAACTGCCTTCGGCGGCATGACCGCATCGAGTTGGGCAAACACCTGTTTCTTGACGTCCATGTCTTCAAATACCGCCTCTATCACGAGGGGGCAGTCGGAAAGCGAGGTGTAGTCGTGCGTTGATGTCAGCCGTGCGAGAGCGTCGTCTGCCTGCGACAGCGTGATCGCGCCCCGTGCAGCGCTTGCCTGCAGTGTCTCCAGAACCCGCTGTCGCGCCGCTGCTACAGTAGCTTCGTCCCGCTCGAGCAGCCTTACGGCGGAGCCGGACAGGAGCAGTGCGACCGCGATGCCGGCGCCCATGGTGCCGCCGCCAACGACACCCACGCGGGAAAGATCTGCCGGTTCGGCCGTCATAGCTGCGAGACCCTTGCCTGCATTCCGTTCGGAGAAGAAGGCGTAACGAAGAGCCGCTGCCTCTTCGGAAGCAACGAGCCTCAGGAAACGTTCCCTTTCCTTCTTCAACGCATCGCGACCCGAGAGGGAAATTCCCTCGCGAACGGCCTCTAAGGCTTCCAGTGGCGCCTGCGCACCTCTCGCTTTTCGGGCGAGCGCCTTCGCTGTCGAATTCCAATCGACCGTCTCCGCATCCGGGCCGGGCCGATCGACCAATGGTGCAGGCATGGGGCCGGTCAGCAGCTCGCGGGCGAGCGCTTCTGCAGCTTCCAGCAGATCACCTCCGGCAATGCGATCGACGAGACCGACCTTCAGGGCGTGGGCGGCATCGATTGGTTTGCCGTTTGTCACGAGTTCGACGGCGTCAGCGATCGGGATCAGTCTCGGAAGGCGGACCGTACCGCCAGCGCCGGGGATCGTGCCCAAGCTCACCTCGGGCAAACCGAGCTTCGCTCCTGGATCGGCGATTCTTGCGTGGCAGCCGAGAGCCAACTCCAAACCTCCGCCCAGGACTGTTCCATGAATTGCTGCAATCCACGGCACGCGCGCGCCTTCGACCGCCTCGATCACTTCCGGCAGGATCGGCGCCCGCGGCGGCTGCCCCAGTTCGCGAATGTCGGCGCCGGCCACGAAGGTTCGACCGGCGCACCGCAGAACCACGGCTCCGACGGCCGCATCCCCTTCCAGTGCGTGCACCGCATCGATGAGACCCGCCCGAACGCCGTGGCTCAACGCGTTGACCGGCGGATTGTCGATGGTGACGATCGCGAGCCCGTCGCGGCATTCGTAGCTGACAAAGGATGCCATAAGTCCTCCACTTCCAATCACGGATGGCCCCACCGCTCTCTAAGGAGTGGTGTGCCGCCATACGCCGGGCCGGCAATTCTCCGGTGCGCACTTTTGCGGTCCGACAGCATGCGCCTGTGAACTGCGTCTATAGCGAGGAATGAATGGCCGGTAACATAACCAATTGTTTGGTCTGGACTTGCCTATAGGCAGGTGCAAAGTCGGCGCTCCAAGCTGGTAAGTTGGCGACTGGAGCGAGGAAACATCGGCACTCCATGAAACTCTATTTCGAAGCTGATCCTGACCGTGGTCAACCACCGCTACTGCTGGTCCACGGCCTGTTGTCGAGCCGGAACCATTGGATTCCGAACCTGGAGCTCGCCAAGCATTTCCGGCGCGTCCGAATTGATTTGCCCGCTCATGGGCTTTCACCTACTCCAGGCGAGCCGAGCGCCGCAACTCCGAGGGCGGTCGTGAAGGCGATCGATGCGGTTCGCGAGCGTCTGCAGATCGACAGGTGGCATATCTGCGGTCAGAGTTTCGGTGCGGCACTGACGTTGCGTTATGCCCTGACGTATCCCAAGCGCGTCCTCGCGCAGATCTTCACGAACGCAAACGGCGCCTTGCGTGCCGACTGGACGCAAACGCACGCCCAGCGCAATCGGGCATCTATCGAAGACATCCGCAGGAATGGGCATGCCGCCATGCGCCGGATGACCTATCATCCACGCCATGCCAAGCGGTTTCCGCCGGACGTTCGCGACATCCTCAGCAAGGATGCGGACGCGACGGATGCTGCAGGAATTGCCCTGCTTCTCGAACAGGCGACACCGGTGCTTTCGGTGCGTGAACGACTGGGCGATCTGCGGCCCCCGACGCTTCTCATCAACGGCCGCCGTGAAAACCAATTCCAGCCTGCCCGAAATTGGTTGTCCGAGGCGCATCCCCACATCGCCATCATCGACGTCGAAGGCGGACATTCGATCAATATCGAACGTCCGCAAGAGTTCGACGCCGCGGTAATCGACTTCCTGTCCGCGCGGGAACGAGGTCCTGCGTGGCAATTCGGTACGCGATGGCAGGCGAAATGACGTCATCTCGATGCCGATGCTGCCCGGTCCGGAACAGCGAAGACCTGTCAAGCGGGGATGACGCGCGTGCCGGCCCCGGGTGAAGCCGCCGACCGCCAGCTTCTGGCGCGCCTCGTCGGTGTGTACCTGTTCGGTGCTGGTGCTGGGGCGTTTGCGGCATGGATCGGGTCACCGCTGCCATGGATGATCGGACCGCTGCTTGCCACGGCATCGCTCTATCTGACGGGCGTGGTGGACATCAGTATACCCGTTAAGACGCGGCCTGTCGGCCAGGTCGTCATTGCGTCGCAGGTGGGGGTGTATTTCTCGCCCGCCGCATTCGCCATGCTCCTGGCATTCGCACCGCTTCTTATCGGGATGGCACTCGCCACGGCGTGCTGCGCGCTCGTGGTCGCGCTCCTGCTTGCGCGTGTGGCCAATCTGAACCTGACTGCGGCCTTCCTCTCCTCCTTGCCGACGAGTCCCGTGGAGGCAGCGGTTATGGCCGAGCGTTACAACTGCAATCCCGGGCCGGTCATACTCTCTCAAACCGTGCGGATCGCGTCCGTCGTGGTCCTAGTCCCGGTCGCCATCTACATGATCGACGGATGGCCAGCTCGCGACATGGTGCGGACAACGCCCGAGCTCGATGCAATTGCTGTCCTCCTCCTCGCCGGCATAGGAATGGCCGGGGCGTTGCTGGCCCGAGCATGTCGCGTGCCCAATCCCTTCTTTCTTGGTCCCTTGGCTGCCTCTTCGGCAGTTTCGGCACTTGGCGTTGCCCCGTCCTTCTATCCGTCAATCGTTCTCTCCTGCGCGCAGATCATTCTTGGCGTCTGGCTTGGCTCGACCTTCCGCAGATCACTTTTCGCTGCGGCGGGGCGGCTCGTCACGGCTTCCATCGTCACGACGCTTCTCATGCTCGCCCTGACGTCGATCATAGCGGTCATCGTCTCCCGGATGGCCGGACTGAGCTGGGAGCTGATGGTGCTGGGCACTGCACCGGGTGGCGTTACCGAAATGGCGCTGACAGCGAAATTTCTGGGCCAGGACGTTGCGCTGATCACGGCCTTTCATTTGACCCGCATCTTCATCCTGATGCCGAACATTCCCTGGATCATCCGCATGATCCACAGATTTGAGCGTCGCCGAAACTGCTGCGACGGCGGCGACGGTTCGGATCTGCCGTAGCGTCCGCCTGCCGGTGGCGTGGCCACCTTGACCAAGGCGAATGAACATTCTGCCCAATATATACTCAGTTCAATTCACGCCTCTGAGTGCCCATAACGAAGATCGAGGCCGTGCCACTGGGCGCGCCTCTTTGCGTCGTCATCCGAAAACACATCGAACGGCGCTGGAGGAAATGGCTGCCATACGGCACTTGCCGGCAGAGTGGCAGCAAGGAGGAGACCATGGAGAGTGAGGTTCTCGACAAGGGCGAGCAGCCCGTGCAGGGCTATGTCCGCATACCTTTGCCGATACTCGAAATCGTGATCGGCCTGATCGTACTTGCGATTTTATCCTGGTACGTCGTCCAGGCGTACCTCCTGCCGAAGCCTTTCAATTCGCACGATATCGGAGCGGGCGGCTTCCCGCTTCTCGTCGCCTTCGGGACTGGTATTGCCACCATATCGATGATCGGCCTCGCAGTCGCACGTCTCATGGGCAAGATGGGGCGCTCCGACAGCCGTTGGCGGCGCCCGCTCTTTGTTTTGATCGTTGCCCTGCTCCTTGTCGGGCAGGCCGTGAGCTTCGAAACGCTGGGTGTCTATCTCTGCGTCGCGCTCTTCTCCGCTGCGATCATGGTGGCGGCTGGCGAGCGCCGGATCCTGCATGTGCTGGGCGTGCCGATTGGCTTGGTCGCATTCATCTATGTTGTGTTCGCGCTTGCGTTGAACGTGGTCTTTCCGTGAGGGTCTGCCATGATTGAAAACCTTCTCTCAGGCTTCTCGGCCTTCGGCGATCCGCTCGTATGGCTGAGCTTGGTCTTCGGCTCGCTCGTCGGCTATCTCATCGGCGCGATACCTGGTCTCGGCCCCAGTCTCGGCGTCGCATTGCTCATCCCATTCACCTACGGACTTGACCCCGTCGTCTCGATCGTCGGTTTGGTGGCCTTGTATGCCGCGGCAGAATATGGCGGCGCGATCACCGCCATTCTCATCAATTCGCCCGGCACGTCGGCAGCGGTCGCGACGGCTTGGGACGGCTATCCGCTGAGTCAGCAGGGAAAGGCGGGCGAAGCCCTCCTGGTGTCTATCGTCACCTCCGGCATCGGTATCTTCATCAGCGCCCTGTTCCTGCTGTTTACCGCCGTGCCGCTCTCGGAATTCGCATTGCGGTTCGGACCCGGTGAATACTTCGCTCTGGCGCTCGTCGGGCTCAGCCTGGTGGTCGGCCTTGCGGAAGGCTCGGTGGTCAAGGGCGCGGTCGCGATGGGCATCGGTCTCGCGCTCGCGACGGTCGGGCTGGATACGCAGACTGGTGCGCCGCGTTTTGCCGCGTCGGTAGAGCTCTTCGAGGGGCTGCCCCTCGTGCCGGTGCTGCTCGGGCTTTATGCCCTTTCGGAAGTCCTCTTCCTGGTCGAAGAGGGCGTGACAGCCAAGACCAGGAGTGCGCCGCTTGGCGGCTGGCGCAGCTGGAACTGGAAGGGTCTATGGTCACTCAATGGCGTCGTATTCAGAAGCTCGGTGCTCGGCTACATCATCGGCATCATTCCGGGTGCGGGCGCCTCCATTGCCTCCTTCATTGCCTATGCGGTGGCCAAGAAAACATCCAAGACTCCGGAGCGATTCGGCAAAGGATCTATCGAGGGTGTCGCGGCCTCGGAAGCGGCAAATAATGCTGCCGTGTCCGGTGCCATGGCACCTTTGCTTGCACTCGGCATCCCCGGTTCGCCAACGACGGCGGTGATGATCGGCGCCCTGATGATCCAGGGCATTCAGCCGGGGCCCCTCCTGTTCAGCCGCAATCCCGAAATTCCTTACACTATCTTCGCGTCGCTCTGGATCGGCGTGCCGGTGATGGTGTTCATCGGGCTTGCCGGTGCCCGCGCCTGGGCTAGGGTTGCAAACATTCCCGGTCCCGCTATCGCGGCGATCGTCGCAGGAATTTGCCTTGTGGGCTCCTACGCCTCCGAGGGCACCATGTTCCCGGTCTATGTCATGACTGCCTTCGGTATTCTCGGTTACCTGCTTCGAAAGGTGCAGGTTCCGCTGGCTCCGATCATTCTGGCTCTGGTGCTTGGTGAGATGATGGAAACCAATTTCCGCCGGGCGCTGATTACGTCGCAAGGTTCCCTTGAAGTCTTCTACACCTCGCCTCTGACGGTTGCGTTGCTTCTAACGGCTGTCCTTGCATTCCTGCTTCCGGCAATCGGCTTTATTCAGAAGCGGAGACAGGCAACCCCGGCGGCCGATCCATCGGTGAGGGGCTGACGATTGCTCGGGCGGCAGGCTCAGCCTTCACTGCCCGAGCACGATGCCCAATATTTGCGGTCGTTTGACCTGACCAAATCTCAGTTCATTTCGCGGATCCAACATAAGACACTGGTCTCATTGGAGAGAGCCGTGGTTCTTTCGTTCAAACGTGGGAGGCGTTTCATGTCATTCAATCTGCTCAAGCCGGCGCGCGCGTTCGTGGCGACGGTATCATTTGCCGTCGTGGCCTCGCTGGGTCTTCCTAGCCCTGTCGCGGCGGAGACGGCCTGGAAGCCATCAGGACCGGTAAATGTCGTCATGCATACGAAGCCCGGCGGAACGGCGGACATTTTCATCCGTACCCTGGCGCAATCCCTGGAGCCGATGATCGGTCAGCCGATTGTCGTGGTGAACGCTCCGGGCGCCGGAGGCGCAACGCAGATGGCGCATGTCCGCCAAGCCAAGCCCGATGGCTTGACAATCGGCATCAACACGATGACCCACTTCACGAGCATGCTGACCAATCTGAAGGGGACCTTCTCGGTCGACGATTTCTCCTGGATAGCTTCCACGCAGGAAGACCCGATCATCTATTTCGTTCGCGCGGATTCCGACATCAAATCACTGCCGGACCTCGTTGAAAAGGCGAAAGCCAGCTCCGGCACTGTCAATATCGGCGGTTTCGGGCCCGTTGGGTCGATGCAGCATCTTGGCACGGCCATGCTCGAAAGCGCTGCAGGCGTGAAGTTCAACTGGGTGGGGTTCGACTCCACTCCTGACATCATGACGGCCTTGCTAGGTGGGCACGTGGATGTAGGCGTTTCGAACCTCGGGCCGACCGCGCCCTTCTTCGAATCCAAGCGGATCATCGGTCTCGGGGTCCTGGGTGAAAAGCGGCTCGATGGTCTGCCGGACGTTCCCACCTTCGGTGAGGCGGGCTACGAGGTCGACACGAGCTGGGTGCAAGTGCGCGGTGTCTTTGGTCCAAAGGACATGCCGCTCGAACTTCAGCAGCAGATTGCAGACACAATCCACGAGGCGATGAAAGCCAAGACCTATCAGGACTATGCCCGCAGCACGGGTGTCATCGATTCCACTTTGGGGCCGAAGGAATACGACGCTTTCGTACGCGACGTCAGCAAGATCGCCAGCAAGCAGCTAGAGGCGGCTCGACTCCTGCAGTAGTGCGGATGCCTCCGCATGCGTGTGAAGGTGACCTCCGGCGGTGATTGACCCGCCGGAGAACATGACAGCAAAAATGGATAGGGAAATACCATGACGAGGGCCCTTGCCGGTTTCCGTGTCATAGACACCACGCACGTGCTGGCCGGACCGTTCGCCAGCTATCAGATGGCCGTACTCGGCGCCGACGTGATCAAGATCGAGGATCCGTCCGATCCGGACCAGGCGCGCCTTCAGGGCTCGGATCGCGGTCTCAGCAGCGCCGGCATGGGCACTGCCTTCATGGCACAGGCGTCGAACAAGAAGGCGGTTGCACTGAACCTGAAGACCGAAGCCGGTCGTGACGCCTTGATCCGGCTCGTCGAAACGGCGGACGTCTTCGTCGAAAACTACCGGCCCGGTGCATTTGAAGACTTGGGGCTTGGCTACGAAGATCTGCGCAAACTCAACCCCCGGCTGATATATTGCTCGATCTCGGCTTTCGGCTCGACCGGACCGCGCCGGGAGCAGACGGGTTATGATTCCGTTCTTCAGGCATTCTCGGGCATGATGACTATGACCGGCAGCGAGGATGGCGATCCTCTAAAATGTGGCGCTCCCGTGGTTGACTATGCGACTGGTACAACGGCCGCCTATGCCATCACCGCTGCCCTCCTGCAGCGTGAACGCAATGGCGGCAGCAGCGGGCAGTTCGTAGACGTGTCCATGCTGGACGTGGCGCTCGTCCTGTGTAGTCCTTACGTAACGGGATATCTGTGGAATGGCAGTCATCCGAAGCCGAAGGGCAACCGCTTTCCCTTCGCCACTATCGGCCAGTACCGTGCCTCTGACGCGGACCTGATGATCGCCGCCTCGAACCTCGAGCAGCAGCGCCGCCTATGGATCGCCCTCGGGCGCGAAGATCTTATAAAGCAGAACAACAATCAGCGGCTGGACAGCCATGGCGAGGAGGAGGCTGCACTCAGCAGCATCATCGCCACCATGCCCGCCGACTACTGGGAGAGTTTCTTCCGGGAAAGGCGGATACCAGCGGCGAGAGTACGACAGCTCAAGGAAGCCCTCGCGGATCCGCAAATTGAATCGCGGCCGCTTCTGCATAAACACGCGGCGCCCGGCACGTCGACGGATGGCTTGGTGGTTCCTGTCGCGGGTTTCACCATGTCGGATAGCGCGCCTGGCTTGAGTTTCCCGCCACAGCCTCTCGGTGCGCAAACGGAGGAAATCCTGCGGGGGATAGGCTTCGACAGTGCGGATATCGAAAGTCTTCGTGCGGAAGGCGCGATCAACTGAAAGGCGGAGAAGATGGCACGACGGCATGTTTCGATGAAGCCTCCGCCGCAGCGGATCTCGCCCTGCCGGAAGGGTCGGCTGGGAGCGATCTTGCGATGAGCAGCCCGCTTTCGGCTTTGGCCCGAGCGGCTTGCGATTGGCGTCGACGGCCGATCGAAGGCGCCGTTGAGTGGGCGGTGCGCCGCGCGATCCTGGACTGGTTTGCAACGACGTTGCCCGGCTGCGTGCGCGCGCCGGCGACAATGCTGGCCAAGGCGGTGCCGGAGACGGATGGTAGCGGCGGCGCATGGTCGTACGTCGATGGCCGCTCTTCTACGCCGCGGCGTGCGGCTCTTCTCAACGCCACGGCCAGCCACACCGTCGAATTCGACGACATTTTCAAGGATGGCGGCTATCATCCAGGCAGCCCCACCATAGCGGCTGCTCTCGCCCTGTCGCAGCATCTCGGATCAAGCCTTGGAGAACTGCACCGCGCCGTAGTCGCCGGCTACGAAGTGGGTTGCCGGATCTCGCTGGCAATCCAGCCCAGCCACTACACCTTCTGGCATACCACGTCGACCGTCGGTACGATGGGCGCGGCCGTCGCGGGGGCGATGCTTCTCGGCGCTGACGAGAGGGGCGTCGGCAACGCCCTGGCACTGGCATCAAGCTTCGCAGGCGGGCACCAGCAGAACCTCCGCGGACAGGGTCTGGCTAAAGCTCTGCATCCGGGACACGCGGCAGATGCAGGCTTGCTGGCCGCGATGGCAGCCGCGGCGGGGATTGCCGGTTCTTCCGATAGTCTCGACGCAGAGAACGGTTTTGCGGCTGCGACGAGCGATACGACCGGAGATTGGGAGGGGGCGCTTGCGGGTCTCGGCGAGTGGACACCCATCACCCGCATGACCGTCAAGGCCCACGGATGTTGCGGCCATATCTTTCCTGCGCTCGATGCCATTGCAGTGATGAGCGAGCGTCACTCTTTCCGCGGGAGGGGTATCGCGCGGATTGAAGTGCATGGATATCGCGCGACCGAAGCGATGTGCAATCGGCCAGATCCCGCGTCGGCGCAGGATGCTCGTTTCAGTCTGCAATATTGCCTTGCCGCACGACTGATCCTCGGAGCGGTCCGCCTTGCAGCCTTCGAGGAGGATACCCTGGCGCGCGCGGACATACGCGAACTGATGACGAGAATTTCAGTGTTCGAGGATCCGGCCCTTTCGGTTCTATATCCACACCGACGACAGGCCCGTCTACGGGTGATCTTGCGGGATGGCCGTGTGCTTGAACACCTTCAGCAGACGCGGCGAGGCGATCCCGAGGATCCTCTGAGCGACGCGGAGTTAATCGCGAAGTTCCACGAACTGGCGTCTGGAATTCTCTCGGACGCAGACGCAGCGTCGCTTCGCGACGGGATCCTGTACGGCGCCGACCTGCCGCCAGAACTGCTGGTCGTCCCGGCTGGCCAGGCAAAAGGGTCTCTCCCCTAAACTGATGGTTGGGCTAACGCGGCCAGATGATCAGTTGTCCAGGTGACATTTCGAAGACATGGATGCCTCTAGCCAAGTGAAAGATCGCGCCAGTGCCACCATGGCAGCGCTCGAGAGGAAGGAACAAAGGAATGACCGTCAATGTTCGTGAACAAGAGTTCATAGCGGTTTCCCACAAGAACGGCATCGCGACCGTCACATTGAACCGTCCTGATGTCCGCAACGCCATCAACGATCAGATGCGGTCTGAACTGATCGACGCCTTCGAGAAGGTTGGCACCGACCGGACGGTTCGTGCGGTCATTCTGACGGGCGCCGGCAAGGGCTTCTGCTCCGGTGGCGATGTATCAGGCATGCGCGCGCGTCTGGAGGTCCCTGCGGGAGAAGTCGCCTTCAACGGTTGGACCCGCCAGGGCAGCACGCATAGAGGTGTTGCCGTCATCCATGGCCTCTCCAAGCCGGTCATTGCCGCGGTAAATGGTGCAGCCTTCGGTCTCGGTCTCGATATGGCCCTCGCCTGCGATTTCATCATCGCGGCCGAGGGCGCGAAAATGTCGATGAGCTTCATCAAGCGGGGCCTCGTATCGGACGGCGGGGGGATGTATTTCCTACCGCGTCGCGTGGGCCTCGCCCGCGCCAAGGAGCTAATTCTGACGGGGAGGGTGGTCGAACCCGAGGAGGCGCTGCGGATCGGCATGATCGACAGGATCTCGCCGGCCGATACCCTGATTGATGATGCTCAGCTCTGGGCGGAGCAGTTGAGTGCCGGTTCGCCGGCCGCCATTGCCCTGACAAAGGCCATTCTCGACAAGACCTTCGAGAGCAGCGATGAGGCGATTTTCGCTCTCGGCCGGGAGGCGCAGGCAATCTGCTATACCACGGCCGAACATCGTGCGTCCGTCGAAGCGTTCCTCAACAAAACCAGCGCGTGAGGCAGGCCCAGATGACTTTCATTGATGCGCTTCTGAACCCTTCCAGCGTCGCCGTCGTGGGAGCCTCTTCCGATGTGACGAAGCTCACGGGGCGGCCGATCGCCTATCTGCAACAGCACGGCTATAATGGTCGGATCTACCCCATCAACCCACGCAATGAAGCGATCGGCGATCTGACATGCTATGCGCATGCGCAGGCACTTCCCGAGGCACCGGATGTCGGGCTCGTCCTCGTCGGTGCCCATCGGGTGATCGAATCCGTGCGCCAGCTTGCCGCTGTGGGCACCAAGGCGGCGATCGTACTCGCAAGCGGCTTCGGCGAGGCCGGGGAGGAGGGGCGTCGTCTCCAGACCGAGTTGCGCGAGGCTGCTGGTTCGATGCGGATTCTGGGCCCCAATACGATCGGCCTGGTCAACCTGACGGACCGCATCATGCTGACGGCAAGCGGTGCCATGGAGATGAAGGACTTCCGTGCCGGCGGAGTTGCCCTTTTGTCGCAGAGCGGGGGGATTCTCGGATCCCTGCTTTCGCGCGGGGTCGGACGCGGGGTCGGCTTTTCCAAGCTGATTGCAACGGGGAATGAATCCGACATCGAAGTTGCCGACCTTCTCGATGCCATGGCGGAGGATTTGGCAAGCACCGTTGTTGCCCTCTATCTCGAAACCATTCGCAACGTGGAGAAATTCCGCAATGCCGCCGCGCGGGTTATCGCGGCCGGCAAGCCCATCGTCGCCTACAAGGTCGGCCGTTCCGAGTCCGGCGCGCAGTCCGCCGTCTCCCACACCGGCGCACTGGCCGGCGCGGACAAGGTGTATGATGCCCTGTTCAAACAACTCGGCATCATTCGGGCGCAGACATTCGCAGACCTTCTCGATATCCCTGCCGCCCTGTCCCAGGGGCGTCTTCTTTCCGGCAAGCGAGTCGCGATCGTGACATCGACCGGCGGCGCGGCGACGATCGTCGCCGACAATGTCGGACTTGCCGGCCTCGAAATGCCGAGCCCCGATCCCGATACGTCGAAAAAGCTGCTGGCGCTCGACCTCAAGGAGGCAGTGCTGGACCGCAATCCGATCGACGTCACGCTGGCCGGCCTGCGTCCGGATCTCTTCCGATCCATCCTGCAGATATTGTCGGAAAGCCCCTCTTACGACGCCGTAGTCGTTGTCGTGGGTTCGTCCTCGATCGGGCAGCCGGACGTCGTCGCCCAGCCGCTCCTGGAGTCGATGCACATCAGCAACAAGCCCATGATCGCTTATGTTAGCCCCGAGGCGCCGGGCATCGTGCAACACTTGAATGCCAACGGGATCCCGGCTTATGCGGCACCCGAAAGCTGCGCCGCAGCACTGTGCGCCTTGCTGCCGCGAGGCGAAGCCGACTCGGCTGAGCGGGGGGCGCCCCCTGCCGTGGACGGAGCGGACCTGCCGCAAGGCTCGTTGAACGAGGCTGAGGCGAAGCGGTTTTACGCCCGCTTCGGATTCCCGGTCACGCGCGAAATCGAGGCGGCAACCCCGGCAGACGCAGCGGCGAAGGCCGCCGCGTTCGACGGGTCCGTGGTCATCAAGATCCTCTCGAAGGAGATCCTCCACAAATCAGAGGTCGGAGGTGTAAAAGTCGGCGTTGCCACGGCCGACGTCGAAACCGTCTGCGAGCAGATGCTGTCGCGCGTCCAGGTGGCTGCAACCGGCGCGAAGGTCGATGGCTTCCTGATCCAGGAGCTGGTCAGGGGTGGCGTAGAATTCATACTCGGCTACAACCGCGATCCTCAGCTCGGGCCTTGTGTTCTTTTGGGCGCGGGGGGCGTGACCACCGAGCTGTACCAGGACGTCGCAATGCGGCTCTTGCCGGTGACGCGCCGACAGGTTCGCGACATGATCGGCGAACTGAAGTGTTCGGCCCTTCTGGAGGGCTTCCGCGGTCGGCCGGTCGCCGATACCGAGGCTTTGATCGATGCCGTTCTGGTTTTCGCAGATATGGCGGTGGCGCTGGGCGATCGGCTGGAAGAGGCGGAGATAAATCCGGTCTTTGTGCTGCCCGAGGGCTCCGGTGTACGCGCCGGCGACGCGCTCGTTGTGCTTCGCTGATTTTGGCGACCCGGACGCCAAAGCGGCTAGCCCCCAGAGCGGGTGCGCGCGTTCGGCGTGGCTCCGCTAATTCTCTCTCCTCGGAGACTGAACCCGTGTCTGATGTCTACATTTGCGACTACATCCGTACCCCAATCGGCCGCTTCGGCGGAGCGCTTGCGTCCGTGAGGCCGGATGACCTCGGCGCCACCGTGCTGAAAGCGCTGATGATCCGTCAGTCGTCCCTGGATTGGGCAGCGGTTGACGAGGTGATCTTTGGCTGCGCAAATCAGGCGGGCGAGGACAACCGTAATGTGGCTCGCATGTCGTCGCTTCTTGCCGGACTGCCGTTGGAGGTTCCCGGAACGACGATCAACAGGCTCTGCGGTTCCGGGATGGACGCAATCATCACCGGATTTCGCGCCATTCGATCCGGCGAGGCCGAGCTGATAGTCGCTGGCGGCGTGGAAAGCATGAGCCGCGCCCCTTTTGTGGTGCCGAAGGCGGAGACGGCTTTTAGCCGGGAATCCTCAATACAGGACACCACGATTGGCTGGCGTTTCATCAACCCGGTCATGAAGGCTCAATACGGCGTCGATTCGATGCCTGAAACTGCCGAGAATGTCGCGGAGGAGTTCGGGATATCGCGGGCGGACCAAGACGCGTTCGCCTTCCGCTCTCAGCTGAAGACTGCTGCTGCCCAGGCATGCGGAAGGCTTGGGGAGGAGATCGTCCCGGTCAAGGTCCCTCAGCGCAGGGGAGAACCGGTCCTGTTTGATCGTGATGAACATCCGCGCGAGACAACGCTGGAGGCCCTGGCAGGTCTCAAGGCGCCCTTCCGCCAGGGAGGGTCGGTCACGGCGGGCAATGCCAGCGGTGTGATGATGGAGCGGCCGCCCTGATCCTCGCCAACGAGACTGCCGCAAAGCGTCACCGCCTGATGCCGATCGCGCGAATTCTCGGCGGGGCCACGGCTGGCGTCGCTCCACGGATCATGGGCTTCGGGCCGGCACCGGCCTGTCGAAAATTGATGGCGCGGCTGGGATTGCAGCCTGAGGCGTTCGATGTCATCGAACTGAACGAGGCATTCGCGAGTCAGGGCCTGGCATGTCTGCGAAATCTCAGCATTTCCGATGACGATCCCCGGGTTAATCCCAACGGTGGCGCCATCGCTCTCGGACACCCGCTCGGCATGTCGGGTGCGCGCATTACCGGAACGGCGGCACTGGAACTTGCCAGGATCAATGGCCGCTATGCTCTTGCAACCATGTGCATCGGCGTGGGACAGGGGATTGCCGTTGCCCTTGAACGGGTGTGAGCACTGGGCCCGCAAAGTCGGTCCCGACGCGCGGACTGGCCTTTATGAGGGTCCAGCGGCACGCCTCGCCGGAAGCGCCGAAAGATGTTTGGGTACGGTTGGACATGACGTATGACTAGCAAATGAGCAACACAATACCCCCGCTAAACCCTTTAAGGACCTTCGAAGCGGCTGCCCGCCTGTCCAGCCTCACGCAGGCCGCGGAAGAGCTGAATGTGTCTCAGGTGGCCGTCAGTCGCCAGGTGAAAGTGCTGGAGGAATATCTCGGTGTCGTGCTGTTCAAGCGGCTGCATCGCGGCATCGAACTGACCGACGAGGGACGGCAACTCTATGAAGGTGTGACTCGAGCCTTCGTCGAAATCGGGAATGCGGCACGGCGTGTGTCCCGGCGAGGCAGGCGGGATATTCTCGCCATCCAGTCTTACACGACCTTTTCCCAGCGTTGGCTTATTCCACGGCTGACGCAGTTTCATGAAGCCTTCCCGCGAATAGAGGTCCGTCTGAGTTCGTCCACCGCCCCGGTCGATTTCGAGACTCAGAACCTGGATGCTGCCATTCGTGCCGGAAAAGGAAATTGGCCAGATCTCCACAGCGAAAAGCTGGTTGATGTTGAACTGATTCCGATTTGTTCACCAGCCTTCCAGGAAGCCCACAAGCTCAGGTCCCCTGATGACCTGAGCCGTGTGCGGCTGCTGCATTCTATGGCACGTCCGACCGATTGGGCTGCCTGGCTCAAACGCGTGGGATCGACCGTGGACCCCAGCCCTGGCATCCGTTTCGAAAGTTCCGCACTCGCTTACGAGGCCGCATCTCTGGATATTGGGGTCGCGATCGCAACCAAGGTGTTTGTAAAGAGACACCTTCAGGCCGGTAGCTTCGTCGCTCCCTTTGACATGACGTGTTACAGCGGCGAAGGTTACTATCTCACGTGGCCGAAGAACATTACTCCGTCATTGCCTCTTCAGAAGTTTCTCTCTTGGATGCGCGAGCAGATCGATAAAGACGAGGTGTTTTGATTTCTGATCCGTGTGGATAAGTGCCAGCAGGCCTGTGCTATCCGCTGGAAATGAGTGAAACTCGCGATCGCCCTGTTCGGCGAGCAGCAACGCGTCGACGGCCCAGTTCAACATAGCATTGGGTCTTAGCCCCTGTCGTGGCTCGTGGCGCGAATGCTCACATCCTCGACGATGAAGCGAGTGTGTTGAGCCAGCCGAAATGCCGCGGTCGCAGATGACGGCCGAGACTCATTCTAACAGCCGAGCCAACGCCCGCTATCTCCGCCCGGAGCGGGCGTCCACCAGAAGATGGCTACCGTCCGCATTGGGTTAAACTTGGCCGCTCGCAGCCGCCCTCGAAACAGCTTGGTCGCGCTACCGGCAATCATTCCCGACGCTCCGGCAAAGACCGCCGCAGGAGGGAGTTCACAGCGCCATTCAGGGCATCGCGAGGCCGCTGCCGCGTCGAGCCGCGTCGACACTCCATGCTCCGCCGCCTGCGAAGAAGAAGTAGAGGAAGATAAAGCAGTAGAGGATCGCCGCATCGCCCTGATTGAGAACCGGAAAGAAGTTTTGCGGTGCGTGCGCCATGAAATAGGCCACCGCCATGTTGCCGGACAGAATGAACGCGACGGGCCGGGTGAAGAGCCCTATCGCCAGCAAGATGCCGCCGATCACCTCGATCAGGCCCTGGACCAAGAAAAGCGCCGACAGTTGCATAGGCTCCGGAGCGGGCGGGAAATTGAAAAGCTTCTGGGTTCCGTGCTTCAGGAACAGCAGCGCCGACATGATCCTCACAATGCTCAACCACTGTGGCGCCCACGCCGAAATCCTGTCGAAATTCATCAGATCGCCTCCTTCATGGCTCACCGGCGGCTTCGGCAGCAATTCAAAGTGCTACAGCGACCTTTGTGCGCCTAAAAAGCGCGCCGCGCTGTAATAGGCTGGACCCATGGGGCATTCTCCACGTCGCCCATCGAGGGAAGATTATGATGCATAGCGGGAGGCGCAAATCCAATTATGCCCGGCTTCACAGTCGCGTTACACTGCGCAGGGCCCCGGACCTGATGCTGATGTGCGGCGATATCGCCGCGCGGTCATGAATTCACCAAAACTTCACGACAGAACCCATTGCGGGTGTCCGCCAAGCATGGAACCTACCTCCAGCCAGCAGTACGTCGGCCGATGATCTTCCACGTCCGCAGGACCTTTTCACACGGGGATGACGAAACATGAAAGTTGTAGTCGAAAACACCGTCTGCCTGAACACGGGCGATGCGGCGATCCTGCTCGCGATCAGGCATATCCTGAAGACGCTGTTGGGTGATGCGGTCGATTTCGTGGTGTTCGATAGCCAGCCGGAGGTGGCGGCAAGGCTCTACCCGAAGGAACACTATCCGGATCTTGAGCTTCGCAAGCTCCCGTCGGAATCCTTCTTCAAGTACAAATACGACGACAACACCGTCAAGAATGCGCTGAAGCAGGTTTACAACCAGACGGTCTTCCAGGCTCTGCACCATGTCGGCAGCGGCAATTATCTCGACCGGCGTTTCTTCAGCGACGACGACCGCAAGAGCCTGGCGCTCTACAGGGATGCCGATCTGGTGATCACCACCGGCGGCACCTATCTCGTGGAAAACTATTCGCTCGAGCGCCGCATCAACGAGTTCAAGGTCGGTGAGATGCTCGGCAAGAGGCCGATCTTCTTCACCCAATCGCTGGGGCCGTTCGAAAAGCCCTACAACCGTCGGATGCTGCAGCCGATTTTCGCCCTGAGCCCCCTGATCCTGCTCCGCGACGAGCGCTCGCGCGAGCACATCCACGACCTCGTCGACGATCCGGGGAAGTGCCATGTGGTCGCCGATGCCGTTTTCGCGCTCGCCGATGTGGAGCGGGTCAGGGCGCTTCTCGTAATCGGCCGTCCGGCGCCGACCGGCCGTGTCGGCGTTTCGGTGCGGCACTGGCACTACGTGAAGGACGGCGCCGGCGGCATGGACCGCTATATCGACTCCGTCCGCGAGATCGCCACGCGTCTGGTGCGCGATCATGGCAAGGAGGTCACCTTCATCTCCACCTGCCAGGGCGTGCCGGAATATGCCCATGACGATTCGAAGACGGCAGAGGTGATCGTCTCGGGTCTTGCCCCAGAAATTGCACGCCACGTGACGGTCGACGCCTCCTTCCATACGCCCGAACAATTGATGGCGGTCGTTAAGGATTTTGATTTGGTCGTGGCGACGCGGATGCACATGATGATCATGTCGCTGTGCGTCGGCACACCGGTGCTGCCCATCGCCTACGAGTTCAAGACCAAGGAACTCGCCAAGCGCATCGGCGTTGCCGACGTGCTGCTCGATATCGACACGGTGACGCCGGACGAGGCGAGCGCCAGGCTCGACCGGTTCGCCGGCAATCTCGATCACTATCGCGCGGTCAGTCTCAAGGCGGTCATCGAGGAGCATGCCTCGGCCATGTCGGCGGCGGATCTCATCCGCCCGCTGATCGAGGGCTCAGCGCGGGATGAGGAAAAGTGTGCGCGGTTTTCCGCCCGCATCCCGCGCTAGCCAAATTCCTGACGATCACGTTTATGATTTTAGGTCGATCTGACCTAAAATCATCATGATCTACTGGCGAAGGGCGCTCAGCCCTCGCTTGAAGACGTCGAGCAAGACCTGGCGCGGCGGGCTTAGGGCGAGCGCGAAGACGAGCGCCACCGCGTAGTTGAGGGCGATGGCCGAGCCGAGTGCAAGTATGTCGGAGGTTCCGGTCAGGGCCTTCGGCAGCAGGCCGTAGCCGAGCCAGGCGACGAGCGCCGATCCGAGAAAAAGGCTCTGCACCAGCAGGAAGTCGCCTGCCGAGACCGGCCCGAGGCGCTGCAGAAGCCATGCCAGAACCGGCACGCGCAGCAAGTAGCCACTCACCGCATAGGCGGCGGCGACGCCGACCGCACCCCATTTAAGGCCGACTGCGAAGGAAAGCACCGTCGTCAGCGACGAATAGATGCCCCAGCGGAACATCGTCTTCGTCTCACCCTGGCAGATGAAGATCCAGCCGGTGGTACTCGAAACCGGCTGCATGAGGCTGGCAATGCCGAGCCAGGCGAAGATCGGCGCCACGGGCAGCCATTTTTCGCCGAAGAGGATGCCGACGGTCGGTTCGGCCGCCAGGGTGAGCGCCGCGATGCCGGGCATGGTGACAATTGCCAGCAGCCAGTTGATCCGCAGATAGATGTCGCGGAAGCGCGCCTTGTCTTCCTGGATGCGGCTCATGAGCGGGATCATCACGCGCGACAGCGGCTGCGTGATGTTCTGCAGCGGAAACAGCAGGAGCTTGTAGGCGCGGTCGTAGTAGCCGAGTTCGGCCGGTCCGGCGAACTTGCCGATCAGGATGTTGTCGAGATTGCGCGAAAAGAAATTGACGAGATTGAAGCCGGTGAGATTGGCTCCGAAGGAGATGATGTCGCGGTCGATCCTGAATTCCGGCCGGCCGGGTATCCAGCGCGTCGACAGCCAGGCCGCGAGAAGCGCAACGGCGGCGGAGGCAGCGGGGCCGATCACCAGCGACCAATAGCCCATGCCGAGCCAGGCAGCCACGGCGGTGACGAGAAGGCCCACGACGGCCGCACAGACGTCGTTCAGCGCCAGTTGGCCGAACTTCAGATGCCGGTTCATCAGCGCGAGCGGCAGGGAGGCAAGGCTGCCGAGAAGCAGCGGCAAGGCCGCGGCAACCGTGATCGCCGTCATGCGCGGATCACCGTAGAAGGTGGCGACGGCCGGTGACAGCGCGACGACAGCGAGCGTGCAGGCAAGCCCAACGAGGGCGCTGATCCAGAAGACCTGATTGAGCTGGCGCTCGCCGATCTCCTTGCGCTGGATGACGGCCTGCTGCAGCCCCAGATTCTGGAAGAGCCCGACGAAGGCGACGATCGGGCTCACGGAGGCGACTAGACCGAAATCCTCCGGAGCCAGCAGCCGGGCGAGCACGACGACGGAAATGAACTGGATCGCCATGCGCACCGCCTGCGCGCCGCCGGTCACCAGCCCGCCGCGCAAAGCGAGGCGTCCGAATTGAAGGGTTTCCTCGTTCAAGCGGCTTGCCTCGTTTTGGCGAAGCGGCTGACGATGCCGGCGAATGCGTCGTCGAGACGCTCCGCGTCGAATTCCGCCTCGACCTTGCGTCGCGCCTCCCGGGCGATCAGCTCGCATCGCTCCGGATGCTCGGCGACGAAGCGGAGCCGGTTGGCGAGCGTCTCGACATCCCGCTCCGGTGCGAGGAAACCCGTCTTCCGGTCTTCGACCAGCTCGGGAATTCCGGAGTGATCGGTGCTGACGACCGTCAGGCCGGCGGCCATCGCCTCCATCAGCGCCACCGGTATGCCTTCGACGTCACCGTTGCTGGCGGTCACGCTCGGCAGGACGAAGGCGTGCGAGCGCTGCAGCCATTGCTTGACGTCCTCATGGGCGAGGCCGCCGAGAAAGGAGACCCGCTCGGCGATGCCAAGGGCGTGCGCGAGCTGTTCGAGCCTCTTGCGCAAGGGGCCGTCGCCGATGATGCGATAGTGCCAGGCTAGCTTCGGCGCCTCGATCGCCAGCCGGCCGAGGGCGCGGAGCGCAAACTCCACCCCTTTCTTCTCGGTGAGCCGGCAGACCGAAACCAGTTGCAGCGACGCGTCGCGCCAGCCCTGCCAGGTATAGGCGATGTTGCGCAGATCGATGCCCATATGATGGACCGCGACCTTCTCCTTCGGAGCGCCGGCCCCGATCAGGGCGCGGCGGAAGAAGTCGTTCACGGTCAGGTTCAGCGTGCCGTATCGGAAGAGGTCGCGATAGCGGCCGAGATCGCCCTCGTGCATCGGCACGCCGACATCATTGCCGTGGAAGATGGTGACGATCGGGGGAGAGAGCCGCTTCCATTTCTTCAGCCGTGCCGCGCGCGCTCCATTGTGGCCGAAATGGGCGACAACCGCGTCGCAGCCGTTCAGCTTCGCGACCGAGGTGAGGTCGAGGGCGGTCGAGACCTTGTCGTGGAGCTTCGGCGGCAGGCGCCGCAATGCGGGACGGGCGGGTGCCGCAGCACCCCACCAGTCGCGGGTTCGCTTGAGAAGCGTCGCCAAGGGCTCCTGGCCGCCATTGGCGAGATGGCAGTCGGAGATGCCGTTGCAGACGATGTCGACCTCGAAGCCGCGCTTGAGAAGGCCGGCCATCTGGCCGATGACGAAGGTTTCCGACAATTGCGGAAATTGTCCGACTACAAAACCGATGCGCATGCCTTATCCGCCTCAGGACGCCTTGCGCTCGGCGGGTCGGCTTGCGGCGGCCCGTTCGAGGACATCGAGGAAGGCGGCGAACTGCCGCGCCGGCTGCATGAGCGGGCGCGCGGCGAAATCCAAAGCGGCTCTCGACAGCTGCTGATATTCCGCCTCGTCGCTCCAGAGGCGACGAATGGCGCTGGTCCATTCGTCGAGCGGCGCATCGTAATCGATAACGATGCCGCCCTCGCCGATCGCTTCCGGCAGCCCGCCGCGGCGCGAGCCGACTACCGGGATGCCACTGCAATGGGCCTCGGATGCGACCCGGCCCCAGGCCTCCTCCCATTTGCTCGGCGCAAGCAGGATCTTCGTGCGGCCGTATACGGTTTTCATGTCGCTGGTGCGGTTTTCCAGCCGAACGTTCTTGAGTGGTGCGATGATCTTCTCGATCTCGGCACGATGGTCGTCGGATAGCTTCCAGCTCTCGACGAAGAGAAAGGGAATGTCCGGGCAATTCGCGGCGATCTGAACGGCCAGCTCGAAGCCCTTCTCCTTGTACGGATTGATGAAGGTCACATGGTCCCGGGTCGTCTGCGTCCTATAGGTTTCGGGATTGATCGTCGGCGGGATGACGACCGAATCGATGCCGAATTTCTGATTGTAGGTCCGCGCGGTGAATTCCGAATTGGCAATGTAGAGAGCGGAGGTCAATTCGCGCAGATCGCCGGCAAGCTCATGGAACTCGACATTTCTCAGATAGACGACCAGAGGCACGCCATGCGCCTCGAGCGCCTTGCCGATCGGCACGGACTTGTGACACTGAACGACGGCCACGTCCGGCTGGAGCTTCTTGACGGCAACGCTTGCCGCCTCCCACGGAAACCAGCCGCGAATGACCGGGTAGCCGGGAAAGCTGTCCATGACGCCGCTCTCGCCGGACAATTTGAGCTTGAGTCTTGCCTTGAAGCCGAAGAAACCATCGCCGAACAGGGCGGCCAGTACACCCGCCTGGTGACCACGGTCGCGCAATTGCTGAACGAGATGGTGCGTGCTCGACTGAACGCCGCCGCTGAACTCGGGATAGTAACCGTTGCCGCCGGCAAACAGAACTTTCATACCGTTTTCTCTCCTTCATAGAGACGTCTTGCCGTACCCGCTTGCACCCTCCCGATCAGCGTGGCGAGATGCACAAACGCCACAATGACGGCAATTGTTGGGTCGCTCGACGAGCGGAAAGGTGCAACTTGCGATATCGGAATAAATGCGTCAGTTAATCGGCGGGCAAGCCGCAGACTGCGGGAACCTTCGCAGACCGGTTCATCCAGCCGCACGTGCTCAGTCCTCGACAAGGCTGCCCGTAGCAAAGGGTGGCGCCATATTGCTGCACCGCAGCAGAGATTGTCACGGCAGGCCTGGACAGTCAATCGAGAGTAATCCTTTCGGATTAGCCCTAAAGGATTGATACGCATGGAGGCATTGACGCGGCGGATGAAGCGGCCCCAAATCAGGCAATGGCGATGAAGAATTTGCCAGCGGACAGACGACCAGCAGACGGAGAGTGAAGGTACTCGCTTTCTCGACTGCAATTTATAGTGCTACAGTCCACGGTTGAAGAGCTGATTCGACGAATCGGGGCGCGGGCGGCCGCGCAAACCGGGAGGTGCGCATGCGCAGTTTCACCTGGAAAAGCCTGTCCATTGCACTGGTATTCGCGCTCGGCTCGGTTTCCCCGCATCCGGGATGGGCCGCCTCGCCCGCTCCGGTCTCGGGCGAGCATGGCATGGTCGTCACCGCCCAGCACCTCGCCTCCGATATTGGTATCGAGGTGCTGAAGAAGGGTGGCAATGCGGTCGATGCGGCGGTCGCCGTCGGCTATGCGCTTGCCGTCGTCTATCCGACGGCCGGCAATATAGGCGGCGGCGGCTTCATGACGATCCGCTTCAAGGACGGGCGCACGACCTTCTTGGACTTTCGCGAACGCGCGCCGCTTGCCGCGACCAAGACCATGTATCTCGACGACAAGGGCGATCTCGTCAAAGGTCTGAGCACCGAGGGCTATCTTGCCGTAGGCGTGCCCGGCCCGGTGGCGGGCTTCGAATTCGCCCGCAGCCGCTACGGCTCGCGGCCACTGAAGGAACTGATGGAGCCGGCAATCGGACTGGCGCGCGAAGGTTTCGTGCTGGAGCAGGGCGATGTCGGTGCCTTCGAGCGGGCGGCCAAGCGGCTGGCGAAGGACCCGGCGGCCGCCGCAATTTTCCTCAAAGCCGACAGCATGCCGTTTGCCGCCGGCGACCGCCTGGTGCAGGCCGATCTGGCCACCACGCTCGCGAGCATCGCGGAAGAGGGGCCGGACGCCTTCTACAAGGGCGGGATCGCCGATCGGATCGTCAAGGCGAGCGTCGAAAAGGGCGGGATCCTTTCAAAGCAGGATTTCGAGCGCTACCGGGTGCGCGAACTCGAGCCGGTCAAATGCAATTACCGCGGCTACGACATCGTCTCCTCCCCGCCACCCTCCTCGGGCGGGGTGATCATCTGCGAGATCTTGAATATTCTCGAAGGCTATCCGCTCGCCTATCTCGGCTATGGCTCCGCGGAGACGGTGCATGCGATGGTGGAGGCGATGCGCCATGCCTATGTCGACCGCAACACGGCGCTCGGCGACCCGGATTTCGTCGAGAACCCCGTAGCGCAATTCACCGACAAGGCCTATGCCCGGGAAATTCGGGAAAGGATCGACCCGTTCAAGGCGGGCGTTTCCGAGGCGCTGACGCCGGCGGACTTTGCCGAAAGCAAGGAGACGACGCATTATTCGATCATCGACGACGAGGGTAACGCGGTCGCGGTCACCTATACGCTGAACGGCTCCTTCGGCGCCGGCGTCGTCGCGCCTGGCACCGGCATCCTGCTTAACAACGAGATGGACGATTTCACTGCCAAGCCCGGTGCGCCCAATCTCTATGGTCTCGTCCAGGGCGAGGCGAACGCGATCGCTCCCGGCAAGACGCCGCTATCCTCCATGAGCCCGACGATCATCACCCGGGACGGCAAGCCGTTCATGGTGATCGGCAGCCCCGGTGGCGCCCGCATCATTACCATCACGCTCGAGGCGATCCTGAACGTGATCGACCACGGCATGAACATACAGGAGGCGGTAGATGCGCCGCGCATCCATCATCAATGGCTGCCGGACAAGGTGTTCATGGAGCCCTATGCGCTGTCACCCGATACGCTCAAACTGCTCGCCACGATGGGGCATGATGTTCAGATCGACGAGAACTGGAAGATCTGGGGGCAGGCGACCGGCATTCTCGTCGGCGGAGGCAGCGTGAGCGAAATCGAGGCGGGCGGCGGGGCACGCTACAACGGCGCCGTCGACAGCCGCATCGGAGCCGGGGCGGCGAGGGGGTACTGAACGGGAAATGAATGCGCGGGCGCCAGGCACGCAAAAGGCTAATCAGTGGAACCTTTTAGATATAGTACGCTTTGACCAAAGAGGGACATGAGCTGCGGGCTGCGGCCAGCTTCAAAGTCCCGATCGTAGAACTGATCACCGGGTGACCTTCTTCTTCACCGTTCGTCGGGCGCGAAGCCGTGGTGCTCCGGATGACCTATCGATGGTGGCGGAGGAAATCTGCGATGCAGTTCGCCCGTATCAATGACAACACGTTTCATTACCGGTTGATCGGGGGGGGTGTCACCGACAAACCGGTGATCGTCTTCGTCAATGCGCTCGGCACGGATCTCCGGATCTGGCGCGATGTCGTCATCAGGCTTGCCGGCGCCCATACGATCCTTCTTTACGACAAGCGCGGCCACGGCCTTTCCGATATCGGCCAGGTTCCCTATTCGATCGAGGAGCTTGCGACCGACCTCGCCGGTCTTCTTGATCAGCTCGGGGTGAAGAATGCGATCGTCTGCGGGCTTTCGGTCGGCGGCCTGATCGCGCAGGCGCTCTATCAGCGCCGCCCGGAACTGGTGCGGGCGCTCGTGCTTTCCAACACCGCCCACAGGATCGGCACGGCCGAGATGTGGGACGAACGCATCGCCGCGGTCGAGGCAAAGGGGCTTGCGGCGATCGCCGACGGGGTGCTCGAGCGCTGGTTCACGCCGGCCTTCCGCCGGCCGGAAAACGTCGCCTATGCCGGCTATCGCAACATGCTGGTGCGCCAGCCGGTGGCGGGCTATGCCGGCACCTGCGCGGCGATCCGCGACGCCGACTATACCGACGCCGCCGGCAAGATCGCCGTGCCGGTTCTCTGCATTGCCGGCGACCAGGACGGCTCGACGCCGCCCGACCTGGTGCGCTCCACCGCCAAGCTCATTCCCGGCGCCCGCTTCGAGATCATCCGCGACGCCGGCCACATTCCCTGCGTCGAACAGCCGGAGGCCCTGCTTACGGTGCTGCGCGGCTTTCTCGCCGCCGCCGCGCGGGCCAGCAGAACGCGCCAGTAATGCCTACGAAATCTCGGAGGAAATCTTACCGCACCAGCCGCTCCCGCTCGCTCTCGTAATATCGTGCGAGCGATGGCAGGGCTGTCTTGAGTTCGGAGAAGAGCCCGTCATCAAGCGTGATTTCGCCGCGATATCTCGCCTCGACATAGGCGCGATGACGGGCGAGCGCCGCAGCTGTGGCGCCCTCGGCGACGGTGAAGACGGGCGAAACCGCGCTCCGCCCCCTGACACTGACCCGGTCGAGTTCGGCGATCGGGTATTTGTGAGCGACAAGCGCGGCGGTGCGTTCGCCGAGAAGCAGGGGAATGCCATAGTGTTTCGACACTCCTTCCAGGCGCGATGCAAGGTTGACCGCGTCGCCGAGGGCGGAATAGTCGAAGCGGCGGGCGGAGCCCATGTTGCCGACTATGCATTCGCCGGTATTGATACCGATCCCGATGCGAAGCCGGCGCGATACGCGCCCCTGCAACTTGGCTTCGGCTTCGAGATCGGCGTTGACCCGAGAGAGCGCGGCCTGCATGTCGCGTGCCGCGGCGACGGCATGGAGCGCATGGTCCGGATCGTCGAGAGGGGCGTTCCAGAAGGCCATCAGGCAGTCGCCGATATATTTGTCGATGGTGCCGCCCTGGTTCAGAACGGCGTCGGAAAGCGGTGTCAAAAGGCGGTTGACCAGCGCCGTCAGGCCTTCGGGATCATCCTTCATGTCCTCCGCGATCGTCGTGAAGCCGCGAATGTCGCAGAATAGGATCGTGAGCGTTCGCCGTTCGCCGCCGAGCTTCAACTGAGACGAGTCCTGCGCCAGCCGTTCGACGAGCGTCGGTGAAAGATATTGGGAGAAGGCGCGCGTGATCGCCCGCCGCCGTCGGCGCTCTTCGGCATAGTCGAGACCCGCCTGGCCGACCGCAACGCCAAAAAAGGCGAACCCGGGACCGAGAGGCGACACGAACAGCTGTCCCAGACGGAGAAGGGCATAACTCCCGACGATCATCAGCGCCAAGGCGAGGGCGCCGGAGCCGAGCGTTTTCCAACTCGCCGCCTTGCGCACGGCAAGCACGGCCGCAAGCGCAGCGAGAAGGATCGCCGGGATGGCGATGGTGGCATCGGCCTGCCTGACGAACAGCCCGTGGATGAGGTTGTCGTATATGGTTGCCTGGATTTCCGCGCCGGCGACGAGGCTGCGCGAATGGACCGTGTCGGAGGTGGCGAAGGCGTCTATCCCGCCGCCGGCAATCGACGGGGCATTCTGGAGGCTCAAGCCGACGATCACGACGCGGTCGCGGAAAACACCCTCGGGCAGGAAATTGGGCGGGTCGAGAGCCTGGTAATAGGAGAAGGTCGGATAGGTCCGCGGCGGACCGAAACTCTGGATCAGCGCATCTTCCGGAGGCGCGGCGGGTTCGCGCCCGGCAACAAGGGCGAGGGCAAGGGCGAATCCATCCGGATAGGCGGGAACCTGCCGCAAGGTCCCGTCCCCGCTGAGATGGACCGACGCAATGCCGACTTTCGCGCCCCGTTGGGTGAAGAGCGGCAGGGGTTCGGTGCGCACGAACTGTTCGGCCTGCGGCGTTTCGATCAGCGATTGGTCGCCGGCAAGAACCACGTCCGGCCCGAGAGCAGTGGCGAGTGCCGCATCATTCTCAGCCGCCGCCGGCTCGGCGAAGACGATGTCGAAAGCGATCGCCCGCGCACCCGCCCCCCGGAGTGCTTCGATCAGCCGGGCGTGGAGCGCGCGCGGCCAGGGCCATTGACTGCCGATCTCGGCCATGGACGGCTCATCTATGGCGACGATGACGGGTCCATCCGCAGGAAGGGCCGGGCGTCGGAAGGTGGAGAAATAGTCGTAGACTCGAAGATCGGCGAGCGTCCAGGCACTGGTGAGCGAGGCAAGCGAGACGAGGACGGTGACGAAAGCGGTGAGGGCGCCAAGCTTCACTTGGCGCGCGGAGGAGCGATTGGCAGCTATCTGCCTGGATATGCCTCGAGTGGAAAGGGCCGGTCGGAGGTCGTTCATCAGAACCGCACTCTGACCGTGCCCTTCACCGTCGTGCCCCAGCCGGGCAAGCCGTCGCTCAGCTCGAACTCCTCGTCAAGCAGGTTGAAGCCGGCGAGTTCCACCTCGATTCGTTTGTCGAAGGGTTCCCACTGCAGTGCGGCGTCAAGCGTCCAGAAGTCGTCGAGCGTCGTGGCAAGGTCCGTGCGCTCGCCAACATAGTTCGCGGCGATGGTTGCTTTGACATTCGCAGTATTGACCCAGGTCAGTGCCACTTGAGCGGCATTTTCCGGCAGGAAAGGAAGGTCGCCGCTGCTCCCCGTAGAGAGGTTTTCGCTTTCCATGCGGGAAACGGTCGCAGACAGACCAAGGCCATGGCCGAGTGCCAGGTTTGCGGTCAATGCCACGCGATCGACTCTGGCTTTGTCGAACGCAAAATCCGTCGTCGAGAATGGAACATTAATCGATCCGCCGCGAATTTCCTGGTGCTGATAGTCGAGCGCAGTGAAGAACCGGTGGTTCCACTCTGCGTCCCAGTGGAGCGCCAGCGTGTCTGCATATCCGTTGGTGCCAGTCAGGAACTGGTTGGGCTGCAGCCCGACGACGCCGATCGGCGCGAGCGTCGCCGCACCGAAGCCATAGCCTTCGCGCTGGACCGCCGCCCGCAGCCAATGGCCCTCCGTCGGCGCCCAGGCGATACCGAATTTCGGCTCGAGCCTGATATTGTTGTCGTTGACGTCCTCGATGTAGCGGGCAAACAGCGCGCCTTCAACGTTGAGGTCCGGCGTGATCTCGTAAAGCCCATCGACATAGGCCTTCGCCACCGTCCGCGCAGAGGACTCGAACGAAGGTGGGAGTGGCAGAACTGGCGGAAAGATGAGGCTGGCTCGAGCCGTGGTGTCCGAGCGGACTCTTCCGCCTTCTGCCCCATAACGCCACGTCAGGTCTCCAGCGCCATACATGTGATTGACCGCGGCGACGTATGTTCGCTCCTTTGCCTCGACATCAAGGCTGGCTCCGGCGCCGGCTGCATCCAGAATGGTGACACTATCGTCAGTACGAAGTTCCTTGAAAAATAGAGCTGCGCTGCCGACGCTACGGTAGTCGAATGTGTGGCTCCAGCCGACGCCCGAAATTATCCCGTCAGCTTCGTCACCGATTTTGACATCCGGCGGAGCGGGCAAAAAGGTCCGGAATTCGTCAAACTCCGAAAGATTCGTGAAAGCCACAAAGCGGTCGTCGGGGGTCGGGCTAGCGGTGAAATAGCCGTTGCCACCGACGATCCGCAATTCGCGATCCATGCGCCCTCCCGCGAGATCTACCGTGTCCCTCGGCTCCTCCCACTGGAACGTGCCGTAGACGCTGATCGGGAACGGGGACACCGTCAATCCGCGGATCGCAGCTTCTGCGACCAAGTCGGTATGATCTTCATTGGCGATGAAGCCGCCGCCAAGCTCCGCCTCGAAAAAGGGGGACTGCAGCAGATTGGCGGTGCGCTCGCGGCTTGCCAGCATGTGTGGCTCGATCAGCAGCCCCTGGATGAGTGCGGAGAAACTGGTGGGATTGACCGTGTTGGTAGTCGTATCCACGGCGAAGTCGTAATTGTTGAAGAACGGATTGACGCTGCCGTGCACGGCCTGGTCAACGTAGCTTGCCCCAGTGAACGGATCAAAGACCGCATCGCCGTAATATTGGCCCCAAGCGTCGAGACCCTGCAGGCGGAAGGCGTCGTTGAGCGTCGATCCCGCTTCCTGGTTGGCGCCAAGCGCCGCCGTGTCGCCGCCTTGCGCCCGGACGCGTCGCATGAAGTCCTGGGCATTGCGGATCGCTGCATCCGCTTCATAGGCATCGATGGCGATGGCCGTGCGAACCTGCGCGACGACGGGATCATTCGGGTCGAGCCTGTCTGCGTTGTCGAGTGCCTGGGCAGCAGGTATCCGGTCGCCCTTTTCGTAATGTGCCGCCGCAAGCAGGAGTTGGGCGTTGGAATAGGCCGGATTGGCGGTGGAGCCGGCGAGCAAGTCTTCGACCGCCTTGTCCATATCCCCGTTCTGCATGTGATATCGCCCGCGCGAAACCAGCGTCACATCGAAGGAAGGATCGATCGCCAGCGCCGCATCGATCTCGCGTTTGGCTTCGGCGAGCCGCAATTCGTCCAGGTATTTGATCGCGAGATTGGCGTGATAGAGCGGATCTGCCGGATCAAGTTCTATCGCCTTCTTGAGAGCCTTCTCGGCGGCGCGGCTGTCGCCCCGTTCGCCTTGGACAAGGGCGATCGAATTCCAGATTGACGGAGAGCCGGGCGCGGTCTTCAGCGCCCGCTCGAGATCGGCAAGCGCGCCTTCCTTGTCGTTTTCGATGTGGAGCCGGTAGTTCGCGCGCGATTCGAGTGCGGTCGGATCGTCTGGGTCGATCGCCAGCGCCTTGTCGATGCCGCCGCGCATCTCCTCACGATCGTCGAGCAGCATGGCAAATTGCGCGCGGGCGGCGGGCAGGGTGGCATCGTCCGGGTGCTGCCTTTCCGCTCTCTTGAGCGTCTCGATCGCGGCACGAATATCTGTGCTGAACCCGGCCGTCCAAGCCTCGGCCAGCGCGCCATAGGCGCCGGCCGCCACCCGCGGGGGACCCTCGACCCGGGCGGGATTGGCGAGCGCGCGGGCGAAATATCCGCCATAGTCGGCGATGGGCCGGCGTTTGGCATCAAGACCGCGCGCAGCCTCGGCAAAGAGCTTGGCCGCATCGTTGTGGCGGTTCTCGGAACCGGCAATGAGCGCCTCAATCAGGGTGTCACGCGCGGTCTGCGACCGATCGAGACCCAGTCGCCGCGCCTGTTCAAGTGCTGCCTGCGCCTTTTGGCGCCCGTCGAGCGTCAGGTGGATTTCGGCCAGCGTCAGCCAGTCCTCGGCGGTCCGGGAGGACTCCGGCTGCGCCTCGATCCGCCCGCGTTCCCGACGCATATCGGAAACCTTGAGCGGCGAAGGCGGCATCCAGACGAAGGCATCGCGCAGCGACAGATGGAAGAGCATCTGTTCGCGGTCCTTCGGCGTAACGATGACGATCTTGGTCGGCGCGCTGCCGATCGACGCGACGGCTCCCTCGCCCCGCTCGACCGTCACGCTGCCATAGGCATTTTTCAGCTCGACCACACCTTCGAGGACGATGAGCGAGGTCTTGCCGTCGGCGCCGACGGTCAGCGTCCAGTCCGTTCCGCGAATGGCAGCGGTCGCGGCGGGCGTGTCGATCGCCAGACCCTCGCCGCCACGTTCGGCGCGGGCCCAGATCGCGCCCGATTGCAGTTCGAGTTTGGTATCGCCCTGGCCGATCTCCTTGACGCGCAAAGCCGTGTTTCGCCCCAGTCGGATCTGCGTCCGGTCCGCAAAGAGCACGGCGAGCGCACCGGTGGCGTTGGTTCGCAGAACATCGCCGGCCAAAAGGTCCTGGGCGAGATTGACGATCTGCCAGTTGGACACGTCGACGAAGCGCACCTCCTCGCCGGATTTGCGGGAAATGACGGAGCCGGCGACGGGCGTGGGGCGCGGCAGCGGCTCGGCAAACGCCGGCCCTGGCGCAACAAGCGCGATTGCAGCCAGACATGCCCCCTTAAGTGTCGCCCGCATCAGCGATTGATCCCCTCGTTGCATGAATCCAGTGGATTTCGGCGGGCGAAAAGTCAAGATCGCCCTTTTGGGCAGGATTGTTTTATTGCGTCGGTGTAATAAAGCTGAAACAGCGCATGAGGGGTTGTTGGCGATGAGCGTGGGCGGAAACCTGCTTAAACTTGAGAGCGGGGATGAATGTTTGGGTGACCGCGAAGCGGCGCCGGAATATTACGATCACATTCGAAAGATCAATGACGTCTTTTATGATCAGATCAAGATGTCCGATCAGAAGGCGGCCTATATTTTCACTTTCATGTTCGCTTTTCTGATTACTTCTCAAGAGGGCAGGGGAGTCTTTACCTGGCATCTCTACGTAGAAGCCGATTCATTGTCGATGATATTTTCGGCCGTTCTGGCGATGGCCTCTATCTTTTCAATCATATCGGCAATTCTCGTTGTTCTCCCGAGGAAGAGCGCCACTTCGACGACTTTGTTCTGGGGTGCCTGGCCGGCCCATCGTGCCGGCTTTCTCCAGGCTGCGGGTGGCGGCGACCGATCCTATCTCCTGCGCCAGTACGTCGAAAATGCCGATGTGCTTTCGGTGATTGCGTGCAGCAAATACCGCTGCGTGGCCTTTGCCTTCCGCGGGCTGCTCGTCACCGTGATCTGCTATGTCTGTCTGCTCGCCGTGAAATAGCCGAACGGGTCACCCGTACCGCATCAAAAACTCCTCGGCCGAGAGGTGCCGGAAGTCGTCGAGTGCGTGCCGCAGCCTGTCATGATCCCAGTCCCACCAGGCGACCCGGTCCATGGCCTCGCCGATCTCCGCCGTAAAACGCGCGCGGATGAGCTTGGCGGGCACGCCGCCGACGATGGTGTAGGGGGCGACGTCCCTGGAGACGACGGCGCCGGCGCCGATTACCGCGCCGTTGCCGACCGTCACGCCGGGAAGGACCGTGGCGCCGTGGCCGATCCAGACATCATGGCCCATGGTGACGCGGTTCTGGCGGCGCCAGGCAAAGAGGTCGTGATCCGGCTCGGCGTCGTCCCAGTACATCGGCGCGCGATAGGTGAAATGATGCAGCGTCGCGCGCCAGGTCGGATGGTTGGTGGCGTTGATGCGTACGGCCGCGGCGATGTTGACGAACTTGCCGATCGTCGCGCACCAGATCGAACCGTCCTGCATGATATAGGAATAGTCGCCGAACTCGACCTCCTCGAGGCGCGAGCGCTCCTGGATTTCCGTATAGCGGCCGAGCGTCGAATTCGCGACGCTCGCGGTCGGATGGATAAAGGGTTCGATCCCCAGTCTTTTGCTCATACGGCACTCTTCCTCGGCGAGAACTCGGATACGTCGATGATGCGGTCGGCGACGGCGTCGCGCACTTTCTCGTCGTGGAAGATGCCGACGAGCGCCGCGCCCTCGGCCTTTTTTGCGGCGATCATCTCGACGACGACGGCACGGTTCCTGGCGTCGAGCGAGGCGGTCGGCTCGTCGAGCAGCAGGATCTTGTGGTCGGTGATGAAGCCGCGGGCGATGTTGACGCGCTGCTGTTCGCCGCCGGAGAAGGTGGCAGGCGGCAAGTCCCAGAGGGCATTCGGCAGGTTGAGTTTCGACAGCACGTCCGCCGCCCGCTCGCGCGCCTCCTCGACCGCGACGCCGCGCGCCTGCAACGGCTCGGCGACGATATCGAGGGCGGAGACGCGCGGCACGACGCGCAGGAACTGGCTGACATAGCCGAGCGTCACGCGGCGCACCTCGAGTACCAGGCGCGGCTCGGCCGCGGCGAGGTTCACGAGCCGGCCGTCATGCTCCATCAGGATCTGGCCTTCGTCGACGCCGTAATTGCCGTAGAGCATCTTCAGGATCGAGCTCTTGCCAACGCCGGAAGGACCACCGAGAACCACGCATTCGCCGGACTTGACGGAAAAGGCGACGTCAGCCACCACGGGCAGGCGGATCCCATCGCGCAGGTGCATGGTGAAGCTCTTGGAGACTTCTGAAACAACAAGCGGAGTAGCCATGACGTTTATTCTCCTTGCCGCATGAATTTGTCCGTAGACCGGGTTCCACCTTTCGGCATCATGCGTCAGACCTGCAGGATCGATGAGACGAGAAGCTGGGTGTAGGGCTGGCGCGGATCGTCGAGCACCCGGTCGGTGAGCCCCTGTTCGATGACGGCACCGTCCTTCATCACCATCATCCGGTGCGACAGGAGCCGCGCCACTGCGAGATCGTGCGTGACGATGATCGCCGAGAGTCCCAGATCGTGCACGAGCCCGCGCACGAGGTCGAGCAGGCGTGCCTGTACGGAGACGTCGAGGCCGCCTGTCGGCTCGTCCATGAAGACGAGGCGCGGGGAGGTCACGAGATTGCGGGCGATCTGCAGGCGCTGGCGCATGCCGCCGGAAAAGGCGCGCGGCTGGTCGTCGATCCGATCCTCGCCGATCTCTACGCGTTTCAGCCAATCGCCGGCGGTGGCACGGATCCTGCCATAGTGCCGGCCGCCGACCGCCATCAGCCGCTCACCGACATTGGCGCCGGCCGAGACCGTCATCCGGAGCCCGTCGGCCGGATTCTGGTGCACGAAGCCCCAGTCGGTCCGCATCAGGAAGCGGCGCTCCGCCTCGCCCATGCGCGCGAGATCGCGGTACTGGCCGTCGCGCATGTGGTATTCGACGATGCCGGAGGTCGGCAACAGCCGTGTAGACAGGCAGGAGAGCAGGGTGGTCTTGCCGGAGCCGGACTCGCCGACGATCGCAAGCACTTCGCCCGGATAGAGTTCGAAGGAGACGTTGCGGCAGCCGATGCGGCTCCCGTAGAACTTCGACACGTCATTGACCTTGAGGAGCGGTGCAGCGCTCATCGGGCGGCCTCCTTGCCTTCGCGCTCGGGACGGGCGAGCATGGAACCGCCATGGCCTTGCGCTCGCCGGTCTTCGCAATGGTCGGTATCGGAGCAGACGAACATCCGCCCGCCCTTGTCGTCGAGCACCACTTCGTCGAGATAGACGTTGTCGGCGCCGCAGAGCGCGCAGGGCTTGTCGAATTTCTGGATCTCGAAGGGATGGTCCTCGAAATCGAGGCTGACGACTTCGGTAAAGGGGGGCACCGCATAGATGCGCTTCTCGCGGCCTGCGCCGAAGAGCTGCAGCGCCGCGGACATGTGCATCTTCGGATTGTCGAATTTCGGCGTCGGCGAAGGGTCCATGACATAGCGGCCCTCGACCTTCACCGGATAGGCGTAGGTCGTGGCGATATGGCCGTTGCGGGCGATGTCCTCATAGAGCTTCACATGCATGAGGCCGTATTCTTGGAGCGCGTGCATCTTGCGCGTCTCGGTCTCGCGCGGCTCGAGGAAGCGCAAGGGCTCGGGGATCGGCACCTGATAGACGAGCGTCTGGCCCTCCTTGAGCGGCTCCTCGGGGATGCGGTGGCGCGTCTGAACGATCGTCGCCTCCATGGTTCTGGTGGTGACCGCGACTTTGGCGACCTTCTGGAAGAAGGCTCGGATCGAGACGGCGTTGGTGGTGTCGTCCGCGCCCTGGTCGATGACCTTCAGCACATCGTCAGGCCCAAGAATCGCGGCGGTGACCTGCACGCCGCCGGTGCCCCAGCCATAGGGCATCGGCATTTCGCGCGAGGCAAACGGCACCTGATAGCCGGGAATGGCGATCGCCTTGAGGATCGCCCGTCGGATCATCCGCTTCGTCTGTTCGTCGAGATAGGCGAAATTGTAGGTGGCAAAGTCGTTCATTCGGCGGCCTCCTTCATGCTGTCGCGGGCGGCCTCATATTCGCGGCGCATACGCCTAACCAAGTCGAGTTCCGCCTGGAAGTCGACGTAATGCGGCAGCTTCAGGTGCTCGACGAATCCCGTCGCCTGGACGTTGTCCGCGTGCGAGATGACGAACTCCTGGTCCTGGGCGGGAGCGACGATGTCCTCGCCGAACTCGTCGGTCCTGAGCGCCCGGTCGACGAGCGACATGGACATGGCCTTGCGTTCGCTCTGGCCGAAGACGAGACCATAGCCGCGGGTGAATTGCGGCGGCTCATTGGCTGAGCCCTTGAACTGGTTGACCATCTGGCATTCGGTGATGCGGACGACCCCGATCGAGACGGCGAAGCCAAGCTCAGGAAGGTCGAGTTCGATCTCGACCTCCCCGATGCGGATCTCGCCGACGAAAGGATGGGTGCGGCCGTAGCCGCGCTGGGTGGAGTAGGCGAGCGCCAGCAGAAAGCCTTCGTCGCCGCGGGCGAGCGCCTGCAGGCGCAGGTCGCGCGGCATCGGGAATTCCATCGGTTCGCGGGTCAGGTCGCCCACGACATGGCCCTCCGGCATCGTCCCGTCGTTTTCGATCAGCCCCTCGCTGTCGAGGATGTCGGAGACGCGCATCACCTCGTCGCCCGGCTCCTTGCGGGCCGGTTCGGCGACGGCTGCGTCGCCGAGCAGAGACGGGTCGATGAGGCGGTGGGTATAGTCGAAGGTGGGGCCGAGCAGTTGGCCGCCGGGCAGGTCCTTGTAGGTTGCCGAGATGCGCCGCTCGATCTTCATCTTCGCAGTGTCGATTGGCTCGGACGAGCCGAAGCGGGGCAGCGTGGTGCGGTAGGCACGCAGGATGAAGATCGCCTCGATCATGTCGCCGCGCGCTTGGCGCACAGCAAGGGCGGCGAGGGATCGGTCGTAGAGCGAAGCTTCCGCCATGACGCGGTCGACGGCGAGGCCGAGCTGCTCCATGACCTGCTCGATGGTGATCGCCGGCCGCGCGCGATCGCCGCGGCGGCGATCGGCAAGCAGCCGATGGGCATTGGCGATGGCAGCTTCCCCGCCTTTGACGGCTACATACATGGTCTCACTCCTCGATCGACAATCTGGTCGTGCGTGGCAGGCAGAGAACGCCTTCTTCGGCCGTCAGCACCAGGTCTATGCCGGGGGGGAAAATCGCCCGGTTGGCCTTCCAGAGATCGAGGAAAACGTCGGGCAGTCCTTTCGGCGCGACGGTGGTCTCGCCCTTGATCCCCGGTCCGCGAGCGATCATTCGGCATCCGCCCGTCAGGGCCTCCACCTCTATCACCAGGGTCGTCGAGCGGTCCGGATATTCCTGCGAACCGAGCGCGTACTGGTCGAAGCCGGGGATTGCGCCGCCTTTCTCGATGAAGGCGAAGCGGGCCTCGGCCTTGACTTCCGTGATGCTGGCGCCGGTATGGAAGGCGATCCATTGCGGCATCGCGGATTTGGAAAGTGTCGGGGAGAGCCAGACAGGCGTATCGTGATCGCAAAGGGTCAGCGCGACCGCACCGCTGGCCCGGCCGAGCGGGGACGGCGGTTCGGCGCCTGCCGAAGGGCGGCCAATAGTGCCGGGTCGGGCGAAGCAGTCCATCAGCATGCGGAAGACCGATTGTGCCGCAAAGACCGGGTCGGCAAAGGCACCGGCGTAGATTTGCGATTGGGCGCCCATCAATCCTCTCCCCGGACCATGGTGAAGAAATCGACGCGGGTCGCAGCCGTTTCCTCGGCCTTGCGGCGCTCCTCGTTTAGTAGGCGCGCTGCGATCTGCCGGTGCAGTGCCTCGACGGCGGGTCTATATGCCGGGTTCTGATAGAGCGCGTCGAAGATCGCCGCAAAGCGGGCGCGCTCCTTGTCGGTGCCGAGCAATTGTCCGTGACCGATCTCGCCGCTTGAAAGCCTGACCGTCGCACGCGTCACCGTCGCCTCGCCCAGATTGAACGGGTCGCCGCCACCGCCGATACGGCCGCGCACCATGACCAGTCCTGTTTCGGGTCCGCGCACCGCCGCCACTTCCGGTTTGTCGGCGATTGCCTGCCAGGCGGCGGCGAGCTCGGCGCCCGTGGCGCGGGCGAGAAGCCGCATGGCTTCGCGCCGTTCGGCGGCGGGTTCCGGAAGGTCGTCATGGTCATGCTTTTCCGTCGCGTTCATGATCATACTCTACATGTCTATTGATCTAGACAACTATACATCTTATATCCTTTCTTAGCCTTCGCAAATGACAGGCCTGTGACATCGGTGAAGAAAATGGTGGCAAGGAAGACGATCGAGCGGCGGACTGGGGTTGCGCTCTGGCGGCAGATCACGGATCGCATACGGCTCGCGATCGGCAATGGCGAGTACGATGCGACCGGAATGGTGCCGCCCGAGACGGCGCTGGCGCGCGAATTCGGCGTCAACCGGCACACGGTGCGCAGCGCCCTGGCGGCGCTTGCGGAAGAGGGGCTTGTGCGAGCCGTCCAAGGGCGCGGCACGCTGATCGAGCGCAAGGACCGGGTGATCTATCCGATCTCCCGGCGGACCCGTTTTTCTGCGGGACTCGGCCGGCAGGTGAAGGAGATCGGCTCAAGCCTGCTCGGACACAGCAAAGTGCAGGCAAGCGGTGAGGTCGCCGCCGCCCTTGCGCTTCCGCCGGGATCCCTGGTGGTGGAACTGCAGACCGTCAGCAGCGGCGACGGGCGGCCGCTCTCGGCAACCGTTGCCTATTTTCCGGCGGAACGGTTTCCTGAAATGGCGCAGCAATATGCGCGTCTTGGGTCCGTCACGAAGGCGTTTGCGGCACAAGGGCTCGACGACTATGTCCGTGTGTCGACGGAGATCGTCGCCCGACACGCCGGTGCGGCGGAGCTCGAGCTTCTCAAGCTTTCGCCCGGCGCGATCGTCCTTGAGGCGCTCTCGGTCAATGCCGATCTGGACGGACGGCCCGTCGAATACTCGCGCACGCGTTTTGCCGCAGATCGGATGAAGTTCAGGATCGAGACTTAGCGCAGCGGCTACCGGCCGATGCGCTAGGCACGAGTCAGCATCAACGCAACCTTCACGGTTTGGCCGGTCGTCAAATTCTCTTTCCGTCGCACCTCCGCCTTTAGCGGCAGGAGAAACGAGCCCGAGCTCTTGTCTGGAAAGATGGATGTCGTCCATTCGGTCCTGCCCGCCCGCGCGAGCACGGCTTGGCTGCCCCAGCCGGTCTTCGTCGGCTCGGCCGCGAACCTGATCTGCACGGCAATGTCCTGTGGCAGCGTGACGAAATGCCAGCCGCCTTTCCCAGGATAGAGCCAAAGCTCCGCTTCGAAATCGAACTGTTCCACTGATCCTCGCTTAGCCGTCGCCCGGATTATGGCAAGGCGCCGCATTTCCGACGAGTTTTTGCCGTAACTGTTAATTCTTGCATCAGGATCCACGCATTGTCTCTTTGGGGAGAACAGACATGGCGACGTGGCGACCCGATCCTTCCTTCTACCCATCACCGCGCATGGCTGCAAAGGCTCCCAGGGAGACCCTTGCCTATGTCGCTGCCTTCGACCCGGACCGGCAACGGCCCGACGCGATCGCGGTTGTCGACGTCGCTCCGGCGTCCCCGACCTACTCGCAAATCGTCGGGCAGGTCGAGATGCCGAATGTCGGCGACGAGCTCCATCATTTCGGCTGGAATGCCTGCTCGTCCTGCCTCTGTCCCAATGCGCCGCATCCGCATGTGGAGCGACGCTATCTGGTCGTGCCCGGCCTGAGGTCATCGCGGCTTCACATCATCGACACCAAGCCGGACCCGAGGAGGCCTGAGATCGTCCGCATCATCGAGCCGTCGGAGATTGCCGAAAGGGCGAATTACTCGCGGCTGCACACGATCCATTGCGGCCCCGAAGGGATTTACGTCAACGCGCTCGCCGACCGGAACGGCAATGCGCCGGGCGGGATCTTCCTCCTCGACCACGACAGCTTCGACGTGCTCGGTCAGTGGGAATTGGATCGCGGACCGCAAAAGCTCGCCTATGATTTCTGGTGGCATCTCGGCCATGACACGATGATCACCAGCGAGTGGGGAACGCCAGATACCTTCGAGAACGGCCTCGTTCCCGAGGTGCTGCTCGGTTCGAAATACGGCCGACGGCTGCATTTCTGGGATCTCACCAAGCGCAAGCACGTGCAGGAGATCGACTTCGGCGAGGAACATCAACTCGTCTTCGAACTGCGCCCGGCCCACGACCCGACCAAGGCCTATGGCTTCGTCGGCTGCGTCATCAGCCTGAAGGATCTCTCCGCCTCGATCTGGACCTGGTATCGCGAGGGCGACAAATGGGCGGTGAAGAAGGTCATCGAGATCCCGGCGGAGCCCGCCGATCCGGATCTGCTGCCGCCGGTCCTCAAGGATTTCAAGGCGGTCGCGCCGCTCGTGACCGACATCGATCTCTCGATGGACGATCGCTTCCTCTATGTTTCCTGCTGGGGCACCGGCGATATGATACAGTACGACGTTTCGGATCCCTTCGCGCCGAAGGAGACGGGGCGGGTACGGATCGGCGGCATAGCCTCGCGGGCCAGCCATCCGAAGGCGTCGAACGGTGCGCTGAATGGCGGCCCGCAAATGGTCGAGATCAGCCGTGACGGCAAGCGGGTCTATTTCACCAATTCGCTCTATGGCGCGATCGACCCGCAGTTCTACCCGGAGGGTATCGACGGCTGGATGGTGAAGCTCGACGTCGGCGACAATGGCGGCATTGGCTTCGACGAGAACTTCTTCGTCGATTGGCCGAAGGGGCATCGGCCGCATCAGGTTAGGCTCGAAGGAGGCGATTGCTCCTCGGATTCCTATTGCTATCCTTAAGGGGCGTGGGGCGGCGCGAGGTAAATGACGGCCCTCATCCGCCCTGCCGGCCACTTTCTCCCCGCTCGCGGGGAGAGGGTCAGGGGTGAGGGGGCCATCGCGCCTCCAACGGTTCAATTGACTATGAAGTCTTAAGGAGAGCGGTCCGTGCGGCCGCACCGGAGCAAATGACGAATATCTGGCCCTGGCTTTCTCTGGCGGGCCTCGGTGCGTTCCACGGCGTGAACCCGGCGATGGGCTGGCTCTTCGCCGTGGCGCTGGGCCTCCATCGGCAAAGTGCCCGGATCGTCTGGCTGTCTCTCGTTCCGATCGCCCTTGGTCACGCCGCGTCCATCGCAATGGTGCTGTTGGCCGTGACGGCATTCGGCACGATATTGGATCTGCCCAACCTGCAGCTTGCGGCAGCCTCCATCATTCTAGCTCTCGCGGGCTACTATGCCATTTTCGGGCACCGTCATCGCGCGAGGGTCGGGCTGCGGACCGGCATGGCGGGACTTGCACTTTGGTCCTTCCTGATGGCGACGAGCCATGGTGCAGGGCTGATGTTGGTACCCGCGGTTCTGAGCCTTTGCTTGACAAACGAGGCCGGGATTGCCGGCATGGGCAACTCGCTCCCCATTTCGCTCGCCGCGGTCGGCGTCCACACGGGTGCGATGCTCGCCGTGATCGCCGTGATCGCGCTGATTGTATTCAGCCGGCTCGGCCTTGGCGCCCTTCGGTCAGCCTGGATCAACTTCGACCGCCTCTGGACGCTGGCGCTCGGTGCGACCGGGATCATCCTGCTGATCTCATAGAGCGTTCAGGCGGTTCCCGTAAGCTCCTCGTTCCGCTGCGCCTTCACATAGGCGATGTAGCCGCGAACGTCGGCGGCCGGTTCGGAATAGGCCGTCCCGAGCGTTTTCTCCACCGCTTCCATATGGGTCGTCGCCCAGGCCGGCAGGGGATAGTCGATCGCCTCGAGAAATTCGAGTGTAGCGGCCAGTCTAATGTCGGCGATCGACGGTTGGTCTCCGCCGATGAAGGGCTTGCCAGCCATGTAGAAGGTATGGAAGACCTCCAGCGGTTCGGCAATCGCATCCGCGGCGGTCTTGCGCGCTGTCTCCTTGGTGTCATGGTCGGCATCGCTGTAGCCGACCTCGCCCGGATATTGCGGGAAATGGAGAGCCGGATAGGTGGCGCGTGCGAGATAGGGATAGAAGGTGCCGATCAGGTAGAACATGGCGCTGTCGATCATCGCGCGCCTTTCCGGCTCCTTGGGGTAGAACTGGTCGAGCCTGTGCTTGTTGCAGAGATATTGCATGATGGCGCAGCTTTCCCAGAGCGCACCCTTGGGCAGGTCCGCCGTTTCGATCATCGGCGTCAGATGCGAGGGTGCCCTCGCCAGATATTCGGGGGTGCGCGTCTGCCCGTAAACGTCGTGTTCTACGAAATCGAGTTTCGCTGCCCTTACGAACACGCGAACCGTCATATTGTTGACGCTGGGCTTGATCACATTGAGTACTAGCTTCGACATGACTGAACCTCCCTTCTTTCAGTAAGGATTCTTCGGCGCGCGATCGGCCGACAGCGTCGGCCGCGCGCGTTGTACGAGCGCTTCGATCGCATCGGCGAGATGCACCTCGGCAATAGCGTAGTCGCCGCGCGCCACCCGGATTTTGTGCGCCTCCATCAGCACCTCGGCATGGGTATGGCCGGCCGGCGGTTCGAAGCGGTAGGAGGCAAGTTCGATCAGGAGACCGAGCGGGTCCTCGAAATAGATCGAATCCATGAAGCCGCGATCCTTGACGCCGCTGTGCCGGATCTCCCGCTCGTTCAACCGCTCCACCGCCTGCTGAAAGGTGGCGCGCGACACGGCGAAGGCGATGTGGTGCACACAGCCGATATCCGTCGGCGTACGGTTCGGGTCGGGCCTGCGATTCTCGTCGGTGAATATGGTGATCAGCCGCCCGTCGCCCGGATCGAAATAGAGATGGCTTTCCGATGCCCGGTCGAGGTTCGGTTGTTCGAAGATGAAGGGCATGCCGAGCACGCCTTCCCAGAAATCGATCGATGTCTGCCGGTCTGCGCCGACCAGAGTGATGTGATGGACCCCTTGCGATTGCAGCTTTCGCATTGTCCGTCCTCCCTGTGAAACCCGCGCATCCGCTGCGGAAGTTCGCTCGTTGTGCGGCGCGGTCCGATCCTGATTGTCCCCCAAGGCGGCCGGAACGCAAGACCGAATTCCAGACCGTGCGGGATCAGATATTGCGACGCTTGCCTTCGATCAGGTCGAGCACCGCGCGGGCGGCATCGAGCACATGGGTGCCGGGGCCGAAGACCGCGGAGACGCCGTTGTCCATGAGGTACTCATAGTCCTGCCGCGGGATGACGCCGCCGCAGACCACGATGATGTCTTGGCCGCCACGCGTCTTCAGTGCTTCCGCGAGCTTCGGCATCAGCGTCTTGTGACCGGCCGCAAGCGAGGAGACGCCGATGACGGTGACCTCTTCAGCAAGCGCCAAATCAGCCGCCTCCTCGGGCGTCTGGAACAGCGGCCCGGCGACGACGTCAAAGCCGATGTCGCCGAACGCTGACGCAATCACCTTGGCGCCGCGGTCGTGGCCGTCCTGGCCGAGTTTGGCCACCAAAATCTTCGGCTTCTGGCCGAGCCGCCTGGTGACTTCGCCGATCCGGGCGGCCAGCACGCCGAGTTCCGGATCGCCCTCATAGGCCTTGCCATAGATGTCGGTGACCACCTCCGGCACGGCCGTGTAATCGCCGAAGGCGGCCCGCATCGCTTCGGAGATCTCGCCGACGGTGGCGCGCGCCCGCGCCGCCTCGACGGCTGCGGCCAGAAGATTGCCCTTGCCGCTCGCCGCCACTTCGGCCAAGGTTTCCAGCGTTTCCTTCACTTTCAGCGAATCGCGGCGCCGTCTGGTCTCCTCGATCCTCTTGATCTGTGCCGTGCGGACCGCGGCGTTGTCGATCTGGAGGATGTCGATCGGATGTTCGTTTTCGAGGCGAAACTTGTTGACGCCGACGATGACCTCCTCGCCGCGGTCGACTGCTGCCTGGCGCCGGGTCGCCGCCTCCTCGATCAGCCGCTTCGGCAGCCCGGCATTGACCGCCTTGGTCATGCCGCCAAGCGCCTCCACCTCCTCGATCAGTGCCCAGGCCTTTTCCGCAAGCTCATTCGTCAGGCTCTCGACATAATAGGAGCCGGCGAGCGGATCGACGACCTTGGTGACCCCGGTCTCGTGCTGCAGGATCAGTTGCGTGTTGCGGGCGATCCGGGCGGAAAATTCCGTCGGCAGCGCGATTGCCTCGTCGAAGGAGTTGGTGTGCAGCGATTGCGTGCCGCCGAGCACGGCCGACATTGCCTCGAAGGCAGTGCGGATGACGTTGTTGTAGGGGTCCTGCTCGGCAAGCGAGACGCCGGACGTCTGGCAGTGCGTCCTGAGCATCAGCGATGATGGGTTTTGCGGGTTGAACTCCTTCATGATGCGGGTCCAGAGCAGCCGCGCGGCGCGCAGCTTCGCCGCCTCCATGAAGAAGTTCATGCCGATCGCGAAGAAGAAGGAGAGCCGGCCGGCGAAATCGTCGACGTCCAGCCCCTTGGCGAGCGCCGCCCGCACATACTCGCGCCCATCGGCAAGCGTGAAGGCGAGCTCCTGGACGAGCGTCGCGCCCGCCTCTTGCATGTGGTAGCCGGAAATGGAGATCGAATTGAACTTGGGCATCTCTTTCGCGGTATATTCGATGATGTCCGCGACGATCCGCATCGAAGGCTCGGGCGGGTAGATATAGGTGTTGCGGACCATGAACTCCTTCAAGATGTCGTTCTGGATGGTCCCGGAGAGTTTTTCGCGGGGAACGCCCTGTTCCTCGCCAGTGACGATGAAATTGGCGAGGATCGGGATCACCGCGCCGTTCATGGTCATCGAGACGGAAACCCTGTCGAGCGGGATGCCATCGAAGAGGATCTTCATGTCCTCGGCCGAGTCGATCGCCACACCTGCCTTGCCGACGTCGCCGACCACGCGCGGATGATCGCTGTCATAGCCGCGATGGGTCGCGAGGTCGAAAGCGACGGAGACGCCCTGCTGCCCCGCGGCGAGATTCTTGCGGTAGAAGGTGTTGGATTCCTCAGCGGTCGAGAAGCCGGCATATTGCCGGATTGTCCAGGGTCGGCCCGCATACATGGTGGCGCGCGGTCCGCGTACGAACGGCTCCAGGCCGGGCAGCGAGTCAAGGTGCGCGAGATTCGCGAGGTCCTCGCGCATGTAGAGCGGTTTGACCGCAATGCCTTCCGGCGTCTGCCAGACGATTTTTTCTGGGGAGGCCTTCAGCTCCTTTTCAGCGAGGGCTTCCCAGTCCTTGATTGTCTTCTCGGTCATCGCATTCGCTCCGAATATAATCTGGCTCGGCCCCTCATGCCCCTGCCGGGACCTTCTCCCCGCTCGCGGGGAGGAGGAACCTGCCGCGCCGTCTCAGTCTCCTCTCCCCGCGAGCGGGGAGAGGGCTAGGGTGAGGGGCGAGCGGCAGAGGCTGCGAGCCCGGCAGGGCAGAGGGGGGTTATCGTCGCGCCGCACCGCCGCCATCACTCGAACTCCATGATCAACTCGTCCACCGCCAGGCTCGCGCCGGCCGCGATGGCGACGCGCTTCACCGTCGCACGCCGCTCCGCCCGCAGGATGTTCTCCATCTTCATCGCCTCGACGACGGCGATCGCCTGGCCGGCCTCCACCGTCTCGCCTGCCTTCACCGCAATCGAGGTCACGACGCCCGGCATTGGGCAGAGCAGCATTTTCGAGGTGTCCGGCGGCTGCTTTTTAGGCATCAACCGGGCGAGCTCGGCGATCCGCGGGCTTCGAACACGCGCGACCACATCGATACCGCGCCAGCGCAGCCTGATGCCGATTCCGGCGAGTTCCACCTTCACCGCCATCGGCTGATTGTCGATGTTGAAGGTGGCGAGCGTGCGGCCCGGCACCCAATCGGTCACGACCGAGATGGACCTTTCATCGCCGAAACCGACATAGGCGCCATCCGCGGACGTGCCGCAGGTTACCCGGAAGTCGCGGTCGGCCAGGCTTGCCACCCAGTCATGGCCGACGACACGGCGGTGATTGTCGATGGTGCCGGAAATCCGGCAGGCGCGCTCCTGCAGCGCCTGATTAACCGTTGCCGCGACGGCTGCGAGCCTCATCGCCGAGACCTCGTCCGGCACCACGCCCTGAAAGCCGCCCCCGAATTCCTCGGCGATATAGGCGGTCGTCAGCCGCCCCTCGCGAAAGCGCTCCTGCTGCATCACGGCGGAGAGGAAGGGCAGGTTATGGCCGATGCCCTCGACCTCGAAGCTGTCCAGCGCGCGCGCCATCGCGTCGACGGCCGTTGCCCGGTCCGGGCCCCAGGTGCAGAGCTTGGCGATCATCGGATCGTAATACATCGAGATCTCGCCGCCCTCGACGACGCCGGTGTCGTTGCGGATGATCGTGCCGTCCTCCTGGCGGCCTTCCGCTGGCGGACGATAACGCGTCAGCCGACCGATCGACGGCAGGAAGTTGCGGTAGGGATCTTCCGCATAGAGCCGGCTTTCGATCGCCCAACCGTCGAGCTTCACGTTCTTCTGGCGGAAAGCGAGCTCCTCGCCGGCGGCGACGCGGATCATCTGCTCGACGAGGTCGAGGCCGGTCACGAGTTCCGTCACCGGATGCTCGACCTGGAGCCGCGTGTTCATCTCGAGGAAGTAGAAATTGCGATCGGCGTCGACGATGAATTCGACGGTGCCTGCCGAATGGTAGCCGACGGCCTTTGCGAGCGCGACCGCTTGCTCGCCCATGGCGCGCCGCGTCTTCTCGTCGAGGAAGGGCGAGGGCGCCTCCTCGATCACCTTCTGGTTCCGTCGCTGGATCGAGCATTCGCGCTCGCCGAGATAGACGGTGTTGCCGCGCCGGTCGCCGAGCACCTGGATCTCGATGTGGCGAGGCTCGGTCACGAACTTCTCGATGAAGATGCGATCGTCACCGAAGGAGTTTTTCGCCTCGTTCTTCGACGACTGGAAACCCTCGCGCGCCTCCCGCTCGTTCCAGGCAATCCGCATGCCCTTGCCGCCGCCGCCGGCGGACGCCTTGATCATCACCGGAAAGCCGATCGACGCGGCGATGCGCGCGGCCTCCTCCGCATCCTCGATCAGCCCCATATGGCCCGGGACGGTTGAGACACCCGCTTCCGCGGCGAGCTTCTTCGAGGTGATCTTGTCGCCCATCGCCTCGATCGCGCGCGCCGGCGGGCCGATGAAGACGACGCCCTCCTTCTCCAGTGCTTCGGCGAAGGCAGCGTTCTCGGACAGGAATCCGTAGCCCGGATGGACGGCATCGGCGCCGGTCCTGCGGATCGCCTCCAGGATGTTCTCGATGACGATATAGGATCGGTTCGAGGGCGACGGGCCGATGTGCACGGCCTCATCCGCCATGCGCACATGCATGGCATCGCGGTCGGCATCGGAATAGACGGCCACGGTCGCAATGCCGAGCCTCTTGGCGGTGCGGATGACGCGGCAGGCGATTTCGCCACGATTGGCGATGAGGATTTTCTTGAACATGCGTTTCTCTTTGAAGCCTTTCTGTCGCATCAGCGCCTGAATCTTCGCCGGTAGGGCAGAAGCGCGATGGAAGAGGCCGCCACAGCGCCGCCGAAGAGCAGGGCAAAAGGGATGATCACGATGGCCGTGGCCAAGAGCGGGTTGGTCGAGCGGACGATGTGGGTGCCAACCGCGCCGATGTTGAGCCAGATCAGCGCGCCCGCGACGGCGGCGCCGACGAGCGCGCCGTAGAGAGCATTGACGGCCATGTAGCGCAGCATCTGCCAGTGGTCGCGGCGGGCGGCTTCGGGCGTCATTTCCGGCTTCGGCGCGTGGCTCATGGCGGACTCCCTCAAAGTGGGATCGTGTCGTGCTTCTTCCAGCGCGTCTCCATCTGCTTGTTGCGCAGCGACGCGAAGGCGCGGGCGATGCGGCGGCGTGAGGAGTGCGGCATGATCACCTCGTCGATGAAGCCGCGCTCGGCGGCGACGAAAGGATTGGCGAAGCGCTCCTCATATTCCTTCGTGCGCCCGGCGATCTTCTCTGGGTCTCCGAGTTCGGAGCGGTAGAGGATCTCGGTCGCACCCTTGGCGCCCATCACGGCGATCTCGGCGGTCGGCCAGGCATAGTTGACGTCGGCGCCGATATGCTTTGAAGCCATGACGTCATAGGCGCCGCCATAGGCCTTGCGCGTGATCAGCGTCACCATCGGCACGGTCGCCTGGCTGTAGGCGAAAAGCAGCTTGGCGCCGTGCTTGATGACGCCGCCATATTCCTGGCTCGTGCCGGGCAGGAAGCCTGGCACGTCGACGAGGGTCAGGATCGGGATCGAGAAGGCGTCACAGAATCGCACGAAGCGGGCGGCTTTCCGAGAGGAATCGATGTCGAGGCAGCCGGCGAGCACCATCGGCTGGTTGGCGACTACGCCGACCGTCTGGCCTTCGAGCCGGACGAAGCCGGTGATGATGTTGCGGGCGAATTCTGGCTGCAACTCGAAGAAGTCGCCTTCGTCGGCCACCGCGAAGATCAGCTCCTTCATGTCATAAGGCTTGGTGGCGCTCTCCGGGATCAGGCTGTCGAGCCGCATTTCGATACGCGCCGGGTCGTCATGGAAGGGCCGGACCGGCGGCTTCTCGCGGTTGTTGAGCGGCAGGAAGTCGAAAAGCCGCCGGACCTCTTCGAGCGCCTCGATGTCGTTCTCATAGGCGCCGTCGGCGACGGAGGACTTGGTGGTATGCGTGCGGGCGCCGCCAAGTTCCTCCGCCGTGACGATCTCGTTCGTCACAGTCTTCACGACATCCGGGCCGGTCACGAACATGTAGGAGCTGTCACGCACCATGAAGATGAAGTCGGTCATTGCCGGGGAGTAGACGGCGCCGCCGGCGCATGGCCCCATGATCACCGAAATCTGCGGAATGACGCCGGAAACCTCGGCATTGCGGCGGAACACTTCGGCATAGCCGGCAAGCGAGGCGACACCCTCCTGGATACGGGCGCCGCCGGAATCGTTGAGGCCGATCACCGGTGTGCCGTTGCGCGCGGCCATGTCCATGATCTTGCAGATTTTCTGCGCGTGCGTCTCGGAAAGCGAGCCGCCGAGCACGGTGAAATCCTGGGAGAAGACATAGACCTGCCGCCCGTTGATCGTGCCCCAGCCGGTAACGACGCCGTCGCCGGCAACCTTCTCGTTCGCCATGCCGAAGTCGACGCAGCGATGGGTGACATACATGTCGTATTCTTCGAAGGAGCCCTCATCGAGCAGCACTTCGATGCGCTCGCGCGCCGTCAGCTTGCCCTTGCCGTGCTGCGCGGCGATGCGGCGCTCGCCACCGCCGGCCCGTGCCTGAGCCCGGCGGGCCTCCACCTGTTCCAGTATGGCGCGCATCGCTCTCCTCCCATTTTTCGCTGATTGTGCAGAGGCTTCGCTAGGATCGCAATAGCTCCGAAGGCCTGCTGGCAAAACGGCCGATCATGTGCAAATGTGGAACATAGAACATTGTAAAACGTAAACTGCAAAGTTGCGAACATGGCGATCGGCAAGCTTTATATCGGCCGCAAGGTCCGGGAACTTCGAGAAGCAAACCGCGTCACGCAGGGGCAGTTCGCCGAGCGCATCGGCATCTCCACGAGTTACTTGAACCAGATAGAAAACAACCAGCGGCCGGTCTCGGCCGCTGTGCTGTTGGCGCTTGCGGAGAAATTTCAGATCGATATTGCCGAGCTTTCCTCCGGCGAGGGCGATCGGCTGCTGTCGGCGCTCTCGGAGGCCCTGAGCGATCCCCTGTTCGAGCCCTATTCATCGAGCCTGCAGGAACTGAAGCTCGTCGTTCAGAACGCGCCAGGCCTCGCCCGCGCGCTGATCAAGTGCCACCAGGCCTACCGCCGCAACAGCGAACAGCTCGCCAGCATCGACGACACGATCGGCCGCGATGCCGCCGTCGTCGAAACCACCCCCTATGAGGAAGTGCGCGACTTCTTCCACTTCGTCGACAACTATATACATGAGATCGATTTGCTCGCCGAGCATCTGGCCGGCGAGCTCGGCCTCGGCGAGGGCGACAACCACGCCGCGCTCGCCAACCACCTCGAGCAGCGGCATGGCGTGCGTATCGTGCGCGGTGCCGCCGGCGACGAGGCGATCCGCCGTTTCGACCGGCGTGCCCGCATCCTGACGCTCAATCCTTATGCGCCGGCGCCGACCCGCGACTTCCAGCTCGCGCTGCAGATCGCCCAGCTTCACGCGCGCGAAGAGATCGACCGCATGGCGGGTAGCGCCGGCTTCCGCACCGAAGAGGCTTATGAGATCTGTCGCATCGGGCTGCAGAACTATTTCGCCGGCGCTCTCATCCTGCCCTACCAGGCCTTTCTCAAGGCGGCGCGCGACCTGCGCCACGACATCGAGCTCATAGCCGCGCGTTTTGGCGCATCGCTGGAGCAGGTCTGCCATCGGTTATCGACACTGCAGCGGCCGGGACAGAAAGGCATTCCGATCTTCTTCGCGCGCATCGACCGGGCGGGCAACATTACCAAGCGCCACAGCGCCGCCAAACTGCAATTTGCCCGTTTTGGCGCGGCCTGCCCCCTCTGGAACGTGCACCAGGCCTTCGAGACCCCGGGCCGGATCATCCGCCAGCTCGCCGAGACGCCGGATGGCGTGCGCTATCTTTGTCTCGCGACGCAGATCACCAAGGGCGGGGGCGGCTATCGCGCGGCGCATCCACGCTATGCGTTGGCGCTCGGTTGCGAGATCTCCTATGCGGACGCCTTCGTCTATGCCGATGACATGGACCTCGGCAACCGCGCCGCCTTCGGCCCGATCGGTATTTCCTGCCGCATCTGCGAGCGCCCCAAATGCGCCAGCCGCGCCGTGCCGCCTCTCAAGCGTAAGCTCATTGTCGACCATGACATGCGCGCCGCTCTGCCGTATCGTTTGAGCGAGAACTGAGCCTCGCTTACGCGAAGTCTGTTCGATTTTGAACAGATACTGTGAGGATTTGCCGCTGTGCCTGTACGCAGTTTGGTGTAACACCACGGCACATCATCAATATGCGGGTCAGGGAGGACATGCATATGGATTATCGCCTGTCGGAGGAGCAGGAGGCCATCCGCGCGATGGCGCTCGATTTCGCGCGTGACGAGCTTGCGCCGCATGCGATCGACTGGGACCAGCAGAAGCATTTTCCGGTAGCGACGTTGCGCGCCGCGGCGACGCTCGGCATGGCCGGCATCTATATACGCGACGATGTCGGCGGCACGGGGCTGACGCGCCTCGATGCGGCGATCATCATCGAGGCGCTGGCGACCGGCTGCCCGGCGATCGCCTCCTTCGTGTCGATCCACAACATGTGCGCTGGTATGATCGATCGCTACGGCACGGACGCGCAGCGCCAGCACTTCCTGCCGCGGCTTCTGACCATGGAGACGCTGGCGAGCTACTGCCTGACGGAACCCGGTTCCGGATCGGACGCGGCGGCGCTGAAGACCAGGGCCGCGCGCGACGGCGACGTCTATCTGCTGACGGGACAGAAGCAGTTCATTTCCGGTGCGGGCGAGTCGGGCCTCTATATTGTGATGGCGCGTACGGGCGAAGAGGGGCCGAAGGGCATTTCCGCCTTCATCGTCGAAAAGGACACCCCTGGGCTCACCTTCGGCGCCAATGAGAAGAAGATGGGGTGGCACGCCCAGCCGACGCGGGCGGTGATGCTCGACAAAGTCCGTGTGCCGGCCGAGAACCGGCTCGGGAGCGAGGGCGAAGGCTTCAGGATCGCCATGGCCGGTCTCGATGGCGGGCGGTTGAACATTGCCGCCGCCTCGCTCGGCGGTGCCCAGGCCGCCTTCGACAAGGCGCTCGCCTATGTTGAGGAGCGGCGCGCCTTCGGGCGTGCGATCGGAGAGTTCCAGGCGCTGCAGTTCCGGCTCGCGGACATGGCGACCGATCTTGAGATCGCCCGCACCTTTCTATGGCGGGCTGCTGCCGCGCTGGACGCGGCGGATCCGGAGGCGACCAAGCTCTGCGCCATGGCCAAACGCTTCGTCACGGACCGCTGCTTTGCCGTCGCCAATGACGCGCTGCAATTGCACGGCGGCTACGGCTATCTCGCCGATTACGGCATCGAGAAGATTGTCAGGGACCTGAGGGTGCACCAGATACTCGAAGGGACCAACGAGATCATGCGGCTGATCGTCTCGCGAGCGATCATGGGCCGGAAGTAGGAAGGACCTTCCATGGAGATGCAAACCGCCCTACCGGAAGTCATCGTCGAGCGCGACGGCGCGATCGGCAGGCTTCGGCTCAATCGGCCGCGCGCACTGAACAGCCTAAACCTCGCCATGATCCGCGCCATCGACAAGGCGCTGACCGAGTTCGAGCGCGACCCGACCATCGCAGCCGTCCTCGTCACAGGGGAAGGCGAGCGCGGACTATGCGCCGGCGGCGACATCCGCATGATCTACGAGAGCGGCCGCGAGCGCCCGGAGGAAGGGGCGCAGTTCTGGCGCGAGGAATTCATCGTAAACAGCCGCATCTCCGCCTTTCCAAAGCCGTACATCGCGATCATGGATGGCATCGTAATGGGCGGCGGTGTGGGTATCTCCGCCCATGGCAGGCACCGGATCGTCACGGAGCGCACCAGGCTCGCCATGCCGGAAACAGGAATCGGCTATTTCACCGACGTCGGCGCGACCTGGCTCTTGCCGCGCGCACCGGGCGAGTTCGGCACTTACCTCGGTTTGACGGGCCGCGACATAGGCGCGGCGGCGGCGATGCACGCACGCCTCGCCGACAGCTTCGTTTCCTCGGAAAGGATCGATGCGCTCGTTGCCTCGCTGGGCGAGCTTCCCGCCGCGGCAACCGCCGAGCAGATTTCCGCGACGATAAACGCCGTCTCCAGCGAGCCGCCGACCTCGGCCCTTCTCGAACACACAGCGCTCATAGACCGCTGCTTCGCCTTCGACACGATCGAGGAGATCCTGGACGCGCTCGAAAAGGATGGCTCCGATTTCGCCCGCGAGACGCTGCAACTCTTGAAGAGCAGGTCGGGCATCAGCCTGAAGCTGACGCTGAGCCTCCTGAGAGCCGGACGCGCCAGCGCGACGCTGAACGAATGCCTGGAAGGGGAGTACGCTGCCTGCGTCGCGATGCTTGCGAATCCGGACTTCTATGAGGGGGTCAGGGCCGCGGTTATAGACAAGGACCGAAATCCCAAATGGTCGGTCGGGCTCGACGAGGTGACGCCGCAGATGCTGGCCCGCTTTGGGCGCCGCGACGGCGCACCGCTTTTTGGACGCGGATAGGCATCGGCGAGGGGCGGAGAGCCGCCCCGCCGGATCGAGCACGTTGAGTGGAGGAGGGACGTTCATGACGAAGATCGCTTTTATCGGGCTTGGCAATATGGGCGGGCCGATGGCCGCCAATCTGGTGAAGGCGGGACACGCTGTCACAGGCTTCGATCTTTCGGAGGCCTCGCGCAATGCTGCGGCGAAGACGGGCGTTTGCGTGGCCGGATCGATTTCCCAGGCGGTACGCGAAAGCGAATGCGTGGTCACCATGCTGCCGGCGAGCTCGCACGTGCTCTACGTATGGGACGAATTGCTGGGTTTCGTCGACCCGGGAACGCTTGTGATCGACAGTTCGACGATTGATGTGGAAAGCGCGCGCAAGGTCCATGGTTTCGCCGATACCGCCGGGTGCCTGTCGCTCGACGCGCCGGTCTCCGGCGGCACGGCGGGTGCCGCCGCCGGTACGCTCACCTTCATGGTTGGCGGCAGCGACGGCGCCTTCTCCCGCGGCAAGCACATCCTGGAGGCGATGGGCAAGAAGATCGTCCATTGCGGCGACGCGGGCGCCGGCCAGGCGGCGAAGATCTGCAACAACATGATCCTCGGCGTTTCCATGGCCGGCGTCTGCGAAGCTTTCGTGCTAGCCGAGCGGCTGGGCCTGTCGCACCAGGCGCTCTTCGATGTCGCCTCTACCTCCTCCGGCCAGTGCTGGTCGCTGACGAGCTATTGCCCGGTGCCGGGGCCCGTTCCGGCTTCCCCCGCCAACAACGACTACAAACCAGGATTCATGGCGAGCCTGATGCTGAAGGACCTGAAGCTTGCGCAGCAGGCGGCAAGTGCCGCCGGCGCCGCAACCCCCATGGGCGCGCAGGCGGCGCAACTCTACGGCCTTTTCGAGAAGCTCGGCCATGGCGACGAGGATTTCTCCGCACTGATCCGCATGCTGCGCGGCACGCAGGAGGCAAACGCGAGGTAGAGACTCACATCTGAACGGTCATGCCGCCATCGACCGTGAGCGTGGTCCCGTTGACGAAGCTTGCCGCCGGCGAGGCAAGGAAAACAGCGGCCGGCGCGATCTCTTCCGGTCGCCCCCAGCGTTTCAACGGAATGCGGACCTCGACGAAGGCCTTGAGGTCCGGGTCGGCCGCGAGATGGGCATTGGTCTCGGTGGCAAACCAGCCTGGCGCGATCGCGTTGACAGTCAGGTTGTCGGCGCCAAGTTCGACCGCGAGCGAGCGCGTCAAAGCCTCGAGCCCGCCCTTGGCCGCCGTATAGGCCGGGTCTCCGGCCCTGGCGGCGAAGGCTGCAATCGACGTCACGAAGATCAGCCGACCCGCCGAAGAGCGCTGGATCAGGGGCAGGGCTGACCTCGCGACCGCATAGGCCGCCGTCAGATCGGTGTTCAGCAGCGAGGCGAAATCCTGCGGCGCCATCGCCTCCGTGCCGCGCCGGTCCCGCTCGCCGACCGCATGGATGAGGATATCGAGCTGCCCGGTCTTGTCGATGGCGCGTAAGAGAATGGTCTCGACATCCTGTGTGATGTCGCCCGGCGCGATGCCGACCGAAATTCCGTCGGCGGCAAGCCTTTCGCGTGCCTCCTCGAGGTTCTGGCGGTTGCGGCCGTTGATCACCGTCCAGGCACCGGCCCTGGCAAGCGCCTTTGCCATTTCAAGGCCGAGTCCGCGTCCGCCGCCGGTGACAAGCGCTGTCTTGCCTGTGAGATCGAACATGATTGCCTCGTCGCCGCTTGTTTCTTTGGTGGAGACATTTGCAGCGAAGAGCGCCGGGCGCAAGCATGGCCGGGAGGATGGGAGCCACACCACCCCGGCAAGCTCCCCCTTGCCGGGGTGGTCCCGCTGCCGCCGGGGAAGAGTGATGGCCGCGAATGACGAGATCAGCTGGAACTCAGAACATAGCGGCGGTTGGCGGAAAGTGCCGGGCGCGCGTTCATCGAGTAGAGCGCAGTGAACTTCTCGATGTCCGAGGCGGCCGCTTCGATCGGCGTCCTTGCTACCATCCAGTCGACGATCTCGCTGCAGGGCGGCGTGGTGAGCGACCCCTCATAGGCCCAATAGTCGAGCGAAGCAGGCAGGAGGCCGCGTGGGTCGACGGCGTCGAGCGCCGCTTCCTCACCGGCTGTCTGCGGGAACTTCGCGGCGAGGCTCGCGAAGGTCGTATTTTTCGCGCCGGGGGTAATGAAGACGCCGAGGACGCCGAGCGCGCCCGTTTCGGGGTGCTTGTGAACGAAATGCGCCTCCATGGCGAAGGTCTTGCCTTCGACCAGATGCTCGCTCGGCGCATGGAAATGGTACTGCACCAGCTCGTAGGTCTTGTCGCCGCGCTTCAGCGTACCGCCGGGCGCGGCCTTCACCTGGATCGTATGGCCGTTGTTGAGAATGGTGCCGCCGCTCTTCCAGTCGAGCCCAAGATCCGGCAGATCCGCCTTGATCGATTCCCGGATGTCGATGGGCGACTGCTGCGAGCCCACCGAACACGCACCATTTTCCTCGCTCAGCGAACCCCAATGCTCGGGCCCTTCTTCGCCTTCATAGCTCCAATGCACGCCCTCGGCGGCATAGGCCGTCTTGACGCACAGCGGGCAGGCTGCAAGCAGCGCCAGGCCCCTGAGGAAATCACGTCTTTCCATTCTTTTTCTTCCTTCTCGAATAAGCGCTTACAGCGCCGCGCGCTAGCAGGCATGGCCTGCCGGGGACGATGTTGCGGTTTGGAACCTGTCCAACAGCTGTCGGGATTGACAAAGCTCAAGAAAATGCTGTGCGATTTCGACAAAGCGTGCGCAAAGAAGGGAATCTGCGCGCAAAATCATAGGCCTACATTTGTAACACTTTTCGCATTTACATGTGCCGGAACTGCGCAGAGAATGGTGCATGGGAGGAAGCGTTCGGCGCCCTCTCGACCATTGCGCTCGAACGACTTTCGCCCGCTGACAATGAGAGCGGGAAGGGGCAAAGTTTTCGCGGTTTTCCGCCCAATCCCACTCTGGTCAACAAGAGGGATCACGTTGAGTTCCGGTTCTTCATGCCGGAGCCGCGGTGATCCGAGGGAGGAAAGCAATGAAACGAATTCTGCTCTCCGCGGTCTCGGCCGCGGCTCTTTCACTCGGCGCGTCTTCCGCAATCGCACAATCCGGCAGCGTCGAAAGGGCGGTTGGCGGTTATGATTTCGAGGAGGCGGCCAAGGAGGCCCCAGAAACGAAGGACTTCCATTCTGCCGACGGCCATCTGACCTTCGCGATCGTCACCCATACGGCCGGCAACGGCTTCTTCGACCCGGTCTATGTCGGTGCCAAGGTGGCCGGCAACATGATCGGCGCCGAGATCCTGCTGCTCGGCTCAGAATCGCCGGTGGACGACCCGGCACGCGAGATCGAGATCCTGAACCAGATCGTCCGCGACCCCAAAATCGATGGCATCATCATGACGACGCCGCAGGTCGGAGCCTATAACGACATCGTCAAAGCGGCGGAAGACGCCGGGATTCCGGTCGCGACGACCAATTCCTACGATGAGACCCTGCTCAACCGCAACAATATCAGCCATACCGGCCAGGATGCCTCGGCCGCCGCGATCGGCGGTGAAGCGCTCGCCAAATGCGTGCTCGACAGCGGCAAGACCAGCGGCTCGATCCTGCTGCCGTCGTCGACGGCGATGGGCAATATCGAGGTGAACAACCGCGTGACGGCCGCCTTCAACGCGATCGTCAAGACCCTGAAGGATGCCGGCAAGCTCGACGCCTTCAAGGTGGACGCCGGACCGGAGAATGTCGGCATCGATACGAACCCGAACGATCCGGTCAATGCGCTCGTCTCGCTGTTCGAATCGCGCGGCGACGTGGTCGGCGCCTTCACAGCCAACAATGTCTTCACGCCGCCGCTCGTCAAGGCGGTCGAGCAAATGGGTTGGACGAACAACTTCTGCGCCTTCGGCTTCGACCTTGGCCCGGCACAGCAGGAAGGCATCGTCGCAGGCAACCTGACGGGCTCGCTTGGACAGCAGCCTTTCCTGCAGGGATTCTGGCCCGTCATGCAGCTATACCTGGAGATCGATCGCGGCATCTCCGCTGCGAACCTCGACACGCGCGCCCAGCTCGTGACCAAGGAGAACGTGGAGAAGATCGGCAAGCGGTTCGAAAACTGAACGCGAAACAAGCCCCCTCTGACCGGACAGGCCAGAGGGGGTGGGGCTTATGCATCGCGCGAGGAGCAACCGGGATGACGTCCACATGACCCCGACCAAGTCGGCATCGCTCGGCCGCGCCCCGTCTCAACTCGCCGGTGGCTGGGAGGCGGGGCTCATCGCCTTCCTCGTGCTGCTCTATCTCGCCGGTGCAATTGTCAATCCGGGCTTCTTCGGCTCGACAGAGGCGTTGCATGCGCTTCTGCGCGATACCTCCCGCGTCGGAATCATTGCCGTCGGCATGACCTTTGTCATTGCCAATAAGGACCTCGATCTTTCGGTCGGCTCCACTTACGGGCTGATCGCGGTCGTTTTCGCGCGCCTCTTCGCGTCGAATGCGCTGGATCTCGGGGTTGTCAGTACCGTCCTCCTCTGTCTGCTGCTGGGGGCCGCAATCGGGCTTGTCAATGGCGTGCTCGTCACGCTCCTGAAGGTGCCGGCCTTCATTGCGACGCTGACGATGCTCTTCATCGGTCGGGGCTTCGTGCTCGCGCTGACGCACGGGCAGGCGATCTACTATTCGGGCAAGGCCAGGGACTATCCGCTGTTCTTTCATCTGGGCGAAGCGAATGCCCTGGGTTTCAACAACCAGATCGCCGTTTTCGCCGTGGCCGCCACCATCGGGGCGCTCGTGCTCGCGAAGACCCGCTGGGGCTACGAGACCTTCGCAACCGGCGGCAACGAGCAGGCGGCCGTCTATGCGGGCATTCCCACGAACTGGGTGCGCGTGCGCGCCTACCTGATCTCGTCGCTTGCGGCGACCCTTGCCGCGCTGATGGCGGCCGCCCAGGACAAGGGCGCGACCCCGCTCTACGGGGTCAGCTGGGAATTGACCGTCATCGCGTCTGTCATCATCGGCGGCGCGTCGATCCTCGGCGGCCGCGGTCGGGTGATCGGTTCCTGCCTGGGTGCGGCGGTCGTCGTCCTGATCGACAAGGTGTTGCGCCAGGGATGGCCGATCACGCGAACCGTGGTCATCGACGGCGAGAGTATCGAAGTCGGTGCCCGATACACCCTGCCGGCGGGGGCAGTTCTCGTCTTTCTCGGCCTGCTGCTCATCATCGCCGTCCTGATCGAACCCTATCTCATCCGCCGCCAGGCCGCAGCCCGCTTCTGGGCCTGGCTCATGGGGCGCCGGCCGCCCGCAGCCCCGGAGGTCGGCGGCGTTGCCCTGGCCGGCGCGCAGACCAAAGGTGCGACGGCGAGCGAGATGGTTCCGTCGGCGAGCGGCTTCGGCAAGTTTTTTGCCCGCCGCGACGCGCTCGCGATCCTGCTCACGCTCGTCCTGTGGCTGGTCGGCCTGGCGCTCAGGCCAGACTATTGGTGGAATCTCTCCAACACGTTCGCGATCCTGCTCAACTATTCGGAGCTGGCGCTGATCACCATCGGGCTCACCTATGTGATCGCCGCCGGCGATATCGATCTCTCGGTCGGCGCGGTGCTGGCGCTTGCCGGCAGCACGGCGGCCTATTTCCTGAAGGTGCTCGGCGCCGATCCGATGACGGCAATCGCCATGGGGCTCCTTGCCGGCATGGCGGCAGGGCTCGTCAACGCGACGGTTACAATCGGCTTCAAGCTTCCTTCCTTCATCGCCACGCTCGGCATGTTCTACATGGCGCGCGGCCTTGCCGCCTGGTTCGTCGCCGGCCAGCAACTGACCGGCTGGACGGAGGCCTACAATCTCATTGGCCGCAAGGTGAACGACGTGCTCCTCTATTTCGGTCTGGTGCTGCCGCCCGGCATCCTGCGCACGGTCGCCCAGGTCGTCAGCATCCAGACCATCTGGATGTTCTTGGTCGCGGTCGTTGCCGGCGTCGTGCTGGCCTACACGCCGTTCGGGCTTAAGGTCTGCGCCACCGGGGGCAACCTGCGCGCCGCCGCCTATGCCGGTATCAACACCAATCGCGTCCGATTCCTCTCGCTCATGTTTGCGGCGCTCTGCGCAACCATGGCCGGTCTGATCAACATCGCCTATTTCCGCAGCTTCAACCCCGTCGCGGGTCAGTTTCGCGAGCTTGACGCCATCGCGTCCGTGATCATCGGTGGCGGCTCCATCTTCGGCGGTTTTGGCACCATGATCGGTTCGCTCGCGGGCGCCGCGGTGATCACGCTCGTCAGAGCGCTGCTGCAGCTCAACGTCCAGGGCTTCAGCATGCCGCAGCACTGGATCAACGTCTTTATCGGCGGCATCCTCATCATCGCCGTGCTGATCGACATATGGGTGCGTCAGGCCAATGTGTTCGGACGGCTGCGGACCAGGGTCGCGAGCGGCGCGCGAATAGGAGGAGGCGTCCATGGCTGACACGGCATTGCCCCAACCGATCGTCGAAATGCGCGGCATCGACAAGGCCTTCGGGGCCGTGCAGGCGTTGAGCGATGTCGACCTCGTTCTCTATCCCGGAGAGATCCTCGGCCTCGTCGGCGACAACTCCGCCGGCAAGTCGACGCTCATGAAAATTCTCACCGGCGCCTATCAGCGCGACGCCGGCGAAGTCCGGGTGGCAGGCGAAACCGTGCATTTCAGGAGCCCGCACGAGAGCCGCGACGCCGGCATCGAGATGATCTACCAGGACTTCGCTCTCTGCGGAAACATGGATGTCGGCCAGAACATATTTCTCGGCCGCTGGCCGCTGAAGGGGCCCTTCGTCGACAGAAGGAGGATGTATTCCGAAGCGGGCCGCGTGCTGAAGAGGCTGAAGGTCGACGTCAATTCGGTCTACCAGAAGGTCGAAAGCCTCTCGGGGGGACGTCAGCAATCGGTCGCGATCGCCCGCGCCATTTCCTTCGAGCCCCGCGTCGTGATCCTCGACGAGCCGACCGCAAATCTGTCGGCAATGGCGACGGAGCGGCTGCTCGAGACCATGCTCGAATTGAAGAGGCAGGGCGTTGCCCAGATCATCATTTCCCATCGCCTCGTCGATATCTTCGCCGTCGGCGATCGCGTCATGGTGCTGAAGCGCGGCGAATATGTGGGCGACCGCTATATCAGGAATACCGACGAGCATGAGGTACTGGAGATCATCGTATCCGGTACCCGTGAGACGGCGCTCAGCGCGGAGCAGGCCATAGAGGGGCGATTCTAGTGGTCAAAATCTGACGCTTGGTACCGGAGCCGTAGGCCCGCTCCGGGTGGGAAGCAGTCCCTCAATGCGATGAGCACGAATGACCGCGATGCGGACGAAGCTGACATTTTATGCGGCGCGGAGATGAGATAGGCATCATGGCCAAGGACCGTTCGGTTCTGCGCGCCAACGCCTTGGAAAAAGTCCGCCTTGAACATCAGGCGGAAATCGATCGCAGGAACAATGAAGCCGAACGCGACAGGAGCGATCAGGAGAAGGCTCTCCAAGCAAGTAGGCAGCAGCGGGCAGTCAATATCCTTGCGGACGGCCTCGGCCGGCTCGCGACTGGCGACATCTCAACCGATATAAATGAACCTTTCGGTGCGGAACTCGACCGGCTAGGAAACGGTTGCCGGCGACCTCTTGCAACGTAGGGAGCAGCAAGCTGTTTCTCTTGAGGAAGCTGCCGCGGCACTGGAGGAGATCACGAAAACGGTAAGGTCTTCCTCTGAGGGCGCCGAAGAAGCAGGCGAAGTCGCTGCCAAGACCTCGAATGCGACGGCGCGATCCATGCAGGTCGTAAACAGTGCCATCTCTGCCATGGGCAACATCGACCGGTCATGCAAAAATCGGTCAGATTATTTCCGTGATGGAGGACATTGCTTTCCAGAGGAATCTGCTCGCTCTCAACGCAGGCGTGGAAGCCGCCCGTGTGGAGGAGGCAGGTAAGGGCTTCGATGTCGTCGCTCAGGAGGTCAGAGAACTCGCCGCCAAGTCGGCCACCGCTGCCAAGGAAATCACTGCGCTGATCAATACCTCCTCGAATGCGGCGGTCCATTCGGGTGTCTCACTGGTCACCGAAACCGGTGCCACGCTCTCAGAGATCGAGCAGTTCGTCGCCGACATGTATCAGCGGGTCAGCGCCATCGCGGGTACCTCCAAAGAACAGCACGCGAACCTCTCGTCGATCAGCGCGTCAGTCAATTCCATGGACCAGATGACGCAGCAGAATGCTGCGATGGTTGAACAGACATCGGCCGCCACCGCATCGCTGTCGAACGACAGCCAAACTCTTGCATAAAGGATTCTCAAGCTTCAAGCTCGGCCGATGGAAGGAAGATGGTTTGGGAGGGTCCTTAGCAGCAGCATAAACAGGTAACCAAGGCTCAGTTGCGTACCGTCAACGGATGTCTGCCGCGGTGCTTCCTGGGGAAGGAGAATTAGATGAGCACCATCTCGCGCAACAGTCGACGTCTCCGCGACTGTTCAGAAGTGTCGCCCGTCCTCAGGTCCAGATGCTTTCAGGCGTAAGTATCTCGAACGGGACGATCCGCTGTTCAACCGACGTTGTATCCTTGCGCTCAATCTGGCGCAGCATGACATCGATCAATTCTTGCGGCATCTTCTCAAGTGGATGGCACAGTGACGCGGTTATGAGTCCTTCCGTCAGGCCTCTGCGCGTTTCTGGTCCGATGTCGCTACAGACAATACGAATCTCGCCTAGGCGTTCCGGCGGGCGTTCGCGCATAGCGCGCAGAACCCCGGAAATGCCGCCTCCATTGACGAAAATACCCCTGAGGTCCGGCTCCTCTGCGATCAATTTGCGGACGATCGCATAAGCGTTCTCCGGTTCCTCATGGGTCAAAAAGGTGTCAGTCACGTGAAACTCCCGTGCGTGTTCCCGCATGTAGGATCGAAAGCTTGCATCTGAGATATCCTGACACTGATAACGATTGCTTCCCATGAGCGGGATGACTTTGCCGGGTTCGCTTGCCGTCTGGCTGATGAACCAAGCGGCTGTGCGGCCCCGTTTCCAGTTGTCAGTACCGACAAACCCGGCGCGGCTCGCCGCCGATAGATCCGTGACATATGCAATGACCGGAACGCCGCGAGAGCGGAGCTCATCAATCGCCTGGCTGACCACTGGATGGTCTGCGGTAATCACCGCAATGGCATCGGTGGACTCGCCCATCTTCAGCAGATTGGTAGCGACGGCCTCCGGAGAGAGGTCATCCTCGAAGACGACCTCTGCCTCGACGACGACATCCGCCCGTCGCGATGAGGCGGAAACGATCGCGTCTGCCCACATCTTATAGAGCGGCCTATGCGACTGCTGCATGAGAAAACCAAGCTTTCGATGCGTTAGATTTTCTCGTTTGCGTTCACGCAGGGCTCCAAGACCGTAAAAACCGATTTCATCTGCTGCAGCCAGAATGCGTTCAATCGTGTCAGGTCTGACGGTGCCTGTGCCATGCAGGAGCCTGTTGACTGTAGAAACGCTCACGCCTGCGGTCTGGGCGAGTTCACCTATCGTGGGCTTGCTCATTGGTTGTCGGCTCGCTCCTGTTTCATTTATGAAATGCCATTCTTGGCAGAAAATTCATCCCTCGAATTATTATCGTTTTATATGGGCATTTCAAGCGCTACAAATCATGGCGCATTAGTTGATGCATTATCGCGAAGGCATGATGCAAATGGGAGGAGAGACATGAAACGAATGAAGCGCATTGCCGCCGCACTTCTTGCGACATCCACAATCATGATTGGCGCGAGTTCCGTCGAGGCCGCAAATATTGCCGTGGTCGGCGGCAAGAACGACGACGCGTTCTGGAACATCATCAAAAAAGGTCTGGATGACGCGCGCCTGGTCGTCGAAGCGAACGGCGGTTCGGTGAACTATCTGCGCCTCCAGACCTACGACAATTTTGCTCCAGACGTTGTCCAGCTCATCCGGACAGCGATCAGCCAGGGTGTCGATGGTCTCGTGATCCCCAATTGGGTTCCGGAAGCCGAGGACCCGGCGATTAAGGATGCGATCAAGGCGGGGATCACCGTGATTCTGATGAACGCCGGCGGGCAGGACAAGGCTATCGAGCTCGGTGCGATCAACTATGTCGGATCCGACGAATATATCGCGGGCAAGGCGGGCGGCGAGTACTTCGCCACGAAGGGCAAGAAGAACGTCATCTGCGTCAACACGGTTCCGGGCGCCGCCAATCTGGAGGCGCGTTGCAAGGGTGTGATCGACGGTATCACCGCAAAGGGTGGTTCAGCGAAGCAGCTGCCGCTGCCGGCGACCAGCTTCGGCGATCCGACCGCTGTTGCGGAAGCCATCAAGGCGACCTTGCTCGAGGATGCCAACGTTGATGGCTTGATCACCATCTCGGCCGGTGACGCGGATTCTGCGGCAATCGGTATCACCCAGGCTGGCAAGACGGAATCGGTCATGCTCGGCACTTTTGATCTCAATCAGTCCGGTCTTGACCGTATCAAGGGTGGCACACAGGGCTTTGCTATCGATCAACAGCCTTATCTGCAGTCGCTCTTGGCCGTCACGCTGCTGGCCTCAGCTATCGACTTCGGTACCGATCTGCCGACGGCGCCGGTTTTGACTGGCCCCGGCATTGTTGATGCGTCGAACATCGATGCAACGCTGGCCGGTGTCCAGAAAGGCGCTCGCTGAACAATCGGGAAATTAGCCTCCGGCCCGCGGCAATTCGCGCGGGCCGCTTGGGCGATGGTCGACGCGGTGCGATGCTTCGGCTCCTCCGCGCGTGCGTTGACGCCAAATATGGGGAATATCTGATGAACAATCTCTCGATCGGTAATCTGCTGCGCCGTCCCGAGGCGGGAGCGCTTCTCGGTCTTGTCGCGGTGCTGGTTTTCTTCGTCATCTTCGGCAGCGCCAACTTCCTGCAGCCGGCAGGCACGGCCAGCTGGCTGAACGTTGCCGCCAACCTCGGCATCGTCGCGATCCCCGTGGGTCTGCTGATGATTGCCGGGGAGCTCGATATTTCCATTGGCGCGACGATCCCGGCTGGTGCTCTGGCCGTGGCGATCATTTCCGGCCATTTTGACCTGCCGATCTGGTTGGGCATTCTCGGCGCGCTCGGTTTGGGGCTGGGGATCGGCTTGATCAACGGCATTTTGGTCGTCCGTACCGCCGTTCCATCCCTGATCGTGACGCTCGGTACGCTCTTCGCAGTGCAGGGGCTTGCCCTCGCCTCCTCGGTGCTCATGACCGGCTCCACCAGTGTCGCGCTGAGCCCCGCCGAATCTGGTCCGCTGGCCAAGGCGCTGTTCGGCGAGTTCATCGGCGGCAGCTTTCAGGTCATCATCTTCTGGTGGCTCGCTTTGACGGTTGTCTACATCTTTTACATCCACTTCTCGCCCTTTGGGAACTGGATCTTCGCCATGGGCGGCGACAAGGTGAGCGCCCGAAATGCCGGCATTCCGACGCGCAGGCTGACGATCGTGCTGTTCGTGCTTTCCTCGATGAGTGCTGCCTTTGTCGGGGTGTGCCAGGCCATACTGTTCAATGTAGCCCAGGTTTCGGCCGGTATGACCTTCATCTTCAACTCGATCATCTCGGTCGTTGTCGGGGGTGTGCTCTTGACCGGCGGATTCGGATCGATCGTCGGCATCTTCTTCGGCACGATTACCTTCGCCATCGTTAACCAGGGCATCTACTTCACGAATTTCGACCGCAACTGGTCGAGCCTGATCATCGGCATCATGCTGCTGCTGGCGGTGCTGATGAACAACACCTTCCGCAACATGGCGCTGTCCTACAGGCCGAAGAAGAAGTGAGGGGTGTGCAATGACGACTCCAATTCTGGAACTGCGTAACGTCAACAAGTCCTTCGGTCCGATCGACGTTTTGCATGACATTTCACTCAAGGTCCATGCAGGGGAGGTGCTTTGCCTTCTGGGTGACAACGGCGCGGGGAAATCGACGCTGATCAAGACGCTAGCGGGTGTGCACAAGCCGACATCGGGCACCATCCTGATGGACGGCAAGGAGGTCGAATTCGCCGGCCCGCGCGAAGCGCAGGAGATGGGTATCTCTACCGTTCACCAGTTCGGCGGCACCTTCCCGTTGATGTCGATCGGCCGATCCTTCTTCGTTGGTGTCGAGCCGACCAAGGGCTGGGGACCATTCAAGATCTACGACCGCAAGACGGCCAATGCGATCGCGATCAAAGCAGTGCAGGACTTCGGCATTACCCGAATCGACGACGGTGACAGGCTAATCGGCGGGCTGTCGGGCGGTGAACGGCAGTCGCTGGCGATTGCCCGGGCCGTGCATTTCGGCGCCCGCGTGCTGATCCTTGACGAACCCACCGCGGCTCTGGGGGTAAAGCAGGCATCGCACGTGCTGCGCATTGTGCTCGAAGCCAAGAAGCGCGGGCTGGCCGTGATTTTCATTACCCATCAGGTAATGCACGCGATGGCGGTCGGCGATCACTTCGCGGTGCTGATCCGAGGAGCTCTCGCCGCCAATTTCATGAAGGGTGAGAAGAGTCGCGAAGAGATTACCGATCTGATGGCAGGTGGCGAGGCGATGGCCGAACTCGAATCCGCAATCGCTGCCCATACTGCAAATTGACACAGGAGTTTAGTCAATGAAGATCGCCCTCGACCCCTTCATGCACCGCCATCTGAGCCTTGAGGAGCTGCCCTTCAAAGTGAAGGAGCTCGGCTACGATTGGATCGAACTGTCGCCGCGGGGGGGTTTCCTTGAATGGTTCAAGGCGCCGCGCGTGTTCCCTGACCGGATCAAGTCTTTCAAACGCGCGCTGAAGGATGCGGGTGTCGGTGTCGCCTCGCTTCTGCCGATGTATCGCTGGGCCTCGAACGATGAGGCCGAGCGCCAGGCTGCGGTCAAGCACTGGAAACGCGCCATTGAGATCGCCGTGGAAATGGAAGTGGACGTGATGAACTCCGAGTTCGGGCGAGGCCCACACCCGGACAAGGGCTCATGCTATTGCTGCCATACCGGCAGCATGATCGAGGCCTGCGAGGATGCCTGGTGGCGCTCGATGGAAGAGCTGGTGCCGGTCTTTGAAAAGGAAGGCATCACCCTGCACGTCGAACCGCACCCCGAAGACTGGTGTGAGACACTGCAGCCGGCGGTAGATATCATCCGCACGGTGAATTCGAAGAACGTCAAGTTCCTCTATTGCGCGCCGCACACCTTCTATTTCGGTGACGATACGAAGGCCATGCTGCGCGAATGCGCTGATGTGCTGGCCCACGTTCACGTCGGCGACACCTTCAACCACAAGGCCAGTTCGGGGTTGCGCTACATCCTGAACCCGCCTGGCACCCAAGCTCGGGTCCATCAGCACCTGAACATCGGTCAGGGCGAAGTGCCGTGGGATGATTTCTTCGGCACGCTGGCCAAAGTGGGGTTTGACGGGATCATGACGGCCTGCGTCTTCGCCTGGGAGGACAAGGCCGACGAGTCCGGGCGCTTCATGCGCTCCGAGATGCAGCATTACGTGGACCAGTACTGGAAGAAATAAGGCCCAACGGGCTGAAGAAGCCTGCATGAACTAGGGCGCGGACACTTCAACAAAAGAGTTACGCGGGCGGCGGGGTTCCCGCCGCAGGGGCGGAGCTTTGCTTAACCGGCACGGTGCCGGAGGAGAAACAAGCATGATAAACGGAGAAAGAACCATAACTCGCCCCTTGCGCTGGGGCATGGTCGGCGGCGGCCGCACCGGCCAGGTGGGCTACAAGCACCGGACGGGTGCACTCAGGGACGGCACTTACCGGCTGCTTGCTGGTGCATTCGATCTCGATGCAGAGCGCGGGCGCGATTTCGGCACCAAACTGGGAGTGGCCGAGGACCGCTGCTATGCGACTTATCAGGAACTGGTCGCCAAAGAGACGGCACGTGAGGACGGCGTGGAGGTCGTCTCGATCGCTACGCCGAACTTCACCCATTACGAGATCACCAAGGCCTGCCTCGAGGCGGGGCTGCACGTGATCTGCGAAAAGCCGCTGTTCTTCACGGTGGCGGAATGCGAGGAGGTCGAAAGGCTTGCCGCGGAAAAGGGCCTGATCGTGGGTGTGACCTACGGCTTCACCGGCCACCCGCTGGTTCACCAGATGGCCGCCATGGTCAAGAAAGGCATGCTCGGCGATATTCGCATCGTCGACATGCAATACACCCACGGCTTCAACTCCGGCGACGATGTGGGAGCAGGCGAGGCCGTCAAATGGCGCACCAACCCCAAGACTGCCGGTCCGACTTTCGTTCTCGGCGATATCGGCACGCATCTCTATTACCTGTCCGAGATCGTCCTGCCGCACATGAAGATCGAGAAGCTGCTCTGCGACCGCAAGGCGTTCATCCCTACCCGGGCGCCGCTTGAAGATCATGCCACGGTGCTCATGCACTACGACAACGGGGCACGTGGCCGTCTCTGGGTTTCGTCCGTGGACGCGGGGAACATGGGCAGCCAGCGCTACCGTTTTGTTGGCTCCAAGGCCTCTGTCGAGTGGTCCGACAGCCGTCCCGATCAGCTGATCTACGAAGTGCAGGGCGAGCCGAACCGAACCCTGCATCACGGTATGCCCTATCTCGAGGAGGAAAGCCTCGCCGTCGATCGCATGGGCGCGCTGCATACCGAAGGCCTCGGTGACAGCTGGGCCAATATCTATCTGTGGATCGCGCAAGCGATCGACGCGAAGAACCGCGGCGACGAAGCCTTCCTGAAGACCCACCACTATCCGGGCATCAAGGCCGGCACGGAAGGTGTCCGCTGGCTGGAGAACTGCGTTCGCTCGGCCGACGCGGGCTCCGCCTGGGTCGATTTCCAATAAGTTCCTCCCCAACTGGGGCGCACCCGAAGTGCGCCCCCTTTTTTTGGACAGAGACAAACATGAAACTTTCAATCTGCACCGATGTGATGGGCGACCTCTCCTTCACGGAAATGCTCGACAAATGCGTCAAACTCGGCGTCGAAGGCATCGAAATGACTGGCGGCGGCTGGTCGCGCGCGCCGCATTTCCGCGCCGATGAGCTCCTGGCCGACAGGGGGCTCCTGAGGTCCAAGCTCACGGAAATCGAAGCGCGCGGCTTGGAGATCGCGGCTCTCAACTGCTCGGCCAATCCACTTGATCCGGGCGATATGGGCAAGCGTCACCGCAAGGAGATGGAGCAGACCATCCGTCTCGCCGGCGAGATCGGCGTGAAAACCATCGTGACGATGTCCGGTCTTCCGGAAGCGGCACCGGGCGACATGGTGCCCAACTGGCTCGTCTACACCAAGAGCTGGCCCGACGAGATGCCTGAGCGCGATCGCTACCAGTGGGAAGACCGTGCCTTCCCACTGTGGCACGAACTGGTGAAGCTGGCCAAGGAGGCCGGCGTGGAAAAATACGCGCTCGAAAACTTCTCGGCCATGCTCGTATGGAATCCCGAGACGCTTTTCCGTCTGCGCAACGAAGTCGGCCCGATGGTCGGCATGAACCTCGATCCCTCGCATCTGATGTGGATGGGCGCCGATCCGATCGCCTCCGCTCGCGCGCTTGGCAACGCGATCCACCATTGCCACGGCAAGGACACCCGCATCGAGCGGGGACTTGCGGACGTGAACGGCCTTCTCGAACTGAAGGATGTGACCGACGTCGCGAACCGGAGCTGGAACTATGTCGCCGTCGGGGCGGGCCGTGATCTGCAGTGGTGGAAGGAGTTCTTCTCGGTCGTGCGCATGTGCGGTTACAACGGCTGGGTCAGCCTCGAGATGGAAGATTTCACCATGTCTACGGAGGCCGGCATCCAGTCCTCCATCGACGCACTCCATGCGACCATCAGCCGCTGATCTTGACCCGGGCCGCCCGGCGCGACCCGGCCAGCGCGCGCGAGGAAGAGATGAGCAACCCGATCACCATTACGACGGCCCCCTGTTGCTGGGGTGTCGATGACGTGAAAAACCCCCACTTGCCGCATTGGGAAAAAGTGTTGGACGAGGCGAAGGCAGCCGGCTTCGGGGGGCTCGAGCCGGGGCCTTACGGCTATCTGCCGCTGGATCTGAGGCTTGTCTCCGAGGCGCTGAACAAGCGGGGCCTCAAGATCGTGGCGGGCACGATCTTTGACGATCTGGTCAGCCCCGGCAACCGTGAAAATCTTGTGCGCCAGACCGACGAGATCTGCGCACTGATCACCAAATTGCCCAAGCCGGAAACACATCCCGGCCAGCGGTTCGAGGCGCCTTACCTGACGGTGATGGACTGGGGCCATGACGAGCGCGATTATGCTGCCGGCCACTCGGACCGCGCGCCGCGTCTCGATGCCGAGGCCTGGGCCGGGATGATCGGCAATATACGGGCAATTGCTGAATTTGCCCGCGACAATATGGCGTGCGCGCGACCATCCACCCCCATGCCGGAGGCTATATCGAATTCGCCGACGAGCTTGCTCGTGTCGTCGAGGATATCCCTGCCGATCTTGCGGGCCTGTGCCTTGATACCGGGCACATGGACTATTCCGGCATGGACCCTGTGGCTACGCTGCGCCGCTACTGGGATCGCCTCGATTACATCCACTTCAAGGACATCGACGAAGCGGTTTACGGCCAGGTCATGGACGAGCGCATCCGGTTCTTCGATGCCCGCGCCAAGGGCGTCATGTGCCCGATCGGACGCGGCCGGATCGACTATGCGTCCGTGCGCGCCCTGCTCACCGAGCTTGGCTATGGCGGTTACATCACCATCGAACAGGAACGCGATCCGCGCAATACCGGCAGCATCTAGGATGATCTGGCCGCAAGCCGGTCCTTTTTGACACGGGCCGGTTTCTGACGCGCAAGGAGATTTTGAAATGAAAACGCTCGACATGATCACCATCGGCCGGTCCTCGGTTGATCTCTATGGCGCGCAAGTTGGCGGGCGCCTGGAGGATATGGGATCGTTCGACAAGTACATCGGCGGCTCGCCCACCAATATTGCCTGCGGTGCGGCCCGGCTGGGCCTGAAGTCCGGTCTCATTACTCGGGTGGGGGACGAGCATATGGGGCGCTTCATCCGGGAGCAGCTCGTCCGCGAGGGCGTGGATGTGGGCGGGGTGGTGACTGACCCCGAGCGCCTGACGGCCCTCGTGCTTCTCGGTATCCGCGACCAGGAGCAATTCCCGCTGATCTTCTATCGCGAAAACTGCGCCGACATGGCCCTGAGCGAGAACGACATCGACGAGAACTACATCTCTTCGGCGCGGGCGGTCGTCGTGACCGGTACTCATCTCTCCCATCCGCGTACCGAGGTGGCGGTCCTGAAAGCGCTGGACCTTGCCCGCAAGCACGGTGTTCGTACGGCACTCGACATCGATTATCGCCCTAATCTATGGGGCGTCGCCGGCCATGGCGAGGGCGAGAGCCGCTTTGTGAAAAGCGCGAAAGTGACAGAGAAGCTGCAATCGAGCTTGCATCTGTTCGATCTGATCGTCGGCACCGAAGAAGAATTCCATACCGCCGGCGGCACGACCGACACGCTCGAAGCCTTGCGCGCCGTGCGCAGCGTTTCCGGCGCAACGCTGATCTGTAAGCGCGGCGCAGCAGGCGCTGTCGCTTTCGAGGGAGCCATCCCGGCCTGCCTGGACGAGGGGCAGACGGGCCCGGGTTTCCCGATCGAAGTGTTCAATGTGCTAGGCGCCGGCGACGGTTTCTTCGCCGGCCTTCCGAAGGGCTGGCTCGAAGATTCGGACTGGCCGACGGCACTGCGGCGGCTGGGGCTCAGCGAGGTCTATCCGTTCAATGAGTGGTCGGAGGAGCGGGCGAATGCCGTTCCACGAGCCCATCAATTGCAGGGAGCCTTACGCTCGCGCGACATGTTGCCAGCTCATTCGAATTCATCGACGCCTCCCTGAGGTCACGACGGGCATGACCAGCCACAAGGCTAGTGCCTCCATCGACAGTCTCGTCCCAACGGAGAAGCTATCCATGCCGATCTTGAAATTTCATCTTTACCAAAGCCGTTCTCCCAAGGAGATCGATTATCTTCTCGATGTCGCCCATGATGTTATGGTCCAGACATTCGATGTGCCTACCGCGGACCGCTATCAGATCGTCAACGAACATGCGCCCTTGAACATGCGAGCCCTGGACACAGGTCTCGGCATTCCTCGGACCAACAAGTTCGTCTTGCTGGAGGTGGTATCGCGTCCGAGGGGCAAAGCCGCAAAAGTGGCATTCTATGAGAATCTCTGTGCGGCTCTCCAAGAGAAATGCGGCATCGCGGCGTCGGACGTGATGATCTCATTCACGGAGAATACCGATGAAGATTGGTCTTTCGGACACGGCAGGGCGCAATTTCTGACGGGCGAACTTTAAGTTTCTCTCTTGAACCAGGCGGGAAAACACGATGGCATTGATCACATTGCGGCAACTGCTCGACCACGCGGCGGAGAACAATTATGCGCTGCCAGCCTTCAATGTAAACAATCTCGATATATTCAGGCCGTCATGCGAGCCGCCGACGCGACCGACTCTCCGGTGATCCTGAGTGCCGGCGACAAGGAGGACGGCCACGGTTTCGAAGGCAAGCTTTCCCGCGAGGAACTGCTGACGGATCCCGACCAGCCCTCGACTTCGTCTCCAAGACGGGCGTCGATGCTCTTGCCGTCGCGATCGGCACGAGCCACGGCGCCTACAAGTTCACGCGCGAGCCTGACGGCGAGATCCTGTCGATCGAGACGATCGCCAAGATCAACAAGCGGCTGCCGAACACCCACCTCGTCATGCATGGCTCGTCCTCCGTGCCGGCCGATCTGCAGGAGCTCTTCAATGCCTATGGCGGCAAGATGAAGAAGACCTGGGGCGTGCCGGTCGCGGAAATCCAGAAGGCCATTCCGCTCGGCGTCCGCAAGGTCAACATCGACACGGACCTCCGCCTCGCCTTCACCGACGAGATTCGTAAACATCACCTCGGACATCCGGACAATTTCGATCCGCGCAACTACCTGAAGCCGGCCATCGCCCATATGACCGAGGTCTGCAAAGAGCGCTTCGAGGCGGACAGGCATCGAAAATCCGGGTTCTGAGGCTTCCGGAAATGGCCCAGAACTACCTGAGCGCGGTCTGGGAACGGCGGCTCTTGGGCCTGCACCGGAAGTCCCGGTCGACATCAACGAGTGGCAGCAATGGGTCGGAACAGGTAATCCGCATCGGACACCAAGCGTCAGATTTTTACCATTAGCCTCGGGAGGGGGTGCATTTCCATCGCCAGCACCAATAAGGCAAACGCTGATAAGAGCACTCTAAATTGTGCAGACAATGTGATAAATTGGCGTGGAGCAACGTCGGCTTGAGGAGAAGCCCGTGGTCTACCGGCCCGTGACAGGGGCCGGTTCTCTCACGTACGTTGCCTCAGCGTCTCCGCCAGGCCGGATCGCGCGGGATCACGATGTGAAGTGATCCTGCGAAGGTGCTCGGATTGGGAGGTACATCATGCTGCGAAAAATGTGTCTTGCGCTGGCGGTCGCCACATCGGCGCTGGCGGTCAACGCATCGGCCTGGGCCGACATCACGATCCTCGTGCCTTCGGGCAGTGAAGGCGACGGGTTGAGGGCCGCGGCAGCCGACTATGCAAAATTGAAGAATACGAGAGTCGAGATCGTCCAAGCACCCTATGCGAACGTCTTCGAACAGGGCGCCAACGCCGGGGCGACGCGGTCCGGAGTGTTCGACATCATTCTGATGGACGATCCGTGGATTCCGTTCTTTGCTGAGAATGGGCATCTCGAGGATCTGACGAGCTATTTCAAAAATGCCGGCGTCGAAGGGCCGGACGACGATTTCCTGTCGAAGTCGCTGGCGATCTGCCGCAACCCTTATAATGAGGGCCCTTATGTCTGCCTGCCCTATGTCGGCAACGCGCAGATGTTCTTCTATGACGCCGCCAAGTTCAAGGAGGTCGGAGTCGAGTCACCTGAAACCTGGGATGACGTGCTGAAGGCGGCCGCGGCCCTGACCGAACAGGGAGACGGGCGGTACTACGGCTATGTCTTCCGAGGCGGCCAAGGCAACCCCGTCGTTGCCGATTTCATGCCGATCTTCTGGTCCTATGGCGCGAAGATGTTCAACGACGATCGCACGAAGGTGACGATCGATACGCCCGAAGGCGCCGAGGGCATGAAGATGTTCATGTCGCTGCGCGACGTCTCTCCGAAGGGCGTCGAAAGCTACAATGCCAACGAAGTCGGCACGGCGATGGCCGCCGGAACCGCGGCATCTTCGATCAACTGGCCGAACTGGGTCGCGACCTTCGAGGATCCGAGCCAGTCGAGAATGGTGGGCAAGATTTCCTATGGCCCCATACCGGACGGCACGGAGCCCGGCAGTTCCGAAATCGGCCATTGGACGATGGGCATCATGTCGGCTGCCAAAAACAAGCAGGAGGCCTTCGACTTCATGTTGTGGGCGACTTCGCCCGAGCAGATCAAGATTTCGGCCGAGCGCGGCAATCCTCCGGTCAGGCGGTCGGTCTTCACCGATCCGGAGCTAACCCAGCAGGAGAGGTTCCGCCATTATCCGGTGCTGATGGAGGCGATCGAGGCCTCGACGCCACGGCCGCGCCATCCGAAGTGGCCCGAGATCGAGAATGCCTTCGGAATCGAGCTCTCCAAGGCCGTCGCAGGCACCATCGCCCCGGAAGAGGCGCTGAAGAACTCACAGGCCGCGGTCGAACAGATCACTGGTCTCAACTAGGCGGCGCCCGATGTCGGACGAGGCCCCAGGCCGCGTTTGCCACGGCCGCGCTGGAGGTTCCCCGCGCGGTCGTCGCTCTCCGGCTATGGGCCCGCCGGAGGATCAATGCCGATGAAAGGCAAATCTGCCGCCTCGCTCGCAATCGGAGGTGGGCTCGAGCGTTGGGCGGAACGCCGCCTGCGCTACCTAATGCTGGCGCCGGCGGTCCTCATCCTTCTTGCGCTGACGATCTTTCCAAGCCTCTACATGTTCTATGCGGCTGTCCACCGGATCAGTCCAAATCCCGATCTGCCCTGGCAGTTCGTCGGCGCAGCCAATTTTGCCCGTCTTTTTTCCGACGGCCAGTTCCAGGCGGCTCTACGCAATACCGCAATCTTCACGGTCGTGGCGGTCTCGGTCGAGTTCCTGCTCGGTCTCGGCCTGGCGCTGCTCCTTGACAAATATATCCGGCGGATGACCTTCCTGAAGACGGTGCTGATGATCCCGATGATGCTCCCGCCGATCGCCGTGGCGATTACCTGGAAGCTCATCTATGAGCCGCAATTCGGCGTGCTGAACGAGATCATGTACCGCCTCGGCCTTCCGCCCCAGGCCTGGGCAGGCGATGTCGACCTGGCGATGTTCTCGATTATCGTCGCCGATGTCTGGCAGTGGACCCCCTTTATCTTCCTTCTGATGCTGGCAGGGCTCGCGAGCCTGCCAGTGGAACCGTACGAGGCGGCCGAGCTCGACGGCGCCTCGTCCTGGCGGCAGTTCTGGGACCTTACCATTCCTTTCCTGAAGCCGGTTATTGCCATTGCGCTGCTCCTGCGCGTCATGGATGCGCTGCGGCTGTTCGACCTGGTCTTCATCCTGACGGGAGGCGGTCCGGCGGACCGAACCAAGGTGCTGAGTCTCTACATCTATCAGGTCGCCTACCGTTTCGCCGATCCCGGCTATGCGGCGGCGATATCGCTCTTCGTGCTGTTCGTGACGATCGTCCTCAGCACCTGGTTCATGAAACGCATGCGACTGGTGGAGTGAGATGGCGATGAGGTTCAAAACGCGCAGCCGCAGCCGTGAGACGCTACTTCGCCTTGCCGCCTACGGGACGATTCTCATTGCCCTGGTCCTGACGCTTTTTCCCGTCTATTGGATCGCCGCGAACTCGTTCAAATTCGATATCGACATCTTCGCCGTGCCGCCTGAATGGGTGCCGCGCAATCCGACGCTCAAGCATTACGAACAGGCCTTCATCGAGCGCCCATTCCTGCGCTATGCGCTGAACAGCTTCCTCGTCGCGGTGGGCACGACCGTAATATCCGTGACCTTCGGCACCATGGCGGGCTACGCACTCGCACGGTTCACCTATCCCTGGCAATGGCGCAAGCATGTTTCCTTCTGGATCCTGTCGACGCGCATGATGCCGCCAATCGTCAGCATCATTCCGCTTTATCTCTTCTTCAACTATTTCGACCTGCTCAACACCAAGGCGGCGCTGATCATCGCCTATACGGCCTTCAACCTGCCCTTTGCGACCTGGATGATGAAGAGTTATTTCCAGGACCTTCCGGTAGAACTCGAAGAGGCGGCGATCGTCGATGGCGACACGCGCTGGGGCGCGTTCCTGCACGTGGCCCTGCCGCTCGCGCGGCCCGGCCTCGCGGCGACCGCCATCTTCTGCCTGATCATCTCCTGGAACGAATTCCTGTTGGCACTGATCATCACGCTCACCGAGCAATCGCAGACGTTGCCGATCGGCATTGCCGGACGTGTGACGCAATACACGACCTATTGGGGCGAGATCAGCGCTGCCGGTTTCATGGCCTGCGTGCCGATCGTCATTTTCGCCTTCATCGTGCAGAAGCACCTCGTCCGGGGCCTTTCCCTCGGCGCCCTCAAGGGTTGAGACACATGGCTTCCGTCAGGTTCGAGAACGTGACCAAAAAGTTCGGCGACTTCGTCGCCGTCGCCAATTTCAACCTCGAGATAAAAGACAAGGAATTTCTCGTGCTGCTCGGGCCGTCCGGCTGCGGCAAGACGACGACGATGCGGATGGTGGCTGGCCTCGAAGAGCCGACATCCGGCGACATCTACATCGACGCCGACCGCATCAACGACGTGCTGCCGAAGTACCGCGACGTCGCAATGGTCTTCCAGTCCTACGCGCTCTACCCACACCTGACGGTCGAGGACAATATCGGCTATCCGTTGAAGATCCGCAAAGTGCCGCCGGACGAATACAAGCGCCGCATTGTCGAAGTGGCGCGCCGCGTCGAGCTCGACACCATGCTCAAACGCCTGCCCAAAGAACTCTCGGGCGGCCAGCGCCAACGCGTAGCGCTTGCCCGCGCCATAGTGCGCACGCCGCGCGTCTTTCTGATGGACGAGCCGCTCTCCAATCTTGACGCGAAGCTGCGCACCCAGATGCGCGCGGAACTGAAGCACCTGCAGCACGAACTGCAGGTAACGACGATCTACGTCACGCACGATCAGATCGAGGCAATGACGCTTGCCCACCGCGTCGCGGTCATGAACAGAGGCGTCATCGAACAGCTTGGGACGCCGAGGGAGATCTATAGCGATCCGCGCACGCTGTTCGTCGCCGGCTTCATCGGGTCGCCGGCGATGAACCTCGTTTCCGGGGAGGTGAGGGGTGGCGTCTTCGCACGCGCAGGCTTGAGGGTTGGGGGGGCCGGCCGCTTTGATGTCCGGCGCGCGGTGTTGGGCGCGCGTCCCGAAGACATCCAGGTGACGAGCGCCGAGGACCCGGACGTCAACCTGGTCGCGCCGATCTATTCGGTGGAACTCACCGGCGAGAATACGCTTGTCAGCCTGCAACTCGGCGGCGAGCTCATCACCCTGCGCGCCGATAAGAATTTCGCCGGCCAGATCGACCAGCCCGTGGGCGTCAAAATTGCCACGGACCGTATGTTCCTGTTCGACGCGGAGACGGAGCGGCGTGTGTATTTCTAGGCCGATTGCGGACAGGCAGGGCAGAGGGGTGTATCGCCGTGCACGCCGCGGCACTTGGCGCTACTTGGATGGATGCCGGGACAAGGGCAGGCCGGCGGTAGTCGCTCTCCTCATGGTGTCCAGTGCGCTCGCCGGTGATCTCGATCCAATCGCCGGAAATCCGCTCATCGAGATTCCGGCCGGTCGCTTCGTCTTCGGCCGTGATGACGGTCCGGAGAACGAGCGTCCCCGCCGCATCCTCGAGGGTCGGGGTTTCGCCATCAATCGCACTGAGATCACCAATCGGCAATATGAGCGCTTCGTTGCGGCGACCGGACATCGTCCTGCCTTCTACGCCGACCATCCGCTGCTTGGTCTCGCCGACCGGCCGGTCGTCGGCGTCAGTTGGGGCGACGCCGACGCCTTTTGCCGGCACCACGGCCTGGCGCTGCCTTCCGAGCAGCAATACGAGCGCGCCGCGCGCGGAACGGCGGGGAGGTCCTTTCCCTGGGGCGAGACACCGCCTGACGAGATGCGCGCGAATGCCGGCAGTGAAGTCTGTTGTGCGGGCGACGATCGCGACGGCTACCTGATGACCGCGCCGTCGGAGGCATTAGCCGCTGGCGCCAGCGAGGAGGGCGTACTCAACCTCATCGGCAATGTCTGGGAATGGACGGGCGACATCTACCGGCCTTATGAAGGGACATCCGTTGTTGGCGGCGGGCGCTATCGCGTGCTTCGCGGCGGCGCCTGGAACAGCGATGCAGAACACCTCACGACCACGTATCGTCTCGCTTACGATCCCGACTTCCGTTTCGCAGCCAATGGCGGTTTCCGATGCGTGCGTTCGTTGCCCTGATCGCCGCCGCCTGGCTGTTGTTTCCGGCGGCCTCGATTGCCGGGCCATCGGCCGCGGCCGGCCATCGGCTTGAGACAGTTCACGTGCCGGGCGCGGCGTTTGGCGGCCTTGCCCGCGATGGCGACGCGCTGCTCGTGACCGATCTGGCGAGCGGCCGCCTGCTTCGTCGCGGCGCGGAAGGCGGCTTCGTCGCCTTCGGTCCGGTATTGCCGCACGGACTGGACGTGATCGGCGATCCGACCGGACCCTATCGTGTCCTGCGCCATAGCGACGGGTTCGTGGTGGCCCAGGGGTGGACGCCGGTCAAATCCGGCGAAAGCCCCTTGGATCATAGCCTGATATTTCTCGACGCCGCGGGAAGGACGCGGGTCATCAGCAATGAATTCTGGAATCCATTCGATCTCGTCACGACGGAGAGTGGCTTCTATGTGGTCGATGCGGCCCGCAACAGTGTCGAGCATGTCGCGCTCGACGGCGCGAAAAGAGGAGTCGCCACCTTTCGCCGATTGGCTCAAGGGCCAAGCGCAATGCAGAGCCTTTCGCCGACGGAGTTCCGGGCGAACGGCGAGTACGAGGTCGATGCCGTGCCGACCGGCATCGCCCTTCGCAAGGGGCGCCTCTATGTCGCGCTCTTCGGCGGCTTCCCGTTCCTGCCGGGCGCCGGACGAGTCGTCTCATTGCCGATATCGGGCGGCGATCCGGAACTGCGGCTCGAGGCCGACGACCTTAATGCCCCGGTAGCGATTGCCTTCGACGGGGCCGGGGCCATGCTGGTGCTTGAACACGGAGGCTACGATCAGAAAGAGGGCTTCCGGCAGGAAAGCGGCCGGTTGCTGAAGCTCGACCCGAAGACGGGCGAAAGAAACGTCGTCGTCCAAGGGCTGACGCGGCCGGTCTCCGTCCTTCTGTGGGATGCGGGCGAGATCGTGATTTCCGATCTCTCCGGCAATCTTCATTTCTTGCGGCGCGAATAGGAGTCGCTCGCCTACTGCATGTCTTTCTTAACTCGACCTCGACTTTAGGACAAAGACAGGCAGCGATTTTAAAGTGCTACAGCGACCTTTGCGCGTCTGAAAATACGCGCGACGCTGTAGTCTTATCCGCGGAGCGCGCCATATCTGTAGCGGCACCATAGAGTCGGAAAACGGGAGAAGCTGTATGCGTATTGAACCGGTGTTCCTGTTCGATCTGGACGGCACGCTCGTCGACAGCGTCTATCAACACGTACTCGCCTGGAAAGAGGCGCTCGACGACGAAGGCATCGATCTCTCTGTCTGGCGAATCCATCGCAAGATCGGCATGAGCGGCGGCCTCTTTACCGATCAGCTGCTGCGCGAAACGAACATGGAGTTCAGCGAGGAACGCGTGGCGCGGCTGCGCCAGCGCCATGCCGAGGCTTACAAGCGGCAGGCGGATCGCATCAGGCCGCTACCCGGCGCGCGCGAACTCCTTGCCTGGCTTACCGACGCGAAAATTTCCTGGGCAATTGCGACCAGCGGCCGCCTGGAGACCGCCGCCGTCAATCTCGTGGCCCTTGGCGTCGACCCGGCCGCGGTCCCGGTGGTTACGCGAGACCTCGTCAAATATGCCAAGCCGGATCCGGATCTGTTTCTCGCCGCTGCCGAGCAACTCGGCGCCCCGATCGAAACGGCTGTGGTCGTCGGCGACAGCATTTGGGACATGCTCGCAGCAGTGCGCTGCCGGGCGCTGGGTGTGGGGCTGTTAAGTGGCGGCTACGGTCGTGACGAACTCAGGGACGCCGGCGCCTACCGCATCTTTGAAGACCCCGCCGACATGCTCGTCCACATCGATGAACTCGGCGGGCGTCGCTGACCGCGGCAGGTGTTCACAGGCGGCAGCTACCGCCACTCAGTGCCTGGTGTTTTCTTCCTGGAGCGCGTCTTCGTGGTACCAGCAGCCGTCGACGGCCACGCATACCTCCGACGAGGCGACGTCCATTCTTTCCTTTGCTTCCAGCCGACGCTCGTCGGCCTTCCGGGGGATTCTTTTCGGAAACTGCAGGATCGTCGCGGACTTGCCGTGTAAACTCGTGGCCATGCTCTGGTCTCCCGTGAGTCCTATCGAAAGATAGTATGTCGCGCCAGAAATTGCACATGATTTGCGCGAAATGCCGAAAAAATATTCAATCTGGTGCCGGAATCGTTAGCACTCCTGATTGTTCGCCGTTCTGGGGTGGTTCGCGGTGCGCTTTTTTAAGCAGTCGTTTTGTTCGATGCATCCAGGGGGCATAGCTTGCCGCTTTGGGCGACTGGCGTGTCATGCGTCAGAAAAATCAACACCGTGGCGAGAAGCTGCGGCCCGGCACCGGACGAATGCCGGCGCTCATGGGCCGCGTCGACCGCCCGGCAGACAGCCCTGATTCCGGTTTGAATCCGGTTGTTGCCGAAAAAAGAGTCTAGTCGGCCGTCGAACTGGCACGCTTGATGCTTTGAGAGGATTGATCCCTGGTGGTCGAGCCGCGCGTGCCGCGTCCAGGCCGACAGGTTTTGCTCAACCCTCGAAGCACACGTTAGAGAGATCGCTAATGACCAAGTATAAGCTCGAGTACATCTGGCTCGATGGCTACACGCCCGTTCCAAATCTCCGCGGCAAGACGCAGATCAAGGAATTCGACGCGTTTCCGACGCTCGAACAGCTTCCGCTCTGGGGCTTCGACGGAAGCTCGACGATGCAGGCCGAGGGCCGCAGCTCCGATTGCGTATTGAAGCCGGTTGCCGTCTATCCGGACCCGGTTCGCACCAACGGCGTACTGGTCATGTGCGAAGTCATGATGCCGGACGGCAAGACGCCGCATCCGTCGAACAGCCGTGCCACGATCATCGATGACGAAGGCGCCTGGTTCGGCTTCGAGCAGGAATATTTCTTCTACAAGAACGGCCGTCCGCTCGGCTTCCCGGAGCAGGGCTATCCGGCACCGCAGGGTCCGTATTACACCGGCGTCGGCTACAAGAACGTCGGCGACATCGCACGCCAGATCGTCGAAGAGCATCTCGATATCTGCCTGGCTGCCGGCATCAACCATGAAGGCATCAACGCCGAAGTGGCCAAGGGTCAGTGGGAATTCCAGGTCTTCGGCAAGGGCTCCAAGAAAGCTGCCGACGAAGTCTGGATGGCGCGCTACCTGTTGCAGCGCCTGACGGAAAAATACGGCGTCGACGTCGAGTACCACTGCAAGCCGCTCGGCGACACGGACTGGAACGGCTCGGGCATGCACTGCAACTTCTCGACCGCCTATATGCGTGAAGTCGGCGGTAAGGACTATTTCGAAGCGCTCATGGCCGCCTTCGAAGAGAACCTGCATGAGCACATCGAGGTTTACGGCCCGGACAACCACATGCGCCTCACGGGCAAGCATGAGACCGCACCGTGGAACAAGTTCAGCTACGGCGTTGCCGACCGTGGCGCATCGATCCGCGTACCGCACAGCTTCGTCAACAACGGCTATCGCGGCTACCTCGAAGATCGCCGTCCGAACTCCCAGGGCGACCCCTACCAGATCGCCTCCCGCGTTCTGAAGACGATCGTCAGCGTCTCGACGGAAGTATCGAAGGTCGCCTGAGGCATCGGCCGAGAATCGGACCCGATTTTCGGAAAGCGATGCGTGGGCTCACAGTCTTACAGCGTGTTTTGTGCGTCCTGAAGGACGCACGGCGCTGTAGCGGTCTCAATCCTCCCAAGGATGTTTCATGGCGTCGGCCCCGCGGGCCGGCGCCATGATTTCTTTTCAGGCGCCCCCTTGCGCAAGGATCCAGTCGGCAGCGGCCGAAATATCGCGCACCGTTGCGGTCGGGGACGGCTCGAAACGCGCCTCGTCACCCTCGCGATACTTGCCCGTGCGCACCAGAAGCGCTTGTCCCAGGCCGGCTCTGAGCGCACCGGCGACATCGGTTTCAGCGTCGTCTCCGACCATTACGGCTTCCGCCGCCGGGCAGGGAATGGTGGCGAGTGCAGAACGGAAGAAATCGGGCGCCGGCTTGCCGAGCACGATCGACTTTGTCTGGCTCGCATATTCAAGCGCCGCGACAAAGGGGCCCGCATCGAGGCTCAATTGTCCGTCTTCATCCTTGAATGTCCGGTTCGGCGCGAGCGCCAGCAATTCGGCGCCGCCGATCAGCTGCCGGAACGCCTCGTTCAGCGACCTGTAGTGGAAGGCGTCGCCCGCGTCGCCGACGACTACTGCCTTTTGGTCGGTCACGGGAAGGTCGTGAAAATCGGAATTGAGGTCGGGGTGAACCAGAAGGTGTGGCGATCGGCGGTGATCGCGAAGCCAGTTGCACGCCGCCTCGGCGGGCGTGAACAGTTCCTCGCTCGAAACGGAAAGCCCATGATTTGCGAGCCGTTCGAGTACCGCATGCTTCGTCGAGCGGGTGGTGTTGCTGACGAAACGGAGTGGAAGACCGGACGCGCGCAGGCGGGAAACGGCTTCCGCCGCTCCGGAAATGGCCCTGTTGCCATCATAGACGACCCCCGCAAGGTCCAGAAGCACAGCATTGATCATACGGTGATGATCGCACTCAGGTGCTGCCGGTCAAGCCTGGGGGGCGCGGTCGGTCAATCGAGCTCTTTTGCGGGAACAGAACCGGCTGCTGGGACCGGGGAATTTGCGGCTTGGCCGCGGCAGCGCCAGCCGCCGCGCATCTACCGCATGTCCCCTTTTCAGGACAAAGACATGCAGCAATTCAAGTGCTACAGCGACCTTTGGGCGTCTGATAAGACGCGCGGCGCTGTAGTTGATGGTCGGCCGCCTTCTCAGCGCCGATATCGTGTCAGCCCCGGCGGGTGTCCGGGAAGTTCGCCGGGTCGATGCCGAGTGTGCGGAGATCCCGCTCGCGCGGGCGACGGTTGCCTTCGACAGCCGCGGCTGCCGCGGTTGCTGCTCCAAGCACGGCGAAGGCGCGGCCAATGAAACCCATGCGGTTCTTGCTCATCTCTTTGCTCACTTTCCTTGCTTTTATGAGTTGAAGATGGGCGTCCAGGGCGTCTTTTGCAATGCACAAAACCTCAGCCCAGCCATGCAACGCAAGCAGGCCCGGCCGGGTTTGCCGGCCGGGCCTGAATCTCGTCCAGAGCGCGGGTCAGTCTTCGCTGGCGGCGAGTTGCGTCAGCACGTCGCCGCGCCCGCGTGCCCGCATGATCAGCGGCACGATGAACGCGAGCGCAGCAATCACCAGCAGCACCGCTGCGATCGGCGAGGTGAAGAGCACGGTGACATCCCCCTGACTGATCGACAGCGCCCGGCGCAACTGCTGCTCGGCGAGCGGCCCGAGGATCAGGCCGACGACCACCGGTGCGATCGGATAGCCGAAGACGCGCATGATATAGCCGAGCAGGCCGAAGGCGAGCAGCATGCCGAGTTCGAACACGGAGGGGTTGGCGCCGATGGTGCCGAGCGTCGCGAACAACAGGATGCCGGCGTAGAGCCACGGCCTCGGGATCGTCAGAAGTCTCACCCAGAGGCCGATCAGCGGCAGGTTGAGGACCAGCAGCATGAAATTGGCGATAAGCAGGCTGGCGATCAGGCCCCAGACCAGTTGCGGGTTGGTAGCAAAGAGCAGCGGTCCCGGCTGAAGGCCGAATTGCTGAAAGCCGGCCAGCATGATTGCGGCGGTCGCCGTGGTCGGCAGGCCGAGGGTCAGGAGCGGCACCAGCGTGCCGGCGGCGGAGGCGTTGTTGGCGGCTTCCGGTCCGGCGACGCCTTCGATCGCGCCATTGCCGAATTCCTCCGGGTGCTTGGTCAGGCGCTTCTCGGCCGCATAGGACAGGAACGTGCCGATTTCGGCGCCGCCTGCCGGCATCGCGCCGATCGGAAAGCCGATGAACGTGCCGCGCAACCAAGGCTTCCAGGAACGCGCCCAGTCCGCGGCACTCATCCAGACCGAACCTCGGACGGCCTCGACCTTGTCGGGCCCGCGGTCGCCCTGGGCAGCGATGAAGAGGCTTTCGCCAATCGCAAACATGGCAACGGCGAGCGTCGTCACTTCGATGCCGTCCAGCAGGTCCGGCACGCCGAAGGAAAGGCGCGTCTGCCCGGTCAGCTGGTCGATGCCTATGATGGCGAAGGTAAGGCCGACGAAGAGCGAGGTGAGCCCCCGCAGGGCCGAGTCGCCGAAGGCCGAGGACACGGTGACGAAGGCGAGGACCATGAGCGCGAAATATTCGCGAGGGCCGAAGACGAGCGCCAGCTTAACGATATAGGGGGCGATGAAGGCTAGCCCCATCGTCGCGATCAGGCCGGCGACGAAGGAGCCGATCGCGGCTGTCGCGAGCGCAGGGCCGCCGCGTCCGGCGCGGGCCATCTTGTTGCCCTCGAGCGCCGTGACGATCGAGGCGCTTTCGCCAGGCGTGTTGAGCAGGATCGATGTGGTCGAACCGCCATACATGCCGCCATAATAGATGCCGGCAAACATGATCAGCGAGCCGGCGGGATCTAGCTGATAGGTGACTGGCAGCAGCAGCGCGACCGTGAGAGCCGGGCCGATGCCCGGCAGCACGCCGACGGCGGTGCCGAGCGTCACGCCGATCAGCGCGTAGAGCAGGTTCATCGGCTGGGCAGCAACCAGCAGCCCCTGCATCAGGAAATCAAAAGTACCCATGGTCCGGCGGCCTCTTTAGAAGAACAGGCGTTCAAGTGGTCCTGCCGGCAGCGACAGTTGCAGGAGCTTGGCGAAGATCACCCACACGACAAAGCTGAAGGCGATGCCGATCGGCACCGACAGCCACAGCTTGCGCTTGCCGAAGCCGCGCGCAGCAAGCGCGAAAAGCATGCCAGTAGCGATCGAAAAACCGAGCGTGTTCAGGAGCAGCATCTGCGCCACAAGCCCGCCGACGATCCAGGCGACCGGGCCGATCTCCTGATGGTCGCGTTCGGGGAAGTCGCCCCTCAGCGCCTCGACTGCCGTCCACACCGCCAGTGCGATGAGACAGAAGGCAATTGCATAGGGCACAGTGGTCGGGCCGACTTGAGAATAGCCGGCGAGACCTGTCAGGCGGGACACGTCCCAGAAAATGACGCCCGCAATAACCGCCAGCACGGCGGCGATGGTGAGCGCCGCCCAATCAGGGCGGCGCGTCTGGGTCGAAGGGTGGTTTCCCTGGTTCATTTTACCAGCCCGATGTCCTTCAGAACGGCTTCGGTGGCGGCAATGTCCTTTGTAAGCTGTTCTTCGAAGGCATCACCGGCGAGATAGGTGTCCTGCCAGCCCTTGGTCTTCAGGACGTCCTGCCAGGCGGCGGACTTGGCGACCTTCTCGATATCCGCGGTGATGGCGGCTTCCTGTTCCTCGGTGAGACCAGGGGCCGCGGCGATCATGCGCCAGTTCTCGACGACCACGTCGAGGCCGGATTCCTTCAAGGTCGGGGCATCGATGCCTTCGATGCGCTCGGCGCTGGAGACGGCAAGCAGACGGAGGGCGCCGGCCTTGATCTGTGATTCGAACTCGCCATAGCCCGAGATGCCGGCGGTCACCTGGCTGCCGAGGATTGCGGCCAGCGCTTCGCCCCCGCCGGAATAGGCGATGTAATTGATCTTCGTCGGATCGACGCCGGCAGCCTTTGCGACCAGGCCGACGGTGATATGGTCGGTACCGCCGGCCGAACCGCCCGCCCAGGAGACGGCGCCCGGATCCTTCTTAAGCGCCTCGACGAGGTCAGACATTGTCTGGATTTCGGACGAAGCCGGAACGACGATCGCCTCGTATTCGCCGGTCAGGCGCGCGATCGGGGTAACGTCCTTGAGCGTGACGGGAGAATTGTTGGTCAGGATCGCGCCGACCATGACGTAGCCGCCGACGAGCAGCGCATTCGGGTTGCCCTTCTGCTGGCTCGCAAACTGGGCAAGGCCGATGGTGCCGCCTGCGCCCGGAACGTTCTGCACCTGCACGTTGCCGGAAATGCCTTCCTGCTGCATCACGGTCTGCAGCGAACGGGCCGTCTGGTCCCAACCGCCGCCGGGATTTGCCGGCGCAATGATCGTGTAGTCAGCAGCATAGGCGGGCAGCGCGAGGGCGCCGGCGAGAATGGATGCCAGGAAAAAGTGTTTCAAAGTCGTTCCTCCGTGAGCGCGCGGGTACATTCCCGCACATGTGACTGTCGTTGCGAACGGGAGAAACGGACAGCTGACGTCAGGGCGGTAGCCTCCGACGGGATTGGCGCCCTTCCTCCCGATGCGCCGCCGGCACCCGCCTCCACGGTCCGCCGACGACGTAAAGCCATCATAGAAAGCTGACATTAACCTGACATCAAGGGCTTGTCGCGTAAACGCTTTGCTTCGGCTGTCGATAATTTCACTGCTGTCTGAGCGCCTCGTTCCAGCGAGCGATCAGGCGGGCACGCTTGACCTGGTCGAGATAGACCATCAGGCCGGGACTGACCGGTACCGGTTTCAACTGACCTCCGAGCATCTCCCGCATCGTGTTGGCCGTGTTCTCGCCGGCGACCTCGGGGCTGACTGCGGGAATCTGCAGTTCGCGCGCCATGATCGTCTGGCCTTCCTTGGACATGAAAAACTCCAGATAGCGTCGGCCGAGCTCCGGAGTGGCGGCCGCTTGCGGCACCAACCCGATGCGCGACATCACCACGGTGTAGTCCTTCGGCAGTACGATGCCGAGGTCGGGGTCGCGCGAGGCCCAGTCGGCGGCATAGGAGCCTAAGATGTTGTAGCCGAGGACGAAGCGGCCGTCCGCCACGCGCTCCAGGATCGCCTGGCTGGTCGAATAGAGCTTGACGCCGGCCGCCCCCATCGCTCGGATCACGCTCCAGATATCGCCGAACTGTTCCTGATCGCGCGCCATGAAGAGGAAGCCGACCCCCGATCGCTCGATGTCATAGGTGCCGACGCGGCCGAATACGGCAGTTTCTGCCCGCTCCAGATACTCGACCAATTCCGCGCGCGTTGACGGCGGGGGCTCTTCGGTGAAACTCGGCTTGTGGTAGACGAAGACCGCCGGCTCGAAGGTGAGGGCATAGGCGGTGTTGCGCCAATTCGCCCAGTCCGGCCAACGTGCGCTCATGGGCACGTCGCTACGCTGGGCGTAGCCGTCATTGCTGAGCTTGACCTGCAAGTCCATCGCCGAGGAAAAAGCGAAATCGGCCGTTTTCTTCCCCGAGTCGGTCTCCTCGACAATTCGGTCGTATATCTCCCCCGTCAGCATGTCCTCGTAGCGTACGGCCACATCGGGGTTGGCCTTTTGGAAGCCAAGGATCATCGGTCGCGCCAGCGGCTCGTCAAGCGAGGAGTAGACGACGAGAACGGGCGCGGCGGGATTACCGGACGCAGCCGGGAAGAGCACCGCCGCCGCGCAGGCGAGCGACGCCGACAGCAACCAAAAAGCGAAAGAAATCAAGCAGCGCATAATTTCACAATGCCTGACGCGGACGCCGTTCACAAGAAAGGTTGCGATCGATAGAGTGATCCCAGGGGGGAGGCGATACTTGCGTATCTTGCTTGTTGAGGACAATCGGGCCCTGGCGGAGGGCCTTTCGACGCTCCTGCGCGGAAGCGGCTATGCGGTCGACGTCGTGGGAGACGGCGCGTCGGCGCATGCCGTCGCTGCGGCCGAGACCTTCGACCTGGTGATCCTGGATCTCAATCTGCCGGAAATGGACGGGCTCGACGTACTGCGCGCGATGCGGGGGCGCCAGAACCGGGCGGCTGTCCTGATCCTGACGGCACGCGGTTCGCCGGAGGAGCGGGTGAAGGGACTCGATCTCGGTGCCGACGATTATCTGATCAAGCCCTTCGACATCGGCGAGTTCGAAGCGCGTGTGCGCGTCCTGTTGCGGCGCCAGGCGGGCCTGCGCAGTTCGATCGTCAGCTACGGCAGCGTCTCGCTGGACCTCACCGCCCGCAGCTTCTCCGCCGGCGGCGTGCCGATCGAAATTCCCGCGCGCGAACTCGGCCTGCTCGAACTACTTTTCATGCGCGCCGGCAAGGTGGTCGCGAAGGATGCGATCGTGCAGTCGCTTACTGGCCTCGACGATGATCTCAGCGCCAATGCGATCGAGCAATATGTGAGCCGCCTGCGCAAGCGTCTCGCACCATACGGCCTGACCGTGCGCACCGCGCGCGGCATCGGCTATTATCTCGAGAAGGCGGCCAATTCCGAATGAGGACCGTGGTCTATTCGCTCCGGCGCAGGCTGCTCGGCTGGCTTCTCATTTCGACTGCCGTCATTGGCGTCATCGCCTTGATCGACACCTATCGGGAAGCCGTCAAAACGGCAAATTCCGTCTCGGACCGCGTCCTCGCGGGTTCGGCGCTTGCGATTGCGGAGCGGGTCGTCGTCGCCGAGGATGGCACGCTGCAGGTCGATATTCCCTATGTGGCACTCGAAATGCTGACGTCGGCCGCGCAGGACAGGGTTTTCTATCGGGTGGACGGTCCTCCGGGGCGGTTCATTACCGGCTATCAGACGTTGCCCTCGCCTGAGGAGCCCGGGGGCCAGTCGACGCGCTTTGCCGACGCGGCGTTCCGAGGTGAGCCCATCAGGCTCGCAGTGCTTCGGCGCTCCGCTTCGACAGGGGTCAACTCCGTGCCCTTCGTGGTGACGGTAGCCGAGACGACGATCGCCAGACGCCAGCTGACCCAGACAATCCTGCTGCATTCGGCCCTGCGCCTCGGACTGATGATTGCAGGTGCCGCGGTGATCGTCTGGATTGCCGTCACCTTCTCGCTGCGGCCGCTTTATCGCCTCGGCGATGCGATCGCCGAGCGTAGTCCAGACGACCTCCATCCGATCCGCGAGCGCGTGCCCAGCGAGGTGCAGGGGTTGGTAGATACGGTCAATTCCTTCATGGTGCGCCTGCAGTCGGCCCTGGACGCCCTTCGCAACTTCACCGGCAATGCCAGCCATCAGTTGCGGACGCCGCTCGCGATCATCCGGACACAGCTTGCGCTGGCGCGCCGCGCGGCAACGCTCGAGGAGGCGCGCGGCGCCGCGCTGAAGGCCGACGAGGCGGTCGCCAATGCGGAGCGTATTCTCGCGCAATTGCTCCTGATGGCGAAGATCGACGCGGCGGCGAAGGAAAAGGCGCGCGGGACGGAGCGGATCGAACTTGCGGGGCTTGCGCGCGCCATAACCGCCGAGCATGTGCCGGCAGCGGGCGATGCGGATATCGACCTCGGCTTTGCCGGAGAAGGGGAGCACCGCATCCGGGCCGAACCCCTTCTCGTCGGAGAACTGCTGAAGAATCTCATTGGAAACGCGCTCCTCTATGCCGGTCGCGGCGCCGAGGTGACCGTGCGCGTCGAAGGGCGCAAGGGCTATGTCGCCCTGGAGGTCGAGGATAACGGCCCGGGCATCAGACAGGAACTACGCGAAGCCGTGCTCAAGCGTTTCCGGCGGGGCGGCAACGAGTCGCCCGGCACGGGTCTCGGTCTGCCAATCGTCGAGGAGATCGCTGCTCTCTACGGTGGCGCGATGCGGCTGGAAGACGGCGCGGGTGGTCGAGGGCTGAAGGTGACCGTAACCTTTCCTGCAGCATGAGGCGTCGAGGGATCGTGGACGCCCGCGGGGCGCCGATCGAGAGAGGCCTGCAGACAGAAAAATGCCGGGACGAATTTCTTCATCCCGGCCAGGCACTGCGCTGGGAGAGCAGAAAAGTGCTTACGCCTTCTTGCGGCCTTTCTGGCGATAGACGTCGGCGACGACGGCGGCGATGATGATCATCCCCTTGACGATTTCCTGGTAGTAGGCGTCCACCCGGAGGAAGGTGAAGCCGGAGGTCATCACGCCGAGGATGACGGTGCCGATGACCGTGCCGGTGACGCGGCCGACGCCGCCGGTCAGCGAGGTGCCGCCGATGACGGTCGCGGCGATCGCATCGAGCTCGTACATGACACCCATGCCGGCCTGGGCAGTCTGGGCGCGGGCAGCGGTGACGACGCCGGCGAGGCCCGCCAGCATGCCGGCAATCGCATAGACCTTGACTAGATGTGCTTCGACATTGATGCCCGAGACGCGCGCCGCCTGGACATTGGCGCCGATCGCATAGGTAAACTTGCCGTAGCGCGTATAGCGCAGCGCAATGTGGAAGATGAGCGCGACGACGAGGAAGACCACGACTGGCCAGATGCCCGTGCCGATGAAGTTGAACTCTTCGGTGAGGCCGGAAACCGGCTGACCCTTGGTGTACCACTTGGAGACACCGCGCGCCGACACCATCATGCCGAGGGTGGCGATGAAGGGCGGAATCTTCGTCCTGGCAATCAATTGGCCGTTGATGAAGCCGGCCACGAAGCCAATTCCGACGCCGATGCCGATCGGCACGATTGCCGGCAGGTCGGTAAGCGAAGGATAGAGTGCACGCGGCCAGGTGGAGGCCTGTGCAAAGCTCGCCGAAATCATCGCCGTCATGCCGACGACGGAGCCGGACGACAGATCGATGCCGCCGGTGATGATCACCTGCGTGACGCCGACGGCGATGATGCCGATCACCGAGACCTGGAGGATCATGATCGTCAGGCGCTGGGAATTCATGAGGAAGCTCTGGCCGACGAAAAGCCAGCCGAGAATTTCATAGACCAGCGCGATCCCAATCAGCACCAGGAAAATATTGAACTCGGGCGGCATGCGCCGTTTCGCTCCGGCGAGCGGCGCAGTCGTCCTATGTGCAGCGATATTGGTGTCCACTTTTCATTCCTCCCTGCGGTCGGCATCACGCGCCTAGCGCGCGGCAAGTTCCATGACCTTGATTTGGGTGGCTTCCGCCCTGTCGAGAAAGCCTGTGACCCGGCCTTCATGCATCACCATGATCCGGTCGCTCATGCCGAGCACTTCCGGCATTTCCGACGAGATCATGACGACGGCGACGCCGTTGCGGGCGAGTTCGGTCACAAGCCGATGGATTTCGGCCTTGGCGCCGACGTCGATGCCGCGCGTCGGTTCATCGAGAATGAGAATGCGCGGATTGGTGAGCAGCCACCGGCCGATCAGCACCTTCTGCTGGTTGCCGCCCGAAAGGTTCTCGATGCGCTCATGCAGGTTGGGCGTCTTGACGCGCAGCTTACGGCTCATTTCCTCGCAGGCGGCGGCAACCTCCTTCTCGCTGACGAAGCCGCCCTTGACGAACTTGTCCTGCAGCACGGCGATCTGCATGTTCTCGAGAATGTCGAGAATCAATAGGCAACCGGTATCCTTGCGGTCTTCGGTCAGGAACGCCATCCGGTTGCGGATCGCCGTATTGGGGGAGTCGATGACAAGTTCTTTGCCGTCGATCGAGATCGTGCCCGAGCTTGCCGGGGTGACACCGAACAGCGTTTCGGCGACGTTCGAGCGGCCGGAGCCGACGAGGCCGGCGAGGCCGAGGATTTCGCCGGCGCGCACGTCGAAGGAGACGTCCTGGAAGACGCCGTCGAGCGTCAGGTTCTTCACCGAAAGGACGACGTTGCCGATTGGCACCTCCTCCTTCGGGAACATCTGGGTGATCTCGCGGCCGACCATCATGCGGATGATGTCGTCGCGGGTCACTTCGCTCGAGGCATGGGTGCCGATATATTTGCCATCGCGGAACACCGAGAATTCATCGGCGATCTCAAACAACTCGTTCATCTTGTGCGTGATGTAGACGATGCCGATGCCCTGCGAGCGCAGGTCGCGGATGATCTCGAAGAGATGCGCCACCTCGCGGTCGGTCAGCGCCGAGGTCGGCTCGTCCATGATGAGAACGTCGGACTCGTAGGAGACGGCCTTGGCGATTTCCACCATCTGCCGGTTGGCGACAGAGAGGTGGCGGACCTCGATATCCGGGTCGAGGTGGATCTTCAGGCGCTCGAAGAGCTTTGCCGTCATGCGGCGCATCTCGCCGTGGTCGACGAAGCCGAAGCGGTTCTTCGGCTCGCGGCGGATCCAGATGTTTTCGGCGACCGTCATGAAGGGCATCAGGTTCAGTTCCTGATGGATCATGGCGATACCGTTCTCCAGCGCATCGAGCGGCGACTGCAACTGGATATCGACACCCCTGAGTTTCACCGAACCCTTGTCCGGGTGGTAGATGCCGGCGAGGATTTTCATCAGTGTCGACTTGCCGGCGCCGTTTTCGCCCATCAGCGCATGGACGGTGCCGCGCTTCAGCTTGAACTCGACGTCGTCGAGCGCGACGACCCCCGGGAATTCCTTGCGGACGCCTTCAGCAGTCAGGAGATATTCGGCATTGGGTATGGCACCGCTGGCGCGCACGGCTGCCATCGTCGTGGGACTGAGCGTCATTCTCATTGCCTCCCATTTTCCGGTATCGACCGGAACGTCCTCGCGGCGGGCGGAAGTGCCTTCTAATGGGCTCTTTCAGAGCCTCGGGCGGGACTTGTTTCTAGGGGAAGCGCGGCGTCGGCCGCGCTCCCGGAGAACGATCAGTTCTTTGCCTGGTAGTCGGCGAGGTTGTCCTTCGTAACCAGTTCGAAGGGAATGTAGACCTTCTTGTCAACCGACTCGCCCTTGGCGAGCTTGAGGGCGGCATCGACCGAACCCTTGCCCTGACCGGCGGCGTTCTGGAAGACAGTCACGTCGAGATCGCCGGCAGCCATCGCGGCAAGCGCATCCTGCGTGGCATCGATGCCGGCAACGACGACCGAGTCCATCGAGCGGCCGGCGGCCTTCAGTGCCTGGATGGCGCCGATTGCCATTTCGTCGTTGTTGGCGATGACGGCATCGAACTCGATACCGGCCGAAAGCCAGTTGGTCATGAGGTCGGAGCCCTGGGTACGCGACCAGTTCGCGGTCTGCTCTTCGACGACCTCGATGCCCTTGCAGGCGTCTGTCCCAAGGACGTCATGGATGTCTTTGGTGCGCATGCGGGCAGCCTGGTTGGACAGTTCGCCCATCATCACCACGGCCTTGCCCTTGCCGCCGAGCAGCTTGCAGACTTCCTGCGTCTGAAGCGTGCCGGATTCGCGTTCGTCGGAAGCGACGAAGGCCTGCTTTTCCGGGAGCGTGTCGATGTTCACCGGCTCGCGGTTGACATAAACCAGCGGAATGCCGGCATCTTCGGCAATCTTCGACAGGGCCGCGGTGGCGTCGGTGTCAACCGGGTTGACGATGATGGCGTCGACGCCGGCAGCGATGAAGTTCTGGATCTGGCTCTGCTGCTTGGCGACGTCGTTCTGGGCGTCTTCGATCTGCAGTTCGACGCCGTCGATCGTCTCGGCGTAGTCCTGCATGCCGTTGCGCAGGACCGTCAGGAAATTGTCGTCGAAGAGCGCCATCGAAACGCCGATGGTCTCCGCATGCGCAGCCGTCGACATCATGACGGCGATGGCGGTGCCCAGGATAAATTTCTTCATTGTCTTTCTCCTCCACATTCGGTGCCGGCGACACCTTACTCTCGTTGGCCGGAAATTCGATCCTTTCAGATCAAGCTCATCCCCACCCGGAAGCAGTGTTCCACTTCCCTCCGCTGAAAACGGAACAAACAAACTAGCGGTTTGTCGTGACGGAATATGTATTCCATTTTATCCGGGCGCCGTCAAGCCTATCTTGCAACGCCCGGATCGATTTCCGCTCTTGACCTCGCGTGCGGCAATCAGGCCTGCGCCTGCAAATAGGTCATGCTTTCGCGCACGGCTTCTGCCGGGTCGCTCAGGCCATGCACCGAAGGAGCGAAAGGCTCGAAGGAGAAGGTACCTTCATACCCCTCTGCGCGAAGGCGCCGGATCTGGCCCGCATTGTCCAGCCGGTCCGCGGCGTCGACCAACACACGGTGCGGATCGCGCATGTCGGCGACGGCAACGGCATCGTCCGCGACGCCGGAAATGTGCACCAGCCCCGTCAGTTCAGGAAAGAATGCATCTTCGCCGGCAAGGTGGTGGTGGAAGGTGTCGTGCACGAGGCGGAAGGTCGATCCGCCGATCTCGCGAACCGCTTCGGCCGCTTCGGATTTCGAGCGCAGCGAGCAGATTTTGAAGCCCAAGGGCTCGACGAGGCCGATGATCCCCGCCTCGTCGAGAAGCGGCTTGAGCGCCTCGAGCGCCGTTCTGAGGTTCGCCTGGCGTTCCCCATCCGCCTGGCCGCTGCCGTCGTTGACGGGGACCAATACGAGCGCCTGGGCGCCGCAATCGCGGGCATAGGCGATGAGGTCGCGCGCCTCGGCGTCGCGCGCCGCGTTCCACTCGTTGAAGCGCTGCAGGGCGTTGATCGAGATGATTTTCAGGCCGTGCTTTTCAGCGAGCGTCTTTACCGCCTCCGGCTTCGTCCCGTCGAGAATGGCGTTGCCGGCAAGGTCGTTGCGGATCTCTACGGCCGAAATTCCAAGGGACTTCGCGAGTTCGAAAAAGGCGTCGAGCGGCAGGTTCGGCGCCGTCATATGATTGAGCGCAAAAGGAAGGGCCGTCATGATGAATGTTTCCTCCAGGAATGTTTCGATTGGCTGCCGTGCAGGATCGGAACGTTTGTTCCATTTTGATCGAAGGCACATTTGCCATTTGAGCGCAGGCAGTCAAAGCCGCATGCGGTCGTCGGTCTCGCATTTATGCGAGATAATATTTCGGCAATGATGGTATTCTCTCATTGCGCAGGTGGTCGCGGCGGTGACCGGCAATCGAAGTGCCGACTGCGGCGTGTCACTCCTGCTTGGGCAAGCCATTCGCCTCGGCGATGAAGTCCGACAGCATCGGCACATAGTCCTCGCCCCGGCCGGCGCCGACCGCCTGGGCAAAGGAGTTGCGCACGGCCGCGCCGATCGGGTTTGCCGCGCCGCAGGCATTGGCGAAGCCCGCGAGATAGCTCATGTCCTTGAAGCCGTTGCGGATCGCGAATTTATGCGCATTCGGATCGCGCTCCAGTACCCAGCGGAAGAAGGTCTGGTAGAAGGGGCAATCCATGCGCCCGCCGCGAATGACGCTGTCGAAGACTTGCGGCGTAAGCCCGGCCTGGCGGCCGAGCATCAGCGCCTCGGAATAAAGCGCGGCATAGCCCATCGACAGAAAGTTGTTGAGAAGCTTCATCGTATGGCCGGTGCCGGTCGGACCCGTATGGACGATGCGGCCGGCAAAACATTCGAGCACCGGCCGAATCCGGCGCAGGTCCTCCTCCACGCCTCCGACCATGACGTCGAGCGTGCCGGCGGCCGCGTCCGCCGGCGTGCGGCTGAGCGGCGCATCGACGAGCGTGATATTCTTGCGGGCGAGATCCGCGGCAAGCTTCATGGTGACGGACGGATCGGAGGTGGAGCAATCGACGATGGTGACCGGCCGCGCTGCGGCCGCGATGCCATCCGCACCTTCAATCACTGCAAGCACTTCCGGCGAACCGGTGACGCACAGCACGATGACGTCGCAACCTTCCGCCATCTCGCGCGGCGTCCTCACCTCCCTTGCGCCATCGGCGACAAGCGCTTCGACCGGCGCCCGGTTGCGGTGCGCCATGACCGTGAGCGGCCAACCCTTCTTCAGGATATTCGCTGCCATGCCCTGACCCATGAGCCCGAGCCCGATGAAACCCACAGTCACTTTCGTCATCGTCTATCTCCCTGTCGCTCTCTTCCTATCGTGCACGATTGGCGGGGGACCACCAGACCCAAATAGTAGCCTCGCTCCTACAGCGCCGCGCCTCTCATCAGGCGCCCAAAGAATTGCTGCATGTCTTTTTCCTTAAACCGAGGCCGACTTAGGGAAAAACATGCAGTGGGCCTAGCTTAGCAGCGAGATCCATACCGGCGCGTGGTCGCTGGCGTTCTCGCGGCCGCGGACGGCCCGGTCGATTCCGGCGGCGGTAAGCCGGCGCGCGAGTTTGCGGCTCAAGAGGATGTGGTCGAGGCGAAGGCCCCAATTGCGCTGCCAGCGGTTGCGGCGATAGTCCCAGAAAGTGAAGAGTTCTTCATCCGGACAGCGCTTGCGCAGGGCGTCGGTCCAGCCCTGGTCGAGCAAGTCTCGAAAGGCTGCACGGCTTTCCGGCTGCACGAGGGCATTGTCGTCGTAGGAGTGGGTCGGGTAGATGTCGTGCGGCTCGGGTACGATATTGTAGTCGCCGGCGAGCACGACCGGCAGGCCGGTTTCGAAGAGCGTTGCCGCATGGCGGGCAAAACGCGCATGCCAGGCGAGTTTGTAGTCGAATTTCGGTCCTGGCCGCGGATTGCCGTTCGGAGCGTAGAGCGAGACGACAAGAATCCCGTTGACGGCCGCCTCGATATAGCGGCTCTGGCTGTCGGACGGGTCGCCGGGCAATTCGGCGCGCGTCAGGATCGGTTCGACGTTCCGGGCGAGGATCGCGACGCCGTTCCAGGCCGACTGCCCGCGCCAGACGGCGCCGTAGCCGGCGCTTTCGATCGCCGATCTCGGGAATTGCTCATCCGTCGCCTTCAGTTCCTGCAGACAAACGACATCGGGCTCGGCCTCTTCCAGCCAGGCGAGGAGGTTTTCGAGCCGCTTGTTCACGCCATTGATGTTGAAGGTGGCGAGCTTCATGGCGCGGCCGGCTCAGCGGACGAGGGTTCCGATCCAGCCGCCGACCGCTTCGGCCACCCTCTTCAGATGATCGGCGGTCGAGAAGCCGGATATGCGCTTGCGGGGTTTGAGGTCGTGGTCGCCGTCCTCTAGCCAGAGGATTTCGATCGGGTCGGAGAGCGTATAGCCCTGCACCTCTTCCCGTGTGCCGAATTCATCCCGTGTTCCCTGGCAGATCAGCGTCGGCGTCCGGAGTTCTGCGAGGTGGCGGGTGCGGAGCTGCTCCGGTTTGGCCGGCGGGTGGAACGGATAGCCGAGGCAGAGCAGCCCGACGATTTTCCCCGCGGCGTAAAGGTCGTCGGCGATCATGCTGGCGACGCGTCCGCCCATCGATTTGCCGCCGATGACGAGCGGCCCGGTGGCGGCGAGCGCGGCCACGGCGGCCTCGTATTCCGGCTTCAATGTTTCGGCGCGAGGCGGGGGCTTCCGGCCCTCGGCCGACCGGCGCGCCGCCATGTAGCCGAATTCAAAGCGGGCGACGCGGAAGCCGGCACCGGCAAGTGCCAGGGCTGTGGCCGTCATCGAGGCCGAATCCATCGGCGCGCCGGCGCCATGGGCGAGAAGAATGGTGGCGGGCGCATCCTGCGGACCGTCGAACAGAAAATTTGCGCCCATCTCAGCCCGCCGTCTTCGATAACAGGTGAAGGTTCACGAACCGCACGCCGCGCTCGGCCGTGCGAGCCCATTCGGAGTCCCTGTCGAGCTCGAGATAGCGGATCCACCAGCGCCGTGCTTCGCCGAGATTGCCGGCATCAAATTCGAGCTTTGCCAGGTTGAAGACCGCGTCCGCATATTCGCCGTCAAGCGCGATCGCCTTTGCCAGGTGCCGGCGGGCGGCGTTGATGTGGCCTCGCTCGCTGACGAGTCCGGCAAGGTTGAACCAGGCCTCGGCGAAAGTGGGATCGAGCTTGAGCGCGCGGACATAGTCATGCACGGCCTCCGTTTCGCGGCCGGCCGCCATCAGGCAATTGGCGCGGTTGAAGGCGGCGACGGAATCCGTGCGATCGATGGCGAGGTAGCGCCGGTAGATCGCCGCCGCCTCGTCGTAGTCGCCCGCCTCTTCGGCCTCTTCGGCCTCGGCGAAAAGTTCTTCGAGCGCCAGTTCGTCCGGAACGTCGAGGGCGAGCAGCAATTGGCCGTCAAGCTCGCTCAGGCCTTCGGCACGACGCGCATAGATCGTGTCGCTGCCTTGGTGGTGAAGCGAGAGTGCAGTCAGAGACGCGATTTGCCCAGAACGGTGCACGGATCGGGCGATCACACTCCAACTGGCCCCGCTCGCAATCAATCCGGCATATTTGCGGGCAAGGATCAGGTCGCGGAACGAATAGGGCTCGCTGTCATGCTCGAAGGCGTCGAACAGAGAGAGGAGGTCGACGAGGCGCGGGGCGAGCGCGGACTGATCGATCAGCGATTGCCGCGTCAGCGATGCCGTTAACGTCGCGGGCGCCAGCCCGAGCAGCCGCAGGAAGCCGCTTTCGCTGAGGAGGTGCCGATCCTCGCCGGCCTCGCGTTCGACCCGGGCCTGGATATCGGCCTCGGTGGCCTTGGCCAGCAGACCGCGGCCGAAGACCACGCAAGCGGTCTGACGCGTGACCCCGCGCCTCAGATGCCCGCCTTGCCGCTCGACCTCTCTCGCGAGCAGCCGACGCGGGAATGACGAAAGCGCGCCGAATGAACCGAATATTTGGCCTGCGACCGCCATCAGGCCTTCTTCTTGGCGGCGGACTTGGCTGGTGCGCGCTTGGTTGCGGCGGTTTTTGCTGTCTGCGGGGCGGCCGGTTCGACTTTAGCCTTGCTCTTGCTCGGGGCGGGCGGCTTTGCCTGCGAGAGGCTCGCCTTCAGCGCGTCCATGAGATTGATGACGTTCCCGCGTTCGGGCGCTGCCGCGATGATCGGCTTGTGGCCCTTGAGCTTCTCGCGGATCATCTTCATCAGCGCCGCCTCGTATCGGTCTTCGTAGTTCTTCGGGTCGAAGACCGTGACCTTCTGCTTTATGAGCGCCTCTGCAAGCTCGAGCATTTCCGGATCGGGATTGCCGACCGGGATGTTGCCGAAGTAATCGGCCGTGCGGCGCACCTCATTGGGGTTGCGCAAGGTGCAGACGAACATGCCGGTCTCGCGCGGGCCGATGGTGACGACGCGCTCGCGGCTCGAGAGCACGAGGCGTGCGATTGCGAGCTTGCCGGTTCTGCGGAGCGCCTCGCGAAGCACGATGAAGGTCTCCTCCGCCATGGCACCGTCCGGCGCCAGGTAATAGGGCGCGTCGCGGTAGATGACGTCCACGGTCTCTTCCTCGACGAAGGCCTCGATATTCATCGTGTGGTTGGATTCGATCTTGACGCTTTCCAGGTCGGAATCCTCGATGAGGATGTACTTCTTATCCTCGTATTCGTAGCCCTTGACGAGGTCTGAGCGTTCCACCAGGCCAAGTTCCGGATCGACCGGTTTCATATTGATCCGGTTGTGCGTGTCCTTGTGCAGCTGATTGAAAGTGATGCGATCGCTCGTCGAAGTGGCTGGGTAGAGCCGTACCGGACAGCTCACGAGGCTCAGTCTCAGATAGCCTTTCCAACTTGCCCTGGGTGCCATGATGGTCTCCTGCGCGGCAACGCGGTTACTTCCCGGACATGAGCGGCAAGTCCCTGGCATATGCGTCGATTTCGCCCCAGGGATCGCCGGACGTGGCCAGAAGGCCGGGAAGCGAAGAATAGTTTAAATCCTCGGGGGCGTCGATAGTTTCAAGATCGTTCCAGTTGAGTGGGGTGGACGCGGGCAGATTCGTGCGGGCTCGCAGCGAATAGGGCGCAACCGCGGTATGCCCGCGGGCGTTGCGATGGATATCGATGAAGATCCGCTTTGCACGTTTTCCCTTGCTCATCGTGGTGATGAAGGTCTCCGGCGCGGTAGCCGCGAGCCGGGCGGCTATGCCGCCGGTCGCCTGGTGCACTTTCTTCCATTCATGTTTCGGTTTGATCGGCACGACCACATGGATACCCTTGCCGCCCGACGTCTTGACGAAGGGTATGAGATTGAGCGCTTCAAGCTCCTGCCTGATGTGAACGGCCGCCTCGACCACCTCGCGCCAGCCGATGCCTTCGCCCGGATCGAGGTCGAAGACGACGCGATCGGGCTTTTCCAACCGCTTTCGCGTCGACCCCCAGCTATGGAATTCGACGACACCGAATTGCGCCAGTGCCAAGTAGCCCTTTGCGTCCTCCACCGACAGATAGGTTTTCGGCTCGCCCTCCGAACTCATGGCCTCGAAACCCGCCACCGAAGGCGGCATGCCGGTGAAGGGGTGGCGCTGGAAGAAGCAGTCTTGCGGCCGCCCCGTCGGGCAGCGCACGAGCGAGACCGGGCGTCCGAGGATGTGCGGCAGCATGAAATCGCCGACGGCGGCGTAGTAGACGGCGACATCGAGCTTGGTGGGCCCGGACTTGCCGAACAGGCGGCGCGTCGGATTGGTGATGGAGATGCCGGCGAGGTCGGCGTCGGAGATCAGGCGTGTCCGGCCCGTCGCCGCAGGCGTCGAAAGCTCGACCTCCCGAAGTCCCTTGAAAACCGGGTGGCGAAGCACGTTGTCCGTCGTGCGGTTGCCGTAGTGGATGCGTGCCGTCAGCACAGGCCGCACCCAGATGATCTCCTTCGGCGCCCCTTCGAGCTTTGCCGCGCCCTCGCGTAGCGGCTCCAGTCTCTCCCGCAACTGCTTGAGCATCGCGGCGTCGAAGCCGGTGCCTACCTTGCCGCGATATTTCAGTTCGCCGTCCACCCACTCGCCCAGCGCCAGCGCGCCGATGCCTTCGGCGGCTTCCGACAGGGTATAGCCGGCAATGACGAAATCATCCGCCTTGGGCGCCTTGGTCTTGGTCCAGCTCTTGGAGCGTCCGCTCTGATAGGGCGCCGATGCGCGCTTTGAGATGATCCCTTCCAGGCCCATCTCGGAGGCTTGCGCGTAGAAAGCGCGACCTTCGCCGGTGACGTGGTCGCTGTACTGGATGGCAAAGCTTGTCGATACATGCGCCTCGAGCAATTGCTTCAGCAATTCCTTTCGCCGTTCGAGCGGGACGTTCATGAGGTTCCAGCCGTCGAGATGGACGATGTCGAAGGCGTAGAAGACCAGCCTGTTTTCTGCCCCGCTCGAGAGTGCCTCCTGCAGAAGCGCGAAGTGGCTGACTCCTTGGTCGTCGAGCGCGACGATCTCGCCGTCGATGATGGCCTCGCGACACGGCAGGCGGCGGAATGCCTCCGGCAGGTCGCCGTAGCGCCTCGTCCAATCCAGGCCCCCGCGGGTGATAAGCCGCACCTCGTCTCCGGCCTTGTACGCCATGGTGCGATAACCGTCGAATTTGATCTCGTGCAGCCAGATCTCGCGAGTCGCAATGCTGTCTGGAGGGGTGGCGGTGGCCGTGGCAAGCTGTGGCCCGATCCTCGCCGGCATCGGCCCTTTCGCCGCTCCCGGAAGAGCGCCGGGGTTGAGCTTGACGGGCTTCGCAGGCGGTTTAAGCTTCTCAACCAGTTCCTCGATCCGCCGCCCGGATTTGACGCTTTCCGGCCGGGCGGCGAGAATGTCCGTGGAAGGGTCGGCGGCCGGGTCTCGCTCCTTGAAGAGAAGCCAGTTGCGCTTTTCCTCTTCACCGGGCTTCGGCTTCAGCCGCGCCAGCATCCAGCCGCCCTTGAGTTTTTCGCCCGCAAGGCGAAACTTGAAGGCGCCTTTGCGCAGGCTCTCGTCAATGTCGTCCATCGGCGCCCAGACACCCGTGTCCCAGACGATCATCGGCCCGCCGCCATATTCCCCCTCGGGGATCACGCCCTCGAAGTCGATATAGTCGAGCGGATGATCCTCCGTCTCGACCGCCAGCCGTTTGTCGGCAGGGTTGAGCGACGGCCCTTTGGGCACAGCCCAGCTTTTCAGCACGCCGCCGACCTCAAGCCTCAGGTCGTAGTGATCGGATGTCGCATGGTGCTTATGCACGACGAAACGGTTGCCGTCGCCGGCAAGGCGGCCGGCCGGTTCCGGCGTCTTCGAAAAATCCCGCTTCTTGCGGTAGGCCTCGAGCTTCGATGTCGCCATTCTCCAAGGCTACGGCCGATCCGCGGAAGCCGCAATATCACGGTCAGCCGGGGCGGGAGCTTCCCCGGCGCCGGGTCAGGCGAAGCGGCCGGGCGTGCCGAGCGCCATATGGCGGTTGACGTCCTTGTAGAGCAGGTAACGGAACTTGCCCGGCCCGCCGGCATAGCAGGCCTGGGGGCAGAAGGCTCTCAGCCACATATAGTCGCCGGCTTCGACCTCGACCCAGTCGGAGTTGAGGCGATAGACCGCCTTGCCTTCGAGCACGTAGAGCCCGTGCTCCATGACATGGGTCTCCATGAAGGGGATGGTTCCGCCGGGCTCGAAGGTGACGATCGTCACATGCATGTCGTGGCGCATGTCGGAAGGGTCGACGAAGCGGGTGGTCGCCCAGCGGCCGTCCGTGTCCGGCATCGGCGTCGGCGCGATCTCGCGTTCGTTGGTGACGATCGGATCGGGAACGGGAAGTCCCTCGACCTTCTCATAGGCTTTGCGGATCCAGTGGAAGCGGGTGGCGGTGGTTCCGTCGTTGTGCAGGCTCCATTCGCTGCCGGGCGGGATGTAGGCATAGCTGCCGGGCTGCATCCGGTGCGATTGTCCGTTGATCGTCAGGCGGAACTCGCCGTCCACGACGAACAGCACGCCCTCGGCGCGCGGGTCGGCTTCCGGCCGGTCGCTCCCGCCCGAGGGTCCTACTTCCATGATATATTGCGAGAAGGTCTCGGCGAAGCCCGACAGCGGTCGCGAGAGCACCCAGAGCCGCGTATTCGTCCAGAAGGGGAGATGGCTCGTGACGATGTCGCGCATGACGCCCTTCGGGATGATGGCGTAGGCTTCGGTGAACACTGCCCGGTCGGTCAGAAGGTTCGTCTGCGGCGGGTGCCCGCCCGCTGGGAAATAATAGTTGCTCTTCATCTTTTTCGCCTGTCGAAGTGGCTGTCGGACCGGGTTCGGTCGAGCCCGGTGGTGGATTGTGGAGCCGCCCTTGTCGCAGCCCGTGCTCTGGGAGAGATCGACACGCTAGCGCCGTGCCGGCCTGTGCCCCCCGATCGCGCAAGTCAATTCGTCCGCAGTCCGGCGTACAACCGGGCCGAGGCTTGCGAGCTTCTCATCGTCGATGCGAACCGTGGGGCCCGAGACTGAAATGCCGCCGATCGCCTCGCCATACTCGTTGAAGATCGGCGCGGCGATGCAGCGCATACCGAGCGTTTGCTCCTCGTCATCGAGCGACCAGCCGCGGTCGCGGATTTCTTTGATGTTGACCATGAGAGCGGGCAGCGCGTCGAGGGTGCGGTCGGTGAAGTGCGCGAGCGGTCTGTCGTTGAAGGCATTAGCTATCTCGGTGTCGGACCAGGTCGAAAGGATCGCCTTGCCGATGCCCGACGCATGGATAGGCCCCCGCCGGCCCGGCCGGAAGAAGGCGCGCATCGGCGCGTGGCTTTCGACTTGCGAGATGAAGACGACTTCACCGTTATCCTCGATGCCTATATTTGCCGTTTCGCCGCTTTCCTCCATCAGGTGCTGCAGGAAAGGCCGGCTGATCGCGCCGAGCTTGCGGAAGCGCAGGAAAGCATTGCCGATCGCGAACGCCTTGACGCCGATCGTCCAGGTGCCCGTGTCGCCGTCATGTGTGACCATGCCGTGGCCGGCAAGCGAGGTCAGCAGCCGGTGTACCGTCGAAGGCGCCATGCCGGTGCGTTCCGAGAGCGAGGTCAGCGTCGAGCCATCGCCCTCGGCGATGATCGCAAGGAGCGACAGGGCCCGATCTAGCACCTGGACGGAGGAGGGAGCGGCATTTGCCGCGGCCTTGCGTCCGCGCTTTCCCTTAACCGTCAATTCCATAGGCCTCTCCAAATCACTGGCGACCATAATGCTCTACCGCGATTGCGTTCGATTTTCCCAATTTTCTTGAAAATCATTATTTCCATATCATGGGAATGGTTTCCATATTTGCGTTGAACAAGCCTCCGGATGGTTTAGCATCACCCTCGAACAGGAGGAGTTGCCATGACCAAGATGCGTGCCGTTGATGCGGCGGTTCATGTTCTGGAGAAGGAAGGCATCGATTGTGCCTTCGGCGTGCCGGGTGCCGCAATCAATCCGCTCTATTCGGCGCTGAAAGCGCGCGGCTCGATCCGCCACATCCTGGCGCGCCATGTCGAAGGCGCCTCGCATATGGCAGAGGGTTATACCCGGGCGAAGCACGGCAATATCGGACTGTGCATTGGCACGTCTGGGCCGGCCGGCACCGACATGATCACCGGACTTTACTCGGCCTCCGCGGATTCGATTCCGATCCTCTGCATTACCGGCCAGGCGCCGCGGGCGCGCCTCGACAAGGAGGATTTCCAAGCCGTCGACATTGCCGCGATCGCCGCGCCGGTCACCAAATGGGCGGTTACGGTCAAGGAACCGGCGCTCGTTCCCTTCGTATTTCAGAAAGCGTTCCATCTGATGCGCTCGGGCCGGCCCGGTCCGGTGCTGATCGACCTGCCGGTTGACGTCCAGCTTGCCGAAATCGAGTTCGATCCGGACACCTATGAACCGCTTCAGCCCTACAGGCCCGCCGCCACGCGCGCGCAGGCCGAGAAGGCGATTGAAATGCTGAACGCGGCGGAGCGGCCGTTGATCGTTGCCGGGGGCGGCATCATCAATGCGGATGCCTCCGACCTGCTTGTCGAGTTCGCCGAGATCACCGGCGTTCCGGTCATCCCGACGCTGATGGGCTGGGGCACGATCCCCGACGATCATCCGTTGATGGCCGGCATGTGCGGACTTCAGACGGCGCATCGCTACGGCAATGCGACGCTGCTTGCCTCGGATTTCGTCTTCGGTATCGGCAATCGCTGGGCCAACCGTCATACCGGCAATATTCCGACCTATATGGAAGGCCGCAAGTTCATCCATGTCGATATCGAGCCGACGCAGATAGGCCGCGTCTTCGCGCCGGATTTCGGCATCGTCTCGGACGCGGGGGCCGCGCTCAAGCTCTTCCTCGACGTCGCGACCGAATGGAAGACGGCCGGCAAACTCAGAGACTGGTCGGGATGGGCGGACGAATGCCGCGAGCGCAAGCGCATCATGCTGCGCAAGACCCATTTCGATGAGACGCCGCTCAAACCCCAGCGCGTCTACGAAGAGATGAACAAGGCCTTCGGCCGCGACACCTGCTATGTCACCACGATTGGCCTCAGCCAGATTGCCGGCGCGCAGTTCCTGCATGTCTACCGACCGCGCAACTGGATCAACTGCGGACAGGCAGGCCCGCTCGGCTGGACGCTTCCGGCAGCGCTCGGCGTGCGCGCTGCCGATCCGAGCCGGCCGATCGTGGCGCTCTCCGGCGACTATGATTTCCAGTTCCTGATCGAGGAACTGGCGGTCGGGGCGCAGCACAAGCTCCCCTATCTCCACGTCGTCGTGAACAACTCCTATCTCGGCCTCATTCGCCAGGCGCAGCGGGGCTTCGACATGGATTTCGAGGTGAGCCTCGCCTTCGAAAACATCAATGCGAGCGACGACGCGGAGAAAGGCTACGGCGTCGATCACGTGGCGGTCGCGGAAGGACTTGGCTGCAAGGCGATCCGGGTGAGGAGCCCGAACGAGTTCGCCGATGCCTTCGAGCGGGCCGAGGCGCTGATGAAGGAACATCGGGTTCCGGTCGTCATCGAATTCATCCTGGAGCGCGTCACCAACATCGCGATGGGTGCGGATATCAACGCGGTCGTCGAGTTCGAGGAGCTCGCCGAACGGGGTGAGGATGCACCGACGGCGATCGCCGCCGCGCTGCTCGACTGATCAATTAACCAGAGGAGTAACCGCATGCCGAAATTCGCGGCAAACCTGACCATGCTCTTCAACGAGGTACCGTTCCTCGACCGCTTTTCACTCGCCGCCGAGGCTGGTTTCGAGGGGGTGGAGTTTCTCTTTCCTTATGAATTCGAGAGGACGGCGCTGCGCGCAGCTCTCGACCAGTATGGACTCGTGCAGGTGCTGCATAACCTGCCGGCCGGCGATTGGGCGGGCGGCGAGCGCGGCATCGCCATCCTGCCGGGCCGTATCGACGAATTTCGCCGGGGCGTGGCAAGCGCCATCGACTATGCGACGGCGCTCGGCTGCTGCCAGGTGAATTGCCTCGTCGGCATCGCACCCGATGGCGTGCCGGACAGCGTGTTGCGCACGACGCTCGTTGCCAATCTGAAATTTGCGGCAAACGAACTTGGCAAGCACGGCATCCGCCTGCTGATCGAGCCGATCAACCGCCTCGACATTCCGGACTTCTACTTGAACACGGTCGGGCAGGCGGCCGCGATCATCGAGGAAGTCGACAGCGACAACCTCTTCATTCAGTACGATCTCTATCATCAGCAGCGCACAGCGGGCGAGTTGGTCGGCACTTACAAGCGCCATTCGGACCGGATCGCGCATATCCAACTCGCCGACAATCCCGGCCGCAACGAGCCGGGCACCGGCGAGATCAACTACCCCTTCGTCTTCGACGCGCTGGAGGCAGCCGGCTACGACGGCTGGATCGGCTGCGAATACAAGCCGCTGACGACAGCGGCGGCGGGGCTCGACTGGCTTGGTGCCGAGCTCGCGCGCCGGCAATCCGCAGACATCATCAAGATCAGGAGCTAAGTAATGGCATCTATCGGTTTCATCGGACTGGGCATTATGGGCACGCCGATGGCGCGTCACCTGCAGGATGCAGGCCATCGGATCATCACCTCGAAATTCGTCATCCCGCCGCGGCAGGAACTCATTGACCACGGCCTGGAACTCGTGGAGACGCCGAAGGCGCTTGCCGAGACCGTCGACACGATCATCCTGATGCTGCCGGACACGCCGGAAGTGAAGGATGTCCTCTTCGGCGAGAACGGCGTCTATTACGGCCTCGGCGAGGGCAAGCTGGTCATCGATATGAGCTCGATCTCGCCGATCGACACGAAGGAATTCGCGAAGAAGATCCGGGAAACGGGGGCCGACTATATCGACGCGCCGGTCTCCGGCGGAGAAGTCGGTGCGAAGAACGCATCGCTCAGCATCATGGCCGGCGGCACGCCGGAATCCTTCGAGCGCGCTCTGCCCCTATTCAAGCTGATGGGCAAAAACATCACGCTGGTGGGCGATTGCGGTGACGGACAGGTGACGAAGGTTGCCAACCAGATCATCGTCGCGCTGACGATCGAGGCAGTCTCCGAAGCGCTGGTATTCGCTTCCAAGGCGGGCGCCGATCCGGCGCGGGTGCGTGAGGCACTGATGGGCGGCTTTGCCTCCTCGCGCATCCTCGAGGTGCACGGCGAACGCATGATCAAGCGGACATTCGAACCGGGGTTCCGCATATCGCTGCACCAGAAGGACCTGAATCTCGCGCTGCAGGGGGCTAAGAGCCTCGGCATCTCGTTGCCGAATACGGCGGCGACGCAGGAACTCTTCAACATTTGCGCCGCCAATGGCGACAGCGGTCTCGACCATTCCGGATTGGTCCGCGCACTGGAGCGGATGGCGAACCACCCCGTCGCGTGAGTTCGACGAAGCGCATGATCCGCCGGCGGACTTCCCCATCCACTGTTGGCGATCGTGCATCCGGGCGGCGGAAGGAGGAGCCGCCGCCCGGGCTTTTTTCGAAAGGGAGGGATAAATGGCCGTTATCGCCAGTCCGCGTGCATTCCTGGAGACATTATTCACCGCGGCGGTCGTCGCGGCCGACCCGGCGCGCGTCATCGCCGCCAATCTGCCGGAGCGCCCGAAAGGGCGCACCGTCGTGGTTGGTGCCGGCAAGGGCGCCGCGCAGATGGCGCGTGCCTTCGAACGGCTGTGGGACGGGCCGCTGAGCGGCGTCGTCGTCACCCGCTATGGCTTCGGCGTTCGCTGCGAACGCATCGAAGTGCTCGAAGCCGCACATCCCCTGCCGGACGAGAATGGTCTCACGGCTTCGCGCCGGCTTCTTGCCGAGGTCGGCGGCCTGAGCGAGGATGATCTCGTCGTTGCGTTGATCTGCGGCGGCGGCTCGGCGCTGCTGCCGTCACCCCCGCCAGGGCTTTCGTTCGAGGACGAGATTGCCGTCAATCGCGCGCTGCTTGCCTCCGGCGCGCCGATCCGGGCAATGAATGCCCTGCGCAAGCATGTTTCCATGATCAAGGGCGGCCGGCTGGCCGCGGCCGCCCATCCCGCGCTGGTGGTTTCGCTCGTCGTCTCCGATATCCCCGGCGACGATCCCGGGCTGGTTGCCTCCGGTCCCACGATTGCCGACCATTCTAGCCGGTGCGACGCCGTGAACACCATTGAACGCTATCGCCTATTATTGCCGGAGAACGTTCTGCGCTGGGTGGCGTCGGAGGCTGCGGACGCGCCGACGCCATCCGATCCCCGCTTTACCCGCAACGAAGTGCGGCTGATCGCGTCCGCCGGTGCCTCGCTGGAGGCTGCGGCGGCCAAGGCCCGGGCAGCCGGAATTGCGGCGGCCATTCTGTCGGATTCCATCGAAGGCGAGGCGCGCGATGTCGGGCTGGTCCATGCCGCGATCGGCCGCGAGGTGGCGACGCGTGGGCGCCCGTTCCAGAAGCCCATCGTGCTCCTTTCCGGCGGCGAGACCACCGTCACCCTGCGGGGAACGGGCAAGGGCGGCCGCAACAGCGAATTCCTGCTGTCGCTTGCGCTCGGCATCGACGGCATTCAGGGCATCTCGGCCTTGGCCGCCGATACGGACGGCATCGACGGTTCGGAAGACAATGCCGGCGCCTTCGCCGACGACAGGACGGCCGCCCGGCTCCTCAAGCGTGGGATCGGTGCAGCGGCGCTGCTCGAGCGCAACGACAGCTGGTCGGCCTTCGACCTCCTCGGCGACCTTTTCGAACCCGGACCGACCGGCACCAACGTCAATGATTTCAGGGCGATACTGATCCAATGAGCGAGATAAAAGCAAAGCAGCACGGCAGAGGTCGGGTAATTTCCCTGCTAATTCGGCCCCTGACACCCGCCTCTTTCGCACCCTTCGGCGATGTGATCGACATGAACGCGGCAAAGAGCTTTCCGATCAACGCCGGCAAATGCACGCGCCACCATGATCTTGCCAAGGTCGAGGCGACCGGGCCGGACGCGCGCGTTCTGATCAGCCTTTTGCGCGGCGAGCCCTATGACCTGCCGCTGACGCTGACCATGGTCGAGCGCCATCCGCTCGGCAGCCAGGCCTTCGTGCCCTTGACGAGGAACTCGTTTCTGGTGGTCGTCGCGCCGGACGAAGGCGATTGTCCGGGAACGCCGATCGCCTTTGAGACCGCGCCCGGCCAGGGCGTCAATATCGCCCGCAACGTCTGGCACGGCATCCTGACGCCGCTCCATGGCGTATCCGACTTCGTCGTGATCGACCGCGGCGGCGAGGTTAGCAATCTGGAGGAGCATTTCTTCGATACGCCCTATCGGGTCGAACACGGGTGATTGCATTCACCCTTGTTGCGAAGCGGTCGAGCTCTTAGAGCTGGATGCGCTCACATGCGTTCGCGCCGCCGCTCTATCGCTTTGTTTTTGCCGCATTTGTGCGACGTCAGGTGATTCCACCTGACTGCAAAATGCTCTAGTTTCCGCGCATATGGTCCGCGGACTTTCGAGCAATGCAGCAGGTCAAAAGGAAAATGTGGGGGGAAACCGGTTGGGGCATGCCGACCTCGGTCGCCGTGCATCTGGTCCTGGCGTTCTTGCTGCTGGTCCGATTGCCAGAGCACGGCCCGCCGGCGAAGGAGCAGAGCGTGAATGTCGAGCTCGTACCACCGCCGTCGCAAGCGGAGGAGAAGCCGCCGGAGGAAGTCAGTAAGCCGAGGTCGGAGCCAGCGCGCGCGCAACCGCAAGCATTCGAGTCCGCTTCCGCACGGCTCGACAGGGAGAAGCCTACTCAGCCGCAATTGCCCCCGGCGGCACCCAATCGGATTGACGATTCGCCGCCGAAGCCGGAGCAACCGCCCTCCGCCTCGGCGGAGGCAGAGGGCGCTGAGGAAGACGAACCGTCCGCTATCAGGACAGCGCCTGCGGAATTGCGCGTTGAAGCTAACGAGGCTGTCACCGCGGCCGCCGATGCCGTAGCGCCGCCGAGCGCGCCCGTCCCCGAGGCAAAGCCGACGCCCAAGGTCGCCAAGGCGGATAAGGCCGCGAATCCCGAGCAGGCAGTATCCGAGCGTCAGGCGCCAGCGCTTCAAGAAGCACAGGAACTCTACTCCAAGGATGCGCTGTCCGACCCCCGCGTGAAGCAGGCGATTGGTCGCCTGCCGCCAAAGAGGCGTATCGTTCAGCTTTGCACCATCGAGGCGCTGGAGCAGGTCCGTCGGCAGAGACCTGACGCCTTTCCGGACATGCTCGTGCCCTTCGGCCCCTCGGAGGGATTTGTTTCGCCCGACGGCATGAGCGCCAATGGCGGCGCCTTCCGCAGTCGCGGGAAATGGTACTCTGTGGACTTCAAATGCGAGGTCGACACGGAGACGACGTCGGTCGTCTCCTTCAGCTACGCCATTGGCAAGGCCATTCCGAAAAGCGAATGGGCAGGGCGGCAATTGCCGCGGGAGTAGTTGCGTCTACTGCGACTATTTCCTCCGTGTCCGCCCCTCATCCGGCCTGCCGGCCACCTTCTCCCCGCGCGCGGGGAGAGGGCTAGGGAGAGGGGGCTTTCTAACGTGCATGGTGGTTTCGAGTCTTCAGCGCATCATCGCCAGGGCCGCAGCAAAGAAATCTTCGCCGCCGAAATTGCCGGATTTCAGAGCCATCAGCATCTCGCCTTGCTGATTGCCCACGGTGCGGAGCACTGGTACTCCGGGCGCGATTTCCGGGCCGATCAGGAAAGCGGGAATGGCAAGCTGGTCGACGGTCGCGCCCGAGGTCTCGCCGCCGGCGACGACGAGACGCTTCACACCGCGGGCCACAAGCTCGCTGGCGATCGTTGCAGTCGCGGCTTCGACGGCGTGGCCCGAAGCCTCCCGCCCGTATTGCGCCTGCAGGCGGGAGACGACGTCGGGCGCGGCGCTTGCGGCAATGACGACGGGGCCCGCCGCGATCCGCTCGCTGGCCCAGACAATTGCCGCGGCAACCTCGTCCGATCCCTTGAGCAGCCTTTCCGTGTCGAGCCGCAACACCGGCATCGATCGTTCGGCGACCTCGATCTGCCGTAATGTCGCGGCCGAACAGCTGCCGGCGACGATTGCGGCCAGGCCTCCGACGGAGCGGATGGCGTCATCCGGCCCGGCGCCTGACGAGGATGCGCGGCCGGAACGCGCGATCGCGCGTGCAAGACCGAGTCCGAGGCCGGAGGCACCCGTCGATAAGGCCGTCCGCCACGCCACTTCGCCGAGCGTTTCGAGGTCGCTTTCCGAGACCGCATCGGCGATCGCCGCCGCCACGCCTTCGGCGTTCATGGCCGTGAGCCGTGCCATCACCGCGTCGGGTCCGGCCATCACGGTCGGAAGGTCGACGAGCCCGACCGGGCCGCGCGCCTGTCGCGCCATCACCCGCACCAGATTGGGGTCGTGCATCGGGTTCAGCGGATGGTCCTTGAGCGGGCTTTCGTCGAGCAGCTGTCCGTTGACGAAGAGGTGGCCGAGATAGACGGTGCGTCCGGTTTCCGGGAAGGCTGGCGTGACCAGGACGGTCCCGCCGCCTGCGGCTTCGCTCAGCGCTTCCGTCACCGGGCCGATATTGCCCTGATCGGTGGAATCGAAGGTCGAACAGACCTTATAGAGCACATGGGCGGCGCCCCGGTCTCGCAACCACTTTTCCGCCTTCAGCGCGGCCACGACGGCGTCGTCGGCGGCGACGGAGCGGATCTTCAGCGAGACGACCACCGCATCGACCTCCGGCAAGGCAAGAGCCGGGGCGGGGATACCGACCGTCTGCACCGTGCTAAGCCCGTTCTTCGTCAGCGTGTTCGCAAGATCGGAGGCGCCGGTGTAATCGTCGGCGATCGAACCCAGGAGTATGGCCATCGTTCAGTTCCTTGCGAATGGTTTGAACCAGCCGAGGCCGTCACGCGTCGACCCCCGGGGTGTGTATTCGCAGCCGACAAAGCCGCTATAGCCGAGCCTGTCGATTTCCTCAAAGAGATAGGGATAGTTGAGTTCCCCCCCATCCGGCTCGTGGCGTGACGGCACGCTGGCGATCTGGATATGGCCGGTGATCGGCATCAGGCGGCGGAGCGCCATGGTGACGTCGCCATGGATGATCTGGCGGTGATAGATGTCGAACTGCAGCTTCAGATTGGCGAGGCCGAGGTCCGAAATTACCCGCTCGGCCGTGCCGAAATCGTTGAGGAAGTAGCCCGGCATGTTGCGGCCGTTGATCGGCTCGATCAGCAGGTCGAGCCCTTTGTCGGCAAGGCGCTCTGCCGCGTAGTTCGCCGAGCGCCGATACGCGGTCGTTGCCGCCGCATCGGCAGGATCGGCCAGCCCTGCCATCAGGTGCAGCCGTTTGGCGCCGGTTGCCTCCGCATATTCGAGCGCCCGCTCGACATCCGCCTTCATCTGGTCGAAGCGGCCGGCGAGGGCTGCGATGCCGCGCTCGCCTGCGTCCCAATCGCCCGGCGGCAGATTGAAAAGCGCCTGTTGCAAGCCGTTGCGCGCAAGCCGCTCGGCAATCGCCTCCGGCGGCGCCTCGTAGGGAAAGAGGTATTCGACGGCGGTAAAACCCGCCGCGGCGGCGGCGTCGAAGCGGTCGAGGAACGACCACTCGTTGAACATCATCGACAGATTGGCGGCGAAAACCGGCATGGCATTCTCCTAACCTTTGCTCGGCAATTTTGCGCCGGAAAGCTGGGCATAGAGGCGCGCGAGAGAGGAATCGTCGTCGCGGCCCATGCCGGCGCCGGAAGCGGCGAGATACATCTGCAGCGCGGCCGCCACCAGCGGCACCGGATAGCGCTCGGCGCGCGCCATGTCCTGAACGATGCCCAGATCCTTGACGAAAATTTCGATGGCGCTGAGCGGCGTGTAATCGCCGGCAAGCACATGCGGAACCCGGTTCTCGAACATCCAGGAATTGCCGGCCGAAGCGGTGATCACTTCATAGACCTTTTGAAGATCAAGTCCCTGCTTGGCCGCAAAGCTGATCGCTTCGCAGGCGGCGGCGATATGCACCCCGGCAAGCAGTTGGTTGATCATCTTGAAGGCGGCGCCGATCCCGGCTGCGTCACCCAGTTCATAGACCCTGGCGGCCATGACATCTAGCGCCGGGCGCGCCGCGGCAAAGGCCTCAGGCGAACCGGACGCCATGATCGTCAGTTCGCCCTTCGCGGCTCTAGCAGCGCCACCCGAAATCGGCGCATCGAGATAGTGGAGCCCGAGCGCCTCGAACCGCTCAGCGAGGCTGCGCGCGATAGCCGGGTCCATCGTCGCCGATGAAATGAAGACGGATCCGGGCTTCATTGCCCTCGCGATGCCGTCTGGGCCGAAGAGCACCGCCTCTGTCTGTTGGGCATTGACGACGACGGACACCACGATATCGGCGCCTTCGACCGCATCCGTTAAAGTGGCGGCAACGCGGCCGCCCTCGGCGAGGAAGCGCTCCACGGCGCTTTGGGTGATGTCATAGCCGACAACCTCGAGACCGGCGCGCTTCATCGACTTCGCCATGCCGAAGCCCATGGAGCCGAGACCGATCACGGCGACGGCCGTCGTGTACCCGGTGCCTTCCTTATGCGATGCCATGTCAGCCTCCTCTCCAGCGGGCAAATGCCCTTCTAGCTTCAATTTGGCAGCGCTGCCAATCAATTCTGGTAGCGCTGCCAAGATTTTCCGCTATTGATGGAACTGCGGAGTTTCTCTGGACCGGTGCTCGAGAATGGACGGCGAACCGAAAGAGAGTGGGGACATTAGACGCCTGTCTTCGGTCACTCTGGCCGAGGTCGCCGAAGCCGCCGGGCTCGGCGAGAGCACCGTTTCACGTGTCCTGCGAAACGAAGGCTCCTTTTCCCGCAAAGCGCGGGCCCGCGTGATGGAAGCCGTCGAGCGGCTCGGCTACGTGCCAAACCGGATCGCCGGAACGCTCGCCTCCGCCGGCTCGCGTCTCGTCGCCTTTGTCATCCCCTCGCTGTCGAACATTGTTTTTCCCGACCTGTTGCGCGGCGCGAGCGGCGTGCTGGAGGCAAACCAGCACCAGGCTGTTTTCGCCGTTACCGATTACGATCCGGGGCGCGAAGAGGCGCTCGTCGCCGCCATGCTCGCCTGGCGGCCGACGGCGGTGGTGCTCGCGGGCTTCGAGCACAATGAGGGCACGCGCAAGATGCTGCGCGCGAGCGGCCGCCGGGTCGTGGAAGTGCTCGATCTGGACGGTGAGCCGGTGGACATCGCCGTCGGCTTTTCCAACCGCGCCGCCGGCCGGGAAAGCGCTGCGTTCCTGTTGAAGCGTGGCTATCGCCGCATCGGATATGTCGGCCATGATCTCGAGCGCGACACGCGCGCTGGGAAGCGCCATGCCGGCTTCTGCGCGGCGCTGGAAACGGCCGGTTTCCCACTTGTCGATCGGCAGATCAATGCAGGTCCCTCATCCGTCGAAAGCGGAAGACAGGGCTTGGAACAGCTGCTTGCACGATCGCCTGGTCTCGATGCCGTCTACTTCTCGAACGACGACATGGCGATCGGTGGCTATTTCCATTGTCTCGCGCGAGGAATTTCGATCCCCTCGCAATTGGCAATCTTCGGCTATAACGGCCTCGATATCGGTCGGGTAACGCCGCAGCCGCTATCCACCATCCGCACGCCCCGGGTGGTGACAGGGCAGGTGGCTGCCGAGCTCGTCGTTTCGAACGCGCCGCCGCAAATGGTCGACCTCGGTTTCGAACTCATCGAAGGCGCGACCGCCTGAACTCGAAAGGACCCACCATGTCCGAGACGCGTCTGCGCGAGGATATCTGCCGCTACGGCCGCTCCCTCTTCGAGAGGGGGCTTACCCCGGGCTCCTCAGGCAACATATCGCTGCGCCTCGACGACGGCGGCTGGCTGGTGACGCCGACCAATGCCTCGCTCGGGTTCCTCGATCCCGCCCGTATTTCCCGACTCGACGCAGAAGGGCGGCTTGTTTCCGGCGACAAGCCGACGAAGGAGATCCCGCTGCACTCCGCCCTCTATGAGACGCGCGGTAGCGCGCGGGCGATCGTCCATCTGCACTCGACCCATGCGGTGGCGCTCACCATGCTGCCCGAAATCGATCCGCGCGCGGCGCTGCCGCCGATGACGCCCTATTATCTGATGCGTGCCGGCGAAACGGCGCTCGTGCCCTATTATCGTCCCGGAGATCCGGCGGTTGCCGATGCGATCCGCGGACTGGCCGGCAAATACTCCTCCGTGCTGCTCGCCAATCACGGGCCGGTTGTTGGCGGCGAAAGTCTCGAGGCAGCGGTGTTCGCGACCGAGGAATTGGAGGAGACCGCAAAGCTCTACCTGCTGCTGCGCAACCTCAATCCGCGTTATCTGACCCCGGCGCAGGTCGATGATCTTGTGAAAACTTTCGGGCTCGTGCTGCCTTCGCATCGGGACCACAAGGACCACCAAGACCACGATTACGAGTGAGCGGACCGTTTGGTCATCATGCACTGCAAACGACGACGCAGCATTTTTGTTGCGGCGCGGCATCGAAGAGGGGTTGACCGAACGCCCGCTTCGGCCATCTATTCATCACACTGATCTGGTGGACCAACCAGTGGATCAGTGGGAGGCGGTGAGAGTGAACGGCAGTCCAATCCTCACGCAGATGCCGAAGGTTGGCCGGAGCCTTGAGCGCCGGACTGCGCGCGAGGTGATTGCCGACAAGCTGATGGTGCTGGTCGCGACCAACATGCTGCGGCCGGGCGACGAACTGCCGGGCGAACGGGAACTCGCAAGCGTGCTCCACGTCAGCCGCGAGACGGTTCGCGGCGCGATCCAGACGCTTGCAGCGCGCGGCATCATAGAGGTGTCCCAGGGCAGCCGCAGCCGCGTCGCCAACGTCGACCTCAGCCATTTGCCCGTGACGATCGCCTCGCCCAATGCGATCGACAGCTACGACCTCGAAGACGTCCATGCAGCTCGCCTTCACATCGAGCTGAAGGTGGTGGGCGATGCCGCCGAGAACATGGATGAAGAAGCGCTGCGCAAGCTCGAAAGCCTGTTGGAAACGCAGAGGCTCTGCGGCAACGATCCAATGCGCTTCCTCATCTGCGACCGTGAATTCCATGTGGCGATCTATCGGGCCTGTGGCAATCCGCTTCTGTCGGACTTCGTCACCGATCTCTACACGTACATGATGGATTATCGCCGCAGCGCCATGTCTCGGCCGGGCGCAATCGAGGCGAGCTATAAGGATCACAGCGAGATCGTCGAAGGCCTTCGGCAACGGGACCGAGAGGCAGTCGTTGCGGCTTTCCGCCATCATCTCATGCGCATCTATCAGACCACCAAGGACCTGCTCGTCAAAGGCGCTGCGAGCGGCAGGAAGCAGAAGCACAAGGGAACGCTCAACCCGGATTGATCCGGACTGTGGCCGAACAGGAGGAGGTTCGCCGCGAATGCACGTCATGATCATCGGTGCGGCCGGCATGATCGGCCGAAAACTCGTCGAAAGGCTGGCCGTGGCGCCGGCTGCGCTCGGTCATGAGATCACGCACTTGACACTGGTGGACGTGGTCGAACCGGAGACTCCGGCAACGCTTTCCGCAATTTCCGCGACGCTTGCAATCGATCTCTCGTCGGAGGGTGGCGCCGAGCGGCTCGTCGCCGCGCGGCCCGACGTGATCTTCCATCTGGCGGCAATCGTCTCCGGCGAGGCGGAGGCGGATTTCGACAAGGGCTACCGTGTCAATCTCGACGGCACCCGGGCGCTGTTCGAGGCGATCCGCCAGGAAGGTCGACGCGAGCGCTACGCGCCGCGCGTCATCTTCGCCTCGTCGATCGCCGTCTTCGGCCAGCCGTTCCCGGAGAGGATCGGAGACGAGTTCTTCACGACCCCGCTGACGAGCTATGGAACGCAGAAGGCCATTTGCGAGCTGCTGCTGGCCGACTATACGCGGCGCGGCTTCTTTGACGGAATAGGCATCCGCTTGCCGACCATCTGCATTCGCCCCGGCGCGCCGAACAAGGCGGCTTCCGGTTTCTTCTCCAACATTCTGCGCGAACCGCTCGCCGGCAATGAGGCGGTGCTGCCGGTCGACGAAAACGTCCGGCACTGGTTTGCAAGCCCGCGCTCGGCCGTCGGATTTTTCGTCCATGCGACGCGCCTGGATACCAGTCGCATCGGGCCGCGGCGCAACCTCACCATGCCGGGCCTGTCAGCGCTGGTCGGCGAAGAGATCGAAGCGCTCGGGCGCATTGCGGGAGCGAAGGCCGTCAGACTCATCCGTCACGAACCGGATCCGGTCATCCGCGCGATCGTCGCCGGCTGGCCAACCAATTTCGACGCACGTCGGGCTCGCGAACTCGGCTTCACCGCCGAGGCGAGTTTCGACGAGATCATCCGCATTCATATCGAGGACGAACTCGGGGGTAAGATCTGAAATGGCACAGGGGAACCGGTCGGGCGAGGGGAAGATTGCACTTGTGACGGGTGGCGGCACCGGTATCGGACGCGGCATCGCCACGGCGTTGAGCGCCGAGCACTATGCCCTCGTCATTACCGGGCGCCGCGCGGACGTTTTGCAGGCGTCGGCTCAGGAGATCGCGGCCGGAACCGGCGGCACAGTCCGCGCTGTTCCCTGCGACGTCGGAGATCCAGGCCAGGTGGCGGCGCTTTTCGAGACGATCCGCCGGGAGTTTGGCCGGCTCGACCTGCTCGTCAACAATGCGGGCTCCACTGTGCCGCCGGTGCCGCTCGAGGAGGTGAGCTTCGACCAGTGGAGCGGGATCCTCGCCGCGAACCTGACGGGTGCCTTTCTCTGCACCCAACAGGCTTTTCGGCTGATGAAGGCGCAGGATCCGCGCGGGGGGCGCATCATTAACAATGGCTCGATTTCGGCGACGACGCCGAGGCCCAACTCCGCGCCCTATACGGCGACGAAGCACGCGATTACCGGTCTCACCAAATCGACCGCACTCGACGGGCGGCCCTTCGGCATCGCCTGCGGCCAGATCGATATCGGCAATGCTGCAACCGACATGACGCAAAAGATGAGCAGCGGCGTGCTGCAGGCCAATGGCGAGATCGCTTCCGAGCCGACCATTCCGGTCAAGCACGTCGCCGAGGCCGTCGTCTACATGGCCGGGCTGCCGCTCTCGGCCAATGTCCTGACGATGACGGTGATGGCGACGAAAATGCCGCTGGTCGGCCGCGGATAGCGGTCAAAGCCTTCCGCCCGCCCTATATCTCTCAGCGGCGGGAGGTGGGGCGACCGCGGAAAGAATAAGGTCCTGGGAGGAGCGTAAATGGCAGGCGTGGATTTTGTCGATGTCAGGAAGTCCTTCGGAGCTTTCCCGGTCATCAAGGGCGTGAATATCGAGATCGAGGATGGCGAGTTCGTCATTCTCGTCGGCCCGTCCGGCTGCGGAAAGTCGACCCTGCTCCGGATGTTGGCCGGGCTCGAAAACATTACCGCTGGCGAGATCCGCATCGGCAACCGCGTCGTCAATCGGCTGCCGCCGAAGGACCGCGATATCGCCATGGTGTTCCAAAACTACGCCCTCTACCCGCATATGACGGTCCGAGACAACATGGCCTTCTCGCTGATGCTGAAAGGATCGGCGAGGGGGGACATCGACAAGAGCGTCGGCGCGGCCGCTGACATTCTCGGTCTGTCGAGGCTGCTCGACCGCTATCCGCGCCAACTCTCCGGCGGGCAGCGCCAGCGCGTCGCGATGGGGCGCGCGATCGTGCGCGATCCGCAGGTATTCCTCTTTGACGAGCCGCTGTCGAACCTCGACGCGAAGCTGCGTGTCGCCATGCGGGCAGAAATCAAGGAACTGCACCAGCGCCTGAAGACGACGACGGTTTACGTCACCCACGATCAGATCGAGGCGATGACCATGGCCGACAAGATCGTTGTCATGCATGACGGCATCGTCGAGCAGATCGGCGCTCCGCTCGACCTTTATGATCAGCCGGCCAATCTTTTCGTCGCCGGCTTCATCGGCTCGCCGGCGATGAACATGCTCAACGGCCGCCTCGATGCGAATAATCCTAACGCCTTCTTGTCGGTGGACGGCACGGCTCTGCCAGTAGCGCGCCCTGCCGCCGCGGCACGAGGGCGCAATCTCATCTATGGCCTCAGGCCCGAGTACCTGTCCCTCGATCCGAACGGATTGCCGGCCGAGGTCGTGGTGATCGAGCCGACCGGCTACGAGACGCAAATGATCGTGAAACTCGGCGGCGCGGAGGTGACCGGTGTGTTCCGAGAACGCGTCAACGCCAGGCCCGGCGAGACGATCCGTTTAGCGATCGACAGCCAGCATGTTCACCTGTTCGACGCCGAAACCGGGCGGCGACTGATCGATTGAAGCCGTGCGGCCGACGGGGAGGGGGAGGAGCCCTCCTCGATTTGCACGGGCGATGCCCCGGCGATGTGCCGGGCATCGGGTGCATTCGTCAAGCGGGGCGGCGGATGCGGGAAGAAGATGCTCCCGCTGAATGAAGGAGGAGTACCAATGCCGATAAAGAGACGTGATTTCCTCGCAGGTTCCGCGGCGCTCGCGGGCATGGCCGGGCTTCCGCTCAGCGCTCGCCCGTCCTTCGCGCAAGCAGAGCCGACCTATACGCCCGAGGAGGGTGCAAGCCTCAGGCTGCTGAGATGGGCCCCCTTCGTCCAGGGCGACGAAGATGCTTGGCTTGCCAATACCAAGAAGTTCACCGAGGCGACCGGCGTCGAGGTGCGCATCGACAAGGAGAGCTGGGAGGACATTCGCCCGAAGGCAGCCGTCGCCGCCAATGTCGGCTCCGGACCCGACATGGTGTTGTGCTGGTTTGACGATGCGCATCAATATCCCGACAAGCTCGTCGAGCTGACGGAGCTCGCCAACTATCTCGGCGACAAATATGGCGGCTGGTACGATGGCCTGAAGGGCTATGCGACCCGGGACGGCAAGTTCATCGCCATGCCGCTGACCGCGATCGGCAACGCCGTCTGCTATCGCGACAGCCACATGAAAGCCGCCGGATTCAGCGAATTCCCCGAGGACACGGCAGGCTTCCTCGAGCTCTGCAAGGCGATGAAGGCCAAGGGAACCCCGGCCGGCTTCCCGCACGGCAAGGCCGTCGGCGACGGCAACAACTATGCCCATTGGCTGCTCTGGAGCCATGGCGGCAAGATGGTCGACGAGGACGGTAAAGTCACCATCAACAGCCCCGAGACGCTGGCCGCGATCAACTATGCCAAGCAGCTTTACGAGACCTTTATTCCGGGAACCGAAAGCTGGCTCGACATCAACAACAACCGCGCCTTCCTCGCCGGTCAGATATCACTGACGGCGAACGGCGTATCGCTCTACTATGCTGCCAAAAAGGACCCGGCGCTTGCGGAGATTGCGGAAGATCTCCGTTCGACCAACTTCCCGATCGGGCCGGTCGGGCAAAGCGTCGAGCTTCACCAGACGAGCTCTATCCTGCTCTTCAACCATAGCAAATATCCGGAAGCGGCCAAGGCCTACATCAAGTTCATGATGGAGGGCGATCAGATGAACGCCTGGATCGAAGGGTCCAGCGCCTATTGCTGCCAGCCGCTGAAGGCCTTTGCCGACAACCCGATCTGGACCGCGGATCCGATCCACGCGCCCTATGCGAAGGCCTCCGAAACCTTGCGGCCAAACGGCTATGCCGGACCGCTCGGCTATGCTTCCGCCGGCGTGATGGCAGACTACGTGCTGGTCGACATGTTCGCCGCGGCGGTGACCGGTCAGATGACGCCGGAAGAGGCGATGGCGGAAGCGGAGCGGCGGGCAAACCGCTACTATCGCGTCTAGCGATCGGGCGGCGGCGGTGAAAACCGCCGCGACACGCAAAGGCGTCGGCGGCTGTGCCTGCCGACGCAATTCACTTCAGCCGGAGAAGACCGATGTCCCTCACGTCGTCCGAGAAGCCGCCAGGCGCAATAGCGTCGCTGATGCAGAACAACAATGTGCTCGGCCTCCTGTTCATGCTGCCGGCCGCCGTCTTCCTTATCTGCTTCTTGACCTATCCTCTGGGCCTCGGCGTCTGGCTCGGCTTCACCGATACGCGCATCGGTCGCGACGGCATCTTCATCGGCCTTGAGAACTACGTATTCCTGGCGCGGGATTCGGTCTTCTGGCTCTCGGTGTTCAACACACTTCTCTACACTTTCGTGGCGTCGATCCTGAAGTTCGTGCTGGGCCTCTGGCTGGCGCTGTTGCTCAACGAGAACCTGCCGTACAAATCCTTCTTCCGCGCGATCGTTCTTCTGCCCTGGGTCGTGCCGACGGTGCTCTCGGCGCTTGCCTTCTGGTGGATCTACGATTCGCAATTTTCGATCATTTCCTGGTCGCTGATGCAGCTCGGCCTGATCGACGCGCCGATCAACTTCCTCGGCGATCCGACCAATGCGCGCGCTTCGGTCATTGCCGCCAATGTCTGGCGCGGCATCCCCTTCGTCGCGATCTCGCTGCTTGCCGGCCTTCAGACGATCCCGCCGTCGCTGCAGGAGGCGGCCTCCCTCGACGGGGCCACGAGTTGGCAGCGCTTCCGCTTCGTCACGCTCCCGATGCTGACGCCGATCATCGCCGTGGTGATGACCTTCTCGGTGCTTTTCACTTTCACCGATTTCCAGCTCATCTACGTCCTCACCAGGGGAGGCCCTGTGAATGCGACGCACCTGATGGCGACGCTTTCGTTCCAGCGCGGCATTCCGGGCGGCCAGCTCGGCGAAGGGGCGGCGATTGCCGTCGCGATGATCCCCTTCCTGCTCGCTGCGATCATGTTCAGCTTCTTCGGGCTGCAACGCCGGAAGTGGCAGCAGGGCGGCCAGGATTGAGCGGGAGGGGACAATGAACACCACCATGACGAAAATCGAAGACGAGGTCCTCACCGATACCGCCGAGGGCATGAGCTATCTGAACCGCCTGCCGCGAAGGATCGTCGTGCTATACCTGCCGATGGCCGTCTTCGTCTTCGTGCTGCTCTTTCCGTTCTACTGGATGGCGATCACCGCGATCAAACCGAATGCACAGCTGACGGACTATAACAATTACAGCCCCTTCTGGGTGGTGGGGCCGACGCTCGACCATATTAAATACCTGCTTTTCGAGACCTCCTATCCGGGGTGGCTGTGGAACACGATGCTGGTGGCCATCGGTTCGACGATCCTATCGCTGGCCGCCTCGATTTTCGCGGCCTACGCAATCGAACGGGTGCGCTTCACCGGCGCGCGGCCGGTCGGGCTGATGATCTTCCTCGCCTATCTGGTGCCGCCGTCGATCCTTTTCATCCCGCTTGCCTTCATCGTCTTCAAGTTCGGCATCTATGATTCCAAGCTGGCATTGATCTTCACCTATCCGACCTTCCTCATTCCCTTCTGCACCTGGCTGCTGATGGGCTATTTTCGCTCGATCCCCTTCGAGCTTGAGGAGAGCGCGCTTGTGGACGGCGCGTCGCGCTGGCAGATCCTCGTCAAGATCATCCTGCCGCTTGCCGTCCCGGGACTGATATCGGCCGGCATCTTCGCCTTCACGCTCTCCTGGAACGAGTTCATCTATGCTCTGACCTTCATCCAGTCGTCGGAAAACAAGACCGTGCCTGTCGGCGTGCTGACGGAACTCGTACGCGGCGATGTCTTCGAATGGGGCGCGCTGATGGCGGGCGCACTCTTCGGCTCGCTGCCCGTCGTCATCCTCTATTCGTTCTTCGTCGACTACTACGTGTCGTCGATGACTGGTGCGGTGAAGGAGTGACGCCGCTATCGGTTGCCTGCCAGCAAGAGCGCGAGCGTTGCGATGATGGTGGCGAACGGCGCCCAGGCGCCGGCATCCTGCAGGGCCCAGAGCGTCAGGCCGCTGAAGGCACACCAGAGGAGCGGAACCGGCAGCAGCAGCCAGGGCGTTTTCGGTGACAGCACCAGGAGCGCGCCGAGCGTGGTCGCCACGGTTGGATCCGGCATCAGGCCGAAGGCTTCGGCTGAGGCGAGGGACCGGCCGGCAAGGGGAGCCAGCAAAGGATAGGCGACGAGCCCGAAGAGCATCAGGCCGATGCCGCCATAATACCGCGTCGCCGACGGTGCCGGCGCACTCGCCCGGCCGATACTCGCGATCAGCAGGCCCGCCTGCAGGAGGAAAGCGGCGGCCGCGTAGGACACCGGCCAGTTGATGACGGCGTAGCGCGCCCACAGGAACTGCCAGGCGCAGAAGGCCCAGGCCACTGCCAGCGCGGGTAGGACGACAGCACGGTTGCGTTTTCTCGTGAGGGCCAGCACGAGCAGGCCGCCCGTGACAAAGACGACTTGCAGCGGCCAGACCGCCTGATTGTAGCGCTCGATCAGGCGGAAATAGACGCGCGGTGAGAACATCAGGAAGTCGACAAGATCGTAGGTCGTCCAGATTTCCATCAGCAGGCATCCTGCAGCGCCGCCCCGTCTTATCAGACAGCTAAGATTGGTGTGGCACTTTGAAGTGTTGCATGTCGCTTTTCTTAATCGCCGTCGGTCTAAGGAGACATGCAGCAGCGCCCGCGCGGCGCGCCGTCAGAGCGACTCCACGTAGCCGACCATGCGCCGGCGCAAACCGTCATCCGGCAGGATGCCTGTCGCCGCCTCGAGGTTCTCCCGCACATGGTCGAGGCGCGTGGTGGCGGGAATGGCGCAGGTAACCGCTGGATGCGAGATGATGAATTTGAGCAGGAACTGCGCCCAGTTGCGCGCGCCTGTCTCGGCGAGCCAGGGCGGCAGCGGCTCGTCTTCGAAACGCCTAATGAGCCTTTTCTGCCGGAAGGGGCGGTTGACAATGACTCCGATCCCCTTCTCTTCGGCCAGCGGCAAGATGCGCTGCTCCACTTCGCGATCGAGAATGTTGTAGGTGATCTGAACGAAATCGATCGGTTCCCTTGCCATGATGCGTTCGATCTCTCGATGCCTGCGCCCTTCCGATGTGGTGATCCCGACATAGCGCAACCGCCCCGCAGCCTTCATGTCGAAGAGCGCCGGCAGGTGTTCTTCCCAGGACACGAGATTGTGCACCTGCATCAGGTCGAATTTCGCAACACCCCAATAGGCTCGGGACGCCTCGATCTGTGCGGCGCCTCGCTCCGGATCGGAAATCCAGACCTTCTCCGCCGAAAACAGCCTCTTCGGGTGGCCGAGCTTCTTGACCCCGTAGCCGATCGTCGGCTGTGAAGAGCCGTACATGGGCGAAGAGTCGATCATGCGGCCGCCGTGCTCGAAGAAGGCCGCCATCACGGCGGCGCATTCGTCCTTCAGCACCGGATCGTTTCCGACGTTGAAGGTGATCCAGGTGCCGAGGCCGACCACCGGCATCGCCTCACCGCTGGAGGGGATCGTCCGGGTGAGCACATTGCGCTGCCCGAGTGCTCGGCCTGGCAGAAGCGGCAGCAGGGTAGCGAGACCAAGCGCCTGCAATGCGATGCGCCGGGTGATTGCCATGGAGCCGCTCCTTCTTGCGCCGATGACTTGGAGTTTATCCGGGTCGTCGGGCAAGATCATGAAATCCCTGCGGCGGGAGCGGCCACGATGTCGTGAACTGAGGCGCTCAGCCCTTGCCCTGAAACGCGCGCTGGAGCGCGGCGATCTCGAGCTTCACCATGCCTAGCATAGCTTCCGTTGCGTGCTTGGCGCTCTCGCGATCGGCACTCATCATCATTTCGCCGAGCACGCGCGGCACGATCTGCCAGGAAAGCCCCCAACGGTCCTTTAGCCAGCCGCATTGTTCCGCCGTGCCGCCATTTCCGAGAAAGGCGTCCCATATGCGGTCGATCTCCTCCTGGCTGTCGCATTCTACGACGATGGAGAAGGCGTGGTTGAATGCCTCGAGAGGTCCGGCTTCCAGTGCGATGAAATTCTGGTTGTCCAGCGTGAACTCGATCACCTTGACGCGGCCGGGAGGCCCGCTCGGCGTCTCCGCAGGAACGGTCGTTGCCGAGGACTGGCTCGAATTCGGAATGACAGAGACGTAGAAATCGACCGCCTGCTGTGCTTGCTCCGGAAACCAGAGATGGGAAATGACTTTGGGCATGGAAGCCTCCTTCGATGGCGTGGACGTGCTGCTGCATGTCTGCTCAAATCGGTCCCGACCTAAGGGACAGCCGGTAGGACGTTTCGGCTTCCTCGGAGTCGACAAATCCCCGGACGACTTTCAGCGCCGCAGTGACGGGAATAGGAGCCGCCTCGATCCGCTTCTGGCCGCGACGGCCGGATTGACCGTGACATCCGGATGAGCGACAGTCCGTCATCTGGGGTGGCGGCAGAACAGCGAATGAGGCGAGCCTGCCCGCCTACCTGAATATGAGGCCCGGCAATGACGCCTGTTTATCTCAATCCCGAGAAGGTTCGCTCCTTCGAGGACGCGGAAAGCTTCTATCAATGGCTCGGCCAAAATCATGACAAGCAGGACGAAGTCTGGATAAAGGTCCACAAGGTTGGCTCCGGACTCCGATCGATCACACCCAAGGAAGCCATCGACGTCGTGCTCTGCTGGGGCTGGATCGACAGTCTGCGGAAGGGTTTCGACGAGAAGAGCTATCTGCAGCGCTACACACCGCGTGGCCGTAAAAGCATCTGGAGCCGGATCAACGTGGACAATGTCGAGCGCCTCCTCGAAGCGGGCCGGATGACGGAACATGGGCTCAAGCAGGTCGAAGCAGCAAAGGCCGACGGGCGTTGGGACCGTGCCTATGAGAGCGGCCGGGAGATGAAGATCCCCGACGATCTGCAGGTCGCCATAGACGCCGAGCCGCGAGCCAGGGTGATGCTGGACAAATTGAGTGCCCAGAACCGCTACGCCCTGGCCTTCCGCCTGCACCATGTGAAGACGGAGGCAGGGCGGCGCAAAAAGATCGAGTCTTTTGTCGCAATGCTCAAGCGTGGAGAGACGCTCCATCCGCAGCGTGGGAATTAAATTCGTCGTGCTTTCCTACGGGGGCGGTCGGTTCCAACCCGGTTTCGTCGGACTTTGGCCGCTCGGCCTCGAGCTCCAGATGACGCTCGGCTTGGCGCATCTTCTGCCATTCTCTTTCGAGGCGCAGGAACACATCCGTTTGCATATATCTTGACTGCATATGAACCCTCCCGTGGCGGCTCCCCAGGAACACGCAAGTGCAATTTTGGTTCCATTGCGAATGCTCAAGCCGTTGCGATGGCCATAGCGCCGCTGCAGTTGCAACAGCCTACAACCGTGCGTTCCTTAAGGACGCATGCTGTAAGTCTTCGGACCCACGCATCGGGCTTTTCGAAAGGCGGGCCGATTTTTGGCCGATGCGCTCGTCTTACTTGCTCCGCATTCGACATGTCCTCGACTGGTGAGGCCGCCGCCGCAGAAACTGCGATAGCGGCAGCCTCAGGCTTGCGCCTCATAGTGGATTCCACTCCTGGAGCGCCCACCCGTCAAGGCTAAGCTCTTCATCAATTGGTGCTGCAGGCTACATTCGACGGATGCGCTGACCGCAATCGAGCGGCTTATATTCTGCCACCCATTGCAGGTGTTAACCCGGCAGGTCAGCCTCACTATGCGCCAACAGGATGCGCCATCAGGTGATCTTTTCTGCTTCCTATAAGGCGTGCAAGGTCACCGACGCCGCGCCCAGAAGCAGGCATAGGGTCAAGGCGGCGGCAATTCCGTATCTCATAATTTTGATCCGGCGTGTGCGTATGCCGGTCCAGTCGTAGCTCATCATGTGCTTCGATGGTGAAGATTGAACGGATTCGGTTAATAAAATGGAAAGTAGTGCGTTCGCCGCGTCGGCGTGAGATAGACGGCGTAAATGGCCGCTAGGTGCCGTCCTCAACGGTGCGGTATAAAGTAAAGTTTTAATAAGAATTGCGTAATCTCGCCGGTTAGTCCGGAAGCTTGATCGATTATTAATTCCTTCTGTCGAATTTTAATAGTTTACCATCATCGAAGGTTTCTTTCGCGATTAACTCTTGCTGCTTTCATTCGGTCTATAGTTTCCACGCGATTGGGGCGTGAGAGCAGATCTGGCATGTGCGGTTTCAGCGGCTATTTTGGTTCAAATCGAGACGGAAAGGCCCTTCTCGAACGGATGACGGCAGCGATTGCCCATCGTGGGCCGGACGAGCAGGGCGTTTTCGCTACGCCGCAGGCGGGGCTTGGCCATGTAAGGCTGTCGATCGTCGGACTTGGCGACGGGCAGCAGCCGATGTCGGATCCGAGTGGCGAACTGACGATCGCCTTCAATGGCGAGATATTCAACTATGTCGAACTTCGAGACGAGCTTAAGGCTCGCGGCCGGCGCTTGCGCACTTCGAGCGACACCGAAGTGATCCTCCATCTTTATGACGAGATGGGCGAAGAGTGCGTCTCATTGCTCAACGGCGACTTCGCCTTCGCGATCTGGGATAGCAGGCGCCGCAGGATGATGCTGGCGCGCGACCGCATGGGCGTGCGGCCGCTGTTCTACACGACGCAGGGGAGCACGCTCTATTTCGCCTCCGAGGTCAAGGCGTTGCTCGAGGTCCCCGGCGTGACAGCTGAGATCGACCCGATCGCGCTCGACCAGATCTTCACTCTCTGGGCGCCGATCGCACCCCGCACGCCCTTCCGCAATATCCTTGAACTCGAACCGGCGCACCTGATGATCGCCGACGAGCGCGGCGTCACCACGCGCGCCTATTGGCGACTCCAATTTGCGGACCGCAGCGAGACGCCTGCATATACGGATGAAAGAGGCGCGGCCGAGGACCTGCGCGCGCTGCTGGCGGATGCGACGCGCATCCGCATGCGCGCCGACGTGCCGGTCGGGGCCTATCTTTCCGGCGGGCTCGATTCCTCGATCGTCTCGGCTCTCGCGGCCGGCATGACGCCGCAGCGACTTCGGACTTTCTCGGTCACCTTCGAGAGCGCCGAACACGACGAAAGCGCATTCCAACTGGAAATGGCCGCGGCGCTCGGCACGGCACACAGTGCTGTTGCCTGCAGTGCAGGCGACATCGCCAGGGTATTTCCCGAGGTGATCCGTTTCACCGAACGTCCGATTATCCGCACCGCGCCCGCGCCGCTCTTCCAATTGTCCGGGCTGGTGCAGGAGGCGGGACTGAAGGTGGTGATGACCGGCGAGGGCGCCGACGAAGTATTCGCCGGCTATGACATCTTCAAGGAGGCGCGCGTGCGCCGTTTCTGCGGCCGCCAGCAGGGCTCGCGCATAAGGCCGCATCTCTTTCGCAAGCTCTATCCCTATCTGCCTGGCCTCAAGCAACAGTCGCCGGAATACCTCGCCGCCTTCTTCGGCGCCGGCGATGAACCGCTGAATGATCCGCTCTTCTCGCACCGGCCGCGTTTCAAGGGCACGGCGGCGACAAAGCTCTTCTTCTCCGCCGAGTTGCGCGCCGAACTCGAGGATTACGACGCGACCGAAGAACTGATCGGCCGCCTACCAAAGGACTTCGGGCGCTGGCATCCGCTGCACCAGGCGCAATATCTGGAAAGCCGGTTTTTGCTGCCAGGTTACATCCTCTCGAGCCAGGGCGACCGCATGGCTATGGCACACGGCATCGAGGGCCGCTTCCCCTTCCTCGACCACCGTCTGGTAGAGTTTGCCGCGAAGCTGCCTCCGGAGATGAAACTCAAGCGCCTGACCGAGAAGCACATTCTTCGAGAGGCCACCAAGGATCTCCTGCCGCCCATGATCGGCAAGCGCACGAAGCAGCCGTATCGTGCGCCGGACAGCCATTCCTTCAGCGGTCCGGGCGCTTTCGATTACGTTCGCGATGCGCTGAGCGAGAAGACCGTCTCCGCCGCCGGCCTCTTCAATGCCAAGGCTGTCGCGAAGCTCCATGAAAAGTGCCGCACCCGGCCGGCTTCGGGCTTCCGCGACAATGCCGCCTTCGTCGGCATCCTCTCGACACAACTATGGCTCCAGACATTTACCGGTGCCGGCCGCAAGGCGGCTGCCGCTTGAACCGACAGAAAGGAAAAGGACATGACGCAGACGGTAAAGGACAAGGTCAGAACCTTCATCATCGAAAATTTCCTGTTCGGCGATACCTCCTACGAGCTCGCCGATACGGCGTCGCTGATCGAAAACGACATCATCGATTCCACGGGTGTACTGGAACTCGTGGCCTTCATCGAGGACCAGTTCGGGATCGTGATGGTTGACGCCGACATCGTTCCGGCGAATCTCGACTCGCTTGCGCGCATCACGACGTTCATCGAAGCGAAGGCCGCAGTGCCGGTCACGGCCTGAAGCGGTTGCAGAGCGGGGCTTACGGGCATGAGGTTTGAGCAATTCCTCTTGAGGAACGCCACAGCGAATGGTGCCAAGACCGCCTTGGTCACCGACCGCAGACGGCTGAGCTACGAAGAGCTCGACGAACTTTCGAGCCGTCTTGCGGCGGCGCTTTCCGCCAATGGGATCAAGCGGAACGACCGCGTTCTCGTCTTCATGGATAATTGCTGGGAAGCGGCGGTCTCGATCTTCGCGGCCCTCAAGACCGGAGCGACCTTCAGCCCGATCAACGCCTCCACCAAGGCTGACAAGCTCGCCTATATCATCACGGATTGCGAGGCGGCGGCGATCTTGACGCAAGCAAAGCTGATGCCGGTCGTTGCCGAGGCGCGGACGCTTTCGTTCGGCCATGCGCCCTTCGTCGTCTCGACCGCGGCGCCCGGCGGCCGCATGCCTGACGGGGCTGCATCCTTCGAGGAGTGCCTGACGACGGCGCCGGCGCCTGTGGCGCATGGCGGCATCGACGTCGACCTTGCCATGCTGATCTACACCTCCGGCTCGACCGGGCGTCCGAAGGGCGTGATGATGACCCATCGCAATATCGATGCGGCGTCGGAGTCGATCACTACCTATCTCTGCAATCGGCCGGACGACGTTATCCTCAACGTCCTGCCGCTCGCCTTCGACTACGGTCTCTATCAATTGCTGATGGCGATCCGTCTCGGTGCCACTCTCGTCCTCGAAAAGTCCTTCGCCTTTCCGCAGGCAATCTTTGAGCGCATTCGCGCCGAAGGTGTCACCGGGTTCCCGCTGGTGCCGACCATGGCCGCGTTGATGCTGCAGATGCGCGATCTCGAGCCCGGCTTCCTGCCGAGCCTACGCTATATTTCGAATACCGCCGCCGCGCTGCCGCCGGCCCATATTGCGCGGCTCAGGGAACTGTTTCCGTCGGCCAGGCTCTATTCGATGTACGGCCTTACAGAGTGCAAGCGCTGCACCTATCTGCCACCTGAGGAGCTCGACCGGAGGCCGGGCTCGGTTGGTATCGCCATTCCGAACACGGAAGCCTTCGTCGTCGACGACGAGGGTAAGTGCGTGGCGCCGGGCGTGGCCGGAGAACTCGTCATCCGCGGCCCGCATGTCATGCAGGGCTATTGGCGAAACGACGCGGCGACCGACCGAATGCTGCGTCCAGGACCAAACCCGTGGGAAAAGGTGCTCTATACCGGCGACCTCTTCCGCGCCGACGAGGAGGGATACCTCTATTTCGTCGGGCGCAAGGACGACATCATCAAGACGCGCGGCGAGAAGGTCGCGCCCAAGGAGGTCGAGACCGTGTTACACGCCCATCCGGGGATCGCCGAAGCTGTCGTCATCGGCGTTCCGGATCCGGTGCTCGGGGCTGCGATCGGCGCGCTGGTAGTCCTCTCAGATCCGACGCTCAGCGAGAAGGACGTCATCCGCCACTGCGCCCGTCACCTCGAAGATTTCATGGTGCCGAAGATCGTGGAATTTCGCACCGAGCTACCGAAGACCGACACTGGCAAGGTCAGCCGCAGGCTGGCAGCCGAAACATTGGAGCCCGCCGAATGAATATCCGCCCGGACCAAGAGCGTTTCGTTTTCTCCGCCGAGACCCTGAAGATCGATGCGGCGGCAGAGACTGACCGCATCGTCGCGGGTCTGCGTGCGCAATTGCGCGGCATGCGCAAGCGTGGTCTCGTGCTCGGTCTTTCGGGAGGCATCGATTCGAGCGTGTCGGTGGCGCTCGCGGTCCGCGCCGTCGGTGCCAGGAATGTCTTCTGCCTCTTCATGCCGGAGAACGATTCCGATCCGGAAAGCTTGCGCCTCGGTCGCCTGGTGGCGGACACGTTCGGCGTTGAGGCGATTATCGAGGATATCGGCCCGACGCTTGCGGCAATGGGCTGCTACGAGCGCCGCGACGCCTTCATCCGCGAACTCGTGCCGGATTACGGGCCGGGCTGGGCTTCGAAGATCGTTATCGCCAATGCGCTCGAGGGCGACGGCTACAATATTTCCTCGCTGGTGGTCCAGGACCCAGAGGGCAATCGCACGAAGCTGCGCATGTCGCCTTCGGTCTATCTCGGCATCGTCGCCGCGACGAACATGAAACAGCGTACGCGCAAGCAGATTGAATATTATCACGCCGATCGGCTCAATTTCGCCGTGCTCGGTACGCCGAACCGGCTCGAATACGATCAGGGCTTCTTCGTCAAGAACGGCGATGGTGCGGCGGACGTCAAGCCGATTGCGCATCTCTACAAGTCCCAGGTCTATGCGCTTGCCGCCTATCTCGGCGTGCCCGATGAAATCTGCCGCCGTCCGCCGACCACGGACACCTACTCGCTCGAGCAGACGCAGGAGGAGTTCTATTTCTCGCTCCCCTACGACCGCATGGACCTCTGCCTTTACGGTCTGAACAATGGCTTGAGCGCCGAACAGGTCGGCCGCGTTGCGAACCTGACGGCAGTTCAGGTTGAACGCGTATGGGCCGATGTCGCCGCCAAACGCAAGGCGACCCGGTATCTGCATCTCGGGCCGCAACTCGTGCAACCGATCGCAGAGATCGGCGGCTGATTCGACCGCGCCGGGCGCTCGCCGAGCGCCCGGGTTTTCTCCTTGGCTCACCCTCGCCGGAACGGATACCGCATCTGCTCCGAATTAGCGCACGCGCAAGCGCTCGGCGTTTTCGAACGCATCGCACTTGAGCCGGTTCGCGCAACGCTTTGTTCTCCCCCGAAAATCTTATCAAACCGTGTCGGACAGAAGGTGTACTCCGCCTCGTCGACACCTTTCTCCAGCCCCGTGCAGGGTAGCGGAATTAACCATTTGTTAACCGTGACTCGCCTACATCTAGGCAACGGAAAATTAACGTAGATGACCAAAGTGCTAACAGACACCCGCTCCATACGCATCAAGGGCCGCTCGTTCCTTGCACTGGTGCTCTCGCCAGAGCCGCCGCTCGAAGCCTGGCTTGCCCGTCTCGACGATCTGGCCTCGCGGTCGGCGGGGTTCTTCCTGGGGCGGCCGGTGGTCCTCGACGTCGCGGACATCGAAATCGACCGGGCGCAGCTGAAGAACCTGATCGACGAACTCGGCAAGCGCAATGTCCGAATTATGGGCATCGAGGGCGGGCGTCCGTCACTGTTCGAGCCGGGCATGCCGCCAGCGATGCGAGGCGGTCGACCGGCTCCGGACATCGAGATACCGGAGGTGGGGCCCGGGTCCGACGCGAGTGGGCCTGCCAACGAAAAAGCGGCGGCCCATGAGGCCGAGGCGCAAGCGGCGCGGACGATCTCCTCGATCGTCATTCGCGAGCCCGTGCGCTCCGGGCAGTCTGTGATCTTTCCCGAGGGTGACGTCACCGTTGTCGGCTCGGTCGCCTCTGGCGCGGAGATCATCGCCGGCGGCTCGGTTCACATCTATGGAACGCTCAGGGGACGGGCGCTGGCCGGCTCGGTCGGTAACGCGTCGGCGCGGATCTTCTGCCGCCGGCTCGAAGCGGAGTTGTTGGCGATCGACGGAGTCTACAAGACGGCCGAAGACATGGCGCCCAACCTTCGCGGTCAGGCGGTGCAACTCTGGCTCGAGGGCGATTCGATCATGGCAGAAAGACTTAACTGAGCCGGCGGCCGGCCAGCGGACAGGAGCGGGAATATGGCGAAAGTAATCGTTGTGACATCAGGCAAGGGTGGCGTCGGCAAGACGACATCGACCGCCGCGCTCGGTGCGGCGCTGGCGCAGAGAAACGAAAAGACTGTGGTGGTCGACTTTGATGTCGGCCTGCGCAATCTCGACCTCGTCATGGGCGCCGAGCGCCGCGTCGTCTATGACATCGTCAACGTTATCCAGGGTGATGCCAAGCTGCCGCAGGCGCTGATCCGCGACAAGCGCCTGGAGACGCTTTTCCTGCTGCCCGCTTCGCAGACGCGCGACAAGGACGCCCTGACTCCCGAGGGCGTCGAGCGGGTGATGGGCGAGCTCAAGAAGCATTTCGACTGGATCATCTGCGACAGCCCCGCCGGCATCGAACGCGGTGCGACGCTCGCCATGCGCCATGCCGACATCGCCGTTATCGTCACCAACCCGGAAGTCTCCTCAGTTCGCGATTCCGACCGGATTATTGGCCTGCTAGACGCCAAGACCGAACGGGCCGAGCGCGGCGAACGGGTGGAGAAGCACCTGCTGCTCACCCGCTACGACGCAGCACGCGCCGAGCGGGGCGACATGCTGAAGGTCGACGACGTTCTCGAGATCCTTTCGATACCGCTCATCGGCATCGTTCCTGAAAGCACGGATGTGCTGCGCGCTTCCAATGTCGGCGCACCAGTCACCCTTGCCGACAGCCGCAGCGCCCCGGCGCTCGCCTATCTCGACGCCGCCCGCCGTCTGACCGGCGAGACCGTCCCCATGACCATTCCGGGCGAGAAGCGCGGCCTCTTCGGCAAAATATTCGGACGGAGGGCAGCATGAGCATATTCCGCTTCTTTAGCAAACAAACGTCGGCGCCGATGGCGCGGGAGCGACTGCAGGTGCTGCTCGCTCACGAGCGGGCATCGGTCGGCCACTCCGACCTGGTGGCGAAGCTCAGGGAAGAGATTCTCGCCGTCATCGCCAAGCACGTCCAGGTGGATGGCGACAAAGTGAGCGTCAAGATGGACCGCGGCGAGAACGTGTCGACGCTGGAAGTCGATATCGAGATCCCATTGAAGGCCGTGCGTGCGGCCTGAGATACCGAGCGGCCGGACTCAGTGCCGGTCGTCTTTGCTCGCCGGAAGACGACCGCGTTAGAGAATGCAGCCGCACCGCGCGGCGTGGGCGTAGGACGTCAGCGCAGCTCGCCGGGCTCGCCCGTCCGCAAGGAACGCGTCGACGACCGGCCCGACGTCGTCTGGCCGGTCGCGTGCCCAATGGCCAAGTCCGTGGAGGGCAGCCTCCTGGCACGCAACCGAGCCGAGCTGCAGCGTTCTGTGCATGACCTCGATCGCCGCCCGGTGCAGGTTGTCGCAATTCGGATCGTCCGGCAGTGCCAGGCAGGGAAAGACGTCCCACCACATATAGCAGACCATGTTCAGCGGCTTTGTCCCGGGTTCGCCTATGTGACCCAGTACGGTGGCACATCTCGGTGCGAACAGGTCGGTGAAGATATGCTCGATCGCCGCGACGCAGCGGAGGCGCTCCTCAAACGCTGTGCACTGGCTGTAGAACCACCCGTTGTCACCCGAAGCGCTTGTGTTCAAGAGATAGGTAAGGCCCTGCGCAATCTGCGCATCGGAAAAACCGGAGAGCGACTGCTCAGTCGTTGAAAAGAGCTTGGTAAAATACTCGATGGCGACAGGCGGCTGCGGATCCCACCATGGTGGGTCGTCGTCGAAGAACCACGGATTGCCGTGCGCGCGGACGGACGGGCCAAAGCTGTGCTGAAGCCAGGCATCATAGCTCATGTCCCGCACGGCTGGCATCGTGGTCCTCCGCCGAATAGACGCTCGAATGCGTGTCAGCGCCAGCCAAGCGCGGGCGCGACATGGGTCAGGATAGATTCGATTACATGGGCGTTGTAGTCCACGCCAAGTTGGTTGGGGACAGTTAGGAGCAACGTGTCGGCTTCCGCTATGGCCTCGTCTCTAGCCAGTTGCCGGATAAGGACGTCTGGCTCCGCAGCGTAGCTGCGGCCGAATATGGCCCGTGTCTTTTCATCGATGAAGCCGATCTTGTCCTCGTTCTGGTTGCCATACCCGAAAAAGGCGCGGTCGCGGTCGTTTACCAGCGCGAAGATGCTGCGGCTGACGGAAACGCGCGGCTCGCGCTCGTGGCCGGCTGCCTTCCAGGCTTCGCGGAAATCCCGGATCTGATCGGCCTGCTGGATATGGAAGGGAAGCCCCGTCTCGTCGTCCTTGAGCGTGGAGCTTTGCAGGTTCATGCCGAGCTTGGCAGCCCAGACCGCGGTGGCGTTCGAGCCGGCGCCCCACCAGATCCGCGAGCGCAATCCCTCGGAATGCGGTTCAACGCGCAGAAGGCCGGGCGGATTGGGAAACATCGGTCGCGGATTGGGCTCCGCGAAGCCTTCGCCACGAAGGACGTCGAGCAGAACTTCCGCATGCCGCCGGGCCATGTCGGATTCGTTCTCGCCTTCTGCAGGCGCGTAGCCGAAGTAGCGCCAGCCGTCGATCACCTGTTCGGGAGATCCACGGCTGATGCCGAGCTGCAGGCGACCGCCGGCGATCAGATCGGCCGCGCCCGCGTCCTCGGCCATATAGAGCGGGTTCTCGTAGCGCATGTCGATCACCGCCGTACCGATCTCGATGCGCTTCGTTCTGGCGCCGATGGCCGCCAGGAGCGGGAATGGCGAAGCGAGTTGACGGGCGAAGTGGTGCACGCGGAAATAGGCCCCGTCTGCCCCGAGTTCCTCTGCCGCGACCGCGAGGTCGATGGACTGCAGGAGGGCATCGGAGGCAGAGCGCGTCTGCGACTGGGGAGAAGGCGTCCAGTGCCCGAACGATAGAATGCCGATCTTCTTCATAGTCATGCCTTTCAACTGTTCGAACGGTGCGCATTGGGCGCTACGGGATCGTGATATTAGCGCGCTTTATCTGATGCCTCTTTGGATAGCTGATCAAACGCGTCGATTTCGATGGCACGAATGCCCACGCGCCAAAAGACATAGCCACTGGCGATGCCGCTGAGTGCCAAGGGCGCCGCGTAAACGAGAACGTGACTGGCAAAAGGATTGGAAACTGAGGCGAGCACGCCGATGACGCCGGTCAATGCGCCTCCTGTCATATAAGCCATTGGCCCTTTGATGTCGCGCCGTCGGCAGAATGCAACGACCGAGAGCGCGGGCAATAGAGAGGCGGCAGCGGTAAAGGCCGCGAGGCCGAACAGGGATGCCGCGAAGCTGTCCAGAGGGTGCAGAACGTGCCCCGCGAGAAGTGGGTTCGCGCCGAGAAAATACCAATGGGCGCCGTACCAGAAGAGGAGGTCGATTGCGGCCTGAAGCACGGATGCCGCGGCAAGACCTGCCAGGAAATTCGCACCGATCATCGGCCAATCGGTTGGTCTAGTCGGTTTTGTGTCATTCATCGCTTGTCGAAGCGGCCGCCAATCAGCCGGCTCCAATGTTCGCCGGCAAGGCCGTTGATAAACCCTTGCGAATGTCGGAAGGCCTCGAGGAGTTCCGCGTCGCGCGAATGAATGACCGTCGAGGCCGCGTGGACGAATCCGATTCGACGCCCCATCATCGCTTCGAGAAGCGCGGGCTGGGTTCTCCCGTTCACAGCCGCGGCGCCGCGTGCGGCGGCATGGTCGATCAGACAGTCGAGAACCGAGCCGGCCTGTCCCGGCAGAGCAAGAACCTGGAGCACACGGGCAATTCCGCCTCGCCGCATGTGGTAGAAAAAGGCGCCGACCGGCGCGCCGGTGCGTGCCTTGACTGCGGCAAAATGGGGTTCTCCATAGTCCGGCTTCTCGGTCGCATCACCAAGAATGTGGGCTAACTGAGCTTCCGTCCAGGCCGGCTGCACGGCGAACTGTCGGGTCAGGAGCGGGAAGAGTTCGGCAAAGCTTTCCCGGTCAATATCCACGATCTGCAAGGCTCCCGGCGTGCTTGCCTCCGCCGGCACGGCTGACCAGCGCAGCTCGTGCCGGTTCATTCTGCCGCGGTATCGCCCATCGAATGCGCGAGCGAGTGGAGCCAGGCTGCGGGCCGGGCGCAGCCTGCGGGCGACGAGGTCCAGCGCAAAGGCAGCCGGCCGAATGACGCGTACCCAGTCGAGACTGTATTGCGGCAGCACGATCCCGCGCAGCCGCGTCCACATCTGCGTCGAGACTTCGCTGGCGGTTTCGCTGAAGGAAAGATCCTGCGGTCCGGCTAGAAAGGCCTTCAGCAGCCGGGCGCCGGCCATCGGGTCGCTGTCGCGGTCCTCGACCATCAGCGAGCCGCAGATCGCGGCGCGCAGCCTCCGGTCGTTGTGACGCATGGGCAGGATATTGACCCCCACGAAGCCGGAGATCCGGCCGGCATCGTTGACATGCACCAGCGGACTGATTTCCGGGTCGCAGCCGGGCGCTTCCAGGTAGAGATGGCGCAGATAGGCGGTAAGCCCCTGCGGTGGCCCCTTGTCGTTGTTGCGGAAGATTTTCTGGAACAGACCGGCGACGGCGGGGATGTCTTCCGACGTCAGCGGACGGATGTTGCTCATCGAGCCTCGCCCCCGTTGGCGGCGAGCTTGCACGTGATCGCCACGCGCGGCTTACCCGTCGCATCCTCGGCGAAGCGCACCGCCTCATAGACTTTTGCACGGGCGAGAAGGGCGGCCGCCTGCCGATCCTGACCTTCTCCGAATTCGAAGAGCAGCCAGCCGCCGGGCTTCAGGAAGGCGCTCGCCTCCCGGACCAGCCGCTGGTGAATGGAGATGCCATAGGGGCCGCCGTCGAAGGCTTCACGTGGCTCGCCTTCGAGGAGGTGGGCGCTATCGCCTTCTAGCCGGGCGGTCGAGATATAGGGCGGGTTGCAGACGATCATGTCGACCGCGCCTTCGAGGTCGTCTCCCCGTAGGGAGGCGAAGAGATCACCCTGCCGAATGGAGACACGGTCCTGCAGCGAGAGGCGCTCGGCATTGCGTCGGGCGAGCGCGACCGTGCTGTCGGTCAGATCCGCCCCCCAGACCCGCGCCGACGGGACCTCCGCAGCGATTGCCAAGGCGAGATTGCCCGAGCCGCAGCACATGTCGATCACCGTTGGGGGCCCCTCCCGGTGGCGAAGGATGGTGACAGCGCTGCGTCCGAGCAGCTCCGTTTCTTGCCGCGGCACGAGCACCTCTGGCGCAAGCTCGAGCTCGATCTCCATGAAGCGAACGAGGGGCGGTCGGCCGTCGGCCGGGCGGGTTTGGTTGTCGTCCTGCAGCACGAACGCTCCTTCGGTCGTCGGATGGTTTCGCGCGGACCCTAGCGCAGGCAGGTAAACGGAAGCTGAAATGCAATTGAGCTGCTGCTGTTAACCGCACAATCACCTGTCAGCGCTAAGTTGCGCGGCAACCGGCGAAAGCGGGCCGGCGAGAAGCCTGCTCCCACGCTGAGATATTACGACCAGTGCAAGGCTGAATGGATGACTTCGGAAGGCGCGACGGAACCGAAAGGCTACAGGGCCCTTCTGCCGATGCTGCTCTCCTATGCCGCGTCCGGCGGCAGCCTCGTCATCAGTTCTGCGGCGCAGCTTCTTACCTTTGCCATTCTCGCGCGTTGGCTCGGCGTTGACGAGTTCAGCGTCTTCGTCGCCATGACGGCCGTCGCCAACATCGCCGTGCACCTCTGCGGACTCGGTTCGATGGAATGCCTCGTGCGCCGGGTTGCTCGCGACCGCACGATCTATCCCGTGATGCTCGGTCACAACATCATCCTGACGGTCGCCAGCGGCACGGTGCTGGTTCTTGTCGGCGCTTTCATCCTGCCGTTCTTCTTCAGCCTGTCACCGGACCGGGTCACGAACATCGCCATGGTGACGGTGATGCTCGTCACCAATATCGTGCTCGTCCGGCTGATCGTGCTCGCCGAGCAGATATTCATCGCCCATTCCGACTTTGCCTCGGCAAATGCGGTGGTCGTCGGCTTTGCCGTAGCGCGCACGGTGGCGGCCGCGCTCGCCTGCATCGTCTTCAGCGTCTCGACAGTCGCCGCCTGGGTCGTCTGGCAGTTCGTCTGCCATCTCCTTGTCGCGATGGTCTGCCTGCATGTGCTAAAACGCCTCGGCAGGCCGCGCTATGCCATCGTGGGGGAAGAGTTGCCACAGGGTCTCTATTTCGCCATCCCCTTCATTCTGCGTGCTCTTAGGCAGAATGCGGACCTTCTCGTCCTGAGCCTTGTCACCACCGCCGAGCTCGTCTCGAGCTACAGTGTCGCCCGCCGGATGCTGGAAAGCAGCTACCTCTCGGTAGAGGCACTCAATCGGCTCATCTATCCCGGCTCTGCGAGGCTGTCGGCCGCGGGCCTGCACCACGCGCTTGACCGTGTGCTGCGGGTGCTCGCCGCTGCGACGGTCATCGGCGTTGCGGCGGCGGTCGCGGTCTTCCTCCTGGCGCCGGTGCTGCCTTATCTCTTCGGCAGTGAATACGTCTCCCTCGTCGGCTTCGTTCGACTTCTCTGCTGGGTCGTCGTGCCGCTCGCGATCTGGTCCGTGGCCGTGGAAGCACTCGGCGCCTCCGGATATCACGCTCCGCGTGCGGCGGTGATGGGGCTCGGCAGCGTTGCCGGCGCCGGTCTTGCCGCCTGGGCGAGCTGGTACGCGCCGCCGACGGGGACACTCATCTCGTTCTACGTGATCGAGACTGCCATGGTGGTTGCTGCCTGGGGCGTGTTCCTGCACTTCGTGCGGCGCGACCGCGAGAGCGCCGCCCGGCAGGTGCTCGCCCCCGGCGAGGCTGGCGCATGACGGTCGAGCTGCTGCAAGCGCGGTCTTTCGCGGCCGCCGAAGGCTATGGCGATCGCAAGACGTCGATCCGCGCCATGGAACGGGTGGACTTGCCGGCCGTCGCAAGACTGTTCAACAAGGTCTTCCGCCAACGGCATCGCGGCACCGGGGACGATCTGATCCGATATCTGGAAGCGGTCTTCTTCGGCAGCCCGCATTATGCGCCGGAACATGGCAGCATCGTGCATGAGAATAGCGATGGCCGCATAGACAGTGCCATTCTCTCGGTACCAATGGAGTTCACCGTGAATGGCCGGCGCACGGTGGCTCGCCTTCTGTGCGCCTTCATGGTCGATGGCAGGGCAGGCGCCGCGGGAGCTGCGCGGCTTGCGCGCACCGTGCGGGCGGCGCGGCAGGAGATGTGCTTCTCCGACAGCTCGTCACCCGTGAGCGCCGATCATTGCACGGCCGGCGGCGGCATCATTCTGCCGATCCAGAGCCTTGAGTGGCGCCGCGCCTTCCGACCACTCGCCGCCGCGGCGTTGCTCGCCGGGCGCAAGATGCCCTTACTTGCCTCCCGCCCGGTGATCGGCGCCCTCGGATGGGTTGACCGGGTGCTCCGCCGTTGGCGGCCGTCGCTCAAAGCCGAATTCGCCGCGGGGTGCAGCACGGAAGCCTCGAGCCTCGACGCATTCTTCGAGTGCGCCGCGCCGATGCTGGAGCGGTTTTCGGTTCGTCCGAACTGGTCGAAGCGCGAATTCGACTGGCTTGCCAGCGTCGCCTCGCTGAACCGGAGCCTTGGGACACTGCAATGTGGGATCGTACGCTCCGATGACGGCAGGGCGATCGGCGCTTTCCTCTTTTTCGGAAAGGCGAAGCGCGCTGCCCATGTGCTCAACATCCTGTGCGAAGCCGGGCGGGAACTCGATGTTACAACCGCGATGTTCCGGAGCATCGACAAGGACGGTTATGCGGTCGCGGCCGGTATGGGCCAGCCCTTCTTGATGAATGCAATTTCGCGCCAGCGCTGGCTTTCTTTCCGGCACCGCGGCTATTTCTGCATGGTGACTCGCCATGCGGATCTCAAGGAAGCGGCCCTCGCCAATGACATCTATATTGGCGGGCTTGCGTCGGAAAGCTGGAGCAGGCTGCTGACCGATTTCTGATCGGCGGCGGCCGTCGGCGGGCTTTCGATGAAAGGTTACCGGGCATCGGCGAGATTAACCGAATGTTCACCCTGCGAGCCTAAGTCTTAATCATTACTGCGCGCAGCAGGGGGCGTGCTCTGTTGCGAGCACGCGTGGGGAAGACGAGGGATGTACCGGCCGAGCGAGCCCGAAGGACAAGCATTGCGCCTTGAGAAGCGCTTTGAACGGCCGCACTCGCGCCGCGGGTCGCTGCTCGATCTCCTGCCGGCAGGAAAGGAGGCGACCGATCCTCAGCCACACGAGGTTCCTGCTCTTGCCCCGGTCGTTGCACAATCTCCAAGCATAGCGGAACCCGAGCCGTCACGAGTCAGCGAGTATTTGCCCGGGCTTCCTTTGCTCGGCAGCATCGGAATCGATCACATCGTCGCCTGGCTTCGCGACAGCCTGCGCTGGATCGTTCTTGCACTCGTCGTCTGTGTCGCCGGTGCCCTCGGCTATGCGATGATGGCGACGCCGCGATACACGGTCTATACAGACATCGTCGTCGATCCCTCGAACCTTAATGTCGTAAGCGACGACGTCTTCATGAACAATCCGCAGCGCGACGCGCAACTGCTGGAGGTCGAAAGCAAGCTCAGGACCCTGACGTCGCGAAACGTCCTGGAACGCGTCATCAGGAAGCTACGTTTGACGCAGGACCCGGAATACGTGAAGCCGACGCCGCTTTCGATGCTGACGGCCCTCTTTGCGTCCCAAGACGCGAAGGCCGGCAAGGAACTGGCCGTCATGCGGGCACTCTCCGAGCGGGTCGAGGCGCGCCGCGAGGAACGGTCCTTCGTCGTTGTTCTGAAAGTCTGGAGCGAGGCACCGGACAAGGCCGTCATGCTTGCGGATGCGATCGTCGATGCCTTCGAGGCGGAACTCTTCCAATCGGCCGCAGAGAGCGCCGGCCGCGTCGCGGAAAACCTCAATGCACGGCTCGATGAATTGCGCCGGAGCGTGACTGACGCGGAAAAGAAGGTCGAGGATTTCCGGCGGATAAATGGACTGCAGTCTGCCAATGGCGAACTTGTCAGCAACCAGCTGTCGGGCGAACTCAACAGCCAGGTACTCGAAGCGCAGCAGCGTTTCATCCAGGCGGAAACCCGTTACAAGCAGATGAGCGCGGCGCTTGCGCAAGGGCAGGCCGCCAGGGCCTCGGTCTTCGAGTCGGCCGACATGACCAATCTCCGCCAGCAGTTTAATACCGTGCAGCAACAGATCGGCTCGATGCAGCTTACCTATGGCGAGAGGCACCCGCGCCTCGCCGCGGCGCGCTCGGAGCGCGCGACGCTCGAAGCAGCGATCAATCAGGAGGCTCGGCGAATAGCGGAACGCGCGAAGGCCGATTTCGATCGGGAACGCTCGGCGCTCGACGCCTTGCGGGTGAAAGCGAATGACGAGATATCGAACGTCTTCACCGACAATGAGGCGCAGGTCCATCTTCGCGACCTCGAGCGCGACGCGCGCACCAAGGCGGCGGTATATGAAACGCATCTCGCCCGCGCGCAACAGATCACCCAACGTCAGCAGATCGATACGACCAATGTCCGCGTCATCTCGCGCGCGATGCCGCCGGAGTCGCGAAGCTGGCCGCCGCGTACGGTCATCCTGCTGATCGCCGGCGCCGTAGCAGGTCTTGCGATCGGCGTCACCGTGGCTCTTACCCTCGGCCTGTGGAGATTTGTTCGCGGCCACCAGCGCGCGACCACTTAGGGCCGCGGGCATGAGCGGCACAGGCTTTCAGGAAACCAGCGCGCAGGACATGAGACTGCGCCTTGGCACCTTCCTTTTCATGGCGCTCTTCCTGTTCCTGTGGGTCTCGATCGACCCTTACGTCGATCTGACGGGCGAGGCTGTACTCGATCCTTCCGCCGGGAACTCCAACCGGCTGAACCAGATTCTCGCGCTGTTCTTGACCGCCGGAATGTTGGGATACGGGCTGCTCCACCCGATGCGCGGCATCATCCTGCAGCCTCGGGTGCTACTGGCGCTGCTCTATTCGTGGTTCTTCATCACCTCCGTGATCTCCGTCCATCCGATGCTGGGGGTCAAGGGCATCATTCTCTCGACGATGATGACACTCAATGCCAGCATCTATCTGCTGCTGCCGGCCTCCGAGCGACACTTTGCCAAGATGCTCGGCATCGGCACGCTGATCATGCTGGGCTTTGCCTATTATGGCGTTCTGTTCAAGCCGACGCTTGCCATCCACCAGGCATCGGAACTGCGCGAGCCGATGAATGCGGGGCTTTGGCGCGGCCATTTTCCGCACAAGAACAGTGCGGCTGCGGCAATGGTGCTCGCCGCCTTCTTCGGCCTTTTCGTCATGAACCGCTGGTCGCGCCTCGCGGGCCTTGCGATCGTCGCTCTCTCCTTCCTTTTTCTCGTCAATACCGGCGGCAAGACGTCCACCGCCATGCTGCCGGCGATCCTCTTGCTCGCCTGGCTATTCGAAAAGCTGCGCTTCCTGCGTATCCCGATCGTCATCGGCGGCGTCGGGTTGTTCAATCTCTTCGCCGTCGGCTCGGCCGTCTTCAGGCCGCTCGGCGAATTCATCGCCGGGCTCGGCATCGATGCGACCTTCACGAACCGTGCCGACATCTGGCGTTTCGCCTTTTCCGCTCTCGCCGAGCGGCCATTGACCGGTCATGGCTTCAAGGGGTTCTGGCAGACGGAGGAACTGGTTTATAGCGGCGGCACGATCGAGACCTGGGCCGTGGCAGCAGCCAACGGCCACAATTCCTATCTGGATATCGCGCTGACCACAGGCTTCCCAGGGCTTGCTCTGACGCTGATCTGGATGGTCGTGCTGCCGCTGCGTAACATATCGCGCATCGGCCCGGAACACGAGCACTCGCATCTGACGCGTCTCTTCATCCGTATCTGGCTCTATACGATCTTCCATGCCGGCCTCGAAAGTCTCTTCTTCGAGGGCGGCAGTCTGCTTTGGTTCACCTTCATCTTCGCACTTTATGGGTTGCAACTGCAGTCGAGCGCAGCGCTGACTGCCGCGCCCGCTCACGTGAAAAGGAGTCGCGTCGCTCATGCTTGAATGGCAGGGGAGGATCGGTTCGCTTGTCGACCGCGTGGCAAATCGGCTTATCTGGAAGTTCGCGCTTGCTCGGCGCGAACTCGAGACGGATGTGCCGCTCGTCTCCTTCACCTTCGACGACGTGCCGGAGAGTGCGCTTCGCGAAGGCGCAACCATTCTCGAGCGGCACGGCGTTCGCGGCACCTTCTATATCGCGGGCGGACTGGCCGGAAAGGTCGAGCCGGATCGGACGCTGATCACGCGGGAAGGGTGCGGCGAGCTTCTTGCGCGCGGCCATGAAATCGGCTGCCACACCTATGCGCACCGCCGAATACGCGACATTCGCCGTCTCGACGGGGATCTCGATCAGAATGCGGAATACCTGAAGAGCGCCGGTGTGGCGGGAACTGCGCGCAACTTCGCCTTTCCCTACAATGCCGCCTGGCCGCCTGCGCGGCGCCTGATGCGCCAGCGCTACCGGACCTGTCGCGGCGCCGGCGAGGCGATCAATCGCGGGGCGATCGACCCGCTGATGATCAAGGCCGTCGAAATCCGTCAGCCGGAACAGCATGCAAGAGACCTGACGCGGTGGATCGACGATGTCGCCGACCGGCCGGGCTGGCTCGTCTTCTTCACCCATGACATCGCGCCCCGGCCAACGCCCTATGGCTGCACGCCGGAAACCTTCGATCATCTCGTCCGCCACGCGGTTGACAAGGGATGCCGCGTGCTCCCCGTCGATCGGGCGTTGGACGCGATCAACTGGTAGGAGCAGTCCGGGTGCCCACGCTCGACTCGGCCGGAAGACGCCTGCTGGCAATCAACAACTATTACTATCGGCGCGGCGGGGCCGAGGCGGTGTTCTTCGACCATATGCACATGTTCGGCGAGATCGGTTGGGATGTCGTTCCCTTCGCCATGCAGCATGACCAGAACGAAACGTCGCCTTGGTCGGACTATTTCGTCTCCGAGATCGAATATGGCCGCAAGACCGGTCCGCTGCGCAAGGTGGCCCAGGCGGCGAGCGTCATCTATTCGGTCGAGGCCCAGCGAAAGATCCGGCGATTGGTCGATCGCATCCGACCGTCCGTCGCCCACGCGCACAATGTCTACCACCATCTGTCGCCGGCGATCTTTTCCACGCTGAAAGCCGCGGGTATTCCGGTGGTGATGACGGTGCATGACCTCAAGCTCGCCTGCCCTTCCTACAAGATGCTGCGCGCCGGCAAGGTTTGCGAGGACTGTCGCGGGGGCAGGATCTACAATGTGCTTCGCCACCGTTGCGTCAAGGATTCGCTGCCGCTCAGCGCGGTCGTATTCGCGGAAACCATGCTGCACCGGCTGCTCGGGCTCTATCGAGACAAGGTGGACCGGCTGGTGGTGCCGAGCAGCTTCTATCTGGAGAAGCTCGTCGAATGGGGCTGGCCGCGGGAGAAGATGGTTCACATTCCGAACTTCGTCGATGTTTCCGCCTTCCGCAGCGACTGGCAGGAGGCCGACTATTTCGTCTTCGCGGGGCGTCTCGCTCCGGAAAAGGGGATCAAGACCCTGATCCGGGCAATCGCGCTCGCAGGAGAACGGCTCGTCATTGCCGGAACCGGGCCGGAGGAGGAAAGCCTTCGGCAACTGGCTGGCGAAGTCGGTGCTGACGTGACTTTCACAGGCTATCTCTCCGGCGAGAAATTGCATCGGCTGATCGGCGAATGCCGCGCCCTCGTGCTTCCGTCGGAGTGGTACGAGAATGCACCGATCAGCCTCCTCGAGACCTACGCGCTCGGCCGACCCGTCATTGGCGCAGCGATCGGTGGTATTCCGGAAATGGTGCGGGAGGATACGGGACTGCTGGCACTCTCGGGAGATGTCGAAGATCTCGCAGGCGCCCTAAGCCGGATGGCGGCACTTTCGTCGTCCGAGCGCGCGCGCCTGGGGGCCGAAGGCCGGGCTTGGATCGCCCGCGACTTTTCCGCAGCCGCCTACCGGTCGAGGACCCTTGACCTCTATGCGGCGCTAGGCGTTCCTTGAATTTCGGGCGACACGTCCGATTTCGGCCATTCCCGTAAAAATTTAGCGATGTTCTTACGCCGACCGAAAGTGGCGAGCCCTAAAAGAGGTGTCCAAAGGGAACCTCCCGGGGCTTAACAACCATGAGCAGTAGGTCTGCAGTCTCGCGCGTCCAAGGTCCGCAACAGGCGCCGCTTGCGGTGAGCTCGAGCGGCCAGGCGCTCTCGGTCGAAGAAATTGACGGGTATTCGCCGCGCCTGCCGTCCATCGCCAGAACGGGCGCACGGCAGCGCGTGATGATGCTTGGGCTGCGCGGAATTCCGAGCGTCCAGGGCGGTGTTGAAAAGCATGTGGAAATGCTTGCGGCCAAGCTGGCGGCGCAAGGCTGGGGCGTCGAGGTCGTCGGGCGACGGCGCTATCTTGCGCAGTCCCCGCACTCCTCCGGACATGGGATTCGCGTCTTTTCACTCTGGGCGCCGCGCATGATGGCGCTTGAAGCGATCGTGCACACCTTCATCGGCGTCTGCTTCGCCGCACTTCGGCGTCCCGATATTCTGCACATTCATGCGATCGGTCCGGCTCTCATGGTGCCGCTCGCGCGGATGTTCGGCTTGAAGGTCGTCGTCACCCATCACGGCTATGACTATGATCGGCAGAAATGGGGCGGGTTTGCCAAAGGGATGCTGAAGCTAGGCGAGCGCCTGGGCATGAGGCTCGCGCACGGTCGCATCGCAATTTCAAAGGAAATTGTGGAGACGATGGGCGCGCGCTATCGCGTGCCCGTCTCCTTTGTCCCGAATGGCGTTGCCGTGGCGCCATGGCGCGGCGAAAGCGGCGTTCTGGAGGAGTTCGCACTCGGGAGGCGCCGCTACGTGCTGCTTGCCGCGCGGCTGGTGCCGGAAAAGCGACAGATCGATCTCATCCGGGCTTTCGCCAGGCTAGGCGACGCCGGCTTCAAGCTGGTGCTGGCAGGCGGCGCCGAATTCGAAACGCCCTACGCGCGCGAGGTGAAGGCGATCGCGAGCCGCGTTCCAGGCGTCGTCCTTACGGGCTTCCAGACTGGTGAAAGGCTCACGGAACTCTTCGCCAATGCGGCGCTCTTCGTCCTACCTTCAAGTCACGAAGGCATGCCGATAGCGCTGCTGGAGGCGATGGCCTATGGCCTGCCAGTGCTGGCGAGCGACATCATTGCCAATCGCGCGCTTGGCCTGCCGGACGAAGACTATTTTCCCCTCGGGGATATAGAGGCGCTTGCTGCGGCGATCGCCGGAAAGCTCGGAAATCCGCCGAGGGAGGAGAAGATTCTCGCTCGGATGGCGCATGTCGAAGCGACCTATAGCTGGACGAGCGTCGCGCAGAAGACGCTCTCCGTCTATGGAGCGCTGAAGCGATAGGAAGGCAGTCGGATCATGAACATCAGGCGTGCCGTCTCTCTCATCGCATGGCTTCTTTTTGCGGGGATCGTCTATTCGACCTTGTCGCCGCTCGGCATGCGGCCGCATGTCGGCGGTTGGGTGCAACTCGAAAGATTTGGCGCCTACGGGGCGCTGGGATTCAGCTTTGCCATGGCCTATCCAGGGCGGAAATGGCTCGTGCTGGCGATGCTGCTTGCCGGCGCGGCCGGTCTTGAGCTGCTGCAGATGGTTTCGGCCGACCGCCATGCGCGGTTCGGCGATGTCGCCGTCAAAGTGGCAGGCGCGGCATCCGGTGCTGGCGCGGTCTGGCTCTTTGCCCGCCATGCGCAGCGCTTCCGGCCGGCCGTGGCCGGCATAATTCAGAACGCAAGTCATCGCGGATCCTGAGCCGAGGGGGCACTTTGTCGATATCCGTTATTATCAAGACATTGAATGAGGAAAAGCGCATTGCCGCGACGATCGAGAGCGCGCTCGCAGCGCTGAAAGGCAAGGGCGGCGAAGTCATAGTCGCCGACAGTGGCTCGGCCGATCGCACGGTGGAGTTCGCCGCCCGCTATCCCGTCACCATCGTCCAAATCGCGCCGCCCGCGCGGCCGAGCTGCGGGATCGGTCCGCAACTCGGTTTTCAGTATTCCCGTGGCGAGTATGTCTGTCTCATCGATGGAGACATGCTGCTGGATGGCGGCTTTCTCGACGAAGCCGTCCGCTTCCTTGCCGACAATCCCTCGATTGCCGGGGTGACGGGTCACATCGAGGAGATGCATGTCGCCAATCTCGAGTTCGCGCGGCGAGTAAACCGCAACGCGCCAGAGAACCGCACGGGAGCGATCGATCGCATGAATGGCGGCGGCCTCTATCGGCGTCGCGCCATAGAAGACGTCGGTCATTTTTCGGATCGGAACCTGCATGGTTACGAGGAATTCGACCTTGGCATCCGGCTGCGAAACGCCGGTTGGGGGCTCCATCGCCTCGACCGGCGCTTCGTCCAGCACTTCGGCCACACCGTGAATTCCTACCGGCTGCTGGTTCGCCGCTGGAAGACCAAATATCTATTCGGAATCGGCGAACTCCTGCGGGCCTCGCTCGGCAAGCCTTACTTCCCTCAACTCATGAGGGAGTTGCCGGAACTGAGGCTCTGGACACTCATCCATCTCTGGTGGCTTTTCTGCCTCGGCCTTGTCCTGTTTCTGCCCGACAAGATTCTGGCGTTTGCCGCTATTCTCGCCATGCTGCTTGGCGTCGTGGCGCTCGCGAGCGCCAAGAAGCGCAGCCTCGGCATGGGGCTCTACACCGTCGTCGCCTGGTTCTTTCATGCCGCCGCCCTTCCGGTTGGCTTGCTCCGGCGCCGCGAACGGCCGGATGCGCCGATCGAGAGCAGAATCCTTGGAAAGCCGGCATGAAGATCGTCCGTCTTCTCACTGCAGCGGCGATCGCCTGCGGCTGTTGGATACCCCAGGCAGGCGCTTCGGACGAATGGGTGCCCGTTCGGGAGGTTTCGCTTGAAGTGAAGGCCGCAAGCCCGCTCGACTTTTCGGCCTTCCTGCCGAACGGACCAATCGATGCCGGGCATCGCCTCGTCGCCGGCGCCGGAGGACGGCTTGCCTATGCGACCTCGCCGGAGGAACCGGTCCGGATGTTCTGCGCATCGCTTGCCTGGAGCCCGGCCTCCGGTGGCTTTCCGGATCATGCCGGCGCCGACCGTTATGCGCGCCAGCTCGCGCTCCGTGGTTACAATATTGCGCGGCTTCACTTCACCGATGCGAGCCTCATGCACGATCGTCAGAAGGACTTCGATTTCGATCCCGAGACGCTTGATCGCATCCATTATCTGCTCGCGGCGCTGAAGCGAAACGGCATCTACTGGATCATTGACGGGCTTTCATCGTCGCGCGGCGCCTATGGCGGCTATGACGACCGCTGGGAGGCGGGTGGCGACCTCAAGCTCCGCCTGCATCTCGACGAGGAGGCGTTCGAGCATTGGAAGACGCTGCAGGAAAAGTTCCTTGCAAAAATCAACCCCTACACCGGAATCGCGCCCATTCGCGACCATGCCCTGGCGCTTATCATTCTGGCCAATGAAAACGGCATCGAATTCGACAGCGTCGTGCACGAGCGTCCCGGCAAGCCTCACTACGACGAGACGCTCGCCGCACCCTTCAATCGCTGGCTCGCAAAGCGCTACCAAACGACCGATGCCCTGGCGCGAGCCTGGGGAGAACTCGGCGACGACGAACGGCTCGCAGCGGGAACGGTGAGGCTCCCGACCGAGCGCTATACGGATTTGGCGCGCATGCGCGATCTGCAGGCCTTCTTCATCGAAACGGAACGAGCTTCCGTTGCGCGGATGAGCAAAGTGTTGCGCGACCTCGGCTATCGAGGCCTGATCAGCAGCTATAACAACTGGCCGACGGTGCAGACCGGTTTAAGCCGGCGCGAACTCGAAGCGGTCACCATGAACACCTATCACGATTGGGTTGGCGGCTACGCGCCGGGCAGCGCCCTCCTGCAGGCGAGTTCCATGGAAAACAGCGCCAATTACATGCGGATGGCCGCGGCCGCACGCTGGTTCGGAAAACCCTTCATCGTCAGCGAATACGACCACCTTTTCTGGAACCGCTACCGCTACGAGGCAGGGCTCGTCATGCCGGCCTATGCCGCTCTTCAGGGCTGGGACGCGCTCTGCCGGCACGGCCATGGGCCGATCGTGCTCGCCTATGGCGAACCATATCCGCACAAGCGTGCGATGCTCCCTTATGCGATCGCCCTCGATCCGGTCGCCCGCGCCGGCGAGACGCTCGCCGCGCTCATCTATCGCCGGGGGGATGTCGCCGAGTCCGGCATCGCGGTTCCGTTTGTCGTGCGTGGCAAGCAGGATCTTTCAGAGGACATGCAGGCGCGGGAGCCGGAGCGGCTGACGGATCTTGCGCTGGTTGGCAGGATCGGCTTGCTTCAGGCGGTCAATTCGGATGGAGAAACCGAAGTCGGCCAGCCACGCCCTGATGGCGCCTGGAACGTTATGAAGGACTTGCGCAGCAGCGGTCGCCTGCCACAGGGCAATCGCACCGACATCGAGCGCGGCCTCTATGAGAGTGATACCGGTCAGCTACTGCTCGACCGCACGAGCGGGCAACTCCGGGTCTCGACGCCCGCGACAGAAGCGGCGGCGTTTTCCTCTCTTCGCCAGCCGGTCGATCTCGGCACCCTGCGTATCGAACAGGCGGACGGCAATGCCCTTGTGGCACTCTCGGCGATCGACGGGGGCAATGCCCTTACGAAAAGCCGTCGTCTGCTCTTGATCTTCGCGACGGATGCCCAGAATACCGGCATGGTCTTTCGTGACAGCGAGGAGCGCATTATCGAAGACTTCGGCAGCCTGCCGGTCCTGATTCGAAAAGGCCAGGTCGCCTTGGCGCTGTCGAGGACGGCGGGGACATGGCGCGTCTCGCCCATTGGTCTCGACGGAACCGTCTATCCGCCAGTGCGCGCGGGAACCGGTGCCGTCACCTTCCGCCTTTCCAACGACACTCCGTACGGGCCGACTACCTATTTCCTGGTCGAGCTTGATGATGGCTGATAACACGGCCAAGAATGCCGGCTTTCGGTCGGCTAAGGCATTGGCCCGAAATCGTATCCGATATTCGGGAAGCTCGGTGCGCAGATCCAAAGAGCTACAGCGACCTTTGCGCGCCTGAAGACACGCGCGGCGCTGTAGCGATTGCATTTCCTCGGCTAACCTGATTTTTGATCCTGGCGTCGGCCGGACGGTCGATGCGAGGCGTGTGTGGGTGTCGCAACGAATGGATAATTTGCCCGAGATCATCGGCAAGGCCTGGTGGCCGAAACAAGGCAGCAGGCTCGGAGCGACCTTTTTCGTGCGCCGGGCCTTTCCTTGGCTCAACCGCTATTTCGGCGAAAGACCGCTTGTCTCGACCCTGTCGCCGGGGATCGCAGGTATCGTTTCCTGGGGCGGGCGAATTCCGGCAAAGACGGCGATGGCAATTGCCGGTGCCCGACGGCTTCCGCATTGGCACCTGGAGGACGGCTTCCTGCGTTCGGTCGGCCTGGGCAAGGACGGCGCCGCTCCGGTCTCGATCATTGCAGACGACCTGGCGTTGCCGGTCGACGGAGGCCGGGAATCGCGTCTCGAACTGCTGATCGCCGACGCGGCGGACGGCGGGCACGAGGCCGCCGGAAAGCAGGTCCGCGAGCGTATGGTTCGCCACAGGCTTTCGAAATACAACAACCTGCCGCATCGCCCGCCACGGATCGAGCGAAGCAGCCGCAGGCGCATCCTCCTCGTCGACCAGGTCCTGGGCGATGTCTCGGTCGAACGGGCGCTTGGCAGTCGCCACTCGTTCGATCGGATGCTCGACGACGCTCTCGCGAGCGGCGCGCAATGCGTCGTTCGTACGCATCCGGACGTGATGGCCGGCTATCGGAAGGGCTACATGACCGCGCGCGCAGCCCGGACACGCGGCGTCGTCCTGCTAGCCGACAAAGTCTCGGTCGCCTCTATCCTCGATGTCGTTGACGAGGTCTGGACCGTCTCCAGCCAGGTCGGTTTCGATGCCCTGCTGCGGGAGATGCCTGTCCGCTCCTATGCCATGCCCTTTTATGCCGGATGGGGGCTGACGGAGGACCGCGCAGCGCCGGCCGCCCAAGCGGCACTGGCGCGTCGCGCGGCGCGGCCATCGATCGAAGCGCTGACCGCCGCAGCACTCGCGCTTTATCCATGCTACCGCGACCCGGCGACTTGGCAGCCGATGGACGTGTTCGGGGCGATCGATCTCCTGGTCGCCGCAACCGAGCGAGCCTGACGGACGTTGCCATATCCAAATTGCGCAGGGAAATATCCGCTGGCGTCGACAGGCTGCGCATCTTTACGATTCCGCAACCATCGGCTGCGCTAATCTGCGGAACAACTAATCCATCGCCAGGCGGAAGATTCGCGCGGATGGTTATCTCGCAGTCTGTGGATGATTTCTGCGCCTGGCGGCGGTTGAACTTGGATCGTTGCTTTTTTGTTTAGTGGCGAGGATTCCCCAAGCGGGAAGAGGATGTTCGGGGCAAATCATGAAATTCAACATTGCGCGGGGCATGATAGTTTTCGGAACGATCATCGCGATCGGGCTCCTGGTCTCCATCGGCATCAAGACGTACGCCTTCAACAAGCTGCGGGTGAACGGTCCTGTCTACACCCAGATCGTCTACGGCAAGGATCTGGTCGCCGATATCCTTCCTCCGCCCCTCTATACGGTCGAGTCCTACATGCTGGCGATGGAGGCAATTGCCGATCCGGCACTTGCCGCCAAGGACATGGAGAAGATCGCCGCATTAAAGGGCGCCTATGACGAGCGGCGAGATTATTGGAAGAAATCGACGGCGCCCGAGAGACTGATGGGGAAGTTGGAGAATGAAGTGCTCTCCAGGGCCGATCTCTACTGGGCGGTCATGGAACAGAAGTTCCTCCCCCCAATGCGCAAGGGCGACGTCAACGCTGCGGAGCGCGCGTTGGCCGAACTGAGGACGAGCTTTCATTATCATGAGGTCGCCGTAAACGAACTGGTGACGATGGCCGTCGCCTTCCAGAGCGAACAAGAAATGGCTGCGGCCGCGGATACGGGCCGCCTTTCGGCGGCCGCCGTCATAAGTTCGGTGATCTCGGTCGGCCTGCTCGCAGCCGGCCTCTTGCTTTTCCGCCGCAGGGCCGTCCGGCCGCTGGCGGCGATGTCCTCCTACATGGAGACGCTGGCCGCCGGCGACTACGGCCGGGCCGTCCCCTATTCGGACAGGACGGACGAAATTGGCGCTGTGGCGAAGTCGGTTGGAATCTTTCGACAAGCGGCGATCGAACGGCGCAATGCGCGCGAACGCACAGAGGAGGAGCGCCGGGAACGGGAAGAGCAGGAGGCGGCTCTGCGGCGGCAAAAGGAAGTGGAAGAGCAAAACCGGCTGATGGTGATTGAAGAGCTCAGCAGGGGACTGAGCCGTCTTTCGTCAGGCGATCTATCGACCCGCATCGACGTGGCCTTCACCAGCGAGTTCGATCAGCTCAGGACTGAGTTCAACGGTAGTGTCGAGCGGCTAGCCGAAACTATTTCCGGCGTACTTCAAGCGACGGCGCGCCTCGGGTCGAGTTCGTCGGAAATCGCCGATGCTGCCAATGATCTCGCAAGCCGCACCGAGCAGCAGGCGGCCTCGCTCGAGCAAACGGCAACGGCCTGCGACGAGATCACGGCAACCATGCGCAATTCACTGGAGCGCGCACGCGAGGCGAGCCTCGTGATGGGCACGGCCAAGGACGGAGCGCAACGATCCGCGGCCGTCGTCCGCGATGCGGTCGCGGCGATGGAGCGGATCGCCGGATCGTCGGCGCGCGTCCAGCAGATCATAAGTGTCATCGACGAGATCGCGTTTCAGACCAATCTGCTTGCCCTGAATGCGGGCGTCGAGGCTGCCCGTGCCGGGGAGGCGGGGAAGGGTTTCGCCGTCGTCGCGCAGGAGGTACGCGAACTCGCGGGGCGCTCTGCCAATGCCGCCCGGGAGATCAAGGCGTTGATCGATACGTCGACCCGCGAAGTCGCGGATGGCGTGCAACTCGTCAACCAGACCGGCTCCGCGCTGACCGGCATCGAGGATCACATGCTGCAGGTCAGCGGCTTGATCGGCGCCATCGTCGCAGCGGCCGATGAGCAATCCTCGGCGCTTGCGGACATCAATGCGGCGCTGCAGCAGATGGATAGTGTCACGCAGCAAAACGCAGCAATGGTCGAGGAAACGAATGCGGCCTGCCGCGCGCTGAGCGAAGAGGTGCTTGATCTTGGTCAGGTCGCTGGACGGTTTCGGACAAGCCCGATTGCACGGGCACGTCTTGCAGCATAATTGCTTAGGGGACCTGGAGCCGGCCCATATCCGCCGAACGCATCCCGGACATGTGCGTCGTGCTCGGCCGGCGCATCGCATCTGGGGTGGCAACGTGCCAGCGGCTGGAGCCGCTGGCACGATAACCCGGGGCATCATGCCCGAGGCTGCCTTGCACCCACGCATAGAATGTAAGCTGCTCCACCGGTCTTGGGCTACCGCTTTGCAATTGGTACCTTATCCACTCTGCGAAATTCCTATACGCGGAGCGCACAATAGTGAATACGCCCTGTCTCAGCCCACCGTTATCGCCGGATAGAGCGAGGCGTATCAAGCCTGATTGTAGAAGCTCATCTAACCGTAGGTGATCGTATCGCCATTTCTCGGGCGGATGAAGAAATGCTGATCATAGTTATAGGTGCCGCCCCCGGTGAAGCTCTCGAATAAGCCGGAGAAGATCGTGTCGAGCTTGTATCGGACGCGGGTCACGACCATCTGGACGCCTTTTTCCTTGAGCTTCTTCGGCACGTCGACGGGAGACTCCTCGCCTGTGGAAAGCGGTTCCGTGCCGTAGGCGGCCGACCAATTGACGGTCGCCTTGCCGTTGTTGGCGATGTCGACGACACATAAGAGGATGGTCAGATCGTCCACCTCATATGGCTGAAGGATGGAGCTGACGCCCGTAAGAATGGTACTGACGCTCGCCTTCGTCCAAGTGCTCTGCATGGCAATGATCTCGCTGGTCGTCGTCGAGACCTGAGCGACCTTGCGGCGAACCGTCAGCCCCTGTCCGAGATCGACGAGACCGGCGAGCAGCAGCAGCATGAGCGGCAACAGCAGCGCGAACTCGATTCCCGCGGCGCCCTCGCGGCCCGTACGGAAACGCTTGAACAGGATGGTGGAGGGTCTGGGGGATTTCATCCAACGTCCTTAGAACGGTTCGTTGCGGAGCAATGCGGAAGCGCCGAGCAGGTAGCTACCGTCGGCAAGCGTATGACTCGAGAGCGAATAGAGATTGACGATCGGTGACCAGGGCAGGAAGGCCTGGACGAGAACATAGTCGCTGCCGCGGCCGATATCGAAGTTCTCGGTAATGGTTACCGTGCCGCTGCTGCCGATGGTTTTCATCGCGCCGCTGGATGTGGCGTCGTTCACCGTGTTGACGGCGACCAGAAGATTCTTCTCGCAATTGAGCACATAGGCGAGATTGCCGCAGATCTCCGCCTTGAAGCCGGATATACCCATTTTCCCCTCCGTCGCCTGTCCCGTCCTGATCAGCCGCGCGGCCTTGTGCACCGAAGCGTCAAGCGCCGAGTCGATGAAGAAGATCGCGCCGAGTTCGAGAATGCCGAAGATAAGAATGAAGAGGGGCAGCGCCACCAGCGCAAACTCGATCGCAGCGACTCCCTTCCTGTCGCGCAGCAGGCGACGCAGAAGCAGCATGGTTGGGCGCCTCTTCATTGGGTGAGTCGAACCGACGTCAGGTATTGTTTGAACAGGGTGGAGAGCCCGGCGACGATCTCTTCTTCGGAAGCGGCCGGGATATAAAGGTCGGCCGAGGAGGCGCAGTCCTGCAGCGCGATCGGGATATAGTCGTGGCGGCTGGTGCTGCTGCTGACGCCGCTGCGCAACTTGCCGCCCCAGGTTGACGTCCATTTGCTGCTTGACATCGACGAGTCGAGGGTTGCGTTGTATCCCCAGTCGAGCGGGACCTCGAGGTACTCCGTGTAAAGCACGGCCAGGGTTGCGCCATTATCTTTGAGATATCCGCACCAGTTCGGATTGAGCGGTGTGACAAGTCCCCACTTTGCGCCACTCTTAAACCGAATGCAGGTGCCGTACTTGTATTCGAGACAGGTCCAGTTCACGCCGGTGATCACCCAGTCACGATGGGACTGGACGCCGTCCGTCAGCAGAAGGACAAGCTTCAGAGGCGAGTTCGCCGAGGTGCCGTCGCCGGCCTTTCCGGCTCTCTTTTGCAGCGCCGCGAGGGCTGTATCGAAATCAGTCGAGACGGTGGACGTCGCGCTGGTGAGACCGCTGCCATCGTCCGACAGTTTCTTTCGCGCGGTACTGGTCGAATAGGTCGGGGCGAGGACCTCCGTGATCGTTTCCCCGAGGCCATAGAGACCGACCTTGATCCGCTTGTGGTCTTCATCGGCCTTGTCGATCATGTCAAGCACCTCTTCGACCGCATCGAGCGCAACGTCGGTGCGAAGCTTCACCCCGAGTCCCTTGATGTAGTCATAGTAGGTCTTGGCGATCTGCGGGCCGGTCTTGTTCTCTTTGACGGGGTCGCCGGTGCTGTGGCAGGCGAACTCGCAATTTATGTTGGCATCGGCGCGCAATTGCACCTGTCCCTCGGGCGTGGCCGCCAGCAGCATCGAGGGGGATTTGTCGAGGACGATATAGACTTCGAGATGGGAGGTTGCGGGGCCTTCGATGGCGCTGACAACGCCCACGGGGACACTGTTGATATTCGCCAGGGTCATAAGCGTGGTGGGTACCGTGCCGCTGGCTGAGGCCCTGATCGTATGCCCGTCCTTGTCCACCTTGATTTCGGTCAGGTCGTAGGTGGAACCGCTCTTGTCGGACTGGGCGTCGAACCAATTCTCGATCTTCTTGACGAGTTTGTCTTCGTCGTATTCGTCGATCTGCTTGATGGCGGCGACGAGCGCGGCGTCGAGGTCCGATTGCATCTTGCTCTGGACGTTGTAGGCGCGCGTATAATCCAGGCTGGCGCCGACCGCGAGTATCATCGGCACGAGACAGACCGCCAGAGTAATGGCAACATTGCCGCTCCTGTCGCCGAGGATTGCCGCCGTTCGCCCGCCGATATGCCACAAGAAGCCGAAACCAAGACGCATGAATTTGATGACCGATAGAGTTTCTTCGCAAACGGATGGTTCACGGCAAAACATTATCCAGACGTAAATTAGCGGCCAGTTCCTCTAGCCGAATGACGCAGAGATATCCGGAGTGCGCAGGAAAATGAAACTTCGCTTGGATTGGCAGGGGCAGGGGTGTCGCGAAGCCGCGCGCCCGCCCGAACCGCGACTTTAGCCCCGCGCTTTCTGCGAAGAGGACCCGAGCCCGCGCACATTATGCTGCCTGACCGTCTCGGAGGGTGTTTGGCCAAAGGCATCATGATAGACCGCAGAGAACCGGCCCATGTGGGTGAAGCCCCAGGCTCGCGCGACCTGGGCAATTGAGAGCAAATTGGCCGCATCGGAAAGCGTCTTGTGGGCACCCTCGAGTCGCATCTGGCGCAGATAACCGAGGGGCGTGGTTCCCTTGAACTGTTGGAAAGCCGCCTGCAGCGCACGCACGCTCGTGCCGGCCTCCTGTGCGATGTCGGCGACGTTCATGGGCTGCGATATATTTGCGACCATATATTCGATCGCCCGCTTCAGATTGCGCGGCATGGCCGGCGAGACTGGCCGGTGCAATCGCGCGCTATAGTTGTGCGGGACCGATTCCAGGATCATGGCCATGGCCGCCTGGAAAAGGTGGGAGGTGGCGCTCGAAGAGACACGGTCGCCGTCCTCGGTGTCGAAGCAATTCCAGAGCAGGTTGCCGAGAGACGCCAGGCGCGAACCCGCCGGCGACGCCATGTCCACCGTAGCGCACATGTCGATGTCGTCCAGAATGGGGGAGTCCAGCATTTGGCTCAATTGGCCGACCATTGCCGCCTTTTCGAAGGCAATGCCTATGTGACCACGGTTTTCGTGCAGCGTCAGCTTGTCGAAACACGCCACGTTACCGACCAGCGCTGTCCCGGGAATGGAGATCAGTTGCCTTCTGCCGACGTCCACCGCCAGCGCGTTGGCGATAGGAAGATAAAGGACATAGACCTCCGGTGGTCGCGAGAAGCTCACGCTCATGCCGGAATGACACTTGCCGGACCAGATGCTGAAAGGTCCGGAATCATAGTGCCGGCCCTCCACCAATATGCGACCGCCCTTCTCCAAGGGCTCAACCTTGGCGGGCGAAAGCGTTCTTGCATAATGTTCCGTCATTTCGTCGGCGTCTGCTTCGACGATCCGGAACCCGATGCGTTGATTAACGTACCTCATTCGAGTACCAAAGTGGGCGCCGCTCCTTGAGCGAGCGCTTCGGATGACAAGGCGCCGAAATGGACACTGAACTCACGCCACCTCCTTTCAGCCCGCATACGCCGCGGCCCGCAATTGTCACACGAAGTAAGCGTATATTAGCGCTGCCGTAAACTATCCTTTGGTGTAGGTCCTATCCGCAGCGCGCAAGAAACAGCCAGAATTGGCAAAAAGCTGCGGGCGGGCTGAAGCTGCGGTACGCGACGCGATGAGTAAGCCGAATCCTACCTCCAACAGCCGACGCGGGCCGACTTCTATCAGTTTCGCGCCGAACCTATCCATTTCCCGACGGAGATTTCCGGCCGCCCCTGGTTGGCAAGCTCGCGTTAAGTTTTATGGCTGCACTATGTCCCAACGGGCAAGGAATGCCCTCGTTCCAATCCGTCGGCCGAAACGACGGCTGGATGGGCGTCTTTGCTGCGCGGCGACGAAACGCGAGTTGTTGCGCGGCAGTCCCGCTTGGCAGCGACCGGAATGACACCGGATAAACTCCAATCATTCAGAATACTTCCAAGCGTGCAAGTGCACGCTTGCGCCTTTTTCAATGGGGAATTGACATACCTCTTTTTCGACAAAACATCGATCGCGAAGCTCGGGCAGAAGATCATCTTCGGCGTGATGCATGCCCGAAGTCGCGCGTCCATGTTGCGGTGGCTGCGCACGGCCGGAGCGAGGCACATCCTTGAGACGGTTGGTCATGAAACGATACTTGCGCCGCAGAGCTTTGTGGGAGGCTCTTGCCCTTGTGCTGGTGGGCGCACTTCTCTCCTATCTTTCCTGGGCCTATCACGTCCACCGGCTGATGGACGAATTGATCCACGAGCACGGCCACGAGGGTTTTGCCGAGGCGATCCCCGCGATCGTGATCATTGGTATCCTTGGGCTTGTATACGGAGTCTCCAGGATCAGGGCGCTGCGCCACGAGGTCCACAAACGCCGCCTTGCGGAAGAGCACGCGAATTGGATTGCCAGGCATGATGTCCTGACCGGCCTTCCGAACCGGCATCAGCTTGCTGAATTTTGCGCACGGCTTCCGGCAAAAACCGAGGAGAAGAGTGCAAAATACGCCGTGTTCTCTGTCGATCTCGACGGCTTCAAGAATGCCAACGATCTCGTCGGCCATGGCGGCGGCGATCAGATCCTGCTCACCGTCGCTCAACGCCTCCAGGAAGTCTTTGCCGGCGAAATGATCTGTCGCGTCGGTGGAGACGAGTTCCTCGTATTCGCAAGGAGGGAAGGTTTCGATCCGGCCGCCTGCGGACGGCGCATAGTCGGCGCTGTTTCGATGCCGATCCTGATCGGCAACACGCGCGCTGAAATCGGCGCGAGTGTCGGCTACGCCCTCTATCCCGATGGTGGGTGCACCATCGACGACGCCATCCGTCAATCCGATGCCGCGTTGTATGCGGCAAAGCGCAGCGGCAGAAACACGGTCCGGGCTTTTGATGAGGCCATACGGCAGAGCCTTGCCAAGCGCCTGGAGATCGAGACCGCGCTTCGCCAGGCCATCAGGGACCATGCGATCCGACCCTATTACCAGCCACTCATAGACTTGAGGTCCGGCGAAATCCGCGGGTTCGAGGCACTGGCACGGTGGGAAACGAGCGACGGTCGCTTCATTCCGCCATCCGATTTCATCGAAGTCGCGGAAAGCACCGGCTTGATCACGGAGCTCTCAGAGCAGCTTCTCAGGGCTGCATGTGCCGACGCGCGATCATGGCCGGCGCATGTCCATCTGTCCTTCAATCTCTCGCCCACGCAGTTGAACGATCGTCTCCTGGGATTGCGGATCGTCCGCATCCTCATGGAGGCGGGGCTGTCTCCGAAGAGGCTCGAGGTGGAAATCACGGAGAGCGCATTGATTCACAATTCGGCGGCGGCGGAGACGATCCTGTCCGACCTGCACGAGGCGGGCATCAGCGTGGCACTGGACGATTTCGGCACCGGCTATTCCAGCCTCTCGCAGCTTTCGAAATTCAAGTTTGACAAGATCAAGATCGACCGCAGCTTCGTGACCGATCTCGAGCATGACGACAAACAGGAAAAGATCGTTCGCGCCATTCTGGGCCTAGGACAGGGCCTCGGCATCGCGACGACGGCCGAGGGCATCGAGGACGAAGGGCAGCGCATCAACCTCCTGGAAATGGGGTGCGATTGCGGCCAGGGCTATCTGTTCGGCAAGGCGGTGCCGGCGGCCGCGATTCCCGGTCTGCTTGCCGGCGCTTCGAATGCAGTCGCGGCTAAGGCCTGAGCGGCGACCACAGGTCATGTCCGCCGCGGGCACGTTGCGGATGGAAATGCGAGGTACCGATCCGGCCGCATCTTCACGGGCGTATTTGGTCGTGGTGGGACTGTTCATAGGGTCGAAAGCATTGGCGGCTGCCGCATCGCTATCTCTGCTGCAGAAAAGCATCGTCTTCGGGACATGCTTTGCGCTAACCGGATATCGGTCAGGTTCTTTTCGTATGACTTTTATATCCGGTCCGACATATTCAATAGAGGCATGATTTAAAGTTGAAATTTAGTCTCGCCCAGGTCGGATTGTGCCGTTGGGGAGGCTTTCCAATTGGCGTCTGTGTGTCAAACGCGCTGGCGCTCGAAACCTTAGAATGAGGCAATAATGCAGGTAACTCAGGGGCGACCGAACAAGAAAGAACCTCGCGCAATCGACATACATGTCGGTAACCGCATCCGTTTGCGCAGACTGGCGTTGGATTGGAGCCAGACCAAGCTCGGCGAAGCGCTGGATGTGAGCTTTCAGCAGGTGCAGAAATATGAAAAAGGCCTCAATCGCGTGGGTGCCAGTCGACTCCAGCGTGCGGCAGAGGTGCTCGGCGTCACGGTTTCCTATTTCTTCGAAGGTGGTCCCGAGGGGGCCAAGGATAGCCAGCAGGATCCGGCAATTGCCTCGAGCGACGAGATGCTGCAGTTCCTGGGGACGGAGGAGGGCGTTGCGCTCAATCGCGCCTTTGCACGCCTGAGCGACGCGCAGGTGCGCCGGAGGATCGTGGCGCTCGTCAAGGCGCTTGCGCCCACGGAACCCGAATTCGTGCCACGGGAAGCAGCGGAATAGGGATCGGCTAAGTGCGCCCGCCTAGTGCCGGATGAGGAAAAGTGCCCCACGCGCCAACTTCTTAGAATCGATCACGTTCATGATTTTAGGTCGATCCGACCTAAAATCATCGTGATCTAGCGCAAACAGCGCCAGGCGGAGCCGCTGACCGATGCGTTGGCGCCACACGATCGCGACCCTCAAGGCGGCGTGGTGTAGCGTGCTTCGGCCCTGAGGAGGTCGTTTAGAAATTGTGCGTCCGTGCTGGCGGCAGAAGAGATATCTGCGAAAAAGCAGGCTCGCGTCCTCGACCACACCGCCGTCCGGCTCTCCCGTTTCAATTGCACTCAAATCCGGAAGCAGTTCCAGGAGGGCGGCGATCGAATATTGCCGGTCCTGGATCACGAGTAATCGTCGGTTTTCGTGGTCGATGCTGCCGCAGTTCAAATACACGAAGCTCATCATTGCCGTTGATCTGGATGTGGACGTCAGGAGTTGGGCGGATATCATCTGGGCGCTTTCGACCCGCTTCGACGCCAGCCGAGACATAACACTCCTTCATAACACGCCAATCGACTACCTCGACTTCGCCTCGCCGAAGCGGGTGCTCGGCGGCGAGCTCGGGCTGTGAAGGTCGCGCCCTGTTCGATGCGAACGCTGGCGGCGCGTGCCAGTGACCTCATCGGACAGCCGATCGCGCTGCTGGCGACGGCGTGGAATCCATAGGTCAACGCGCGGGGCTCCCCCGGCGCCAACTGCGGCCTTTCCCTTGCCTCACCAGGGGGAGCAGACCGGGCAGCGCGCGGCGATAATTTCAGCTTATCGCGACGATCGGCAATTCCAACTTAATTCTATCGTCCGCTTCCGATATGAATGATTGCAAGGGAGGACGCACATCGGCCCCGCGTTCTCTGTCTCGACGGATCGGGTCTAATGGCGCAACTGAATCGCGCGACGACAGACAGTGCTCTTCCTTTGAATGGCAGATATCAAGCAACAGGAGAAAGTCATGGACACGGAAACCGAAAGCGCGAGCAAATGTCCCGTTGCGCACGGCGAGAGGGGCAGAGGCAGATCGAACCGCGACTGGTGGCCGAACCAACTCAACGTCCAGGTTCTTCATCACCAGTCTGGCCTCGCCGACCCACTGGGCAAGGCGTTCAACTACGCCGAGGAGTTCAAGAAACTCGATCTCGACGCGCTGAAGAAAGATCTTCATGCGCTGATGACGGACTCTCAGGATTGGTGGCCGGCCGACTTCGGTCACTATGGCGGCCTGTTCATCCGCATGGCCTGGCACAGCGCCGGCACCTACCGCATTACCGATGGCCGCGGCGGTGCCGGTCAGGGCCAGCAGCGTTTCGCGCCGCTCAACAGTTGGCCGGATAACGCCAACCTCGACAAGGCTCGCCGTCTGCTGTGGCCGATCAAGCAAAAATATGGCAACCAGATTTCCTGGACGGATCTGATGATCCTGACCGGCAACGTCGCGCTCGAATCCATGGGCTTCAAGACCTTCGGTTTCGCCGGGGGCCGTGCCGATGTTTGGGAACCCGAGGAACTCTACTGGGGGCCGGAAGGCACCTGGCTCGGTGACGAGCGCTATAGCGGCGAACGGGAGCTCGACGATCCGCTCGCCGCCGTGCAGATGGGGCTCATCTATGTCAACCCGGAGGGCCCGAACGGCAACCCCGACCCGGTTGCTGCCGCCCGCGACATCCGCGAGACCTTCGCCCGTATGGCGATGAACGACGAAGAGACCGTGGCGCTGATCGCCGGCGGCCACACTTTCGGCAAGACCCATGGTGCTGGCGATCCGTCCTTCATCGGTCCTGATCCGGAAGGCGGCGCACTTGAGGATCAGGGTCTTGGCTGGAAGAGCACGTTCCGTACCGGCGTTGGCCCGGACGCGATAACGGGCGGACCGGAAGTGATCTGGTCGCAGACGCCGACCCGCTGGAGCAATCACTTCTTCGATAACCTGTTCAATTACGAGTGGGAACTGACCAAGAGCCCGGCCGGCGCCTATCAATGGAAGGCGAAGAATGCCGAGGCCTCCATCCCGGACGCGTTCGACGCATCGAAGAAGCGTGTTCCGACCATGCTGACTACGGACCTTTCGCTCCGCTTCGATCCGATCTATGAAAAGATCTCGCGCCGCTTCCTCGAAAACCCGGATCAGTTCGCCGACGCCTTTGCCCGCGCCTGGTTCAAGCTGACCCACCGCGACATGGGCCCGAAGGTCCGTTACCTCGGCCCCGAGGTGCCGGCCGAAGACTTGATCTGGCAGGACGTCATCCCGGCCGTCGACCACCCGCTGGTAGACGAGAGGGACGTCGCCGACCTCAAGGCCAGGGTCCTTGCGTCGGGCCTCTCGGTACAGGAACTGGTTTCCACCGCCTGGGCCTCCGCCTCCACCTTCCGCGGTTCCGACAAGCGCGGCGGCGCCAATGGTGCGCGCATCCGCCTTGCACCGCAGAAGGACTGGGAGGTCAACCGGCCGGTGCAGCTTGCCAAGGCGCTCTCGGTCCTGGAAGACATCCAGAAGGACTTCAACGCCGCCCAGAGCGGCGGCAAGAAGATCTCGCTTGCCGACCTGATCGTGCTTGCGGGGGCTGCTGGTGTCGAGAAGGCGGCGAAGGCCGGCGGTCACGACGTGATCGTGCCGTTCACCCCCGGTCGCATGGATGCTTCCGAAGCACAAACCGATGCCGCGTCTTTCTCCGCGCTGGAACCCCGTGCCGACGGTTTCCGCAACTATTTGAGCAGCCGCCGCCAGTTCATGAAGCCGGAAGAGGCCTTGGTAGACCGCGCCCAGTTGCTGACGCTGACCGCACCGGAAATGACGGTTCTCGTCGGTGGACTGCGCGTCTTGAAGGCGGGCGAGCCCGAGCACGGCGTCTTCACCTCACGTCCTGAGGCGTTGACGAACGATTTCTTCGTCAACCTGCTCGACATGAGCACGAAGTGGTCCCCAATTGCCGGCAAGGAGGGCGTCTACGAGGGCCGCGACCGCAAGACCGACGAATTCAAGTGGACCGGCACCCGCGTCGACCTGATCTTCGGTTCGCATTCGCAGCTGCGTGCTGTGGCGGAGGTTTATGCTCAGGCCGACGCCATGGAGAAGTTCGTTCAGGACTTCGTTGCGGCTTGGACCAAGGTCATGAACGCCGATCGTTTTGATCTTGTCTGATCGGTGACCTTCGCTTGGCGTGGCTTTCAACCATGCCTCGTTTACGCGTCGCTCAACCTGTTGCGGGAGGTAAACTCCCGCAACAGGCCCGCCAGAACTACATGTTCTGGACGATGTTGCAGAGTTGCGCGACCGACATCACGCCCCCAGCACCCGTCGATGCCGATGGGTCGGCCGTGCCGGCGGTTGTTCCCGTCGTCGTGCTTGCGGTGGTCTCGCCCGAAGCCGTGCCAGCGGTGCCGCCGGTTGTCGTGTCGGGGGTCGTGCTTGCTGTCGTATCGTCCGACGGCGTGGTCGTGCCGGTGGTCGTGCCAGTACCGGCCGCTGCGGTCTGGACGGTGTTGCAGTCCTCTTTGACCTGGTTTTGCTGTTCCGCCGAGAGTTGAGCCCAGTTGGTCCTGATTTCCTCTTCGCTGCGCAGCGACGTCTTGGACGGATCGGTAAACAGCGCGTCCGCGATCGGGCCGGTCCAATCCGCCGTCGCGTCTCTCTCGGCTTGCGTCATCTGCAACATATCGGTGCCGGTGGCAGCCGGATCTGCGCCGGTCGCCGATCCGGAGGTATCCTGAGCGATGGCGGCCGATGCCATGGCCATGGAGATTGCGCCAGCCAGCAGGTGAATCATTCTCATGTGCATATCCTTCCTTTGCTTTTGCACCGTGATCACGGTTGCTCCGAACCGGCCGATGCGTGGAAGGTTCCGCTTCGTCTCAATGATTTTTCACGACTACCGATTCCCATCGTTCGGATGGTGGGGAGAGAGCTTGGTGCCGGGGTCAAATTCGTCGCCCATCCGTCGCCCTGGCAGATCGTCGCTCAAGCGGTCCAAGCGTGTTGGTGTCCGGATGACACTTCCTGAGTCAGCGCACGTTGCGGTTCCCGTGTCCCAGCCAGCGGCGGTGCAAATTCCCCGATTGGCAGTCAGTTAGCGGGAGGCCCTAACGTGAATGGCGTTTTACTCGATCAGCGAGACCGTCCGACCGACCGTAATCTCCTTGGTCGGGGAAGCGCAGGTGCTCAATGCGGAATTGCCGGTGAAGGTAATCCGATCAGCGACAATCTGAGTGCAGCCGCCGGAAACCGTCGTGTTGCCGGTAAATTCGATGTGTCCGGTCGGCGCATAGAGATTGCCGTCGAGTGACCATTGCGAGTTGCCGGTGATCTGGTGGACCACCCCCGCATCGCGGCGGCTCCCGAAGAAGAGAAGCCCGGAAAAAGGGCCGCTGGTGGGGGCGGAGAGATCGACGTCTGCGTTACCGAGCAGCTTGGCAGCCGCCGAATTGGTGAAATAAAAGGTGATGCCGTCGCCCGACAGATTGGCCCCGGCGGTGATCGTAAGCTCTCCGCCGTCGATGACGTAGAGGCCGGGTTTCAGGGCAATAGTGCCCTTGATCTCCAAACCGCCGCAGAACCTGATCGCGTCGATTCCGCTTGCGAGCCGATCGAACGTATAGGTGGAAGTGGATATATGGGCCAGTGTACGGCAGGGCAGCTGTTGCACGTGCAATTTGTCGGGCTCAACGACGGAGGCAAAGGGATCGGCAGTCGGCGGCACGCCTTCCACGGGCGCCGAACAGCCGGTGAGATGGAGGCCCGTGGTGATGACCGCCTCGCCGACGGTGTAGACGCAATCAGTCGAAAGGAGGGCGCTGCCGCCCTTCATCAAAAAGGCGTCGGCGGCATTTGAATTGGAGACGACGCTGCATCCGGATAGGTTGATTTCCGTTGAGCCCGTGACCGTCACCGCGCCTGGCGCGGAACCCGATAGGGCCAGCACGCAAGCCTTCGAGCCGCCCTTGATCTCGGCGACTGCTCGGGCAGCAAGGACGACCGGATCCGTGGAAAAGACAGACGAGAACATCCTTTCATGCGACTCGCTCAGTTGCACCGTCACCTTGGTGCTTCCCGCGCTTGCGTCGGCCATGGTGCCGACGGTCAGGTCGCCGGGCGAATAACCCGAGGCACGCGCGATTCTCAGCGCCGTGCTTTCGAGCTCGGTCTGCCCGTCTCCCGCCCGATGCCGAACGGCCGCCGCATGTGCGGAAACGTCCGCGGCGTGCTGCAGCTTGCGCTGTTTCTGATACCAGAAGCCCGTCTCCGCCCCGAGCCCCATCGCCCCGATGAGGACCGGAAACGCTATTGCCGCTATCGCCGCTACCGCGCCGCGATCGTCCCTCAGCCATCGACGCGATGGGTTGGGAAGGCGGCGAACTGATGTCTTGCCGTCGAAGGTGTCGTGCATGGCGAAATCCTGATGCTTCAGGGTGGACGATATAGCCCGGGGCGGGAGGCCACGCGATTCGTCCTGATGGCCTAGTCCGAGCCGAGTCGCGGAATTTCATTACGGCTAGGCCATCAGGTCGAATGGCGATTTCGACGTCCGAAGGGCACATTTCGCAGGACTTGAAAGCGGTCCACCGACTTCGAAAGGCACCGATGATGATCTCCACCTATGCTGCTTGGCTCGCGTCCATTCTGTTCGCCGGAACGATGACCTATGCCGGCGTCAAAGATGTCGCGACGATGACGATTTCCAACCGTCTCGTGGCTGTGCTGGCGATCGCCTTTGCCTTGCTTGCACCGGCTGTCGGCCTGGACGTCGCGACAATCGCTTCGAGCGTCCTCGCCGCCTCGGCCGTTCTTGCCTGCAGCTTCGCCTTTTTCGCCTTGGGCTGGATCGGCGGTGGCGATGCGAAGCTTCTTCCTGTGGCAACGCTCTGGCTCGGTGCCGACCTCGCGCTTCCGTTTCTGGTTTACGTCTCGGTGATCGGGGCGGCAGTGACGGTGGCGCTCATTCAGTTCCGCCGGGTGCCTCTGCCGGTAGTTCTTGAAAAGCGCGACTGGTCGAGCCGGCTGCACGAGCCTCAATCGGGGATCCCGTACGGGGCGGCCATGGCTCCGGCGGCCTTGCTCTTGCTGCCTGAGAGCCACTGGTTCTCGGCCCTGCTCTGATCCGACACATTAACGATAAGAGATGAGGTAGCCCAATGATCCGCTTTGCCATCCTCCTTTTTGCGCTCCTCTCGGGTGGAGTGGCTTCCTGGCTGGCGCTCGGCGCTGCCGGCGCGCCCGCAGCGGCCGTCATCGAGCTGCCGCCACGACCGGACCAGGAAGTGCTGGTTGCCGCCACGGACCTCGCGAGAGGGGCGACGCTGGAAGAGACCCATCTGCGCTGGCAGACTTGGGAAGGCGATATCCCGCCGGTGTTCATCAGCCGCCGTGCGCGTCCCGACGCGATTGCTTCGCTTCAGGGCATGCTCGCACAAAGCGGCTTCGTCTCGGGTGAGCCGATCCGTGAAGACAAGCTCGCCGAACGCGGCAGCGGCTTCCTTTCAAGCCTGCTGCCCTCCGGGAAACGGGCGATCGCCGTCCGAGTAACTGCGGAGAGCACCGCTGGCGGCTTTATTCTGCCAAACGACCACGTCGATGTTATCCACACCGTTGCTCGTCCGGATTCGTCCGGCGGGGAGGGCAAGGTCGTCAGCCGCGCGATCCTTTCCAATATCCGCGTGCTCGCGGTCGACCAGACGGTCTCGGAAGGGGCTGACGGCACGTCGGTCATCGGCAAAACGGCTACTCTCGAGGCAGACCCCGAGCAGATCGCAACCATTGCCGCTGCGGAAGCTTCCGGAACAGTTTCGCTGGCATTGCGCGCACTTGCCGACAATCACGAACCGCCGCTCGTGGAAACGCAGGGGCAGCAAAGGGGGGTCGTGCGCATCGTCAGCGGGGGCCGCACCTCCATGGTCGAAGTTCCCTTCCGTTCCAACGGCACTTGATCTCACGGGTACCCGGAAACATGAAACAGCTCGGCAAAGAAATCCAACACATGGCCACGACCGCGGTCCCGGTCCCACCGCTTTCCGTCCCAAAGGTCGAGATCGCCGTCTTCTGTCGATCGGAAGAGGTGAGAACCGCAATCCGAACGGCAGCGCTCGACCGCCGCATGACCCGTGCGGAGGTAACGATCAAGGAAGGAGGCATAAAGGAGGCGACCGCCCTCTATGGCGGCGTCACCTCGCCGAACCTCGTCGTCGTGGAAGACAATGGCGGCGAGGACCCGTTGATGGCGGCGCTCGAAGCACTGGCGGTCGAGTGTGTCACCGGCACCAAAGTCGTCGTGATAGGCCGGTCCAATGATGTCGGTCTCTATAAGAAGCTGCTGGACGCCGGCGTCAGCGATTATCTCGTCTCGCCGCTGGAGCCACTGGATTTCGTCGCGGCGGTTCATCGCTGCTATCGGGATAAGGCCGAAGAAAAGCTCGGCCGCATCGTCGCGTTCGTCGGCGCGAGAGGCGGCACCGGTTCCTCCACACTCGCGCACAACGTGGCGCTTGCGATGTCGAAGCGTGCGGAGGTCGACGTGCTGGTGGCCGACTTGGATCTCCAGTTCGGTACCGTCGGGCTCGATTTCGACGTGGAGGCAGCACAGGGCATGGCAGAGGTTCTCAGCAGCCCGAACCGTCTCGACGACGTGCTCCTGCGGCGCCTCGCCGTCCAGTATACGGATCGCCTGCATCTTCTGCCATCCACTGCCGACCTCAACAGGTCCTTCGCGCTGCAGGAGGAGCACATCGATCATCTCCTGGACGTTGCCCGGTCAAGCGCGTGGCACATCGTCGTCGACCTGCCTCACATGTGGACGCGATCGACCCGTAAGATCCTGCTGGAGGCCGACGAGATCGTCATCACCGCGACGCCGGATCTGACCAGCATGCGTAATGCCAAGAACCTGGTCGAATTCCTGAAGGCTGCGCGGCCGAACGATCCACCGCCCAGGCTGGTGCTGAACAAGGTCGAGACTCCGAAGCTGCCGGAGATCAAGCCGCGCGACTTCGTGGCAGCGGTAGGACTGGAGGAAAGCGTGTGCATCCCGTTCGATCCGCAGCTCTTCGGCAAGGCGGCGAACGACGGTCGGCTGGTCGTCGAGACGGCACCCGACTCCAAAGCCGGACGGGCCATCGGTTCGCTTACCTGGCGCGTCGGCGGTACGAGGGAACGACGCACCCCGCATAAGGGGCTCAAGGCTCTGATTCATGGGCTTGGCAAATGGCGCGGCACTTCATCCGCACTTCGCAAGAAGGTAGGCGAGCTCCGAAAGTCAGAGACGGGCGTCTCGGCCGTTGAATTCGCGTTGATTGCGCCGGTTCTTGCATTCGGGCTTATCGCCGCTGCAGATGTCGGCCTCGCGCTTCACGAAAGGATGACGATCGACCATGTGCTACGGGCGGGGGCGCAGGTCGCGATGGCCGATCCCGGCGCGGTGCAGGTGCAGAATGTGCTGCAGTCGACGCTTGCAAAAAGCGCGACGCCGGCGGATGTGACGCTCACGCCGGTCGCGCGCTACTGCGCATGCCCCGAAAACGCCGACGTGATGCCTGAGGCCGCGCCGGATTGCGATGTCACGCCTTGCGCGAACGCGGCTCCGCAACTGGTCTTTTATCGTCTGGAGGCGGTGAAGGCCTATCAGCCGATGTCCTTACCGGAAGTTCTGCCGGCCTTTCAGCTTAGCTCCACGATGCAAGTGCAAGTGCGATGAGGCTGCCGTTCACAGTTCGTCGCGCCTGGCGGTGCCAGGCGGGCGCCACAGCGGTCGAATTTGCTCTCGTGGGCCTTCCGTTGCTCCTGCTCGTTTTCGGAATCATCGAATTTGGCCGCGCCTTTTATGTGCGCAACGAACTCTCCTATGCCGCCGACTTCGGGGCTCGCCGCGTGTTGATTGGCCAGGTCGCCCCCGAAGCAACCGATAGCGAAGCCCAAGCGAAGATCGAAAGCGCCGTGCGCGAGAAATTCGACAGCGGTGATCCGTCGCTGCTGGAGGTGGCCGTCGGGAAGGAAACCGTGGACGGGATTGCGTTTCGCGTGCTCTCGATCCGTTATCCCTTGGCGCTCTTTCTCCCCGGATTGAGCGAGACGCCCATCATGCTCGAACTGACCCGGCGCATCCCGATCGGCTGATTGGACCTCTGCCGAACCTTCACGGCTCGTCGACGCCCGACATATCGCCGCCCTCGATGGTTTGCGGCAGCTCGGCGGGCGGCGCCGGAATCACGTCGCCCGGAACTCGATCGCATCGTTCCGTGCAGCTATAGGTCGCCTGTCCGTTGCCCTCATGCACCGTGATGAGGCGCCCGCCCGCCGCGACCACTTCGAGCACGAGATTGGCAACTTCAGTGCCCTCGGAGTCCATCACGATTAGATTGGTTGATCCAGGCGCCTTGCCGGTGAGAACCACCGTCCTGTCGTCACTGAGCGTCGCCTGGGCAATGGCGGGATTGCCGATAATGACGGTTCTGGCGGGCCGGTCGAGGAAGAGCGGCCTCGCGAAGTCGACGACTACCTTGATCACGCCATCCGTCTGCCGGACGGGACCTTGCGCGGTTGCGGCCCCAGGGGGGTCTTCCTGAGCGTGAGCCGCACCAATCGCGGTCAAGACCGCCATGGTGAGAACAGGCCATTTCACGCTGATCCGCATCGGACCACTCCCAATCCCAGATTGATGGACGGATTATCCGTCCGGTTGATGAGCTTACACAATAGCACCAACCAAGTCAGCGTCGATCGGACTAGGCCGACAGGCCGATTTCATCCGGAAGTGGTATCGGCCATCAGGCTGAATGGATCAAAAGGGTTAACAAAGTCTATATGAAGGCCACACAGCAAGCGGGAAACGAAGGCAGAACCCGGCCCGGCCTGTGATGCCGAACCTCACGTCGGCGCAACCTCAACCCACTTGAAGGATCGACCCCATGAAAAATCTTCTCGTCCGTTTCGTCCGCAACGAATCCGGTGCCACCGCCATCGAATACGGCCTGATTGCTGGCCTGATCGCAGTCGTCATCATTGGTGCGGTGACCATCGTCGGCACCGATGTTTCGGCCGTGTTCACCAGCATCTCCACCGCCATCTGATCGGCGATCCGCAGTCTATGGAGAGCAAGGCGGAGAGATGACCGTCTCCGCCAGCTCGCTGCAAGGCCCCCCAAATTGCTCAAGGCATGGCGATATCGATGTTCGGCAAGAAATCCCTATCGGAAGAAAATGCTCTTGAAACGGCAATCCAGCCGGAGGCGCCACGCGAACCGCAAGCGGTGCCTAGCCCAATTCAGAAACCGGCCGCTCCTCCCGCTGTCGTCCAGGCTGAAACGTCCCAACAATATTACAGCCTTAAGAAGGAAATCTTCAACGCGCTGATTGCCACCATCGACGTGGCGGCGCTGTCGAACATGGAGGGCGAAGAGGCGCGCCGGGAAATCGGCGTCATCGTCGACGATATCGTCGCGGCCAAGAAGGCCGGCCTTTCCAAGGCCGAGCAGAACGACCTGCTCGAGGACATCTGCAACGACATTCTGGGTTATGGCCCGCTCGAGCCGCTTCTGGCGCGCGACGACATTGCCGATATCATGGTCAACGGCGCCAGCCAGGTCTTCATCGAGGTTGGCGGGCGCGTGCAGGAAACCGGCATCCGCTTCCGCGACAATGAGCAGCTCCTGAACATCTGCCAGCGCATCGTCAGTCAGGTCGGCCGGCGCGTAGACGAGGCGAGCCCGATCTGCGATGCGCGTCTTGCCGACGGCTCGCGCGTCAACGTCATTGCGCCTCCGCTTTCGATCGATGGGCCGAGCCTGACGATCCGTAAGTTCAAGAAAGAGAAGCTGAAGCTCGACCAGCTGGTGCGGTTCGGCTCGATTTCGCCGGAGGGCGCCGAGATCCTCAAGATTATCGGCCGCGTGCGCTGCAACGTACTGATTTCCGGCGGCACCGGCTCCGGCAAGACGACGCTTCTGAACTGCCTGACCGGTTATATCGATCACGGCGAGCGTATCATCACCTGTGAGGATGCTGCCGAACTGCAACTGCAGCAGCCGCATGTCGTGCGGCTTGAAACGAGACCGCCGAACATCGAGGGGCTTGGTGAAATCACCATGCGCAGTCTCGTCAAGAACTGCCTGCGCATGCGGCCGGAGCGGATCATCGTCGGTGAGGTGCGCGGACCGGAGGCCTTCGACCTGTTGCAGGCGATGAACACCGGCCATGACGGCTCGATGGGGACGCTCCACGCCAACTCGCCGCGCGAGGCGCTCTCGCGTATCGAGGCGATGATCACCATGGGCGGGTCTTCGTTGCCGGCCAAGGCCATCCGCGAAATGCTCGTCTCCTCGGTGGACGTGATCGTCCAGGCGGCGCGTCTGCGCGACGGTTCGCGCCGTATCACCCACATCACCGAAGTGCTCGGCATGGAAGGCGACGTGGTGACGACACAGGACCTCTTCGTCTACGACATTCTTGGCGAAGACGCGAAAGGCAACGTCATCGGGCGGCATCGCTCCACCGGCATCGGTCGCCCGGGCTTCTGGGACCGCGCCCGCTATTACGGTGAGGAGGCGCGGCTCGCCGCGGCGCTCGACGCTGCAGAAACAAAGGCTGCCGCTTAGGCTATCGATGCATTCCAACGCGCAGGAAACTGCAGCACGCAGAAGAGGTTCGACCCATGCTGAGCTCTGCGCTCTTTCCAGTCCTGGTGTTCCTCCTTGCATCGACCTCCGTCGGCGGCCTGATGCTGGCCGCGCTCTATCCGCGCGCAGCCAAGGCCGGCGCCTACCGGCAGAGATTCGATCGCTTGGCAGGCAGGGCAGAGCTCAGGCGGATGGAATCCGTCAATGAGGATGCCCGCGACCGTCGCCGCTCGGTGGAAAAGACGCTGCGCGAAATAGAAGAGAAGCAGAAAGCCAATGCGCGCAAAAACGGCAGGCCGAAGCTCGCCGTCAGGCTTCGCCAGGCTGGGATCGGGTGGTCGATCAGGACCTATTGGCTTGTCTCGGTCGGCGCGGGCCTTGCCACCTATGTCGTGATGCTGCTTCCGGGGTTTGGCGCCCTGACGACTGCGGGCTTTGCGCTCGCGGGCGGTCTTTTGCTGCCGCATCTCTATGTGAACGGCAAGCGCAAGGGACGGCTGAAGCGGTTCGCCGACGAGTTCCCGAACGCCGTCGACGTGATCGTCCGCGGCTTGAAGGCAGGCTTGCCGATGACCGATTGTCTGCGGGTGATCGCGGCCGAGGCCGGGGAGCCGGTCAAGGGTGAATTCGTCATGGTTGCGCAGGACCAGACGCTCGGCCTCCCCGTCGACGAGGCAGTCCAGCGCATGGGCGAGCGCATTCCGCTTGCGGAGGCAAATTTCTTCGCGATTGTCATCGCCATCCAGAGCCGCACCGGCGGCAGCCTCTCCGAAGCGCTCGGAAACCTCTCCAAGGTGCTGCGCGAGCGGAGGAAAATGAAAGCCAAGATCAAGGCCATGAGTTCGGAGGCGAATTCCTCCGCCGGCATCATCGGTGCATTACCGTTCTTCGTCGCCGGCGCGGTCTATCTCATCAGCCCGGACTACATGACGCTCCTGTTCACGACGCCTGCCGGAAAGTTGGTGCTTGTCGGCTGCGCGCTGTGGATGAGCATGGGCATCTTGGTGATGCGCAAGATGATCAATTTCGACTTCTGAGGAACCGGCATGAATATCGGCGCCCACATTCCCGACCCGGAGCAGCTTTCCGCGATGATGGCCGGCCTCGCCGTCTTCACCGCCGTCGTTTCCGTCTCCTGGCCCTACATCTTCCGCGACACGCTTGCCGAACGGATGCGCAAGGTGGAGAGCGAGCGCGAAGGCATCCGAAAGCGCGAGCGTAGTCGCCTCAATGGCGAAAAGAGCAAAGTCTCCCTTCGTGCCAAACCCAAGCGCCTCTTCAAGGCGATCGTCGATCGTTTCAACCTCGCCAGGCAAGCGGAGGACGGGGAGATCGTCCGCAGGCTGAGCATGGCCGGCTATCGCGGCCATGCCCCTGTGACGACCTTTCTCGCCGTCAGGCTGATCGCGCCGTTCGTCATATTCGCGGCCGCTCTCCTATATCTCCTGCTCGTCATCCGGCCGGATGTGCACTTGCTCATGGTTGTCGCCGTGGCTGCCGGTGTCGGCTCATTCGGCTATTTCGCTCCGGCGATCTTCATCAGGAACAAGACCACCAAACGGCAGCAGGCGATCCGCCGATCCTGGCCGGATGCGCTGGACCTGCTGCTGATTACCGTCGAATCCGGCATGGGCATCGAAAGCGCCCTTCGCAAGGTTGGTGAGGAAGTCGGCGCGCAGTCGCCGGAAGTCGCCGAAGAGGTCCTTCTGACCACGGCAGAGCTTTCTTATCTGCAGGACCGGCGTCAGGCCTTCGAGAACCTGGGACTCAGGACCGGCGTCGAGGGCGTGCGCGCCGTCGTGACCAGCCTGATCCAGGCGGAAAAATATGGCACGCCGCTCGGCCAGGCGCTTCGCGTGATGGCACAGGAGAACCGCGACATGCGCATGAGCGAGGCGGAGAAGAAGGCGTCGGCGCTGCCACCGAAGCTGACGGTGCCGATGATCGTTTTCTTCCTGCCGGTTCTCTTCGCCGTGATCATCGCGCCGGCTGCCATTCAGATCGCCGCCATGCCATGAGTTGGGGGAGGGTCGGTTGCGGCGCCGCGCGCAAGGGTCGAGCGTTCGCGGCGCCGCAGTCGCCTGTGCTTTTGTGACGGGTGCATGAGACCGTCGCGGCCTACGAGGCGTTCGCTTCGCCTTGCGCCAGGGCTACGATTTTCTCGCCTATGCGATCAAGTGGCAGCACGAAATCGACGACGCCCGCACCGATCGCCGATTTCGGCATGCCGAACACAACGGAGCTCGTCTCGTCCTGGGCGATTACCTTGCCGCCCGCTATGCGCAGCGCCCGAAGTCCTCCCGTGCCGTCGCTTCCCATACCCGTCAGGACGACGGCAAGAGACTGGGCCTTGAAGGCACGTGCGATGGAGGCGAAGAGATAGGAGCCCGATGGCTTGAAGCCGTCCACCGGCGCATCGTCAGATACGCTGATGCGCAACTGGCCGGAGACGCCGAGTTGTAAACCATCCGGCGCAAGATAGGCTGTCCCCGGCCGCAACCGATCGCCGTCGGTTGCAACCTTGACCCTCAATGGGACGCTTGCGTCGAGCGAGGCGGCGACCCCGTCTATGAACCCGTTGGACATGTGCTGTACGATCAGGATTGGGGCCGGCAGGGTAGCCGGAAGCCGCATCAATATGGACCGGATTGCAGCCGGACCGCCCGTCGAGGCGGCAATCCCGACGACGCCTATCGGCGCCTGGCGGCCGCCATTGCCGGCGTCGTTGCGACCGGCCTCCTTTTTCGGCCACTGCCGTACCACCTTGACCTGGGCCATCGCTTTGATCGTCGCCAGGAATTTCTCCGCCACCGCCGTGTCCAGACGCCCGTCCACCGGTCGAGGCGCCGGAATGACGGCGAGCGCGCCCGCTTCGAGAGCGCGTGCAGAGACCGTCCCAAGCGCCGCACCGTCTTCCCGCGATACCATGACGATCGGGGCGGGCGCCGATATCATGATCTGCCGGACCGCCGCGTCACTGTCCTGCTCACTGAGCCTCAGCTCCATGGTCACGATGTCGGGCGAAAGCTCCCGTGCCAGCCTGACCACTTCGGCATTGCTGCGCGCGACACCGACAAGGACGGTCATACCATCTGCGCCGACAGCTTTCTCGGTTAGTTCCTGAAGGTCGAGCCTCGACGTGGCGAGCAGGATGCGAACCATCGATGCCTCAGCCAACTCGCCTCACGGTTTCGAGAAACTGCTGCGCATCGAACTGGCCCTTCGTCACGTAGGCGCTCGCGCCCAGCTTCAAACCCTGCAGTTTGTCTTCCGGCGCTTCTCGGCCGGTGAAGAGCACGATCGGCACGGCCGAAAGCCGTTCGGAACCCCTGATCGCCTTGGTCAGTTCGAATCCATCCATATTGGGCATGTCCACATCCGCTACGACGATGTCTGCGCCGTGGTCGCCGAGATGTGCCAGGGCCTCCGATCCGCTGGCCGCTATTGCAACGTCGTATCCCCCTCGCTCGAGGATTAGCCGGACGAGCGTTCGGATATATTGCGAATCGTCGACGACCAGTACCTTGCGGCGCACTGCCTCCGTCGTCTTCTCCAGGAACTGTTCGGGCGTCCCAGTGCTCTCCATGGCGGCCTCGATAAGTGCGGTCGTGTTGAGGAGCAGTGCGATCCGGCCATCCGGCATGATCATGCCGCCGCAGTAGCGGCGAACCCGCGCAAGGCGGGCCCCAAGCGAGCGCGCAAGCAGTTCCTGTTCCCCCTCGATTTCGTCGACGAGAACGACAGCCTGTCTACCTCCCGCTCCGATAACCACGGCTGGCATAGACTCTCTCGCGGGTATTTCTGATGTCGTCCGCAGACCGAGCCAGCCGGCGAGATCGACCACCGGCAGTTGCCCGTCCCCGGTCGCGGCGACAAGCCGCTCCTCCTCCACCGCGAGTTCGTGCGCAGAAACTCGAATCACGCGCTCGACAGAGGAGGTGTCGATAGTGAACACGTGTCCTGAGACCACCACTTCAAGCGCCCGCACAGTGGCGAGCGTCAGGGGCAATGTGAGCATGAACGCCGTCCCACCTTCTGCGAGCGGCGCCACGGTCGCCGTGCCGCGCATTCCCTCGACGGCGCCTCTGACGATATCGAGCCCTATGCCGCGGCCCGACAGGATGGTGACATTGGGCGCCGTGGAAACACCCGGCTTGAAAACGTGCTGAAGGAGTTGCCCATCGCCGTTCAGTCCAGGCGAATCCGCGTCACCAACAAGCTTGCGCAGTGCTGCTGAATCGAGGCCGCGGCCGTCGTCCTGCACGACAACCTTGACCCGGTCTCCCGTGACCGATGCCGAGACGGTCACGAGACCGCGTTCCGGCTTGCCGGCCGCTTTTCGCTCCGTGGGCGGCTCGATGCCGTGGGCGATGGCATTGCGGACCAGGTGCCGGAGTGAGTCCTGGAGTCCGGCCAGTATCGAACGGTCGATCTCGATGTCTCCGCCTCTGACCTCCAGGCGCGCCGCTTTGCCTGTTGCAGCCGCCATGTCTCTTATGACGCGCGTCAGGCCCTGGCAGGCTTCGGCGAAGGGCTGGGTGCGAGCGTGCCGCACCTCCTGGCCAATTGCGGTGAGGGCGCTATGCATCAGCCGCGCATCACGGCGCATCGAAGCGGCAAGGGTGCGCAGGCCGGCTTCAATGCTGGCAGCTTCCCCTTCGGGACGGTCCTGCCGGGCATGAAGCCTTCTTGCGGTTTCTCTCAGAAGTGACACCTGTTCGGTATGCCGCCGCATTGCCGCATTAAAGGACAAGAGTTCACCGCTCCTGTGAAGCAGTGCGTCAAGCCGCTCGGCCGAGACGCGCATCGAGCCATCCAAGTCGGTCGAGCGAAAGGGAACGGCCAACTCGGCGTGAGGTGCTGACAATGCCGGCTGCCGAACCACATCCTCGTCGCCGGGCGCTAGTGTTGTTTCCCCGTCGTGAACAAGCCTCTCCAACTGCTCGGTCGCGGGCATTTCGCCACTTGCCAATTGCCGGCCGGCTTCCGCAATCGCGTCCGCTGCCTTGAGAAGCCGGTCGAGTTGACCGGGGTCGAGCACGCGGCCCTCTTTCCCGGCCTTGGCGAGGACTTCCTCCATCCAGTGGCAGGTGGATTCGACACTGCGCACTTGCACAAGACCAGCGGCGCCCTTGAGGCTGTGAACGGTCCTTAGAAGCCTCTCCTGCAAGTTCAGTTCGCCGGTCTCCTCGATCGCCATCAGCATTCGCTCGATGTCCGCGGCGCGTTCCTGCACCTCGTGCGTGAACATTTCCAACAACTGCTGGTCGAGTTCTTCGGGGTTCATCATCTGAAGTTACCAAAATCCGCGAGCATGTCCCTCAGTCTGGACCCGAGCTCGTTCAAGTCCTTCGCAGCTTCTTCCGCCTGGCGAATGGCCGAGAGGTTCTGGCTGCTCGCCTGGTCGATGTAGTGCATTGCGTCGTGTATCTGCTTCATGCCAGCTTTCTGTTGGCCCGCCGAGGCGGCGATCTGCGCCACCGAGCGGGCGGAATCGGCGATGATCGACTCGAGTTGGCGGATCGTTTCGCCGGCCTCTCGTACGGTGTCGAGCGCACGGCTGACGCCTTTCGTCCCCTCCTCGGCGCCGACCACGGCGGTATTGGTGGACTTCTGGATATCAGTCAGAATCCGGCGGACGCGAGTGGTCGCGGATTTGGACTGGTCAGCAAGCGCCCGGATTTCGCTCGCGACCACATTGAACCCTCTGCCGTGCTCACCGGCGCGGGACGCCTCGATTGCCGCGTTGAGTGCGAGAAGATTGGTCTGGTCGGCGATCTCGGCCACGACCGAAACGATCTCACCGATCTCGAGGCTGTTTTCGGCGAGTGAAAGAATGTCGCCGGCAATCGCCTCCGTCCGGGCGTTCACCGTCTTCATCATGGTGACCGTGTCGTCTAGCGCCCTGCGGCCCTCGCTGCTGACGGTCACGGCCGCTTCATAGGAGGCCGACACCTGCTGTGCCCGCTGCGCCGCCTGCTCCGCCGTTTGAAGCACGTCATCGACACTTGCGACGGTTTCGGCCACGGCGGAAGATTGCTCGCGCATGCCCTCCACCTGCTGCGTCGTTCCGGCGAGGATCTCGGCCGCCGAGGAGGAAAGGTGCTGCGCCGTCTCGGAAATGGTGGCGAGCAGTTCCTCCAGCCTCTCCCGGTCGTCGCGCTCATTTTCGATCAAGCCCGAAAGCTTGCTGGTTACGTGATTGAAGGAGAGACCGAGGAGTGCCAATTCGTCGCGGCCCTCATAGGCAGCTCGTCGCTCAAGGTCCCCGGCGCTCACTTTCTTGGCGACCTCCACCAGTGCACTGGTCCGGCGGGCGAAGTGCCGCAGCACGGTGAGGACGAGGAAGAGCAAGATCACGGCCAACCCGGATAAGACGAATTGCAGCAACTGCGATTTCTGCAGCCGGGTTGTCGCGGCGTCTTCGATCGAATCTATCTTCTCGTTGACGACGGCCGCGTAGGTTCGGACCTGCCGGTCAAGTTCGTCCAGTGCCGCCCGTCCGGGCGGGCTCTGGTCAATCGCGCGCTCGATTAGGGGGCGCACTTCCTCTGCCCAACGCTGCTGAAGCTGCCTCAACTCCGCTAGGGCTTGCGGATCGGCTTCGATTCCCAGGTGGCTTTCTCCGGCGGTCAATCGCGCGAGCATCTGTTCATTGCGCTGCACCAGGTCACGAAGCTCGGTGACGGTAGCCGCCCGATCCGGCCCTTCGGCAACCGGCAGGCGGCTCACCAAATAGAGGATCTGATAGAAAGCGCGTTCCCTGCTCAGCGACGCCGTTGCGGAAAGGTCCCTGCGCACTCTCTCCAGGGCGAGATAGCTCGAGGCGACCAGAAGGGCCGAGACCGCCACAAACATCAGCATCGCTACACCCAGCTTGCCGTAAAGGCTATGCCTCCAGGAAACGCTCATTGCGCGTCGTCCTCCGCCTCAGGGCTGGCTTGATCGTCGCCAAGGAAAAGCCGGCGATCGTTAAAGAGAAGCGGAGCGTCGATCACGACGGTTCCATCCCCCGCGATCGCCTGCGCCCAAGGGAGTTCCATCCCCTCAGTCTTGGCGGGCGCAAGCGTTTCAAGCGCGATTTCTCTCAACTCCGGGGTGGTCTCGACCAGAACCAGGAATTCGGCCTGCTCCTTGCCGCAGACCAACGCCCAAGCCGTATCGCTCGGCAAGGCCGGCGAAAGGTCGAATAGATCGCATAAATCGAAGACCGGCAGCAATTGACCGCGCCGGTCGTAAACGCCGCGAACATAGGGCTGCAATCCCGGAATCGGGCTTAAGCGCCCGATCGGGACAATCTCGCAGATATAGTGCACATCCAGGGCGAGGCGGCAGCCCGACAGCTCGAAAGTGGCGACTTTCAATACCTCGGCCGGACCGTCGTTCGGCATCCCGTCGGAATCGGTTGCGGGGGAAAACCGTGCCTCTCGGTCGGCTCCCGGGCCGGCCGAGCCGAGGAGCGCTTCCGTCTGCTCGATGGCCGCGGCTATGCGCCGCTTCACATCCTCCCAGTCGATCATGCCGGGTTTGGAGAGCACAGGTGCCGTCATCGGCTATTTTCCTTGGGGTGCCGCGCTTCGTTACCGGTGGCGCGGCTAGCATCGGTCGGGAAAACCCTCTCGGCGCCGGCTTGGCGAGCAACGTGCATGGGCTTTCGGTAAACGAGACCGGCACCGGTCGTCGCGGTTTGAAAGGAGGCGTACTTCCAGAGCGGAGGATCGGTCGGAGCTGTCAGCAGCCATCCGCCCTCGGCGAGGCAGGTGAACAATTCCTCCGCGACCCGCATGAGGTCGGCGGCGTCGAGATAGACGAGCACATTGCGGCACAGGATGAGATCGAAGCCGGCCAAACCGCGGTCGGGCGCAGGCAGCGTGTCGAAGCCGAGGTTCAACCGGGTGAAGCGGACGCTCCGCGCCACATCCGTCCTGAGCCTGTAGCGGTCACCGCATTGCAGGAAGTAGCGCCGTTTCAGATACTCGCCCGTGTCCCGTAGCGACCACTCACCATATTCCGCTTCGACAGCTTCCGCGATCGCCCTTATCGATATGTCAGAGGCCGATATCCGCGCCGGGTACCCGTCCTCCGCGCAGAGGATGGCGAGCGAATAGGGCTCTTCTCCGCTCGCACAGCCGGCGCTCCAGATCCGAGCTGGGGCTCCTGCTCGCCTCCGGCACAAGCGCGGGAGAATCGTGTGGCGCAGCAACTCGAACTGCTTGGAATCCCGGAAGAAATGGGTTTCCCGTACGGTGGCCTCATTGAGAACCTCCTCCCGCAGTGCGCCATCGGCCGCAATACGATCCCGCAGACGTTGTGGATCGGTAATGCCGTGCCGGCTCATGACCCGCTGGACCGCTGCAGCGAGTGCCGGACTGCGTGACGTTGTGACGCTGAGGCGCATCTGGCGTGCGATTTCCGCGGCGACGGCATCGGTGATGGATGCGTCGATCGTGCTTTCAGGGCGGATGCTCCGGCCCGCTTCGGAGGCTAATCGGGGCTCCCTTATTTTCGTTCCGCCTCGCTGCATTTCTGGTCCACATCGGTTTTCGTTGCTATCTACCTACGTCCTGGCATGCATTCAGGCTATTCGACCGGATGGTCGGAAACGGTCTAGGCCTATCGTCGCTCTACCACCGGCAGCAGCCGGGCACCGGCCGCGGCCGCCTCCTGGCGGTTTCTTACCCGTAGGCTGCGAAAGAGGGCCGCCATGTGGATTTTCACCGTGCCTTCGCCCAGGCGAAGCTTGCGGGCGATCTCCTTGTTCGACAGCCCATCGACGAGCAGGAAGAGAACCTCTCTTTGCCGCGGCGTCAGGAATTCCATTGCCCGCTTTTGAGGGGTCTCCATCGGAGCGGTGCTCGGAGCCGCAGGCTCCGGCTTTGCCGGGCCGGTTGGTTGACCGGCAAGCGAAGGAGGGACATAGATCGCGCCATTAAGGATAACGCGCAGCGCAGCGGCGAGCTCCTGGGCGCCAAGGCTTTTCGGCACGTAGCCGTGAATACCGGCCCCCAGCGCAGTCAGAATGTCGCTTCGGCGCGAGGAGGCCGAAACGACCGCCACCTTGATGTCCGGGCGAACCTCGCGCACCGCTCCCAGGCTAGCGGCGCTCTCCATTCCGGGCATGGTGAGGTCGAAGAGGGCGACGGAACAGTCGTCCCGATCGGCAAGCCGTTCGATCGCCTCGTCGAGAGAGCCGGTCTCCACGACCTCGGCAAAGCCGAGCTGATTCTTCAGGATCGCGGAGAGGGCTATTCTGAAGAACTCGTCGTCATCTGCGATGAGTGCGATGCCATGCGGGCTCATCGATGCTCTCCCCCGGGGTCGGGCAATCCGCCGCAATAGCGGCAGGCGGTCGGTCCTGCGACAAAAGCGATGCGGTGCAGTGCAACTAAGGGACGTCCCATCGGGTCAACTCCTCATCCGAATGGCTTGCCGCCGCCGAAGACCTATGGCGGCGGCGATTGCCGGATCAATTCCATGATTTCCGATGCCGGAAGCGGCAGCGCAAACAGATAGCCCTGGGCCTCGTCGAACCCTTCCGAGTTGACGATGTTGAGCTGGTCCTCGGTCTCGATCCCTTCGACCGTGGTGGTGATTCCGAGGCTGTGGCCCAGCCCGGCAACCGCCTTGACGATCGCAAGCGACTCCTTACCCCGCGGCAGATCGTGGATGAAGGACCGGTCGACCTTGATCTTGTCGAAGGGGAAGCTGCGTAGATAGCCGAGCGACGAATAACCGGTGCCGAAATCGTCCATGGCGATCTTGACGCCAAGCTTGCGCAGTTCCTGAAGAAGCTCGAGATTGTGCTCGCTCTCGTCGAGCAGCACGCTTTCGGTAATCTCGATCTGCAGGCGAGCGGGATCGATGCCTGAGGACGTGATCGCCGTCGCGACCGCCCCGACGAGCCTCTTGCTCCTGAATTGAATGGGCGAAAGATTGACGGCGATGCCGACATCCGCCGGCCAGCCGGCGGCATCGCGGCAGGCCTGCTGCAGGGTCCATTCCCCGATGGGCACGATAAGCCCCGTCTCTTCCGCGATGGGAATGAAAAGGTCCGGCGGCACCATGCCGCGCTCCGGGCTGTGCCAGCGCAGCAGAGCCTCGCAGCAGCTGACCTTCTTCGAGTGCAGGCTGATCAGCGGTTGATAATGGAGCTCCAGTTCGCCGCGGCTCAGCGCCTCACGCAGGGCGAGCTTCATTTGCTGGTGGGCCTGCAATTGCGCACCCATGGTCGCCTCGAACTGCCGATAGGTGCCGCGCCCGGCTGCCTTGGCGCTGTAGAGGGCAATGTCGGCGGCTTTTATAAGCTCGTCGGCCGTCGTCCCGTGCTCCGGTGTCGTGGCGATGCCGACGCTTGCACCTATTGCAACGTTGATGTTCTCGATCGTGAAGGGCTCGCTCAGCACCTCGATCACACGCTCCGCAAGGATCGATGGCGCGTCGGCTTTTGGCGACAGGGGACGGATGATGGCGAATTCATCGCCGCCCAGTCTTGCGACCGTATCGCTTTCCGCAACTATCTGGGCGAGCCGCGTGGACACCTGACGCAACAGCGCATCGCCGGCGGGGTGGCCGAGCGTGTCGTTGACCAGCTTGAACCCGTCGAGGTCCAGGCAGAGAACCGCTATACTTCTCTTGCCGCGGCCGGGATCGAGCGCCCTGTCGAAGCACTCGCGGAAGGACAGGCGATTGGGCAGCCCGGTCAGCATGTCGTGCCTGGCCATGTGGGCGATCTGCTTGTGCGCCAGCAAGCGGTCTTCCTCCGTACGCCGCCGTTCGGTGATGTCGCGGAAGAAGACAGAGAGGCCGTCCTGGGTCGGCGAGGCGTTGACCTCGAGCCAGATGTCGAGCGACGGTAGATAGTTCTCGAAGGCGGCAGGCTTGCGCAGCTTCATGACCTTTCGGCAGTTCTTCGCGAACACGCCCATTCGCTCGCGCGGAAAAAGCCGCCACAGAGGCAGGTCCAATGCGCTGGCGTCGAGTCTAAGCAGGCGCTTGGCTTTCTCGTTGAGATAGCGCAGCCGCCACAGCTTATCGACGAAGATGACGCTATCCATCGTGCTTTCGAGCACCGCCGCCAGCCGATTCGCGGCGGCCTCGGCGGCGTCGCGGGCGTCCTGCAGGTCAGTGCTTGCCCGTTTCGCATCGGTGATGTCCCGCCAGATGGAGAGGATACGGAACGGTTCGCCTTGGGCGTTGAGCACCGGCGCGGCGTTGACGTCCATGAAACGCTCTCTTCCCTGGGCATCGCGAACGGTTATTTCGAATCGCGCGCTTTGCCCTCGCCGCACCGTCTCGAAGCCAGCCTGCACCTTTGGCGCGTCCTCCGGCAAGCCGATCGAGCGCCACATCTGATCTTCGATGCCGGCGTCCTCGGAAATGCCGAAGAGTTCGCGCCCCGCCCTGTTCATCATCAGCGGCCGGCCGTCGAGGTCGAGCACGCGCACGCAATCGACGCTGCTGTCGAAGATACTCTTGATGAAGGCCTCGGACTCCTGCTGCGCGATCTCGGCGGCGCGCCTCTCGCTGATGTCGAGGGCGGAGCCCACATAGCCAAGAAAGCGTCCGTCGGGGGAAAAGCGCGGCTGCCCCACATCGAGGATCCAGGCCCAGCTGCCGTCAGCGCGCCTCAGGCGATACTCGGTCCGCACCGGCTCGCGCGTGGCGCCGGCACTGAAGAATGCCGTCTGTACCGCTTGTCTGTCTTCCGGGTGTATTACGTCGACCCAGCCGAACCCTAAGGCCTCTTCTTCACTTTGGCCGGTGGTCTGCAGCCATAGACGACTGAAGAAGCTGGTGTGACCGGTCTTGTCCGCCACCCAGATCATCACCGGTGCATTGTCGGCGATCGCCCGGAAGCGCGCCTCGCTTTCCTTGAGTGCATCCGTCGCGCGACGCCGATCGTCGACGTCCTCGAGAATGCCGTACCAGCGAATGATGCTCCCCGCCGCGTCGCGCCGGGCAGCGGCCCGTGCACGGAACCAGCGGTAGTCGCCGGTTGCCATCTGTACGCGGTACTCCACGTCGAGCGGCTCGCCGGTGGAGAGGGCGTGCTGCCAATGCCGGTCAACTGTGCCGGCGTCCTCGGGGCAAAGCGCCTTCATCCAGCCGTCGCCGAGCGTTTCGTCTTCGGGAATTCCGGTCAGTTCAGCCCAACGCGGCCCGACCTCCAGGACGTTGCCATCCCGATCGGCCGCCCAGGGGATCTGCGGATGAAGATCGATGACCGCGCGGTAGTGCTCTTCCTTTGCGCGCAACACCTGTTGCGTGTTGCGCAGTTCGCTGACATCGGAAAGGGAGGTGACCAGGAACGTCTCGCTGTGTCCCGCGGGGGCTCGTAGCACAAGGCGCCGCTTGGTCATCAGGAGCACACTTTCCCGACCATCGGACGATACGAATTCTTCCTCACAGCTGCGCTCTCTGCCCGTGGCAAGAACGGCTTGATCCAGCGCCCGCAGGCGGTCGGCTCGTTCCCTCGGCCAGATGTCGCGATCACTGCACCCGATGAGTTCGTCCCTCGGCCGGCCGAGCAAGGCGCAGGCGCCAAGATTTGCGAACTGGATTCTCAAGGCGCTGTCTTTGACCACCAGAGGCGACGGGATTCCATCCAGCACCTGTGCGAGGGCGGTTGAGGAACCTTCCTGTCTCTGACCGGCCAAAAGAACGTTCATTGTTCGCCTCTGATCCACGGGCTGACCTCACGTAGACCGGCCCCGGGGCCGGAAGTCTCTCCTCTGGACCGACCAAGGCATGTCGCACTCCCTGTGTCGGCACGCATCAGCCTTTGCATGCAGTGAAGCGTGCATAGACCAGAAATTGTATTCTATTTTCCTCCGCCGTAAACAACGAACAGCAGTATCGTTCTGTTCCGCGCACCCAGAGGGCGAAATTTTGCCTAAACCGACACGAGCGTGACGACCCGTCTGCAAGGCAGTCGCGAATATCTTGACAATTCTAGTCATGTTATTTAACACGCCTCGAACCAATGACATCCGCTCCTCTCCGGGGCCGAACAGATGTTCTTGGTCAATCGGTTACAGGGGGATGTTAATGGAACCGCGTGTTGGACTGCTGGCTGTTCTGCTGGCGACCGTAAGCCAAGCCGCATTGGCGCAGGATGCAACGGTGTTGGAGCGTCTCGAGGTCAAGGCGGGCACGTCGACTGCAACGATAGGCACTGAACCGGAAGTCTATCCGGGGGGGCAGGTGGCACGCGGCGGTCGTGTGGGCCTGCTCGGAAACCGCGACTTCATGGATACGCCGTTCAGCATCACGAGTTACACGGCAGAGGCGATCGAGAACCAGAATGCGACAACCGTGGCCGACGTGCTCGCCAACGACCCCTCGGTGAGAAGCACGCACGCTCCCGGCGGTATGCTGGACTCGTTTTACATTCGTGGTTTTCCGCTGAATGAAGGGAATTTCGGCGAAGTCGCCTTCGACGGTGTCTTCGGGGTCGCTCCGACTTACCGCCTCTTTACGGATTACATCGAACGGGTCGAGATACTCAAGGGACCGACAGCGCTCCTATACGGCATCTCGCCGAATAACAGCGTCGGTGGCACCATCAACATCGTGCCCAAGCGCGCGTCCGACGTCGACCTGACCCGTGTCACGACCGATTACGCTTCCGATCTTTACGGAGGTGGCCATGTCGACGTCAGCCGCCGGTTCGGCGATGAGCGCCAATTCGGCATTCGATTCAACGGCAGTTATCACGGCGGCGACACGGCAATCGACAACCAGTCACTGGATGTAGCGGTCGGGGCACTAGCGCTCGACTATGAGGGCGAAGACTTCAGGGCAACGCTGGACGTAATCGGGCAGCGGCAAGACATTGATGCTCCGCTTCGCCCGTTCTTCCCCGTTGGCAGCTTTGAAATTCCCGACGCGCCTGACGGTCGGTCCAATGTCCAGGAGCCGTGGGAATGGGCGAGGACGGACGACCTGTCGTGGCTCGGTCGCGTCGAATACGACGTGAACGACGCCGTCACCGTGTTTGCCGCCGTGGGTGGTGGCAATTCGCGTGTCGAGCGACTCTTCGGTACGCCACTGCTTCTTAACTCCGCAGGCGACGTCAGCGTCACGCCGCAAAACTTCATTTTCGATGTCGACCGGCTGACGGCCGAGACGGGTGTACGCGCCGAGTTCGAGACGGCCGCTATCGATCACGCGGTCACATTCCAGGTCAGCGGTCTGCAGCAGCGTCTCGCTCGCGGCTCAAATTCAGGTACCGCGCAGTTGACCAATATCTTCGATCCGCTTCCCCGCCCCGAGCAGGACGTGCCGCAGCCGACACATGTGCCAAGACTATCGGAAAACGTCTTCTACGGTTTCGCGCTTTCAGACACCATGTCGATGCTGGACGAACGCGTGCAACTGACTTTGGGCGGACGCTGGCAGCACATCGACACTGAAAATTACAACACCACAACCGGTGCGGTTTCCTCGTCTTCCGATGAGAGTGCATTGACGCCGCTCGCGGGCATCGTCGTGAAGCCGTGGGAGAATGTCGCCTTCTACGCCAACTATGTCGAGGGCCTGAGCGTCGGCGACACCGCACCAGCTGGAGCCGTCAATGAAGGCGAAACGCTTTCGCCCTACCGGTCGAGGCAGTACGAGATCGGCACCAAGATCGATCTCGGGCGCGCGGCGGTGACCGTCAGCGCGTTCCAGATCGAAAAGCCCTTCGGCGTGCTCCGTAGCGGCGTCTTCGTGGAAGGCGGCGAGCAGCGCAACCGCGGCGTGGAGTTGAGCGTGTTCGGTGAAGTGACCCCCGCGATCCGAGTGCTCGGCGGCGTCACCTTCATTCACGGCGAGATCACAGAAACAAGTGTCGACACAGAACGCGGCAATACCCCGATCGGCGTTCCCTCGCTGCAGGTCAATCTGGGGGCGGAGTGGGATACGCCCTTCTTGCCCGGCCTGACGCTCACCGGCAATGTCATTCACACGGACGAGCAATTCGTCAACACGGCAAACACCCAGGAAATCCCCTCCTGGACGCGACTTGACCTCGGCGCCCGCTATCTGACCGAGATCCACGAGAGGCCGGTCACCTTCCGGGCTGACGTCGAGAACGTGTTTGACCTCGACTACTGGTCCGGCGTTGCGAGCTTCGGCACGCTGTCGCAGGGTGCGCCGCTCACAGTCAAGGTCTCCATGACGACCGACTTCTGATGGTGAGGTGAGTGTCGGCGCCCAAGCGACGACCCGTCTCGGTGATGTTCATGAAAGCGCCGGCCAGAGGCCGGCGCTTTCTGCCGTTTGGCGGTAGGCTCAAGCTCACCACCAGGATCGCAACCAGGAGCGAAGCAGAAATGCAAAGGCGAGGCTCTCGATTTGAGAGCCTCGCCCGCTGAAGATTTTTAAATCCGGTTGTTGAACTTTCTCCAATCCGGACTGAGCTCGGCTGGCCGGTTCGCTCCTCGATGGCAGTCAATCCGCACTGCCGGAAAGGCTCACCGCATAGCCGGGCCGGTAGGGGATCGGCAGGAAACGGCGGTGATACTCGGCAAATGTCGCGTCCGGATCGAGATCGGCAAAAAGTTCCGGATGGAACCATTTCGCCATTTGCTGGACGGCAAAGAACTCGTAGGGGCTGTTGTAGAACTGGTGCCATATGCCGTGGAAGTTCCGCGTCTTTTGGGCCGCGATGTCGGTGTAGGCGCTGCGGGTGGTGAACCATTCGAGCTTTTGGCGGGTGACCTTTGGATCGGCGCCGGGTCCGAGCGGGATCCAATGTCCACCAGGCACATAGGCCTCCCAGTCGGCGCTGGTGACGACGACATGTTCGGGATTGGCGGCGATCACCTGTTCGGGATTGAGCTGTCCGAAAGTCGAGGGAAGAATGTCGCTGCCGATGTTGTGGCCACCGGCAAGCTCGACATATTTGCCGAAGTTTTCCGCGCCGAAGGAAAGGCAGCAATCATCGGCGTAGCCGCCGATCCGCTCTATGAACACCCTCGGGGGCTCCGGTTGCGCCTCGGCGATAACGTTGGTGACGCGGGCCATTGCCTCGCTACGGAACGCGATGATCTCTTCCGCGCGCGCCTCGCGCCCCATGATCTTGCCGAGCAGGCGAATGGTCGGTTCGGTGTTCTTCAGCGGATAGTGGCGGAAGTCGATGTAGAGAACCGGAATGTTCAGCTCAGCCAGCTTCTCGATATATTTGGTATCCTCATTGGCACGCATGGCCTCGAGATTGAGCAGGACCACGTCGGGCTTCTGGACGATGGTCGATTCGATGTCGATCAGGCCGTTCTCCTTGCCCGCGAAGGCCGGAAGCTCAGCCAATTTGGGATAGGCCCCGAGATATTGCTGATAGGTGGCCGGGTCCGCCTCGATCAGGTCGTTGCGCCAGGCGACGACGCGAGCCAGTGGATTGTCCGGCTCGAGCGAAGCAATGAGGTAGAGTTGCCGGCCCTCGCCAAGAAGAATGCGCTTGACGGGCGCGCTGACGCTCACTTGTCGGCCGGCAATGTCGGTGATGGTGATCGGTGCTTGCGGGGGTGCGGACTGTTCGCCTGCGAAGACCCTGACCGGGCCTAGCATCATCAAGACAAGAGCTGTCAACATGGCGCGCGCCAGCAGACAATGTTTCGACACGATATTTCTCCTTTACCGAAGTGATTGGCGCGACTTGAGCCACAGGCCGAGCGCCACGAAAAACGACAGGCCATAGAGACCCGAGACGAGGGGAAAGGCTGCTTTGAGCCCGAATTGTTGCGTGGCGGCGACCCCTGCAATGATGCCGACCACGGATGCACCCTGCTGGCAGGTCTGCGCCACCCCCAGGACGGAGCCCTGCTTTTCGCTTCGCGTTGCTGCCGAAACGAGCGAAAGGAGCACGGGTGTTGTTCCACCGAGGAGAGCGCCCCAGGCGAAATAGAGCCCTGCGAAGAGCCCTATGTCGCGCGTCGAGCCAGCCAGCCCGGTAACGATGCAGCATCCGCCGGCGTTCACCATGCTCCATCCGAGCACAAAGGACGGCGCTCGCCCTGCGAAGCTCCGTGCCCACACCGGTGCTGCGACCACAAAGCCGAGCGCAAGAAGGCCATAGCTCAAGCCGGTGATCCAATGCTGGGCGCCGTAAACCTCCGACATATAGAGGGAAAAGGGCACCTGCAGCACCATTCTGCTTGCAAGCAGTAGCCCCATTAGCCCGAGGAGCCCCGGGACGGGCACGCCGGTGGACGTCGTGTGTGATATCCCTGGCGCCTGCTCCGCTTCCGTGAGACCTCTTCCTTCCATAGGAGAGGGCAGGCTCGCCCAGGCGACGGCGGCACAGAACGCGCAGATCAAACCGGCGGTGAAGTTGACGGCCGCGAAAGGCAAGGCGTCGAGAATGAGCCCGCCGAGGAAGGCGCCCGCGAGCGAGCCGACATTCGTCGCCACCTGCAGCCAGGCGAAGAGGCGTGCGCGATCGCGCCCGCCGGTTACCTGCACGCCATAGGCCTGGGCCGGCGCGATGTAGCCGGCGCAGGCACCCTGCAGGAACCGCAGCGCCAGGATGGTCCAGACGTCCCCGGCAAAAGCGACGAGCAGTTGCGTCACCGCCAGGCCAGTCAGCGCCCGCACCATCATGAGGCGATTGCCATATCGGTCGCCCATCCGCCCCCAAAAGGCGCTCGTCAGGGACACGCCAAGCATGGGGCAGACATAGACTCCGATTCCCGCAAGGCCGAAAATGCTATCGGAGGCGCTCAGCGCCTTGATCTGGATCGGCCAGAAGGGACCGCTCATCTCCATGGCGCCCATGGAGATGAATTGAAGTGCGAATAGAAGCGCGAAGACGGGTCCGAAGCCGCGCAGGGCCGCGACTGTACTTGTCATTCTGCACTCGCCAGCGGATTGGGCAATTGGTGCTCGACCCGGTAGTTGCGATAGCGTTCGAGATGCATCCGCAGAACCGACCGTGTCGGCCAGGGCCGTTCGAGGAAGGCCTGGCGTTCCTCGAGCCAGAACGCATCCGAGAGCATGCGCGGCCGCAACGTCTCGAACGCCTCTTCCGTCTCTTCCCCGAGGATGCGCCAAAGGCTGTCACCTGCCAGCGAATACTGCTCGGTCAGGCAAAGGGCGATCTCGTGAAGATGGCAGACAAAGCACGCATCGATGACGAAGGAACGCACCAAGCTGATATTATCGTCGAATGTGGTCGGCAGGATGCCTTTTCGACTGAACGGCTTCAACTCGTAGCCGCGTTCCTTGAAGAGCGGTGCAAAACTGCGGCCGTCACCGAAATCGCGCATCAGCAGCTTCCGTGGCAGCCCGCGATCATCGAAAAGGATCGTGCTGTTTTGCTGATGCGCCTCGAACGCGATGCCGTAGAGGAGATACATGGCCAAAGTCGGTCGAACCACGGTGCGGGCATAGAGCCGGTAGAATGCAGCGACCGCCGCTTCGCTTTCGTCGCCGTTTCTTCCGATGAGTTCGCAGATCAGTGGCCGTCCGTCGACAGGGCCAGCGGCCAGGAGCGCGGCGACGGTTACCGGCAGCAGGCCGTCTCTGCGGGCAAGAGCATCGGAGCTGCGATAGACCACCGACAGAAAGCGGCCGGGATGTTCGTCACCGGTGTCGGGATGATGCAGAATCGCGCCCAACTCCTCAGTGAATACCTCCAGCCCGCTTTTGAGGTCATCCTCCTTCGACAGCATGTCGGAAATCAACGTGCTGAGGCGTGGCCCCATGTGGATTGACTTGGCTTGCAGCGTCCGCTGCTCGCTTGTCAACCAGATCGCGACCGGCAGCTTGATGAATGGTCTGGGCTCCCGCGTTTCCGGCAGCATCGTGCGGAAGGACATTGACGGCAGTGTTTCGATTTCCGGGCCTTCCGGATCGAAAACGTCAGCTTCGATCTCGGGCGTGAATTCCCGACGGACGAAGTTCTCCAGATGCCAGGCGTGAACGGGCAGAGGCAGCCAGTCGGCAGGCGATTTGCCGCGCTCTTGCAGGGCCTCCGCCCAATCACGCCAGAGGTCCGGGAATTTTTCGGCGAACCATTCCGAATAGCCACCGACATGCGGCATCTTCTCAACATAGGCCCAGTCGCTGCGCAGCGCGGCGATCCGCAGGCGTACACGAGCGTGGAATTCCGGCGACAATGCAGCGACAGCGTCCGGCGCCAGGCCTGGCTTGGCCTTCCATGTCGGATAGAACGGATGCCCCTCGAGTGCCCCCCATTGGTCGAGCGTCATGGCAACCAGATGCGGCGGCAGGGTGCCTTCAAGATAGCCAAGGAAATCGGCTGCGCCTGCTTTATCGATCTGCTCACGTAGTTCGGCGCTCCAGCGTTCCCGATGATGCCGTGCGAGAACGTCGTTGCGCATGCTGTTGTCCACGTCGCGGACGAGTTGGCCCAGTCCGTCGGGCGCAGGAGTAACCGCGAGAGACGGCGCAACCTCCCGTATCAGAGCGGCGGGGTCCTCGATCCGGTGGCGGGCACCGGTCGCGTCCAGAACTTCGATTTGCCCGCGGTTCTGCAGGGTTCCGGCGGGCGCCCGCCGAAGATCGGAAAAATGCAGCACGCGTCGCGTCTGCCAAAGCGGCAGCCAGGCCTGGCGACCGTCGCGAGCCCATAGCAGGGCATCCGGATCCAAGAGGCGTTCCGCGAAGAGGCAACGGATCAGACGGTAGATCGCGTTTTCTGCTGCCTTCGCCAAAAGCTCCGCATTATCTCGCGAGATTTGTGCCGTTGCGGTAGAAATCTTCTCATCCATCATGCGGCCTCCGGCCAGTCTGAGGGTACATAGTCGGGTGCTCCGGCGGCCAAGCCGCCATGATAGTCGCGCGCCCACCGATAGGTCTTGGCAATGGCCGGTACGGCCACACCAAGCCGTTCCGCCATGGCGACGAGCAGCGCCTGTCCGAAAGCTATGTCCTCATGGAAGGCGCGACTTTCGCGATCGATGACCAATCCCGGGCCATGCGGGTTGGCAACGAGGGGTGCGCGGATGTCCGCATAGGCGCGATTTGTGCGCAGAAGCGTATACATGGTGCGGGCGTCCACGATCTGGTCGCCGTAGGCCTCTATCAATTCCTGCTGAAGTGGCTTCACGGAGCTTAGATCGACCCCGAGACGCGCCTCGCTTGCACGGCGGATCGCCTGGTTTTCTGCATCGCAAGCTTCCAGGAGCTCGGCGGCCGCCTGCGGGCAATCGCTCCACCAGCACAGGTGTTCGTCGAATGGCCTGTTCTCCCACGGTGCGCCTGGGCCGATGAGCGCGTAAAGGACGGCGGGATGCATCAGCGCATTGCCCGGCGTCAGTGTAATTTCGAGGTAGTCCCGTAGCAGGGTGACGGGCGCCTCATAGAGGCGATTCAACATTGCCGCGAGTGCGGCGCCGCTTGCCGCGCTTTCGCGGCGATGAAGGGCGACGAAGAGCTCCGCCTTGGCCCCGCCCATGCGCACGCGCTGGCCCGAGATCAGGTCGAAGGCGATGTGGGGCACATCCTTCATGCCCCAGATCACGACATTCTCGCGCTCTGAGAGAGCTTTTGCCGCGAGCCAATCGAAGCCGCAAAAGCCGGGGATCGCTCCAACAAAGATCCATTTATCCCGCGGCAGATGCGGCGCTATTTGATCCAGGAGCCCCGCTCTCGCCTGGGCGGGCTGCGTAACGACGACAATGTCGGCACCCTCGAGCGCCTTGGCCGGATCGGTTCCGACATGATCGGGTCGACCGCTGAACATGCGACCGTCTCGAGTCTCCGCCTGCCAGACGCCATCGCCGACCTCCCATCGCACGGCTAGCATGGTGGAGTTGGTCAGGACAGATACCTCGACGCTCGCAACCTGCTTGAACAGCACCGCATTCAGGTGCCCGGTACGGCCTGCGCCACAAATGGTCACCTTCATGCCGCGCATGCCCTTGCGGCGAGCCAGCCGTCCAGTTGGGCGGCAATAGCTGGGTCGAACAGGCGGCGCTTCGCCATCCATTCGTCGTCGAATATCGTGCCCAGATACTTCTCTCCGCCGTCAGCAACCGTCGTCACGACCGTGCCGGTCAGCTTGCCAGCGGCGATGAATTCCAGCGCTTTGTAGATGGCGCCACCCGTCGAACCGCCGACCAGCAGCCCCTTGCGCCGGGCGAAGTAACGCGCCGTCTCGAAGGCTTGGGTATCCGTCACCTGGACACCCTCGTCGATGCAGCCGTAATCCAGAACTTTGCCCACTTCGTCTCCTGCCGGCGTACCGGTGCCCGATTGGTAGTAGGGATGCCCCGGCTTGCCGAAGACGATCGATCCGGCCGGCTCGACCGCGATCGTGCGCACAGCGGGGTTGTGGCGCTTGAGCCGCTGAGAGATCCCGGTCATGGAGCCGCCTGTCCCGACGCAGCCTACGAACGCATCGATTCCGGCCGGGAGTTGCGCCAGCAGCTCGTCGACGAGGCCGGCATAGCCCTCCGGATTTGCGGGATTATCGGATTGATTCATGAACAACGCGCCTGGAAGCTGGGCGCCTAGCTGCGCGGCTAGTCTTTGTCTTTCGACGACCGCAACCTCGTCCTCGCGGAAATCGCCTTCGACGTAGCGGATCTCGGCGCCGAGCGCCCGCATCATACGAATCTTGTCGGGCGCCGCATGGTGATCCACCACTGCGATGAAGCGCAGTCCAAATTCCAGTGCTGCCAGCGCCAGGCCTGTTCCGGTGTTTCCAGAGGATGATTCGACGATTGTGCCGCCCGGAGCGAGGCGCCCGTCTTGAAGCGCGGCGACTACCATGCTGCGTGCCATACGGTCCTTCATCGAGCCACCCGGATTGTTCTTCTCGATCTTCAACACCAGGGTGGCGTCGCGGTTCGGTATGTCGATCGACATGACCGGCGTCTGTCCGATCAATTGCGTTACAATCGTGTGCAGCATCTAAACCTCCTCAACGGTGTCGGGAACGAGATAAGGCTGCCCTTCCGCGTCCTCTGTGATGCGGAGGCGGGCGGGCATCGGGTGACGGTGGAATTCGTTTTCGAGAAGATCCATCTGGTAGCCGCCGGTATTCGCGAACACCAGCAGATCACCGACTTCCGGCGCGACGGGGAAGTCCAGCCACCTGTTGCTGAGCACGTCCTCGTCGAGGCAGCTGTGTCCGGCGACATAAGCGCGGACGGGCGGTGTCGCAGAGAGCGGCGGCCTAGCTGCCGGCACGTGAATCGGATCGATCAGGAACTCGGAGGCAAACCAGGTTTCGCAGGCGCTGAAGCTGCTGCCCTCGACGAAAATGACATGCGTGTCGGGACCGAGCGCCTTTATGCGCGAGATCTTGAAGACAGTTATGGCTGTCTGGTCCGCCAGCGCGCGACCCGGCTCCATTGCCAGGGAAAGCCCCTCACGCGTGAGATAGTCGGCGACGGTTCGGCCTTGGTGCATCTCTGCCTTTAGAAACGAATGCAGCCAGTCTGAAGCCGAAAGAGTTCCGCCATAGGGATAGAAGGACTCCGGAACTTTGCCGGTGCGGTAGTCATCTGACGTCTGCGCGGCGAGGTGGTTCCGGTAGGAGACCGGATCGACGTACTGGACGGGCAGGCCGCCGCCTATATCGATCATGCGCGGAGTAAATCCCATGCGCCGAGCTTCGGTGATGAGGTCGGCAGCCTCGCTCAATGCTGCGGCGCGGTTTTCCCAACGGTAGCCACTGAGATGGAAATGCACGCCCTCGAGACGCAACCGGCTTTCGCCGAGAAGCCGGGCAAGGCATTGAACGATGGCGTCAGCCGGCATGCCGAAGCGGCTTTTGCTCTGGTCGCTCGGTCGCAGGCGCAAGAGGATTGGCTGCGGGCCGGCCTTTGCCGGCAGAACATTGATGAGATCCTCCAGCTCTTCCGGAGAATCAACCGATATCAACGCGCCGGAGTCGACCAGCTCCTTGTGGAACACACTTGTCTTAGCCGGCCCTGTCGCCACCAGCCTTGCACCATCGGCCCCAAGGCGCGTCGCGTCGCGAAGTTCATACAGGCTGGAAACGTCAATCCCAGCGCCTGTTTTGAGCGCCGCTCGCATCAGGCCAGGGGACTTGTTGACTTTCGCCCCGTAATAGATGGCATGCTGAACGCCGCTCTCCGTCAGCGCGCCTTGAAGGGCCGCAAAGTTGTCCTCAAGTGCTTCCGGCCAGATGAGGTTTAGCGGCGAACCGTAGCGGGCAGCCCAGCCGAGAAGAAGAGAACCGTGCCGGGCGAGAAGGTTCGCGGTCGCCGACCGCAGAACCGGTGGCAGCCCATGGCCGGCTTTCTGGCAATGAAGCGTCATCACAACGCTCCTGCGTAAAGGGCTGGCGCCCTGCCGGTCGGAACGGGACCGTACAAGAGTCCAAGCGGCACATCGCATGTAGGCAGGCCATTTTGGAAAATGTGCCGGGTCGTCTTGTAGGGAAACTTGCGGCCGCTGCGCGCCATATCGAAGATGTCGGCCGGCGTGACCCTTTCTCCAGCACGCCAGCTCTCTACGTGCACCGTTTCGTAGTCGAGAAGGACGACCGGCACAGCTTTGAGCCCGAGGCGATGCGCGACCGTCAACCGGTGATGGCCGTCCATCACGAACAAGGCATCCTTCTCTGCCGTAATTGGCGCGGTCCAGGAGCCCTCTTGCAGGATTTGGGTCTGCAGTGCATCGACGCTGTCGAGATTCACCTCTTCTGTCGGAATCAAACGTGCTGGGGAGAGAAGGCAAAATTCCATGCTGTCAGGCCCTCGCGCTTGCTCTTTTGCATCGCAAAAATTTATCTTGAGTAAATGACTCAAGATTGAACTGCTATAGCCAGCGAAGATTGTGGCGTCAATAGCGTTCGCAATGACCGATTGCTTCGAGTGCTCAGGAAGAGAGGGTGGGCTGCCGCTCTTTTGCCCGTTAGCTATATGGCTGTCTCAGTGGAGTGCCGGCCAGCATCAGGCCGCTCACAAGGCCAGTTCCTTCGCAAGCGAAATAGGAGCGCGCTGCCGTCCGGGCGAAGGTATTTGCGGGTCAGGGAAGTGGCGTAGCGCCAAACAGCCATTCGTGCAGTCGCCAGACGAACAACACATAGAGAAGGACGCCCGCTGCCACAGCCCCCATGTCCCATGCTGCCGGACCCGGCGCCGCCACGTCATTGCCCCGGCGTTTGACCGAAATGCGATCGGCTACTGCCCAGGCCAGGAACGCACCGAAGAGCAGTAGCGAGGCGAGATCGCCATTGGCGAGCAGATGCGCAAGAGCCCAGATCTTCACCGAGACGAGCATTGGATGTTTCAGAGCCGGCTTCAGGCGGCCCGCCGGGAAGGCAAAGACCATGAGACTGATGAAGGCGAAGAGCATCAGCGCAAGAGCGAGATGCTTCATCCAGACCGGTGGCTCGTAGAGGACCGGAGCATCCGGCCTGGCACTAGCGAAGCCCCAAATGATCAGCACGAAACCGCCAAGGGAGACGAGCGAATAGAGCCCTCTCCAGGCGCCGGCCCCCGTATCGGCAATGCGTCGATTGCGCCAGGCGGGCGCACAAATGTGCACCGAGTGGACACCCAGAAAGATCAGCAGGCCGAGTATCAGAACAAACATCGTCGCCTCCGCAAGGAATTCACCGCAAGCTTAAAGCAGCGTCCTTCTGACGTGCAAAGAGCACTCTTTGAATTGCTGCATGTTTCTTCAGTTTGGTTACGATTTAAAGAAGCATTCAGTAGCCGAGCCCTTGAGAACGACGGTGCTTCCATGCCGCTCCCGCGATCAGATCTGCTACGCTGCCGCGTGGCTACAGCTTGTCGCCGCAAGCGATCTTCGCCGGACCACATGACCGCGCTTGCCCGGAACATTGTTCGGGCGGACATCGTTGTCCAGGCACGGAAAACGGAGAGACCCAATGGGCAATCATCTGGACGAACGGGGCGACCCGCCCTCAGCCACACATGAGTCGGCGAGGAAGACCTTCACAAAGACCGAGACGCGCCAGGGGCGGTTCGGCTTCCCGGTTTTCGTGGTGCTCGCCACAAGCCTTGTCCTGGCGATGGTCGTCTGGGCGGCTATCGAAATATGGGCCGAGAGCACGGATATTGACGCGCCGACGGCGGCGGTGGAGGAAGTTCAGCCTTCGCCTTCGAACGAACAAACAGGTAGTGTAGGAAGTCCGGCGAGCACGGAAGAGGGAATAGAGGCACCGACTGATCGGGACCCCGCCTATCAGACCGGGACCGGCGGCCCAAGCCCCACAATAACCCCGGACGGCACGCAGAACTAGGTCATGCCGTTCAAGCGACGCAGCGTCCTCTAGCACATCCCGAGCGTGTTAAAGGATGGCACGCTGCTGCAAGGCGCGCATTGAATTTGCGACGGCTCCGCTCCGAATGCGCTGACACAGGCGTTTGATCGCTGCGCAGCTTCAGGCATTCCGACGGGGACGTCCGGCGTATTCAGTCGACCACGACCGCAGAGGGCCCCGCCTGCAATTCAGCGATATTCATTTCTTCAGGCCCGTCCAATGGCTTCCCTCGAAGGGAACGGCGGCGAAGCACGGTTGATCTCGGCGAGCGGGGGAAACGCCGAACTCCCGCGGGCAAACTTTTACGACTTGTTCCGGGAACCGGCGGATCGGAGGGGTGTTAGGCACTGATTGTCTGGCTTAAGAGGAGGCGATACATGCGATATCTGGCAAATTGCGGTGCGGCGGCTCTGCTTCTCTATCTCGGTGCATTGCCCGCAGCCGCACAGACCTGCGGGAAAAACGAGGCAATCGCTGAAGGCGAGACCCTTGAACAGTTGGCCGCGCGTTGCGACACGGAGGTCGAAGCAATTCTATCCGCCAATCCGTCGCTGGAGCGAACCGACATTCGTGCTGGCCTCCAATTGGAGATGCCTGCCGCCAGCGGGGAGGAGGATTGGCTCGACCGTGCCCGTAACGCGGTGAGGGATGCGGGGGAGCGTGTGCACGGGGCCGCCGAGGCGACGGGGAAATCCGTGTCCGAGTATCTCTCGGAACAGCCGGATCTCAACAGAGATATCTTGGAGTTCGGCGAGAGGCTGGGGCTGCCGGGCGTCTCGGCAGGCGCGAGTGGAGAGGCCGAACTGACTGTGGTCCCGAAGAGTGCCGGGCCCGGCGAGAACGTGACGCTGGTGGCGCAGGGATTGCCCGGCGATGCGGAGGTTTCGATCGACGCCCGCATCGGAGACGGATCCGATTTCCAGAACATCTCTCGCGCGCGGACCGACGCAGCGGGGAGGCTGCAAGCAACTGTTGCCGTGCCGGCGGGAGCGCGGGAAGGACAGGAGATCGTCTTTGCCGTGGAGACGACGGATGGGCGTATGCGCTTGGTTTCCGACGTTTTCGATCTTGGTTCCTGAGGGGCCTAGCCGGTCGACCTGGCGCATCGGCCCGAAAATCGGACCCGATTTTCGGCAAGCCGCCGAAGACGGGACGAGCGAGCGACGGTCGCCATTGGCGACGAGATGGCCGAGTGCTCAGAGAGCAAAGCCCCATAGCACCGGATGACGGGTGATCGCGACGATCGCTCCGGGCGTAGCATGCAACAGCCTATGGCGGCACCTTGCGACCGGCGAAGAGCAGCAGGACACCCTGCTTCTGTGGGTGCGAGGCGAAGTCCTATGCGCCCACGATCTTCGGGCAGAGCGGCTATGCCGTCGTCAGCAATATCGGCAGGCTGCCGTCGGCCCTGCCTGCTATCTACTGCGGCCTCGTGAGATTGGGGGGAGGTCGCGATACGGAAGGCTCGGCAAGTCTACTGCATGTCTCCTTTAGGCGACCTCGATTTAAGGACAAAGACATGCAGCTAGTACTACAGCGGCCTTTGCGGTCTGGTAAGGCGCGCGGCGCTGTAGCCGATCAAGGCCCTCTCTCGTCGTGGGCGATCATTCCGCCGCGACCGGCGCCGGATAGCGCTTTGCTTTCGCGACGGCGTCCTCGCTCGGCGCAGCTTCGTCCGCATCCGTCTTCCCCATCTTCGGCTCCTTGCCGAAGAACAAGGCGTAGCCGGCCGGCAGCACGAGGATCGTCAGCACCGTCGCGACCAGGATGCCGCCCATCATCGCGTAGGCGAGCGGCGCCCAGAAGATGCTGCGCGAGATCGGTATCATCGCGAGCACCGCGACAAGCGCCGTCAGCATGATCGGCCGGAACCGACGCACGGCGGCGCCGACGATCGCCTCGGCGCGCTCCATGCCGGCGGCGATGTCCTGATCGATCTGGTCGACGAGGATGATCGAGTTTCGGATGATGATGCCGAGTAGCGCTATGACGCCGAGAATGGCGACGAAGCCGAAGGGGGCGCCGCTGATAAGCAGGGCCGCAGCCGCGCCGATGATGCCGAGCGGCCCGGTGGCGAGCACAAGCATCGCCTTGCCGAAATGCTGGAGCTGGACCATCAGCAGGACGAGGATGACGAGCAGCATGATCGGCGCCTTGGCGGCGATCGACGCTTGGCTCTCGGCGCTGTCTTCTGCGCCCCCCTGGATCTCGATCTTATAGCCGGGCGCGAGCCCGTCCCGCAGTCCCTTGAGCTCGTCATAGAGCTTCATCGTGACGTCGTTCGGTTGCACATCGTCCGGCAGCGTGCCGCGCACGGTGATGGTCGGCAGGCGATCACGCCGCCACTCGATGCCCTGCTCCATGACCGGCACGACCTTGGCGATCTGGGCGACGGGTACGAAGCCGCCGAAATCCGTCGGCACATAAACTGAGTTGACCGCCGACAGCAGATGTCGGCTACCTTCCGGCTCGCGGGCGACGATCGAGACGGTTTCCTCGCCGTCGCGGAAATCGTCGAGCGGGACACCGGACATCGCCGCCTGCAGCATCTGGCGGACGCGCTGCGAACTGACGCCGAGTGCACGGGCGCGGTCCTGGTCGATGACGAGCTTCATCGCCGGCACGGGCTCCAGCCAGTCGTCGTGGACGGCGCCGAGCAACGGATTCTCGTTGAACTTCGCCTTCACCTGATCGGCGATGCGGCGCAGTTCCTGGCGATCGGGACCCATCACGCGGATCTGGACCGGCCAGCCGGTGGGAGGACCCAGAAAGAGGCGACCGACCTTGGCGCGAATCGAGGGGAATTCCTCGGCGAGGATCGTGCGGAGCTTGAGGATCAACCGTTCGCGCGCGGGCTCGTCTTTCGCCATGACGAGTAGCTGTGCAAAGTTGGGGTTGCGAAGCTGCTGGTCGAGCGGCAGGAAAAAGCGCGGAATGCCTTCGCCGATATAGGTGGCGATGAAGCGCTTGTCCTCGTCGTCCATCATCCGCGCCTCGAGTGTCTTGGCCTGGCGTTCGACCTCGTTGATGCTGGTGCCTTCCGGCAGCCACAGGTCGACGAGGATCTCCGGCCGGGACGATTGCGGGAAGAAATTCTTTGGAATGAACTGGAAGGACCAGAGGCTGGTCATGAAGGCTGCCAGCGTCATGACGAGCACGAGGACGCGGTGCCGCACGGCCCAGCCGACGGCCGACCGGAGGCGACGGTAGAAGTGCGTGTCGAAAGCGTCGTGATGCCCGCCGGCATGGTGGCGCTGCTTCAGGATCATGTAGCCGAGCCAGGGCGTGAAATAGACGGCGACGAACCAGGAGACGACCAGCGCGATGCCGACCACATAGAACAGCGAACGGACATATTCGCCCGCGGTCGATTCCGCGAAGCCGACCGGAATGAAGCCCGCGGTGGTGATCAGCGTGCCGGTCAGCATCGGGAAGGCGGTGGAGGAGTAGGCGAAGCTCGCCGCATCGATCTTCGCCAGGCCTTCCTCGAGCTTCCGCTCCATCAGCTCGACGACGATCATCGCATCGTCGACCAGCAGGCCGAGCGCGATGATGAGCGCGCCGAGCGAAATGCGCTGCAGGTCGATGCCGAACTCGTACATGATGGCGAAGGTGGCGGCGAGCACCAGGGGTATGGCGATCGCAATCACCAGCCCCGAGCGCCAGCCGATAGACAGGAACGACACCACGAGCACGATGGCCAGCGCTTCCAGGAGGGCGTGCATGAATTCGTTCATCGCCTCGGTGACGACTTCCGGCTGGTTGGAGATCTGGTCGACCGAGACCCCATAGGGGAGCGAGGACTGGAAGCGCTCATAGGTCGCCTCCACCGCCTTGCCGACATCGGTGACCTTGTGACCCTTGGCCATCACGACGCCGATCTGCACACTGTCGTGGCCGTTGAAACGGAATTTTCGCGCGTACGGGTCCTCGAGTCCCGCAATAACCGTCGCTATGTCACCGAGGCGGATCGTCTCGTCGCCTGTGCGCAGGCGCAGATTGCGGATGTCCTGGACCCGCGTGACATCGCCGTCGACGGAGATGCGCACCGACCGGGTGCCGGTATCGACGCTGCCGGCGGGGTCGATGTTGTTCTGACCGGCAACGGCGTTTTGCAGGTCGGCAAGAGTGAGCCCGCGCGCGGCCAACAATTTGGAGGATACGTCGATATAGATCTTCTGCGGCTGGTCACCGAGGATCACCACCTTCTCTACGCCGGGGGTCGTCAGGAGCATGTCGCGCCCTGCGATCGCAAATCGCTTCAGTTCGGGGTAGCTGTAGCCTTCGCCGCTGATGGCATGCATGGTGATATAGGTGTCGCCGAATTCGTCGTTAAAATAGGGGCCGAGCAGGCGCTCCGGCAGATCGTTGGCGATGTCGCCCACCTTCTTGCGCACCTGGTAGAAGGCGTCGGCAACGTCGTCCGCATCCGTATCACCCTCGATCTGCACGGTGATGATGGCGCTGCCTGCACGCGTATAGGAGCGGACGTAATCGAGATGCGGCGTCTCCTGCAGCTTGCGCTCTATCTTGTTGACGACCTGATCCTGCATCTCTTCGATCGAGGAACCCGGCCAGACCGCCTGGATGACCATGGTGCGGAACGTAAACTCCGGGTCCTCTCGCTGTCCCATGCGCACGAGCCCGAGTATCCCGGTAACGATGATCAGCGCGAAAAGGAAACGCGCAATGCTCGGATGGCCGATCCCCCAACGCGACAGGTTGAACGGCTTCTTCTCCTCAGTGGAGGCGTGCATGGTCGTATTCCTGTCTGATCTGAGCCGTTAGCGGACGATCTGTGTTCCGGCACTGGCGGACTGTTGCTCGTCGGGTTGCAGCTTCACTTTCATGTCCTCGGACATGAACTGCGTGCCGGCCGCGACGACGAGGTCGCCAGGCTTCAGCCCATCGGCGACCCGCACCAGGTCTCCGGCGAAATCGGCGAGCGTGACGGCGCGGGCGTGAACCGTCGATGCCTCGCGATCGACGGTCCAGACGATATCCTTGTCGCCCTTCCGGGCGAGCGCGCTTAAGGGAATGGAGATCAGCGCCTCGGACTTCGCTGCAGCCGCCTCGACCGTTGCGGTCATCCCGAGCAGCACGCGCGGGTCATCTGGCAGGCTGATACGCACCGAGAATGTCCGGGATTGCCGTTCGGCGCTGCCGGACACTTCTCGCACGTGGCCCTTGAGAGTGAGCATGTCGTGGGACCAGAAGCGCGCTTGTACCTCCTTGCCCGGCTTGAACTCCGTAATATCGAGTTCCGGTACGGCGACCTCTATCTCCTTCTCGCCGTCGATCGCAACCGTCACGACCGGCGCGCCGGTGCCGACGACCTGGCCGATATCGGCATTGACCGCGGTAACGATTCCGCTCTGGTCGGAAAGCAGCCTCGTGTAGGCCACCTGGTTTTTCGCCTGGCTCAGCGCGGAAGCGGCGGCGTCGCGCGTAGAAACGGCCTGATCATAGGCGAGGCCAGCCTGATCGAGTTCTGCCTTGGAGGAGAACTGCCGCGCAAAAAGCTGTTCGGCGCGCTTTTTCGTGAGCGCCACCGTCTGAACCTGCTTTTCGGCGGAGAGAAGGTTGGCCTCGGCGCTCCTGACCGAAAGCTCGTAATCGGTCGGATCGAGGCGGGCAAGAAGATCGCCCGGCTTCACGCGGTCACCGATGTCTACGAGCCGCTCGGTGATCTTGCCGCCGACCCGGAAGCCGAGATTCATCTCCGTGCGTGCCTTGATCGCTCCGGCATAAACGAGCCGCCGCGCTTCGCCCGTGCCGGCAATCTCGAACACCTTGACCGGTCGGATGACTTCCTTCGTTTCGGCCCTTTCCTCCGAGCAGCCGGAGAGCAGGGCGGCGAGAGCGATCATACCAAGAACGCGGGCGGCGAACGGCCGGTCTAACATTGTAGAAAGGGTCATCCTTCGCGCTCCTGGTTCTGTTGTGGTCGCCGCGGCGTTGTCGCTATTTCTTCAGGGCGTTGATCGCGAACTGGATCAGTTCGTCCGGGTTTGGACGGTTTTCCTTCGCGAGACATTGCGCCACCATCTGGGGATGACAGAGCGTCAAGAGAGAAGCAGTGAAGCAGCGGGCGGCGGTCCCGGGGTGCTGGTCGGCGAACTCGCCTGCGCTGATGCCGTCACGAATGATGCCGGAGATGAGTTCGTCAATGCGATCGATATGTTTCTCGATCACGTGCCACTCTCGCTCGATTGCCACGACGACCATTTCATGGACTTTCTGCTCGTCGAGCATGGTCTCCACGGTGAGCTTGTGTTGCCCGTGCGCATAGCGCCGCAAGCGATCGGCGGCGCTCAAGGGCAGACGGGAAATCTCCAGCGCTTGCTCATAGCTTGCGTTCAGCATGCGCGCGCATAGCGCCTGATGGATTTCGGTCTTGGAGGAGAAGAAGCGATAGATATTCGCTGGCGACATGTCGAGGTCGCGAGCGATGTCGGCCACATTCGTCTTGCTGTAGCCGTAGTGGCGGAAGAGCCGCTCGGCGGCATCGAGAATCCGCGTGATATTCTCCTGCCTGTTGGCTTCGACGCTGTCTGACGGGTGCGGCATTTGCACTGACTTCTGAATAGTGACGAATTTTGAATTTCGTCACTAATAATCCGACAATCTGAATGTGTCAATGCTCCGCGACCCGCTGGAGTTCACCAGAAAGTCGTGAATTGGTTCACCTCGACTCCGCGGCGGGCGGTTCCGCATCCGGGCTTGTCGTTGATCGATAAATTCCGGAGCGACGACCGGAGCAACTCATGTTGACTCCGCTGCCGTCATGGGCGTTCGGGAAAGATCGGTGGAGATCCAGGAGCGCTTCATCGGCAGGCATCCGGACATCCCTGGCGGAAGGGCCGGAAAAACCCTCCGGCGGCTGCGCACGCGGTAGAAGCCGGTGAGCGGCGCGCTTCACTTTGCCCGCTGCAGCATTCCGAAGAGATCGCGCGGTTCGTCCGGGTCGGCGATCATATCGAGGTTTTGATAGAAGTCGGTCCCGGAAAGCTGATCTCGCATGTAGCGAAGCGCCGAAAAGTCTTCGATTGCGAAGCCGACGCTGTCGAAGAGCGTGATCTGCTGCGCATCGCGTCGGCCCGTCGCCTCGCCGGCGATGACCTTCCAGAGCTCCACCACCGGAAAATCCGGCGCCATCTGCTGAATTTCGCCCTCGATGCGGCTCTGCGGGGCATATTCGACGAACACGTCCGAGCGCTTGAGGATGTCCCGGTGCAGTTCCGTCTTGCCGGGGCAGTCGCCGCCGATCGCATTGATATGGACGCCGGCGCCGACCATGTTGTCGGTGAGGATTGTCGCGAACTGCTTGTCGGCCGTGCAGGTAGTGATGATCTCCGCACCTTCGATCGCTGCCTGCGCCGATCTGCAGGCGACGACCTTGAGGCCTGAATCGGCGAGGTTGTGCACGGCTTTTTCGGTCGCGAGGGGGTCGATGTCGTAGAGGCGAACCGTATCGATCCCGCAGACGGCCTTCATCGCCAGCGCCTGGAACTCGGCCTGCGCCCCATTGCCGATCATCGCCATGGTCCGCGCGCCCTTGGGCGCGAGGTAACGCGCAGCCATCGCCGAGGTCGCGGCGGTCCTGAGCGCCGTCAGCAGCGTCATCTCGGTGAGCAGCACCGGGTAGCCGGTGGAAACCTCAGCAAGCAGGCCGAAGGCGGTCACGGTCTGCAGCCCATTAACGATGTTCTTCGGATGGCCATTCACATATTTGAAGCTGTACACGGAACCATCGGAGGTCGGCATCAGCTCGATCACGCCATCGCGTGAATGGCTTGCGATGCGGGGGGTCTTATCGAAGCTTTCCCATCGGCGGAAATCAGCCTCGATGGCGTCTGTGAGCTCTGCCAACACCGTTTCAATGCCGAGGTGATGAACAAGTCTCATCATGTTCTCGACGCTGACGAAGGGCACCATAGCCTTGGCTGAGGGAAGGGATGAAAGCATCGAATTCTCCTGCAGTGATCGGCACCCGAAGAGCGTAGCGTTTGAGGCCGCTGGTCGAAAGCGCAAAGCTGTGCTATTTTCGCCACCGAATAGAACAGTTTGTTCAGCCGAATTGTACAATATAACCCTAATGAGTTCGAGAGATTACGTTGTCGCGAAATACACGCCGGACGATCTGGACCGGCGGATCATCGCCCATCTTCGCGCCGACGGGCGCGCCTCGCTTTCCAAGCTCTCTGATCTGCTCGGCGTTGCACGTGGCACCGTGCAGAACCGGCTGGATCGCTTGATCGAGACGGGGACGCTGCTTGGCTTTACGGTTCGCGTGCGCGAGGATTACGACGTCAACACCGTAAATGCCGTGATGATGATCGAAGTCGTCGGCAAGTCGACGACACAGGTCATTCGCAAGTTGCGTGGCATTCCCGAAATCGCGTCGCTTCACACGACCAACGGGAACTGGGATCTTGTCGCCAATATCCGCGCGGCTAACCTCTCCGAATTCGACCGGATCCTCCGCGAGGTGCGGATGATCGACGGGGTGGCCAACAGCGAAACCAGTCTGCTGCTGAGCAGCGTATGATGCGCTCCGGCCCAGACATGGTTGCAAGCGTGACACGGTCCTTTTAGGTTCCGGCGCAACGTCAAAGGCTTCGCTCGCGGGAGTGTCTTCAAGTGGGCCGTCGATTTTGCTTGCTGTTGGTCTGTCTTGCCTTGTCGCCTGCTGCCGCGCGCGGTGAATGGCAGGCGGTCGAGAAGGTCAAGACCTATCAAATCGCGGGACAGTCCGGTCCCGAGCTCTATGCATCGATCGGCGAGGTTGGACCGAAGGTCGGAGGACTCGCGCGCGCCATCGCGCATACGAGCTTCAAGCTCACCTGGACCCGGAAATACGAGACCCAAGGCGATGCCTGTGTGCTGGTCTCGGCGGTACCGAAACTTGCGATCACCTACACCTTGCCGAAGCCTGCCAAGCCGTTGCCGATCGCGACGCAGGAACAGTGGGAGGCGTTCATCTCCGGTGTGCATCGGCATGAGCTGGTGCATGGCGATTTCATCAAGGAGATGGTGCGGAAAATCGAGGCCGCCACGGTCGGCCTCACCGTCCAGGCGGACCCGAAATGCCGCAAGATCAAGGCCGAGATGACGAAGCGGCTGGGCGCGCTGTCCAACGCCCAGCGACTGCAAAGCCGAGAGTTCGACCGGGCCGAGCTCAGCAATGGCGGCAATGTCCATCAGCTCATTTTGCAATTGGTGAATGGCGGATAGGCCACTTCCGGAAAAGCGTCCTATGCTCTTGCAGTCAGAACTGCGGTAAGCGCCGAAGTCGTGAGATATTCGTGCGCTCTTTCACAAATGCCTGCTGAAATGCGCCTGTTCCGGCTGATTTGACAGATCGGCAACACTGTGCCGCAAAAATATTTCGGCTGTGCGGCTCGCCTCTGAATTGTCTCAATACCTTCGAACTGTGCGCCCGTCTTAGCCGGCAAGGCTCCAGCGGATGCGCGTCCAGTCGCTGCATTTGCTTATTGGCTGCTTTTCCTTCTGCCGGCGACGATGCGATAAGGAGAAAATGAATGAAGTCGAAACTTGCCATCGCACTTTCCACCGCCTCGCTGACCTTTGTGGCCGCGGCCGCCCATGCGGCAGACCTCACGCCGTATCGGGAGCCGGCGCCGCCGGTGATCCAGGACGCAGAGAACGGCGTCAAGATCGGCTATCTCGAGTGCGATATCGGCGGGGGCGCGGGCTATGTGCTCGGCTCTTCCAAGGAAATCGAGTGCGTTTTCCGCTCGCTTGGCGGGTCGGAGATCGAGGATCGCTACACCGGCGAGATCCGCAAGCTCGGCATCGACGTTGGCTTCACCATGCGGAGCCGTCTTCTCTGGGCGGTATTCGCACCGACCGCCGGCTACCATCACGGCTCGCTGAGCGGCCTCTACAAGGGGGCCACCGCCGAGGCGACGATCGGCGCCGGCGTCGGGGCCAATGTGCTTGTCGGCGGCACTTCCGGCTCGATCCATCTGCAGACGGTGAGCGTGACTGGCCAGCTTGGCCTCAATGTCGCCGCTGCTGGCACGTCGATGACCCTTGATTCCGTCAACTGACGGCGCTCTTCAGCGCGGACTCTTCCAAGCGAAGCTTCCCGAAACAGATCGGTTTCTGCGCGCGTCGCTTGTGGCGTCGCCCTCGCATGGGAACCAAAGTTGATCGAGCCGGTTGAAGAGGCGTGAGAAAGGAGAGTAGATCATGAAGAGAATTGCTCTGATCTGTGCCGCCTTGCTTCTGCCGGCATCGGTAACGGCCCAAACGACCGTCGTGCTGCCCGGTGAGGTCAGGACTTATGTACTCGAGCAGGCGACCCCGTCCGTCGCCATAGAAGGCGAGATCGTCGTCGGACAGCCGCTGCCCGAGACCGTGGAGATCCACACGATTCCGGATCAACCGGATTACGCCTATGCGATCGTCAATGATCAGCGCGTGATCGTGAAACCCGCGGACCGAACCGTCATCCAAGTCCTTCAGTAGGTTCAGGAATAGCGATCGGATCGAATTGAGGTCGGAACGTCTTCGATCCTTAAGGGTTCGGAGCGGGATGCCAGTCCGGCCGGCATACTCCGGTGCAGGGCCGCAGATAGGATGTGACCATGGGAAGCGCGTCGCAGGCCTGGGCAGGCGACGCGCTTGAAGCGCGCTCCATCGGAAGCGCAGCAATGTGCAGTGGGAGGCGGATATATGGAGAAACTGGAGTTTCGACTGGCGGCCCATCGGGAAATTTTGGTCGCCGTGCTTTCGGGGCTGTCGCGCCATGAGGATCTCTGGGCGGAAATCAGCCGCACACTCGACGAGGTCCGGATCGTTCAGGATCATGAAGAGGATCCTGGTGTCGTCCCATCCGAGGCTTTCGCAAGACAGAACGCGATGACCGCAGAGATCACGTCCATTCTTCGCGATGCGACGTTGCGTGCCGAGCTCGATCCGGAGGCGAAGAAGGCGCGTTAACGCCGGTGTGTTAACCCGGTGCGTTGAAGGTCAAGCGCCGCTGTCGGAACGATTGCGTTCTACAGACGGCTGTCGGTAGCGTTGCGCCATCGCAGCCTGCACTTCCGCCTGGAACCCGATAATCTCGCGACGGATCTCTTCATCCGCGAGCCCGAGTGCCGAAAGCTGAGCAGCGAGCTTGCGGCACTCCGTCTTCCAGTAGTGGACGGCGGCGTCGCCATGGACACGGTCGAGTTCCCGCGCACAGCGATCGATGTCGCCCGTCCGTGCCGCCAAGGGAAAGGCGAAGAGTTCGCCGCTTTTGCTCCCGGTCGTCCGTCCGTCCAAGTCTGTTGCCATCGAATCACTCCGCATTCGCCTGAAGGCCACGTCTATCGGCAAGGTGGTTAACGATTCCTTCGTCCGGCGAGGGGTGCCAGCCCGGGGAACGGGCGCCGTTAGTCTAAAGCAGCAACTGCGCTCGCCCTCCAAAACAATTTGCATGTGACGACCGGAACAAATCGTCGCCGGCGAGGTTTGATGCTCGGAGCGCGTGGACATAGTTCCCTCTCCGCAAGCCCTACGGAAACCGCGCGTTCCGTGTTTACTGGTGCACAGGATAGGCTCCGCCTCCCCGGCGGAGCCGCTTTATGTCGAGCGGCGCCCGTGTGATGCATCGCTCAAAATTGTGCAGCGGTTTTCATGGACAACGACATGCGCGAAGGTCGCTTTAAAGCGCGTCGCACGTGTACGCCTGACAGCGACGCGCTTTAGCGCGCGAATCGCAGCAGTCGTTCATCTTCAGTGGGATGCGCGCGGGTCGTGTTCCTCGGCCCCGCCGGTGGGAAGCACGATCGCCAGAAAGGCTTCGCGGGCAGAAGCGATAAAGGCCGCCCGTGCCGCGTCGGGCTCTCTGCTGAGCCTGAGGGCCGCGTGGCAGGCCCGTATGGCGCAGCCATAATAGGCGCCCCCTCGCACCGGCCATTCGTTCTGCAAACATTTCAGCGCGTCGAGCGGGCCGACCACCGTTCGGCGTCGGCCGTCCAGCAGAGTGATCGTCACCGGTTTGCTCCACAGCATGTCGTACATGGCTGTTATCCCGTACGAGCGGTGAGAGCGTCCATTCGAATTGGGCGCTTGTTACTCGGCAAATGCGTTTAACCGACGCAGCCGAGTTCTCGACGGCCTGCATGTTATCAATGACTACGGAGCGAGATGTGCGCCTCTTCGGCGGCCTTGATAAAGGCTCTTCGGGCTTTCTCCGTCTCCACCTTGCCATCCAGCGCCTGGATACACGTCCGCTTCGCGGCGGCAAAGGCACGTCCATCCTGCTGCGGCCAACGCAGCAGCAAAAATTCGACGGCTTCCCGCGTGCTTTTCACGCAGCTGTATCCGCCCGATTCTCCGAGTTCCAATTCGACAGTCTTGTCCCACCAGAAACAGTGCATGACGCTTCCTCACAGCATCTACCATCGAAGGCCAAACCCGTCGGCCCGGTTTTGGTTCCCGCGGGACGCGCGGGCCTGCTAGCTATCAGGTGAGTGGCGGCTGCACCCCCTTGACGCGGCGCGAGACCTTGCTATTTAGAGGGGCACTCCCGCTCTCGGGCATCAGGTCGCGGGAGGAACAATGGTGCCGGGCCCCTCTGGCGAGAGTTTACGGCGCTCTCGTGATGTCGGTACCGCCAGCAAATCAGGCCGGCGGAATAGCTACCATGAAAATCAGCTCCATGCTCGACGCATGTGCCCTTTCGGCTATGCGTTCTTCTCGTGCAACGAATCTCTCGTCTGCTGACGCTCCTGCATGCGCAGGGGAGGTTCGCCATGATTGAGACTCATTCGAACAAGGGTGCGCTCGACTATTTCAAATGGGCCTTCATCGTCACGGCCATCGGTCTTCTCCTCGGGGCTTGGGTCGGTTGGCAATCGACCGGCTCCATCGGGGGCACGGCAACAGTTTTCTTCATTTGCGCGGTACTCGCCGTTCTCGAAATCTCCCTTTCCTTCGACAACGCTATCGTCAACGCCAACAAGCTCAAGGACATGAGGCCGGAATGGCAGCACCGGTTCCTGACCTGGGGCATCATCATCGCCGTTTTCGGCATGCGCATCGTCTTCCCGCTGCTGATCGTCGTCATCGCGGCGAATATCGGTCCGATCGAGGCGATCATTCTCGCCTCGGTGCGGCCCGAGGAATACGCTCGCATCATGCACGAGGCACATCTGCCGATCGCGGCCTTTGGCGGCACGTTCCTGATGATGGTCGGGCTCAGCTACTTCTTCAACCAGGAGAAGGATGTGCATTGGATCGCGTGGATTGAGCGGAAGATGGCGCGCTTTGCGACCGTCAAGGGCATCGAGATCGCCTTCGTGCTCAGCTTGATCCTCGGTTTTTCGACGCTGCTCGAGGGTGAGCAGGCGAATGTCTTCGTGTACGCCGGCATCTACGGTCTGCTGACATTCCTCCTGGTGGAGGTCGTCGGCGGCCTGCTTGACGCCTCGCAGCAGACCATGAGCGCTGCGGCCAAGGGCGGGTTTGGCGCCTTCCTCTACCTGGAAGTGCTCGATGCCAGCTTCTCTTTCGACGGCGTGATCGGCGCCTTCGCGTTGACGCAGAACCTCTTCATCATCGCCATCGGTCTCGGCATCGGCGCGATGTATGTCCGCTCCATGACGATCATGCTGGTCGACAAGGGAACGCTGAGCGCCTACCGATATCTGGAACATGGTGCATTCTACGCGATCCTGATCCTCTCGGTGGTGATGTATTTCCAGACCCTGGTGCACATTCCGGAGGTCATTACCGGCCTCGGCGGAGCTGGCCTTATCGGCCTCTCGCTCTGGTCGTCGATCCGGTACAACCGGCAGCACGCGCAAGCGGAAGCGGAAGATGTGAGGCAAGAAAATCACGAGCGATTGCATGCGGAGGCCTGAGCGCAACCGCAATCGCCAGTAAATACGGGGCCCGGCGAATTCCGCCGGGCCTTTTTCATGAGCGGCTAGCGGTCTGTTGATCTGCGTCAATGCCGTCGGGCCTGGTGCGGATAGCGTGAATTGGGTCCACCAGGAGGCTTTCATGTTTCGCAACATCCTTATCCCTACCGACGGATCGCCGCTCGCCACCCTTGCCGTGGACGCCGGCATTGCCTTTGCCAAGGACATCGGCGCGAAGATCACAGTGTTCACCGTGACGGAGCCCTTTGATCTCGTTTCGATCGACGCGGAACAGCTTGCCAGTACGCGCGAGCAATATGAGGCCCTCTCCGAGGTGCATGCCGCCGAGATCCTTTCGGCCGCGCGGGCCAAAGCCGAAACGGCTGGCGTTCCCTGCAAGACCGATCAGACGCGGACGCATGATATCTATCGCGCCATCGTCAGGAAGGCGGAGGATATTGGCGCCGATCTCATCGTCATGTCTTCGCATGGCCGCGGAGGTCTCGGCGCGTTGGTTATTGGCAGTATTGCCGCAAAGGTGCTGACGCATTCGGCCATCCCCGTGCTTGTCTACCGCAAGAAGTAGGTGCAACGGATAGCGGTGGCGGCGGCGTCGAAGAGGGTTGAAGCGCGTCAGTGCCGCGACGCTGCGTCACACTCAGGATGTGATTTCCCGAAGCCGCCGCCGGAAAAGGGCCAAAGTTTCGCGCGATGGCGATCCTCTCTTGGCAGGGATAATGCTTTCCCCGGGCCAGCAGCCATGAAACACGCGGAGGAACGCCCTTGAATGCGAGCCGAAACGACCTGGCGTTGATTGCAGTCATGCGTCGCTATTTCGAGGCGAAAGACGAGGCGAACGAACTGAAACTGCGGCTGGAGACCGCCCGGAACGAGAGCGGCGACGAGATCGGCCGGTTCTACGATCTCCGGACCAACGTCCTGCACGCCGACGACATCCTCACATGGCATAGGCTCCGCAAAGAGATGCAAGAGTTGATGAGCCATGCCGCGCGATGGGCAAGGGGCGGCAGCATCGAGGATTGCGATGCCGCCAAGGCCGAGGATGCGGCCGATGCGGTCCAGTTGCTGGGCATCCAAGCCGTAGCCGAGTGATTGCGGCTCGGCGGGCAGCCTTACCGCTCGAGACGGTGCGAAGGTCCTCGATCACTGGCGACCGTCAGCGGCGCGGCCGCGAAACCTGCCGCGGTCAAATCCGATGCGCTGAAGAGACTTGCGCGCAAACCCCTCCTCCAAGAACGGGGCCGATCAGCCACGTCAGCAGCGCAAGCTTCACCGTCGGCTCGGACGGGCGCTCGGTCCCCTCCGGACTCGCCGCGATCCGATAGGCCATGAAGCCGCCGGCATTCGCGGCGTTCGCGACGAACGTCAGATAAAGGCGAGATTCCGCTCGGTCGCTGCGTCGCGTTCTTTCACGGTGGGATTCCTCAGATATTGCCTCATCAACCGCCGATCTCGTGTGGGCGTTTCAAAACTGCAAGCAGAAGATGCAAATCTTCTGGTATAATGCGACTGACCATGCCCGCCGCCGGCTTTCGGCAAATCGGTAATAACTTGGCAACTCCGGACGGAGAAGCTACGCAGGGGCCGGCATGAACCCGCGGTATCGGCGCGGTCAAGGACTCCTCATTCGGGCCCGAAGGCAGGAGCCGTATTGAAGCAACGAGACCAAGCATGAGCGAACAAAGCAGATCTTCGACAGGGCCCTGCGGGAAGCACCTGGAACAGTCCGCACCGGGCACCGCCCGCGCTGACAGGGAGAGTGCAGCCAGTGTCTGAGCTTAGTTCGAATGGCAGGAACATCGATCCCGCCTCCGCCCTTCGCGATTGCCGAACAGCATTCATCGGCGTCGGCATCGCCAGTGCGCTCGTCAATATCCTCTATCTGACCGGCTCGTTCTTCATGCTCGAGGTCTATGACCGGGTTCTGCCGAGCCGCAGCATTCCCACGCTGATCGCACTCAGCCTGCTCGCCTTATTGCTTTATGGCTTCCAGGGCGCCTTCGAACTGATCCGCGGGCGCATGCTGGTGCGCATCGCCGGGGCGCTCGACGAAAGCCTCAGCGCACGCATTTACCGAGCGCTCGTCAAGGCGCCGCTGAAGCTTCGGATGCAGGGAGACGGCCTTCAGGCGCTCCGCGACTTCGATCAGGTTCGCTCCTTCCTCTCGAGTGCCGGGCCGGCGGCGCTATTCGACCTGCCGTGGCTGCCCTTCTATATCGCAATCTGTTTTCTATTCCACCCCGTGATCGGCTTTGTCGCGATCGGCGGCGGCCTCATCCTGACGGTTCTGACCTATCTTACTAATCGCAATACGCAGGCACCCTCCAGAAAGGCATCCGAAGCGGGAGGCCTGCGCAACGCCTTTGCCCAAGCCTCGCAGCGCAATGCCGAGGTCGTCCAGGCCATGGGCATGACCGGTCGGCTGACAAGCCTCTGGGAGGACCGCAACGCGGAATTCCGCGACCAGAACAGGCGCACCTCGGACATCGGCAATGGCTACGGCGCGCTCTCGAAAGTTTTCCGCATGGCGCTGCAATCGGCAGTGTTGGCGGCGGGCGCCGTTCTCGTCATCGAGGGGGAGGCCTCGCCCGGCATTATCATCGCCGGCTCCATCCTGACAGCACGGGCGCTCGCCCCAGTGGAACTCGCGATCGGCAATTGGCGCGGCCTCGTCTCGGCGCGCCAGAGCTGGCAGCGACTGAAGGACCTGCTCAAGGCTCTGCCGGAAACGGAGGCGCCCCTGGCACTGCCCAGTCCGCGGGAACGCTTGAGCGTAGAGACATTGGCGAGCGGTCCGCCGGCCGCACAACGCCTCATCTTCACCGATGTCGGTTTCGCTGTCCATGCCGGCAGCGCGCTTGGCGTTATCGGCCCGAGCGGCTCCGGAAAGTCGTCGCTGGCGCGGGCCCTGATCGGCGTCTGGCCGGCCTATCGCGGCTCCGTCCGTCTCGACGGCGCGGCGCTCGACCAATGGGACAGCGACGCGCTCGGCAGGCACATCGGATACCTGCCGCAGGATGTCGAGCTTTTCGCCGGAACCGTGGCCCAGAACATCTGCCGCTTCGCCGCGGATGCGACGCCTGAGGCCATCGTTGCCGCCGCCACGGCCGCGCGGGTCAAAGACCTGATCCTACGGCTCCCGAATGGCTACGATACCGAGATCGGCGAGGGTGGTGTTGCGCTTTCCGCCGGCCAGCGCCAGCGCGTCGCACTTGCGAGAGCCCTTTACGGCGACCCTTTCCTCGTGGTTCTGGACGAGCCGAACTCGAATCTCGACGCTGAAGGGGAGCAGGCCTTGAGCGAGGCGATCATGAACGTGCGAGCGCGGGGCGGCATCGTCGTCGTTATCGCCCATAGGCCGAGCGCGCTCGCCAGCACCGATCTCGTTTTGATGATGCAAGACGGGCGCATGCAGGCCTTCGGTCCGAAGGAGGAGGTGCTGAACAAGGTGCTTCGGCCGCAGGCCGTGGCGCCATCGCGATTCAAGATCGCGGCGGAAGGCCAGGAGGCGGCGCAATGAGCGGACGCAAGGAACAGACGAGCGCGCAGCGCTCGCTCGGGCGGCACATGGTCGGGGTATCCGTTCTCGCGCTCGCCCTCGTCGCAGGTGTCGGCGGCTGGGCTGCGACGACGGAACTTTCAAGCGCGATCGTCGCCGGTGGCGTTGTGGTCGTCGACGACAACGTCAAGAAGGTCCAGCACCTGACGGGCGGTGTCGTCGGCGAACTCAGGGTCAAGGAAGGCGACCGCGTCGAGGCCGGACAGGTGCTAATCCGCCTCGACGGGACCACCGTTCGCGCCAACCTTGCAATCATCGAAGGCACGCTGGCGCAGCTTTATGCGCGTCGGGCGCGGCTTCACGCCGAGCGCATAGGCGCGCCGGACTTCGAGATTGACGAGGATCTCGAGAATTTCATTTCCGGTGCGGCGGCGGCAAAACTCGTCGCCGGCGAGAAGAGGCTCTTCGAAAGCCGCCGCTCGGCGCTGACCGGGATGAAGAGCCAGCTCGCCTCGAGAAAGGCGCAGCTTGCCGACGAGATCGAAGGGCTGACCGTTCAGTTGAAGGCGATCGAGGATGCGCTGAGGCTCATCGAGGAGGAACTGGTGGGCGTCGATTCCCTCTATGGACAGGGTTTGGTGCCGATGCAGCGCGTGACGACGCTGAAGCGGCAGCGGGCGGAACTCGAGGGAGACCGAGGACAGCACATCGCAGCCCGCGCCCAGGCGCGCGGAAAGTTGAGCGAAATCGACCTGCAGGTCCTGCAACTCGACGAGGACCGGCGCACGGAGATTTCCAAGGAACTGACGGATGTCGAGGCGAGGATCGCCGAATATGAGGAGCGCCGCACGGCCGCGACCGACCAGTTGCGGCGGCTCGACATCACCTCGCCGCTCTCCGGCCGGGTCTACCAACTCGCCGTCCATACGGTGAACGGCGTGATCAATCCGGGCGAGACGCTGATGCTCGTCGTGCCGGAGGCGGACGACCTCACGGTGGAGGCGCGCGTGGCTCCCCACGACATCGACCAGGTCCAGGTCGGCCAGCCGGTCGAAATCCGTTTCAGCGCTTTCAACCAACGAACGACGCCTGAAGTCGAGGCGGAGGTCGTGACCGTGGCGCCGGATCTCGTGACGGACGAGCGCAGCGGCACCAGCTATTATCCACTGCGCATCCGTCCGAAGCCTGAAAGCCTCGCCAAGCTCACCGGATTGTCTCTTTATCCGGGCATGCCCGCGGAGGTGTTCATCAAGATCGCCGACCGCACGGTCATCTCCTATCTGACGAAGCCGCTGACGGATCAGATGCGGCACGCATTCCGCGAGGACTGAGAAGCCCTACTGCCGACGGTTATCTCGACCGCGGCGGCCTCGCGCCGACGCGACCAGCCGCGGACCGCGCGGGAATGCAACTGCGTTGGTGCTGCCATGCGAATTTTGGCTGAAATCTGACGTTTAAATGCCGGAAGGGCACTTTCGTGATTGGACTTCGCGGCCGGTTGGAGTCACGCTGACTACGCCTATGAGGCTGAAAAGGGGGACCAACTATCGTCTGAGTAGGAGGTCACAATGAAGCACCATGCAATCGACGAACTGCAAATCGTCGCCGAGGTCAATCAGGACTTTCCCCGTCGGGCTTTGTCACGCAGCGAGCGTTTAGAGCGCTGGGCAGAGCTTCTTGAGCAGAACCCTCAGAGACGGCTTTCAACGTTGCACGAGACCGAGTATCAGCCGGCACGCGTTCGCGCGACCATGCGCGGCGACGGTACGCCGATCTCCGTTGCATTCGAAGATCCCGTCCTCCGGGCGGCCGGGCTGGAGAATGATAGCTACGGCGAGGCGAAGCGGTTCTTCGAGCTGAGCGACGAGCAACTGCACAAGGTCATTTGCTATTGCCATTTCGGTGCGACGGTTAGTGCATCGACCGCAGCGCGTCACATCCGCGCGATGCTGGTCGAGAAACAGCCGGGCCTGTTCGCTCGCCTGCGCCAGATATTCCTCGGCTAAGCTGGCGGCGTCTACAGGCAGGTGGTCAAGGCGGCGACCGAGTCGGCCGTAGCGGAATCTTTCGCGAGCCATTCGTCCCGAGGATGACCTCTGCCCGGACAGCGTCATAGCGGGGGGAGGCACTTCGTCGCTACAGCGCCCGTGTCCTCAGAGGCATTCGGTCTGCGGTAGCGGCGAAGTGTAGTGCAGTGCGTATTTTCGCTGCTCGAAGCGCCGCGCGAAGACGGCCGCCGCAGGTGCGCCGCTCCATTGCTTCATGATACCTGTGATTTTTCAGGTCTGATGGTTCATCGCCTCTTTTGATGGACGTGAGCAAGTCCGCGCGTCATCCGGATTGCGAATCGGGTTGATTCCGAGTTCGGATTACACAATCTTCATGTGACATGAATGCGGAGGCTTTGGATGAGTGAGGAAGCGCATCACTATTGCGTCTTCGAAACCGCCGGCGGTTTCTGCGGCATCGCCTGGAGCGCGCGCGGCATCACCCGCTTTCAACTGCCGACGAAAAGGGCGGCCATGACCGAAGGACTGCTGTTGCGCCGCCTTTCCAACGGCCAACCGCACGCGCGGCCGCCCCGGGTACAGGAAGCGATCGCTGCCGTCCGACGCTATTTCGGCGGGATCGAGACGGATTTTTCCTCAGTCGATCTCGACCTAGAGGGACAGGACGCCTTCTTCAGGGGCATCTATGCGGCGGCGCGGAAGATCCCATGGGGGCATACCACCACCTACGGGGCGTTGGCGAAGGACCTCGGCGCCGGCCCCGAGGCCGCACGGGATGTCGGTCAAGCCATGGCCAGAAATCCGGTTGCACTGATCATCCCCTGCCATCGCGTGCTGGCCGCCGGCGGCAAGATCGGCGGCTTCTCGGCGCCCGGCGGTGCGTCCGCCAAGCTGCGAATGCTCGAACTGGAAGGCGTACATCTGAACGCGCCGGAACCCGCACAACAATCCCTGGCATTTTGAACGATGGCAGATTGTGCCCGGCTGCTGCGTCGTGCATGCTTGTATATATGGGCTCCGACGCAAGGATGCCGCAAGCGGAGGTTGCTATGCAATCTTTATCGGACGCACTTCTGGATTCATCCGATGACAGCGAAGGAAGATGGCCTGTCCGGCGGCGGCGCGTCTTGGACTGGCTGGTGAACGAGACGCGCGGCGAGCGTTACATCGACGATATCTTTGTCGAGATGTGCCGGATACTGGCGGAAGCCGATGTGCCGGTCGCGCGCGCGACGCTGCATTTCCGGATCCAGCATCCGCAGTGGATCGGGGCGCGGATACTGTGGCGGAAGGGATTGTCACAAGCCGAAATCGATCTCTACAACTACGGGACCGAGGACAGCTCGCAATACCTGAACAGCCCTCTCTACGAGATCAACAACGGAGCGGCCGAAGTGCGGCGCCATCTCGACGATCCCTCCGACGATGGAGCGGAATACGCGCTCTATGGCAATTTGCGGACTGAGGGTATCACCGACTACATCGGCTGGCCCCTGGAGCACACGCTCGGCAAACAGCACGTCATCACCTTCGCCAGCGACAGGCGAGGCGGCTTTCGCCCTGGGGACATCGAACTCTTCAAGGACTTGTTGCCAGCCTTGGCGCTCGTTAGCGAGATCAGGCTGAAGAACCGTCTCGCGCGCACGCTTCTCGAGACCTATGTCGGGCCGCATGCGAGCGAACAGATCCTGGCGGGAGCGACGACGCGCGGCAGTGGCGTGACGGTTGGCGCCGCCATTCTCATCTGCGACCTGCGCGATTTCACCAGATTGTCGGATCTCTGGCCGCGCGACGACGTGATCGAGCTGTTGAATGGTTATTTCGACGCCATGTCGGAGCCGATCGAGCGCCATGGGGGCGAGATCCTGAAGTTCATGGGCGACGGGCTTCTGGCGATCTTCCCGCTCAGTGACCCGTGCGCCTGCAGCAATCTGCTCGGCGCCATCGCCGAAGCGCAGGCTGCTCTTGCCGATCTCAACGACGAGAACCTGCGCAAAGGTCATGAGCCGCTAGGCTACGGTATCGGCGTGCATGTGGGGGACGTGATGTATGGCAATATCGGCTCGCGCAAGCGCCTCGACTTCACCGTCATCGGACCCGCGGTCAACGTCGCCTCGCGTCTCGAGAGCCTGACCAAGGAACTCAAGCGTCCGGTTCTTCTTTCACGCGCCTTCGTCGAAAGGGCGGGATGCGCCGCACAGATGGAAAATCTCGGCTCCTATGCCTTGCGCGGACTCGACAACCCGGTCGACGTCTTCGCCTTTTCCGGCAGAAGATAACGAGAGGGCTCCGTCCCGGAAGGCGGGGCCCCATTGTCCGAATCCGCAACCGTCGCCTCGCGCACTACCGCACGCTTCGATCGACTTCTATCTGGGCGTGGTCGAGATCCCGGAAAGCTTACTGCGACTGCGCAAAACCGCTTTACATCCACGGCACTGTTTGATTTGTCAGACCAGTCATTCGTCACGATTGCCGGGGAGAAGCAGGATGAAGTTGTTGCGCTATGGACCTGAAGGGGCGGAAAAGCCGGGCGTGTTGGATGGAGCGGGCCGAATTCGCGATCTCTCGGGTGTGGTTGCCGATATTTCAGGTCCGGCAATCGCCGATCTCGGCTGGGCGGACAGGCTCGAGATTGAGAGCCTGCCGGTAGTGGATGATGCGCCGCGCCTCGGCGCCTGCGTCGCCGGCACCGGCAAGTTCATCTGCATCGGCCTCAACTATGCGGACCATGCTGCCGAGTCCGGCCTCGACGTTCCGCCCGAGCCAGTCATCTTCATGAAAGCGACCTCGGCAATCACCGGGCCGAACGACAATGTCATCATACCGCGGGGCTCGGTTGCCACCGACTGGGAAGTCGAACTCGGCGTCGTCATCGGCAAGAAGGCGAAATATGTCGACAAGGCCGAAGCGTTGGATCATGTCGCCGGCTACTGCGTCGTCAACGACGTCTCGGAGCGCGATTTCCAGGCGAGGCGATCGGGCCAATGGACCAAGGGCAAATCCTGCGATTCCTTCGGTCCCATCGGCCCGTGGCTCGTCACCCGCGACGAGATTGCCAATCCGCAAAACCTGAAGATGTGGCTCAGCGTCAACGGCGTGACGAAGCAGAACGGCACGACCGAGACCATGGTCTATGGCGTCTCCTATCTCGTCAGCTATCTATCGCAGTTCATGACCTTGCATCCCGGCGACATCATTTCGACTGGCACGCCGCCGGGTGTCGGCCTGGGCTTCAAACCGCCGCAATATCTCAAGCCCGGCGATGTCATCGAGCTTGGGATCGAGGGGCTCGGCACGCAGAAGCAGACGGTGATCGCGGACTGATTTGAGCCTACAGCGCCACGCGTCTTTCAGATGCACGACGGTCGCTGCAGCACGTCTCCTGAAATCGAAATCGACTAAGGAGACGTGCAGTAGCAGGGCGGACCGGAGGTGAATACCGGCGCAAAGGCGCGTCGCCCTCTTCCTAGAGCTTTATTCTTCCCTGCCGCTTCAGTTGCTGCTCCCGGAAGAAGATGAAAAGGCCGGAGGCGACGATAAGGCCAGCGCCCAGCACCATAGACAGGCGCGGGCTGTCGCCGAAGATCAGCCAACCGAAGACGATCGCCCAGAAGAGCAGCGTATATTGCAGCGGCGCAACGGTCGCCGCATCGGCGAGCTTCAAGGCCCGGTTGACGAGCACATGGGCGAGCATGGCGACGACGCCGAGGAGGCCGAGCAAAGCGGTGTCGAGGGGTTTCAGCGGCGTCCAATCGAAGGGCGCCCAGAGCAGCCCGGCGACCGCGGCGCCGACGATCTGCCAGAAGGCGAGGGTCGTATCTGGCGTTCCACGCAGCGAGCGCCCGGAAACCATCATGAATGCAAAGAACATGCTGCCGAGGATCGAGATCAGCGCCGGCAACGTCAGGGCCTGCGAGGAGGGCTCAAGTGCGATGATGACGCCGACGAAGCCGATGGCGATCGCTGTCCATCGCCGCCAGCCGACAGGCTCCTTCAGCACCAGCGGCGACACGGCCGCAACATAGATCGGCGCGGCCAGCCAATAGGTCATGACATCGGCGAGCGGCAGGGTGACGACGGCGAAATAAAAGGCGAAGACCTCCGCGGTGGAGGCGACCACCCGGGCAAGCTGGAGCCCCGGCCTCTCAACCGCGACAAGCTTTTTCGGTCCGCGGAGCCACAGGAACGGAAGCAGCACCACACCGGCGGCGATGCTGCGGATCAGAACCACCTGTCCGACCGAATAGGTCGCCACCAGCCATTTGCCCATGACGTCGTTCAGCGAAAACATCAGCATGCCGAGAAGCATGATCAGAACGCCGGTGCGAGCGGTGCTCGGCTGGGCGGAAACGGTTGCGGAAGCGGTATCGGCCATGGCGAGATCCTCGTGAAACCCAGCCATTGGCACACTCGGGCGCCGTGATCCAAGCACGGTTTTTGATCAATTCATCAGCTTCGCGAATGGATGCATCGGCGTCAGCCCGTTGCTAAAGCCTTTGCTCCAATCGCCTGCTGTCCGAACTGAGGGTGAACAAAGCGGCGATCCGCTTCTCGGCCTCTACGACGAGGAGCAGCGCGACGCCGACTGCTATGATCTGGATTCCATCGATGAACGATACGGGTCGGCTGCCGAAGATCAAGTGCATCGGTGGCAGATAGGTGAAGGCGAATTGTGCCCCAACGACAGTCGCAACGCCGATAAGGACGGCGCTGGTGCCGAGGGCGCCCTGCCATGTCAGCGACGTGCCGTGTACATAGCGGACACTGAACAGGTAGAAGATTTCCATGACGACTAGCGTGTTTACGGCCATGGTTCGCGCAGTTTCGATCGATAGCCCGCGCGCGACGGCCCAGGCGTAAATGCCGAACGTGCCGGCGACCATCAGCGCAGAGACGAACAGGATTCGCCAAAGCAGTCTTCCAGAGAGAATTTTTGCGCCTGCCGGGCGAGGCGACCGCTGCATGGCGCCGGGTTCCGTCGGCTCGAAGGCCAGTGTCAGGCCCAGCGCCACCGCCGTCACCATGTTGATCCAGAGGATTTGCACGGGAGTGACGGGCAGGTTCAAGCCGAACAGGATGGCGAGCACGATGGTGAGGGCCTCGCCGCCATTGGTGGGCAAGGTCCAGGCGATCACCTTGGTGAGGTTGTCGTAAACGGTGCGTCCCTCGCGTACGGCCGCAACGATCGAGGCGAAATTGTCGTCGGCGAGCACCATCTCGCTCGCCTCCTTGGCTGCCTCGGTTCCCTTGCAGCCCATGGCGACGCCGACATCCGCGCGCTTCAAGGCCGGTGCATCGTTCACCCCGTCGCCCGTCATGGCGACGATCGATCCATCCGCTTGCAACGCCTCCACCAGGCGCAATTTCTGTTCCGGGCTGGTGCGGGCGAAGACCGTCGCCTCCCTGGCGTGCCTGTGAATGCCGGCCTCTCCTGCCTCTTCCAGTTCCTGCCCGGTGATGGCCTTGGGTTCCTCAGCGAGCCCCAGTTGAAGTGCGATCGCGCGTGCTGTTGCAGCGTGGTCGCCCGTAATCATCTTTACCCGGATGCCGGCCGCCCGGCACTCGGCGACCGCAGCGATGGCTTCGGGACGCGGCGGGTCGATGAGTCCGACCAGGCCGAGCAAAGTGAGGTCGTGCTCGATATCCGCCGGCGCGATTTCGCGGGTGCCGTCCTTCATCCTCCGGCGCGCCAACGCGATCACGCGCTGACCGGCCGCGGCCAATGCCTGTATCCTGTCGTGCCAGCCGGTGAAATCCAGCGATTGCTCTCCCGTGAAGCTTGCGACGCGGCTGCACATGGCGAGGATGCCTTCGGGCGCGCCCTTCACGTAGACCACGGGCGGTCGGCCATTGCAGGCGTTGAGCGTCGCCATGTATCGATGGCGGGAATCGAAGGGGATTTCGTCGAGGCGGGCAAAGCCGGCCCGCGCTGCCGCGGCATCGTGCCCGGCCTTCATCGCCAATGTGACGAGCGCACCTTCCATTGGGTCGCCATTAACCGTCCACTCCTCGCGGCGTTCCTCGAGATGCGCGTCGTTGCAGAGAAGCGCGGCCAGCGACAGCTCTTCGAGCACCGGGTCGGCGGCCGGGTCGAGCGCCTTGCCCCCGCTGGTCCGAAAGCCGCCTTCCGGCCGGTAGCCGGCTCCTTCCACCTCTATCTCCCGTTCGGCCGTGACGACGGCGCTCACCGTCATTTCGTTGCGCGTGAGCGTGCCGGTCTTGTCGGAGCAGATCACGGAGACGGACCCCAGCGTCTCGACTGCGGGCAGGCGACGGATGATGGCGTTTCTGCGCGCCATGCGCTGAACGCCGACGGCAAGGGTGATCGTCATGACCGCGGGCATGCCTTCCGGAATTGCCGCGACGGCCAGGCCGACGACCGTCATAAAGGCGTCTTCCAGGCGATAGGACCGGAAGAGTACGGCATAGGTGAAGACCACGACGGAAGCGCCGAGGACGGCGATCGTGATCTGTCTCGCGAGTTGGCCCATCTGCCGAACGAGAGGCGTGGCGATCCGCTCCACCGCGCCGATCATGGAACTGATCCGCCCGAGTTCGGCCGCCGCGCCCGTTGCAACGGTAACACCCGTTCCCTGCCCGGCGGCAACGAAAGTGCCCGAGAAGGCCATGGAAAACCGGTCGCCCAGCGCCGCGTCGCCGGCGACGGGCCTGATCGATTTGTCGACGGGCACGGATTCGCCGGTGAGGATGGCCTCATCAATGCGCAGATTGCGCGCCTTAATGAGCCTGAGGTCGGCCGGCACCCGGTCTCCGGCTTCGAGGAGAACGATATCGCCCGGAACCACCTCGCCCGCCCTAATGGTGGTGCGACGGCCGTTGCGGACGACGGAAGCCTGCGGATCGATCATCGCCCGGATCGCCTCCAGCGCCTTCTCCGCGCGCCCTTCCTGAACGAAGCCGATGACCGCGTTGATGAGCACCACGGCGAAGATGACGAGCGAGTCCGGGCCGTGGCCGATGGCGGCAGCGATCAGCCCGGCGGCCAGCAGAACGTAGATGAGCAGATTATGGAATTGCAGCAGGAAGCGCTTCAAGGCGCCGCTGCGTGGGCCTTCCGGCAGGCGGTTGGGACCGTAGGTCTCCAGCCGCTCGCTCGCTTCCCGCGCGGAAAGGCCGTTCGCTCCCGTGCTAAGCACGTCGAGGGCGGCTTCCGGTGTTATGGCGTGCCAGGCGAGGGCGGGCGTGGTGGCTGCCCCGGTGGTCGTGGCGGAGGTATTCTCAGGTTCTTCGGTCGAGCCCGGTGGCTGGGACGCTGTCGTGGACGCCGCATCGCGCATACCTGCTGGCTCCTCGGAAATGCAATTGTTGATGCTGACTCAAAGATACCGTTTAGCCGGACATTCATTTGTTTGGGCCACGCCTATCCCCGACGCGGCGGTGCCCGGCACTCTTGAGCATCGGCCAGGCAAGCCTATCTGATGCGATGTAAGCGGTCTTTGAGCGGGATCAACGCTTCCACGCCGAAGGTTTGACGGATTGCAACGATCGTTCGCTCATTTCGAAGTGGCCACATGAAAGGAGGCAGGCGATGACCTTCAGTATGATCAGCCCCGCATTCGCTGATGGCCAGCCAATTCCCAGAAAGTACACCCGTTTCGACGAGAACCTCTTCCCGCCTTTGAAGTGGACGGGCACGCCGGCGGGCACGCAGAGTTTCGCCTTGGTCGTCGAGGATCCGGATGCCGTGAGCGGCGTTTTCCGCCATTGCGCGATCATCAACATCCCGGGCAATTGGACCGAACTTCAGCAGTCCGTCGATACCGGGCCTGAACACGCCATAAAGTTCATGAAGAACGATTTCGGCAATGCGCGTTACGACGGACCCCAGCCGCCACCCGGAACCGGCGTCCACCATTATAAGTTCAGGCTGGCGGCTCTCGACGTCGGCAACCTTTCGATCCCGGAGGAGGTCGGCGCCGCCGAGGCGTGGAAACGGGCAAGCAAGCACATGATCGGCGAGGCCACGCTCGTCGGTACCTACGAGCGCTGATGGACGCGCCTTCCGGAAGCCCCGGTTCGGCGCTTTAGAACTTCCGGCTGAGGAAGTTGGAGTTTGCCAGACCGAAGCGCCAGGGCTGCTCGACGGCTTTCGAAATGCCGATGCGGGCGCCGGCGGAGATTTCTGGTCTTGCTTCGGGAAGGCGCAGGCAAAATGGCTCCCGCCAGAGCGGAAGGCCGTTCTGTTCCATGTTGATCGCCAGGGCTTGGCCGATGCGCCCCGGCCCCGAGCACAGAAGCCGGTCCCGGGAAACGCCGCGTCTCTCTCGCATCGTCTCAAGGCCCCATTTCGGTTCGATTGCCCGGATGAGCACGGCGCTGGCGGGCAGGCAGACGAAGTTCAGGCACCAATGAAGGCCGTAGGACAGATAGACATAGGCCTGTGCGGACGGACCGAACATGGCGCGATTGCGCTCTGTCATGCCGCCGTAGCTGTGCGACGCTGCGTCGTCCGGCAGGTAGGCCTCGGTTTCGACGATGATTCCACCGACGCCAGACACTGTAAGTTCCGCGCCGATCAGATCTGCTGCGACCTCTACGGCGCTACGCGCAAAAAAGCTGTCGTCCCACTGCAATGAATATCCCCTCGACTTGTGCCGCCCCTAATGTAGGCGTATCGGCACTTCTCGCCAGTGTCGCAGCGCCGGTTCTCGTGCAGCCCGTGAGAACTTTCCATGAACATCCGAAGCATGTAATGTGCGGATCCGCGGTGGGCGATGCTTGCCTGGTGGACGGGGCAGCAAGGGCAGAAAGGATCTGTGCGATGGCGCAGAGAGCAGGCAATGCGGATCTACCGCTGCATGGTGGGCGCGTACCCAAATGGCTCGGCGACCGCATGACGAGGCTTGGCGTGCTGATTGCCGAGGCGATCGTACACCATTATGGCCGCGACGAGTTCCTGAAGCGGCTTGCTCATCCGTTCTGGTTTCAGTCCTTCGGCGCAGTCATGGGCATGGACTGGCATTCGTCCGGAATTACCACAAGCGTAATCGGCGCGTTGAAACGCGGCTTGACGCCGCGTGCCGGTGAACTCGGCATTCATGTTTGCGGCGGCCGCGGCCAGCATTCCCGCAAGACGCCGGCCGAACTCTCGACGATCGGAGATCGTGTCGGTTTCGATGGCCTCTTGCTTGCCGATGCGAGCCGTCTTGTCGCGAAGGTCGACAGTGCGGCCGTGCAGGATGGGTTCGATCTTTATCTGCACGGCTTCATCGTTACCGACGACGCCAAGTGGGTCGTCGTCCAGCAAGGCATGAACGGCGACCGGCGCCAGGCACGCCGCTATCACTGGCTCTCGGAAGGGCTGGAGAGCTTCGTGGATTCTCCGCATGCGGCAATCGAAGGGAGGGGGCAGGGCGAGATCGTGAATCTTGCGGATCGGCGCGCTGCCGATTCGCGCCAGAGCCAGCTTTCTCTCCTCAATGCGCTCGGTCCCGATGGGCTGATCCGCGAGGTGGCGAAGATCGAGACGGGTGGGGCCGCACCGGCACCGGAGACCCAGCCGAGCTTGCCGCATCTCTTCATGCCGGCTCATCACGACGTGCGCGAAAGCGACGTCAATCTGCGGCGCCTGCACGGCAATCTTGCCGCTGCCGCCGATCGCGGGCCAAAGGACTTCGAGGAACTGCTCATGGTGCCGGGCGTCGGCGCGCGCACGATCAAGGCACTCGCTCTGGTCGCCGAGGTGGTCCATGGTGCCCCCTGCCGGTTTTCCGATCCCGCCCGATTTTCGCTTGCCCATGGAGGCAAGGACCGGCACCCCTTTCCGGTGCCGCTCAAGGTCTATGACGAAACCATCAATGTCATGAAGTCGGCGATAACGAAGGGCCGGCTCGGGGGGGATGAGGAGCTTGCGGCCTTGAAGCGGCTCGACGACCAGTCGCGCCGGCTGGAGCGCTATGCCACCGGGCCGGACCTCAAGGAGATCGTCGCGGGAGAGTTCAGGGACTCGCCGCGCTTCGGCGGGCGAAGCGTCTTCGGCTGGGAGGAAAGCCGCAAGGGGCGGCCGGCCGAATGTGCCGGGTCCGAGGTCGCGCCCGGGACTGGTTCTGACAGGCGCAAATATCCGGGCTGATCGCGCCGCCCCTCGGTTCGCGACAGCCCGGGGGACATCCTGCCTTCCGGAACTTCCTCGCACGGTCGCCGTTTTCTTGGGTGAAGGTCTCTACTCAAAAATAAGTACGTGGACGGTTCTAAAGTGTGGGAAAACCGCGCATAATTTCTGCTCCAGCTCGAGATCGGTCAGGGAGGCTTTCATGCAAACGCAAGAGTGCCTGCAGCTTCATTTCGATGTTCGGAGCGGCCGGGCGCTATTGACCTATGGCAACAGGGAATACCTCCTGCCGGAGGTCTATTCGACGAAGGAAAAGGCGCAGACTGCCGCGCAGCATTTCGCTTGGGAAGAGCTTGGCTGGAAGCACCGGGCGCCGGACATCCGGGGCGCTTCCGACGTGCCGGTGTGGTTGCGCTGACGACACCGCCGCAGGTAAACGGCCATGGGCAAGCAGCCAGAGACGAAAGCCAAATGGTCGCAGAATGTCCAGAGCGATGCCTTGGACCTCGAGCCGGGGGTCTTCACCCTCGACGATCCGCGAGAAATCGCGCATTCGTTGAAGCGGTCGGCGGAGGCGAGTGATCGCCGCAAAGCAAGCCCCTTTTGCTCGGCCATGTCCATGTTGACTTTCTACATCAACAGGGCGGGTGCCGGGCTGAGCAGCGATCGGCGTCATATTCTCGAAAGGGCAAAGAACGAGCTGCGAAGAGATTTCGGTCGGGCGCCCAGATGAGGCGGAGCTTGCCGAATTTTTGAGAAGCAAACGAGGGGGAGCTTTGTCATGCCCTACAAGCTCTACTATTGGGACGGGATTCCCGGGAGAGGCGAATTCGTGCGCCTCACGCTCGAGGCGGCGGGCGCCGATTATGTCGATGTCGCCCGACTACCGGGCGGTACCGAGGAAATGCTGGCGCTGATGAAGGATCCGAGTGCCGTTTCCATCCCCTTCGCGCCGCCCTTTTTGGTCGATGGCGATCTCTTGATCCCGCAGGTCGCCAACATCCTGTTTTATCTCGGGCCCCGGCTCGGTCTCGCACCGGAGGACGAAGGTCTGCGTTTCGTCGCCAATGGCCTGCAATTGACGATCACCGACCTTCTTGCCGAAATTCACGACACGCATCACCCGATCAGCGTGTCGCTCTATTATGATGAGCAAAAGCCGGAAGCGCTGAGGCGCTCGGCGGCGTTTCTCGGCGACCGGTTGCCCAAGTTCCTCAGCTATTTTGAGCGGCTTCTCAACCGGAACCCCGCGGGCAGGAAGCATGCCGTCGGCAAGGAATTGAGCTATGTGGATCTCTCGCTGTTTCAGCTCGTCCAGGGACTCCGCTATGCGTTTCCAAACGCCATGCGGGTCCATGAGCCGCACCTACCAGCCTTGATCGCGCTGCATGACGCGGTTGCCGCCCGACCGCGAATCCGTAGCTATCTCGCGTCCGATCGCCGCCTTGATTTCAACGAATCCTGCGTCTTTCGCCGCTACCAGGAACTCGACCAGCAGTTTTGAACCGGAATATGGTCGGGCCGACGGAACAAACAAGCCGGGCCTGCCGTTACGGCTTAGCCGATAGTGCAGCCAACGGAGAGGTGACCATATGGAAAATCACGAGGAAGAGCTGATCAAGCGCCGGGCCTATGCCATTTGGGAGCAGGAAGGCCGCCCGGACGGCCAGCACCTGCGGCATTGGGAGCAGGCCTTCCGGGAAATGCAAAAGCGCTCGGCGCCGGATGAAAGTCTCGGGAACGGCGGCGCGAGGCCGTCGAAACGGTCACCGTCGCCTCGCCGCAAAACGGCGAAAAACGGCGCCGGAAGTCAGTAGACGTCGTTTCAGGATGCCGGTGCCCCCGCCGGCATCCTGAATATTTTTGATAGTGGGGACGATTGCTCTTCCATTCCCGACTTAGCTGCTCCCTCGGGGCAGCGAGCTGTGCTCCACGAAGCGATTCCGGAGAGCGACATGCAACAAACTCAGGCAGATGGCGAAGGCCGCGCGAGGGCACCGGGAAAGCCGTCCTCCGCGCAGGACCATGGTAGCGACGAGAAGATCGGGCACGATCATCCGACCGGCGCAGGCAGTGCAGGCCGGAAACCGGCGGGCGATGATGCCATCTCTTACGATGACGCCGCTGGAGGCGAGGGCTGGAATCGGGCACTCGGCGGCAATACCAGTGCCGGAATGGCCCGGTTGCTCGGGGCGATCGCGGTCTTCATTCTGGTCGGAGCGTCACTGTTCTGGCTCGTCGCCGGATAGGGGCAGACAGGCGTGTCCGCTTGCGCGGACACCGCCCGCCATCGTCGAGAACAGCTTACTGTTGTGTCGGCTGGGAAGTTTGAAGCTTCTCCTGCACCTTATTGGCGAGTGCCGGATCGTTCTGTGCGGCCGTCAGGATGCTCGTATATTCCTCGACCGATATGGGCGAGGCTTCGACGGCTTTGACCATCTGCTGATTGGCCTCGGTCTGCAGCTTCTCCTTGGCCGACGCGTCCGTTTCTGCGCCGATCTTTGCCGAATACTCCTGCCTGACCTTGTCGACCTGGAGATAGGCGACAGCAAAGGCCTCGAGCTTCTCCTCGCTGACGGGCGCGCTTGTGGCGCCGGTCTGCCCCTGCGCCGGCTGGGTTTGCTGCGCCTGGGCCAGTGCAGCTGCGGGGCTGAAGACCATCAAGCTGAAGACTGCAGCGGTCACCGATGCAACGGATGTGCGACGAGTAATCATATTCGTACCTCTCTAAACCTGCATGACGTGATCGGCAGCAAAAACCGCCTGCTTTTCGCTCCCGAATCGAGAACGAACGGGAAGCGAGCGGGACCATGCAGGGTGCAAAAGGGCTCGATTGGGCAGTGGCGGGGCAATTTGCTGACCATTGAGCGGCAGCTTTGTGGCTCGTATCGCGAGTGAATCGGGGCTTCGTCGATCGAGCATTACGCGTGTGATACGGCCCAAAGCTGCACGGCGAGGCAGCAATTCCGGCTCTTGCTTTACGCTGCGGGCAAAGGCTTGCTTGCCCGGATCGCGTAGCGGTGCTGGCTCTTGCGCGCGAGCCCCTTAAAGAAGTTCCAGTTCCTCGCCTGCATACGGTGAATCTCGCCGAGGTCGGTGTCGACCTCGATATCCGTGAAGCCGGCATTGCGGAGGAGATCGACGACCGCCTCGGCGCGTGCGCCATTGGCGAAGTAGACGCGCGAAAGAATGCTGCGGTGCGTTTCCATCATTTCCCGCGAGTGCATCGGCGTGTCGGGCCTGAGAATCCCAGCGCGCTGGCCCCAGGCGCTCAGCTTTCCGAAGAACCGCTCGAGCGCATTCGTGTTGACGAAATCGCCGTCGACGATCAGCACCAGACCCCCTGGCTTCAATACGCGCAGCCACTCCGCGAAAGCCGCGGCCGGATCGACCAGAGTCCAGACCAGATGCCGGTTGACGATGATGTCGTAGTGGTCGTCCGGCTCCATGGTGTTCTCCGCGTCGCCCATCTGGAAGGCAATCGTGCGCTTGCGGTCCTTCGCCTTGCCGCGGGCGCGCTCGAGCATGGGCTCGGCCCAGTCAAGGCCCGTCACCTTGAAGCCGAGATCATCGAGCAGGTGGGAGATCACACCGGTACCGCTCGCAAGATCGAGTGCCGTGCGACCATCGCCGCGGCCGAGATGGCGCAGAAAGAGCCGGTGCCAGGCGGAGCGTTCCTCCTCGGAGAAGATTTCATGCCCCGGGGACAGGTCGAAGGTGGCGGCCCGTTCCGACCAATAGGCCTTGATCTCGTCGCGAAGATCGTAATTCCGCCGCTCTGCCACGTCGCTCATCGGTGCATTGGTTCCTTCGTGTTTGGAAGCGTTCTAAAAGATAATTGTTGACTAATAAAGTCATGAAACTATAGATCGCATCGATTTTCCACCGGAGCGACAACAATGAATTTTCTCACCAGGGTGGCTGCGGCCGCCGCGGGACTTTGCGTGCTTTTTTCGGGCGCCGCCTTCGCCGATACGGTCAAGGTGACCGACATCACGGGCCGCGAAGTCGAGGTCAATGTACCGGTCGAGCATGTGATTCTGGGCGAAGGGCGCCAGATCTATTTCGTTGGCGCCCTCGACAATGACGATCCTTTCAAGCGCGTCGTCGGCTGGCGTGACGATCTGACGAAGGCCGATCCCGAAAGCTACGCCGCCTATCTCGCCAAATATCCCGGCATCGCCAACTTGCCGACCTTCGGCGGCATGAAGGACGGCACGTTCGACATCGAGCAGGCGGTCGCGCTCAAGCCGGACGTGATGCTGATGAACGTCGACGCCAAGACGGCGACGGAAGAGGCAGGCTATATCGAAAAACTCGAGAAGGTCGGCATCCCGCTCGTCTATGTGGATTTCCGCGAAAAGCCGATGGAAAACACCGAACCGAGCATGCGGCTGATCGGCAAGCTGTTCGGCAAGGAGGAAAAGGCCGAGGAATTCATCAAGTTCCGTGCCGAGCAGATCGCCAAGGTGACTGATGTCCTGTCGAAGGCCAATCCGGAGAAGCCGCTCGTCTTCATGGAGCGCGCCGGCGGCTATTCCGACGATTGCTGCATGTCCTTCGGTGACGAGAACTTCGGCAAGATGGTCGAGTTCGCCGGCGGCATCAACATGGCGAAGGATATCATCCCGGGCACCTTCGGCACGGTCAATCCGGAGCAGGTCATTGCAGCGAACCCGGACCAGGTCATCATCACCGGTGGAAACTGGGAAGGCTATGTGCCCGGCGGCAACTGGGTCGGCGTCGGCTATGGCGCGGATGAGAAGGAAGCCCTTCGCAAGCTCGAGAACCTGACCAAGCGCCCGGCTTTCACCGGCGTCAAAGCGGTCAAGGACGGCAATGTCCATGCCATCTGGCATCAGTTCTACAACAATCCGTATCAGTTCGTGGCCATCCAGCAGATCGCAAAATGGCTGCATCCCGACCTCTTCAAGGATCTCGACCCGGAGGCGACGTTCAAGGAACTGCATGAGCGCTTCCTGCCGCTGCCCTACAAGAGCGGCTATTTCGTCTCGCTGAACGTCAGCCAGTAAGCAATCGGACCGGAGGGCAGGGCTCTCCGGTTCCTTTCTCTCGAGGGTTGCAGATGCCGGTATTAAAGAGAGTTCTCCTGGCGATTTTCGCTGCGATCGTCACTACCGCACCGGCGGGCGCTGCACAAATCACCGATGTCACCGGCCGCAAGGTCGAGATCGATCTCCCGGCAAAGCGCATATTGCTCGGGGAGGCGCGGCAGATCCACGTGGCGGCGGCGCTCAAAGGTGAACATGTCTTCGATACGATCGTCGGCTGGCGCGACGATCTGATCAAAAAAGACCCTGATTCCTATGCCGGCTATCTCGAGCGCTTTGCGGACATCGAGAAGCTGCCACGCTTCGGCTATGTCCCAAGCGGGGACTTCAGCCTCGAAGCGGCAATTACCTTGAAGCCTGACGTGCTGACGCTGAACCTTGAGGCGCAGGAAGCGGCCGAGGAATCGGGTTTCATCGAAAAGGCTGCGGCTGCCGGCATAGCCGTCGTCTTCCTCGATTTCCGCGTCGATCCGGCAAAGAACAGCGAACTCTCCATCGCGATCCTCGGGCGGCTTTTCGGGGCGGAGGGTCAGGCGAAAGAATTCATTGGCTGGCGCCGTTTGCAGATTGCTGTCGTCACAGATCGGCTCGCCAAAGCCAGCGCCCTTCCACGTCCGAGGGTCTTCATCGAGCGTGCGCCGGGGATTTCCGGCGACGTCGCCTGTTGCCGCACCTTCGGCCCGGCGAATTTCGGCGAAATGGTGGAACTGGCCGGCGGTCATAATATCGGTTCGGACGTGATCTCGACGACCTTCGGGGACCTCAATCCCGAGCAGATCGTCGTCGCCAATCCCGATCATGTGATCGTCACCGGCAGCAATTGGGCGGCGGAATCCGACGTCAACCAGTTCGTCGCCGTCGGTCGCGGCGCCGGTCCCGCGGCCGCAAGGGAGCGTCTGAAGGGATTGATGCAGCGCCCCGCCTTCGAGAACCTCGATGCGGTGAAGGCGGGCCGGGTACATGCGGTCTGGCATCAGTTTTACGGTGCTCCCTATGAGTTCGTGCCGATCCAGCAGTTCGCCAAGTGGTTCCATCCGGATCTGTTCGCCGATATCGACCCGGATAAAACCTTCCGCGAATTCCACGAGAAGTTCCTGCCGATCGCCTATCGGCCCGGCTATTTCGCTTCGCTGGCGAATGGAGGTGAATGATGGTCGCTTTCGCAGATGAGGTTTCCGGCATGGAGGGGCGCGGGCGCTACCGCGCCCTTGCGGCACGCCGGCTGCTCATGCTCTCGGCTCTGGTCGCGGCGCTGTTTTTCTCCGTGTCGGTGGACATGGCGCTCGGGCCCGCCAACTATCCGTTGTCCGATGTCCTGATGGCGCTCTTCGATGCCGGCAGCGTTAATGACCAGCTGCGCGTGGTGATCTGGGACATCCGCATGCCGATCGCGCTGATGGCCGTCACCGTCGGCGCCTCGCTTTCGTTGGCGGGCGCGCAGATGCAGACAATCCTCGCCAATCCTCTGGCGAGCCCCTTCACGCTCGGCATCTCGGCAGCGGCGAGCTTCGGCGCCGCCCTGGGCCTGGTGGCGGGCATTGCAGTCTTTCCCGTCGCGGTCCAGTACATGGTACCGATTAACGCCTTCCTGATGGCAATGGCCGCCGCCCTCTTCATCCATTTCGCCTCGACAATGCGCGGCGTCACGGTGGAGACGATCGTGCTCCTCGGCATTGCCCTTGTCTTCACTTTCAATGCGGCGCTCTCGCTGCTCGAATATCTCGCTTCCGAGCAGGCGCTTGCCGCGGTCGTCTTCTGGACGATGGGCAGCCTGACCAAGGCGACATGGCCGAAGGTCTGGATCACCGGTGCGGTTCTCCTGATCGCCGTGCCGCTCTTCGCGCGCCACGCCTGGGCGCTGACGGCGCTGAGGCTCGGCGAGGACAAGGCGGCAAGCTTCGGCATCAATGTTCGACGCCTGCGGCTCGAAACCATGATGACCGTCAGCCTGCTGGCAGCGATCCCGGTTTCCTTCGTCGGCACGATCGGCTTCGTCGGTCTCGTCGGTCCGCATATCGCGCGTATGCTCGTCGGCGAGGACCAGCGCTTCTTCCTGCCGGCCTCCGTGCTCTGCGGGGCGCTGCTCCTGTCGTCGACATCCGTCGTCAGCAAAATGCTGATTCCGGGCGCGGTGCTACCGATCGGCGTCATCACGGCGCTCGTCGGCGTCCCCTTCTTCTTCGTGCTGATTTTCACCAATAGGAGACGGTCATGGTAGCCCTGGCGCTCAAGGAGGTCGGCGCGACCTATGGTCGGCGCATCGTGTTGTCCGACATCAGCACCGGGACGTTGAGGGGCGGCCGCCTGACGGCCGTCATCGGTCCTAACGCAGCGGGAAAATCGACGCTCTTCAAGCGCATCGCCGGCCTTGCCGCCGGACCGGGCCTCGTCCATCTCTCCGACACCGCCAAGGGACCGGAGGCGATTTGCTACATGCCGCAGGACACCGGCGCCAATGCGGTGCTCACGGTCTATGAGTCCGTGCTGCTCTCGGCAAAGCAGGGCTCCGGCTGGAAGGTGAAGGACAGCGAGCTTAAGGAAATCGACCGCGTCCTGGCGGCGCTGAAGATCGACGACCTGGCCTTTCGCGGCCTCGGCGAGCTTTCCGGCGGCCAACGCCAGCTTGTGTCGATCGCGCAGGCGCTGGTGCGCAAGCCGGAAGTGCTCCTGATGGACGAGCCGACATCGGCGCTCGATCTCTTTCGCCAGATCGAGGTGCTTGGGTTCATGAAGCGCCTGGCGGCAAAATCGGGCATGGCCGTGCTGATCGCGCTCCACGACCTGAATCATGCACTGCGCTATTGCGACGATACGATCGTCATCAACGGCGGTTCGGTGGCCGCAAGCGGCCCGACGCACCAGGTGATCACCGCGGACATGCTGAAGTCTGTCTACCGCGTCGACGCTCGGGTCGAAGCCTGCTCGCTCGGCCGGCCCGTGGTCATTGTCGACGATTCCATCTCGGCTTCTTGAGGCGCGCGCCTCCGTTCCGGTTCAGCTTAAATGCGCTTTCCAAGCCCACGCCCGAGGGCCAGGCCGGGACACCGGCTTCGGCGGTGGCGATTGCCGCTCCTTGCCGGCGCTTGCGGGGACTGGGCGTTGCGCGACCGGGCGGAACCGGCCGCGCTTCTGCAGTCAAAGGAACAGCGAATCGTCATACCGCGTCACGCCGGTCGCTGTCGGCGAAGGTCGACGTTGATGTGGCCCCAGGCACCGGTGTTGTGGTCGATGATCTCGATCTGTGCTTCTTTCCCGACATATTGCGAGACGTCCCAGCCCTTCCAGTCGAGGACCTCGTCGAAGTTGCCGCTAGCGGTGGCGACCCGTTCGCCATCGACGATCAGGTTGATCGCGGTCGGGCTGAGCTGGGTTGGTGTGAAGGCCTCGTCGTGCCCGGGCATTTTGTTGCTCGAGCGTCGTTCTGAGCGGAGTGCGACGGGTGGCAGATGGCCATCCGCGTCGCGCGGATCGCGATGAGCCTTGGAGACGCCGCGCGTCAGTTGACTCGCACACCTTCTGCCGAGAACAGATGGATGTTCGCGGGATCGGGGGCGACCGTGACCGGCTGACCGGGCTCGAGCTCGATCCGGTCGCGCAGCACCAGGGTCATCTCGACCGATCCGAGCTTCAGGAGCACATGCGTTTCGGACCCGGTCGGCTCCACGACCACGACGGTGGCGGGCGCGCCGCCTTCCGCAATCCTCAGATGCTCTGGCCGGATGCCGTAGATCCCGGCCGCACCGTCCTTGCGGTCGGTCGGCAGCGGCAAAGCGACACCGTCATCGGTGAAGAATGATCCGTCCCTGATCGAGCCTTCAAAGAGATTCATCGCTGGCGAGCCGATGAAGGTCGCGACGAATGTGTTGGCCGGCCGGTCATAGAGTTCCAGTGGCCTGCCGATCTGCTCGACCTTGCCGCCGCGCATCACAACGATCCGGTCCGCCATGGTCATCGCCTCGACCTGATCGTGCGTGACGTAGACGGTCGTGGTCTTCAGGCGCTGGTGCAACTCCTTGATTTCCGCGCGCATGGTGACGCGCAGCTTGGCATCGAGGTTCGAAAGCGGTTCATCGAACAGGAACACCTGCGGGTGGCGGACGATCGCACGCCCCATTGCGACGCGCTGGCGCTGACCGCCGGAAAGCTGTTTCGGCAGGCGGTCGAGCAGGGGCCCGAGTGCCAGGATGTCGGCCGCCTCCCGCACGCGCCTGTCGATCGTCGCCTTGTCCTGCCCCTTGAGCTTGAGTGCAAACCCCATATTCTGCGCGACCGTCATATGCGGATAGAGAGCGTAGCTCTGGAAGACCATGGCGATGTCGCGCTCCTTCGGCGCCACATCGTTGACGACACGGCCGCCAATGCGGATGTCGCCGCCGCTGATATCCTCGAGGCCGGCGAGCATGCGCAGAAGCGTCGACTTGCCGCAGCCGGACGGGCCGACGAGGGTGACGAATTCGCCGTCCTCGATATCCATGGATACGCCGTGGATGACCGGCACGGTGCCGTAATGCTTGCGAACCTGTTCGATCGAGACGGATGCCATGAAGTTCCTCCCTATTTAACTTGTCAGAGCGCGAGCTGCCATAGGCGGGCGGCTGCGACATTACCGTGGCGCGCAATGAGGCGGGCCGAGCGGATGCTTTCGAAACCGGGCAGGCGTTTCGTGCCCGTCCAGCGGCCATTGTCCGCAAAAATCTCGATCGAGCCCATGTCGAGGAAGATGCGAAGCGTCGAGGGCCGAGCGCCGGCGGCGATGTAGCGGGGCGGAAACTTGCCCTCAGGCGCGTCATAGAGGATGCTCAGGCCCTGCTCGTCGACCCGGAGGCCAAGTTCGACTTCGGGGTGGTCGAATTCGAGATCGAAGGCAGCGCCCGGTGCCGGAAGATCGATGACGATCTCGACGGCTCCATTGCCGAGATCCACCGTCTCGCCGGAGAACAGTCGGTGATCGTCGATGAGTTGCCGGCGCAGGCTCTCGGCGCTCGCGACCGGCGGTGTCCGCAGCGTGCCGTCTTCGAGCAGGAGACGGCGTGGTAGCGTCATCGCCGTCGGGAAATCGGTCCTCTTCGAGATATCCGTCCAGTTGGCGAGCCAAGCGATGCCGACGGGGCCGCCATGATCGACGAAGGCCTGGAAGGCGTAGGCATCCGTGCCGAAATCCAGTTCCTGCTCGAATTCCTTATCGAAGTTCCGGCCGTCGAACCGGCCGACTGTCGCGAGCGTCAGGTTGCGCCTGCCGGTCGCCGGATCACGGCTGGTGAGCAGCCCGAAAATCAGCGCCCAGCGGGTTCGCGGATCGTCGGCCGCCCCGTCCAGCGGTACGATGCAGGGACATTCGGCAGCCGTCATCCCGAAACGGTCCTCGCGGTGGAGAATGCCGAGGTAAGTCCAGCCGGCGGCCGCATCCGGATCAGCAGTCTCGTAAAGCAGGACGACGCCCCCCGCATGGTCGCGGCTGCCGACGAGCATCTTCCAGCGGCCATCAGGGCCCTCGAACACATAAGGGTCGCGGAAATCGAGGGTCAGGTCCAGGCCCGCCGGGCGCTCGGCAAGAACGAGTTCGGCCGGGCCGGCGGTCACCAGGTCGTCGCTGACCGCGGTCAATTGGATCTGTTCCTCGGGCTCACGGTCCTTGACCTGTTCGGTGAAGAAGACGCGGATGCCTGGCGCTTCTCCGGAACGCCGAATGGCCGAACCGGAAAAGGCGCCGCCCCGTCCGTCGGCTCGTGTTGAAAGCTCCGCCGAGGGAAAGAGGAAGACCGGCAGGTGTCGCCAGTGCAAAAAGTCGTCGGAAATCGCATGGCCCCAATGCATGGTGTTCCAGCGGAGGCTGTGCGGGTAGTGCTGATAGAAGAGATGGACCTGGTCGCCGAAGCGGCCGAAGCCGTTCGGATCGTTCATCCAGCCGAAGGGCGGGCGGAAATGATAGCTGCCGGGAGCGGCGGGCGGCGCATTGGCCTCTCCGCTCAAGAGCACACGGATGCCCTGTTCCAGGACGTCCGCTTCCGAGAAGGCATAGACGACGGAGAGGGTCGTCGTGGTTGCGTCGTAGGCCAGTACGGTCTCGCCGCCATCCTCAACGACCAACGTCCCGTGTTCGAATTCCTCGGCATTTCGGGCGGTGAAGCGGCCGATCACCTTTCCGTCCCGGCTGGCCGTCATCTCGGCCGGCGTTTCGGCCTCGGCTGCCTTCAGCCACGCATGGATGATGGCTCCAGCGGGAAGGTCGGCGTTCAGCGTTTTCAGGCTGCCGACAAGGACAGGGGGGCTTGCATGGCTTGTCATTGATCAACCTTTCACGGCGGAGCCAACGAAGGAGCTTACGAACCAGCGCTGGAAGGCGATATAAAGGGCGAGGATCGGGATCATCATCAGGACGGAGGCGGCCATGGCGCGATCCCAATAGATGCTGTCCTGACCGAAGAAGGTGGCGATGGCGACGGCGATCGGCCGGGCATAATCGGTCTGCGTCACGAGAATCGGCCAGAGATATTGATTCCAGGCCTCGATCCCCATCAGGATCGACACCGTCGCCAGCGCCGGCAGGCTGAGGGGCAGGAAAATCGACCGGTAGATGCGGAAGACCGAGGCGCCGTCGATCTGAGCGGCTTCGAAAAGCTCCTTCGGCAGTTGCGCGAAAAACTGGTAGAACAGGTAAATGTAGAGCGGGCTTGCAACCCAGGGAACGATCTGCACTGCGAATGTGTCCGTGATGCCGGCGCGCGACACCATGATGACGAGCGGCATGATGATACTCTCCTGAGGGATCACGTAGAGCGCGATTACCAGTGACAGGATCAGCGCGCGGCCGCGCAGCGAACCCCAGGCGAGCACGAATCCAGCCATGGAATTGACGACGAGGCCGAAGCCGACCGTGCCCGCCAGGATGATCAGCGAGTTCATGAGATAGCGGCCGAAGGCAAGTTGACCGGAGAAATTGCCGACCTCCATGAAGTTCGACAGCGTGGGGTCGGATACCCAGAAGGCGCGGAAACTACCCATGTCTGCCAGAATCTGGAAGCGATCGTCCTTGAGGCTCGCCACGAACAACATCAGGAGCGGCGAAACGATCACAAGGGCAATGACGAGTATGCAGGCGGTTTGCACGATGCGCAGCGAACCGATCCCGGATGGCGCGCGCTTTACTTCCAGCTGTGCTGTGGAAAGAACGAGATCAGACATCGTAACGCCTCAGGAGTTGGCGCTGCAGGAGCGCGATGACGAGGACGATCAGGAAGAGAATGACCGAGACGGCCGAGGCATGCCCGAGCTTCTGCTCTTCGAAGCCGGAGCGCACCATGTAGTGCACCACGGTTTCGGTGCTGCTCTTCGGACCGCCCTGGGTCAGGATTGCGACCTGTGTATAGAGCTTGAAGGCCTGAATGGTGGTGATGACCAGAACGAAGACATGTGTTGGCCTGAGCCCCGGCATGGTGACGTGCCAGAAGCGCTGGAAGGCGTTGGCGCCGTCGATGCGGGCGGCATCGTAGAGCTCATCCGGAATGCCCTGCAGGCCGGCGAGGTAGACGATCATCTGGAAGCCGTATGCCTGCCAGGCGGAAAGAAGCACGATCGAGAACATCGCCCAATCGGGATCGCCGAGCCAATCGACGGGCTGAATGCTGCCGCCGGAGAGGAAGCCGATCACCTGGTTGAGCGGTCCTGTCGGGTACTGGAAGAGCGTGCCCCAGATGACGCAGACGACCACCATCGAGGTGATGGCGGGCAAGAAGAAGAGCCCGCGGAAGAAATTGCGGAACGGCAGCTTCTGGTGCAAGAGCAATGCCGTGGCAAATGCCAGTCCGCACTGGATCGGCAGTATCCATAAGGTGAAGCGCGAGACGTTCCAGAGCGATGTCCAGAAGAGATCGTCCCGCAGAATGCGCAGGAAGTTATTGAAACCGATGAAGCGGACGGGCGTCGGACGCGGTACAAGCGGCTGGTTGGTCATTGCCGTCCAGAATGACAGGAGGAACGGCACGATCAGGAAGATCGTCAGGAGGATCACCGCCGGCGCGAGCATTCCTATCTCCTGGTACAGCCGGCTCTTGTCCCGGCGCGAAGCAGGACGCGCCGCAGCCATAGTTGTCGGCAGCGCCGATTGCTGCAAGGTCATGATCTCCTCCTCTTTGGGTCGCGTTCAGTGCCGACAGCCGTATCGCGGCCCTCGGCTATGCCCCGCGGCATTGACGCCGCGGGACTGCGGCCATGCGCGTTACTGCTGCTCGTCGAAGGGCGGATAGCCGTCGTTGTCTTCGATGTCCTCGTCGATCTTCTCTGCCGCGGCCGAGAGCGCGGCCTTGACATCACCGCCATTGAAGATCTCGTCGACGGCGCCCATGAAGGCCGAAGTGATGATCGGATAGGCTGGGTGCGGCGGCCGCGCGACCGCGGTCTTCGACGCCTGCTCGAATGCCACAGCCATCGGGCCGCCGGTGTCGTAGAGCGGTGAATCGGCGGCGAAGCTCTTCAGGCCGGGATACGCGGAATCGTCCCGGGCATAGTCGCGAAATTGTTTGTCCTTCAGCATGAAACTGATGAATTTTCCCGCGACCTCCGGATTCTCCGAAGCGGTAGTGATGCCCCAGATCCAGGTTCCGTTCGGGCTTGCGCCCTGCGGTCCGAATTTCGGCAGCGGCATTACCACGACGTCATCCTTCATTGAGGCGGCGGCCTCGGCATAGAACCAGTGGCCACCCATCGCCAGGGCGGCGGGATGCCCCTCGGCGAAGAACTGGTTGGTGCCCGAGGATTGCGGCACGACCCAGCCATTCTTTACCCATGTCTGCATCATCGTCATCGCTTCGACGCAGGCGTCGCTGTCAAGCGTTCCGACGGATTTCCAGGTCTCGCGATCGATGAGGTCGCAACCTGCCGACTGCAGGATCGGACCATAGGCATAGGTGATCCACTCGGTCTTGATGCCATAGCCGCGGAAAGTGTCGATCGGCCATTTTACGCCGTCGAGCTTGGAGAGTTTCTCGAGATAACCTTCGAACTCCTCGCGTGTCCACGCGTCGTCCACTCCCTTCGGGATGCGGGCGCCGATTGCATCCAGATATTTTCGGTTGCCGTAGAGGACGACGGAAGAGTCAGTGAGCCCGACGGCGTAGAGATCCTTGTCTGCCGGATACGTGCCCTGTGCGATGTTGGACTCGGTCATGTCGTCGAGGACGTCCTGATCGATCAGCGGCTTGATCGGCTGCAGGTAACCGGACCAGACGTAGTTCGCGAGGAACGGTGCGTCGAGTTCCATGATGTCCGGTAACTGCTTGGCCATGACCGCGGCGCTGAACTTCTCGTTGTAGGCGTCATGCGGCGCGTAAATGAGCTCGATGTCCACATCCGGATTGGCCGCCTCGAACCGCTTGGCGACATCCCCATAGGTTGCGACCCAGCCGGGATCGCCTTGATGCATCACATGGATCACCGTCTTCGCCTCTGCAAAGCCGCCAAGCGCGGCGGATGCCATCAGCAGTGAAAGTAATCGTTTACCCATCTTCATCTCTCCTCCTCAACAGGTCTTCACGCTGCAAATGAAAATTAGACTGATGCTCGCTCCACCAATTGGAATGGCAGCTTGCGCACCTCCCCCGGCGACGGATCGCCGGAAAGCAGGATACCGGCAGCCTGGCGGCCCATGGCGCGATGCGGCAAGGCCATGGTCGTCAAGGGCGGGTCGAGGCGTGAGGCGATGTCTACCTGATTGTCGAAACTGGCGACGGCGACGTCGTCCGGAATCTCTGCGCCGACCCGACGCAGCGCCGCATAAACCTCCATGGCCACGCGGTCGTTGCCGCAAAGGATTGCATCGGGCGGATTGGGGCCGCCCATCAGTTCGGTGACATGGGAAAGGACGAGGCTCGGCGCTCTGTCACTGTAGACGCCACGGCGGACGGCAGGCAATACGCGCGCGCAACCGCTATCGAGCCCGGCTTCGGTCATTGCACGTCGGAAGCCCGCCTCGCGCAATTCGCCGGCAAGCAGGCCAGGCAGGTTGATGAAGACGATGTTGCGGCGGCCGGCATCGATCAAATAGCCGGTGATCTCCTGTGCGGCGCCGACCTCGTCCGGCACCAGCGAAGTCACGCGATCATTAGCCTCGCGGCAATTGATCATCACGCCGACGGCGTCCGCAAACTCCTCCGGCAAAGACACGGTCTTGTGGTACATGGCGGCGTAAGCGATCGCACGCGGGCGGAAGCGGCGCACTTCCTCCAGTACAGAGGCCACGTCCCGGCGGCCGCTCAGCGTCATTGCGAAGACAGCCATATCCGATGCTCGCGCTGCGCCGTCGAGGCCGCGGATGATTTCGGTGGCAAAGGGTGAGGTGATCAAGTCATCGGCGACGACGCCGATCAGAGGCATCCAGCCCTGGCGCATGCTGCGGGCCGCAAGATTCGTGACATAGCCGAGCTCCTCGGCGATCTCCTTGATGCGTTGCCGCGTCTCAACGGACATGCGTGCCGATCCGCCATGCAGGGCGCCGGACACCGTCTTGACGGAAACGCCCGCGCGCTTGGCTATGTCGGTCAATGAGGATGTCACGGATGCTTCCTGGTGGGTTAACGTTTACTCATTGAATATCATCGGCGGCGGATCAGTGTCAATCCCGCTGCGCGTCAGGTGGGCCGTTGACGCTCTGGAGAGGCAGCCAGCGTCTCTCGCTGGACGTGCGGGTGGCGCGGACGGCATTGGCGGAGCGACGCACTATTGCGGCGGCGATGCAACTTTTGCGGCAGGCTCCGAGGCCATCTCTTACACTTTCTGCCGTTCTGGCCTATATTAGGGATGCCGAATTTCGACGAAAGGTAGCGGCATCGAAAAGCGCGATGCCGCGCTGGCGTCGCTCCACGCGACGAGACCATGAGGCTTTGACGGCGCATGTCCCGAATCCTCGCCATGGTGATGTTGTTCCTCGCGGTGCTTTCGCTGCCGACTCCCCCTGTGCCCGCGCAAGAGCGTGTCGCTCTCGTCCTGCATGTGGACGGTGCAATCGGCCCTGCGACGGCGGAATATGTAACGAAGGGCCTTCAACGTGCCCGTGAACGGGGCGTCGCACTGGTCGTTCTACAGATGGACACGCCGGGCGGTCTCGACACCTCCATGCGTGAGATCATTCGTGCAATCCTTGATTCCTCCGTTCCCGTCGCGAGCTTCGTCGCGCCAAGCGGGGCGAGGGCGGCAAGCGCCGGGACCTACATACTCTATGCGAGCCATGTGGCTGCGATGGCGCCGGGGACCAATCTTGGCGCTGCCACGCCGATCGCCATTGGCGGAGGGCTGTTCGGTGGAGACGAGGGGGATAAGGAAACGTCCGATGATGCAGACGAGCAGGGTGCGGACAAGCGCCCCGCCAATGCCGCCGAAGCTAAGCTCCTCAACGATGCGATAGCCTATATTCGTGGGCTCGCGGAGCTGCGCGGCCGAAACGTCGACTGGGCGGAGCGTGCCGTACGGGAAGCGGCAAGCCTATCCTCGGCAGCGGCGGCACGGGAGAATGTCGTCGATTTCGTCGCTCCCACCGTCGAGGACCTTTTGAGGCAATCCCACGGTCGCACGGTCCGCGTCGCCCAGACAGATGTCCGGCTCGATACGGCGAACCTTGCGGTCGAGGATTTGGCACCCGACTGGCGGACCCGCTTGCTCTCCGTGATCACAAACCCGAACGTTGCCCTCCTGCTTATGATCGTCGGCATATATGGGCTGATTTTTGAATTCCTGTCGCCCGGAACGATGGTGCCGGGCACGATCGGCGGCATCAGCCTGCTGCTCGGCCTTTACGCGCTTGCCGTGCTGCCGGTGAGCTATGCCGGCATCGGGCTTATCGTGCTCGGGAGCGGGCTGCTGGTCGGCGAGGCACATTCGCCGTCCTTCGGCGTGCTCGGAATCGGCGGCGGGATCGCTCTCGTGCTCGGTGCTGCCATCCTGTTCGATACCGACGTGCCGGGGCTGCAGGTGTCCTGGCCGGTTCTGGGCGGCGTCGCGATCGCAAGCCTCGCATTCAGTTTGATCGTTGCGCGCCTCGCCTACCTCTCCCACCGGCACGAGGTCGTCACCGGTTCGGAAGAGATGATCGGCTTGTCCGGCAAGGTCGACAGCTGGGCGGGAGCCGCCGGTTACGTCATCACCCATGGCGAGCGCTGGAAGGCGGTCAGTACCGAGCCGCTCGATCCGGGCGAGGAAATCAAGGTCGTTGGCCGGGACGGGCTGACGCTCAAGGTCGTGCGCCATGCGCAAGGCGGTTGGAGCGGGGGGTAAGGAAGAGCGTCTGCGGTAGGCCGCCCATCCCGCACCAATTCGTGCAGCCGGTCACGCTGGCAGTGAACCGGTTCGACCCTGGATCGCCGAAGCGGGAAGAGGAGGATGTCGATGCCGTTGTTTGGAAGTCTCGCCCCAGTCGTGGCGGCGCTGTTTCTCCTGCTGATCGTCATCGCCTATGCGATCCGGATACTCAGGGAATACGAGCGCGGCGTCATCTTCACGCTCGGCCGATTTACCGGCGTCAAGGGTCCGGGCCTCATCCTCCTCCTTCCCTATGTCCAACAGATGGTGAGGGTCGACTTGAGAACCCGCGTTCTCGATGTCCCCAGCCAGGACGTCATTTCCCACGACAATGTTTCCGTCCGCGTCAGCGCCGTCATCTACTTCCGGGTGATCGATGCGGAAAAATCGACGATCCAGGTCGAGGATTTCATGGCGGCCACCAGCCAGCTCGCCCAGACGACCTTGCGTTCCGTGCTCGGCAAGCACGATCTCGACGAGATGCTTGCCGAACGCGACCGGCTGAATGATGATATCCAGAAGATCCTCGACGTGCAGACCGATGCCTGGGGCGTCAAAGTGGCGACCGTCGAGATCAAACATGTGGACATCAACGAGTCGATGATCCGGGCAATCGCCCGCCAGGCGGAAGCCGAGCGGGAGCGCCGCGCCAAGGTCATTAATGCCGAGGGCGAGCAGCAGGCGGCGGCGAAATTGCTCGAGGCGGCGGTAATCCTTGCCCGGCAGCCCGAGGCGATGCAATTGCGCTATCTAAGCACGCTGAACGTCCTCGCCGGCGAGAAGAACTCGACCGTGATCTTCCCCTTCCCGATGGAGTTTGCCAGTATGTTTCCCAAGGCGGGGGGCCCTTCCGAATAGTGCAATCGCAACTGCGCTTCAGGTTTCGATATCGGCCGTTCCCCCGGTGCCGACGGCGCTTTGACTTCGGTCACTGCGGGTAGTCTGCGGAAGAGCCAGAATGTGTCGTCTGCAACGGGCATTGGTCTCGTCGTTGCGTTGTGCTGAAGAAGCTTCGGGCATATTGATGGATCCGCTAATTCCGAGGATTGGCCTTGCTCTCGCCATTGGACTCCTGGTCGGCCTCGAACGCGGATGGCGCGAGCGCGATGCCCCGGGGGGCAGCCGCACGGCGGGGATCAGGACCTATGGCATTTCCGGGCTTCTTGGCGGCGTCTTCGGCGCTCTGGCGCGAGAGCAAGGCGGCGGCTTCATTTTTGCCGCCGGGTTTATCGGCTTTGCCCTCTGCTTCGCATGGTTCAAACTGCGCGAGGCCCGCCACGACGGGGATTTCAGCGTTACCGGCGTCGTCGCCGCGCTTTGTGTATTCGCGCTCGGCGGATTGGCGGTTGCCGGCGACCACCGCGCGGCGGCGGCCGGCGGTGCTGCCGTTGCGGCTGTGCTTGGAAGCCGCGAGGTGCTTCACAAGCTTCTGAAGCGTCTGTCATGGATCGAGCTTCGTTCGGCGCTCGTGCTTTCGGTCATGACTGCGATCGGCCTGCCTCTGATGCCGGATCGCGCCATCGATCCGTGGGGCGGCTTCAATCCCTGGGAGATCTGGTCCTTTACCGTCCTCAGCGCCGCGATTTCTTTCATGGGCTATATCGCCGTGCGCCTGTTCGGCGCGACGCGGGGGCTGCTCGTCAGCGGACTTGCCGGCGCACTTGTTTCGTCGACCGCAGTCACCGCGAGCTTAGGGCAGAAGGTCCGGAGCGGCGAGAGTGCAAGACCTTTGGCAGGCGCGGCGTGCCTGGCTGCCGTTGTATCGCTTGTGCGGACGCAGGTGATCGTTGCCGTCATTTCCCCGGCGGTCCTTCCACGGGTGGCGCCCGCAGTGTTTGCCGGCGCCGCTGTCTTCGCGCTCGTTGGTGCCGTATTGATGGGGCGTGGGTTAACGCCGAGTGGACGGGCGGTGAGCGCACGAAATCCCTTCGACCTCATGCCGCTGCTCATTTTCGCAACGCTTTTCGCGTTGACCGCGACCCTGGGAGCGGCTCTGGTGGTGCATATCGGCCACGAGAGTCTGATCGCCGTCTCGGCGCTGTCCGCAGCCTTCGACGTGGACGTCGCCGTCCTCAGCGCATTGCGGACAAGCAGCCAATCCCTGCCGTCGAAGATCATCGGCGATGCAGTGCTCGCGGCCATTGCCGCCAATGCCGCAGGGCGGGTATTCGTCGCCGCAGTTTCCTCTGGTGCGGCCGCCTATTGGCTTCGGTTGGCCGTGGCCTCGGCTTTAGCGATCGGCGTCGGCTGGGCCCTCCGCTGGACAATCGGATGAGAGCAGCCGCGAGATTACTCAAAGTGCCGCGCGCCGCACGTCTATAGAAGCGCGCGGCGCTGTAGGGCGGTTCCGGATCCGGCTTTCCGCTACATAACCAACCGCGTCGCGACCTCCTCGGTCAGATCTTCCTGATCGTTGCGTACCTGCCTGGCCGCTTGCGCTGCCATCTGCGATCCGAGCCGCGTCAGGCGCTCGGCCTCGTCGGAATAATCCTGGAGTGCGTCCCGCCAGAAACTGCAATAGAGGTCGAAACCGTCGCGCGCGTAATCCGACGCGAGCAGTTCCTCCAGGAACCGCCTGTCGTGTTCGCTTCGATTTTTCATGAAGGTCAGCACTTCGATCTGGTAGCGCAGCATCGCTTGTATGGCCGCCGTCTGGAAATGTCCGATCGACAGCAGAAACATGCGGCCATCGACCGGTGCCGGAACCTGGGGCCAAAACGTCGAGGCGAACTTGTCCGTGGTCTTCTTGGGCATGAAGGCAACTCCTCTATTCGCAGCTTCTTGTCGCCCTGTTCGGCAAATCGGATTTACGAACGACACTCAGCACGTCGAGTCTAGGGCTCCATTGTCCGAATGCCATGTCTCTCGTCCTGCAAGACATTATCAGGCGGCCATGCATGCGCTCTTTGATCCGCATCAATCGCCGGCGCAGGCCGCCCCGGGACGCATGAAGTTCAGTCCTTGAGCTAACTCAATGCGGTTCGACAGGCCTAAGATATAAAACATTCAGGCTGCAGGTTGAAGGGATAGAACCATGTTCGTCAGGGAAATGTCCGAGCAGGAATGCCTCGCCCTCGTTTCGTCGCACCGCTTGGGGAGGCTGGGCTGCGTCAAAGACAACAGGCCGTATGTCGTTCCCGTCTACTATGCCCATGTCGGCCAATGTCTCTACAGCTTTTCGATGCCTGGACAAAAGATCGAGTGGATGCGCGGTAATCCGCATGCCTGCGTGCAGGTCGACGAATTTCTGGACAGGCACCAGTGGAAAAGCGTCGTCGTCCATGGACGATACCAGGAGCTTCCGGAGAGGGGGCAGTGGCATCAGGAGCACCTGCGCGCCTGGTCGGCTCTCGAGGCGCATCCGAATTGGTGGGAGCCGGGAGGGCTGAAACCGGCGCCACAGGAGATCCTCGCCGCGTCGCCGCATCTCTTCTATTGCATCGTCATCGACGACGTAACCGGACGGGCTGCGGTGGCGGAAGGCTAATACATGTCGCCGTGCAGCGGTCTTGGGGCAACATGCACTGCTCGAGAAGCGGAGTGGTCAGGGGCGAGCGGTACGCTGGCTGTGGTCTCGCTCCTCGAACACGGCTTTGCTGATCGTGGCATGCACGCCGAAATTTCCGTCGGCGACTTGCGTGATGCCGAAGTCGGCGGCGAGAGACATGATGCTCAGCACCTCGTCCTCCGTGAGATCGTATGATTGCATGATGAATCGGCGCGTCTGGCGGAAGGCGTTGCGCAGCGCCAAATCGATTGTGGATTTCTTGTAGACGTCCGACTGCGCGTTGCTGCCCAGGTCCTTGAGATAGTTGGGGTGGCTGAAGCTCTGTATCACCCAGCTGTGCTGGGTTTCTATGAGTGGCGAGTTAAGACCGCGCAGGAAAGTCGGGCACGCGTCGTCCGCCTTATGCAGCTTTATAATGATGTCGCCCGTCAGCGAACACTCAAGCCCCGTGCCGTTGATCTCGCCGTCCGCCTGCGCGAAATGTCCATCGCCGAGCGAGAGCAGCGCGCCCTGAACCGCAACGGGCAAATAAAGCTTCGCACCGGCTCCGATCCTCCAATTATCGACATTGCCGCCAAAATAGCCCGGCGGAATGGAATCAACCAGGTCGGCCTCGCGTGGAGCCACCGCGATGCACCCGAAATGCATGCGCGCCGGTATGCGCACGCCGCTTCCACTCAAGTCGCGATGCGAAACCTTGCTGTGGTCGACGGGTACGCCTGGATAGTCGATCGTCGCATGGACAACTCCGAAGGGATCGGTCTGCGGCTGCCATTCATAGCTGTATAGCGGACGCGCGGCGGCCGGGCACTGCATGTCGATCTCGAAGATAGTCACCGTTTCGCGTTTCGCGTCCTGGTCCAGAAGGTCGTGATACTGGAACCCCCACCATGCCGATACGTTCGATGCAAAGGCCTTGCCGGGGAAGGCAGCGCTCGGCCTGGGCCGGATATCCACGAACTCGACCTCCAGCACGTCGCCCGGCTCGGCGCCGCGCACATAGATAGGGCCGGTCATAATGTGAACGCCGAATCCCTCGCCGGCACCGCGTCCGAAGATGGAAGCGTTGGCCGGACCGGCACCGCGGCGGTCGACGCGCTTATGTTCGGGTGACCAATCGAATACGCTTTCGGCCCCGCTATCACCCGCCACCATCCGCTGCCAGTCGTCGCCAGCGTGCTGAGTGAGTGTCTCGACGGTGACTGTGTCGCCCGGATCGACGCGCAGCACCGGCGGCAGCGAGCGGCTGAAAAAGCCCCAATGCACGGTTTCTGCGGTTGCTGGCAAGTGCCAATGGTCCGTGCGTTCGCGCGCTCTTACGGTTGGCGGCCGATCCACGGGGGCCTGCAGCACCGGGGCGGCCCGCGCCGCCGCCGTCTTGCGGCCATCCGGTTTGCCGCGCAGTGGATAAGTTTCCTCCGTCTGCGCCCTAGCGCGCCTAACCCGCCTTGGACTCGTTCCAAACATCGCGCCGAAAGCGCGGCTGAAATGCGATTGATCGCGAAAGCCCCAGCGCTGGCCGATCGCGGCGACACTTTCACGTGCATGGTTGGGATCCGCCAGGTCAATGCGGCAACGTTCGAGGCGTTGCTGGCGCACATAATCGGAGAAGCTTTCGCCGCGCCGCTCGAACAGTTTCTGTGTGTAACGGACGGAAAGCCCTTCTAGTCTCGCGATGCCTGCCAAGGTGAGATCCGGGTCCGACAGCCGGGCGTCGATCGCCGCCGCGACGCGCCTGAAATGCGCCGCCTGCACCCCGGTCATGCTGCCAGCGGGCTCGCATACCTCGCCGAGCAGGGCACTTGCCACGAGCTCCGTCAAGGCCACCTCGGCCGCGGTCAGATCGGCTGCACCGGACGTCTCGAGATTTGAGCCCAGCGTTCGCAATCCGGACTTTGCGACCGCAGCGACAACGGTGCTGCCAAGCACTTTCGGCAAGCGGATGCCGCTGCGGCCCAGCCGGGCCTCCAGCGGACCGACGGCCGCCTGAAGCAGGAACACGCGGAAGTCGCTGCGAAAGGTCAACGACCAGTCGTCTGCAGTGCCCAGCACCATCATGTCGCCGTCCGCGAGATCAAACGCCTGTTGCGGGGCGACAAGGCGCCCGCGCCCAGCAACGACAAGAGCGAAGAGGATCCCGTGGCTGCGGCGTATCGGCACGATGTGCTGCGGTGTGCCGGAGATGTCGGCGAGGCGCGTGGTGGCGTTCGCTGCACGTAGGCGCATTGTGCCTCTCGGGATCGGCTGATCGTCGACAGACGCGGAAAGGGAAAGCTCCTCAAGCCAGTCGAGCCACGCCTTATGACGTTGATCGAGGGGCAGATGGTCGATCGATCGCGGAGCCGCAAACATATGAAAAGGGTCCTTGTTGTTCCGCGACACGTGACGTCCCTCGGGCGCCCGTCGGCCGCAGATCGACTATATCGGGACGCCGGCCATAGTATTTGTGCGCATGCGAACAATCTTTTGACTTTACCCGGTCAACAGGCGGAGCTCAAGCTTGGTCAAGGGTACGAAAGTGCACATATGTTTTTGAATTTACTCGCATTTTTTAGGCGGACAGCGCGGTGCGATAATTTTCGGGGCCGTTTGGCTCGATTGCCGGTGGCGCCTGCGGTGCATAACATGGCGCACATTCCTTCCAACAAAAACAAGGGGACTGTTCATGTGCAAAGGCGATGATGTCAGCTGTCCGCATTTCGAACTTCACTACAAGAAGTTGAAGCAAGATCTAAATGCCGAGCGCCGCGGCTTTCTGAAGAGTGGCCTGTTCGCGGCCAGCGGTCTGGCCACGCTGGGCGCCGGTGGTATCTCGCTGGTCACACCCAAACTGGCGCAGGCCACGACATCGAAGCTGCCTGCCCAAAGCGCCTATCACTATTTGCCGGCCAATGCCGAGACCGTGCATTGGGGCTACTTCAGCAAATCGCTGAAGCCTCGCCTCGAGGTTAGTTCCGGCGACATCGTCACGATCGAGTCGCTCACCCACCATGCGAGCGATGATCTGGAGCGCATGGTCGAGGGCGACGAGGGTGCGGAGAGCGTCTATCTCTGGACGAAAGAGAAGAAGGGCGTCGACCGCCGCGGTGCCGGCCCTACCGACCCGGCAATGTACAAGAAAGGCTCTGGTGAGGGGCAAGGCGTGCACATCATGACCGGTCCCGTTTATGTCCGCAACGCGGAGCCAGGCGACATATTAGAGGTGCGGATTCTCGATTGTGTGCCGCGTCCGTCCGGCAATCCCAAATTCCGAGGTAAGTCATACGGTGTCAACGCGGCGGCCAATTGGGGTTTCCACTACAACGACCTCCTTGGCGGCATCAAGCGCGAGGTCGTCACCATCTACGAGGTCGACATCGCCGGCGGCAAAAGCTGGGCCGAAGCGGTGTACAATTTCCAATGGGTGCCGCAGACCGATCCATTCGGCGTCAGGCATGACACGATCGACTATCCCGGTGTTCCCGTCGACCACAGCCTGACCCAACGAAACTACGATGTGCTGAAGGGAGTGAGATTGCCTATTCGCCCACATTTCGGCACGATCGGACTGGCGCCGAAGGAAGCGGACGTCGTGGACACCATCCCGCCGAGTTACACTGGCGGCAACATCGATAACTGGCGCATCGGCAAAGGCGCCACGATGTATTATCCGGTCGCCGTCGACGGCGCGCTGCTCTCGGTCGGTGATCCCCATGCCAGCCAAGGTGACAGCGAATTGTGCGGAACGGCGATCGAATGTTCGCTCACTGGTACGTTCCAGCTCATCTTGCACAAGAAGGCGGACCTTGCCGGCACACCGCTCGAGGAGCTCAACTACCCCATGCTCGAGACGCAAACCGACTGGCTCGTGCACGGGTTTTCCTACGCCAACTACCTCGATGAACTGGGATCGAGCGCACAGAGCGACATCTATTCCAAGTCGTCTGTCGACAGAGCGTTGCGCGATGCGTTCCGGAAAATGCGCCATTTCCTCATGACGACCAAAGGTCTAACAGAGGACGAGGCGATTTCCCTGATGTCGATCGGAGTGGACTTCGGCATTACCCAGGTCGTTGATGGAAACTGGGGGGTCCATGCGGTGGTGAAGAAGGACATCTTCGCCGCACGTGTTGCCTGAGACGTCATAGTAGATGCAAAGACTTACAGCGCCGTGCGTCCTGAGGGACGCACGGCGCTGTAAAGCGCGGTGATGCGCGCTCGCGGTGCTCTTAAGGGTTGAGGCGATAAGCTCGCCACCCGCCGCATCCGGCCGACGCCGCCGCCCGCTTTGCCCGTCAATGGACCATCAACACCGGCGCCGCTGCCGTATCGATCATCGATCTCGTGACGCCGCCGAAAATCCGCTCGCGCATGCGCGAGTGGCCGTAGGCGCCCATGACGATGAGGTCGGCGCCAATCGAATGCGCATGCCGGTTGATGACTTCCTCGACGCGATGGCCGGAGCTCGGCAGACGGTCAACGGTGACCTTGACGCCGTGACGGGCGAGGTAGGCGGCTATGTCGGCACCCGGCTCCTCGCCGCTCTTTGTGGGCGAATCCTCCGGATCGACCATGGTGACATGAACGAGATCGGCGGCGCTCATCAAGCCCACCGCCTGCCCTACGGCGCGCGCTGCCTCGATGTGGGAATTCCAGGCGAGCAGCACCGTTTTCGGGATCATAGTCGCGCGTCGGCCTTTCGGCACCAGCAGCACGGGACGGGCCGAGCTGAAGAGGGCGCCGTTGACGGTGCGAGCCCGTAGCTCGGGATCGGCGGCGAGTCCCGAACCGATCAGCGTCAGATCGGCATAGCGGGCGCGCTCGCCTATTTCATTTTCCGCCCAGGCAAATTCAGAATAGATGCTGTCGACCTGAAAGGAAACTCCGGTTGTTGACAGCACGGTCTTGGCGCGCTCCACGCCCCTACGGAGGTCGGAGAGATCCCGCTCCCGTTCCTCGAACCACGCGATCGACATCGTGGCGGCATAGTCGCCAAGCGGGGGCGGTGCGGCCAGTTTGACCACCAGTGCCGTCAGATGCGCTCCAGTCGCCGTGCAGATGTCCGCCGCCGCCTGCAAATCATCCTCGAAATTGTCGACGCCGATCACGCTGAGAATGGTCTTGTACGTCATCATGAGGAATCTCCTTTCGCGGGTTGATCCAAGTCACATGGCCATGATCGTAGATTGCCGGCGATAGCGATCATTGATCCCTGTCAACAAAGCCGTGCTCGGTTCGCGCCAGCAAAGGCGATCTCAGGGCACCAGCACGGCGGCGCCGCTCAGCCTGCCGTGGCGAAGATCATCGAGAGCGGCATTCGCCTCTTCGAGGGGGTAGACCGTCGTGCGGGTGTGCACCCTGGCGCGCGCGGCGATCGCGAGAAATTCGCGTGCGTCCTGCCGCGTCAGATTGGCAACGGAGAGAAGCTCGCGCTCGCCCCAGATGAGCGCATAGGGCATGGCAGGAATGTCGCTCATATGGATGCCGCCGCAGACGACCCGTCCTCCCTTGCGCACCGCCCGGAGCGCCGTCGGTACAAGTGATCCAACGGGCGCGAAGATGATTGCCGCGTCAAGGAGCTCCGGCGGAGATTCGTCCGACTTGCCGGCCCAGGCCGCGCCGAGTTCGCGCGCAAAGCGCTGCGCCTCCGTGTCGCTTGGTCGCGTGAAGGCATAAACTTCTCTCTTCTGCCAGGTACAGATTTGCGCGATGATGTGCGCGGCCGCACCGAAGCCGTACAGGCCGATGCGCCGGCAATCGCTTGCCCGCTTCAGCGAACGCCAGCCGATGAGACCGGCGCACAATAGAGGTGCGAGCGCCACGGGGTCGCCAGTGGGATCGAGCTCGAAGGCATAGTCGGCGTCCGCGATGACGTCGGTCGCGAAGCCGCCATCCCGGGTGTAACCGGTAAAAAGCGGCGCGTCGCACAGGTTTTCCGCCGCTGAGCGGCAATAGAAGCAGGTGCCGCAGGTGTGGCCGAGCCATGGCACGCCGACACGGCGGCCGATCCGTTCAGGACCCACGCCCGAGCCGACCGCCTCGACCACGCCGACGATCTCGTGGCCGGGAATGAGCGGCAGCTTCGGCTGCGGCAGGTCTCCATCGACCACATGCAGATCGGTCCGGCACACGGCACAGGCCTCGACCCTGAGCCTTATCTGTCCGGCAAGCGGGTCGGGAAGCGGGCGTTCGACCGCTACCAACGGCTTGCCGATTTCCTCAAGCACCATCGCTCGCATCGCCGAGCCTTTCTCGGAGAGCACGGATGAGCCGCACCCCGAACTTCCGACTATAGCGCATGGTTTTGACAAGGGTGCGGCTTTTTGAAAACCGGGCGCTGCACATGCCTTCACAGCTGTGCCGATCACTGCGACACTGCGCATTTTCTGCGGCAAACGAGGATCGCAAATGCCGAAGAGGAGCGCCGGCATTCTGCTTTACAAATACGACGCCGACAGGATTCGCGTCCTGCTCGTTCACCCTGGCGGACCTTTCTGGAGCAACCGGGATTTTGGCGCCTGGTCGATCCCGAAGGGCGAATACAATGCCGACGAGCAGCCGGACGCCGCGGCACGGCGCGAATTCCTCGAGGAGACCGGTATCGCGGTTACCGGCCCGCTCACGCCTCTTGGCGAAGAGCGCCAGAAGGGTGGCAAGTCGGTCGTGGCCTATGCGAGCGAGAGCGATTTCGACATTGACCGCCTCCGAAGCAACAGCTTCGACATGGAGTGGCCGCCCCGCAGCGGCCGGACGCAATCCTTTCCGGAGGTCGACCGCGCCGGCTGGTTTACGCTGGCGGACGCGCGCGCGAAGATAAACCCCGCGCAGCGGCCGTTCCTCGATCGGCTCGAGGAGCTGTGCTCCGGGAGCTCCCCTTGAGCCTCTCCGAGTTTCCGCACAATTGCGCAGGGACTCGCATCAGTGACTGGCGATATGCGCACGGCCTGGCGTGGCATCGGTCGCCCGAACTGCCATTGCCGCGCCAGCGGCGTCACCGCTATCCGCATCCACGCCTGCGACAAGCTCCACGGCAATGCCGAGCCGTTCAAGCCAATCCGCTTCCTCGAGGCTCACGCTTGTCGCCATCGGATTTCCGGGTTGAAGTCGGACGACGCGCTTGCCCGCTTTGGCGAGCGCCGCTATTCGCGCTCCATCTTCAGCCATCGGCCTGCCGCTTGCGGAAGGGTTCGGCTGGCTGACGAGGATACGCTTGGCCTCACGGCGGGCGAGTTCCAGGACGTCGTTGGAAATCCGCTCGTCATAGAGAATGACATCGGCTGCTTGCAGTGCGCGCACGGCCTTGAGCGTCAGCAGCTCCGCATCGCCTGGGCCGGCACCGACGATGGTGACGCGGCCGATGGCGGGGCGGGGCATCGCCAGACGCCCCATCTCCGCCACCAGCCGCGTCTCCACACCCTCCTCCGGTGTGTCCACGAAAGCCCGATCGACGAAGCGCTCCCAGAAGGAGCGGCGCGCGGCACCCGGCTGCAACTGCGCATTGACCCGTTCGCGGATCGCCTGAGCGATCATTGCCCAGCGTTTGATCGCCGGCGGTAGCAGCGTCTCTATCCGCCGGCGGATCGCCTGAGCGAGGATCGGTGCCGCTCCGCCGGTCGAGATCGCCACCACGACCGGGGAACGGTTGACGATCGATCCGAACTGAAACTGGCAGAAGGCGGGCTTGTCGATGACGTTCACCGGGACGCCGGCCGCTCGTGCCGCATTGAAAAAGGCCTCCGCTTCATAATCCTCTTCGCAATCGGCGATCGCCAGGGCTGCATCGGCAAAGATGTCCTCATGCCAGGCCTCGTCATGATGGATGAAGCGGCCGCCAGCATGGGCTGCCCCGCGGTCGAGGAGGTCAAGGAGGGCTTCGCCCAGTCCAGCGCGAGGCGCGTAAAGATGGACTTCTGCGCCCGAGGCCGCGATGAGCTCCGCCTTCCAGGCCGCCGCGTCGCTGCCGCCGGCGACGACGACTTTCTTCTGCGTCAGCGACCAGAAAAGCGGCAGCGTCGCGAGTTCTGCCACCCGTCGCGGCTTCGAGGCGTCATTCGGCAGCGGCTGCAAGGCAGGCATTGATGATCCCCCTGATTTCGGCGCGGCAGGAGCCGCAATTGGTGCCGGCGCTGAGCTTCTCGCCGATGGCCTCGACGCTGTGGCAGCCGTCGCGGATGGCGGCGGTGATCTGGTTGGCGCCGACGCTGAAGCACGAACAGACTGTCGCGCCCGGATCCGGTTTGTCGGCGCCTGGCCGTCCCGCCGCTACCGCGAAGCGCTTTCCGAGATTGGCGTGCGAGACGCCGAGCTGAGTTACCGCCCAATTGCGCGCGACGGCGACCGGCTGGGGCGAAAGGAAGAGGGCGGCGAGCAGTTTGTCGCCATCGAAGAAGGCGAGTCTCAATTCGCCGGACGTACGATCGGTGTAACCGATCGGTTCAATCTCGTGGGGAATGGAAAAGACCCGTCGGCTCCAGCCGATCCAATCGGCGTCATCCCCGGCGAAGGCGAGTTCCATGCGCCAGCCGCCTTCGGCCTTGGCGATCGCCCAATAGGGGGCATCGAGCCCCTCGGGTTTGCGGGCGGAGACGGCGAAGCCGTAGGTCGCGGCCGCGAAACGCATCGCGCGAACCGCCACGTTCTTGGAGGCGGGCTGACCGGAGAAAGGATCGGTGACCGGGGCAACGAGCGCGTCGATGCGGGCCTTTGCGGCGAACTGGTCGTTCCAGTGCATCGGCACAAAGAGATTTCCCTCCGCCTGACGTTCTGTGACGAGGGCGCGCACGACCACGATGCCGCAAGGGCTTTCGATCGCGACGAGATCGGCGTGCGCAGCGCCGATCGCCCGCGCGTCGCGCGGATGAATTTCGACGAAGGGTTCGGCGAGATGGCTGGATAGCCGGGCGCTCTTGCCGGTGCGGGTCATGGTGTGCCAGTGGTCGCGCACACGGCCGGTATTGAGCGTGAAGGGGAAGCCGTCGCTTCCGGTATTCGCCTTCGGCGCTTCGACCGGTATGAACGAGGCGCGACCGTCCGGGTGATAGAAGCCGCCCTCGGCGAAGAAGCGCTTTTCCTGCGGCGCCGTGCCTCTCGGTTGCGGCCATTGGAAGGGCGAGAGAGCGTCGTAGCTATCGTGGTCGATTGCCGCATGAGCGCTGATGTCGAAATCGCGGCGGCCGTCGTTCTCGAAGCCGGAGAGAGCCGCATGTTCGGCGAAGACCTCGGCCGGGGAAGTATGGCCGAGAGCCTGGCCGAAGCCCATCCGTCGCCCGACCTCGGCCAGTTGCCACCAGTCGGCGCGTGCCTCTTGCGGAGCTTTGAGAAAAGCCCGCTGCCGCGAGATCCGTCGCTCGGAATTGGTGACTGTGCCGTCCTTCTCGCCCCAACCGAGCGAGGGCAATAGGACATGGGCATGGCGGGCGGTATCGGTCTCGCGCAATATGTCGGAAACGACGACGAAGGGGCAGGCCTTGATCGCCGTCTCGACCGCGTCGGCGTCGGGCATGGATACGACCGGGTTCGTCGCCATGATCCAAAGCGCCTTGATGCGCCCTTGGGCGACGGCCCTGAACATGTCGACCGCCTTGAGGCCGGGCTTGGTTGCCAGCCCTGGCGCATTCCAGAATCGCTGCACCAGATCACGGTCACGCGGCTTTTCAAGGTCCATGTGGGCGGCGAGCATGTTGGCCAGCCCGCCCACTTCGCGCCCGCCCATGGCGTTTGGTTGACCCGTGAGCGAGAAAGGACCCATGCCGGTCCGGCCGATGCGGCCGGTCGCGAGGTGGCAGTTGAGGATGGCGTTGACCTTGTCGGTGCCGGCGGACGACTGGTTCACGCCCTGGCTGTAGCAGGTCACGACTTTTTCCGTCGTTTCGAACAGACGGTAGAAATCGCGGAGTTCCGCCTCTGTCAGGCCGGTCGCCTTGGTGAGTGCCGGAAGTTCGAGCGCCGAAGCGGCCGCAAAGGCTTCCGCGAAGCCATGCGTGTGCGCGGAGATGTAGTTCTGATCGATCGCGCCGCTTGTCACCAGATGGGTCAAGAGGCCGTTGAAGAGTGCCGTGTCCCCGTCAGGTGCGATCGCCAGATGCATGTCGGCAATATCGGAGGTCATCGTCCGCCGCGGGTCGATGACCACGACCTTCATTTCCGGCCGGCTCGCCTTTGCCGCGGCAAGGCGCTGGTAAAGGACTGGATGGCACCAGGCGAGATTGGAGCCCGTCAGTACGACGAGGTCGGCAAGCTCCAGGTCCTGATAAGTCCCCGGCACCGTGTCAGACCCAAAAGCGCGACGATGCCCCGCGACCGAGGAGGACATGCAGAGCCGCGAATTCGTGTCGATATTGCCCGAGCCGATGAAGCCCTTCATCAGCTTGTTGGCAATGTAGTAATCTTCCGTCAGCAATTGCCCCGACACGTAGAAGGCAACCGAGTCCGGACCATGTTCTGCGATGCTTTGCGAAAAGCGCGCGGCGACGAGGTCAAGGGCTTCCTCCCAGCCGGCCCGTCGGCCGCCGATTTCCGGATAGAGGAGGCGGCCTTCGAGATCGAGGGTCTCGGCGAGCGCCGATCCCTTGGAACAGAGCCGTCCGAAATTGGCCGGATGCTCAGGGTCGCCCTTGACGCTGACCGTGCCGTCATTGCTGACGCGGGCGATCACGCCGCAGCCGACACCGCAATAGGGACAGGTGGTCTTCGTGCTCTTCTCCTGGACCGGTTCTGGCATTCGCTCTTACCATTTCCTCTTTAGACACCGGGCTCGCGGTGGTGTGCACTGCTTTGGAAAATCGCCTTGAGCCCAAACGAAAAACCGGCCCAAACAAAAAACGCCATGCAATCAGCCAGGTCCCCTGAGGGAATGGATGAGTTACACAGCGTCGATGCTGGCGCCTGGATTTAAGGCTGGCGGCGGTTCCGCGCCGTTGCAGATCCGCCGCATGGAGAGGGGTCAAAGCGGCGATCACCGCCTGACTTGTTTATGCCCTATATTGGCAGAAGACACGCGATTGCACAAGATTTAATAGTTTGCATGTTATGCTCAAAAAATGAGCAAATGCCGCTTTCAGATGTAGTCTTTGAGGAGCATGCCGAAGATCACCAACGCCAGGAAGATCGTTAGGCCTTGCCAAACCAGCAGAGGGTTACGGTCCATCAGCGGTTGCCGACCAGCGCCGACGAGCTTTAGGTTCGGATGCGACAGGTCATAAACGAATTCGGTCAATGCCTGATAACGCTTGACGGGATCGGGATGAACCGCCTTGCGGATCGCGCCTTCCACCCAATCCGGCACGTCCGGCCGAATTTCGCGCAGGCTGTCGAAGCGCAGCCTCTGCTGCTGTTTCCTGCTTCTCGTCCGCGCGACGGCCGCGCCGTACGGGAGCTTTCCGGTCAGCATCTGATAGGCGATGACGCCGACCGAGAAGAGGTCCGACTGCTCGGTTCCCCGTTCTCCGAGGAAATATTCCGGCGCCGCGTATTGCACGGTGCCAAGGATGTGTCCGCGGTCGAAATCTGGCGCGGCCTCGTGGACGCCGGCGACCAGTGCCGAGCCGAAGTCGATGATCTTCACGGTGCCGTTCCGGTCGATCATGAGATTCTCGGGCCTCAAGTCCTGATGGATGATCTCCTTGCGATGGAGGGCGCGAAGTCCGTCAGCAATTTGACCGATCAAGTCGCGTACGGCGCGCAGATCCGCTCGGGGGTGATCGGCCATCCATTGGGCAAGGGTCTCGCCGTCTACGTACTCGGTGACGAGATAGAGGGAATGGCGCGGCAACAGTGGCTGGCCGCTCTTCAACACGTGCGCGCTCGAAATGCGGCGCGCGACCCACTCCTCCATCGCGAAGCGTCGAAGATAGCTGTCGTCTTCCCGCAGGTCGGCGGATGTAAATTTAAGCGCCACATGTTCCCCCGTTCCCGGTACGGAGGCCAGAAAGATATGGCTGCGATTGCTTGCATGGATCTGTCGGTGGAGCCGGTAGCCTTCGAAATCGCAGGGTACACGGGGCAGGGGCGCCGGGGGTAGCGAATCCGCACCATCGAAGACGGGTTCGAGATCGTCCTCGGGCAGGCTCTCGATGCGGACGATCTGGATCGTCAGGTTGTCGCCGCTTCCCGCTTCGTAGGCAGACGCGGCGATTTCGGCTGCTGCCGAAGAGAGGTCGCTAGCGGAGGCGACGGATGCCGCGATCTTGCGCGGCGAAACGCTGTTGTGGACACCGTCGGTCGTCAGCACGAAGACGTCGCCCGGCTGAACCTCCAGCCGCCGATAATCGATTTCGACCGACGGGCGCAGGCCCAGCGCCCGACCCAGATAGCTCTCGCTTTGCGACGATGCCAGGCGATGGTCGGTCGTGAGCGGCTCGAGATTGCGCCCGGAGAGACGCCAGACGCGGCTGTCGCCGATGTGGAATAGATAGGCCCTTTGGCCCTTCAGCACGAGGGCCGAAAACGTCGTCACATGCGCGTGGTCGCGATCCTCGATGCCCCGGTTCTGAGCGTTCAGCCAGGAATTGGTTGCCTCGATAACTCGGCTCGCAGCCGTTTTCACGGTCCAGGCATCGGAGGTGCAGTAATAGTCGGTCAGGAAGCTCTTGACCGCAGTCTCCGCGGCGATATGGCTGACCGGGCTCGAAGAGATGCCGTCGGCGATGGCGATGGCGATGCCCTTCATTATGAGGGCGGCGCCGTCCGGAACGATCGCGCCATGGAAATCCTGATTTGTCGCCTTGCGACCCGCTGACGAATATTGGCCGATCGTGGCCGTGAGTTTGACCGGGTCGAGAGACTTGAGCATTCGATCGTTCTCGATGAGAAGTGGCCCCGCCGTCTCGGGCGGGACCGGCTGGAATGGGTTCAGATCATTCCGCGGCAACCAGTCGCGCCGCTGACTTTTCGCCCTCCTTGCGGCTGGGCGAGGTCTTGTAATGGGTCGCGTAGATCATGCCGCCGACGAAGGTGAGGCCGCCGACGAGGTTTCCGACCACCGTGGGGATCTCGTTCCAGAGGAAGTAGTCCATCCATGTAAACTGACCGCCGAGCATGATGCCCGATGGGAAGAGGTACATGTTGACGATCGAGTGCTCGAAGCCGAGATAGAAGAAGATCAGGATCGGCATCCACATGGCAATGACCTTGCCGGAGACCGAGTTCGACATCATGGCCGCGACGACGCCGGTCGAAACCATCCAGTTGCACATGACTGCCCGGATAAAGAGCGTCAGCATGCCAGCGGCCCCGGCGGCCGCGTAGCCAAGCGTGCGCGATTCACCGATCGTGCCTATCTTCTGCCCCACCGCATTGGGTTCTTCCGAAAAGCCCATGGTGAAGATGATCGCCATGAAGACGGCGGTCGTCAGCGCGCCGGCAAAATTGCCGACGAAGACGAGGCCCCAGTTCCGTAAAATTCCGCCGATCGTCACGCCCGGGCGCTTGGCGATGAGCGCCAGGGGCGCCAGCGTGAAGACGCCGGTCAGAAGGTCGAAGCCCATGAGGTAAAGCAGACAGAAGCCGACCGGAAAGAGCAGGGCGCCGATCAGCGGATTTCCCGTATTGACTGTGACCGTGACCGCGAACGCTGCCGCGAGCGCGAGGATGGCCCCGGCCATGTAGGCGCGGATCAGAGTGTCCTTTGTGGACATGAAGACTTTGGACTCGCCCGCTTCGATCATCTTCGCGGCGAATTCCTGTGGAGCTACGTAGGACATCGCGGTTCCCCTTTTGCGTTTGATACGGCTCAGCGAGCCGCGGATTTGCCTGTCAGGTCGAGATAGATGTCCCGACCCTCGATCCGGACCGGGAAGGTTCGTGTCCTTCCATCGTCCGCGCCTTGGGCTTGCCCGGTTTCGAGCGAAATCACCCAGTTGTGGAGCGGGCACGTGACGCAGCCGTCATGTACGATCCCCGCGCTGAGCGGCCCGTTCTTGTGCGGGCATTTGTCTTCCAAGGCGAAGATCCGGTCATCGACGGTCCTGAAAACCGCGATTCTCGTTTCGTCCATGTGGACGCGACGCGAACCCTGGCGGGGGATATCATCGATGGAACCGACGAGAACCCATGCGGCCTCGGTTGCAAGATTGTGAGCGTTCATTCCGCGGCTTCCTTCTGGATGACGGCCATGGGCTTGAATTCGTGCTTGTCCTTGCCGGAGACGCGCTCCGACCAGGGGTCGACCTGGGCAAACCTCTGGCTGAAGACGAAACGGTCGAAATAGGCCTTGCGCTTTTCCGCGTCGTCCATGATCTGCCGCCGGATCTCATCGATGCCGACGCGTTTTGCCCATTTGTAGATTCGTTCGAGATAGCGGGCCTGCTCGCGATACATCTGCGTCAGCGCGACGATGTGCTCGAGCGCCTCGTCCTCGCTCCTGACGAGACCAAGCACCTCCGTGCCCTTGATGTCGAGGCCGGCGGCCCCGGCGAAATGGATTTCGTAGCCGGAATCGACGCAGACGACGCCGACGTCCTTGCAGGTTGCTTCCGCGCAGTTGCGCGGGCAGCCGGAGACGGCCATCTTGACCTTTGCCGGTGTCCAGGAGCCCCACATGAACTTCTCGATGCGGATGCCAAGCCCGGTCGAATCCTGGGTGCCGAAGCGGCACCATTCGGAGCCGACGCAGGTCTTCACCGTCCTCAAGCCTTTCGCGTAAGCCTGACCCGAGACGAAGCCGGCCTGGCCGAGGTCGGCCCAGACGGCAAGCAAGTCCTCCTTTTCGATTCCGAGCAGGTCGATGCGCTGGCCACCGGTCACCTTGACCATCGGCACGTTGAACTTGTCGACGACATCGGCGATGGCACGCAGCTCCTTCGAGCTCGTGACCCCGCCCCACATACGCGGCACTACCGAATAGGTACCGTCCTTCTGGATATTGGCGTGGACGCGCTCGTTGACAAAACGCGACTGGTAGTCGTCGGCATATTCGTCCGGCCAATCGCAGACGAGATAATAGTTGAGTGCCGGGCGACATTTGGCGCAGCCGCAGGAGGTCTTCCACTCGAGCTCCTGCATCACAGCGGGAATGGTCTTGAGTCCCTTTGCCTTGATCAGGCGGCGCACATCGTCATGGCCGAGGTCGGTGCAGCCGCAGATCGGCTGCACCGCGGCCGGATTATAGTTGTCACCGAGCGTGAGCGACATCAGTTGTTCGACCAGCCCCGTACAGGAGCCGCAGGAGGCGGAGGCCTTGGTGTGGGCGCGCACCTCGTCGAGCGAGGTAAGGCCCTTGTCGGTGATCGTCGAGACGATCTTGCCCTTGCAGACGCCGTTGCAGCCGCAGATTTCCGCATCATCCGGCAAGGCTGCAACGGCCGCCGTAGGGTCCAGGGGTGCACCCCCCTGATAGGCCTGGCCGAAGATCAAGGTATCGCGCATTTCGGAGATGTCCGTGCCGCGTTTCAACAGGTCGTTGAACCAGGCGCCATCGCCGGTCTCTCCGTAGAGCACCGTGCCGATAATGCGATTGTCCTTCAAGACCAGCCGCTTATAGATGCCGGCAGTGGCATCGCGAAGCACGATCTCCTCGCGTCCGTCGCCATCGGCGAAGTCACCGACCGAGTAGAGATTGATGCCGGTCACCTTCAGCTTGGTCGGCGTATCGGAATGCACGAAGGCGGCGCCGCGGTCGCCGGCGAGATGCGAAGCGGCGACGCGTGCCATTTCATAGAGCGGCGCCACGAGTCCGTAGACCATTCCGTCGACCTCGGCGCATTCGCCGAGCGCCATGATGTCGCCGTCGGAGGTCTGCATGCCGGCATCGACGACGATGCCGCGGTTGATGGCAAGCCCCGCCTCCTTGGCAAGGCCCACATTCGGCCTGATGCCGACCGCCATGACGACCAGCGTTGCCGGGATGATACGGCCGTCTTCGAGTTCGATGCCTTCGACCTTGGTCTCGCCGAGGATGCGCTTGGTGTTCGCCTTGGTAAGGACCTTGATGCCCCTCTCTTCGACCGCCTTCTGCAGGAGATAGCCTGCGGCCGGGTCGAGCTGGCGTTCCATCAGCGTCGGCATCACGTGCAGCACGGTCACGTCCATGCCGCGCGCTTTAAGGCCGGCCGCTGCTTCGAGGCCCAGCAGACCGCCGCCGATGACGACGGCCGTTTCGCGCGACTGCGCCGCGAGCAGCATCGCCTGCACGTCATCGAGATCGCGATAGGTGATGACGCCCTGCAGGTCCTTGCCGGGTACCGGAATGAGGAAGGGCACCGAACCGGTGGCGATCACCAGCTTGTCATAGCTTTCCGTAACGCCGTGATCGGAGGTGACCGTCTTTGCTTTACGATCGATCGCGACGATCTTGTGGCCCTTGTAGAGGGTGATGCCGTGCTTGATGTACCACCCGTCGCCATGGATGATGATCTCTTCATAATCCTTTTCGCCGGACAGTACCGGCGAGAGCATGATGCGGTCGTAATTGACGCGTGGTTCGGCATTGAAGATCGTCACCTCATAGCGCCCGGGCGCCTTTTCGAAGAGCTCTTCCAACATGCGGCCCGGCGCCATGCCGTTGCCAACGATCACCAGTCTCTCGGTCATTCCATTACTCCGCGGCTTGTTTCTTGAGGGGTTGGGCGGGCAACATCGTTCGGGCGGCGCGTTTCGCCCGGATCGCTTCGAGATGCTCGGGGTCGGGATTTGCGCCGCCTTCATAGGCCTCGAGGAACTCCAGCAGTTCCTCGCGATAGGCGTAGTAGTCGGGGTGCGACAGGAGCTCCTTGCGCGAGCGAGGCCGCGGCAGGTTCACCTCCATGATGTTGCCGATCCGGGCATTCGGTCCGTTCGACATCATTACGACGCGGTCTGCGAGCAGGATTGCCTCGTCGACGTCGTGGGTGACGCAGATCGCCGTCACCTGGGTGCGTTTCCAGACGTCCATCAGCACTTCCTGGAGTTCCCAACGGGTGAGGCTGTCCAGCATGCCAAAGGGCTCGTCGAGCAACAGCAGCTTCGGCGACAGCGCGAAGGCGCGGGCTATGCCGACGCGCTGTTTCATGCCGTTCGACAGATCGGCCGCCAGGCGATGCATGGCATCGCCGAGCCCGACGCGCTGCAGGTAATATTCGACGACGTCGCGACGTTCGGCGGGTGTCGCATCCGGATAAACGCGATCGACGCCGAGCGCGACATTCTCCCTCGCCGTCAGCCAGGGAAGCAGCGACGGTGCCTGGAACACCACCGCCCGGTCCGGCCCGGCTCCCGAGATCTCCCGCCCGTCGAGGATGATGCCGCCGGAGGAGATCGGGTTGAGGCCAGCCATCATCGACAGCACGGTCGACTTCCCGCAGCCGGAATGGCCGATGATCGAAATGAATTCGCCCTTGTTCATCTTGAGGTCGAAGCCGTCGACCACCGTCAGCGGACCCTTCGGCGTCGGGTAGACCTTGCGAACCTCGAAGAACTCGACATAGCTCTTCTCTATCGCCGAATGTGCCTTGCGGGCATAGGCTTCGGGCAGCTTGGCCGCCTTCTGCGTGATCGGAACCACGTTCGGCAGGGAGACGGCGCTGCCATCCTCGGATTTGCGATCGGCACCGAGATCCATCAGATACTCGGTAACGGCGCCGCGCAGGCGGATGAAATCGGCGTTGGAGTTCATTTCTGCCCGGTCGCGCGGCCGCGGCAGGTTCACCGCAAAACTGGGGCCGAGCGTCGCCTCCGGCCCGGGCGTGAGCGGAATGATCCGGTCCGCCAGCAGGATCGCCTCATCGACGTCATTGGTGATGAGGATGATGGTCTTTTTTTCCTTCGACGAAATATCGGCGAATTCGTCCTGCAGCTTGGAGCGGGTGAGTGCGTCGAGCGCCGAGAGAGGTTCGTCGAGCAGCAGCACGTCCGGTTTCATCGCGAGAGCCCGGGCGACGGCGACGCGCTGGCGCATGCCGCCGGAAAGTTCCGCCGGTCGGCGTTCCGTCGCGTGGGAGAGGCCGACCATGTCGATGTAATTCTGGACGATCGCCTTCCGCTCGGCCTTGGATTTCCCGGCATGCACTGCATCGACCGCCAGGGCGACATTGGCGCGGACCGAGAGCCAGGGCATCAGCGAATAGGACTGGAAAACGACCCCGCGCTCCGGACCGGGGCCGGTCACTTCCTTGTTGCGGAAGAGCACGGCGCCGCTATCGGGTGCCGTCAGGCCGGCTAGGAGGGAGATCAGCGTCGATTTCCCGGAGCCGGAAAAGCCGACGATCGCGATGAACTCGCCTTCCTGGACCCTGAGGTTCACGCCCGCAAGCACGTCGTTGCGAGACTTGCCCTCGCCGAAGGACTTCGCGACGTCGCTTAGTTCAAGAATAGTCCCATTGAGAATGGTCACGGGGCCTCCTACCGGTTCGACGAGAAGGTGAAGGCGGACTGCAGCGCGTACATGACGCGGTCCAGGAAGAAGCCGATGACACCGATCGTCAGCACCGCAACCATGATGCGCGCGAGCGAATCGGAGGAGCCGTTTTGGAACTCGTCCCAGACGAACTTTCCAAGGCCAGGATTCTGGGCGAGCATCTCGGCGGCGATCAGCACCATCCAACCCACGCCGAGCGAGAGCCTCAGGCCCGTGAAGATCAGGGGCAAGGCGGATGGCAGGACCAGCTTGCGGATGGTCGTCGCGGTCGAGAGCTGCAGCACCTTGCCGACATTGACCAGGTCCTTGTCGATCGAGGCGACACCGAGCGCCGTGTTGATGAGCGTCGGCCACAGCGAACAGAGGGTCACGGTCACGGCCGAGATCACCAGCGACTTCGGCAAGAAGTCCGAGGGATCGACGTAAAGGGCGGAGACAACCATGGTGACGATCGGCAGCCATGCCAGCGGGGAGACGGGCTTGAAAATCTGGATCAGCGGATTGATGGCGCCGTTGATCGTTTTCGAAAGGCCGGAGGCAATGCCGAGTGGCACGGCGAACAGCGTCGCGATCACGAAGCCGAGGCCGACGGTCAAGAGCGACGTGGCAATCTGATCGAGATAGGTGGGCTTGCCGGTGAAGACACGATGTTTCACCCGGTCGGACTTGCCTTCTGCGACGAGCTTGGCGTTGCGCTCGTCCTGCCGGGCATAGAAGGCGTCGGCCTTGCGGCGTTCCGCGAAATGGTCCTTGAGAAGCACGTTTGCCTGCTCGAACACTGCGGCCGGGCCTGGAATGGCGCCGAGCGAGGTTTGGACTTTCGGCGCGAGGACCGCCCAGAGGGCGAGGAAGAACAGGATGCCGGCAAGCGGCACCAGAAGCACCTTGCGGATCTCCGACATCTGTTCGGCGACGTTGTCGCCGGCCGCGATGCGCAGGATCGGGGTCACCCAGCCGAGGCCGAGCACGTTCAGCCAGCTGGCGGCTTTGTTGATCCGCTGGAACAGACGTTCTCGTCGCGCAAGCCTCGGGTCAGCTACGGTGATCGCTTGAGTCATGAATTCGTCTCATCTGTTAGGATTTGTGGGTCCAAGGGGTAGGCGGCGCGCCCCTAAGTTCGCGCCGCCTGCCGCATTCTCAGCCGCCGACTACCTCCGAACCGGATACGGTCTGGCCGCTCTTCAATCCGATCTTAAGGGAGTCGATGTAGGCGTTCGGGGCCTTGGCATCGAAAGTGACGCCGTCGATGAAGTCTGAAGTCGGCGCCTTGTAGCCGTCGGTGCCGAAGGGGAAGTCGGCCTTGTCCGCGTTGCCCTCTTCGATCAGCATCTCCGCCGCCTTCATGTAGACATCCGGCAGGTAGACGGACTTGGCGGTTTCCGCGTACCAGGCGTCGTCCTTGTGCTCGTCGATCTGGCCCCAGCGGCGCATCTGCGTCAGGTACCAGATAGCGTCCGAGTAATATGGATAGGTCGCGTAGTGGCGGAAGAAGACGTTGAAGTCCGGAACCTCGCGCTTGTCGCCCTTTTCGTATTCGAAGGTGCCGGTCATCGAGTTCGCGATGACCTCCGCATCGGCGCCGACATATTCGCTGCGTGACAGGATTTCGACCGCCTCTGGCCTGTTGGCGTTGTCGTTCTCGTCCAGCCATTCGGCGGCCCGGATGAGCGCCTTCGTCAGCGCGAGCGTCGTGTTCGGGTATTTCTCGGTGAATTCCTTCGTCAGCCCGAAGACCTTCTCCGGATTGTTCTTCCAGATTTCGTAATCGGTGATGACCGGAACGCCGATGCCCTTGAAGACGGCTGCCTGGTTCCACGGCTCGCCCACGCAATAGCCGACGATGGTGCCGGCTTCGAGGGTTGCCGGCATCTGCGGCGGCGGGGTCACCGAGAGCAGCGCATCGGCCTTGATCTGTCCCGAAACGTTTTCAGGCGAATAGAAGCCCGGATGGATGTCGCCGGATGCCAGCCAGTAGCGAAGTTCGTAATTGTGTGTTGACACAGGGAAGACCATGCCGAGATTAAACGGCTTGCCCTGTGCCTTGAACTGATCCACCACCGGCTTCAGCGCATCGGCCTTGATCGGGTGGACCGGCTTGCCGTCGTCGCCAACCGGAATGTGCTCTTTCATCATCGCCCAGACGTCGTTAGAGACGGTGATGCCGTTGCCGTTCAGGTCCATCGAGAAGGGCGTGACGATATGCGCCTTGGTGCCGAAGCCGATCGTTGCGGCGAGCGGTTGGCCGGCCAGCATGTGCGCACCGTCCAGTTCCCCGGTAATCACCCGGTCAAGCAGCACCTTCCAGTTCGCCTGCGGCTCGAGCGTGACGAACAGGCCCTCGTCTTCGAAGAAGCCCTTTTCATAGGCGATTGCCAGCGGCGCCATGTCGGTGAGCTTGATAAAGCCGAGCTTCAGTTCGTCCTTTTCCGGTTCCAGCATTTCTGCCGCTGCGACCGAGGCCGCGCTGCCAAAGAGGGCCGCCGCCAAGGCTGCGACGATCGAACACTTCGTGAATCTGTCAGTGGAAGCTCTGCTCATGCTTTTCTCCTGTTTGCCGGCGATGGGAGGTCGCCTGCGGCTGCGACGTTTCAGGGCACAAAAGAAAAGGCTGCCAAACCGAAGCCAACGCTCTCCCTCGTTCAGAGCGTGGTCCCAGTTTGGCAGCCTTGCCTTTAGCGCCCCCCATTGGACGCGAACTATGTCGAGCACCTCGAGGGGCTACGCTTTCATCAATGCAGGAACCGTGCCACTTTCGCTAATCAGGGGAATTCCAAGGTTTTCCAAGGGAATATGGAATAGTGGGAAAGGGAGCTCGGATGCTTTTTAAGTTGGTGCTTGAATAAATTTTGCGCAGTGCACAAAAAGACGGCAGAGGACGTTCAGCTTTGGCTCGCAAGATATTCGTCGAGCCGGTCGGGGTCGAATATTCGTCCATCGAAAAAGCCGTCGGGGCCGAGTACGAGCCCCTTCTCGGAAGCGCCCACGGGTGCCGCGGCTGTCAGTGCTCCTTCGACCTTCATATTGGCGCCCGGCATTGGCGCGGCCATCGGCTTTAATGCCTGGCGATAGATATCGGGGCGATAAGTGTCGCGCGCGCGCTCGGCCTGGGCGGGGGAATGCTCCGCGTGGCCCCAGCGGACCATCTGGCTGTAGAACCAGAGGGCGTGGCTCTGCCAGGGAAAGGTCGCTCCCTTTGCATGCGGCACGAAGAATTCCGGGATCGCGTCAGCTGCGCCGTCCCCAAGCGCCAAATGCCCGGTGAGGATCGGCATCAGCCTTTCGCGTGGAAGGCCCAGATGCTCAGCGGGGCTCATCAGCGCGGCGAGTTCTTCATGATTGGTAGTGTCGCCGCACCAGGTCGAGCTGCGATAAAGCGCCCGCAGCAGGGCGTCCAGCGCCGGGCGGTGTTCCGTGGCGAATCGAGCCGAGACGCCGAGCACCTTTTCGGGGCTGAGACGCCAGATCGACGCCTTGGTGGTGGCAATGCGCCCCGCGCCGCCTGCAATGGCAACGCTGTTCCAGGGTTCGCCGGCGCAGAAGCCGTCGATCGCGCCGGTCGCCAGCGCATCCGCCATGAGCGAGGGCGGAACCACGACGATCTCGACATCCCTTTCCGGGTCGATCCCGCAGGCTGAAAGCCAGTAGCGCAATTCGTAATTATGGCCTGAGAAGGGGTGGACGACGGCAAAGCGCAGCGGCGGCTCGCCCGCGGCACGGCGGTACTCGACGACCTGACTGAGCGCTGTGCCGTTTGCGCCCGGATCGGTGCCGGGGCCGGCACCCTTCCCAACCATGTGCCCCCAAAGGTCGCGCGAGACCGTGACGGCATTGCCGCCGAGCCCGAGCGCGAAGGGTGCGACAAGCTCCAGCGATAGCGGCGTCAAGCCCAGATTGGATGCAATCGGCATGGGGGCCAGCATATGCGCGGCCTGGAACTGACCGACCGCGATCCGGTCGCGGATGTTCGCCCAGGAAGTTTCCCGAACGAGTTGCACCGAAAGGCCTTCTTCGCCGGTAAAGCCTTTCTCGACGGCGGCAATCAGGACCGCGCTGTCGAAGAGCGGCATGTAACCGAGAGTGATGTCGGCGGTGGCAGCCATTCAGGGGTCCTCCAGCAATCCCGCCGCAAGCACCAGGCTCTGCGCGATCTCGGCAATTTTGCGATTCTGGTTCATCGCGGTCGTGCGCAGGAGCTTATAGGCCTCTTCCTCGCCGATGCCGCGCGATTTCATCAGGATGCCCTTGGCGCGGTCGATCACCTTGCGGTCCGCAAGCTCGCTGCGCGCTTCCGCCAACTCGCGCTCCATGCGCGAGAAGGCGTTGAAGCGGCCAATTGCCATGTCGAGGATCGGCTTTACCCGCTCCTGCCGCAGCCCGTCGACCACATAGGCGGAGACGCCGGCATCGATGGCCGCCTCGATCATGCTGCTGTCGGAGCGGTCGACGAACATGGCGATCGGGCGCTTGACCGAGCGGGAGAGCTGAAACATGCTCTCCAGCAAGTCGCGGTTGGGGTTTTCCAGATCGATGACGATCACGTCCGGCTGCAGCCGTTCAATGACGCGCCCGACGCCGTGGACATCGTGAACGACACTGACCCGGCTGTGGCCGGCATTGTGCAGCCCGGCCTCGATGATCGAGGCACGGATGGCGTTCTCGTCAATCACCAGAATGGTCAGGTCGCGATGAGTCATGCCGCATCATGATGCGGTGCAGCAAAATTCGCAATATGGCTGCCTAAATTATTTGCGTTTTCACAAGCTGCATCAATTTGAGGCGAATTCGGTGGGTGGCGACAAGCAGGAGATGAGTGGAAGCGGCCGCGTTATTGTCCCGGACTCGTATCAAAGAGTCGCCAGGGTACGGTTTGGCACCCTGCCGCGATAGAGTTCCTGTAGGTGAAGCTTGTTCTCCAGCGCGGTAATGACCTCGTCGCTGAAGTCCACGCCAACGATAGCCGCAATCTCGGGGAATCCACCGGGTGTGAAGACGTTGACCTCCAGCACCTTGTCGCCGACGATGTCGAGACCGACCAGGAACATGCCGTCTTCTACGAGCTTGGGACGAAGCTTTTCGGCGATTGCGAGAACCTCCGGTGTAATGGTGGCGGCTTCGGGCCTCCCGCTGGCGTGGATATTCGAGCGAACGTCGCCCTTTGCCGGGATGCGCCGAAAGGCGGCGTACACGCCGTCGCGCTCGAGTGGCCGTCCATTCATGAGGAAGAGGCGGATGTCTCCTGCGACCGCATCCGGCAGAAAGTCCTGTGCTATCAGATAACCGCCACCGCTGGCGACCTCGAAGATCTGGTTGAGGTTGACTTCGTCCTTGGATCCGATCTTGAAGACGTTCTTGCCGCCGGAGCCTTGCAGGGGCTTCAGTACGACGCCGCGCGAATGGCTGTCGATGAACGCCCGGATTTCTTCGATACTTCTGGAGATCAGCGTCGTCGGCCGTACGAGCTCAGGAAAGCCCTGGAAATAGAGCTTGTTCTGCGCAAGCGCCAAGCCTTCGGGGTCATTGAGGACGATTATGCCGCGCGCAGCCGCCAGCCGTCCAAAGTTCGTGCCGACATAAACCGCCCAGGGGCGGCTGTCTGCATCTTCGGAGGGGTCGTTTCGCAGAAAAAGCACATCGACCTCGCCCAACTCGATCGTGCTGATTTTCGCCTGCTTGCTCTTCAGGGCACCAAGCAACGTCTCGGGCTTCTTCGGCTTCGCGCCGTCCAAAGTCGTCGCGCGGATCAGCATGCTGTCGTCGGGGCGCAGTACGAAATCTCCCGGCGTGACGTAGCAGACCTCGTGGCCGCGCGCGAGCGCGGCCAGCGCCAGCCATGTCGTAGTATAGTAAGGCGCCTCGCCTTCGATGGAATTGACGAAAAAGGCGATGCGCATTTGCCACTCCTTATTGTTGCAGCATATCCAGCGGAGCCATTCCCGCGTGCGCTCTGGCAAGCCGGGACGGTGCTTCCGGATGATCGAGAAATATAGGGCCGACCGACGGCGCCCCAAGCAGACCGCGTGCGTGCAATTCCTGCATGACGCCGAAATGCGAAGCCGCAATTTTTCCCATCCAGAAGGGTTCCAGCGTTCCGCCGTCTGCCAGATGTTCGAGGAGTTGCAGTAGTCCGCGCAGATAGATCGCGTCCTTGACCAGGCCCCCACCACGATAGACGCGGAGGGCGATGTTGAAAGCCTCCGTCTTCACGAAGCCGTAGTCACCTACGAGGACCCGGTAGACTTCCGGCAGGGAGGCGCCGTCGAGCATGGCGGCGCTGGCAACCACACGGCCAGCGATGAGGCGAAGCCGCTGGCCCGTCATGCCGCCGGATAGATATTCAGCAAAGACCGCAAGCCCCTCTTGCATGCCCTCGTACCCAGCGAGACCTGAGCGAAACAGGCGCAGACCTTGAGCTGATCCGTTGAAATATGTCAGGAGGTGAACGCCGATCTCATGGCTGAGGATAGGCTCGACACGACTTGCGTCCATGACGGTGCTTCGAGCGATCAACAGCCTTCTTCCCGAAACCAGCAATCCGGCGGGAAGGTCGTCCCGCACCTCGACGCTCGCTTCGAAGCCGGCGCAACGGCGCGCATATTCGGAGATCATTTCGCGTGCCCGCTTCTCGACGACATCCCAGTCTGCGGGCTGTTCGGCTATTCGTGCGGCATCCGAGACGACGCCCTGGCTCCGGGCGAGAATATCTTGGGCGGTCCGCAAGAGGCTTGGCTCCACCGGGCCGTAAAGGGCACGGCCGAATTCAACGAACTTCGGGGTGTCGCGGGCCGACAGCATAGACAGCTGCAGATCGAGCTCCTGCTGCTTCTCGCGATAAAGCTGGTAGAGGACGGGATCCTCGAGGTGCTCGAACGGGACCGAAAAGAGCTTCTTTTTCGCGGCATCGACTTGCAGGACCAAGGGTCGGTAGAGAAATCGCGGCGCACGCTCGCAGTCGCTCGCTGCAAATTCGCTCCATGCTGCTTCCGCATTGATCGGTGTAACTGCGAGGAGGAAATCGAAACTCGAAGCGATTTCATCGATACTTCGGTCGGTCCGCACCACCGCATCGATGAATGCTTTCCTTCCGAGGGCGCGATGCGTCGAAACGGCGATGCTGCCCGTCGCCCCGGCGAAGGCCGCAAAGGCATGCAGGACAGCATCAAAAATGTTGGCGATCAGTCGCTCGCGAAGCTCCGGATAAACCTTGCCGGACTGGCGTTGACGGTAGATCGGTGCAAAGCGCACGCGCATCAGCGGAAATGGGATTTCGAGCGGTTCATCCGCCTCGCCCCGGTATTCCGGCCACTCACGAAACTCGACCTGCGGCGTGCGGAATTTGCCTGGGATCACCTCCGCTGCATCGATAAACGCCCTCGCGGCTGCCTGGATATGGCCTTTGCTTCCGGCCATGACTTCGATCTTGAAAGGCGGTAGCAGCGGCGCGTTGTCGGTCAGCAGTTCGTCGCGGGCGAATTCGCCTATTTCGAGCACCATGAAAGCACCAAAGCGGCGCTCGAGCAGCATTCCGATAGCCCTAACTATTGGCGTGGCGGCGACGGCATCGGGCGCGAGCAGATGGGACGCGTTCGCCTGGGCTATCTCGCGGGCAACAGGATCCTCGTCGCCCGAGACATGGACGCAGAGAAAGGGCAATGCCCGATCGATGTGGAGCCGACCGCCGCCGGCGAACTCCTTGCGCACGGCTTTGCCCGCTTGGATCGAGCTCAATACTTCATCGAGCCATTCCGGAGGGTTCGCATCCCTCGATGCGCCTGCATTCGCCAGCTTCATCGGCCCGCCTCCAATTCGTCGAGGAGTATCGGCACTGCCGATCGTACCAGCCGCCTGAGCGCCAGGAGGACGTCGCCACGCGGCTCGCCCGTCCACTCATCCATGAAGATTTTCTTGAATTCGACGGCAATTGCACACCCCGTGTTCGGAAAGTGCTCGTGGATGAAGCGAGTCTGCTCGCCACGGCCCTGAAATGCGATGTTTTCGCGAACGTCCAATCGGCCGCCGGGAAAGTCGAAGGCGCGCAGCGCCTCCACAAGGCGGTCCACCACAGGCGACCATCTTCGCCGGTCCATGGAGAATGTGCCTATATTGATGTCCGGCGCTTCTGCCGGGAGCATCGGCTCCGATCCTGGGCCCGCCCGGCGATGATTGTAGCTATGCACATCGAGAACGACGAAGCGTCCGTGACAGCGCTCGGTTCCGGCGAGGAACGAATGCAGCATCGCGTAGTATTCGTCATGCATGGCAAGGGATGGTTCGACGATATCCGACGGCGGCTCCGTCGCCCAGACCGTAAGGCCCCAGGCCTGTTCAGGGCGCAGGTAGACGGCTCCGTTTCTCGGCCGGTTGATATCGACTTCAAAGCGCGAGCGGTGAACGACGATCCGGTTCGGGATGTCGCGGATCAGGAATTCGGTGAACGGATCTTCCTCTCGAAGGCGCTCTGCTTCAGAAAGCGCAAACAGGCTCCGCACTGCGTCGCGAGCCATATGCCCATTGTGAATGGCGGTTGCGACGACGGGCGAGTCGCCGCGGTGCTGCGTCCACCATTCGCCGGTGACAGGTAGCGCGAGAGGCGCTTTCGAATCTGCGGATACGCTCATCTCCAACCCTTGCATTCATTGCTCAACGGGTTTGGTCATGCAGTTACAATTCGGAACAAAGTTCTTCGGTTCCGAGCGTCAACTGAGAGCGGGGCCTCTCCTCGCCGGCAAATGCGGGACCGCCTGGAGGCTTCCGCGGCGTATGGCACTGAACTTCATGCGCTTTTTGGCTTGCGCTGTCCAAGGCGAGTTGTCGATGGAAGCAGCCATCGAGCCGTCGGCGCGGAAGCATGCCCTCGTCCTCACGAGATTTCGATTTTACGGCCGCTGTCCCCCGCAATACGCTGGAGTTTGAATATCCAATGGGAGGTACGCCATGAAACGCCGGCTCGGATTCGTCGCGGTCGCATTGGCCTGTTCGGTCATCGCAGCCCGTGCCCAGGACACGTCGATGAGCTTCTTCGTTACCAGCACAAATCCGGGGAAAGGCGGGGACCTCGGAGGACTTGCGGGCGCCGATGCCCATTGTAGCGCGCTGGCGGCGGCCAGCGGTTCGACTGGCAAGACTTGGAGAGCTTATCTCTCCACTGATAGCGAGAATGCCAAGGATCGTATCGGGACAGGTCCCTGGTACAATGCCAAAGGCGAAAAGATCGCGGACGACGTCGCTTCGCTTCATGGCGATGGCAATAACATAACCAAGCAGACGGCACTCGACGAAAAGGGAGAAGTCATCCCCGGCCGCGGTGACAGTCCGAACCGCCACGACATTCTGACCGGTTCGCTGCCCGATGGAACTGCAGCGCCGGAAACGTGCGGCAACTGGACTATGGGCGGCGCGGAAGGCGCAGCGATCGTGGGCCACAGCGATCGCACCGGCTTGGACGACTCGGCGGCGGCCAAGTCGTGGAATTCGTCTCACTCGACGCGTGGTGGATGTAGCCTGGAGGCGTTCAGGAGCACCGGCGGAGACGGTCTTTTCTACTGCTTCGCAGCCGATTGAGATTCCGCAATGCTCCCTGCAACCGTTCATCAATGATGCACCTGAAACGGTGATTGTGGATCGGTGGAGCACGCCCCCCAAAAAAACACCCCGAGCCTGATGCGGCATCGGGGTTTTGAGATTCGATCGGACCCTCGGGAGGGGGGTGGAACCGATCGATGGTCTTGTGCAGTGGGAGGAGTTTACTGCGCTTTGACAGCGGCGCAGGATATAGCATGCTCCGCTGACAGCTATATTCATTAGCGACGTCTAAGACATATATGCCGACATCGACTTTGCTGCGGTCGCTGCAGAACTTAATAATGAAGCCTGGTCTGATTTCACGGGATGTTTGTCGGAGACGCGGCTTAGCCTCAATCGAGCCATTCCCAGCTCTCATGGCCGCTCATCTCCGGTGTTTTAAATCCGGTCGTGCAGCCGCGTCCAGAGACTGGTCGCATTGAACGTCCATCTCAGCCGCGATTCATCCGCTGCTGACATAAGATTTAGCGCGTCCAGGAGTTCGAGAGCGTCCTTGCGCTTCTGGTCGACATATCCGGTGCGGAGCGCCGTTGCCAGAGCTTCGCGGTCCGCATGCGGCGGAAGCCTTGCGCCTGCGGTGATAGCGGACCAGGTGCGCTCCTTGTAGAAGAGCTTGGCGGCGGCGTGCTCGATCGCTGCCGCGTGTTCAGCCGTAATTGTTTGCCGCTCCACGAAGCGCCGCAGTGTTACCCGGACGTTGACGAGGGGAAGGCTGAGTGGCAGGTAACCGAGTTCTTCCGGCGCATGCAGTAGTGCCACATCGGAATCGTCTGCGGTCTCTCCCGCCGCGTATTGGTGATAGATTGCGCCGATCCCGACCATGCCGAAGACGGCGCATTCGGCGGCGCGCAGGGCCCCCATGCTCGCCGCGCCAAGAACGGCAACGCCTTGTGACAGCGCGAACAGGATTTCCTTGTGCCAGACCGGCGCGACATGCTCGAAATTCCCGTCGACAAGGCCAATTGCAGTGGCGCCGTCGCGCGCGGCGCGGAGTATATCACCCTGCCGGGCGGGCGGGCGAATGACGATCGCCTCGCCGGCCATTTGCGCGGCATCGGGAACCGTTGGGCCGACAAAGACGACTTTCATGCGGGGAACGGCGCCGGGCGCGTTCGCGCATGTGCTGGAAGATCGATACAGCGACGAAGATTTGGTGTCGAACGGCGAGGCTGGGATTGTTCACCCTGTTCGCGCCTCGCGTCCGTTCTCAGCCGTGCAGGGATTCGCTTTGGTGCGCCTCGGGGGAAATCTGTTCCGGCTCCGGCGTATTCGCCATGGCGGCAACGAGCGAAATGATCTTCTTCCGCAAGACCGGATCGGTAATCTTCAGGAAAGCCCTGTTGAGGGCGATGCCCTCGCGCGAGCCGACGAAGGACGAGATCTCCTGCGATTCCTGGATGTCGGCCGGGGCTTCGCGCGCCTGGGTCTTGTCGTCCTCCTGAAAGAAAAAACTTGGATGCACGCCCAGGATGTCGGCAATCGCCTGCAATCGGCTCGCCCCAATGCGGTTCGTGCCTTTCTCGTATTTCTGTACCTGCTGGAAAGTGATTCCCAAGCCGTCGGCAAGTTTTTCCTGGCTCAGTCCGACCATCAATCGACGCATTCGCACGCGCGAACCGACGAAGACATCGATCGGATTGGGATCCTTCTTCATATGCTATTCTCCTCACCAGCTTGATACTTATAGGTGTATTCTTGAATCTAAATGTGCTGGAATCGCGGCGCCGTTGCAATCTCTGCGCGCCATTTTTTGCAACTGAAATTCGCTTTTTATTCCATGTTACCCAGCATTTTTCGTGGGACTTCACGTCGGTTGCTCGCCTCCTAGCCCGAATCGCAGCCGTCGTGCGCTCGAGACAGGGGCATAGTTTCACATGTCAGAGGCCAATGACGTCCGCGCCTGCCGAAGCAAGTGCGGCCACGCCGAAATCGACCAGGATGAGCCCCTGAAAACCGTGAGGTCAAGGCGGCGAAACGCTCGGGCAGCTTCGCTCCTGCAAGCGCAACGCCGTCGCTCTACGATCGGTTGCGCGGCCGCTTGACGGGTTTGGGACGGTGACGGCGGAGCAGTGTTCTGCCATTGGTGACGGTCTCTTCTTTGCAGATCGTGCTTGGCCGGCCAGCTCTTTGGAAGGAAATTAGCCGGCAGCGATGTTATCGTTCGCGACAAAGCCGTGCGGCGCTATCATGGACCGCTGTAGCATCTTGAATTGCCGCACGTTCGGTGGCCCGGAGTGAGGAGATCGACGGGTGCCAAGGGAGGAGGACGGAATGTTTCAAGGTGGATTGAACTTCGCGCTCGGCGAGGAGATCGACGCATTGCGCGACAGCGTTCGCCGCTTCGCTACCGAGCAGATTGCACCGCTGGCCGACGAAGCCGACCGCAACAATGCCTTTCCAGCCCCGCTCTGGCCCCAGATGGGCGAGATGGGGCTGCTCGGCATCACGGCGGATGAGGCCCATGGCGGCGCCGGGCTCGGCTACCTCGCCCATTGCGTGGCGATGGAGGAGATCAGCCGCGCCTCCGCATCCGTGGGCCTGAGCTATGGCGCCCATTCCAATCTCTGCGTCAACCAGCTCAACCGCAACGGCAACGCGGCGCAGAAGGCGAAATATCTGCCGAAGCTGATTTCGGGCGAGCATGTCGGCGCGCTGGCCATGTCCGAGCCGGGAGCGGGTTCGGATGTCGTTTCCATGAAGCTCAAGGCCGACAAGCGCGACGACCGCTTCATTCTGAATGGTAGCAAGATGTGGATCACCAACGGCCCCGACGCCGATGTGCTGGTGGTCTATGCCAAGACCGATCCGGCGGCCGGGCCGCGCGGCATCACCGCATTCCTGATCGAAAAGACCTATGCCGGCTTCTCGGCCGGCCAAAAGCTCGACAAGCTCGGAATGCGCGGCTCAAATACTTCGGAGCTCATCTTCAGGGACTGCGAGGTTCCGGAAGAAAACGTGCTCGGCAATGTGGGCGAGGGCGTCAAGGTGCTGATGTCGGGTCTCGACTACGAGCGGGTCGTCCTCTCCGCGGGTCCGCTCGGCATCATGGCCGCTTGCCTCGATGTCGTCGTCCCCTATCTCCATGAACGCACGCAGTTCGGACAACCGATCGGCGAGTTTCAGTTGATGCAGGGAAAGCTTGCCGACATGTATGTGACGATGAATGCCGCACGCGCCTATGTCTATGCGGTCGCGGCCGCCTGCGACCGTGGCGAAACGGCGCGCAAGGACGCCGCGGGATGCATTCTCTACGCCGCGGAGAGGGCGACCGCGATGGCGCTCGAGGCGATCCAGGCGCTTGGAGGCAACGGCTACACGAACGACTTTCCGGCCGGCCGGCTGCTGCGTGACGCGAAGCTCTATGAAATCGGTGCCGGCACGAGCGAAATCCGTCGCATGCTGATCGGCCGGGAGCTTTTTGCCGAAACGAAATAGCGCGGGCGGATCGGGGCGGAAGAATAGGTCTGGGGGGGACCATGACAATATTTCGATCGCAAGTTTCGCCATCCTCGGATGTGTTCAAGGCAAATCGCGCCGCCATGGCGGAGGCGGTCTCGACCATCGAGGAGGCGGTGCGGATTGCCGCTGCCGGGGGTGGCGAGCCGGCGCGCGAACGCCATGTCAGCCGGGGCAAGTTACTGCCGCGGGATCGGATCGCATCGCTGATCGACACTGCGACGCCCTTTCTCGAGATCGGGGCGACCGCCGCGCACGGCATGTATAATGGCGATGCGCCCGGTGCTGGGTTGATTGCCGGCATCGGTCGGATTTCCGGCCGCGAATGCATGGTCGTCTGCAATGATCCGACCGTCAAAGGCGGCACCTATTATCCTATGACGGTGAAGAAGCATTTGCGGGCGCAGGAGATCGCGGCAGAGAACCGGCTCCCTTGCGTCTATCTGGTCGATTCCGGCGGTGCCAACCTGCCGAACCAGGACGAAGTCTTTCCCGATCGCGATCACTTCGGCCGCATCTTCTATAACCAGGCGAACATGTCGGCGGCCGGCATTCCCCAGATCGCAGTCGTGATGGGCTCCTGCACGGCCGGGGGCGCTTACGTGCCGGCCATGTCGGACGAGACGATCATCGTCGAGGGGCAGGGCACGATTTTCCTCGCCGGCCCGCCGCTTGTGCGCGCGGCGACGGGAGAGGTGGTCTCCGCCGAGGATCTCGGCGGTGCCGACGTGCATACGCGCCTCTCCGGCGTTGCCGATCACCTCGCTCGCGACGACGCGCATGCGCTGGCGCTTGCCCGCCGCGTGGTTTCGGCATTGAACCGGGAAAAGCCCTGGACGGCGGAGCTACGTGAGCCGGAGCCGCCGCTCTACGATCCGGAGGAAATCGCCGGCATTGTTCCCGCCGATGTGAGGACGCCCTATGAGATCCGCGAGGTCATCGCCCGCATCGTCGACGGTTCGCGCTTCGACGAATTCAAGGCGCGTTTCGGCACCACGCTCGTCTGCGGCTTCGCCCATGTACACGGCATGCCCGTCGGGATCATCGCCAATAACGGCGTCCTGTTCTCCGAGTCGGCACTGAAAGGCGCGCATTTCGTCGAGCTCTGCGGACAGCGTCGCATCCCGCTCGTCTTCCTGCAGAACATCACCGGCTTCATGGTGGGGCGCAAATACGAGACCGAGGGCATCGCCAAGCATGGGGCAAAGCTGGTGACGGCCGTCGCGACCGTCAAGGTGCCGAAGATCACCATGCTCGTCGGCGGCTCGTTCGGGGCCGGCAATTACGGCATGTGCGGCCGGGCCTTCTCGCCGCGCTTCCTCTGGACCTGGCCGAACAGCCGCATCTCGGTCATGGGCGGCGAACAGGCGGCGGGCGTACTGTCGACCGTGCGCGGCGAGGCGTTGCGGCGGGCCGGCACCCCCTGGAGCGACGAGGAGGAAGCGCGTTTCCGCAAACCCGTTCTCGATCTTTTTGAACGCCAAAGCCATCCGCTTTATGCGTCGGCTCGTCTTTGGGACGACGGCGTCGTCGATCCGCGCAAGAGCCGGGAAGTTCTGGCCCTGTCGCTCTCGGCAGCGCTGAATGCGCCGATCGAGGAGACGCGTTTCGGCTTGTTCAGAATGTAAGTCATGGAGGGGCCTGGGATGAAACGCGACCATATCAATGCCATGAATGCGCCGCAGCCCAGCGGCGGCTACTCGCAGGCGGTCAGCATCGAGAACTTCGGCCGGCTGCTCTTTGTCAGCGGTCAGATTCCGATGACGTCGGACGACGCCGTGCCGGAGGGGTTTACGGCGCAGGCGCGACAGGTGTGGCTTAACGTCGATGCGCAGCTGAAGGCCGCGGGCATGTCCAAGACCGATGTCGTCAAGGTGACGACCTATCTGGCCGACAGGCAGCACGTCGTTGAAAACCGGGAGATCCGCAAAGAATATCTCGGCGCTCTGGCGCCGGCGATGACAGTCGTGATCACCGGCATCTTCGATTCGGCCTGGTTGCTCGAGGTCGAAGTGGTGGCGGCGCAGTGAAGCGGAAGTGAGGCGCATGGTTTCGAAGCTCCTGATTGCCAATCGCGGTGAGATCGCCTGCCGCATCATTCGCACCGCCCATCGCCTCGGCGTGCGCACCGTCGCCGTCTATTCCGATGCCGATGACGGGGCGATGCATGCGGCGCTGGCGGATGAAGCTATACGGATCGGGCCGGCCTCGGCCGCCGACAGCTATCTTTCGATCGAGCGGATCATCGCGTCGGCGCGACGCGTCGGCGCGGATGGCATCCATCCGGGTTACGGTTTCCTTTCGGAAAATGCCGACTTCGCCGAAGCAGTCGAGGCGGCCGGCATGGTTTTCGTCGGCCCGCCCGCGGATGCCATCCGTGCCATGGGCCTCAAGGACGCGGCCAAGGCGCTGATGGAGCGCGCCGGTGTTCCGGTGGTACCGGGCTATCACGGCGACGTGCAGGAGGCGGACTTCCTCGCAGGACGGGCGGCCGAAATCGGCTATCCGGTGCTGATCAAGGCACGAGCCGGCGGCGGCGGCAAAGGCATGCGGCGTGTCGAGCGGCGGGAGGAGTTCATCGAGGCGCTTGAATCGGCGCGCCGCGAGGCGAAGGCCGCCTTCGGCGACGGCGCGGTCCTGATCGAGAAATACCTGACGCGGCCGCGCCACATAGAGGTGCAGGTTTTCGGCGATCGCCACGGCAACATCGTTCACCTCTTCGAGCGCGACTGCTCGCTGCAGCGGCGTCACCAGAAGGTGATTGAGGAGGCCCCGGCGCCGGGCATGACGGCAGAGGTGCGCCGCGCCATGGGCGACGCCGCGGTCAGGGCGGCGCAGGCGATCGGCTATGTCGGGGCCGGCACGGTCGAATTCATTGCCGATGTGACGAATGGGCTCTTGCCGGACCGGTTTTATTTCATGGAGATGAATACGCGACTGCAGGTGGAACATCCGGTGACGGAGGCGATCACCGGTCTCGACCTGGTCGAATGGCAATTGCGCGTCGCCGCCGGCGAACCGCTGCCGAAAAGACAGGCGGATATCCGCATCGATGGCTGGTCCTTCGAGGCGCGGATCTATGCGGAAGATCCCGCCAGGGGCTTCCTGCCGGCAACGGGTGAACTGAAGCATCTGAGCTTTCCGGACGAAGGAGTGCGGATCGACTCGGGCGTGCGGCGGGGGGATACAATCACCCCCTTTTATGATCCGTTGATCGCCAAGCTGATCGTGCACGGCTCCAATCGGGCGGCAGCGCTCGCCCGTCTGCAGGCGGCGCTCAAGGAAAGCCGCATCGGAGGGACGGCGACCAATCTCGACTTTCTCATCCGGCTGACGGAGGAGCACGACTTCCGTTCGGGAAGACCCGACACGGGACTGATCGACCGCGAGATCGAGCGGCTGACAGCGCCGATCACGCCGGACAATGAGGAACTGGCGCTGGCGGCAATCGTTTCTATCGGTGTGCTCCGGCCGATCGCCTCCAACGATCCATGGCTATCGCTCGGCCATTGGCAGATCTGGGGCGACGCGGACCGGACCGTCACGATCGACCATGGGGGCGGACGCTCGGTCGTGACGCTGAAGGCGCGCGGACGGGACCAGTTCGCGGTTCATGCGGGTACCAGCACGTTTCCCGTGCTGGTGCTGGAGCGTTTCGAGGACGGCGCCAGTGTCGAGGTAACTGGGCGGCGGCGGGCGCTGCGCTTCGTTCGGCAGGGCGAGACATTGACCTTGTTTGTCGATGGTCGGAACCTGACGTTCCAGTTGCCGGACCATTTTGCGGGCGGACACGGCGGAGAAATCGCGGACGACGAACTGATCGCGCCGATGCCGGGGCTGATCAAGCTGGTCCGGGTCGGCGCGGGCGAGTCCGTCGCCAAAGGCCAGCCGCTGGTGGTCATGGAGGCGATGAAAATGGAACTGACCCTTTCGGCGGCGCGCGAAGGAATCGTCGCGAGTGTACTCGTCGCCGAGGGCGCGCAGGTCAGCGAGGGCACGGTGCTCGTGACGTTACAAGAGGAGGCTGCGGAATGACCGAGCAGCAGGCAGGACATGTCACGATCGTCGAGGTGGCGCCCCGCGACGGCCTTCAAAACGAGCCGCGCCTCGTCGACACCGCCGACAAGATCAGGCTCGTCGACCTTCTTTCCGATTGCGGCTACGAACGAATAGAAGTGACGAGCTTCGTAAGCCCGCGCTGGGTGCCGCAGATGGCCGACGCGCCGGCCGTGATGTCGGGGATCAGGCGGCGCCTGGGCACGCGCTACGCCGCATTGACGCCCAACATGCAAGGGTTCGAGGCGGCGATCGCCGCCGGTGCCGACGAGGTGGCGATCTTCGCCTCGGCCTCCGAGACCTTCTCCAGGAAGAACATAAACTGCTCGATCGCCGACAGCATTGAGCGGTTTCGCCCGGTCGCGGAAGCGGCCCACAACCGCCGTATCCCTCTGCGCGGCTATGTGAGCTGCGTCGTCGAATGTCCCTACGAAGGCGCCATGGCGCCGGAGGCGGTTTTGCGCGTCGCGTGGCATCTTGCCGATCTCGGCTGCTACGAAATCAGTCTCGGCGACACAATCGGGCGTGGCACGCCGGAAGCCGTCGATGCAATGCTCTCGGCGGTGCTCGGGGAGATTGCCGCGAGCAAGCTCGCGGGCCATTTCCATGACACGTCCGGCCGGGCGCTCGACAATATTGCCGCTGCCCTCGATCATGGGGTGAGAGTGTTCGACGCCGCCGTGGCCGGGCTCGGCGGCTGCCCCTATGCGCCGGGGGCGGCGGGCAATGTCGACACGCTCGCGGTGAACGCCTTCCTGCTGAAGAGAGGATTTTCGACCGGTCTCGACGGGGAGAAGCTCGATTACGCTGCAGCCTTCGCCCGGTCCTTGATAGGTGCCGCATGACCTGTGAGACGATTCGATATGCCGTCGACGATCGCGGTATCGCCCGGCTGACGCTTGCCCGGCCCGCAAAGCACAATGCCCTTTCCGCGGTGATGATCGGCGAACTCACCGACGCAGCCTTTAGGCTCGGTGGCGATGCCGCAGTGCGCGCGGTCGTGCTCGATGCCGAAGGGAAGAGTTTCTGCGCCGGAGGCGATCTCGAGTGGATGCGCGAGCAGTTTGCCGCGGATCGGCAGACGCGGATCGCCGAGGCGACGCGGCTGGCGATGATGCTCAAGGCGCTGAATGAACTGCCGAAACCGCTGGTCGCGCGCGTGCACGGCAATAGCTTCGGCGGCGGCGTCGGGCTGATGAGCGTCTGCGACGCCGTCATTGCGGCGAAGGGGGTGAAGTTCGGCCTGACGGAAACGCGGCTCGGATTGATCCCAGCCACGATCAGTCCTTATGTCGTTGCCCGGATCGGCGAGGGAAGAGCCCGGCCACTGTTCATGTCCGGGCGGCTTTTCGAAGCGCAAGAGGCGACGACCGCAGGGCTGGTGACGGCGGTTGTCGATGCCGCCCAGTTGGACGCCACGATCGAAGCCGAAACCCTATCCTATCTTGCCGCCGCTCCCGCAGCAGCCGGGCGGGCGAAGCGGTTGGCGCGGTCGCTAGGTGCTCCCATCACCGATGCGATCATTGCCGCGACGATCGAGCGACTCGCCGATACCTGGGAGACGGACGAAGCACGGGAAGGGGTATCGGCCTTTTTCGAGCGCCGCGAGCCGTCCTGGCGCGCTTGAGCTCTGCTTGCGCTTGAACTGATCAGAATTTGATCCTATTTTAACATCAAGCTGATCAAAACAGGATCGAGATTGGTCATGATCGCTGTCGATTTCGACATTACCGCTGCGCGCTTCGGAGAGGACCACTCGCAGTATCTGTCGGCCCGCCTGGTTGCCGACCGGCTGGGCGTGACGCTCGCGGAACTCGCCAAGCTGATCGGCGTCGCCCGCAACACCTTGACCGCCAAGTCCGGGGTGCGGAAGGTCGACAGCGCGCTGAGCCAGGTCGTGCGCATCCTTGCAATGGCATCGGAAATGGCGGGGGACGAGACCCGTGCCGTCATCTGGTTCAAGCATCAGCCGATCCCGGGCTGGGCCGGGAAGACGGCCTATGACCTGGTGGGCGAAGGCAAGGCCGATAAGGTGCTTGCCTATCTCGAGTCCGTGCGCGCCGGCGTCTATTCCTGATGACGCCAGCCGAGCCGATGGCGCTCTGGCGCGCCTTCGTGCCGCGCTGGGCCCACATGCCCCTCTCCGGCGAAGGTGCCGCGCGCTTCGGCGGCCGATGGAACCCGGTCGGCACGCCGACGATCTATGCGGCGCGCGAGCTTTCCACCGCCTGGGCGGAATACAACCAGGGTTTCGTCCAGCATCCGGCGCTTATCGTGAAGCTGGAACTGCGTGACGCGAAACTCGCGGACCTGACCGACGCCCACGTGCTTGCTGAGCTTGGCCTCGAGGACACCATTCACCGCTGCGAATGGCGCGAGGAACTTGACCGGGGAGTGGCGCCGCAGACGCACACCGTGCACGCGAACCTCGTCGCCCGTGGGTTTCACGGCGTGATCTACCCATCCTTCATGTCACCCGGCGGCACCTGTGCCGCGCTCTGGCGCTGGAATGGCAAGAATGGACCGAAACTCGACGTCGTCGATCCCGAGGGCCGGCTGCCAAAGTCGCCGGCGTCGTGGATTTAGCTGAAACGGAAGTGCCTGCGGCAGCGTCGCACGAAGGTGGCCGTTGCCGCCCGGGCGCCGGTGTCGAGATCCTCTTCCACGAACATCCGGGAAATTCTTGCCGGCCCTGGAATTCAGCCTCCGATCGCTCACGCTCAATGATAGGGTTCGGCTACTCACTGCGAAACAGCCTCCACTTAGTGGGGCGGAACGCGATACGGCTGCGGTCGGCCGAGGACGCGCGCTCGGACGGCAACTCAATCTCGATCGAAGGCTGTGTCTTGCCGAGATCGAGTTCCAAGTGGCGCGTGCCCGCGACGCGCCGGCTCGCCGTGACGCGGCCGGCGAGGCAGCCGCTGGAACCCTCGATGAGCTCGGCGTCGTGGGGACGGAAATAGAGGGTTGCCGGCCCGCTCGGTTCGTTTGCGGCGCGCAGACCGATCGGGCGATCCTCGAACCAGATCTCGCCATTTGAGAGCGCCACGTTCAGGCAATTCGACTGACCGATGAAGCCATAGACGAAGGGCGAGATCGGGTGATCGTAGATCTCGTCGGGTGTCCCCACCTGCTCGATCGCACCCTTGCTCATCACCACGACGCGGTCGGCAAGCTCCAGTGCCTCCTCCTGGTCATGGGTGACAAAGACGGTCGTGTGGCCGGTACGGTCGTGGATGTCGCGCAGCCACTTGCGGAGTTCCTTGCGGACCTGCGCGTCGAGCGCGCCGAAAGGCTCGTCGAGCAAAAGCACATTGGGTTCCACCGCCATGGCGCGGGCGAGCGCCACGCGCTGGCGCTGGCCACCGGAAAGCTGGGCCGGATAGCGCTTTTCTAGTCCGGAGAGTTGCACCAGTTCCAAAAGGTCGAGCGCCCGGCGGCGGATCTCGGCGGGGGGCGGGCGGCGGGCGGCGGACTGCACCTTCAAGCCGAAGCAGACGTTGTCGAGCACCGTCATGTGCCGGAAAAGCGCGTAGTGCTGGAAGACGAAACCGATGTTGCGTTCCTGCACGGTTTTCTTCGATGCGTCCTCGGCGCCGAAGAAGATCGTGCCCTCGGTCGGGCTTTCGAGACCGGCAATGAGCCTGAGCAACGTCGTCTTCCCGGAGCCGGAGGGGCCAAGCAGCGCGATCAACTCGCCGGAGCGGATATCCAGGGAAACGTCGACAAGCGCCGGGAAGCGGTCGAATTCCTTGCGTAGGCTCTGGACGCGGACTTCCATGGATCTTTGGACCTTTCAATGCCTGCGGCTCAAACGCTCGGCTGCCAGGGCCATGCAATCTTACCGCCCCGGCTTGTAGATCTGGTCGAAAACCCCGCCGTCGGCGAAGAACTTCCGCTGAGCTTCCGTCCAACCGCCGAATTCGTCAATGGTGACCAGTTTGAGATCGGCGAAGCGCGCGGTGTCCTTGGGGTCGGCGAATTCCGGCTTGAACGGCCGGTAATAATGCTTGGCCGCAAGCTTCTGTCCGACATCGCTGTAGAGGTAGTTGAGATAGGCTTCCGCCACCTTGCGCGTGCCCTTGCGGTCGACATTGCCGTCAACCAGCGCCACCGGCGGCTCCGCCTTGATCGAAATCGACGGCGTGACGATCTCAAACTTGTCCGGGCCAAGTTCCTCGAGCGAAAGATAGGCCTCGTTCTCCCAGGCAAGCAGCACATCCCCAAATCCGCGTTGGACGAATGTGGTCATCGCCCCCCAGGCGCCGGTGTTGAGAACGAGTACATGCTCGAACAATTGCGCCACATATTCCTGCGCTTTGGCATCGTCGCCGTTATTTTCCGCTCGCGCCCAGGCCCAGGCGGCGAGGAAGTTCCAGCGGGCGCCGCCCGAGGTCTTCGGATTGGGCGTGATCACCTGGATATCGTCACGGACGAGGTCGCCCCAGTCCTTGATACCTTTCGAATTATCCTTGCGGACGAGGAAGACGATCGTCGAGGTGTACGGGGCGCTGTTGTTTTCGAGGCGGGTTCTCCAATCGGCTGGGATCTTGCCGGTCGCCGCGGCGATCGCATCGATATCGGCCTCGAGCGCCAGCGTCACCACGTCCGCCGGCAGCCCGTCGATGACGGAGCGCGCCTGCTTGCCCGAGCCCCCATGGGAGGTCCGGATCGTCACCGCCTCGCCTGTATCCGCCTCCCATTTTTCAGCGAAGGCGGCATTGAATTCTTTGAAGAGTTTCCGCGTCGAGTCATAGGACACGTTCAGGATCGTCGTATCGGCGAGAGCGAGGCCGATAGAGCCGAGCTGCAGGATTCCAATCACAAGAGCTCGGCTCACCACCGGGACAAGTCTATCCGCTCCCATATCGACCTCCAACCTCGGCCAGAAGAAACTACACTCTTCGAATACCAGCCGGATAGCCTTAAGATATCGGCGAGTAAATGAGCGTTTCTTTGCCAAGTTCACGATCGGCTGCCTACAAAAGTATGCGATTGGTCATGCTCAGGTGCTTCCGCTGCAGGCGACCACGTCAAGAAATCATGATTTCTTTTCGGGCCAGTCGGCTGGCGGACGGCTTCATGCGAAATTCGCGTGCACAGATCATGCGAAAGCCCGCAAAAAGGGCTTTCGTTCTCGCCTGGTCTCTCTGGCGACGAAACCATCAGGCTCAGGCTATGCTCGCCCACTACAGAAAGCGAGGTCATTTACAACTGTAGTACTAAGCGAACCGTTGAATATCCTGTTACGTACCGGTTTGTGCGAGTTCTACCTGTGCTGGTTCCGCCGGCATCGGTGCGACAGCCAAATCGCACTCAGCGCGGTAGAGCTTCCATTTCGTCGGCCGGAAGGCGATGCGGGTGTGGTCGGTCGAAGAGGCGCGCTCCGGCGGCAACTCGATCTCGACCGGAGGCTGGGTCCGGCCGAGGTCCAGTTCCAGGTGCCGTGTGCCCGCCACGCGCCGGCTGGCGGTGACGAGTCCGGCGAGGCAGCCACCGCAACCGTCGATCAGTTCGACGTCGTGCGGGCGGAAATAGAGGGTTGCCGGGCCATCCGGTTCGTTCGCCGCGCGCAGGCCGATCGGGCGATCCTCGAACCAGATCTCGCCATTTGAGAGCGCCACGTTCAGGCAATTCGACTGACCGATGAAGCCATAGACGAAGGGCGAGATCGGGTGATCGTAGATCTCGTCGGGTGTCCCCACCTGCTCGATCGCACCCTTGCTCATCACCACGACGCGGTCGGCAAGCTCCAGTGCCTCCTCCTGGTCATGGGTGACAAAGACGGTCGTGTGGCCGGTACGGTCGTGGATGTCGCGCAGCCACTTGCGGAGTTCCTTGCGGACCTGCGCGTCGAGCGCGCCGAAAGGCTCGTCGAGCAAAAGCACATTGGGTTCCACCGCCATGGCGCGGGCGAGCGCCACGCGCTGGCGCTGGCCGCCGGAAAGCTGCGCCGGATAGCGTTTTTCGAGGCCTGAAAGCTGCACCAATTCCAAAAGGCCAAGCGCCCTGCGGCGAATCTCCGCGGCCGACGGGCGCCTGCTGGCGGGTCGGACCTTTAGCCCGAAGGAGACGTTTTCGAGCACCGTCATGTGCCGGAACAGCGCGTAGTGCTGGAAGACGAAACCGATATTGCGCTCCTGCACGCTTTTCTTCGACGCGTCCTCGTTTCCGAAGAAGATCACGCCGTCGGTGGGGCTCTCGAGCCCGGCAATCAGCCGCAGCAGCGTCGTCTTACCGGAGCCGGAGGGGCCGAGCAGCGCGATCAACTCGCCGGAGCCGATGTCGAGCGAAACGTCTTCGAGCGCCGGGTAGCGGCCGAATTCCTTGCGTATGTTCTGGACGCGGACTTCCATGGCGGAATGGACCTTTCAATGCCTGCGGCTGGCAGCGATCTCGTCGCTGTAGCGGAGTTCAAGCGCCGTCTTCAGGACGAGCGTCACCAGTGCCAGAAGCGCAAGGAGTGCTGCGACCGCAAACGCGGCGACGAAGTTGTATTCGTTGTAGAGGATCTCGACCTGCAGCGGCATCGTGTTCGTCTGGCCGCGGATATGGCCGGAAACCACCGAGACGGCGCCGAACTCGCCCATCGCGCGAGCATTGCACAAGAGCACGCCGTAAAGCAGGCCCCATTTGATGTTGGGCAGCGTTACATGCCAGAAGGTCTGCCAGCCGCTGGCGCCGAGTGACAGCGCCGCCTCCTCGTCGCTCGTGCCCTGTTCCTGCATCAGCGGGATCAACTCGCGCGCGACGAAGGGGAAGGTGACGAAGACAGTGGCGAGCACCAGTCCCGGAACGGCGAACAGAATCTGAATGCCGAAGCTCTGGAGAAAGGGCCCGAGCACGCTGTTGGCGCCGAAAAGCAGCACGAAGACCAGACCGGAAATGACCGGCGACACGGAGAATGGCAGGTCGATCAGCGTCGTCAGGAACGCCTTGCCCTTGAACTCGAACTTGGCGATCGCCCAGGCGGCCGCCACGCCGAAGGCGAGATTGAGCGGAACGGCGATGCCGGCGACAGTCAGCGTCAGGAAGACGGCGGAGATGGTCTCCGGATCGGCAAGTGCTGCGAAGAACTCCGCCGGCCCCTTGCGGAACGCCTCGATGAAGACGGTGGCGAGCGGCAGCAGCAGGAAGAGGGCGACGAAGCCGAGTGCGAGCGTGATCAGCACCGAGCGGGCGAGCCGGCTCTCCGACGTTGCCGCGCCGACGAGCAGGGAGGGTGCCGTGGCCGGTGCCGGGCTGAAATCATGAACCATGGCCATATCTCCGTCTGCTCCAGGCCTGGATCATGTTGATGACCAGCAGCATGATGAAAGAGAGGAGCAGCATCACCGCGGCGATCGCGGTCGCCGCCGGATAGTTGAATTCCTCGAGCCGGATCACGATCAGCAGCGGCGCGATCTCCGATACATAGGGCAGGTTGCCGGCAATAAAGATGACCGAACCATATTCGCCGACGCCGCGGGCGAAGGCGAGCGCGAAGCCGGTCAAGCCGGCCGGCAACAGGCCCGGCAGCAGCACGCGGCTGATCGTCTGGAAGCGGTTGGCGCCGAGGGTCGCGGCCGCTTCCTCGACCTCCTTGTCGATTTCCTCCATGATTGGCTGCACCGTGCGGACGACGAAGGGCAGGCCGACGAAGACGAGGGCGACGATGATGCCGGCCGGGGTGAAGGCGATCTTGATGCCGAGTGGTTCGAGGACCGCGCCGATCCAGCCGTTCGGCGCATAAAGCGTCGTGAGCGCAATGCCGGCGACGGCGGTCGGCAGCGCGAAGGGTAGATCGACCATGGCGTCGATCACGCGTTTGCCGGGGAAGCGGTAGCGCACCAGAACCCAGGCGAGGACGACGCCGAAGACGAGGTTGACGATCGCCGCGATGAACGCGGTGCCGAAGCTGATCGTCAGCGCGTTGACAGTACGTTCGTCAAGTGTCAGCGCGATGAACTTCGACCAACCGAGGCCGCTCGAGCGCCAAAGAAGACCGGCAATCGGAATAAGAACGATGAGGGTGAGCCATGTCAGTGTGACGCCGAGCGCCAATCCGAACCCCGGAATGACGCTCGGCTGCCGAAACCGCCATCGCATGCGTGTGCGAGAGGCCATCGGATCTTATCGTCCCGGCTTGTAGATTTGGTCGAAAACTCCGCCATCGGCGAAGAATTTCGGCTGGGCCTGCTTCCAGCCCCCGAAGTCGTCGATGGTGACGAGCTTCACCTCAGCGAACCGGGCGATGTCCTCGGGATCGGCCGCCTCAGGCTTGTAGGGGCGATAGTAGTGCTTGGCCACGATCTTCTGCCCGGCATCGCTGTAGAGATAATTGAGATAGGCTTCCGCCACCTTGCGCGTGCCCTTGCCGTCGACATTGCCATCGACCAGCGCGACCGGCGGTTCCGCCTTGATCGAAATCGACGGGGTGACGATGTCGAAGTTGTCCGGGCCAAGTTCCTCGAGCGAAAGATAGGCCTCGTTCTCCCAGGCGAGCAGCACGTCGCCAAGACCGCGCTGGACGAAGGTGGTCGTCGCTCCTCTTGCGCCGGTGTCAAGCACCGGAACGTGCTTGAAGAGTTCGGCCACATATTCCTGAGCCTTTGACTCATCGCCGTTGTTTGCCGCGCGCGCCCAGGCCCAGGCAGCGAGGAAGTTCCAGCGCGCGCCGCCCGAGGTCTTCGGGTTCGGTGTAATCACCTGGACATCGTCGCGGATGAGATCGCCCCAGTCGTTGATGCCCTTTGGATTGCCCTTGCGTACGAGGAACACGATCGTCGAGGTGTAGGGCGCGCTGTTGTTATCGAGCCGGGTTTTCCAATCGGCAGGGATTTTGCCGGTGGCTGCGGCGATCGCGTCGATGTCGGCCTCGAGGGCGAGCGTCACCACGTCCGCCTGGAGACCGTCGATGACGGAGCGGGCCTGCTTGCCGGAGCCGCCATGGGAGGTCTGAATGGTTACCGCTTCACCGGTGTCCGCCTCCCACTTTTCGGCGAAGGCGGCATTGAAGTCCTTATAAAGTTCCCGCGTCGGATCATAGGAGACGTTGAGGATCGTAATGTCCGCCTGTGCGAGCCCGGCAGCGCCAAGCTGCATGCTTCCGATAACAAGCGCTAATTTCAGAAATCCGGCAAATCTATTCGAGCTCATCTCGACCTCCGTTGTTTACCAGATAACCTATCAATTTAGTGCACTATTGCAACGCAAAGCCGTGACGCTGTGGCCGCGGCTCGTGAAAACTTCTCTCCTTCCATGGATGGTTTCTGGAAATTCCTTTCTCTCCGATCCCGCCGCGCCGGCCGGGCGGATCGGACAACAATACTGCATTTGCGGCTACGCTAATACACTCGCGTTTGCGGGCTGGCCCCCTGAGAGCTGGCGGCCGCCCGAAAGCGCCGCGCGTCTTTTAAAATGCCAAAGACCGCCGTAACTCTTTGAATCTCCGCTTGCCCGGCCGAGGTGCTAGAGAACCCGACCGCGTGCCACCACGACCCATTTTTCCTTCGGCACTCCGCCCTCGAAGATGTGCACGGCGTCGAACATGTTGGTGACAACGCAGGCATGGTTCGGAACGATGCGGACCTGCTCTCCAACGGCAAGGCCGATCGGGCCGTCGGAAACGAGCCTGCCGTGCTCCTCCGAAAGCTGATCGATGCGGATGTCGTCGCGGCCGAGCACATGCCCATAGCCGGTCAGGCCGAGAAGGTCTGAGGTGAGCACCTTGCTGCCGGCGTCGATGATTGCCCTGTTCTCCGCCGGAACCGAGACGACAGTCGCAAGCACGGTGAGGGCGCAGTCCTCCCAGGTTGCCACCCCGCGTACGACGAGCGAGCGGTCGTTGTAGACATAGGTGCCCGGCCGGTATTCGGTCGCGATGGGCGCTTCCGCCGCTTGCATCATGCTTGGAGTGCCGCCGGACGTGATCGATGGCACCTCGAGGCCATCCGCCTCTATCAAACGCTTTGCTTCGCGCATGAAGGACTCCAGCTGTGCCGCAGCGCCGACCGGCGGATAGGTCATCAGGCCGCCGAAGCGTAATCCCGGAGCGTCGGCGATAAGGCGGGCGAGGCGGGCCGCCTCGGCAGGGGTCGCCACACCGCAGCGATCCGCGCCGGTGTTGCATTCGACGAGAACGGTAAGCGTTTTTTCCGTGCGGGCGAAATGGGCCGATAGGCCCTCAACGACGGTCCGGTTGTCGGCGACCACGCTGAGGGTCACCCGCGTATTCAGCCTTTCGAGCCGCGTCAGCTTCTCTTCCCCGAGGATATTGTAGGTGATCAACACGTCCCTGATGCGGGCGCTGCCTTCAACCATCGCCTCCGCCTCGCTCACCTTTTGGCAGGTGATTCCAACGGCTCCGGCATCAAGCTGGAGCTCGGCCATCTGCGGCAGCTTGTGTGTCTTGATATGCGGACGCACGCGTATGCCGTGCCTGTCGGCGTAGGCCTGGAAAGCCAGGACATTGCGCCGAGCGACATCAAGGTCGACCAGCACGGCAGGCGTTTCGATCGACAGGGTCATGCGGGCCTCGTTTTTCCTGACGTCAGCTTGGCGCGGGAATCTTCCCGATCCCGCTTGACAAGTTATGAACTGAGGCATTTCATACGTCAATCCGTTATTAAGGACGCATGTCTAATATAGTGGACTGCATAATCACCGGGAACAAAACAGGGGAGATCTCTGATGATCAAGACATTCACGCTCGCCGCCGGCCTCGCGGTCGCCGCGCTCGCCACCATGCCCGCCATGGCACAGCAGCCTGCCAGCAAGCTCGATGAGGTTCTGGCGCGCGGGCATCTGATACTCGGTACCGGCAGCACCAATGCGCCGTGGCACTTCAAGAGCGCCGAGGACAATCTGCAGGGCTTCGATGTCGATATGGGCCGCATCATCGCCAAGGCGCTGTTCGGCGATCCGGACAAGATCGAGTTCGTCAATCAGTCGTCGGACGCGCGCATCCCGAACATCACCACCGGGAAAGTCGACATTACCTGCCAGTTCATGACCGTGACCGGTGAGCGCGCCCAGCAAATCGCCTTTACCATTCCCTATTACCGCGAAGGCGTCGGCCTGATGCTGAAGGCCGATGGCAAATATGCCGACTACGATGCACTGAAGTCTGGGGGCTCGTCGGTCACCGTCTCGGTTCTTCAGAACGTCTATGCGGAGGACATGGTCCACTCCGCGCTGCCGGAGGCGAGCGTGGACCAATATGAATCCGTGGACCTGATCTATCAGGCGCTCGAATCCGGCCGAGCCGATGCAGCCGCCACCGACCAATCCTCGCTAGCCTGGTACATGACCCAGAACCCGGACCGCTATAAGGACGCCGGCTATGGCTGGAACCCGCAGACCTATGCCTGCGGCGTCAAGCGCGGCGACCAGGACTGGCTGAATTTCGTCAACACGGCACTGCATGAGGCGATGACGGGGGTCGAGTTCGACTTTTATGCCAAGTCCTTCAAGACGTGGTTCGGCAAGGACCTGACGCCGCCGCAGATCGGCTTCCCGGTCGAATACAAGTAAGCCGCAGCCACTGGCAGTCCCGTCGACCGGCGGAACTGCCAGCCACTCGGTCCTAACGGGCTATCGCGCATGACCTATACATTGAACTTTTCGGCCGTCTGGCGCTCCTTCGACCTTCTCCTGCAGGGGCTTGCGCTTAGTCTCGGCCTGGCGGCATTGGCGATCCTCGCCGGATGCGCGATCGGTTTGATTACGGCCTTCGGCCTGGTCTCGAAAAGCACTCTCTTGCGCAAGCCGGCCGGCCTCTATGTCACGGTGATCCGTAACACGCCGATCCTGGTTCTCGTCCTCTTCAGCTACTTCGCCCTTCCGGAGCTCGGCGTCCGCCTCGGCAAGATCGAGAGCTTCGTGCTGACGCTCGCGATCTATGCCGGCGCCTATCTCGCCGAGGTCTTTCGCGGCGGTCTCCTCGCCGTGCCGCCGGGGCAGCGCGAAGCCGGGCTTGCGATCGGACTGACCGAACTGCAGATCCGTACCTCGATCATCATTCCCCTCATGCTACGCAACGTCCTGCCATCGCTCGGCAGTACCCTGATATCGCTGTTCAAGGACACGTCGCTCGCCGCTGCGATCGCGGTTCCGGAACTCACCTTCGAGGCACGCAAGATCAATGTCGAGACGTTCCGCGTCGTCGAGACCTGGATCGTCGCGAGTTGCCTCTATGTCGCAACCTGCTCGCTGCTGGCCGCGCTGATGCGCGCCGTCGAGCGGCGGCTCGCCGTGCCGAGGTGACTCTAATGGACTTCTCCTTTCTCGATCAGCTCTGGGTCGCGCGGATTCCGCTCCTCAAGGGCCTTGGTGTGTCACTTTCCATCTCGCTTTTGTCGATCGTCGTCGGGACGGTGCTGGGCGTTTTTGTCGGGCTGGCGCTCACCTATGGCGTGAGGCCGCTCCAATGGCTGGTGCGCGGCTATACGGATTTCATCCGCGGAACGCCGGTGCTGGTTCTCGTGCTTGCAAGCTACTATGTCCTGAGCACTGTCGGCATCGATCTCGGCCCGTTCCAGGCGGGCATACTGGCGCTTGCGGTCTTCTGCAGCTCGCATGTCGGTGAACTGGTGCGCGGCGCGCTTCAGTCAATCCCCAAGGGCCAGACCGAAGCCGCAAAGGCGATCGGGCTCACCTTCCCGCAGACCTTCGCCTATGTGCTGGGGCCGCAGGCGCTGCGTCAGGCACTACCGGCCTGGGTCAACACGGCGGCTGAGATGGTCAAGGCCTCGACGCTGCTTTCGATCATCGGCGTGGCCGAGCTTTTGCTGCGCACGCAGGAAGTGATCTCCCGCACCTTCATGAGCCTCGAATTCTATTTCTTCGCGGGATTCCTCTATTTCGTCATCAATTACGGGATCGAGCGCTTCGGCCGCTACGTCGAGCGCAAGACCGCCGTTCCATCGTGAGGACTCGATGACCAATCTTCTAGAAATTCGTGATCTTCACAAGCGCTACGGCTCGGTCGAGGTCCTGAAAGGCGTCGATTGCTCGATGCGCCAAGGCGAGGTGATCAGCATTATCGGCTCCAGCGGCTCCGGCAAGACGACGATGCTCCGCTGCATCAACATGCTCGAGGAGTTCCAGGCTGGCACGATCACCATCGATGGTGCGGAAATCGGTTATCAGACGGTTGGCGGGGTGCGCCGCCGCAAGCCGGAGCGGGAGATCGCCCGACAGCGCGCCCTGACGGGCATGGCCTTCCAGCAGTTCAATCTGTTCCCGCACATGACCGCCGCGGGAAACGTCATGCTCGGCCTGGTCAAAGTGAAGAAGATGGGGCGCGACGAAGCGAGGGCGCTTGCCGAAAAATGGCTCGACCGGGTGGGTCTACGCTCCCGCATCGACCATTATCCCGGCCAGTTGTCCGGTGGGCAGCAGCAGCGCGTCGCAATCGCCCGCGCCATTGCCATGAACCCGCGGCTGATGCTCTTCGACGAGGTGACATCCGCGCTCGACCCGGAGCTCGTCAACGAGGTGCTGCAGGTGATCAAGGCCCTCGCGGAGGACGGTATGAGCATGCTCATCGTCACGCACGAGATGCGCTTTGCCTATGAAGTGTCGTCTCGGGTCATCTTCATGAACCAGGGGCGGATCGGCGAGGAGGGCGATCCGCGCGAGATGTTCGTGAAGCCGAAGACGGAGCGGCTGGCGGAATTCCTGAAGACATCATCCTTCAATTGACCATCCAAATGACAAACGAAGAAGTGGAGTGACGTGTGACGATCAAGCGTTATGGAACGGGCGAAACCGGTGCCGGCAAGCAGGCCCTCCCTTTTGCACGCGCCGTCGAGGCGGATGGCTGGCTCTATGTCTCGGGCCAGGTTGCCATGGAGGGCGGCGAGATCATCGGCGGCGGCATCATTGCCGAAAGCCGCAAGGCAATCGAAAACATGATCGCCATACTCGATGAGGCAGACTACGGGATCGATGACGTGGTCCGTGTTGGCGTCTGGCTCGACGACCCGCGCGACTTCTGGACCTTCAACGGAGTCTATGCCGAATTTTTCGGCAAAAACCCTCCGGCACGCGCCTGTGTGCAATCACGCATGATGGTCGACTGCAAGGTCGAAGTTGACTGCATCGCCTACAAGGTTAAATGAAGTGAACTTCCAATTGGCCGGGGCGGGATGATCTCGTCCTGCTCCGATCGAAATCGAGGGTGCGATGACGGACGCCGCAGACACAATCAACCGCAGGGCACGCGGGCTCGACCGGGCCTTCGAAATCCTCGACTTTCTGCGCCTGCAGCGCCAGCCGCTCCGCCCGAACGAAATCGCCCAGGGGATCGAGGCACCGCGTTCGTCGGTCTATGAACTCGTCAATCTGCTCCTCCGCCAGGGCGTACTCGAGTATCGGGGTGACGACGGGCGCGTCTTCCTGGGCCGCAGGCTCTATTTCCTCGGCGCGGCCTATGCCGAGCAGTTCGACCTTATCCGCGAATCCGAGCATCTGCTCGCACGGATTGCCGAAGAGACGCGCGAAACCGCGCAGATGTGCCAGTTGGAAGGCAATAAATATGCCGTCGTTCTGATGAACGAGGGAAGCCGCCCCTTTCGCATTTCGACGAATATCGGAGAGCCGGTCGCCATTCCGTGGACCGCCTCCGGCCGGTTGCTTGTGGACCACATGAGCGACGAGGAGATTTTGGCCTTTATTCCGCAAGAGGATTACCTGCTGCCGAACGGCAACAGGCTTGATCCGGCGGAATTCATCGCGCAAGTCCGCGAAGCCAAAAGGAACGGCTATTTCACCTTCAACAGCATCGTCGACAGCTTCACCCATTGTTTCGCCGTGCCGGTCTATGATGCGGACGAAATCTGCATCGCGACCCTATGCCTCGTCGCGCCGAAGGAGGATGGCTTGCGCAATCGCGATGCCTATCTCCGTGTTCTGACCGAGGCGGCGAGAGAGCTTTCGGAAAAGCTCGGCTACCGGCATGAGCCTGGGAAATCCGTCCGGGCCGCGGCGGCAGGTTGAGTGATTGGTCCTGCGAGCGCGGGAGTGCTCGCGCGTGCTGTTGACATGGGATCGGGAAGGCGGGATAGCTGCGCGCGCAATGAAGATCGCGTTCTATGCGCCGTTGAAATCCCCCGACCACCCGGTCCCCTCGGGCGACCGGCAGATGGCGCGCATGCTCATCGAAGCGCTGCAACGGGCGGGCCATGAGGTCGACATCGCTTCGCGCTTGCGAAGCTTTTCGCGCGAAGCCTCTCATGCGGATTTCTCGGCGCTGCGCCTTCAGGCGAATCTGGAGATTGCGCGCCTTCGCGCTCTCTGGCGGCAGGGCGGCGCACCCGATGCATGGTTCTGCTATCACACTTACTACAAGTCCCCGGACCTGATCGGTTCGCGCCTTTCGGCGGAATTTTCCATTCCCTATGTGACGGCCGAAAGCTCCTTTTCGTCCCGTCGCGGTCACGGCGCCTGGAAGCTTGCCCAGGACGAGGTGGTCGCCGGCGCTCGGCAGGCGGCGGTCAATATCTGCTTCACGCAGCGAGATAGGGATGGACTGGAGAGCGCAATCCCGGACGGGCGCTACGCGATGCTTGCGCCCTTCATCGACGTGGCGCCCTTCGAGAAGCTGGAAAGAAGAAAGAACGGCGGCTTCCGGCTGATCTCGGTTGCAATGATGCGCCCGGGCGACAAGATGGACAGCTTTCGAATGCTGGCGCGCGCCTTGGAGCACCTCGTCGATCTGCCCTGGACGCTGACGGTCGTCGGGGACGGTCCCGCCCGCGCGGAGGTGTCTGACGCCTTTTCCGCCCTCCCGGCAGAGCGGCTCGACTGGGCCGGCGAGACGGAGCCGCAGGCGATCTCCGGGATGCTGGCTGGCGCCGATCTCTATGTCTGGCCGGGCTGCGGCGAAGCCTACGGGCTTTCCTATCTCGAGGCGCAGGCGGCGGGCTTGCCCGTCGTGGCGCAAAGGACGGCAGGCGTGCCTGCTGTCGTCAGGGAGGGCCAGACGGGGCTTCTGACGCCGGCGGGGGACGTTGGGCTTCTTGCTGCGGCGATTCGGAGATATCTCGATGACGAGACGTTTTTGGTTGAGTGCGGCGAACGGGCGCGCCGTTTCGTGTTCGAGGAACGTTCGCTTCCGGCCGCCGCCCGGCGCCTAGGCGAGATTTTCGACCGCTATGTGAGGAGCAAGCCATGACCGGGCACTCCGCTTGGCAAGCGTTGATTGAACGGCTCGACCATTTACAGGATGCCGGGCAGAGTGTCGATTTCTGGCTGCGCGACGACGATGCAGTCGAACCGACCGCGGCGCTTCACCGGTTGCTCGATCTGACGGAGCGCTTCTCGGTGCCGGCGACGTTGGCAGTCATCCCGGCGCATACCGACGAGCGCCTTGCGCGCTGCCTCGCCGGGCGCCGCAACATCAGTGTCGCGGTTCACGGTTGGTCGCACCAAAACCACGCCTCGGCGGGAGAAAAGCGGCAGGAGCTTGGAGCCCACCGGCCGAGCGGCACGGTCGTCGCGGAACTGAGCACCGGATATGCGCGCCTGCGCACGCTCTATCCCAGCGCCTTCGTGCCGCTGCTGGTTCCGCCGTGGAACCGCATCGATGCGGGGGTAATCGCCGAACTCGCCAATATCGGTTTCAGGGCGCTCTCTGTCTTCGGCCCGGAGGGCGCCGGTGAAGCCGCCGCCATTCGCCGGCCGGGGCTCGCGATCATCAATACGCATGTGGACGTGATCGACTGGCGGGGGACGCGCGGCGGCCGAGACTACGCGCAGCTCGTTCAGGAAATCCTGCGGCGGCTCGATGAGCTAAGTAGCGGCGAGGGAACGGTCGGGATCCTTGCCCACCACCTGGTTCACGACGAGAGCGTCTGGGCGTTCCTGTCGAAACTGTTCGAGGTCACCGCGTCGCACCCGGCCTGCCGCTGGCGCAGCGTCGCCGAGTTCATAGGTCGATAATCTGGCGGTCGCGAGCGGCGAATGCCCCGGGGAAGAAGGCCTGCACTTCCTGTTCCATCGCGGCCAGCGCCGCGTCGGTGCGCGAAGGGTCGTGGTGGAACATAGCAAGCCGCGGAATGCCGGCGGCCTTTGCCAGGCGTGAGCCGTGCATGCCGGTCGAATGGCCGAAGCCACGATAGGTCGGCATCTCCGATTCCAGATAGGTACAGTCGTAGACCATAAGGTCCGCGCCGGCGATAAAATCGAGGAGCGCGGGATCGAGGATACCTGGCTCGTGTTCCGTGTCATAGATGAGCGCGACCGCGCGGCCACCCCAATCGACCCGGTAGCCGACGCAGCCGCCTGGGTGAACGAGGCTCATCGTCCGGACGGAAACATTCTTCCGGGGCGAAAGCGTATCGCCCGGCCGGAAGTCGACGCAGTCCAGGCTTGCCTCGCAAATCCCGGTGCCGACCGGGAACCACGGCGGCCGCATGAATTCGTTGACCATCTCCCGGGTCGACATCTGCCCGTGAAGGTGGCCGGACCAGAAACGCACCGCCGTGCTGCAACGGTAGATCGGCTTGAAATAGGGCAGGCCGATAATATGGTCGTAATGGCTATGGGTAAAGAAAACATCGAATTTCGATACGCCTTCCCCCATCAGCGACAGTCCGGCTTCCCGTATGCCGGAACCGGCGTCGAAGATCAGCACCTCGTTACCGTAGCGGACTTCGATGCAGGACGTATTGCCTCCATAGGTCAGGAATTGCTCACCGGAGACCGGCAAACTGCCTCGTACGCCCCAGAACCTCACGCGAAAGGTTTCTTCCTGCATTCCAATCCGGCTTTATCCTGCCCGCCTCGGGCCCCTTGCCTTAGCGTGCCAACTAGACAAGCACAGATTATCATGGTCCTGCAAGGCATTCGGCATTTCTGGTACGGCCGAGAGAAACCCTCTTGAAACTCGGTTTTCACGCACCAACGTGATTTATCCATCGGTATGATCGCGATAGGAGGGCGAAATTGGTGTCACACGGGAGTGCTGGCAATGCACGACCCAATCGATCGGTTGAAAGGTATGGACATCCATGGCTAACGCAGCTGACATGCAGTTCTACGACAACCTTCCGCTTTTCGAGGCGTTCGAAGGCGTTGCCGACGAGGCGAACTACAGGCCCCTGCCTGAAGGCTGGCTGCTCGCCGTTGCCGACATCGTCGATTCCACCAGCGCGATTGCAGACGGGAAGTACAAGAGCGTCAACACCGCGGGTGCCAGCGTGATATCGGCGCTGATGAATGCGCTCGACGAGCGAAACCTGGCGTTCGTCTTCGGCGGCGACGGGGCACTTGCCGCGATACCGGCGGTGATGGCGGTCAAGGCGCGGTCGGCGCTCGCTGCTGCCAAGACCTGGGCGGCGGAGGAACTCGGTCTCGAACTGCGCGCCGCGCTGGTTCCCGTCTCCGACGTTCGGGCACAGGGGCTCGACATGCGCGTGGCCCGCTTCAAGGCTAGCGAGGAGGTCACTTACGCCATGTTTTCCGGCGGCGGCGCAAGCTGGGCGGAAGCCGAGATGAAGGCAGGTCGCTACCAGGTCGAGGCGGCGCCGCCCGGCACGAGGCCCGACCTGACGGGCCTCTCCTGCCGCTGGAACCCGATTGTTTCCAGGCACGGCGCGATCGTTTCGATCATCGCCTTGCCGGGCGAGCGCGGCAGCGGCCCCGAATTCCAGGCCCTGATCGGCGACATCGTGGCCTTGGCCGAGGGCGAGGAGCGGGCGGGGCACCCGGTGCCTGAAGACGGCCCGGAACCGCATCTGTCGATCAAGGGCATAACGGTCGAATCGCGCGCCGTAGCGTCCGGTGGCTGGCGGCCGCTCGCCTGGTCCTGGATCGCGCTGCAAAGCCTCGTGCTCTTCCTGTGCTTCCGGCTGGGTCTCAATCTCGGCAAATTCGATGTCGAGCAATACAAGCACGATCTCGCCAGCAATTCCGATTTCCGCAAGTTCGATGACGGGCTCAAGATGACGATCGACGTCAGCGCCGAACGGCTGCGCCGCATTGAGGAGCGGCTGAAGCGAGGGGTGGAAGCAGGTGTTTGCCGTTACGGGCTGCATCGGCAGGACTCGGCGCTGATGACCTGCATCGTTCCTACGCCGATGAGTCGCGATCACATGCATTTCATCGACGGTGCCGCCGGCGGCTATGCGATGGCGGCAAAGAACCTCAAGGCGACCTTTCCGGGGCGGTTCCCTAGCGGGGTCGCCGGCTCTTCCGTCATGCCTTGAGAATGTGCTCCGCCGAGAGGCCTCGGCGCGCAAAGACATTGCGCGTGTCGACAATCAACGGTGCCCAGCGGGCGAGGGCGGCATAGTCGACGGCGTCATGGTCCGTCGCGACCAGCACGGCATCGAAACGGCGGATAGTGTCCTCGTCGAAGGCGACAGACCGGCGTCCCTTCAGCGAAAGATATTCGCGGGTAGAGGGAATTTCGTCCACATGCGGATCGTGGAAGGAAGCCTTGCCGCCGCGTTCCTCGATGAGTTCGATCAGCCTGAGCGACGGGCTCTCGCGAATGTCCGGGACATTCTTCTTGTAGGCAAGGCCGATGATGAGCACGCTGGATCGGCTCAGCGCTTTTCCCTGCCGGCGGTCGAGCGCTTCGGCGAGCCGCCCGACCACGTGGCGGGGCATGGCCGAGTTGATCTCGCCTGCAAGTTCGATGAAGCGGGTCGGCAATTCGTATTCGCGCGACTTCCATGTGAGATAGAAGGGATCGATCGGGATGCAGTGTCCGCCGAGCCCGGGGCCGGGATAGAAAGGCATGTAGCCGAATGGCTTCGTCTTGGCGGCCTCAATCACTTCCCAGACGTCGATGCCCATCGCCTCGTAGACGACCTTGAGTTCGTTGACGAGCGCGATGTTGACGGCGCGGAAGATGTTCTCCGTCAGCTTCACCGCCTCGGCCGTCGCATTGGATGAGACCGGAACGATAGAGGCGACCACGGCGCCATAGAACCGCTCCATGAGCGCCGCCGCGAGCGCACCGTCGCCGGCGACCACCTTTGGAATACTGGCCGTCTCGAAGGCGCGGTTGCCGGGATCTTCGCGCTCCGGCGAGAAGCCGAGGAAGAAGTCGGTGCCGGATTTCAGTCCCGTCTCCTCCAGGATCGCGCGCACAACGCCATCGGTGGTCCCGGGATAGGTGGTCGACTCCAGCACGACAAGCTGGCCAGGCCGCAAGGTCTTGGCGATAGAGTGGGACGTCTTTTCCACGTAGGAGAGGTCGGGATCGCGGTGCTTGGTGAGCGGCGTTGGCACGCAGATCAAGATTACGTCGCAGAGGCCGAGGACGGCAAAATCGGTCGTTGAGCGGAAGCGTCCGGCTGCCGCTTCGCGGCCGAGAGCGTCGTCCGTAACCGCCTCGATATAGGAGCACCTGTCGTCGAGGGCGACGATCTTTGCGGGGTCGATATCGAAGCCCGTTACCGGAAAGCCTGAGCGCGCGACGGCGATGGCGAGCGGCAGGCCGACATAGCCCAATCCGATGACGCCGACATGGGCGGTGCGCGCTGAGATCGATTCGAGGAGCCGGTCGTGATGAGGGGAGGTCAAGATAAGCTTCCAGTTTTCGCAGGCGGTCGATCTGGCACGGTGCGGCCGCCATTTCGGTTCCGTTTTGTTGGCGATTATGCAGCCTCAAGTCAAGCACGGGCCGGCACGTTCCGCCCAGACCCCGGCAATTCGGGGGTGTGAACGGAGTGGGGGATTCGTGTAAGATTCGCGCTGCGATCGAAAAATTGCGGAGGTACCTGGAAATCCTGTCCGGCCGTGAATATCTGCGGGGGACGGGCGGCACCCGGTCGCCGAACGAGTCTGCCGCGTCTGCGGCAGGAGCCTTTCTATTTCGACGGTGCAAGATTCTTTGATGCTGCCCCGAGGCAGGCGATCCCCTTCGCCGGTCCGTTGGCGGCTAGCAGGAGCGGCCGCCACCGCAACGATGAGGACATGCGATGAGCCAGACCGATGGCAATGTTTCCGAAATCCTGCTGGACAAGGTTGCGGATTGGCTCATGCGTACGTCGCTCAGCGACGAAACGCTGGAGACGATCGTCCGCGGCTTCTGCGAAAGGCTCGCGGCGGCTGGGCTGCCGTTGATGCGCGTCCATCTGTCCTTCTCGATGTTGCACCCGCTTTACGATGCTCTCGGCTTTACCTGGTGGCGCGGCAGGGGCATCGAGGTGACCGGGCTGCGCCATGAGGAATTGGCACGCAATCCGGAGCGCTTTCTGCAGAGCCCCTATTATTACCTGCTCAGCAACAATCTCGACCATGTACGAAGGCGCATCGACCCATCCGAACCGTCGGAGTTTCCGATCTTTGACGAACTGAAGGAGCAGGGCGCGACCGACTATATCGCCTTCATGCAGCCACTCGGCGCAGAGTCAGAGCATGGCATGGTCGGCTCCTGGACGACGGATCGCCACGGCGGCTTCAGCGACGACGTCATCGCGGCATTGTTGCGGCTCCAGAACCATCTGGCAATCGCCGCGAAGGTCGCCGTCCTCGGCAAACTCGCCGACAACATGCTGACGACCTATCTCGGCGCCAATGCCGGACGACGCGTCATGAGCGGACAGGTCAGGCGCGGCGATGGCGAGACGGTTCGCGCTGCCCTCGTGATGGCCGACATGCGCGATTCCACAATGTTGGCGGAGAAGGAGGGACGGCAGGCCTATATCGACACGCTGAATGGCTTCTTCGACGCAATCGCCACTCCGTTCAATCGAAATGGCGGTCAGATCCTGAGTTTCGTTGGCGACGGCTTCATCGCCGTCTATCCGTGCGGCAGGCACAGGGAGCCGTCTGAGTTGGCCAGCCGTGAGGCTTTTGCGGCCGTCGGCGCCGCGAGTGCGCGCATGGCCGCCCTCAATGCAGAGCGGAAAAAGCTTGGTCGCGAGTCGATCGGCTTCGGCATCGGGCTGCATGTGGGCAATGTCATGTTCGGCAATGTGGGGCTTCGGGACCGGTTGACCTTTTCAGTCTTCGGCTCGGCGGTGAACGAGGTGCAGCGGCTGCAGAGCCTGACGAAGAAATACGGCCACAGCGTCGTCGCCAGCGAGGCTTTCGTCAATTACTGCGGCGGCGATTGGCTGACCCTTGGCGAGGAGACCTTGCGCGGCGTGCGCCAGAAGTTCACCGTGCTTTACCCGCGGGATGCTGCCCTTGCCGCAATAGTGGAGGAACATGCCGAGCGTACTACGGAGGATGGACTTTCGGAAGCCGAGCATGTCATGTTGCTTTACCGTAACAAGAAACAGGTGTCGGGGCCGCGTGGCCTGATCGACAAGATGCTTCAATGAGGGAATCGATGCTGCGGGTCGCTTTGCTGGCTGCCATTTTCATTCTGCCCGGGGTTGCGGGCGCCCAATCGTCGGAGCCGCAGCCGCCGGCGGAGCGCAAGCTCGTCGACGGTTTCGAGGGCAAGGACTTCGCTCCGGAGGGCGGCCTCTACTACCGTAAGAACTTCGAACAGAGTGCCGGCTCGCTCGAGTTCCAAAGCCTGGTTAAGCGAACCGGTACTGGCGGTCTGAAGCTCAGCGTCGTGCCCCACTGCCCTAGCCTGAACGACGGGTGCAGCGAACGGGCGGAAATCTGGGAAAAGACGGAGCTGCGCGTGCCTTACGACGAGGGCGTGTGGTATGGCTTCGCGGTAAAGTTCGACAATCCCATCCCGAGCGGCGATCACCGCTATCTCATCGCGCAGTGGAAACGCGAGATCGAGCCCGGTGCGGACGGCGATTTCAGCCCCTTCCTGGCGCTGCGCATGGATCTCGGCAAGCTCTTCGCAACTGTCGAGACCAATTACCTGCCGCCTGCGTCGACCGGGCCCGACAATGTGCCCGCACGCTGCGGCGCCGGCGAGACACCCGTGTGGCTCCGCCCCGACGTTAATCAGATGCGCATTCTGGTTGCGACCGACGGTAACTGGAAGCCGGAAGACGGCAGCCTCTTCAATTCCTGCACGACAGCCGTGACGGTCACCAACCATGGCAATCCGCTGCCCAATCCCGATTCCGGCTGGATCGATTTCGCTGTCTATACCAAGCCTGGCCCCGACGGCACCGGCCATATTGAGCTGTATGCCAATGGTAAGCCGATCGTGACGGTGAAAGGCCATATCGGCCATGCGGACAAGGGTCTCGGCGAAAACCAGTATTTCAAGTTCGGTCCCTATCGCGCTGCCGATACCACCGACTGGACGCTCTACTACGACGATTTCCGTCGTTCTCCGATTTGTGCCGACGTGTTGACGAACGGCGCTTGCCCCTTTTAGGCGAACTTACCCGTTTGCCGGTCTGCTGGACAGCCTTTTGAAGCTGGGCTACTGTTTTCGCGAGGCGGCCGCACGGTCCGCGAGCGTCGCTGTAACGCTTTGGGGTTGCTTGCATAATTCCAGGTCGAACTATGCAAGGAGGGGTACGAAGGAAGTGTGTCGCAAATGAGCTTGGGAGCGGACCTGCTGCGGGTTGAGGGTCTGCGGATCACATTCTCGGTGCTTGGCGGCGAAGTGCAGGCCGTCCGGGGAACAAACTTCAGGATATTGCCGGGCAAGGTGACCGCGCTTGTCGGAGAGTCCGGCTCGGGAAAGTCGGCCATCAGCCAGGCGATCATGGGCATCCTGCCGAGCGTGGCGGAGGTCAGCGGGCGGGTCTTGTTCAATGACCCGCAAGCGGGCGAAGAACCTGTCGACCTTCTGTCGCTGGAGCCCCATGGACGCGAGATCCACGAGATCCGCGGTGCGCGCATCAGCAAGATCTTTCAGGAGCCGATGACGTCGCTGTCGCCGCTTCACACGATCGGAAACCAAATCTCCGAAGTGCTGAAGATTCATACGGATCGGGACACGGCCGAGCGGCGGCAACGGACCGAAGAGCTTCTGGGATATGTCGGATTTGCCGACCCGAAGCGCGCCTATGACATGTACCCCTTCGAGCTATCGGGCGGCATGCGGCAGCGCGCGATGATCGCGATGGCGCTGATCTGTCGCCCGGCGCTGCTGATTGCCGATGAGCCGACGACCGCTCTCGACGTCACCGTGCAGGCGCAGATCCTCCAGCTCCTGCGAGAACTCCAGGCCAAGATGAACATGGCGATGCTCCTGATCACGCATGATCTCGGCGTCGTCGCCAATATGGCCGACGAGGTCGTGGTCATCTATCACGGGGAAATCGTCGAGGCCGGTCCGGTCGACGCGATCTTCCGCAATCCGCAGCATCCCTATCTCAAGGGGCTGATGGCCGCCGTGCCGCATTTCGACATGAAACCCGGCGAACGCCTGAAGGCGCTTCGCGAAGTGCCGGTCAAGGCGGGAGCGCTAATTGGAAGCCAGCAGCCGAAAAGATCCGGCGGCCCGGACGTCCTCGTGTCGGTGCGCAATCTCTCGAAGACGTTCACGAGGCGCAGTTCCGGCTGGTTGGGTGGCGACGACGGGTCACGTCACCGGGCGGTCGACGATGTCAGCTTCGATATCCGCCGCGGCGAATGTCTGGGTCTTGTCGGCGAAAGCGGTTGCGGCAAGACGACGGTCAGCAAGATTCTGATGCGAGCGGTGACGCCCGACGGCGGCACCGTCACTTTCGATAACGGTGACGGGCCGGTGGATGTCCTGAAGCTTGAAGGAGCGGACCTCAAGGCGCTGCGCACGAAGATCCAGATGGTTTTCCAGGACCCCGTGTCGTCGCTTTCGCCGCGCATGACGATCAAGAACATCCTGAGCGAGCCGCTCGAAATTCACGGGCGCGGTACGCCGCAGTCGCGGGTCGAAACCGTACGCTCCCTGCTGCACGCGGTTGGCCTCGATCAGCGTTTCATCAATCGCTACCCGCACAGCTTCTCCGGCGGTCAAAGGCAGCGCATCGGCATCGCCCGGGCACTGGCTCTCCTGCCGCAGCTTCTGATCTGTGACGAGCCCGTTTCGGCACTTGACGTCTCGGTGCAGGCCCAGATCCTCAATCTCCTGAAGGATCTGCAGAAGGAGCTCGGCTTGACGATGCTCTTCATCTCGCACAACCTTGCCGTGGTCGACTACATGGCGGACCGCATTGCCGTCATGTGCGCCGGCCGGATCGTGGAACTGGCGCCCCGCGAGGTGCTGATGCGCAATCCCGTCCACCCCTATACGAAATCGCTGCTGGCGGCGGTGCCCTATCCGGACCTCGATCGCAGGCTCGACTTCGAGTCGCTCCAGGCGAGTGGCGGATCGGATCAGCGGCAATGGGGCGCACAATTCCTCGACGGTGGCGAGTCGGATGCGCTCTTTCCCGCCGATCTCGGCGGCGGTCATTTCGTGCTCGCCCGGAAATCGGCGAATGCAAGGGAGTTAAGACCGTGATCACGCGAAGAACCGCGCTCGGCATGCTCGCAACGGCCGCGTTGCCGAGGACGCTGCTCGGCGCCACACGCGAGCTCGACGCTCTGGCGCCGCTCGTCGCCGAAGGCAAGGTGCCGCCGCTGAGTGAACGCCTGCCGAAGACGCCCCGGGTCATCAACGTCGCTGCGATGGGACGGGAACCCGGCCGCCATGGCGGCAGAATCCGCATGCTGATCGGTAGCGTGAAGGATATTCGCCTGATGACGATCTACGGCTATACCCGGCTGGTTGGTTACGATCAAAATCTCAACCTCCATCCCGATGTACTCGAAAGCTACGAGTCGGAAGAGGACCGCATCTTCACCTTCCGCCTACGCGAAGGCCACAAGTGGTCGGACGGCACGCCGCTCACCGCCGAGGACTTCCGCTATTGCTGGGAAGATGTGCTGCTCAACGAGGATCTGGCGCCTGCGGGTCTGCCGACAGCCTTGGTCATCGACGGGGAGGCGGGGAAGTTCGAAGTCCTCGACGGGCGCACCCTGCGTTATAGCTGGTCGGTGCCCAACCCGGATTTCCTCCAGAAGCTCGCCGCGCCGCAGCCTCTGGTCATTGCCATGCCCTCAGCCTACCTCAAGCAGTTCCACAAGAAGTACCAGGACGAGGAAAAGCTGAAGGCGATCCTCGAGGAGGAGCGCCTGAGGAAGTGGAGCCAGCTCCATATGCGCATGGCGCGTTCCTATCGGCCGGAAAATCCGGATCTGCCGACACTCGACCCCTGGCGCAATACCACGCCGCTTCCGGCCGACCAGTTCGTCTTCGAACGCAATCCTTATTTCCATCGGGTCGACGAAAACGGTTTGCAATTGCCCTATATCGACAGGTTCGTGCTCAATGTCAGCTCGTCCGCGCTCATTCCGGCAAAAGCCGGAACGGGTGAGAGTGACCTCCAGGCGGCCGGCATCGACTTTGTCGACTACACCTTCCTCAAGGATGCAGAGAAGCGCTATCCGGTGAAGGTCAAGCTTTGGAAGAAGACCCAGGGCTCGCGCCTGGCGCTGCTTCCGAATCTCAACAGCGCGGATCCGGTCTGGCGGGCGTTGCTGAGGGACGTTCGAGTCCGCCGGGCCCTGTCGCTGGCGATCGACAGGCGCGAAATCAACAAGGCGATGTTCTACGGCCTGACAAAGGAGAGTGCCGACACTGTCCTTCCGGAGAGCCCGCTCTTCGAACCCGAATTCGCCAATGCCTGGATCGCTCACGACCCGGACCGCGCGAATGCGCTGCTTGACGAGGCCGGTCTCGTCGAGCGCGACAGCGACGGCATCCGACTCCTGCCCGACGGGCGCAGGGCGCAGATCGTCGTGGAGACGCCCGGCGAAAGCACGCTCGATACGGATGTCCTCCAGCTTATCGCCGACTATTGGCAGAAGGTCGGCATATCGCTCTTTATCCGCACCTCGCAACGCGATACGTTCCGCAGCCGCGCCATTGGCGGCGAGATCATCATGTCGATGTGGTTTGGCATCGACAACGGCGTGCCGACCGCGGACATGAATCCCGGCCAGCTCGCGCCGACCGCGGATGACCAGTTGCAATGGCCGGTCTGGGGACTCAACTACATGTCGCACGGCGAGATGGGCGAGACGCCCGATATGCCGTCGGTGGTCGAGCTCCTCAAGCTTCTCAAGCGCTGGAGGCTTTCCTCGGACGCTGCCGAGCGGGAAGAGATATGGAAGGAGATGTTGTCCATCTACACGGACCAGGTCTTCTCGATAGGACTGGTCAACGCCTCGCTACAGCCGATCCTTATCACGGAAAAACTGCGCAACTTCCCGGATGAGGGGCTCTACGGCTTCGATCCGACGAGCTACTTCGGCGTCTACAAGACCGATACGTTCTGGCTGGAAGGGGGCAACTGACATGCTTCGCTACATCTTCTGGCGTATCGCTGTCATGGTCCCCACTCTCATCGTTATTTCCGCGCTCGTCTTCGCCATTATCGAGCTACCGCCGGGGGACTATTTCGAAAGCTACATTGCCGAACTGCGCGCCCAGGGCGAGGGCGTCGACATGGAGCAGATCGAGGCGCTACGCAGAGAATACGGCTTCGACCAGCCGGCAGTGCTGCGCTACGTTTACTGGGTCGGTGGCATGCTGCAGGGCGACTTCGGCTATTCCTTCGAATACCAGTTGCCGGTGAGCGATGTCGTCGGCGACCGGCTGTGGCTGACGATACTCGTCTCCTTCCTTACCATCGCGTTTACCTGGGTCATCGCATTTCCGATCGGGATCTATGCCGCGACGCATCAATATAGCTGGGGCGATTACGGCCTGTCGCTGATCGGGCTCATCGGCATCGCAGTCCCGAATTTCATGCTGGCGCTGATTCTCATGTATTTCGCCAACATCTGGTTCGGCACGTCGATCGGCCATCTCATGGATCAGAAATATCTCTCGGAACCGATGAGCTGGGAGAAAGCGAAATCGATCCTCGAACACATCTGGATCCCGGTTGTCATCATCGGCGCGGCAGGCACAGCCGGCATGATCCGACGCTTGCGCGCCAACCTGCTCGATGAGCTTCAGAAGCAATATGTCGTGACCGCAAGAGCCAAGGGGCTTTCGCCGACGAAGACGCTGCTCAAATATCCGCTGCGCATGGCGCTTAACTTCTTCATCTCCGACATCGGCTCTATCCTGCCGGCCATCATCTCCGGCGCGGAAATTACGGCGATTGTGCTCTCGCTCGAGACGACCGGCCCGATGCTGATCAAGGCGCTGCAGAGTCAGGACATGTATCTGGCTGGGTCGTTCCTGATGTTTCTCGCCTTCCTCACCGTCATCGGCGTGCTGATTTCCGATCTGGCATTGGCCGTCCTCGATCCGAGAATTCGTCTGCAAGGCAGGAGCACCAAGTGACGTCCCCCATTCCGGCGCCCGGCGAGCCCCTGCCGCACTACGTTTCGACCGCTCCGTTCGATCCCTATTCGGTCGAGGAGATGACGGAGGAGCAAGTCCGCGTCAACCAGGCGTCGCAGTTGCGCCTGATGTGGTGGAAATTCAAACGCCACAGGCTGGCGCTTGCGTCAGGCATCTTTCTTGCGGTGCTCTACGGAATGATCCTCGTCTCAGAGTTCCTGGCGCCCTACAATCTGCATACGCGAAACGTCGATTTCATCTATGCGCCGCCGCAGCGGATTCATCTCTTCCATAACGGCGCATTCGTGGGACCCTTCGTCTATGGCCGGACCATGACGCTCGACATGGATACGCTGAAGCGGAATTATGCGGAAAACCCTGCGGACGTGGAGCCGATCCGGTTTTTCTGTCGCGGCGATAGTTATCGCTTCTGGGGTCTCTTCGAAAGCAACGTGCATCTCTTCTGTCCGGCAGAAGGCGGCCAGCTTTTCCTCCTCGGCACGGACAGGCTTGGTCGCGACGTGCTGTCGCGCATCATTTATGGCGCGCGGATTTCGCTCACGATCGGCCTCCTCGGCATCACCGTCAGCTTCGTTCTGGGCATCATCATCGGCGGACTGGCCGGGTATCATGGCGGGGTCTTCGACCTCCTCGTCCAGCGGTTGATCGAGGTCCTGCAGTCGATACCGAGCATTCCCCTCTGGCTGGCGCTTGCGGCGATCATGCCGGCGACCTGGAGCCCGATCCTGATCTATCTCGGCATCACCGTGATTCTCGGGCTGCTCGACTGGACCGGGCTTGCGCGCGCCGTTCGTTCGAAGCTGCTTGCCTTGAGGGAAGAGGACTATGTTCTTGCCGCGCAATTGATGGGAGCGAGAAGCGGCCGCATCATCGGGCGCCATCTCGTGCCCGGCTTCATGTCGCACTTGATCGCCACGGCCACCATTTCGATCCCCGGCATGATCCTCGGCGAAACCGCACTGAGCTTCCTTGGTCTCGGCCTCCGGCCGCCGATTACGAGTTGGGGCATCCTGCTGACGGAGGCAAAGAGTGTCAGCGTCATTGCCTTTTACCCATGGCTGCTGTTGCCGACCATACCTGTTATTCTTGTGATATTGGCGTTCAACTTCCTGGGAGACGGGTTGCGCGACGCCGCCGATCCCTACAAATAGCTTCGGTATCACCTCTCCGGGCGCCTCGCGTTACAGCGGGCCGCGGTCTCAAGAAGAGAAAGGTTCTGGCATGACACGGCGTTTCGAAGATGCCCGGATCCTCATGTACAGCCATGACACCTTCGGCCTCGGTCACCTCCGGCGCTGCCGTGCGATTGCGCATGCGCTGGTCGAGGACTATAGCGGTCTGCAGATTCTCATCATTTCCGGCGCGACGATTGCCGGCGCGTTCGACTACCGCGCCCGCGTCGACTTCGTGAAGATTCCGAGCGTAATCAAGCTTCGAAACGGCGAATACACCTCGCTCGACCGGCACATCGAGTTGCACGAGACGCTGAAGATGCGCCAGTCGATCATTCGTTCGACAGCGGAGTCCTTCAAGCCGGACATCTTCATCGTCGACAAGGAGCCGATGGGCCTGCGCGGCGAGGTTGAGGACACCTTGACATATCTGAAGGCGCACGGAACCCGGCTGGTCCTTGGTCTGCGCGACGTCATGGACGCGCCGCACCTGCTCGAGGTCGAGTGGAAACGCCGCGACACGATGCGCAAGATCGAGCAGTTCTACGATGCCATCTGGGTCTATGGCCCGCCCGATTTCTATGATCCGCTGGTGGGACTGGATGTGCCCGCGACCGTTCGCGACCGGATGAACTTTGTCGGTTTCCTGCAAAGGGGCGTTCCGCGCGACAATATGCCGAGCCACAGGCCGGAGGGGGATTACATCCTTGTCACGACCGGCGGAGGCGGCGACGGCGCCGATCTGATCCACGATGTCATCCACGCCTATCAGCAGGATCCGGAACTAACCTATAATGCGCTTGTCGTCCTCGGACCCTACATGCCGGCCAAGAAGCGCAACAAGCTGATCCGCAAGGGCAGCAGCATACCCTTCATCAGGATGATCGAGTTCGACAACCGCATGGAGGAACTGGTCGCCGGCGCCAAGGGCGTCGTGTCGATGGGCGGATACAACACCTATTGCGAGATCCTTTCCTTCGACAAGCCCGCGCTGATCGTGCCGCGGCTGGTACCACGTGAGGAGCAGCTGATCCGGGCGCAGCGCGCCTCCGCCCTCGGCCTCGTCGATATGTTACTGCCGCAGGAGTCCGAGGACCCGATGCGCTTCGCCGCCGCCATCAAGGCCCTGCCGTACCGCGCACCGCCTTCCCGTAGCGCCCATGGGCTGAGGCTCGAGGGGCTTCTGCACATTTCCGACATCGTCGGAGAATGGCTCGATCACCGATCGAAACAGCACTTGAGCATCGTAAAGCAGACAAGCTGATCCCCGTGTCCTCAAATAGAAAGATCGCCGTCGTCCTGAAAGGCTATCCGCGCCTTTCGGAGACATTTATCGCGCAGGAACTGCTTGGTCTCGAAAGGGCGGGCCACGAGCTCGTGCTCATCGCGCTTCGCCGTCCGACCGACCTGAAGCGCCACCCTATCCACGACGAGATACGCGCCGCCGTCCACTATCTGCCGGAATATTTGCACGATGAGCCCCGACGCGTGCTGCGTGCGCTTCTCAGGTCGGTGCCGAAGGCCGGCTTCTGGCGTGCGCTCGGGCCTTTCCTTCGCGATCTCCTGCGTGACAGGACGCGTAACCGTTTTCGCCGCTTCGGGCAGGCGCTGGTGCTTTTTTCGGAGTGGCCGGGAGACGCGGGCTGGCTGCATGCGCATTTCATCCACACACCGGCATCGGTCACAGCCTATGCGAGCCTCATGGCCGGCGTTCCCTGGACCTGCTCGGCGCACGCGAAGGACATCTGGACGTCTTCCGATTGGGAGCTTTCCGAGAAACTCGGAAGCGCCCGCTGGACGGTGACCTGCACCAGAACTGGCTTCGAGCATCTCAAAGGCCTTACGGATGCGAAATCACGGGTGCATCTGAGCTATCACGGCCTCGATCTCGACCGCTTCCCGGTCTTCGGGGGCAGCCATTCGAGCCGCGACGGGGCGGATCCGGGGGACCCGGTTCGGATCGTTAGCGTCGGGCGGGCGGTTGCAAAGAAGGGGTTCGATGTTCTTTTGCGGGCGCTGTCGCTGCTGCCGGATCTCAATTGGCGATTCGACCATATCGGTGCCGGTGATTTGACGCAGGAGCTTCGCGCACTTGCCGACGAGCTTGGCCTTGCCGATCGGGTCCGCTGGAACGGCGCGCTCGACCAGAAGGACGTCCTTGCGCGCTACCGCGACAGCGACATCTTCGCGCTCGCCTGCCGGATTGCGGCGGATGGCGACCGCGACGGTCTGCCGAATGTGCTGGTCGAGGCGTCGAGCCAGCGGCTCGCCTGCGTCTCGACGGCCGTCTCAGGCGTCCCGGAACTGCTCGAGGATGGGGAGAACGGGCTTGTGGTGCCGCCGGAAGACCCACGCGCTCTTGCCGCGGCGCTCGAGCGCCTGATCCGCGACCCCGAACTCAGGCAGCGCCTTGGGGCGGCCGCGGAAAGGCGGGTGCGCACCGAGTTCGATCATCAGTCGAGCGTTCGCCAATTGATCGGGCTCTTCCACGACGAATGGAGGAAGGTTCCTTGAACAAACGGCGTGTCTTCTTCTATGTCCAGCACCTGCTCGGAATAGGCCACCTCGCGCGAGCGAGCCGCATTGCCAAGGCCCTTGTCGAAAGGGACTTCGACGTGACGATGGTGATGGGCGGCTTGCCCGTGCCGGGCTTTCCCGGAGAGGGAATAAAGACGATTGCCTTGCCGGCGGTGGCGGCGGGCGATCGCGGCTTTTCGGGTCTCAGCGACGCGGCCGGCGATCCGGTGACGCCCGCATTCCTTGAGCGTCGCAAGGACCTGCTTATCGATGCGCTGCGGCGTTCCGACCCGGACGTGGTCATTATAGAAGCTTTCCCGTTCGGGCGCCGGCAGATGCGATTCGAACTGCTGCCGCTGCTCGACGCCATTGCAGCCATGGAACGGCGTCCCCTCGTCGCGACTTCCCTGCGCGACATCCTGCAGGAGCGGCTGAAGCCGGGGCGGGCGGAGGAGACGGTGGCGCTCGTCCGTGAGCATTTCGACCTTGTGCTCGTCCATGGCGATCCGGCCTTCGCGCGGCTTCAGGAGACTTTCCCGCTCGCGGGCGAGATTGAGGGCAAGGTCGTTTATACGGGCCTCGTCGCACCGCCGCCGCCGGAGCAGCCGAACGAAAAATTCGATGTCGTGGTCTCCGCCGGCGGCGGTGCGGTCGGCAAGGAATTGATCGGCGCCTCGCTTGCGGCGGCGCGGTTGCTACCGGACGCGCTTCGCTGGTGTCTGGTGACCGGGCCCAACCTGCCGCCGTCGGATTTCGATGCGCTCAGTGCATCGGCGCCCGCGGGCGCCGGTCTCTTTCGCTTCCGTCAGGACTTTGCAAGTCTGCTTGCCGGCGCCCGCCTTTCGGTTTCGCAGGCCGGTTATAACACCGTCTGCGATGTCCTTCGCGCCGGTTGCGCTTCCTTGCTCATTCCCTTCGTGGCCGGCGGGGAAACCGAACAGAGCACACGGGCGGACCGGCTTGAGAAGCTTGGGCTGGCGACCGTCCTGCCGGAAGAGGGTATCACGCCCCAGGAGCTCGCGCTTCGCGTCGAAGCAATGCTTGCTCGGCCAAAACCGGCCATGCCGCCGCTCGACTTGAACGGCGCGGCGCAGACGGCCATGATCCTTGCGGATCGGCTGTCCCGAGAAGAAGCCGTCAGATCGTTCCGATCAGCATGAAGCGCGTGTATTTCTTCATCGGCAGAGCGCCCGCGAAATCGGTGCGCGCGAGTCCGGCTTGCGCGCGGAATTGGTCGAGCGAGGAAACGCAGTTGATGTGCGTTGGCTCGCTGAAATAGTCGTTTGACTGCAAGAGGACGCGCGTTCCGGAGGGCAAGAAGCCAAGCCAGCCGGGGAGGTCTGCAATGTGTTCGCAACTCGTGTTGACGATCAGATCGGCTGCGACGTTTCGATAATCGAGGGTGTACATATCGGCGGTGACCGCGCGAAACCTCTCGCCGAATCCGGAACCGAGCGTGCGCGCTACCTCTTCCACCGCCGGATCGATGTCGTAGCTTACGGTAGCTCCGATATTGAAGCGCGGGTCTTCGAGGAGCATGGCCGGCAGAACGCCGTACCAGCCGCCGAGTACCGCCACCTTGCGATAGCTGGGGCCGGCGCTTTCGAAGAGCTTGTCGCGCGCCCAGAGCTTGCAGCCGACCTGCTTATAGTTGAAGGCATTGGCGATATTGGCCTCCGGGTGTTTTGCGATCACCCTGGCGAGGCCGTCCACCAGCACACTACCGGAATAGGCGGCCAGTCCCCGCACTAGGTCGTAGGCATTCTCGTGCCAATCTGTGTCGGGACGGGGGGAGTGGCTGGCATGCGTCATGCGGCTGTTGTAAGCTCACCCTGTAGCAAGCGCAAGCGGCGCGCGAGGGGGAGACCCGCCCGCGTTGCAGGTCCCCGGTGCGAAGATGATGGTCGCGGCCCTGCCACACGAGGTGGTTTTGCTCGGCTCGCCAAATTCTTTACCTGGGGTTCGCCGCTGCTCTCATGGCGAGCGCTCGCGGTTCGTTGAAGGGAAGCCATTGAAGATTAGGTGTAGAGAAACCATGTGCGGCGAGCGTCTGCCATCGAGGCGGCCGTGCAATCCCATACTTTAGTTCAGGTTTCATTGCCGACCCATGGAAACACGTCTTTCCCGTTACATCTGGAGCCATACCCGCAAGCAGCAGCTTTGGATCCTGCTGGTCGTGGCGTTGTCGATGATACCCTACTTCCTGTCCTTCGACCTGCCGAAGCAGATCGTCAACGGGCCGATTCAGGGTGAGGGCTTCGAAACGCCTGGGGCTACCCAGCGCTTCATGCAGATTTCCTTCGACTTGCCGATTTTCGGTCATGTCGATCTGTTTTCGGGCTTCGAGCTTGGCCGGCAAGGCACGCTGCTGGCGCTCAGCCTCGTCTTCCTCTTTCTCGTGATCGTCAACGGGCTCTTCAAATTCTACATCAACACCTACAAGGGCCGGCTTGGCGAACGACTCCTCAGGCGCATCCGTTTCGAACTGATCGATCGCGTCCTTCGTTTCCCGCCCAACCATTTGAAGCGGGTAAAGCCTGCTGAGATCGCCACCATGGTCAAGGACGAGGTCGAGCCCATGGGCGGCTTCACGGGCGACGCCTTCGTGCAGCCGGCGCTTCTCGGGGGGCAGGCGCTGACGGCGCTGATCTTTATCCTGCTCCAGAATCTCTGGCTCGGCTTCATTGCCGCGTTCGTCGTCGCCCTGCAGGCGATCATCATTCCGCGCATGCGCAAGCGGCTGCTGGTCCTCGGCCGCGAACGCCAGCTGACGGCGCGGCAGCTCTCGGGCCGGGTCAGCGAAATAGTCGACGGCATCCACACCATCCGCGGTCATGACACGACGAACTACGAAAGGGCCGACATCGCCGCGCGCCTCGGGCACATCTTCAAGATTCGCTACGACCTTTACCAGTGGAAGTTCCTGGTGAAGTTTCTCAACAACTTCCTCGCCCAGGTGACGCCGTTTCTCTTCTACTCGATCGGCGGCTACTTAGCCCTGCAGGGGCGGCTCGATATCGGCCAGCTCGTTGCGGTCATAGGCGCCTACAAGGATCTGCCAGGTCCGTTGAAAGAACTGATCGACTGGGATCAGGCGCGCCAGGACGTTCAGGTGAAATACGCTCAGGTCGTGGAGCAGTTCAGCGTCGAACCGCTGATCGATCCGAAGGTGCAGGAGGTCTCTGTGGTGCCGGCTCCTCCGCTGAGCGGCGCGCTTGCGGCGGTCAATCTTTCGCTCGCCGATGAGGGCGGGGCGAAGCTCGTCGAGCACGTATCGCTCCAGATCCGGCCGGGGGAGACGGTTGCGATCACCGGCGGCACCGGCGGTGGCGGCGAGGCACTGGCCGAGGCCTTCGGGCGGCTGACATGGCCTACAAGCGGCAGGATCGTCGTCGGTGACAACGATATCCGCGAAGTACCGGAAGCAGTCATCGGGCGGCGGATATCCTATGCTTCTTCCGAGGTCTACACCTTCCAGGGCAGCCTCGGCGACAATCTGCTTTACGGGCTCAAGCACGCGCCGCTGACCGAGGTCCTCTATGAGGGTGACAGGGCTGCCCATCGCCGCTGGGAGTTGCTGGAAGCAAAGCTTGCCGGCAATCCGTCGCACGACATCAACAGCGATTGGATCGACTACGCTGCCGCGGATGCGAGCGGTCCGGAGGATCTCTTTGCCAAGGTGAGGGCGGTTCTCGACGTTGTGCTCCTGACAAATGACGTCTTGGCGCTTGCTATCCGCTCGACGATGGATCCGGCCGAACATCCGGACTTCGCGGGCGAGATCGTCGAAATGCGCGGTGCGCTGCGCCGACGTCTGGAAGCGGAAAAGCTCAGCGATCTCGTCGTGTTCTTCGAGCCCGGCTCCTACAATATCGAAGCGACCGTCGGCGAGAACCTGCTTTTTGGCACGGTGACGGATCGGGCGCGGTGGGAGCGGGCACTGGAGAGCCACCCGTTCTTCAAGACGGTGCTGAAGCGCGCGGGTCTGCACGAGACCTTCTATCAAATGGGGCTCGAGATTGCCGAAAACGTCGTCGAACTGTTCCGCGACCTGCCTCCGGATCACCCATTCTTCCAGCAGCTCACCTTCATGACAAGCGAGGAAATCCCCGTTTACGAAGCGCTCCTGCAGAAGCTGAGAGGGCGACCACTCGCGGAGGTCTCGGAAGACGACGCAATCCGGATCATCCGTCTGTGTTTCGGCTATATCGAGACGCGGCACCGCTTCGGTCTCTTGACGGACGACCTGATGAAGAAGATCGTCGAGGCGCGGCGCGAGTTCAGCGAAGGGCTGCCCGCAGACCTCGCCGGTATCATCGAGCATTACGAGCCGAACCGTTACATGGCTTCGGCCAGCATCATCGACAACGTGCTCTTCGGCCGCATCGGCCACAAGCATACGGACGGATCGGACAGAATTCGCGCGATCGTGCGCGATCTCTTCGAATCGCTTGGGCTCTACGACAAGGTGCTGGCCTTCGGCCTCGATTTCGACGTCGGGGCGGGCGGCAAGCGTTTGACGGCAAGTCAGCGGCAGAAACTCAATCTGGCGCGCACGCTCATGCGCAACTCGGATTTCTATATTTTCAATCAGCCGCTGCTCGCCCTCGATCAGCGTACCCAGGACCAGATCACGCGGAATGTCTTTGCATTCCTAAGGGATGAGGATCGCAATCCGGCGATCGTTTGGGTCATCTCCAATCCGGCCCTCTCGGAACTCTTCGATCGCGTTGCGCATTTCGAGAATGGACGCCTGATGCACGAAGAAGCTGCCGAAACGCCTTCAAAAGACAGCGACTACAAGGAATTGGCATCTTGATGTAGTATTTGTGCGAGGAGGCAGGCATATTTCCCGAAGGATCGGGAAGGGACGTGTTTGCGGCCGTGACAGATGGGGAGAAAAGCGAACTGATATGCTCCTAAAAGACGAAGTGGAAATGCTGCGCCGGATTACGCTTTTTGCCGGTCTGCCACCAGCGAAACTCAAGCTGCTGGCGTTCACCTCCGACCGAGTGCTCTATGGCGCGGGAGAGAGCCTGTTTAATCAGGGCGACATCGGCGATGCGGCCTATGTCATCCTGTCAGGCAAAGCCGACGTGCTGGTCTCGACGCCGACCGGGCCGTTGAAGGTCGCCGAGGTGGAAGAGAATTCGATCATCGGCGAGATCGCCATTCTCTGTAATACGCCGCGCACCGCTACGATCACGACAACGACGCCGCTTGAGGCCTTACGAATACGCAAGGACGATTTCCTCAAGCTGCTGGCCGATTTCCCGGAGATGGCCGTGGAAATCATGCGCGTTCTTGCCGATCGCCTTAGCCAGACGACATCCGAACTGACAGAGGCCCGCAGCCGCGCCCAGCGCGTCGAAGCTTGAGATTTTCGCATTTTGCGCGATGGCGCGGTCGTAGCGGCGGCGCGATGATTTTGTCGTGAGCTTGGTTCCGATTTTCTGGCCGATGCGCTAGAGAAGCGCCATGCGCGCCATATCCTATTTCCAGAAAACCGTATACTTCCCCGAGAAACCGGAAAAGAAGCGCTTCTTCGCTCGGCTTCAGGCCGGAGAATGGGAGCCCGGCACCTTCCGCAACATCGAACGCCTCGTCGATGACCGTACCACGTTCATCGATATCGGCGGCTGGATCGGCGTTACCCCTTATTGGGCTGCGCAGATTGCGCACAACGTCATTGCCGTCGAGCCGGACCCGGTCTGCTTCGATGTTCTGACGCAGATGAGAGAGGGCAATGCCGGCCAGGTGGAGCTCATCAATGCCGCGCTTTCCGAGGACGAGGCCTTGGTGCTCCACTCCGTGGGCGGCGGCTTTGGCAGTTCGGAGACCTCCGCGCTCATCGCCGACGAAACGGGCATGGCGATTACCGTCAAGACCGTGACCATCCCCGACCTTCAGGCAATGGCGAAGACCGAGCGGCTTTGCTTCAAGGTCGACATCGAGGGATACGAGTACAAGGCGTTTGATCAGTTTCGCGCGATCGATCGGAAGAGGACCGCGGGTGTGCTCCTTGCCGTGCACCCTCAGATCCTTGCTGCTTCGCTGTCCGGTCCCGCCGTGCTGCGGGTGCTTCGCACCGTGGCGGCGACGTTCCGCCTCGTCCGGAGCTTCCGCGGCTTCCGGCTGGAAAATCCGTCCGCAATCTGGGCGGCGCTCCGAAAATCGCTCGTTCGGCGCGAACTCAGGGGCTTCGATCTGCTCTTCGTCGCAAGATAGCGCGAATGCACTCAGCGAAAGTGCGTTGCATGCACGCCGGTAAACGCGCTTCAGCTACGTGGGTGCACGCTATGAAAGATCGTCGGCGCTTTCCCCGCCTGCTGTGGGATTGCCTAGACTTCGTAGCTGGCTTCGGGGTCGTCACCCATGCCGAGCGAGCCCGCAGGCATAGCTGGCAAGGACTTTCCGACGGGGCATGGTCATCGGTCGCTCCTTTCCGCTTCGATCCCACTATGCGGGCGCGATCGTTGCGCACCCTGCAGGGGATCGATCCCGGCGCGTCCGAAACGGGTCGGCTCGGCTAACGTTTCCGGCTTGCCGCCGCCGCCCGAGAGATCGTCGAGGATCGGGCAATCCGGCCGGGCGTCGCCATGGCAATGCGCGGCCAGATGCTTGAGCGTGCGGCTCATCGCCTTCAGTTCTTCCGCCTTGCGCTCCAGGATCGCCACCTGACCGAGTGCAATCTTCTTGACCTCGGCGCTGGCGCGTGACCGGTCGCCCCACAGGGCCAGGAGATCAGCCATCTGCTCGACGGTGAAGCCGAGATCGCGTGCCCGGCGAATGAAGCGCAGCCTATGGACGTCGTTGTCGCCGTAGTAGCGATAGCCGGAACCGCTGCGGCTCGCAGGCGGAATGAGGCCGATCGTTTCATAGTAGCGGATCATTTTTGCCGAAACGCCTGAAGCGCGTGCGGCATCGCCGATATTCATGCGTTCACCTTTCGATTCCTGAACCAAGATATAGGCCCATTGCCAACCGGATTCCATATTCCCGGATAGAGTCGTGCCATCACGCGTGCGCCTTGAAGCGCTTGAGCCGCAGGGCGTTCCCGACGACGAAGTCTCTCGAAAGCGCCATGGCGGCGGCGGCGAAGACCGGCGAGAGCAGCGCGCCACAGGCGGGATAGAGCGCGCCCGCGTCCCGATAGCCAGGCGCCGTGCGGGACGCCGGCGCAGACAAGACACCGGACGAACCGCCACGAGGAGCTTTCAATAGGATCTAAAGGGAGATCGGGCTCGGCCGGACGCGCTGCTCCACACCCGTCAGGGCCGCAGCGCGGCGTCAACAGGAGGCGCTTCCGGTGCGGCGAGTTCAAGCACGCCAACCATCGTCGCCAGGATCGGCGCGAAGGCGCATAGTCGCAGGAAGACGCGGCGCGCCTCCATATTGCCGATTTCGTTTGGCCCTTCGCCTGGCAAACGGATCTGAATTGCAAGTGCGACGTCAAGGATGTTCATGGCCGGCGCTCCTTCTAATGGGATTGACGGCCAATGGTCGAACGCCGCCATCGCATTTCGACATGCGCTCGCCAGACTGAAGAGAAAATCCTTGGGCTTTGTCGAATCCTGCCTAGGTTGATCGTCAATAGGTTGTCGACCACAGGAGGAACGCATCATGAAATATCTTTGTCTGGTCTGGTGCAAAGAGGGGACTTTCGAGGCCTTGTCCAAGGAGGAGCAGGATGAACTCGACAGAAACTCCCTGCAATACGATCAGGACCTCGCCAGGCGCGGTCATATGGTTGCGGCCGAAGCGCTGCAGCCGCCGGCGAACTCGGTCGTGGTTCGGGTGCGTCAAGCCGAGATCTCGGTGACCGACGGCCCGTTCGCCGAAAGCAAGGAGCAGATCGCCGGTTTCATCCTTGTCGAGGCGAAGGATCTGAACGAGGCTATCCGCATTGCCGCGGGCATCCCGCTCGCCAAGCTCGGCAGCATCGAGGTGCGGCCGATCCATGATTTCGGCAGCCGTTCGTAAGGAGAGGGTGATGAACTATCTTTGCCAGATATGGTTCGAAACTTCGGCAATTGAGGACCTCTCCGAGGAGGAGCAGCAAAAGCTCACGATGGACTGCAGGGCCTACGACGATGGGCTCGTCGATCGCGGACACCTGATCCTTGCTCAGGCTCTGCGGGCGCCGGCAACCGCAAAGACAGTGCGCACGCGCGATGGCAAGATCTCGATCACCGACGGGCCCTTCGCAGAGATCAAGGAATTCCTTGGCGGCATCATTCTCTTCAAGGCGGAGAGTATGGAGGAAGCTCTCCACATAGCCAGCCGTTCGCCTCTCGCGAGGTTCGCCGCTCTGGAGGTGCGTCCGACTTACTCTATCAGTGAGGAAGATTGACAACGGGGAAGGTGTTTCGTGCAGAACCTGATCGACGAGATCTACCGCTCGCAATCCCGAAAGGTGCTTGCAACTTTGATCCGCCTGCTCGGTGATTTCGATCGGGCCGAGGAGGCGCTGCATGATGCATTCCTCCAGGCGGCGCGAAGCTGGCCCCGAGATGGCGTTCCCTCAAACCCGTCTGCCTGGCTGGTCTCGACGGGGCGGTTCCGGGCCATCGATCATCTGAGGCGAAAGGCGCGTTTCGAGGCGCGAGCGAAGGATGTCGAGGATAGTCTTTATCCGGCGGCCGACGTGGAAGCCGGCAACTTTGAGGTGATCGAGGACGATATGCTGCGCCTGATATTCGCCTGCTGCCACCCCGTCATTCCAGCGGACGCACAGATCGCCATGGGGTTGAGGGAAATATGCGGGCTGACGACCGAGGAGATTGCGCATGCTTTCCTGATGCCCGCCGCCACGGTCGCGCAGCGGATTGTTCGTGCGAAGAATCGCATCCGCTCGGCGGCGATCCCCTACGAAGTGCCCGACGAGGCGGAATTGCCTGACCGGCTTCAGCGCGTCCTTCATGTCGTCTATCTGGTATTCAACGAGGGCTACTCGGCCTCCTCCGGAGGAGAGTTCATCAGAGCGGATTTGACCGCCGAGGCCATTCGCCTTTCCCGAACGCTCTTTGCCCTTCTTCCGGATGCCGAGGTTTCGGGATTGCTGGCACTCATGTTGTTGCAGGAGTCACGGCGGGCCGCAAGACGGGGGAAGTCCGGCGAGATCGTCCTGCTTGCCGACCAGGACCGCTCTCTTTGGGATTTGGAAATGATCCGGGAAGGCCTTGCCCTGGTCGATACGGCATCTCGCGGCCGGATAGTTGGCTACTACACCCTGCAGGCGGCCATTGCCGCGGAACATGCGCGGGCGCGGAATGCGGAAGAGACCGACTGGCGCCGCATCGTCGCATGCTACGATTTGCTTCTGCTTGCCTGCCCATCTCCCATCGTCGAACTCAACCGCGCCGTGGCCGTAGCCATGTGCAAGGGGCCGGCGACGGGGCTTGAGCTCCTGGAGGCTATCTTGTCCAGGGGCGAACTGCGGAACTACCATCTCGCCTATGCGGCCCGTGCAGATTTCCTTCGCCAACTCGGGCGTTTCCCCGAGGCGCGCCTCGGCTACCAGGCCGCCCTCGATCTCTGCCGTCAGGAACCGGAGAAGGCGTTCCTTCGCAAGCGCATTGCGGAGCTTGCGAGCGAAGACCCGGGCTACTGCCTATCTCCTTAGGCCGCGCTCGGAGATATGCAGCAATTCAAAGTGGTGCGGTGACTTTGCGCGTCTGACAAGACGCCCTCGCGACCTCCCTTTAGCCACACACAATCTCAACGTTTGAAGCACATACCCGGCTCTCCGGAGGCGCTACACCGATTGGCGCCAGTGACGGCCTTTATTCCGCCCGCTTCTTCATTCTTTGTTAAGGAATACATTCCTTTGCGGAGATTTCGCTCATGACGCTCGGAGCATCCCAACGTTTGCACGAGGGCGTCGCGGCCGTCGAGACCATGACGCGTTTTGCGCTCGCAGTGCTGGCGCTCGCTTCGGGCGTCTACACCTATCTCGGCGTGCGCAGCCTTCTCGACGGCTCGCCGACCGCGGTGTTCTTCGCGGCGATGATCTACTCGGCCTCGGTCTCTGTCGCCATCTACGCCTTCTGGTCCTATATGGCCCGCTTCTATCCGCACGTGACCACTCATGCGGGCCGGGTGGCGATGTTGGGTGTGATGGCGTTGGGCGCGGCGATGATCATCGCCATGTCGAGCTGGCTCAATGCGGCGGCACTGGCCGGTTCGGCCGCGCTCGAGCAGCATCTTGCGGAAACGGTAGAGGACTATAGCGGTGACCTCGATCAGGCGCATCAGAATGCACTCGCGGCCCAAAGCCTTCTTCCCGATATCCAGCGCGCGTCCGAACGCTTCGCCCAGCTCGCCGTCTCGGAGCGGCAATCGGGAGCGCTGACGGGGACGCAAGGTTCCGGGAGCGTGGTGCAGCTTCTGTCGCAAATGTCGGCGCAGATGAAGGAGCTGGAGAATGGCGTCAATGCCTCCCGCGAACAGGTCACGAAACTGTTCAATGACGGGCAGAAGCGGCTCGAAACTATGCGCAAGCTCGTCTCGGCGCCAGGCGCCGTGGCACCGCGTGCCGACCAGTTCTCCTCCGAAGTGGTGGCGCTCACGGGTGTGATAGCCTCCCTGGGACAGACGTCGATCGCGCCTTCGATCCGCCGCGCCGCGGACGACCTCTCCCTCGGCTTCATCGCGCCGGTCGCCGATGGCGGCGATGCCGATCTTGTCAACCGCCAGGACGCGGTGATGGAGACGGTACGGTCGTCGGTCGCGGCGCAGTCCAAGGTTCTTTCCGAAGCGGCCGACGAAATTCTCGCCCGTGCACCCGTGGCGGAGCGCCGCTTCGTGCCGCTCTCCTCCGCCGAAGCCGTGTTGCGCTACGCGACCGATTTCATCCCGGCCTGGGCCGGTGCCATTTCCATCGATCTGTTGCCGGGCGTCCTGGTCTTCATTCTGGCCACGGTGCACGGCGTCATCCGCAAGCAGGAGGAGAAGATGCCGTTTGCCGATCGCATTACGGCGGCCGAGCTCCTGAAAGCGCTTGAGGTACAGCGAGCCGTGACGGCAAAAGCGGTGAGCCCATCGGAGACTGGCGTCCCTCCGGAGGGCGAAGAGCCCAACAATATCACCAGCCTGGAGGCGAGGGCGCGTGCAAAGGATCGGTCGCATGAGGATCGATGAGGCTTTCAAGGCGCTGGCGCGGCTCGACGACGGTGCGCTGATGCGCGGCGCCTTCATCACCCTGCTGTCGGCGGCGGGGATATTCCTCTGGATCGATATGCGCGAAATCGCGGCCATGAATGCCGAATTTCCGGGCACCGACCCGCTTCTTCAGGATCAGCCGGTCCTGCCCCCGGCTCTGACCGAGGGCGTGCCGAACGCTCCGCCGGTACAACCCGCGACCTCCGGCGAAGTGCTGCGCCAGCCGATGAAATTCGAACTCAAATCCGGTGGCCTATTGCTCGCCGAAGGTACCATCGACCTCGGGGCAGCGGCGCGCTTCGCCGAGGAGATCGAGGCGCGCGGTGAATATGTGAGGACGGTGGCGCTCAATTCCCCGGGCGGGTCGGTGGAGGACGCGCTCGCCATGTCGAACCTGATCCGCGAAAAGAAGCTCGACACCAAGGTGGCGACGAGAGCGCTCTGCGCCTCCTCCTGCCCAATCGTCTTTGCCGGCGGCGTTGGGCGTATGGCCGAAAAGGATGCCGTCGTCGGGGTGCACCAGGTGTTTGACGGCAGCGGACACCAAACGACGGCAGAACAGGCCATGTCGGCCGCGCAATCCACCACCGCCCGCGTCGCCCGCCACCTCGATGCGATGGGCATTGGCGCCGGACTCTGGTTCAATGCCCTCGAAACGCCGCCGGACCGGCTCTACTACCTCACGGTGGAGGAGATGGCGGATTTCAAACTGACGACGGAACCGGTCGCAACCGCCGAGAGAAAGGGCTGAGCCACTTCTGCGACCCGCCTAGCGCGGGAAACTGTGCGCGGTTATCCGCCCGCATCCCGCGCTAATTTCCTAGAATCGATCACGTTTATGATTTTAGGTCGATCCGACCTAAAATCATCGTGATCTAGCGGCGGCGCGGAGATCCGCCTGCGCCACTCGAATCAAGGTTCTACCGGCTGACGACTTTGGCCGGCGTGCTGTTCCCTGATCACTCCCTTTTTGAAATCGACGCTCGATGACACCATGTCCTTATGGCAGGATCCGCCGCCTGTGAGTGGTCAGGTCCTCCATTCGGTGCCGTAGTGCTGTGGCGCGCACGCCTTGGTCTTGGAAAGACCACGGATGGCAGGACTGGAGGCGAGGATCCGCGGATGAAATCGATGGAGGGCAATCGGTGAGTGACGATCCATATCAGGTTCTTGGTGTTTCGCGCACGGCCACGCAGGACGATATCCGCAAAGCCTATCGCCAGCGCGCGAAGCAATTGCATCCCGATTTGCACCCGGGCGACAAGGAGGTGGAAGCCCAATTCAAAGCGCTTTCGGCGGCCTACCAACTGCTGAACAACCCCGAGCAGCGCGCCCGCTTCGATCGCGGCGAGATCGATGCCTCGGGGGCAGAGCGGCCGCAGCAGCACTTCTACAGGCACTATGCCGATGCAGACCAGGCACGCCGCTATACATCTTCGGCCGGAGCGGGCGAATTCGAGGATATGTCGGACATCTTTTCCGACCTTTTCGGCCGGGGAAGGGGCGGCGGCCGGTTCAAGGCGCGCGGCCAGGACCTCTACTATCAGTTGGAGATCGAGTTCCTTGAGGCCGTCAACGGTGCCCGGCGCCGCATCACCTTTCCCGACGGAAACACGCTCGATCTTACGATTCCCGCCGGCACGCGCGATGCCAGCACGCTACGGCTCAAGGGGAAGGGCACGCCCGGGATCGGCGGCGGCGAGAACGGAGACGCCCTGATCCAAGTCAGCGTCCGTTCTCATCCGGTTTTCCGTCGCGAAGGCAACGACATCGAAATCGACCTGCCGATCACGCTCTATGAGGCAGTGCTCGGCGCCAAGGTCGAGGTGCCGACGATTTCCGGCCGCGTATCAATGACCGTCCCAAAAGGTTCGAACACCGGCAATGTCCTTCGTCTCAGGGGCAAGGGCGTGAAGCCTCAACAGGGCCCGGCGGGGGATCAGCGCGTCGTTCTGAACGTTGTTCTGCCGGAGAAGGTTGATCCTGACCTCGAAAAATTCATGGAAGGCTGGCGCGGGACGCATGCCTATGATCCGCGCGGCGCGCTACGGAGGGCCTCATGAAGCTGCGCGAAAGGGAAGTCCTCGAAGTGTTCGGTGCCGTCACCCTCAGGCAATTGCGCCAATGGGTGCAGCGCGGCTGGATCATGCCGTCGCAGGGCGAAGGCGGCCCCCTTTTCGACGAGGTCGACGTCGCTCGAATTCGCCTGGTCTGTGAACTGCGAAGCGACATGAACGTCAATGATGACGCCGTGCCGATTATCCTGGCGCTGCTGGATCAGCTTTACGGGCTGAGATGCGAACTCCGGACGGTCGCAACGGCTCTTGTGGACCAGCCCGAAGACGTCCGCCAGCGATTGAGGCAAGCCCTCTCGGCGCGAGCGGCCGGCGCGCACAAGTAGGCTTCGACCGAAAGCAATAGTAGCAAAGGTGGTTTCAGAGCCCCGCCCGTTCGGCATCGCCGAGCGGGTGCCGCGTCCCGACTGCCGCGGGATTTTTGAAAGTGTTTCGTCTTCCGCTGGGAAATGGGTGGCTAGCGGTCGCTCGCGCGACGAAGCACAATTGCCGGGCTGCGAATGAGAGGCGAGAGCGCTCATGCGCCGCGGCCCGCGGGCCGCCGTGGCCGTTTGCATGGATCGTCCGACGATCGGTCAGAAACAACAATGGTCGGAGCCGGAGGAGCGGCTGCCGGCCCCTGTCTCACGGCGGCGCGACTGCCGGAGCGGGTCGAGGAGAGGCGGCCGGATTCCAGGAGTCCGTGTCCTGCCGTGAGGAACGATCACGTCCATGATCGTCGTGATCCAAGGGAGGAACAATGTTCGAGCGACTTTTCAAACTGAAAGAGCATGACACCACGATCCGCGCCGAAGTGGTGGCCGGTCTCACGACATTCCTGACGATGTCGTACATCATCTTTGTCAACCCGGATATCCTGTCGACCACCGGCATGGATCGCGACGCGGTCTTCGTCGCGACCTGTCTTGCGGCGGCCTTGGGTTCCGCCGTGATGGCGCTCGTCGCCAATTGGCCGATCGGCATGGCGCCGGGCATGGGGCTCAATGCCTTCTTCGCCTTCACCGTGGTGGCCGCGCTCGGCTTCACCTGGCAGCAGGCGCTTGGCGCCGTTTTCATCTCGGGCATCATCTTCCTGTTCTTGACGGTGACGGGCGTCCGCAGTTGGCTGATCGCCGGCATTCCGCCTTCGCTGCGGAGCGCCATTGCGGCCGGTATCGGCCTCTTCCTCGGCATTATCGCGCTCAAGAATGCGGGCATCGTCGTCGACAATCCGGCGACGCTGGTCGGCCTCGGCGACCTCAAGCAAACCGGCCCGCTGCTGGCGATCCTTGGCTTCTTCGTCATCGCGGTGCTCGACTCGCTGAGGGTCCGCGGTTCGATCCTGATCGGCATCCTGGTGGTGACGGTTCTGTCGATGGTTCTCGGCGTCTCCGAATTCAAGGGCGTCGTTTCCGCACCGCCGAGCATCGCACCGACGTTCTTCCAGCTCGACATCATGGGCGCGCTGCATGGCGGCCTCGTCCATGTGATCCTCGTCTTCGTACTCGTGGAAGTCTTCGATGCCACCGGTACGCTGATCGGCGTTGCCAAGCGGGCGAAGCTGGTGGAAGAAGGTAAGCCCAGCCGCCTCGGCCGCGCGCTGCTTGCCGACAGCTCGGCAATCATCGCCGGTTCGATGATCGGCACGAGCAGCACCACCGCCTATGTCGAAAGCGCCTCCGGCGTGCAGGCGGGCGGCCGCACCGGGCTGACCGCGCTCACCATCTCGGTGCTGTTCCTCGCGGCCCTTTTCGTCTCCCCGCTTGCCGCCGCCGTCCCGTCCTACGCAACCGCGCCGGCGCTGCTCTACGTTGCGGGGCTGATGATGCGCGAACTGACGGAAATCGAGTGGGACGACCTGACCGAGGCGGCGCCGGCTGCACTGACCGCGCTCGCCATGCCCTTCACCTACTCGATTGCCAACGGCCTCGCCTTCGGCTTCGTGAGCTACGTGATCCTGAAACTGTGCACGGGCCGCTGGACCGTCATCCACCCGGCGACGCAGATCGTTGCAGCGCTGTTCATCGTGCGCTTTGCCTTCTTCGCCGAGTGACGTTTCGGGACAATGGAAACGGCCGGACCCGCAGCAATGCGGGTCCGGCCGGTTTCTCTTGGAGGTCGTTGCGCTTGTTCTCGTCAGCTCGGCAGCATGTCCTGGAGGCGAAGAGCCGCGATGCGCTCCACCTGGCGGCAGGCTGTCTCGAATTCGGTGTCGCGGCCGTTGCAGATCCGGTCTTCGAAAGCGGCGAGGATTTCGTCCTTGCTGCGCCCCCTGACCGCCATGACGAAGGGAAAGCCGAATTTCTCGACATAGGCGCCGTTGAGGGTGGTGAAGCGTTCGCGCTCGCCATCGGTCAGCGCGTCGAGGCCGGCCGAGGCCTGCTCGTCGGTCGAGCTCTCGGTCAGGCGCTTTGCTTGGGCGAGCTTTCCTGCGAGATCCGGGTGGGCGTTGAGAACGGCAATCCGTTCGGCCTCGCTCGCCGCCCGGAAGACCCCCGTCAGCGCCGCATGGAGGCCAAGTGCCGTGTCGTTGGCAGGCGAGAGCTCGCCGGCAAAGGCGCGCCGGGCGATCCAGTCCGAGTGCTCGAACACGCCGCCGAAACGGGCGACGAAATCCTCCTCGGAAAGCCGCGAGGGGCGATCGTCGTTCGGGCGGAACGGGTAGGCCTCGGCCCAGTAGTGGGCGATATCGATACGGCGGGCGAGCCAGACTTTTTCATGGCTCTTGACGTAGTCGATGAAGCGGGCGAGTGCGGCCGCACGCCCGGGCCGTCCGGCGAGACGGCAGTGAAGGCCGATGCTCATCATCTTCGGAAAACCGGCCAGCCCTTCGGCGTAGAGCATGTCGAAACTGTCCTTCAGATAGCTGAAGAACTGATCACCGCTATTGAAGCCCTGTGCCGTTGCGAAACGCATGTCGTTGGCGTCGAGCGTATAGGGGATGACAAGCTGGTGCCGGCCCGCATGGTCGTGCCAGTAAGGCAGGTCGTCCGCATAGCTGTCGGAAACATAATCGAAGCCGCCGGCCGCCGTGATGAGGTCGAGCGTGTTCTCCGAGCAGCGGCCGGTATACCAGCCCCGCGGCCGCTCGCCGGTGACGATCGTGTGGAGCCGGACCGCCTCGGCCATCATCGCGCGCTCTTCCGCGGCGGTGAAATCCCTGTGCTCGATCCATTTCAGCCCATGGGAAGCGATCTCCCAGCCGGCACTCTGCATGGCGGCTACCTGTGCGGGGGATCGCTGCAGGGCGGTTGCGACGCCGTAGACCGTCACCGGCACGTGCCGGCCGGTAAGAAGCCGGTGCAATCTCCAGAAGCCGGCGCGCGCACCGTATTCGTAGATCGACTCCATGTTCCAGTGACGCTTGCCGGGCCAGGGCTCCGCGCCCACGATTTCCGACAGGAACGCCTCGGAGGCCGCATCGCCGTGCAGTATGCAATTCTCGCCGCCCTCCTCGTAATTGACGACGAATTGCACGGCAATGCGGGCCTCATCCGGCCAGATGATCTTCGGACTTGGGCCGTAGCCGTGGAGATCGCGCGGATATCTCATGAGAAGCAAATCCTCCTTTGGTTTTCTCGATGAAAGGATTCGTAGCGAGAAACATTCGGGCCAATTCCCCTGGAAAATTTTGAAAGTCTCGAAGCTTGAGCACGCTACACAAGGCGGGCGGTCCTCCGGATACTCGGCCATCGACTACCGAGAGCGAGTCGGGAGGAGAATAGGCATGCAAACACAGAACGGCGGCGCCGGGCGGCTGACGACCCACGTGCTGGACACGGCAAGCGGCAAACCGGCCGCGAACCTGCGGATCGACCTTTATCGTCTCGATGGCGAGTGGCGCGAGCATATCGCTTCGATCCGCACGAATGATGATGGCCGATGCGATGAGCCGATGCTCAGCGGCGATGCGATGGAAAGCGGGACCTACGAACTGCGGTTCCACGCGGGCGAATATATGGGTGTCGAACGCGATGCCGGTCCGTTCCTCGACCTTATTCCGATCCGCTTCGGAATCGCCGATCCGGCCGCGCATTATCACGTGCCGCTCCTGCTTGCGCCTTTCGGCTATTCCACCTATCGCGGGAGCTGAAAAGCCATGACCACCGAGATCCGCAACACGATCCGTTTCGTTCTGAACGACCGACTGGTCGAGCTTGCCGACGTCTCGCCGGTCCAGACCCTGCTCGACTTCCTGCGCATCGATCGCAACCTGCGCGGCACCAAGGAGGGCTGTGCCGAAGGCGATTGCGGCGCCTGCACAGTGCTCGTCGGCCGATTGTTCGAGGGCCGGGTGAAATACGAATCCGTCAATGCCTGCATCCGCTTCGTTGCTTCGCTCGATAGCTGTCATGTCGTGACGGTGGAGGCGCTTTCCCGGCCGGACGGTCCGCTGCATCCGGTGCAGCAGGCAATGGTCGAGACCCATGCCTCCCAATGCGGCTTTTGCACGCCCGGCTTCGTGATGTCGCTTTACGGCCTCTGGATGGCAAACCCGAAACCGAGTATCCGGGAGATCGAGAAGGCGCTGCAGGGCAATCTCTGTCGCTGCACCGGCTATGCCGCCATCATCCGCGCGGCAGAGGCGATCTCGTCGATCGGAGAACTCGGGAAGGATCCGCTCGTTGCCGAGCGCAATACGATCACCCGACAGCTCGCCTTGCTCAAGGATGGCCGTCGCGTCGAGATCGGCAGCGAAGACGAACGCATCGTGCTGCCAGGCTCGGTCGACGATCTGGCCGCGGTGCTCGAAGCCAATCCGAAGGCGACGATTGTTGCCGGCTCCACCGATGTCGGGCTGTGGGTGACGAAGTTCATGCGCCAGATCGCGCCGGTCGTTCACCTCTCTCATCTCGATGAGCTGCGACGGATATCCGCCGATGGGAGCGGTATCACGGTTGGCGCAGGTGTCAGCTATACGGAGGCCCACCCGGTCATTTTGCGTCACTTCCCGCAATTGCGAGAGCTCTGGGATCGGATCGGTGGCGAGCAGGTGCGCAACATGGGTACCGTCGGCGGGAATATCGCCAACGGCTCTCCGATCGGCGACACGCCGCCGGCTTTGATCGCGCTCGGCGCATCGGTGTCGCTGCGAAAGGGGAAGAGGCGGCGGACGCTGCCGCTCGAGGGCTACTTCATCGAGTACGGCAGGCAGGATCGCGAGCCTGGCGAATTCGTCGAGAACATCCGGATTCCGTTCATTGGCGAGGAGGAGCGTCTTGCGGTCTACAAGATTTCCAAACGCTTCGACGAGGACATCTCGGCCATCTGCGGCGCTTTCCGCGTGAAGTTCGAGGAAGGCCGGGTTGCCGATACGGTCATTGCCTTCGGCGGCATGGCCGGCACGCCGAAGCGCGCCGCCAGTGTGGAGGCCGCGCTGAAGGGGGCCGTCTGGAGCGAAGCCGCAGTCGAGGCGGCCGTCTCCGCCTTTGATCAGGATTTCACGCCGCTCAGCGATTGGCGCGCCTCGGCGGACTACCGCATGCTGGTCGCCAAGAACCTTCTCAGGCGCTTCTATCTGGAGACTCAGGAGACACGAAACACGCGTATCGACCGCATTGTCGCGGTCGCTGTCTAGGAGGTGGAGCGATGAACGTGATGCAGCCCATCGACCGCATCCGCGGCGGCGTCCACGAGAAGGAGCGGCACGAATCCGGCCGCAAGCATGTCACGGGAACGGCCGAATATATCGACGACATCCCGGAGCCGGCCGGCACATTGCACGGCTATCTCGGACTGTCCGGGCGCGCACATGCGGAAATTCTGTCGATCGATTTCGAGGCCGTGAAGACCAGCCCCGGCGTCGTCGGCGTGCTGGCCGCGGGGGATATTCCCGGCGAGAACGACATCAGCCCCGCGCATAAGCACGACGATCCGGTCTTCGCAACCGGTAAGGTCGAGTTCCACGGCCAGCCGATCTTCGCCGTTATCGCCACCACACGTGACGCAGCCAGGCGTGCAGCAGCAAAGGCCAGGATCGAATATCGCGATCTTCCGCACGTTACCGACGTGCTGGAGGCGGCGGCCGCGGATTATCCGCTGGTCGTCGATCCGCTGAAGCTCGAGCGGGGCGACATCGTTGCCGGTTTTGCCAGATCGCGGCATGTCGTCGAGGGCGAGATGCGGATCGGCGGCCAGGATCATTTCTATCTCGAAGGCCACATCTCCTTCGCCATCCCGGGCGAGGACGACGAGGTGACGGTCTTAGCCTCGACCCAGCATCCCAGCGAGACGCAGCACATGGTCGCGCAGGTGCTCGGCGTTCCGTCCAATGCGGTGACAGTCAATGTCCGTCGCATGGGGGGCGCCTTCGGCGGCAAGGAGACCCAGGCGAACCTCTTCGCCGCGGTCGCGGCGCTTGCGGCGAAGAAATTCGGCCGCGCCGTCAAGGTGCGCCCGGACCGCGACGACGACATGACGGCGACCGGCAAACGCCACGATTTCCATGTCGGCTACAAGATCGGTTTTGATGACGACGGCCGGATCGGGGCGGTGGACGCGGTCTTCGCTGCGCGCTGCGGCTTCTCGGCCGATCTCTCCGGGCCCGTGACCGACCGCGCGCTCTTCCACGCCGATAATTGCTATTTTTATCCGAACGTCCGGCTGCGCTCGCGGCCATTGAAGACCAATACGGTCTCGAATACCGCCTTTCGCGGCTTCGGCGGCCCGCAGGGCATGGTCTGCGGCGAGCGCATGATCGAGGACGTCGCCTATACTCTTGGCAAGGACCCACTCGAGATCCGCAAGCTCAACTTCTACGGCGGCGAGGGGCGCAATCTCACACCCTACCACCAGACCGTGGATGACAACATCATCGGCCGGATCATCGAAGAGCTGGAGGTCTCGGCCGACTACGCTTCCCGCCGGCAGGCCGTGCTTGCCTTCAACCGCGAGAGCCACGTCGTCAAGCGCGGCATTGCGCTGACGCCGGTGAAGTTCGGCATCTCCTTCACCAAGACAGAATACAACCAGGCTGGCGCCCTGATCCATGTCTATACGGACGGGTCGATCCAACTGAACCATGGCGGCACGGAAATGGGGCAGGGGCTCTATACCAAGGTCGCCCAGCTCGTGGCCGACGAGTTCCAGGTCGATCTCGACCGGATCAAGGTAACGGCGACCTCGACCGGCAAGGTGCCGAACACCTCGGCGACCGCAGCCTCCTCCGGGTCCGACCTGAACGGAATGGCCGCCGCCAATGCGGCCCAGCAGATCAAGGCGCGCCTGGTGCGCTTTGCGTCGGAGCGCTACGGCGTCAGCGAAGCGGACGTGGCGTTTGAGCCGAATACGATCCGAGTCGGTGCCGATCGCATTGCCTTTGTCGACTTCATCAAGTCTGCCTATGCGGCGCGCGTGCAGCTTTCGGCGGCCGGTTTCTACAAGACGCCGAAGATCCATTGGGATCGCTCGGAGGGGAGGGGCCGCCCGTTCTATTATTATGCCTATGGCGCCTCGTGCTCCGAGGTTAGTGTCGACACGCTGACCGGCGAATACCGGGTCGAGCGTACCGATATCATCCATGACGTCGGCCGGTCGCTCAATCCGGCGCTTGATCTCGGCCAGGTGGAAGGCGCCTTCGTCCAGGGTATGGGCTGGCTCACGACCGAGGAGCTCTGGTGGGACGCGCAGGGACGACTGCGCACCCATGCCCCCTCGACCTACAAGATCCCGCTCGCCTCGGACCGGCCGCGCGTCTTCAACGTGCGTCTCGCCGAATGGTCGGTCAATCGCGAGGAGACGATCCGTCGCTCGAAGGCGGTCGGGGAACCGCCCTTCATGCTGGGCATTTCCGTCCTCGAAGCGATATCCATGGCCGCGGCGAGTGTTGCGGGCTATCGTATTCCGCCGCGCATCGATGCGCCGGCGACGCCGGAGCGGGTGCTGATGGCGATCGAGCGACTGCGCGCCGCTAAAACGAATGGATGATGGAGATGGCGACGAGGGAGGACATCCGGGATTTTCTCGCCCAGGAGGCGGCCTGCATCCTCGTCGAGGTGACGGGAGCGGCTGGCTCCACTCCGCGCGACACGGATGCCTGGATGCTCGTCTCTCCCGACCGGATCTTTGCCACGATCGGCGGCGGGCAATTGGAATATCTGGCGATCGACCACGCGCGAGAGCTGCTCAAGGGTGCTTCTGCCGAGGATCGGTTGGAAATACCCCTCGGCCCGGAAATCGGCCAGTGCTGCGGCGGCCGCGTAGCGCTCTCCTTTGCGGCCGTCGACGACGAAGCCCACAATAAGCTGGTCGAGCGCTGCGACGGCGAGCTGGCGCGTCGCCCTCACGTTTATGTTTTCGGCGCCGGCCATGTCGGCAATGCACTCGCCATCGCCCTGTCGCTTACGCCGGTCCGAACTCTGCTGGTCGATACGCGCGAGCACGAGCTTGCAACGGTCGATGTGCCGGGCGTCGAAACCTGGCTCACGGCCATGCCGGAGACCATCGTTCGCGATGCACCGGCAGGTAGCGCCTTCGTCATCCTCACCCATGACCATGCGTTGGATTTCCTCATCGCCGCGGAGGCGCTCGCCCGCGGGGATGCCTCCTACGTTGGCATGATCGGCTCGAAAACGAAACGCGCAACCTTCAGAAACTGGCTCTCCCGTGAAATCGAGCGCCCTGAGCTTTTCGACCAACTCGTCTGCCCGATTGGCGGTGCGATGCTCAAGGACAAGCGGCCGGCGGTGATCGCGGCTCTTGCCACCGCCGAGGTTCTCACGGCAGTGCTCGCGCCCGAGCGGCCGAGGCACCGGTCGCTGAGAAAGTTCAAGTCGGAGGTCAGTTCCTAGCAGTGAATAACTGACGCCGGGCATCGAAAGACTGGTGTCGATTCTTGTCCTTCCTCTGGAAAAAACAGTTTGAGGATAGCCACCTGCAGTTGCTTCGGCTAGCGTGCGCATTACAGCGCCGCGCGTCTTTTCAGACGCGCAAAGGTCGCTGTAACTATTTGAAGCTGCGCATCGAGCTTTCCGAATTTTGGGTGCGATTTTCGGCCAGATGCGCCGGGTTAGGAGGACACATGGGGTTGTCAGACGTTTTCGGTCGACTGGTCGCACTGATCGGCGCCGCAGCAATCCTTTTGCGCCGCCAGGACGGTGATTCTCTCGAACCGGCCTATGGCGGCGAACCGAAAATCCCTGGAGCCAGGCCGCAGGGCATTCCGACCTTGAAGATGCCGACAGCCAAGGGATGGAGCGCGGAGCAAATGCCGGCTGCGGCGGCCGGGCTGAAGGTGAACGCATTCGCGGCCGGACTCAAGCATCCCCGGTGGATTCAAGCGTTGCCGAATGGCGATGTACTGGTGGCTGAGGCGCTGAGCGAGCCGGGGGGCATTAAATCTGCCTTCGACTACGCCATGTACAGCACGATGAAGCGCGCCGCCGCAGTGGGCGCAAGTCCGAACCGCATCACGCTGTTGCGCGATGCGGATGGCGACGGCGTGGCCGAAACACGGTCGGTATTTCTCGACGGACTCAATCAGCCGTTCGGCATGGCATTGCTCGGCGATACGTTGTATGTCGGCAATACGGACGGGGTGGTTGCGTTCCCGTATAATGCGGGCGACACGCGTATCAGCGCGACCGGGCGAAAGCTGACGGACCTTAAGTCCGGCGGTCATTGGACGCGAAGCCTGCTTCCGAGTCGCGATGGACGAAAGCTCTTCATCGGCGTCGGTTCGCTCAGCAACATAGGCGAGCGCGGCATGGCGGCAGAGGAAGGACGGGCTGCTATCCACGAGCTTGACCTCGAGAGTGGTGATCGCCGGATATTTGCCTCCGGCCTGCGCAACCCGGTGGGCATGGCGTGGGAGCCAAAGACAGGTGCACTCTGGACGGTGGTTAATGAGCGCGATGGCCTGGGCGACGAGACGCCTCCCGACTATCTGACATCAGTGCACGACGGCGGCTTCTATGGATGGCCCTATTGCTACTGGGGGCAGATCGTGGACGACCGGGTGCCGCAGGACCCGGCAATGGTCGCAACCGCGATAACACCGGACTATGCCTTGGGCGGACACACTGCATCGCTCGGCCTTTGCTGGCTTCCCGCAGGCACTCTGCCCGGCTTCCCGGACGGCATGGTCATCGGGCAGCATGGTTCCTGGAACCGCAGCACGTTGAGCGGCTACAAGGTTGTCTTCGTGCCCTTTGCGAATGGTCGTCCGGCCGGACCGCCGCGCGACATTCTGACCGGTTTCCTTTCCCCTGACGAGCGGTCGTCCTATGGACGGCCGGTTGGAGTTGCCATCGGCCCCGACGGCTCGCTGTTGGTGGCGGACGATGTCGGCGATGTGGTCTGGCGCGTGACGGGCGAGGCGGAGCGCAGCTGAAGGGCGCAACGGGTGTTGCCTCCGCCGCAGGGGACATGGCGTTTAAACGCACACTACCTAAAGGGCTGATCGCCCCATCACGAATGGCTCGAGATCTTCGAGTTGCATGTGAGCGCCTGCGTCGGCATTGTCCTCTTCTGGACTAAGGAGGATCCCATGCCGAAGGTCGTTGGAATTGGTGGTGTGTTCTTCAAGGCGGCGGATCCGGCTTGGCTCGCCGAATGGTACGAGAAGCATCTTGGAATTGACGACCTGCACAAATCCGTGTGGCAGCAAGAGGCAGGGACCACAATTTTTGGACCGTTCTCTGAGAATACCGACTATTTTGGACGAGCAGAACAGCAGTGGATGATCAACTTCCGCGTCGATGATCTCGATGGGCTCATGGCAAATCTGAGAGCAAGCGGGATCGCAGTGGAAACTCGCACCGAGTGGAACTCGGAAGTCGGTCGCTTTGCCCGCATTCACGATCCCGAGGGCAATCCGGTCGAGCTCTGGGAGCCGACGAAGAAGTGATAGCGAACGGCTCGCCTGCTCGGGTGGCGGCGCTGAGGTGATTTCGACGGGGCCGCATTTTGCAGATGTGACCCCTTGTGGCGCATTGATGCCGTTTCCGAAGGACGGCACAAACGGCAAAGTTCGGCCTGCACCATGACGCAACCGTTCCGCAATGTGCGTTCGCTTGGAAGCATGATTTTTACCTCACTCCCCCACCAACCGCAGCGATGGATTCGCGCAGTGCCCCGGCGAACTGGGGATGACTGTAGAGGTCGTTGTGGCCGGACTCGATCGTGATGTCGCTGCGTAGGTCGCGGGCGGCTTTGCGGACGGGCGCCGAGCGCGCCGCGGGAACAATCACATCGTTGTCGGCCGTGATGATGGCCGTCGGCACGTCGAGATCCCGCAAGGTTTCCGCCGTTCCCATGCGATGCCGCAGCAAAAGGCGCACCGGAAGCCAGGGATAGTGGTGTGCGGCAAGGTCCTCCAACGAGTCGAACGGCGTCACAAGGACGACGCCGCCCAGATGCCTGGTAGCGGCCAGGTCCACCGCAACTGCAGCACCGATGCTAAGGCCAACCGCAACGACGCCCGCTTCGGCCTCAGCGGCCACGTGATCGTATGCCTGCCGGGCATCGGCGAACAGGGCAACGGCTGAGGGGCGTCCGCTGCTCGGCCCATAGCCGCGGTAGTGCATCGCGGCTACCTCATACTCAGGGAGCAGCTGGTGCAGCATCAGGGCAAGCGCATCGGCGTTCCAGGCGTTTCCGCCGAAGGCCAGCACGAGCGGCCGTGGTTCAGCCCTCGGCCGCCGCGGCGGCAGGCGCACCAGAACGATGCGCTCGTTTTCCTCCGTCATCAGTTCGACATGGCGTGCCCCGGCTGGCAGGTCGGGTCCGAACGCAGCAAGGCCAGCCGGAAAGATCAGCCAAGTCTGAAAGAAATACACGACGGCCGCGACGAGCACATACAATCCTGCCAGCCCAACCATCAGTCTCAGGAGCCACATTCGGGACCTCCGCCCAACGGTCGCGGTCTGGCAATGGAGCGGCAGACCCACGCCTGGGAACCTCCACGCATCCCACGATGTATGGGATGGGAATCTCCATGGGGCAATGGTTGTCAATCGCGATTCTGGTTCATCAAACCCAGCCCCCTCATGTCGGGCGCCAACGGAACGATCGGTGGTTCTGAACGTTTGGCTTTAGTGCGAAGTTGCGCGGCGGCTGCGCGACAACTTCTTGTCTTCTTCAGAAGCAAGCTATTGGGGAGCTAAGCGATGGTCCGGCGGCCGAACTCCGCTGCAACGACGAAGGCGAAGAGCCCACGTCGAGCGGCGCCGGTCGCGACTGCCGAAAAGCCCCTCGCCAGAGGATCACAGTCCCCCGATCGCACCGCCGCCCGTTCTGGTCGGCGGGTCTATGTGGTTGACGGGGCACGGACGCCTTTTCTTCGGGCTCGCAATAAGCCGGGGCCGTTCACGCCTGTCGATCTCGCCGTGCAGTGTGGCCGGCCACTTCTCATGCGCCAGGCTTTCCCTCCGGATGAATTCGACGCCGTCATACTCGGCTGCGTTAACGTAATCGCCGACGAGATGAACCCGGCGCGGATTGCCTCTCTCAGACTCGGCATGGGGCCGGCGATGACGGCTTTTACCGTGCAGATCAATTGCGGGTCTGGCATGCAGTCGATCGACATCGCCTTCCGGGCGATCGAAACCGGCAAGGCTGACCTCATTTTCGCCGGTGGAACGGAGGCGCTGTCCCATGCACCGCTGGTGTTTCGGCAGCAAGCGGTCGAATGGCTCGGCGGCTTTGCAACTGCGAAGACCCCTTGGGAAAAAGCCACTGCCGTGGCGGGCTTTAGACCGGAGATGGCGAAGCCTGTGGTCGGCCTCGAACGCGGGCTTACTGATCCGATCTCCGACCTCAATATGGGCCAAACAGCGGAAGTGGTCGGCCACCTGTTCGGCATTACGCGCGAGGCTGCCGACGCTTACGCCCTGGAAAGCCACCAACGCCTGGTGCGCGCGCAGAATAATGGTTTCCTCGCGGGCGAGATTCTTCCTGCGATATCCCGTCACGGGTTGCTCTACGATCATGACGACGGCGTGCGGCAGGATACGTCGATGGACAAGCTCGCCAAGTTGGAGCCGGTTTTCGAAAAACCCTACGGAAATGTCACCGCCGGCAATTCTTCCCAGATCACCGACGGCGCCTGCTGGGTCGTCCTCGCATCGGAAGAGGCGATGAACAGGCACAAGCTTACGCCGCTCGCCCGCATCGTCGACAGCGAGTGGTCGGCGCTCGATCCCTCGATCATGGGGCTTGCCCCGACATTGTGTTCGACTGAACTCATGAAACGCAGAGAGTTTTCCCGCGAGGATATTGATCTCTGGGAACTCAACGAAGCCTTCGCTGCGCAAGTGCTTGCCTGCCTTGCCGCCTGGGAGGACGAGCAATATTGCCGCGGCGTGCTCGGTCTCGACAGCGTCTTCGGCCGCATCGAACGCGACCGGCTCAACGTGGACGGAGGCGCGATCAGTCTCGGACATCCCGTCGGCACGAGCGGAAACCGGCTCGTGCTTCATCTCATCAACGCGATGCGCCGGCTTGGGCTGAAGCGCGGCATAGCCACCGAATGCATCGGCGGTGGTCAAGGCGGCGCCATGCTCCTGGAGATTGCATGATGCCGACCGATAATGCCGCCGTCTGGGAAATGCTTGCCCCCCGCAACATTGAGTTCGGGCCAGGGAGCGCCCTGAAGGAATTCACGCATTGGCGGTTGAGCAAGGGGCCGGACGATATCGCCTGGCTCGTGCTCGACAGGGCAAACGAAAGCGCGAACACCCTGTCGGAAGCAGTCATCGCTGAACTCGATGCGGCGCTTGCCGAGATGGAGGGCATTGGGGCCAAAGGCCTCGTCATCCGCTCGGCCAAGGAGGGCGGCTTCATCGCGGGTGCAGACATCCGCGACTTCAAAGACGTGAGCGAGGTGCGCGAGGTAGAGAAGCGTTTGAGGTGGGCGCACGGGATCATAGACCGGTTGGCGGCGCTTGCGATACCAACCGTGGCGGTGATCCACGGCTACTGCTACGGCGGCGGCCTGGAAGTTGCACTCGCCTGCAAATACCGTATTGCCTTGAGTGACGCGAAACTGGGCTTTCCCGAGATAAGGCTCGGCCTGCATCCCGGGCTCGGCGGGACCTTCCGTCTGACGGCGCTGATCGATCCCATAGAGGCGATGACGATGATGCTGACGGGAAAGACCGTGCACGCGAAGAAGGCGAAGGCGATCGGTCTCGTCGACGCGGTTGTCGAGGAGCGCCACGTCGAAAGTGCCGTGCGCGCTGCCGTCGCGGGCAAGATGAAGACAGATCGCGGCAGCTGGAAATCGGGCGTGCTCGGTCTCGCGCCGGCGCGCCAGCTCGCCGCCCGCCGTTTTCGCGCCGAGGCGGAAAGACGAGCGCCGAAGCAGCATTATCCGGCGCCCTATCGCCTCATCGATCTCTGGAAGGAGCATGGCGGCGATGCCAGGGCAATGCAAAGAGCCGAGATCACGTCATTCTCGGAACTGCTTGTCAGCGATACGGCGCAGAACCTCATGCGTGTCTTCTTCCTGCGCGAAAAGCTGAAGGACTCCGCCAAGGGTGCAAGCGCAATTCGGCACGTCCACGTTATCGGAGCGGGCGCGATGGGTGGCGATATTGCGGCGTGGTGCGCGGCGCGGGGGCTGAGGGTCACGCTCGCCGACCTCGACCACGAGACCATCGCCAAGGCGATCGGCCGCGCCGCGGAGTTCTACGACAAGAAGCTTCATTCGAGCATTGAGCGGCGCGACGCCCTCGACCGTCTGATGCCCGACTTCGAGGGGACGGGTGTCGCCAAGGCGGACCTCGTCATCGAGGCGGTCGTCGAGAAGACGGACGTCAAACGCAAACTGTTCGACGAGATCGCGCCGAAAATAAAGGAAGACGCCATCCTCGCCACAAACACGTCGAGCATACCGCTCGAGGTGCTGCGCGAGGGCCTGGCCTTTCCGGATCGCCTGGTCGGGCTGCATTTCTTCAACCCGGTCGCCAAGATGGAGCTCGTCGAGGTCGTCGCTCACGATAAGGCAGGCCAGGCAACACTCGATCGGGCGCTCCGCTTCTGCGGGACTATCGACCGTTTGCCCGCCGCGGTGAAGAGCGCGCCCGGCTTTCTCGTCAACCGTTGCCTGACGGCATATCTCACTGAGGCTTTCGTCATGGTCGACGAGGGAACGTCCAAGGAGATCATCGACCGGGCAGCGGAGGATTTCGGAATGCCGATGGGACCGATAGCGCTCGCCGACCGCATCGGCCTCGATATCGGTCTCGATGTCGTCCGCATGCTCAAGGACAAGCTCGACGACCCCATCCCCGATATTCCAGCCTGGCTCGAAGCGAAGGTTCAAAACGGCGAAACCGGCCGAAAGGCGGGTAAGGGGCTGTACGTCTATGACAACAGGGGCAAGCCGAAAAAGACGTCCGACGTACCGGCACCCGGCCAGGAGATGACGGACCGTCTCCTCCTGCCCATGCTCAACACCTGTGTACGCTGCCTGCGGGAAGGTATCGTCGAGGATGAAGAGACGCTCGACGGCGCGATGATCTTCGCGACCGGTTTTGCGCCGTTCCGCGGCGGACCGATGCACTATGCACGCAGCCGCGGTGCGGCGGACATCGTTGGGACGCTTAAGCACCTCCAACAGCGGCATGGGTCCCGGTTTGCCCCAGACGAGGGCTGGGAGGCACTAGGCGAAGAGCCGTGAGCGGCAAGCCAGAACAGCATCAGCGAGCCGAAAGCATCGCCGAGCGCATCATCGAGCGCCTTGATGGGCATATCGTGCTCGGGCTTCCGCTCGGACTTGGCAAAGCCAATCTCGTCGCCAATGCATTATTCGAGCGGGCGGTCAAGGATAGGGCGATCGATGTCGAGATATTCACGGCGCTGACGTTGGAAAAACCTTCCTGGTCGAGCGACATGGAACGTCGCTTCATCGAGCCGTTGCTAGAACGGCTATATGCGGGCAGTCCGGACCTCGCTTACGCCAAGGCGCTGCGTGACGGAAAGCTGCCGGAAAACGTCCGCGTGAGCGAGTTCTTTTTCGTCGCCGGTCGTTGGCTTGGGGCCGAGGTCGCACAGCAAAACTACATCTCGGCAAATTACACCCATGTCGGCCGCTACCTCATCGACCGCGGCATCAACGCGATCGCGCAACTCGTGGCAAAGCGCGGCGACGCCGGGGACGCCGAGTACAGCCTATCCTGCAATGCCGACATCACGCTCGATATTCTGCCGAAGATGAAGGCGCGGCGGGAACCGTTTCTGCTCGTGGGCGAAGTCAGCTCGCAGTTGCCTTTCATGCCGGGCGAGGCGGTGCTGCCGGCCGGCGAATTCGATCTCATCCTGGACGGACCCGATCGGGACCGGCCGCTCTTCGTCGTGCCGAGGGAACCGGTATCGTTGGCCGATCACGCCATCGGCATTCATGCTGCAAGCCTGGTGAAGGATGGAGGAACGATGCAGATCGGCATCGGCTCCCTCGGCGACGCGCTGACCGCCGGTCTGATCCTGCGGCAGCGGCGGCCCGAGCTTTTCGCCGACGCGCTGCATCGCCTCTCTCCAAACGGGGCTGCAAAGCGGGAGACCGGAGCCTTCGAGACCGGCCTCTACGCCGCCAGCGAAATGTTCGTCGACGGCTTCATGGATCTGTACCGGGCGGGCATTCTCAAGCGCCGCGCCTCCGATGGGGCGATCCTCCATTCCGGCTTCTTTGTCGGGGGTACCGCGTTCCACCGATTTCTCCGCGACCTGTCGGAGGAGGAACGCGCACTTTTCCAGATGCGGGGCATTTCCTTCGTCAATGAAATTTACGGCGACGCGGAGCAAAAACGAGCCGATCGAACGAATGCGCGTTTCGTCAACAATGCGATGATGGTGACGCTCATGGGAGCAACCGTTTCGGACGCGCTCGCGGACGGGCGCGTCGTCTCAGGTGTCGGCGGGCAATACAATTTCGCCGCCCAGGCCTTCGCCCTCGAAGGCGGGCGTTCCATTATCACGCTTAAGGCGATACGCCGGTCGCGCGGGCGCCGTGAATCGCGCCTCGTCTGGTCCTACGGCCACACGACGCTCCCGCGCCACCTGCGCGACATGGTCGTGACCGAATACGGCGTTGCCGATCTGCGCGGCAAATCCGATCGTGACTGCATCGCCGCGATGCTGGCGATCACCGATTCGGCCTTCCAGGACGAACTGCTCGGAATGGCGAAAAGCGCCGGCAAGATCGAGAAGGATTTTACCATCCCGCCGGCGTGCCGCCACAATACGCCCGCCCGCATAGCCGATGCGCTACTACCGCTGCGCAAGCAAGGCTGGTGCGCCCCGTTTCCGTTCGATACGGAATTTTCCGAGGAGGAGCAGCACCTGGTTCCGGCGCTGCGACATCTGAAACAGACGATCGCCTCGAAGCGGTTGCTCGCGCACGCGGTTCTTGCGTCTTTGACCGAAGGTCAGCCCGACCGGGCGGAGTTTGCAGCACTCGAAAGAATGCAGCTTGCGGCCCCAGCGACTCTCCGCGAAAAGCTCTATGCAAAGCTGCTTCTCTGGACGCTTAGGCGCTGTCCATCGGCGGCCTCTCACTGAGCGGCATCGGAACCTGCGGGGCGATTATCGCGCATCGTCTTCTTTCTTCGATGCTGTGCGGCGATCGGTGAGATCTCCTCCATGGGAAATGCGTCGACTGCTATTACGCGGTCCGCCGCCGCCTTGGCTTCGGCGAGTTGCGCCAATTCCGCCTCGCTGATGACATCCTTGGCGCGGGCCTCTTCCAGGTCACGGACATGCATGTCGCGCATCTTCTTTTCGATGGGTGCCGCTGCGGTGACGTACCTGAAAGCCCGCTCGAGATCCTTCAGCGGATGCTCCGCGTGTCCTTCACCCAGGTAGATGTCTGGCGTCAGCCGGTCGCGCTGGGGCGAATCCTTCATCAGCGTTTCGGCCACCGTGCTCGTCAGCTCGTCGGATGGCGTCGGAGCGGATACACCAGCGGGGAAGGCGACCAGCCTAACGAGGAAAGCGGCCCCGCGCGATGGCAGATTGTCGAGCACGCCGGCAAAGGCGGCCGCAATGCGACCCTGCCCCTGGCGCATCACATAGTCGACGATCGGTCGGTCTTCCTCGTGTCGCCCCTCTGTCTCGAAACGTTTCAGAGCTGCGCCGAGCAGGTAGAGTTCCGAGAGTATGTCGCCCAGCCTGGCTGAGATCATTTCCTTGCGCTTGAGCGCGCCGCCCAGCGACAGCAGCGAAAGATCCGCAAGCAGTGCGAAGGACGCGGCATGTCGCGAGAGCTGCTTCCAGTAGCCGGGCATCGCCGCTCCGTCCGGAGCCGGCCCTATACGCCCGCCCGACCAGCCGCGAACGAAGGCGTGCCAAAGCGCGGCAAATATATGCCCGAAATGGCGCCAGACCACCTTGTCGAATGCGTCCAGACCCTTGGCCTCGTCCTCATCCGACAGTGCCAGTATTTCCTTCAGCATGTAGGGATGCGAGCGCACCGCGCCCTGACCGAAGATAATAAGGTTGCGCGTGAGAATATTCGCGCCCTCGACCGTGATGCCGATCGGCGCCGACCTGAATTGGCTGCCAAGATAGTTCCTCGGACCGTCGATGATCGCCTTGCCGCCGTGGATGTCCATCGCCTTCCGGACGGATTCGCGCATCCGCTCGGTGGCATGGAATTTCATGATGGCCGAGATCACCGACGGCCTGTGTTCCTCGTCGAGAGCGGCGATGGTGAGCCGCCTTGCAGCGTCGATCTGGTAGATGTTTGCGGCGAGGTCGGCGAGCGGCTGCCGGATACCCTCGAACATTCCGATCGGCACGTCGAACTGGGTTCTGAGCCGCGCATAGGCGCCGGTGGCGCGTGCGCATATGGCCGCCGCCGCCGCCGATTGCGCCGGCAGCGAAATGCCGCGGCCGGCCGCGAGCGCCGTCATCAGCATTTTCCAGCCTTTACCGATCTGCTTCTCGCCGCCCAAGATCAGGTCGAGCGGCAAGAACACGTCCTCGCCGTATAACGGACCGTTCTGGAAATGGGTGAATTGCGGAATGTGCCGCTCGCCATGCGCGACGCCTGGCGTCGACGTCGGCAACAACGCGACCGTGATGCCGAGCTTCTTACCGCGGCCGAGATGATTTTCCGGGTCGTACATCTTGAAGGCGAGCCCCGCCACGGTGGCGATGGGGCCGAGCGTGATATATCGCTTGTGGAAGTTGAGCCTGACGCCCAGAACCTTTTCGCCCTCCCATTCGCCGTATTCGACGACGCCGGTGTCGGTCATCGCCGCCGCATCCGAGCCGGCCTCAGGCGAGGTCAGGGCGAAACAGGGGATCTCGCGTCCGTCGGCGAGCCTGGGCAACCAGTAATCGCGCTGTTCGTCGGTGCCGAAATGCATGAGCAATTCGCTGGGGCCGAGCGAGTTCGGCACCATCACCGTCACGCCGGCCACGACGCTGCAGGAGGAGACGGTGCGGACGACCTCCGAATGCGCGGTATTTGAAAAGCCGAGGCCGCCATATTTTTTTGGGATGATCAGGCCGAAGAACCTATTCTCGCGCAGGAAGTCCCAGACCTCGGCCGGCAGATCGCGATGCTCCCAGTTGATTTTCCAGTCGTCGGCCATGGCGCAGAGCTCGCGCACCGGCCCGTTCAGAAATCCCTGTTCCTCTGGAGACAGCTTCGCGGGCGGCATGGCCAGAAGCTTGCTCCAGTCGGGATTCCCAGTGAAGAGCTCGCCGTCCCACCATACCGTGCCCGCCTCGATCGCATCCCGTTCGGTCTCCGAGATCGGCGGCATTATGCGTGAGGCCCACTTGAAGACCGGCCGGGTTATCATGTCGCGTCGCAATGTGCGCAAGGTCATGGCAATCGCCTTCCGTTCCCTATCACCCTTAGCTGGAATGCCGCGTCGTGACGTTCAGTTCCAGCCGACCGGCGGACAACCGTGTTGCAGGCCCCTCGTGTGTTCTATAATATAGTCCCCTATGCTATTTAATGCTGAGGATAGCCTTACCGTGTCTCATACCATCCGCGACAAAGAGAAGCTGATCGCCCGGGTTCGCCGCCTCAAGGGCCAGATCGAGGGGATCGAACGCGCCCTTGAGGCCGAGAAGTCCTGTGGCGAAATCCTGCGCCAGCTTGCCTCCGTTCGCGGCGCGATGAGCGGCCTCACGGCGGAAGTGATGGAGGGGCAACTCCGGGAGCACGTGCTTCACGCCGAGACCGAGACTGACCGCCAGCGGGGCGGAGAAGAACTGATCGAAATCATCCGGACCTACATGAAATGAGCCGGTGGGCCGGCGGGAGTTACATCGCATGTCCGCAATCGACATCTCTGCCTATACCCATGGGCACAACTTCCTTGGGAGCAATCATCAGCGGAACGAGCGACGTGTCTGGCTGGTTATTGCCCTGACGGCCTCGATGATGGTGATCGAAATCGCCGCCGGCACGATCTATGGCTCGATGGCGCTCGTTGCTGATGGCTGGCACATGTCCACCCATGCCGGGGCGATGATGATCACGGCACTGACCTATCTTTATGCCCGCCGCCACGTCGGAGATCCCCGTTTCACCTTCGGAACCGGCAAGCTCGGCGATCTAGGGGGCTTTGCCAGCGCCATCGTCCTTGCCCTCATTGCGGTGCTCATCGGCTGGGAGAGCCTGATGCGGCTGGCCAGCCCGGTGGAGATCAGTTTCGAGCAGGCCATCGCCGTCGCTGTGATCGGGCTAGCGGTCAATCTCATCTGCGCCTGGCTACTCAAGGACGATCGCTCTCACCATCATCATGGGCATGGACACGGGCATAACCGCGCTAGCGGCGCACATGATCACGACCACCAGAGCCACGCCCAGGACAACAATCTTCGCGCTGCCTATCTGCATGTCCTGGCCGATGCGCTGACCTCCATCCTCGCCATCGTGGCGCTGCTGGCCGGGCGCAGTTATGGCTGGCACTGGGCCGATCCGGTCATGGGCATCGTGGGCGCCATGGTGATTGCCCGCTGGTCCTGGGGTCTGATTCTTGATTCCGGTGCCGTCCTGCTGGACAGGACCCCTGATGACGAAGATCTGCCGGGAGAAATCCGCCAGGCTCTCGAAAACGAAAACGATCGGATCGCCGACCTTCATGTCTGGCAGGTCGGGCCGGGCCACCATGCAACCATTATCTCTTTGGTGTCGAGCAAACCCAAGGAGCCGTCAGATTACAAGACTCGCCTCGCGCAGATACATGCGCTCTCCCACGTCACTATCGAGGTAGAGCGGGTGAATGCGCTTCCTTGAGGGGCGCCATGATGGGCTGAAAGTTGTTCGATGGCGGCAACAGGGTATGCTGTTTGCGGACGGAGGCGCGAGCATAGGTGAGAAACTATGTCCGTCCTATTTCCGAGAGTGTAGCTCCCGCAAACGGCGACCGGTCGATTGCAACAGCTCAAACCCCTCGAACCGCATGGCGTGGTAGGTGGCGACATCTCCGCCTTTCGGTGTGTAAATGTCGCCAATGGCGGACATGCCTGCCATTGCTGCTTGGAGGTTCGGATGCAGGCCGCTTGCCACGGCGCCAAGCATGGCCGCGCCCAGGAGCACGGGCTCATCCGTAGCCGGAGCTGCCACCCTGAGACCCGTAGCATCTGCCAGGAGCTGCCTGACGATGGGGCTTCGACCCGCGCCGCCGCTGACGACGATGGTATCGATAGTGACACCCTTTGCCTGTTGGGCCTCGACGATCTGCCGCAATCCGCAGCCGAGCCCGCAAACGCCGGCCACGTAGAGCCGAACGAGCGAGTCGATGGATCGGTCCATGCTCAGGCCGGCAATGAGCGCCTTTGCCTCCGGATCGGCAAATGGCGCCCGGTTGCCGAGGAATTCGGGGACGACGTGCAGTCCGTCGGCGAGGATTGCCAGGTCCGGTTCGCCGGCGGCCATCGCGGAGGCCCGGGCGGCGAGCCATTCTGCGAGACCCATTCCGGCGGCCTCAGCCAGCCGCGCCGCTTCCGCAGAGGCCGGATGCAGCGACAGGAGATGATCGATCGCAGCGCCAGCCGCCGACTGGCCCGCCTCGTTCAACCACAGACCGGGTACCATGGCGGAATAGTAGGGCCCCCAGACGCCCGGCACGAAGGCAGGTGCCTCCGTGGAGGTCATGGTGCAGGCGGATGTGCCGAAGACATAGGCCATCCGCGTCGTCGCCGACCCACTGTCTGTTTCGCCCTTCCAGCCGACGGTTCCGACACCGCCCGCGTGGGCATCGATCAGACCCGCCGCGACAGGCACGCCGACCGGCAGTCCGAGCTCGGAAGCGGCCCGCGGCGTCAGGCCCGACCCCAATGCCGTTCCGGCATCGACCACATGGCTGCCAATACGCGCAAAATTGTCGGCCGCGAGCTCGGAAAGGCCGATGGTCCGGAAGTAGCTTTCATCCCACCGCCGCTCGTGGCCCAGGTAGGTCCATTTGCAGGTCACCGTGCAAATCGACCGTTCAAGGCAGTCCGTGGCCCGCCAAGTGAGGAAATCCGTGAGATCGAAAAAGTGCTCCGCAGCGTAGAACGTCTCGGGTCGGTTTTCCTTGAGCCAGAGCAGTTTCGGCGTCTCCATCTCCGGAGAGATGCGGTTTCCGACATAGCGCAGAACATCATGGCCGGTGGCGTTGATCCGGTCAGCCTGCCCGAGCGCGCGGTGGTCCATCCAGACGATAATATTGCGTTCGGGATGGCACGGATCGCCGACGGGCAACGATTTTCCCTCGGCACCGACAACCACCAGCGAGCATGTGGCATCCATGCCGATGCCGGCAATGGCGCTCGGGTCGATGCCTGATTTGCTGATGGCGCGACGCACACTGGCGCATACGGCCTGCCAGATATCTTCCGAGGATTGCTCGTAAAGGTCCGGCCCCTCGCTGAAGAGGGCAATGTCCTGTCTGGCAGCGGCAAGCAGCCTGCCGGTGCTTTCAAACACCCCGGCCCGAGCGCTGCCGGTCCCAACATCAATCCCGATCAGATAATGGTCCATTGCCTTAAAGGTCCACGGTCAAGGGCAGGATTACGAGGTCACGGACGGTCACCGTGCGCGGGCGGCTGAGCATGAAGAGGACCGCGTCAGCGACCTCCTTCGGTTGCATCAGACTGCCGTTGGCAAGCGCTTCCTCCATCTTAGCCTTAGGCCAATCGTCCAGCAGAGCCGTCACCACTGGACCGGGCGCAACGGCTCCGACGCGGATGCCATGCGGGGCGACCTGGCGCCGGAGCGTATGGACGAAGGCCTGCACAGCGAATTTCGAGGCGGTGTAGATCGGCTCCCAGACGACCGGGACGATCCCGGCTATGGAACTGGTCAGGATGATGTCGCCGCTCTTCTGCTCAACCATGTGCGGTAGCACTGCGCGAACGGAGCGGAAAGCCGCATTGATGTTGAGATTGAGCATACGGTCCCAGGCATCCGGATCGCCTGTCGCAACCTCGCCGCCGACATAGGCGCCGGCATTGGCGTGGAAAATGTCGAGGCTACCGGCCTTTTCCAGGATCTGTTCGGCCATGCCGTCGACCGCCCGTGGATCCATGAGGTCTATAACCAGGGGGATCGCCCTCGGCCCGAGTTCGGTGCAGAGTTGCATAAGCCGCTCTTCCGCCCGGTCGATCAACACGACCTTTGCATCCGCGGCGATGAGCGAACGGGCGCATTCCAAGCCGATGCCGGAGGCGGCGCCCGTGATGGCCGCGACCTTGCCTTTCAGTTCGTCCTTCATGTTGGAGATCCTTGTTCGTTCTTCTCGCTTAGGCACGGCCGTGGGAGACGCGGCTTTGCCGGGCGAGGCTGTCGACGATGACGGCGATGGCGAGAACCGCGCCGGTGATCATGTAACGCAGCGACGACGATAGATTCAGGAGCGTCAAGCCGTTTGCGATGGACTGTATGACAATGATGCCGAGCAGTGCCGACCAGGCCGAGCCGCGGCCGCCGAAAAGACTGGTGCCGCCGATGACGGCTGCCGCAATGGCGTTCAGGTTCACATCGCCCGTGCCCGCCTGCTGGCTTGCCGAAGCAAGGCGCGCGGCGGAGAGGACACCACCAAGGGCGGCAAAGAACGAGCAGAGCATGAAGGCACTCAGATAGATCCGCGTCACGTTGATGCCGGAGCGTCGTGCCGCCTCGGCATTACCGCCGACCGCCTTCATGGAGCGTCCCCATTTCGTGCGGACGAAGGCATAGTTCATGATGACGACCAGGAGCACGAACAAGCCGAACATCCACGGCACGCCCCGGCCTTGGTTGAGGTAGAAGGCTGCCAATTCGAAGCCGACAGTTGCGACGACCGCTCGGAATACGAGACCGTTGACGGAGCTCGAGGACAGATTGTCGGCCTGTCTTTGCGCGCGGGTTCTAAGCCCCATCACGAGGAGGGCAACACCTGGCAGGAGTGCGAGTGTATGGGATAGCCAGGCCGGCATGATCATCAGCTGGCCGAAATTGACGAGGGCCGAAGCATAGGGAAGGTTGATCGAGCCTGTCGAGCCGAGCATGTAGAGCTGCAGCCCGAGAAGGGCGAGGAGACCCGCCAGGGTGGAGACAAAGCTCGGCATACCCAGTTGTGTGCGCAGCAGCGCATAAGCCGCTCCAATGGTGGCCCCGAGCGCAAGCGCGCCGCCGACGGCTATCGGCAGGGGAACGCCCATGTTGACCCATAGAACGCCGATGAAAGCCGAGCCGACCCCACTCATCGAGCCAACCGAAAGATCGATTTCTCCGAGCATCAGCACGCAGACGATGCCGAGCGATATCACGCCGACAGTCGAGCAGTCGAAGAGAAGGTTCACGAGGTTGTTCGGTGACAGGAAGATCGGGTTGAGCGACGTGAACACCGTCCAGATGACGATGAGTCCGACGATCACCGGCAATGATCCGAGATCACCGGAACGCACGCGATCGAAGAATGCGCTGACGGTGCCGCCGATGCCCTCGGCATGCTTGATCCGGGCGTCCGCGCGGTCGAGTTGAGGTGTCTGCATGGTCGGATTTCCTGAATTCCGTTGAATGCTCACGGCCGTGCTCCTTCACTCGGGGCGCTCGACGAGAGCCGGCTTGCCCGCCGCGAAACAGCATTGTCGGCAGCGCCGGTGATGGCTCCGACCAGTTCCTCGTTCGAGGCATCCGGGGCGAACACCCCGTTGTTGCGGCCGAGCCTGAGGACAACGATACGGTCGGCAACCGCACGGACGTCCTCCATGTTATGCGAAATCATGATGACCCCGAGACCTTTGTCGCGGACTCGTTCGACGAGATTCAGAACCTCGGCGGTCTGCGCGACACCCAGAGCTGCCGTCGGTTCGTCCAGCATGATGATCTTCGGTTCGAGAAGCAGCGAGCGTGCGATTGCCACCGTCTGGCGCTGCCCGCCAGAGAGCGAGGCGATCGGCTCGCGCACACTCGGGATTCGGGCTGCGAGCTCGTTCAATAGCTCCCAGGAACGGACCTCCATGGCGACCTCGTCGAGATGCCAGGCGTTCTTTTCCTGCCCCAGAAAGATATTGGCCACCACGTCGAGATTTTCGCAGAGCGCGAGGTCCTGGAACACGGTGGCTATGCCGAGTTTGAGTGCGTCGGCGGGCCCGTTCATGGTGACCGGCTGTCCCTCGAAGCGGATGGTGCCGGAGGTCGGCTGATGAACGCCCGCGAGGATCTTGACGAGGGTCGATTTGCCGGCGCCGTTGTCGCCCACAAGCGCCACGATTTCGCCCGGATGGATGTCCAGCTCGATGTCGGTCAAGGCCGAGACTGCGCCGAAATTCTTCGACACGCCCTTGAGGCTGAGGATGGCCTCGGTCTCGTTCGGATTGGTAGGGTGCTCGGTCATGACGGGTCGACTTCCTGTATTCTTTCATATTGTTCGGTCGCCCGGCCGACGATGGACCGAGCGACCGTCTCGGGAGGGTTTACTTGATGCCGAGCTCGGCGCAGCCCTCGGCATAGCGGCCGGTGCATAGCTCCGCAGCCGTCTGAATGCCCTTGTCGATGATTTCCGCCTTGAGGTTCTCGCGCGTCACGACCGCCGGGACGAAGAGTTCCGACGGGGTGTTGTAGAGGGTGGTCTTTGCCTCCGGCGTTTCACCATTCATGAGCTGGACGGCGACCTTGGCCGCGGCGGCGGCAACGATCTCGGAGGGCTTGGAGATTGTGTTGTACTGGTCGCCCGCGATGATCAGCTGCAGCGCTGCAATCGTCGCATCGTTGCCGGTTACAGGCGGAACCGGATTGACACCGGCTGCCTTGAAGGCTGCGATTGCGCCACCGGCGGTACCATCATTGGCGGCAACCACGCCGACGATCTGATCACCGAAGCGGGTGATCTGTCCGCTTGTCCATTCCTGTGCCTTCGGCGGCGCCCAGTCTGGCGTATCGAATTCGGCGAGCGTCTTGTACTTGCTGGTCGCGATGCCGGCGTGAATGCCGTCGCGGATCAGGCCCGCAGCTGCATCTGTCGGCGAGCCGTTGATTTGGAGCACGCCGCCTTTGTCGGTCGGTACCCCCTTTTCCTCTAGGTGACGCATCAGGGATTCGGCAATTGCCTTGCCGATACCCTCGTTGTCAAACGAGACATAGTAGTCGGCGGGCTTATCCGGGATCGGACGGTCGTAGGCGATCACTTTCACGCCCTGGCTCTGGGCGAGCGCCACGAGTGAAGCGGCGGCGCTGGAGTCGACCGGGTCGAGCACTATCACCTTGGCACCCTGCGTGAGGACAGAGTTGAACTGCTGCTGCTGGCGGGCGACGTCGGCATCCGCATTCTGGTAGATGACTTGGCAGTCGGCGCACAGCTTCTCCATAGCGGCCTTGAAGCCCGGGAAATCGTGTTCCTCGTAGCGGGTAGAGGCCTGGTCTGGCATGAGGAAGGCGACTGTTCCGGATGTCTGAGCAAATGCGACTCCGCTCATCAGCATCGATGCCAGCGCCGCGCCGGCGAGTTTCATTGTTGTTCCAGTCATTTCAGTTCCTCCGTTTTGAAATAGGCTCCTTGAGCGACACATCGCCTAAAGAGTGTTGGTTTCCTGAAAGACCGCTGCTAAGAATTGGACAGGCGTGATCGGCCACGCCGCACGGTCCGGGCTTTCGCGCCGCTGCAACGGCTTGATTGCTAACCCGGGTCGAGGGCGACTGTTGAGATCGGCGGCCGTCGGTTCAGGCGGGCCATTTCAGGACGATTGTGCTTGCGCGCGGGGTGACTCTAGGCGCCCCGCGTGTCTGCTTTGACGTTTTGCCTCCTCCATTCCTCCCTGTTTGCGGGCATGCGCCGCTTTCTTGAATTCGCCGGTTTTTGTCCGGCTTTTGGATCAGTGAACATTCTTCCCTTGCCCGGAAGCCGCCAAAATGCGTTCGCCCGACAACCCTGTGTCCTGAGCGTCGTTTCCGACCGCATGAGGCTTTCGGCTGTCGAGGTCCCGCACCGAATCCCGCTCGACAAGGCTGGCGTTGAGGACTGAGGGTTCGGCCGGTGCTTCCATGCCGTTGTCCATTCTCAGCTGCAGTCTTTTCCAGGCCGTCTCGGCGATCCGGTCCACCGGTTGGCGTATGGCCGTCAGTCCGGTATTGCGCGCCGCCATCCAGGCATAATCGTCGAAAGCGACAATCGAGGTCTTTTCGGGAATGGCAATGCGACGTTCCGCAAGAGCCGACAGCACGCTCAGGGTGGTGATGTTGGTGAGTGCGATCACCGCGCCTGGAGCCGCATTGCGGTCCATCCAATCAGAGAAGGTTCTGGCTCCGAGCTCCATGTTGGAGCCGAGCTTGAGCGTGACAGGGCGCGCACCGGTACGCTGCGCGATCAGATCGGCAGCGCCTTCGGCGCGCTCGAAAATCGGCGGGAAATCCAGGTTTGAGACCGCGATGACGATGTCGCGGTGGCCATGTTCGAGAAGATGGCCGGCGGCGATCTGTCCGGCTTCCCGGTTGTCGATGGTGACCGTGTCGGCGATCGCACCCTCGCTTGCCACACGATCGACGAGCACCATGGGAAGCCTCTTTTCGATCTCGATGAGCTCTGCGGGAGTGGAACTAGAGCAGGGGACGGCAATCAAACCCGCCGGTCTCCAAGAAAGAAGCGCCTTTAAGCGCGACGATTCCACTGATGGGTCGTCATGCGAACTCGCGACGATGACGTCGTAGCCCTCCGCAAAGGCCTGGGTCTCCAGCCGGGAGACGATCGTCGCAAAGAAAGTGTCGGTGAGATCCGGAACCAGGACCGCAATGATGCGTGTCCGTCCGGAGCGCAGTTGCGAGGCGGCGCGGTCAATATGGTAGCCGAGATGCTGCGCCGCTTCGAGAACGCTCTTCTTCAATTCCTCGTTGACCGGTTTGCGGCCGCTGAAGACGTTCGAAACCGTTGCGGTGGATACGCCCGCATAAGCGGCGACCTCGCGGATTGACGGCTTTTTCGCGGCCATTGGGCAGCGCCTCTATCGCTGTTAAACGATTAACAGTTAAACGTTTAACACGGAGTGTCGTCCCATTGCAAGTGGCGAATTCGAATGACACGGGGGATAGGATTGATATGGCCACCTCACCAGCACGGAGGGCGCCTTCCAACGGCGCATTCGCGCCGCGGCCCGGAACAGCAATCTGAGGCAGCCCGCCACTAAACACAGGAACGACAGTGACATATCATCACTTCATTCCTTCGAGGCGGCGGGTGGGGAAATGTCGGCTTCTCGCGCATTGGGGTCACTCGACGGATGGCTCTCCGGGCTCCGTTTTCCACCCCGTTTGACTGCGTATCAGGTCCGCAGATGATGCTTCGCCACCGTCGTGACCGCGTGCGTCAGGTCCATAAGCCGATCAGCGGCGAGGCGGTTCATTTGCCAGTAGAGCGGAACGTCGAGCGGCGTGTCGGGGATCAGTTCGACCAACCGTCCGGTGGCGAGGTGCTCGTCTATGAGGAGTGCCGGATTCATGCCCCAGCCCATGCCCGAAAGGCTCGCCTCGACAAAGCCTTGCGTCGAAGGGAGCCAATGGGTCGGTGGGCTGAGGTTTTCTCCGAACACCTGATGCATCCAACGGCCTTGCAGCCTGTCCTTTTGGTTGAACGTCAGCATAGGCGCATTCGCAATGGCCTCCTTTGTGACGCCCTGCGGGAAATGGCGGGCAACGAAACCGGGGCTCGCGGTGGCGTGGTAGCGCAGCGTTCCGAGTGACAAGCGCCGGCAGCCCTGAATGGGCCTTTCCAGGCCGGTGACGGCAGCGATGACCTGTCCTCTCCGTAGCCACTCGGCGGTATGGTCCTGGTCATCGACCGCGATGTTCAAGAGATAGGGGGAGCGTTCAGCGAAGCGGGACATGGCCGTCAGGAACCAGGTGCCGAGACTGTCTGCATTGGTGGCGACATGCAGCGTCACCCTCGGCTCGGGTCCTGCCGGATCGACAAGCGCCGGCAGGTGCCTGAATAGTTCGGCTTCGAGCATGCCGACATTTTCCATGTGCCGGCACAGCCATTCCCCCTTTTCCGTGGCGGTGCAGGGGTTGCCCCTTGCGACCAGGACGACGCCGAGGCGTTCCTCGAGCTGCTTTACGCGCTGCGAAACGGCCGAAGGCGTCACATTGAGGAGGCCTGCGGCCTTCTCGAAGCTGCCGGTTTGGACGACCGCGGAGACGGCACGGAGCGCTGAATAATCGAGCATGGATTAGTTTTGCTTAATTAGGCTTAGAAGCATTAACTAGCCTGAATTCGCAAGCTGCGATAGCGGAAAAGCCCATCGCTGTTCGGGAGCATTGAGGCATGAATTTACCGGTTTATGGCACGGGTCTTGTGATGGGGCTCAGTCTGATCGTGGCAATCGGCGCGCAGAACGCGTTCGTGCTGCGCCAAGGCCTTCGCAACGAGCACCTCTTCGCCGTCTGCCTTGCATGCGGACTGTCCGACGCCCTGTTGATCGCGCTGGGCGTAACCAGCTTCCGGCAGATCGCGGCGCTGCTCCCCTGGCTCGACCCGGTCATGCGCTATGGCGGCGCGGCATTTCTGGTCTGCTACGGCGCGAAAAGCCTTTACTCTGCCTTTTACGCGTCGGGGGCGTTGACGGTGCAGGAGGCGGGGTCGTCGAGTCTTCGGGCAACGCTTGCGACCTGTCTTGCTCTCACCTGGCTCAATCCGCACGTCTATCTCGATACGGTCGTGCTGCTTGGTACCATCTCGACCCGGTCTCCGGGACACGAGGCCTCCTTCGCAGCGGGCGCCGCGACCGGCTCCTTCCTGTTCTTCTTTTCGCTCGGTTACGGCGCGACCTGGCTCAGGCCGGTCTTCTCGAAGCCGGCAGCCTGGCGAATTCTGGAACTTCTCATCGCTCTGACGATGTGGTCTATTGCCTTTAACCTATTGAGGAGGATGTAGTCGCTGCTCTCCCCATCCCCTTGCGGCAACGCTTGCAGGAAGTCGATGGCGAGGGCAAAGATAGAGCCTGCCGGTCTGCGCGTCCGGTCGCGATCGATGTGCAATTAACAGCAGGACAGGGCCTCGAATTGTGGACTGAATTCCACCACCTCCTGATCGTCTATGCCGCCTACGTGATCGCAGCCGCGAGCCCTGGCCCCAGCAATATGCGGATCATGGGGGTGGCGATGCATAGCGGAAGACGGGCAGCCCTCATATTTGCTGCGGGCGTCATCAGCGGTTCGCTTTTCTGGGGGACGATGGCAGCGACGGGCGTCTCCGCAGTCCTGACCCGCTATGCTGAAGTCCTGGTCGTTCTCAAGATTTTCGGTGGCCTGTATCTCCTCTATCTCGCCTTCAAGGCCGGCAAGGCCGCGCTGGCGTCCGACGCTGAGGCTGCTGCACGCGCCGTGCCGAAGGGTGCCGCTTTCACCGGGGCAGACCTCTACCGGCGCGGATTGTTCATGCATCTCAGCAATCCGAAATCGATCCTTGGCTGGATCGCCCTTGTAACGCTTGGGCTTGGGCCGGATTCCGCTTGGCAGACGCTTGCGGCGATCCTCGGCGGTTGCGCGGTGCTGAGCGTCGCCATATTCGGCGGCTATGCGATCATTTTCTCGACCGCTCCGATGGTGCGCCTGTACCGCCGGGCGAGGCGCTGGATAGAGGGGCTCCTCGCTACGTGCTTTGGCCTTGCAGGGCTGCGGCTGCTGTTGTCGCGCGCATAGACCGCTCTCGAGAGTGATTGTTCCGGTTCCGTCTATTCAACTGGCTCCTGCACCCGCGCCGGCGGAGACTCGGCGAGAATCTTGCCGATCAGCCGCTGGCAGCGGTCGGCCATGAAGTCGATGATCAGACGGACTTTCGGGTCCTGTAAGCGTTTGTGCGGATAGATCGCGGCGAGCTGCGCACCGAGTGGCGGTGTGTCTTGAAGGATCGGCATCAGCGTGCCCTCGTCGATATAGTGCTTCACCTCGAACAGCGGCTTGTTGATGATGCCGCGCCCGTCGAGCGCCCATTCGGTGAGAACGTCGCCGTCATCAGAATCATAGGGGCCGGCCACCTCGAACTTTCGCACGCCCTCGGGCGTCTGCAGCGTCCAGTAATATTCCTTGGAACCCGGATAGCGCAGCAGCAGGCAATCATGGCGTCCGGTGATCAGCTCGTCCGGCGTCGCCGGCACCTCGCGTTTTTCGAAATAGCGGGGCGAACCGCAGAGCACCCGGTCGCAATTCATAATCCCGCGCATGCGCAGGTTCGAGTCTTCGAGTATGCCGAGCCGGAAGGCGACGTCGACGCCTTCGGCCAGAATGTCGACATTGCGGTCGGAAAGGCGCAGCCGTACCTCGATATCCGGATACCTGTCATGGAATTCAGGGATGCCGGAGGCGATGAGGCGCCGCCCCATGCCGAGCGGTGCGGTGATGCGGAGCGCGCCCTTGGGATTGCGGGAAAGATCGGCGACGGCGCTTTCAGCCTCGTCCACCGCTTCGAGGATCTTGACGGCGCCGTCATAGAAGACGCGGCCGTGTTCCGTCGGCGTCAGTTTCCGTGTCGTGCGGTTGAAGAGGCGAACACCCAATTGCCGCTCCAACTCCTTGATTCTGTTGCTGGCGACCGCCGGGGTCACGCGCTGGTCGCGACCAGCGGCCGATAGCGTTCCAAGTTCCACGACCCGCACGAACACGCGCACATTATCAAGATAGGACATGCTCCGCCTCTGCTTCCGGGACGCAGGCTACCGCGCCCGCGCCTCCTCCATTTTATAGTTTTTTTTGAAAGAGTTGGTGATCCCTTGGGCGTTCTCGCCGCCTCAAGCAATGACACATAATGCGGCCTAATGCATGTCGCCCAAAGTGGACAGCGGTTTTGGGGCAACGACACGCACAAAAACAAAGATCCAAAGCGCGTCACGTGAATTCGTGCGAACGCGACGCGCTTTGGAGAATGGGAGACCCCGTATGTACGAATATGCCATTGCCTGGGACTGGCTGACATTTGCCGTGAGATGGCTGCATGTCATCACCGGCATCGCCTGGATCGGCTCATCCTTCTATTTCGTGGCTCTCGATCTGGGCCTGAGGCAGCGATCGGGCTTGCCGGCCGGCGCCTTCGGCGAGGAGTGGCAGGTACATGGCGGCGGGTTCTATCACATCCAGAAATATCTGGTGGCGCCGGAAGACATGCCGGAGCACCTCACCTGGTTCAAATGGGAGTCCTACGTCACCTGGCTGTCCGGCTTCGGCATGCTGGCCCTCGTCTATTATGCCGGCGCCGACCTCTATCTGATCGACCCGAGCGTGCTCGACGTCTCGAAGCCGGTCGCGATCGCCATTTCGCTCGCTTCGCTTGGCCTCGGCTGGCTTGCCTATGACGCGATCTGTCGCTCGCCGCTCGGCAGGGACAATACGCGGCTGATGGTGCTGCTCTATTTCGTGCTCGTCGCCGTCGCCTGGGGCTACACCCAGCTCTTCACCGGCCGCGCTGCTTACCTGCATCTCGGTGCCTTCACGGCCACGATCATGTCGGCCAACGTGTTCTTCATCATCATTCCGAACCAGAAGAAGGTGATTGCCGATCTGATCGCGGGCCGTGCGCCGGACCCCGCACTCGGCAAACAGGCCAAGCAGCGCTCGACGCACAACAACTATCTGACACTGCCGGTCCTGTTCCTGATGCTGTCGAACCATTATCCGCTGGCCTTCGGCACCGAATACAACTGGATCATCGCCTCGCTGGTCTTCCTGATGGGCGTCACCATACGTCACTGGTTCAACACCCGCCACGCCCGCCAGGGAAGCCCGACCTGGACATGGCTCGTCACGGCCCTCCTGTTCATCGTCATCATGTGGCTATCGACGGTTCCCAAGGCTCTCTCGGAGAGCGGGGAGGCGAGGGCCTCGACCAATGAACAGGCGGTCGTGGCGGCGGCGGACTTTTCCAAAGTACGCGACACGGTGCTCGGCCGATGTGCCATGTGCCATGCGCGCGAGCCCGGCTGGGAGGGGCTGATCGTGGCGCCAAAGGGCGTCGTCCTGGAGACGGACGGTGACATCATCGCCCATGCGCGCGAGATCTATCTGCAGGCGGGGCGGTCGCAGGCCATGCCGCCCGCCAATGTCACCGGCGTCACCGATGAAGAACGGCAATTGCTCTCCTCCTGGTACGAGACGGCCGTGAAGGAAGGTAAAATCCAATGAACGACCTCTTGATCCGCGGCCGAGTGCTGACCTTCGTCCGGGAGCCCCAGGGCGTCGATGACAGCGAGTCCTATCAGTTCTACGAGGACGGCGCGGTTCTCGTCATCAGCGGCAGGATTTCGGCTGTCGGTCACCATCGGGATGTGGCTGCCGAGGCCGGGGGGCGCGTGCAGGTCGTCGACCATCGTCCGCACCTCGTCCTGCCAGGGCTCATCGATACCCATCTTCACTTTCCCCAGACCCAGGCGATCGCCTCCTATGGCGCCCAGCTCCTGGAATGGCTGAACACCTATATCTTCGTCGAGGAGCAGAAATTCAGGGAAGGGGAACATGCGGCCTTCATCGCCGGCCGGTTCATGGATGAACTGATCTCCAACGGTACCACGACCGCCGTTGCCTATTGTTCGGTCCATCCGGAAAGCGTCGATGCCTTCTTCACCGCGGCGGAAGAGCGCAACATGCTGATGATCGGCGGCAAGGTCATGATGGATCGCAATGCGCCCGACGCGCTGCGCGACACGCCGCAAACGGGCTATGACGAAACGAAACGGCTCATCGGCAAGTGGCACGGCCGCGGCCGCGCGCAGTATGCAATCAGCCCGCGATTCGCGATCACTTCGACCCCACAACAGATGGAGATAGCCCGGGTGCTCGCCGCCGAGCACCCGGAGTGCTACGTCCAGACGCATCTTTCCGAAAACAGGGATGAGATCGCCTTCGCTACCTCGCTCTACCCGGCGGCGCGCGACTATACCGACATCTATGCCCGCTATGACCTCCTCGGCCGCAAGACACTGCTCGGCCATTGCATCTATCTGAGCGACCGTGAGGTTTCATTGCTGGCCGAGACCGGCGCCATCGGTGTCTTCTGCCCGACCTCCAACCTCTTCCTCGGCAGCGGCCTCTTTGACCGCGACCGTTTCGACCGGCTCGGCGCCCGCTTTTCGGTGGCAACGGATGTCGGGGCGGGTACCAGCTTTTCCATGCTGGAGACCATGGATCAGGCCTACAAAATTTTGCATCTGCAGGGCCAGCGGCTTTCGCCGCTCAATTCCTTTTATAGGATGACGCTCGGTAATGCGCAGGCGCTTGAGCTGGAACATCGGATCGGTTCGCTGCATGTCGGAGCGGACGCGGACATCGTCGTGCTCGACAGCCGTGCCAAATCCGCAATGGAGCTCAGGATGCAGGTCGCGTCCTCACTTGCCGAAGAGCTCTTCGTTCTGCAGACGATGGGCGACGACCGCTGCGTCGCCGAAGTCTATGTCGCGGGCAAGCCGATGAAGCGAGCGACGGGACGGGTCGCGGTGGGGCAGGAGAGGGAACTCGAGGCGATGTAGCGTTGCATGATCCTTGGCTCGGAGCGAGCCAAGGATGGGCGCTCAACCGCATGACGCCCGCGGCAGTGGCCCGAAAAGCTTTCATCGCTGCCTGCCTGGGAGTGCCGCGCTGGTCAGGGCGGCGCGACGCGGAAGCTGCAAGGCACCGAGACAAAATCCACCATCCATCCGGCGTGCGGCATCGTACACCGGCCGATGATAGCTGCTCGCCTACTCGATGAATACGCGAACGGCGGCCGCGCGCCCCAGCGCGTCGATCACGGTCAGCGTCGAATAGCCGCCGCCATCCGGAATCCACTGGCTCACTCTCCGGCGGGTCACTTCCGGCAGCGGTCGGCCATTCGCGAGCCAGCGGAAGGGAGCGCGGCCGCCCTGCAGCTTCAGGATGAGGGGCATGATCCTTTCGCCCGCCTTGGCGCCGAGCTCCACCCGTGCGCCCTCCGGCGGGAAGACGATCTGCGGCGCAGGTTCCCGGATCGATGTCTGCGGCAGCCCGCTCGCGGTTGTCGAGAAACGGCGCTGGCCGACCGGCAGTTCCGCCTGAGAGATGCGCACGGCCCCGGCGGGCGCATCCGGCAAGGGGGTGATGGAGATGCCGGCCTTGGCGAAGGCCTCGAACAGGATCGGCGCCGCCGCACCATAACCGGTCAGTCCGGGCACGGCACCATTGTCGGGCCGGCCGACCCAGACACCGAGCACATATCGGCCGTCGAAGCCGACGGACCAGGCATCACGGTAGCCATAGCTGGTGCCTGTCTTGTAGGCGATTCCGCGCTGTCGGCTGCCGGCCGGCGGCAGCACGCCGGAGAGAATGTCGGCCACATGCCAGGCGGCAACGTTGGACAGCAGCGGCTCGCCGTCAAGCGGGCCTGCCTTGTCCTCGATGCCGTTGCCGAGGCGCACCGGCCAGCCGCGATTGGCAAGCCCCGCGTAGAGCTGGACGAGATCGCGCAGCGTGATACCGGCGCCGCCAAGGCCGATCGCGAGTCCCGGCGCTTCGTGTGGCGGCAAGGCGAGGCGCACGTCCGCGCGCCGGAACCGCACCATCAGCCGCGCGGCCCCGACCGCGTCAAGCAATCGGATCGCCGGCACGTTGAGGGAGAGCTGCAGCGCCTGGCGGATGCTGACGTCGCCCTGGTAACTCATGTCGAAATTGCGCGGCCGGTAGCCGAAGAAGTCCGCCGGCCGGTCTTCGATGATTGTTTCCTGGGCGACCAGTCCCTCCTCGAAGGCGAGCCCATAGATGAAGGGCTTCAACGTCGACCCGGGCGAGCGCGTAATCCGCGTCATGTCGATCCAGCCGGAACGGCTGGCATCGAAATAGTCGGCCGAACCGACCTCGCCGAGGATTTGGCCGGTTCGGATATCTGCCATCATCATCGCGACCGAGACCTTCGGACCCAGCTTCGCTGCGCCTTCCCGCGCGACACTTTCCAGGCCGCGCTGAAATTCGCGGCGAAGCGTCGTCTGATGCCGGAGCGCCTTCGGCTCCTTTCGGAGCGCCGCTTCGGCAAGATGCGCCGCAAAGGCCGGAAGCTGCAGGCGGCGGGTGGGAACGGGTGCCATTGCAGCCCGATCCGCCTCGCCCTCGCCAAGGACCTTGACAACCGCCATGCGGGTCAACACCCGCTGGCGAGCCGCCTCAGCAGCCGCAAGGTCGCGGTCCGGTCGGCGCTTTTCCGGAAGCTGGGGCAGGGCGACAAGAAGCGCGGCTTCGGCGACCGACAGTCGGCGCGGCTCTTTGCCGAACCAGGCGAGGCTCGCGGCGCGCACGCCTTCGAGATTGCCGCCATAGGGAGCATGGGTGAGATAAAGGTCGAGAATCTCATCCTTGTTGAGCCGCCGCTCGATCTGGATGGCACGGGCGACCTGCTTGAGCTTCGCCGCCAGCGAGCGGCGTTCGCGCGGTTCGATCAGCCGCGCCACCTGCATCGAAAGCGTCGAGGCCCCGGAGACGATCCGGCCGCTCGTGACGAATTGCAGCGCCGCCCGCCCGAGCGCCAGGAGGTCTACACCGCGATGCTCCCGAAAACGCCGGTCCTCATAGGCAATCAGCATCGCGATGAAACGCGGGTCGACATCCTCGACCGTCGTCTTCAGCCGCCACAGGCCTTCCTCGGTGGCGAAGGCACGCAGCAGATGACCGTCCTTGTCGAGGACCTCCTTCGAGTAAACTTGCGGCTTTGGGAGAGGTGGCGGAAAGGCCTTGTCCGCCCATTCGAGGGCAATGGCCGCAAACGCGGTGGTAATGCCGACAGTCAGGATGAGCAGCGCAACCGTTCGAGAACGTCGGACGCGACGGGCATTGTCGAGACCGGCCATACCCCCCTCTGCCCTGCCCGGCATCTCCCCCACAGGAGAGGCAGAGGGCCGGGTCTTCGCGCGCCATCGCCCGCGCGACTTCCTCACCAAGCCGACAAAGCGCTTCCACAGAATGGACATGGCGCGTTCTACTGGCCTGCCAGCACCTCCATGCGACCTGTCGCCGTGCGTGCCGAGAATTGCGGCCGGTACATGTCCTCGACGCTTGCGGCCGGATGATCATAGCTTCCGGGCGTCACGGCGCGGACGACATAGGCGAGCGTGATCTCCCGATTGTCGCCGGCCGAGCGATCGAAGGCCGCGACGAAGCGGTCGGTGCGGAACTCGGTGTGGGCAGTCTCCACCTCGCCGATCCACTCGAAGCTCGAAAGCTGCGCGCTGTCGACCAGGTTGGGATTGTCGATCTCGAAGCCGGCGGGCAGGAGGTCCGTGATCAGCACGCGCGATGGCCACGCATTGCTCTCCGTGACCTTGAGCACCGCGACATAGCGCTCGTTCTGCCGCGCCTGGCTGACATTCGTCTCCACCCCGTCGAGCGTGTAATAGGTGCGTTCGATCGAAAATCCGTCGCCGCCGGCGGAAAGCGGTTGGGCTGGCGCCGCGAGCGTGGTTACCACCGCCGATACGGCCTGGGAACCATTGTTCCGGATCACGACCGGATGGGTCATCAGTGCATCGCCGCTGATGCGCGCGGCATAACTGCCGGAGCGTTCGGCGCCGTTCACCTCCAACTGCATGTCCTCGTCGCCGCCCTCAATGGCGCGTGCGGCGAGCAGCATCCAGGTCTGCTCCTGCGTGCTGGTATATTTCGCCTCCTGCCATTCTTTTGCGACGATCCTGGAAAGCTCGGGAATGATCGGCGGCACCGGCCGGCTCTCCGCCGCAAGCGCGAGCACCGCAGCATCGTCGCGCAATGAGGAACCGTAGTCCGAGCGGGCGAGGCTGACATTGACGAGCCCCGTCGACATGTTGACGGCGGCCGCGAAGATGTCCTGCGAGCGCTGGGCATCGCCATAGAGCGCAAGGGCGGCGGCAATATGGGCCTTGGCGAGCGGCGTCGGGAAGTCGTTCAGCATCGTATCGGCGTAATAACGCAGGTCGCTGATCGCCGCCTTGCGGTTGCGTGCAAGCACATAGAGAGAATAGGCGATCTCGTTTCCGCGGTCCCGGACATTGGTCTCGTAGCTGAGTGCGTTCTGCAGATTTTTCAGCGCCTGAACCATCGCCTGCTCAGGAACTTCGTATTTCTGCTCGCGCGCGCGGGTCAGGAAGTCGGTGACATAGGCGTCGAGCCAGAGGTCGCCGTATCCGGGACCCCAGAGGCCGAAGCTTCCCGAGGAGGATTGATAGGACAGCACGCGGTAGATTGATTCCTGCACGCGCTTGTCCACGTCTTCATCCTCGGCGAGGCCGGACTGCTTCGAAAGCTCGCTCAAATAGAGGAGCGGCAGAGCGCGGCTTGTCGTCTGCTCCGCGCAGCCATAAGGGTAGCGGTCGAGCGTCATCAGGAGCGCAGGAATGTCGAAAGCGGCCGAGCGCGTCACATTGAGGCTGACGGAGGCACCCTGCAGAACGCTGTCTGCGAGCAGCTGATCGTCTATGGTCAAGCTGCTGCCGGCGGCGATCGAGACCACCTGCCGCTGGGTGACGGGCAAGGCGGCCGGGCGAACCGGGACATTCACGACCTGCTCGAGCGATTGGCCCGCAGCGTCCGTCAGTGCCACCGTGACTAGGCCGTCGCCAGGATATTGACCCTCGACTGGCAAGGTGATGGTGGATTTGCCGCCGGCATCCAGCCGAAGAGTATCGGCTGCCATCTGTTCGACGGTGACGGGGCCGTTTGTCGCCACCTGCAACCGATAGTCGCCGGCCGGTCCATCGGTATTGGCAATATCGAGCCTGAGTTCCGCCCGGTCTCCGGGAGCGAGAAATTTCGGCAGGCTCGCGGTCACGACCACCGGATCGCGGATCACCACGTCCTTTGCCGCGTGACCGACGCCGTTCTTCGTCCAGGCGACCGCCATGACACGCGCCGTGCCGTTGAACTGCGGAATGTCGAAGCTGACATTTGCCCTTCCATCCGCATCGAGTTTCACCGCGCCGGAGAAGACGGCGACAAGTTTTTCGGTCGGCGGACTCCCCTGCAGCGCCATTTGTCCGCCGTCGCCGCCGGTGCGCAGGCGTCCTGCCGCGCCAAGCGATCCGTCGATAAGACGGCCGTAGTAATCCCGGATTTCGAGACCGAGCCGTCTCTGGCCGAAATACCATCCGTCGGGATCGGGCGCCTCGTAGTGGGTGAGATTGAGGACGCCGACGTCGACGGCGGCGACCGTGACATAGGCGTCTTCCTCCGCACCGGCGCCTTCGACCTTCAGGCCGATATGGAGTGGCCGGCGCGGCACCGCCTTCTCCGGCGTGTCCAGGCTGACGGCGAGCTTGCGGTCGGCCGGATCGACGGCGAGCCACTTGATGCCGATGGCGCGCATCGGCATCCGGCTTTCCTGAGCATCGCCCGGGCGATAGAGGGTGGCGGTAACATAGGCGCCCGCACCCCATTCGGCGGTGACCGGTAATTCCACTTCGCCACCCGCTTCGGCAATCGTCACGGTCTTTGTCGCGATCAGCTTTTCCGTGCCGACCGTTACCAGCAGTTCGCCGGAAAAACGTGGCGAGACCTTGAGCCTTGCGGTCTCGCCGATCGCATAATTCTCCTTGTCGAGAGCGATCTCGAGCCCGTCCGGGGTCTCCGTCGAGGTGGCCTCGACATACCAGCCGGCGTCGAACTCGACGCTCGAGGCGGGCCCATCGACGGCCGTCGTCTCGATCTCGAGCCGGTAGCGGCCCCAGCCGACCGGTACGGAGATGTCGCCGCCGTTCCCCGTCACGTCGACCGTGCCGTTGGCCACCTGCTTCGTCGAGATGACCGGCTCGTATTTCCAGGCGGTGCCGTCGCGATACCATTGGTAATTGCGCTCGACGCTGATCAGCTTCCAGAGCAGTCCTGGCATTGCGACCTTGGCGCCATGCTCGCCGACCGCGATCACATGGAATTTGGCGACCGAATTTTCGGCGAGGTCACCGGCAAATTCCGGCTTGATGCCGACCATCGGGCCCTCCGGCTTCACCGGCAGCGTCAGCGAGCGCTCGACCGCGCGCCCGCCTGCCTCGCGCATGCGCAGGGTGACCTTGGCATTCAGCAACTGGGTCGTCGAGGGCACGTCGGCGAGATCGACGTCGAAGACGGCTTTGCCGTCTGCGTCGAGCGGTTCAAGACCCTCGAGCGGCGCACGCGCTTCCTCGCTCGCCTCTTCATCGGCGAAGCCGAAGAAATATCCCTTGAAGGCCTCGCTTTCCCGCGTCGGCTTGACCGATACCTCGCCCTCGAGCGTGAGGCCCGCAGCCGGCGCGCCATAAAGGAAACGGCCGTCGACGGCGACCTCTATGGGTGTTCCGAGTTCGATCTCCTTGACGTCGCTCGTCAGGTCGAATTCAGTTCGGTCCGGCACGAAATCGTCGACAAGGAACTGCTTCTCGCCGATCGCCGAGCCCTTGGGATCAGTGAATATCTGCATGGTCCAGGTGCCGCGCATGGCGTTTTCCGTGAGCGGCAGGTCGAGCGTGTGTCCTCCGAGCTTGCCGCCATTGCTGACCAGCCGTCGGTCCTCGGCTCCATCGGGCCGCAGGAAGACGAAGGTGAGCGGCAGGTTCTCGACCGCCAGGGCATCGACGTCGCGCGCAAGCGCTGCGGCATGCACCGTCTCGCCGGCGCGGTAGATGCCCCGTTCGGTCCAGGCGAATATGTCGATTGCGCCCGGTGCCGGCCTGCCTGTAACGCCGCGGTCCGAAAGATCGAAGCCGGCACGGGTCATGTCCAGGAAGACATAGTCGCCGTCACCGTTCCGGGCTGTGATGACGGCCGGCGTCATGCTGGCGGTGCCGCGGATCAGGCCGGCGTCGAAAGTTGCGCGCCCGTCCGCATCGGTGCTGGCGGTTCCGAGCACCTCGTTGTTCTTGGCGATGAGCTGCAGCTCGACGCCGGCGAGCGGCTTGGCGCTGGCCAGCGAACGCACGAAGACCGAGAGCCCGTCGGTGCCGGCAAAGGTGGAAATGCCGATATCGGAGACGATGAGCCATTGCGTGGCGCGGGCATCCCATTCCTGGGTGAGGGCCGTGGTGGAGACTGCGGTGAGCACATAGACGCCCGGCTTGCGTTTGGGCAGCGCCTCGTCGACCGGGAAGCTCGTGACCACTTCCTTGTTGAGTTCGGTCTCGATGTCGATGCTGCCGTGCCAGACGAGTTCGCCGTTGTCGGCCTCGATGCGCTCGGCGCTGTAGCCGTCGAGCTGGGACAGGAATTGAGAGCTGGCAAGCAGTGACGCGATGCCGCGGTCGCCGATGCGGTAGAGCTTGAGGTTGGCGCTTTCCGTATTCACCGACACGATCGGAATGCCGCGTCGTGCCGTCGACGGCAGCACGAAGCTGTCGCCGGTGAAACGCACCATCGGCGCCCGGTCCTTGACATAGATATCGAGGCTCACCGGCGTTTCGATGATTTCGTCGACGGAGGAGGGGAGGCCGGGACGGAACGCCAGCTTGTAAAGCTGCCCGTGCGCGAGACCCTCGATGCAGATTTCGCTGCCCTTGGCCTCGACTGCCTTCGGAGCCGTGCCGTTGAGCGTTACGAAGGAGGCGTAATCCGGACCGTTTTTCAACAGCTGTTCGGAGAACTGAACGCAGGTGCGCGGGCTGGCGCTATCCGCATCGATCGTGTGGCCGGTGACGCGGAAACCCTGCCTTGCCTTGAGGTCAAGATAGGCGGTCTCGACGGTCTTCGCCTGCACGAGCTCGAGGCTCGCCTTGTAGGCGCTGAGCGCGGAGCGATAGTTCTGCAGGTTCTCGAGCGCCTGGGCGAGAACGGCGAGTGCATCCGCACGGCTTTCGGTCGTACGCGTCAGCTGATAGCCATTGAGCGCGGCGTGTGCCGCCTCGCTTGCCATGTCCGTGCCGCTGGTGAAGCGGTTCGCGGCGCGGGCCGTTTCGAGCCACAGCTGAGCATCGTCGGGGCTGATCGCCAGGGCACCGCGAAAGGCCTTGACTGCGTTCACGAAGTTGCCGGCTGTCAACTCGCCGCGCGCCGTTTCGACCAAGCCGTTGACGCCGAAACCGAGCTGATCGTCGGTCAAGGCGAGCCCGGCTTTGACGTCGCGCGCCTGCTGCAGCAGGTCGTCCGAGACGAAGGAAAGGCGCGGCGGAGCGCCGATATCGCGTTCCCCGCTCGCGGTCTCGACGATCCTGCCGGCGATCGCACCCGGGAAAGTGTTCAGCTGATTGAAGTCGGACTTGAGGAAGCACCACTTCACCTTGGGATTGTAGGTGAAGGCGCGGCAGGAGCGATCAGTGATGCAGGCGGTCTGGCATTCTTCGAGAGAAACGTTCTGCTCAGTGCGCAGGTCGAAGCCGAAATAGTCGGCATCGTTGGCAATTTCGACCTTGCGTTCGGTTTCGGCCGCCGCTGCGGTCGTTCCGGACGAGACGAGCGTAAGAAGAAGAGTGGAAAGGCCGAGAAACGCGCGCACAGACATGATGTCCTCCCAGGGCTGCCCGCTTCGAGTGAGCATCACTCTTCCAATCTTCCCCAAGCCTTGTCAACCGAGCATTAAGCGGTTGGTCTGTTGCAACCATAGGAACCCCTGGGCGAAGGTTCAGGAGGCGGTCGGTGCGAAACCGCTCATGGCGCCGATATAGAGTTTGGGAAGCGGTGCGGCATAAGAGCTGCGCTTGCTGGTCTTAAGCCCTTGCGCGACCAGCGCCTCCGCCTGTTTGACCGCCGCCGCCACGCCGTCAATGACCGGCACGTCATACTCCCGCTGAAGGGATCGGGCGAGGTCGGCCATGCCGGCGCAGCCGAGCACGATCGCCTCGGCGCCGTCTTCCCCGAGCGCGCGCTCGATCTGGCGCTTGAGCTTGTGGATCGCGCCGGAGGCTTCGTTCTCGAGTTGCAGCACCGGGATATCGGCAGCGCGAACCTTCGCCCGCCCGCCCATGCCGTAATGCCGGATGAGGTTTTCGATCAGGACGCGGGAGCGCTCGAGCGTCGTGACGACGGTGAAGCGCTGGGCGAGGAGCGCCGCAGTCACCACCGCGGATTCGCAGAGGCCGAGCACCGGAATGTCGGCAAGCGCGCGCGCGGCGTCGAGTCCCGTATCGTCGAAGCAGGCAATGATGGCAGCCTGCGCCCCTGCGGCTTGGCCGTCGCGGATTTCCGTGAGCAGGCCGGGCACGGCGATCGCTCCGTCATAGTGCCCCTCGATCGAGGCCGGTCCGCTCTTCGACGTGGCGGCGATAATTTCCGTGCCGTGCCCGGCGACAGCCCGTGCGGCAGCTGCGGCCTTTTCGGTCATTGAGACGGTGGTGTTCGGATTGACGATCAGGATGCGCATGGGTGTCAGCTTAGCTTCGCCTGCCGGCGCCGCAGCAAAAGAATGACGGCGACCGTGAGGAGGATAACGGTGAAGGAGAAGAGGGTCGTGACCGTGCCTAGCGCATAGAGCACCGGCGTCGTCACATTGGTGGTCATGGCGTAGATTTCGAGCGGCAGCGTATTGTAGGTGCCGGACGTCATCAGGGTGCGGGCGAATTCGTCATAGGAGAGGGTGAAGCCGAAGAGGCCGACGCCGATCAGGCTCGGCGCGATCATCGGCAGCACCACATGGCGGAAGGTCTGCCAGGGCGTGGCACCGAGATCGCGCGCGGCCTCCTCATAGGCCGGCGAGAAGCGGTTGAAGACGGCCAACATGATCAGCACACCGAAGGGCAGCGTCCAGGTCAGGTGTGCACCGAAGCCGGACGAATACCAGGCGGGTCTGAGCCCGAACTGCTGGAAGACGACGCCGATGCCGAGTGAGATGATGATCGAGGGCACCACGAGGCTTGCGACCGTCAGGTAGAAGAGAGCGGTGGAGCCGCGGAAACGGTTTCGGAAGGCGAGGCCCGCTAGCAATGCGACGACCACATTCGTGACCGTGACCATGAGTCCGAGCGTGAAGGAACGACGGAACGAGGCGCCGAAGTCACCGACCGCCTGCGTCTCGAAAAGATTGTAAAACCAATGCAGCGAAACGCCGTTCAGCGGAAAGGTCAGACCGCCATCCGGTCCCTGGAAGGAGAGGATGACGATGGCCGACAGCGGACCATAGAGGAACAGGACGAACAGCGCGAAAAAGGCTGCGAGGATGTAGAATTCCTTGGTGCGGGCGTCGCGGTTCATCTTAGAGCTCCCTGCGGATATCGACGACCCTGAGGATCGCGGCGACCATCAGCAGCACCACGATCAGGAGGACGACCGCGTTCGCGGCGGCGGCCGGATACTGCAGCAGCGACATCTGGTTCTTCATCATCAGCGCGACGGAGGCGCTCTGGCCGCCGGACATCACCTGGACCGTCGAGAAATCGGCCATCACCAGAGTCACGACGAAAATCGAGCCGATTGCCATGCCGGGCTTGGCGAGCGGCAAGACGACGTTCCAGAGAACCTGCCAGCCGGATGCGCCGCAGTCACGCGCCGCCTCGATCAGCGATCGGTCGATGCGCATCAGCGTGTTGAAGATCGGCGTCACCATGAAGAGCGTGTTCAAGTGCACCATGGCAAGAACGACGGCGAAGTCGGAATAGAGCAGCCAATCGACAGGTTCGGGAACGATGCCGAGCTCGATCAGCGTGGAGTTCACCAGACCGTTCCGGCCAAGAACCGGGATCCATGAGATCATACGGATGATGTTGGAGGTGAGAAATGGCACGGTGCAGACGAGAAAGAGCGCCATCTGCATCGTCGTCGTGCGGATGTGAAAGGCGAGGAAATAGGCGACCCAGAAGCCGATCACGAGCGTCAGAGCCCAGGTGAGGGCTGTGAATTTCATCGTGTTAAGATAGGTCTTCCAGGTGACCCAGGAGCCGAGCGTGTCGGTGTAGTTCATCGCCAGGAAATCGGGATAGAGGCCCGCGAAGTCGTAATCCCAGAAGCTGACGACGATGATCATCAGGATCGGCAGGACGAAGAAGAATCCGAGGATCAGCAGGAGGGGCGTGGCCTGGAGATAGGCGATGAGCCAGCGAGGCGCGGCGAGAAAGCGGCGGGTATTGCCGGTCTCGATCTCTGCTGGGCTTGCGACTACCGTCATTATCTGTCCTCTCGGATTTTTGCGGCATTGGAGATTGCCCCTCATCCCCCTGCCGGGACCTTCTCCCCGCCTGCGGGGAGAAGGGGCTCGCCGCGGCCTCCTCGTCCCTGTCCGCCTCAGGAAGGAAAGTGTGGGAGCGGCGCTCTCGTCCCCTCTCCCCGCGAGCGGAGAGGGGGCTAGGGTGAAGGGCAGAACCCCATGCTGAGGGCGTTGTTACGCCGCGATGAACTCGTTCCAGCGGCGGACCATGTAGCGGTCTTCGTCCATCACCGAGTTCCAGCAGGCGACCTTGCCCATGCGCTCCTCGAAGGAGCCGCCATCGCGAACGGAGCCGGCCTTTTCCATGATCTTGCCCTCGGGCGAGAGGATATCGCCCTTGGCGGGCTTGCCCTCGACCCAGAAGCCCCATTCGTCCTCGGACATGTGGGCCTTGGCCGTTTCCATGGCTGCTGAGTAGTAGCCTTGGCGGTTGAGATAGGCGCCGACCCAGCCCGAGAGATACCAGTTGATATATTCATAAGCCGCGTCGAGCTGAGCGCCCTGGAGGTGGGCGGCAAGGCCGAGGCCGCCGCCCCAGGCGCGGTAGCCCTCTTTGAGGGGCTGGTATTTGCAGGCGATGCCCTTCGAACGCACGGCTGCGACGGCCGGCGACCACATGGACTGGATGACGACCTCGCCGGAGGCCATGAGGTTGACACTCTCGTCGAAAGACTTCCAGAAGGCGCGGAACTGGCCGTCCTGCTTGGCTTTGATGAGGAAGTCGATCGTCTGGTCGATCTCCGCCTTCGTCATGTTGCCCTTGTCGGCATATTTGATGTTGCCCATCGCCTCCATGATCATCGCGGCGTCCATGATGCCGATGGACGGGATGTTGAGGATCGCCGTCTTGCCCTTGAAGGCCGGATCCATGATGTCGGCCCAAGTGGTGATCTCGCGGCCGACGAGGTCCGGGCGGATACCGAGCGTATCGGCATTGTAGATGGTCGGGATCAGTGTCATCCACTGCGTCGCCTCCTTGGCAAAGGCCTTGGAATCCTGCGCCTCGACAAAGCCGACCGTGTGCGGTGCGGTACCCTGCGCGATCACGCTGTCCGGCGTCAGCTTGCCGTCGATGAAGAGCGGTACGATCTTGTCGTAATACTTGATCTTCGAAACATCCATCGGCTGCATGACGCCTGCCGGAAAGACCTTCTTGGCAATCCAGTATTCGATGTCGGCGATGTCGTAGGAGTCCGGCTGGGTGACGGCGCGCTGCGCGGCGGCGTCGGAATCGGTGGCCGTCATCTCGAGCGTAATGCCGAGGTCTTCCTTGCACTTTTCGGCGATCGCATTGATGTTGGAAACGCCGGTACCGAACTGCCGGAGCGTGATCGGGTTCTGCGCCCAGATCGTCGGGAAGCCGGTAATCGCGCCCGAGCCGGCGATCGCGCCGACGGCGGCGGCCCCGGTCTTCAACAGCGAGCGGCGCGAAATGCCCTTTGCGGGCGTGGCAGTCTTCGTTTCAGTCGTCATGCTTTCGTTCCCCTTTTGGTGGTGCATGGATCGGATGGAGCGGGACCTGGCGTATTTCGCTGCTTCTTATCCCCGTATCAGGCTGACACGCGGCCGAGGGGGATCACGTCCTCCATGGCCCAGCTCAAGGAAACCGCATCGCCTGTCGACACGGGCTTCCTGAAATAATCGGCATCGGAGACGAGGACGGTGAAGTCGTCGCTGCCGGCGCCGATGACGGTGATCTTTACGGAAGCGCCGCGATACTCGACATTCGAGACGACGGCCTCGAAGCCGAGTGACCTGTTCGACGCCGGCTCGAGGCGCACGCGGTCGGTGCGAATGCCGATATCGATCGGCTTTCCGACCTCTTGGGCGATGGCGCGGACAGTGAAGCTCCGGCCGTCCGGAACTGTCAGCGTGACGATGCCGTCATCGATTGATGTCACGAGGCCGGAGAGCACGTTGTGGTCGCCCATGAAGCGGGCGACGAAGGCGGTAGCGGGCTTTTCGAACACCGTGCGCGGAGCAGCCGCCTGCTCGATGCGCCCGTTGTTCATGATGACGATCAGGTCGGCGAGCGCCATCGCCTCTTCCTGGCTGTGCGTCACATGCACGAAGGTGATCCCGAGGGTCTTCTGCAGCTTTTTCAGTTCCGCGCGCATGCGGATCTTCAGGAACGGATCGAGGGCGGAGAGCGGTTCGTCGAGCAACAGCGCTTCCGGATTGGTGATGAGTGCTCGGGCAAGCGCCACACGCTGTTGTTGTCCACCTGAAAGCTGCGCTGGGCGGCGCCGCGCATAGGCCTCCATCTGCATCAGCTTCAGCATCTCGAGCGCCTTGGTGCGGCGCGCGTCTTTTGCGACGCCCTTCATCTTCAGGCTGAAGGCGACATTGTCGACGAGGTCGAGATGCGGAAACAGCGCGTAGGACTGGAACATCATGGCCGTGCCGCGCCTCGCCGGCGGGAAATCCGTGACGACGACCTTGCCAAGGCGGACATCGCCCGAGGTGATGCGTTCATGCCCGGCGATCATGCGCAGCGTCGAGGTCTTTCCGCAGCCGGATGGGCCGAGGAAGCAGCAATAGCTGCCGGCCGGAATCTTCAGGCTGATCTCGTTAACGGCCGTCGTCGTGCCGTAGACCTTCGAAACGGAAGCAATATCGATTTCTGCTGCCTTGGACATGGGGCCCCTTTCCTTGCAGCAGAGGAGAAGCATCAAGCGTGCCAGTTTCCTAGAAGCCTGATTTCTCAGGCAAGTTCCTCCCGTCTCTGCTCGATCCCTGGCAAAGGTGACATTGGTTGCACATTTAATAGGCGTTTGTCTCCAGGAGGCGCCTATATTGTATACAATTATAAATGCGGATTGCGTGCAGATTGTGGATTAACTTCCATGGTGCCACGCGCTACGGTCGAAGGCTCGCAATTGTATCGGTCGGATTCGCAATCCTATGACTCAACCCAATTTGTCTCCGGCGGAAACCGCCATTGATGTTGACGCTCGGCATATTCGCGATGCGATCCGCGAGGCGATCGTCGAGCGTCGGTTGGCGCCGGGAACGAAGCTGTCTGAGACGGACGTCGGCAGCCTCTTCAATGTCAGCCGCACCCTCGTTCGCGCCGCCCTTCAGGCGCTTTCCTACGAGGGGCTGGTCAATGTCGAGAAGAACCGCGGCGCATTTGTTGCTCAACCCACGATCGCCGAGGCGCAACAGATCTTCGCGACACGCCGGCTGCTCGAGCCTGTGATCCTGCGCGAGGCGGCGCGGCGGATCGGCAAGGCCGAGATCAGGCACTTGCGGCAGCATTTGGCGGAGGAGGAAAGGCTGCGAAACGAGCGCGGTACCTCCGCCCGTCGCGCAGAGATCAAGGCCTCCGGCGATGTTCACCTGGCGATCGCCGAAATGAGCGGCAACGCCATCCTAAAGAGGTTCATGGACGAGCTCGTCGCCCGATCCTCCCTCGTCATCGCGCTCTATGGACGCACAGTGGCTTCGAGCTGCGGCCACAACGAGCATCAGCAGATCATCGACGCGCTGGAGAGAAAGGACGTCGATGCGGCCTGCGCACTGATGGTCGAGCACATCGACCACATCGAGGCCGATCTCGACCTCAGGTCGGCAGAAAAGGGGGCCGATTTGCGGGCTGCGTTGCGCCTATGACGGGCACCGCAATGCGCCGGCATCAGCCGTTCCAATCGACAGCGCCGACGCTCTTGCCGCTGGAGCGCGATTTGTGATATTTCTAACAAGGATCTGACGGCACCTATCTGAATAGGGAATCTGGCGCTAGTTGCGCGGCGAAGGAATGATGACCAATCGCAAGACGACGCGGATTGCCACCTTGGCGGATGCCCTGACTGCTCGGCGGGTGCTGCATCTGAAGGAGGCGGCCGCGCTTCTCGGCGTATCGGAGATGACCGTCCGCCGCGATATCGGCGACAATCCGGGGCTTTTCGGCTATCTCGGCGGCCACATTGTTTCGGCCGCCGATATCGAGGGCGATGCGCCCTACGAGCTTGCGCGCGCGGCCGACAGCCACGCCGCGGCCAAACGGGACGCCTGCGCCCACGCCGCAAGACATATCCGCCCAGATGAGTCGATCTTCATCGATTGCGGCACCACGCTTGAATATCTGGTCGAGCTGATACCGGAGAATTATCCACTAACGGCCGTGTGTTACTCCATGAACACGGCGGACCGGCTGACGCGAAAGCCGAATGTCCGCATGGTCATGCTGGGCGGGGTCTATCATCCGTCCTCGGCTTCCTTTTCCGGCGGCGCCGGACTGGAGACGCTGGATCAGCTCGGCATCAACGTTGCGTTCCTCTCGGCCGCCGGCGTCGATATGGTAAGGGGCGCGAGCTGCGTGCATTTTCATGAGGTTCCGGTCAAGCAGAAGGTCATTTCGCTCACCCGCGAAAACTACCTCGTGGTCGACAAGAGCAAAATCGGCAAGTTGAAGCCGGCCTTCTTTGCGCCGATGGGGGCCTTCCGGTCGGTGATCACGGAGGATGGCGAATCCTCGCTTGCAGCGAACTGATGTATGCTGGCCGGCAGGCCCGTCGGGTCATCTTGACTCGGTCCGGAATTGGTGGAATTCTAACAAAAGATAGAAATACAACAATGTTGGGGCCGTGAGCGGCTGCCGACGAAAGACGGATCAGGAGAAGTCGCTTGGAAGAGCTTGCAGCGAGGGGCGCCGTTGTCGCCCCTCCCGTGGGCGCAGGCCACAATTGGCCGCGCAATGACGGGATCGACCTTGATCTTGGCTGGGTGCTCGACCAGCGTGTCAATCTTTCGGCGGCGGAGCGGCGCGTGGCGACGCTGCCGGGCCGGCGCACGGTGAAGAAGGACGCGCAGGCCGCGTGGCTGTTGAAGGCGGTAACCTGCATCGACCTCACTACGCTCAACGGCGACGATACGCCGGAGCGCGTCAAGCGCCTCTGCGCCAAGGCCCGTCAGCCCGTACGTCTGGACCTCCTCGATGCGCTCGGCGTGGGCGATCGAGACATCACCACGGGTGCAGTCTGCGTCTATCATCGCTTCGTCTCGACGGCGGTGGAAGCGCTCGAAGGCTCCGGCATTCCGGTCGCCGCCGTCTCGACCGGCTTTCCGGCGGGGCTCGTGCCGCACGACGTCAAGCTTCGGGAGATCGAGGCCTCGGTCGCGGACGGTGCGCGGGAGATCGACATCGTCATCACCCGCGAGCATGTGCTGACAGGCAACTGGCAGGCGCTTTATGACGAGATGCGCGATTTCCGTGCCGCCTGCGACGATGCCCATGTAAAGGCGATCCTGGCGACCGGCGATCTCAAGACGCTCCGCAATGTCGCGCGCGCCTCGCTGGTCTGCATGATGGCCGGCGCCGACTTCATCAAGACTTCGACCGGCAAGGAAAGTATCAACGCTACCCTGCTCGTCACCCTCGTCATGCTCAGGATGATCCGCGCCTATCAGGAACGGACCGGCCTGAAGGTCGGCTATAAGCCGGCCGGCGGCATCTCGGCGGCGAAGGACGTGCTGAACTACCAGTTCCTGATGAAGGAGGAGCTCGGACGGGAATGGCTCGAGCCCGATCTCTTCCGCATCGGAGCATCGAGCCTGCTGGCCGACATCGAGCGTCAGCTCGAACATCATGTCAGCGGCGCCTATTCGGCCCTCCACAGACACCCGATCGGATAAAGCGATGAGCGTCGCCAGGTTTTTTGACGAAATGTCCTACGGTCCCGCACCCGAAGCCGACACGGAGGCGCGCCAATGGCTGGCGCGGCACAACGGCAGTTTCGGTCACTTCATCAATGGCGCATTCGTCGCCTCAGCCTCGGGCAAGACCTTCGACAGCTTCGAGCCGGCGACCGGTGCGCTCCTCGCGAAGGTGGCGCTCGGAGGATCAGAGGATGTGAACGGCGCGGTCGCCGCCGCCCGCAAGGCCCAAGGGCCTTGGGCGAAACTGCCCGGTCATGCCCGTGCGCGGCATCTTTACGCGCTTGCCCGGATGATCCAGCGCCATGCGCGCCTGATTGCGGTCGTCGAGGCGCTCGACAATGGCAAGCCGATCCGCGAGACGCGCGATATCGACATTCCGCTTGCCGCTCGGCACTTCTATCACCATGCCGGCTGGGCGCAGCTGCAGGAAACCGAATTCGCCGATCACGTTCCCGTCGGCGTCGTCGGACAGGTGATCCCCTGGAACTTCCCGTTCCTGATGCTGGCCTGGAAGGTCGCGCCAGCACTGGCGCTCGGCAACACGGTGATCCTGAAGCCGGCGGAATTCACACCGCTGACGGCGCTGCTCTTTGCCGATCTGGCGAGTGCGGCCGGCCTGCCGCCGGGCGTTTTGAACGTCGTAGCGGGCGAGGGCGAGACGGGCGCGCTGATCGTCGAACACGAGGACATCGACAAGATCGCCTTTACCGGTTCGACAGAGGTCGGCCGGCTCATAAGAGAAAAGACCGGAGGGAGCGGCAAGTCGCTGACATTGGAGCTCGGGGGTAAGTCGCCCTTCATCGTCTTCGACGACGCCGACATCGACGCGGCCGTCGAAGGCGTGGTGGACGCGATCTGGTTCAATCAAGGCCAGGTCTGCTGCGCCGGCTCCCGCCTGCTCGTGCAGGAAGGCGTGGCGCCGCTCTTCCATGAGCGCTTGAAGCGGCGGATGGCGACGCTGCGCGTCGGCCATCCGCTCGACAAGGCGATCGACATGGCGGCGATCGTTGCGCCCGTGCAGTTGCAGCGGATCGAAAGCCTGGTTGCAAAGGGTGTTTCCGAGGGAGCGTCCATGTACCAGCCGAAAATCGAACTGCCTAAGGGCGGCAGTTTCTACCTCCCGACGCTGCTGACGGAAGTCCAGCCGACCTCCGTCGTGGCCACGGAGGAGATCTTCGGGCCGGTGGCCGTGTCCATGACCTTCCGCACGCCGGAGGAGGCGATCCAGCTCGCCAACCATTCCCGCTATGGCCTTGCCGCCAGCGTCTGGAGCGAAACCATCGGGCTTGCCCTGTATGTGGCCGCCAAGCTCGCGGCCGGCGTGGTCTGGGTCAACGCCACGAATCTCTTCGACGCGTCGAGCGGCTTTGGCGGTAAACGCGAATCCGGCTTCGGCCGCGAGGGCGGCAAGGAAGGATGCTACGAATATCTGAAGCCGAAAGCCTGGCTCGGCCGCAAGCTGCGACCGGAGCCGGTTCAACCGGCTCTGAAATCGGTCGCCGGCGAATTCGCCGTGCCGGCGCTCGACCGTACAGCCAAGCTTTTCATCGGCGGCAAGCAGGCGCGGCCGGACGGAAACTATTCGCGCCCGATATTGTCGCCCAAGGGCAGGGTGATCGGCGAGGTCGGCGAGTCCAATCGCAAGGATATCCGCAACGCCGTCGCCGCGGCGCGCGGCGCATCCGGATGGTCTTCAGCGACCGCGCATAACCGGGCACAGATCCTCTATTACGTCGCCGAGAACCTGAGCGCCCGGGCAATGGAATTTGCCGACCGCATCGCCGCAATGACGGGCGCTTCCGCCGCTAGCGCCAAGGCCGAGGTCGAAGCCTCGATCGCGCGCCTCTTCAGCTATGGTGCCTGGGCGGACAAATATGAGGGTACCGTGCATCAGCCGCCCTTGCGTGGTGTGGCGCTTGCCATGCCGGAGCCGCAGGGCGTCGTCGGTGTCATCTGCCCGCCCGAGGCGCCGCTGCTGGCCTTCATCAGCCTGGTTGCGCCGCTGATCGCCGTCGGCAATCGTGTTATCGCCGTTCCGAGCGAACCGCATCCGCTTGCCGCGACCGATTTCTACTCGATCCTCGAAACCTCCGACGTGCCGGCCGGCGTCGTCAACATCCTTACCGGCTCGGCGATAGAGCTTGCGAAGACGCTCGCTGCGCATAACGATGTCGACGCGCTCTGGGCCTTCGGTTCGTCGGAGCTCTCGACGCTCGTAGAGAAGCTCTCGACCGGCAATCTCAAGCGCACCTTCGTCGACTATGGCAAGGCGACCGACTGGATGGATCGATCCGCCGCTGAGGGGCAGGCCTTCCTGCGCCGAGCGGTTGACGTGAAGAATATCTGGATTCCCTACGGCGAGTAGCGCTCAGGCTTGCAGGCAGTGGAGAAAGCCGAACGGACTGTTGACGACTGACGCCACTGCATGTCTCCTTAACGACCTCGATTTAGGGACAAACATGCAGCGATTCAAAGTCCTACAGCGACCTTTGCGCGTCTGATAAAAGGCGCGGCGCTGTAGAAGCGGCGTGATGCCGCAAAGCCGCCGTTGACTTCCACCGGAGGCGCATTGGGAGGAGTATAGGAATGCTCAAGAATATCGACCCGGCTCTCAACGCGGATGTGCTGCATGCCTTGCGATCGATGGGGCATGCCGACACGCTGGTGATCTCCGACACCAACTTCCCGTCGGACGCTATTGCCCGCCAGACGACGCTCGGCAAATTGCTGCGCATCGACAATGTCTCGGCCGCCCGGGCGATGCGGGCTGTCCTTTCGGTTCTCCCGCTCGACACGCCGTTGCAGCCTTCGGCAGGTCGGATGGAGGTGATGGGAGCGCCCGACGAGATTCCTCCAGTCCAGCGCGAGGTGCAGGCAGAGATTGACCGTGCCGAGGGCAAGCCGGCGCCCATGTACGGCATCGAGCGTTTCGCTTTCTATGAAGCTGCCAAGAAGGCTTATTGCGTCATTACGACGGGCGAAACCCGTTTCTACGGCTGCTTCCTTCTCACGAAGGGGGTCATTCCTCCGAAGTCGGACTGAAAACGCAATCGGCTGAAGATACATGTACAGAACGGCGCTGGTGGAACCGCGTCTTTGCTGGAATACTGTCTTCGTCTTGAGGATGGGAGCCGATCATGATGGAGTTGAAACTGAAGACCCGGCAAACGGGCGCCACCGCCGTGGTGGGGCGAACGGGCTTCCCGAATGTGGCCTCCATTTCGGGCGGCGTGCTCGACGTCGTCATCAGCCCTTCGCAGCCAGGCTTCGACCCGCTCGACCTTCTCTATGCTTCGCTTGCGAGTTGCCTTGTCCTGAGCGCTCGCCATGCGGCAAGTCGCTTCGGCGTCCTGGACAGGCTGGACGAGGTCTCCGCCAGGGTCACCGGCGAGAAGGCCCACGACGAGCCCTCTCGAATTTCGCGCTTCGATATAGAATTCACCATCAAGGGCGAATTCGACGATGTGGTTCGTCACGCCATCGCCGTGGCGGCGGAAAACGAAATCTGCACGATCAGTAACAGCTTGCGGGGCAATCCCGAGTTCGTGAGCAGGGTTTCGGGCTAGCGCATCGGCCCGAAAATCGTATCCGATTTCGGAAAGCTCGATGCGCAGATTCAAGGAGTTACAGCGCTGCGCGCCTGACAAGACGCGCAGTGCTGCAAGCAGGCTCCACGGCTTTCCAGTAAAAGCCAGCGACCAAAACGCAGACGAAGCGTGGGCGAAGCCACGCGAGTCTGTTTGGGAAATGATCCATTGGGGGGAACAGATTTGGCGATCCCGGCTGCCGTCTTCGAGTTCAATTCCGTTATTGTCCGTGAGCCTTCTCCCAGCGTCGTCGACGGACTGCGCGCTGAGGATCGCGGCAGTCCCACTTACGAGGGCGTCAAGGCGGAGCACGACGCCTATGTCGAGGCGATGCGCGGTGCCGACGCGAATGTCACGGTCCTGCCGCCGCTCGCGTCCTTCCCGGACTCCATCTTCGTCGAAGATCCGGCGCTTGTCTTCACGGAAGGCGCAATCCTCCTCCGTCCGGGCGCTCCGACGCGCGTGAAGGAGGTCGAAGAAATCGCGCCGACGCTGCGCGATCTGTTCGATGTGGTTCTCGAGCTACCGGCCGGTTTTGCCGACGGCGGCGACGTGCTGACGACGGCGCAAGGGGTCATGATCGGCCTTTCCGCCCGCACCGACAGGGCCGGTGCCGAGGCGCTTCAGGCCAACATTGAAAAGCTTGGCCGCAAGAGCGAGATCGTCGCCACACCTGAGGGTGTGCTTCATTTCAAGACCGATTGCTCGCTCCTCGACGAGGAGACGATCCTTGCGACAAACCGCCTCGCGCGTTCGGGCATATTCAAGGCATTCCGGCAGATGATCATTCCGGAGGGCGAGGAGCCGGCGGCCAATGCGCTCCGCGTCAACGACGTCGTCATGGTCGGCTCGGATTTTCCGCGCACGATGGAGATGCTCGACAAGGCGGGTTACAAGGTCGTGCCGTTGAAGACCACGGAAATCGGCAAGATCGATGCCGGGCTCTCGTGCATGTCGTTGCGGTGGTTCAGCGACAAGATGTGAGTGCGAGCCGTTCATGCATCCGGCAGGGTGAAGACGGCGCAAGGGGTTGATATGCCGCGAAGCGCATGTTCGCCGAGCGGCAGGAGCGGTGTGGCGATTTCGGCGGCGAGCGCACCCGAGATCAGCACCGACCGGCCGAGCGGCCGGCATAGCCCCTCCAACCGGCTGACAAGGTTGACCGCGGGGCCGATGGCGGTGAAATCCAGCCGGTCCACGGCGCCGATATTCCCCCACAGGATTTCGCCGAGATGCAGCGCCGTGCCGTAGGGGAGCGGCGGCAGGCCCTGTGCCCGCCGCCGGGCATCGAGATGGGCCATGCCGGCGCGGGCGGCGACGACCGCACGTAATGCCGCTTCACAGGCCTCGGCCGGCATACGGGTGACCGGGAAGATTGCCAGAACGCCATCGCCGATGAACTTCAATACCTCGCCGCCAAAGGCATGTATCGCTCCGGCGACCCGGTCGAACCAGGCGTCGAGGTCGGCGATCACGGCGGCCGGCTCCCTCGCCTCGGATAGGGCGGTGAAGTTGCGCATGTCGGCATAAAGCAGCGCGGCCCGAATCATCTCTCCCGTGCCGCGGTTTAGCGCACCGGCCTGCACCCGGGCGGCACTGCGTTTTCCGAGATAGGCCTCCAGCAGCGCCGTCAGTGCCGCACGCTCGGCCAAGGCGGCCAAGGGTGCTGCGGCAAAGCGCGCTGCCTGACGCAGCTGACCGGTCTCGGCAGGTTTGAATGGCCGTGTCCCAGCCCAACCCAGAACCGGTCTGTCCGGTCCCCGCCCGATCGCGTCCTCCTCTACCGGGCCAAGGCCGGCCAGCCAGTTCCGCCCGTCCTCATTCGGTGAACCACCGGCAAAGCCGAGGGCCTCGATGACGGCCCCGGTCTCCGCTCGCCATAGCCAGGTGCGGCGGGCGATGATCGGATGAGGCACTGCCAGCGTCAGCGCACCGCCGGCCAAAGGAAGCCCGCCAGCCATTAGCCGTCCGCCGAGCTCGGCCAGGAACCGGTCAGGGTCGGGCGAGGCGCTGGCCTCGTCCAACAGCCAGGCGAGAGGTGCGGGCAGATCCATGGCGGCGATCATACCGTGACGGGCGCAGCCCTGTCATCCGCGCGAGGAGGCGGAGCGTTCGGCTCTGGCGATCCAGTGGTGAAAATCTAATGCTTGGTACCTTACCTTCAAAGCCACCACTTGAGGTGCAGCCGGAGTCGACCCAGTGCCGACGATCGCAGGGTTCGTTAAGCCGACATCATGGCCACAGTTGGAGGATCACTCGAGAATGGTCTTCAACCGCTCCCACCAACCGGGCTGCTCGCGTCTGGACTTCTGCACGTTATTGCTAAGGCCGTTGATGTAGAGAACCATGTTCATGGGATCGAACCTCAGACCATGGATTTTCGCCGCAAAGGGTCCGCCGCGGTCGATGACGTGCGTGACGGCCCCGTGCATCTGCTGGTCGTCTTCGAGCGCCTCGAAACGGACCTTGTAAGCCTCCGAGAGCTTCCTGGTCGTGTCCTCCGATTGGCCCGGTGCTGTCGTCAGAAACATCCAATTGCTCGCGTCCAATCCGTGCAGGGCACCATAGGTCTTGAGCACTTCGGGCGTGTCCTTAGAGGGATCGGTGGTGATCGCCAAGAACTGCACCATGTCCTTCATCGGTCCAATGTTGATTTTGCGCTGAATGTCGGCGATCACCTCGGAATGAATCGGACACAGATCCGTGCAACTCGCGAAGAAGAAGTAGAGCACCACGATCTTGCCGGAAAAATCGGAAAGGCGCACCACCTTGCCCTCCGCATCGGCCAGTTCGAACGGCGGCGCGACCGGCTCGTCGATGACCTGGAAGAACTTCTCCGCGCTGCCCATCATCTCGTCGAGATCTACCCCCGGATGATGCCCCAGTGTGACCGACGCGGAGGCCAGCAGCAGCCACAGTGTAGTGACCAGGGTTCTTGATTTCATGACCATGCTTTCCACGTGAGGAGGGATCTGGCGCGCAGGCGGCACATCTACTGCGCCGCCTTTTGCTCCCGGCGGCTCATCTCCGCCTGATATTGCCGTTCCTGCTCCGGCCAGACGCTCTTGATGAAAGCCAGCACGGCCCGGATTTCGTCGTCACTCATCACACTCCCGAAGCCTGGCATGTCGCTTCGGTAGCCCCCGCCAACGACAGCCGCCGGGCCGTCCTTGGTAATGCGGAAGAGCACTCCGTCCGGATGGTGCCAGGTGTGGCCGGATGCATCGTGCGGCGGCGCAGGCATGCGCCCCGAAGGCAGCGGACTTTTCCAGTCCGGCTGACCTTCGAGGTTCGCGCCATGGCAGGCGGCGCAGTACTTGCCATAGAGCGTCTTGCCGAGCGCGATTGTCTCGGCCGGGGCCTCGCCGCTCGCCATCTGGGCGGCAAGCCAAGGCCATGCCCATGCGAGTCCGAAACCCGCCACGGTAATCCCGAGCATCGACATGAGAACTGAATTCCTTCTCATTTCGCTCATGCCTTCCATCATCGGGCCGCTTCCTATTCCCTGGCGTAAACGCCGCCGACGCCGCCGGATTTCTTGATTTCCAGCATCTCGAACGGTGCTTCCTTGGGGCCGCTCATCCCGGGCGAACCCATGGGCATGCCGGGGAGTGTGACGCCTTTAATGTTGGGACGTTCGGTCAACAGCTTGTTAATCGTGCCGATCGGCACGTGGCCGCTCACCACATAGCCGTCGATCATTGATAGATGGCAGCCTTGAACGTCGTCCGGAACGCCAGCTTCGCGGCTCATTTCGGCAAGGTCGTGCGTCGGCTTGACGGCCACGTTGAACCCGTTTTGGCGCAGATAATCGGCATAGCCCTCGCAGCAACCGCACTCCGGGTTCTTGTAAAGGGTTACGTCTTTTTCGCCTGCGAGCGCCGGAGTGACGCCAGACAGGATCGAGGTGAGGATAAGGCCTTTCAGAAGTGTGGACATTAGCTTCTCCTTTGGGATATCGGGCGCTCAGGCGACGCGGAAGGCAGCCATCATGCCGCCGGCATGGTGTTCGAGAATATGGCAATGAAACATCCAATCGCCGGGATTATCGGCAACGAAGGCGACTTCGACCTTCTCGCGCGGCGCAATCAGCACTGTGTCCTGCCATTCCCGGTGGCGAGTGGGTTGGCCGTTACGGGAAATCACCCGGAAAGAGTGACCATGCAAATGGATTGGATGATGCCACGCGGTGGCGTTCGTCATGGCGATGACGTGGGTCTTGTCCTTTGCAAGCGTCAGCGCCGGTCTCATGTCGTGACTGGCCTCATCAGCGGCGACACCATTGATGAACCAGGCGGCGCTGGAATTCATCATCCGCATCATCCCGGTCATCATCGAATTGCTGTCGCCCGTCATACCGCCAGACGCGCCTATGCCGTGCATGCTTTCACTCATGTCCTGCGCCACCATTTCGCCCATCATGCCGCCGGTGAAGACCACTTCGTGGCGCCTCGATGACTTGAGATCGGGCTCGGGCAATGCATTCGCCGGCAGCGCGATTGGCCACTCGGGCGCGCGTTCCCTCAGTGGCGTGTCACCGTAAACAAGATCGACGAGCTTATACTCCAGCCCTTCATAGAACTGGTCCGTGACCGAAGCTCGGCTGCCGGTTTTGCCGTTCATGTCGATGATCAGGTCGACGCGCATTGCCGGCCCAAGCACCACCAGGCCTTCGTCCGGCGCATGCGGCGTGACCGGTTGGCCATCGAGCGCTATTACGATCGGCTCGTGCCCCGCGAAATCGAGGCTGAAGATCCGGGCATTGGCGGCGTTGATCAGCCGCAGGCGGATGCGCTCGGATGTCGTGCCTGTTGCCAAAATCATTGCGGAGTTCGCCCGTTTTGGTCAGGCGCCAGTCACCTAGCATCCAGGTCAGGTCCCGGTCGACAAGCAGCGGTTCCGGCTCCTCGATGATCAACGGACCATGGAGCCCGCGCCCAACCTGCTCGAGACTTCTCTGGTGCGGGTGATACCAGTAGGTGCCGGCGTCGATCGCGTCGAACTCGTAGACAAATCGTTCACCCGCTCCAATGGGTTTCTGTGTAAGATGCGGCACGCCATCCATGGCATGCGGCACGCGCACCCCATGCCAATGAATGGTGGTTTCCTCTGTCAGGGCGTTCTCGACTGCGACCCGCAGTCGCTCTCCCTTGCGGAGGCGGATCTCCGGGCCGGGAACGATCCCGTTGTAATGCCATACCGTCGTCTCGCCGAGCGGCTCGGGCCCCAGGCGCATACGGCCTGGTGCAGCCCGAAGTAAGACGTCACGCGTGGAGCCGATAGCTGGAACAGCCGGCGAGAACGGCACCATCAAGCTTGTCGCGCCGGCAACCGCCGATGCGAGAAGGGCTCGACGCGTAATCGTCGGAGCAAACAAGTTGGACATGATTTCAGGCATCCTGTGCTTGGAGGTTGGCATCCGCAGAAGCGGCAATGCGACCAAGCCTGGGCACGCGTATCGCTCCCAAGGCCCATAACGCCGGCAACCGGAAACGGGACCAGCGTCAGCTACAGAATGATGCTTCGAGGAGGAAAAGGATCCGGCGGCACGGCGCGGCCGTCCAAGTCGTCGGAGGACGAAACTGCCGAATCGGGCGTTGTAAACGGCAGCTCAACGAGCGCGGTCGCGGGAATTGCTGCGAAAGAACCGAGACAAAAGTCGATGCACGAGGAGGCCCTGCCCTCATCGGCAGGCGGACATTCGTCACAATCGTCCATGTCGGCATCTGTCATGACAGCGGTCGATACGGCCGCCGACATTGCGGTCGCCTTCTGCGTGTGCACGACTGTGCCCGCGGCAAGGAGCGCGACCAGCACGACAGCAAGAAGGCGGATGAGTTGTGTCATCGGATGGCACTCTAGTCCGATTTCGAGAGATGTCCACATCCGAAGTGTCGCAGGACACGCGGAACCTTTAACCGGTTTTCGGGACGTGACGTTGCCCCCAAACGGTATCGAGAGAAACATGACCGCTGGTGGCGCTCAACGCGGCCCGATGTATTGGAGGAAGCGTCCGATCTGATGTACGCCAGCGTTCGTACAGCAACGGAGTATCCACTGTGGGTTAGCGCCCCAGGCTATCAGCGGCCGCGAGGATCTGCGCAGCGGTCGGGAAAATGCAGAGGCTGTTCGGTCCATCGGGCGCCTCAATTTGCGCCCAAGCCGACAATGCCAGCTGCGTCAACGAGGAAGGGCCCGACGAGCTGAGTACCGTGGTTCGCCAGGGTCGCATTATCAGCCTCGTCAAACTCGAAGCAGTCCCTGGCGTTGAGCACAACATTGGCTTCCATAGGATGCAGAGGTTCCGGAAACGCACCGGCAGGGTTGATGCGGGCAGGCGGCTTCGAACTGCGCCATGGTTGTGCGGTAGGGCCGGTCGGGACGCTCGCTGGTACCAAGCGTTAGAGATTTTCGCACTAACATCTGGAAGGAGATCGGTCCCGCGCCTGCTGCCAGGCTCCTTAAATTGACCTCGTTTTTAGGACAATGACATGTAGTAAAATCGAAGTGCTGCAGCGATCATCACGCGTCTTATCGGAATAGGTCGTTCATTGCCGCCATCACAATAGGGGGAGACCGATGCAAGAGAACCTCGTCGTCCGCCGTGAGATGCATATTCCGGCGCCGCCCGCCGCGGTGTTCGCCCTGCTGACCGACCCGGAAAAGATCCTGCGTTGGATGGGAACGGAGGCAGAGGTCGAGCCGCATCCCGGCGGGCTCTATCTCGTCAATGTGACCGGCGCACGCTTTGCCCGCGGCTCCTTCCGCGAAGTGGTACCGGTGCACCGGCTGGTATACAGCTTCGGCTGGGACGAAAGCGACATCGTGCCGCCCGCGTCGAGCCTGGTCGAGATCGACCTCGTCGAGCAGCCGGACGGCACACTTTTGCGCCTGACCCACTCGGGCCTTCCCACTGCCGACCAATGCGATGGTCATGCGGAAGGCTGGGCCCATTATCTCGACCGGCTGGCCGAGGTTGCCGCCGGACGCGATCCCGGCCCCGACCCCTGGCACGGTCGCACCGGCGCGGAATGATCAGGCAGATTGCAGCGGCTATGTCGCCGGCGACAGATCGCCCAATACCGTCGGGATCAGCTCCGTGACCGTTGGATGGATGTGCATTGCCCGTTTGATCGTGGTGTAGGGCTTCTTTGCGTACATCACGTCAAGAACGCTGTGGATCGCCTCGTCGCCGCCGGTTCCGAGAATGGCGGCGCCGAGGATTTCCTCGGTGTCGGCGTCGACGATCACCTTCATGAACCCTTCGGTCTTGCCTTTCTCGACCGCGCGGGCGACCCGCGTCATCGGCCGCGTACCGATCAGCAGCTTACGGCCGCTCTTGCGCGCCTCGCTTTCCGTCATGCCGGCCCGGCCAAGCGGCGGATCGATGTAGAGCGCATAGGCCTGGATGCGATCGCTGACCCGGCGCGGGTCGTTGTCGAGGAGGTTGGCCGCGACGATCTCGAAATCATTGTAGGCAGTGTGGGTGAAAACACCGCGGCCATTGCAGTCGCCCATGGCGAAGATATGCGGCACATTGGTGCGCAGGACATCATCGACCTCGATATAGCCGCGCTCACCGGTCTTGACCCCTGCCTTGTCGAGGCAGAGATCGTCGGTATTGGGGCGACGGCCGGTGGCCAGCAGCACGTCGGAGCCGACGACTTCCGGTGCGCCCGAGGTGCAGTCGACACCTGCTGCAATGCCGTCTGCCTGTTTGGCGAAGCGGATGCATTCCGCATCGAGGCGGATATGGATGCCCTCCTTCTCGAGAATGGCGCAGATCGCGTCCGAGACCTCCGGATCTTCCCGCGAAATCAGCCGCGGTCCTTTTTCGATGACCGTGACGTCGGAGCCAAAGCGGCGGAACATCTGCGCAAATTCCAGCCCGATATAGCTGCCGCCGATGATGACGAGATGTCTCGGCAGATGATCGAGCTCCATCAGCGAGCTGTTGGTGAAATAGGGGATGTCGTTGATGCCGGGGAGGTCGGGGACCGCGGCGCGGCCGCCGACATTCAAGAATATCCGCTCGCCGGAAATTTCTTCGTCGCCGATGCGCATCTCTCGCGGGCCCTCGAACTGCGCATGGCCCTCGAAGATGGTGCAGTTCTTCATGCCCTTGAGCCATTTCTCCACGCTGGAGCGGGAATCGAGCCGGATCTTGTCCTTCCGCGCCATCACACGGTCGAAATCCACGGAAACCGCACCGGTCGTCATTCCGTACTCCGCGCCGCGGCGCGCCGTATGGATTGCATAGGCGCTGGCGACCATGGCCTTGGTCGGCGTGCAGCCGGTATTGACGCAGGTGCCGCCGAAGAACTTGCGCTCGACGAGCGCCACGGTTTTGCCGGCTTCCGTCAGCCGGCCGGCGAGGGACGGCCCGGCCTGGCCGGCGCCAACTATGATTGCGTCGAAATGCGTGCTCATGACGATACCACCCAGAATGCCAGGAGAATGGCAACAAGATTTTCGAGGAGAGCGGCCGGCAGGTCCTTGCCTCCGAGCATCGCTGCCAGGCGCTTTCGTATCTCATAGCCGCCCAATGTACCGATGACGGCGCCGATGACTCCTGCGACCGCACCGCCAAAGGGCGAGCCGCCGACGGTGGCGATCGCCGCCCCGCAGAAACCGCCGCTCACGATTCGCACACCGAATTGCTGCGGAACCTTACGGCTCGGTGTGTTCGGGAGCTGGTCGGTGACATATTCGATGAGCGCCAGAAGGCCGAATATCAAGGGTGCGAAGCGGAAGGCCATGAAGGCCGCCCAGCTATTGGCAAGGGACAGCCAGCCGGCCGTTGCCGCAATGCTCACGGCCGCTGGCGCTGTCATCGTGCGAAGACCCGCCACAACACCGATGAGAAGGGCAAGAATATAGAGCATCTTTGAGCCTCAACGCGGGCTTCCGGCGGACCATGCGAACGGTTCAAGAAACTGCGGGCTTTTCAGCCGTCTCGTGTCATGCTTGCATTGCAAAGAAGCAGGATGATCGGCTCGTCTCGGCCCGACGGTGGCCGCCGGCAAGAGTGACCGACTTCGACGGCGATTGCAACCTTGCTGAAGGTAGGATCGCCCAGTGAATTCAACCTCAGGTCCGGAGGCGGCGCTTACTCTATTTTTCGCCGAGCGCTGACCTATATGGCAGCTCGAACGGACGCAGCCGAGAGTCCGTCATCGACACTGTGGGATCAAATCGAGGGAGACAATCATGCGCCTGACTTTGGTGAAAATGCTTTTTGGTACCGCGCTCGCCCTTGCGCTTACTTCCGCCGCGGCCAAGGCCGACGTCGTGGTTTCCTCCAAGATCGACACGGAGGGCGGCGTGCTCGGCAACATCATCCTCGCCGTCTTGAATGCCAATGGCATCGAAACAACGGACCGCGTCCAACTCGGCGCCACGCCCGTCGTGCGCAAGGCGATCGTCGCGGGCGAGATCGACATCTATCCGGAATATACCGGCAATGCCGCCTTCTTCTTCGAGAAAGCCGACGATCCCGTCTGGAAGGATGCCGACAATGCGTATGAAGAGGCGAAGAAACTCGACTATGAAGCCAACAAGATCGTCTGGCTGACGCCGTCGCCGGCCAACAACACCTGGGCGATCGCACTCCGCAAGGAGGTCGCCGAAGAGAACAACCTCAAGACCCTGTCGGACTTCGGCAAATATGTGAGCGAGGGTGGCGAGGTCGTGCTTGCGGCCTCCGCCGAATTCGTGAACTCGGCCGCCGCCTTGCCGGCCTTTCAGACGGCCTACAACTTCACACTGAAGCCGGAACAGCTCATCACGCTTTCGGGCGGCGATACGGCGGCGACGATTTCGGCGGCCGCGAACCAGACGAACGGCGCCAATGCGGCCATGGTTTACGGCACCGATGGCGGCATCGCGCCCTCAGGCCTCGTCGTTCTCGAGGACGACAAGAACGTGCAGCCAATCTACCAGCCGACGCCGATCATTCGCGAGGCGGTCCTGAAGGAGAACCCGGAAATCGAGACGCTCCTGAAACCCGTCTTCGAGAAGCTCGATCTGGTTACGCTGCAGGAACTCAATGGCCGCGTGCAGGTCGGCGGCGAGCCTGCCAAAGCCGTCGCCGAGGATTTTTTGAAGAAGAACGATTTCCTGAAGTAAGCTCGTAAAAAGGGTGTTGCCCGATTCCGGGCCACGCCCTCCAGCTTTCGCGTCGAGCGGACGATTTTATGGCGATCGGTACCATCCCGGAAACAGAGCGGAAAGTCCTTCCTTTCGATAAGCTCGGTGTGATCATTGCGGCTCTCGCGGTCTACGGCGCTTTCCTCGCGCCCTTTGCAACCTTCCGCGCCAACCGCATTGTGCAGGGCGAAACGAGGACGATCCTTGAGGCATTGCCGCCATTGCTCGGCTACGGGCTGCTTTTGGTGCTGATTTCGGGCGCCGCCATCGCGCTCTTGAAGACCGCTGCGGCCGTTCGCATGGCTGCTGCCGTTGCGGTTCTGGTTGCGCTCGCACTACTGATTGGCGTCTCTGCCGATCACCTGATGCCGGCGGACAATGCCTATGCCCGCATCTCGCCGGCCTCCGGCTTCTGGATCCTCATCTTTGCCTTCGCGCTGCTTATCGCCGACGCGCTGACGCGGCTTGCCCCGGGGCCGGGTATCCGGCTCCTTTTCCTTGCCGGGGTCTTGGCGCTCATCGGTGCAATGCTGGTGACCGGCCGCTGGGACGGCCTCTCGATCCTCAAGGAATATGCAAGCCGTGCCGATACGTTCTGGGCGGAAGCAGGCCGACATCTGACGCTGGCACTCGGCTCGCTCGCTGCCGCGGCTCTCGTCGGGCTGCCGCTCGGCATTGTCTGTCACCGCGTCGATCGGGTGCGCGACGCTGTTCTGAATTTCCTCAACGCCATCCAGACGATCCCGTCGATCGCCCTCTTCGGGATACTCATCGGCCCGCTCGGCTGGATTGCGGCCCATGTCCCGGGGGCGATGGCGATGGGTGTGCGCGGCATCGGCGTCGCTCCGGCGTTCGTCGCGCTGTTCCTCTATTCCCTCCTGCCCATGGTCGCCAATACGGTCGTCGGGCTCGCCGGCGTCCCGCGCGCCGCCAATGACGCCGCGCGCGGGATCGGCATGACCGACTTGCAGCGGTTGTTCGCGATTGAATTGCCGCTGGCCTTTCCTGTGATCCTGGCTGGCATCCGCATCGTGCTGGTGCAGAATGTCGGCCTTGCGACGATTGCCGCCCTCATCGGCGGAGGCGGCTTCGGGGTCTTCGTTTTCCAGGGGTTAGGCCAGACGGCAATGGATCTTGTGCTGCTCGGTGCAGCCCCGACCGTGCTTCTGGCCTTCGTCTCGGCGATGGTGCTCGACTGCCTGATCGAAATGACGACCGCGGATCGCGGCTGGGGCCAGGTGGCATGATCAAATTCGAGCATATTACGAAGCGCTACGGCGATACCGAGGTGGTGAGCGACGTCTCGCTGACCGTCGCGCCGCACACGGTCACTGTCGTCGTCGGGACCTCCGGCTCTGGCAAGACCACGCTCATCAGAATGGTCAATCGCCTGGTCGAGCCGACATCCGGCATGATCCGGATCGACGGCGAGGACAATCGATCCGTGCCTGCCTTCGAACTGCGCCGCCGCATCGGCTATGCGATCCAGGGCCACGGCCTCTTTCCGCACCGGACGGTCGCGCAGAACATCGCCACGGTCCCGACCCTGCTCGGTTGGGACAAGGCGCGGATCAGCGCGAAGGTCGAGGAACTGCTGACGCTGTTCCAGCTCGACCCGGACTTCTTCGGCGCGCGGTATCCGCATGAACTCTCCGGCGGCCAGCAGCAGAGGGTCGGCGTCGCGCGGGCGCTGGCAGCCGAGCCCAACCTGCTCCTGATGGATGAGCCCTTCGGCGCGCTCGACCCGATCATCCGCGCCAAGGCGCAGGACGATCTGCTCGCGATTCAGAAGCATTTCGGCACGACGATCATCCTGGTGACGCACGATATGGAGGAGGCTTTCCGTCTCGCGGACAAGATCGCCGTCATGGACAAGGGCAAGGTCGTGCAATATGCGTCGCCGGCCGAGATGCTGGTCCGGCCCGCCACCCCGTTCGTCGAGGCGTTGATCGGTGCCAGCGAACGGCCTTTCCGCCAGCTTGCGATCGAGACGACCGGCGATGCGGTCGAGCCAGGTGACGCCGAGGGCGCGCCGATTCCGGCGACGCTCAACCAGCGCGAGGCGCTTTCCGAACTCCTCTGGTCCGGCCGCACCGCGCTGCCGGTCGCTGCAGCGGATGGCAGGATTATCGGCAGGGTCAGTCTCGACAATCTCGTCAGGCGCGCGGCGAGGCCAGGGTGATGGTTTCTCCCGCAAATCTCCTCAGGCTGGGCGTGCTCGTCATTCTGATGGCATTCCTGCTGCAACCCGGCTGGTTCGGCCCGCTGCTGAAGCCGCTCGTTCAGGAGAACGCGCCGGTGATCTACAACCGCGGCAGCCTCTTATGGCTGACGGTCCTGCATCTCAGGATCGTGCTCATCGCGACGCTCGCCGCCACCGTAGTGGCCGTGTCGCTGGCGATCCTCGTCACACGCGAGGCGGGGACGGAGTTTTTGCCGCTGTCGCGCAGCCTCGTCAATATCGGCCAGACCTTCCCGCCGGTGGCGGTCCTGGCGCTCTCCGTTCCAATCTTCGGATTCGGGGAAAAGCCGACACTGATCGCCCTTTTTCTCTACGGTCTGCTGCCGATCTTCGAGAATGCCCTGACTGGGCTGACGACGCTGCCGCCGGCGGTGATCGAGGCGGCGCGCGGCGCCGGCATGACCGAGCGCCAGCGCCTCCTGAAGGTCGAACTTCCACTGGCGCTGCCGGTGATCCTGACTGGCATCCGGCTGTCCGTCGTGATCAGCCTTGCCACCGCGACGATCGGCTCGACGGTCGCGGCAAAGACGCTCGGCGAAGTCATCATCGCCGGACTACAGGCGAACAATCTCGCCTTCGTGCTGCAGGGAGGGCTCATCGTGGCAGCCCTTGCCGTGCTCATCCATGATGCGCTTCAGGCCATGGAGCGTGCACTCGCGCAGCGCTCCCAAGTTTGAAGGTCGTTGACACTCGGCGTCCGACCGGAGCACATTCGCGCCGGTTCAGGAGACCTGACGCTGATGATCAAGCCTTCCGGTGTCGAGCGCCTCAGCGCCGAAAACCCGCAGGCGATCGGCTTCTATCGCCGGGAAGGGTTTGCACAGATCGGCCGCATTCCCTGCGGCTGCATCCGCAACGGCCGGGAAGTGGATGACATCCTCATGGCCCGGCGCATCGTGGCATGAACGGGGGACCTGCCTTCGCGGCGATCGCTCAGAAAGTCGAGTTGAACGCCCCGCCGTCTAGCAACAGGATTTGGCCGACGATATAGCCGGCATATTGACTGCAGAGAAATGCCGCGCGACGCCGAATTCTTCCGGAGTGCCGACGCGTCCTGTCGGAGTTGGCTGGTCATGCCAGTTGAAAAATAAATAAAATCCTCTCTCGACATCCGTCTGCGCGAGATCCTCTCCAACATAGAGCAGCCTACCGCGCCGCGAAGACTACTGGCGCCGATTGCCAGGATTTGGTGGGAGGAGGTGTATCCGCCCCCCCGCCTCAAGTTGGCCCTCTCGGAAAGCGCTTTCTCCGACGGCGGTTTTCGCGCATTTTGCCGGCATCTGGAGCGCTTCGAGTCTTATAAGACGCGCAAAGCTCGCTGAGGCGCTTTGAATTGCTGCATGTCTCGTTGAGGTCGAGCCAAGGAGACGTGCAGTAGGCGGGGGAGGGTTCACATGACGCTTACATTGCGACAGATCGAAGTAATCCGGTCTGTCATGGTCGCGGGGACGATTGCGGGCGCTGCGAGGCTGATGAACGTGACCCAGCCCGGCGTCAGCCGCACGATGAAGCATATTGAGAGTTCCCTCGGCATCAAGCTCTTCGTCAAGAAGGCCGGCCGCTATGTGCCGACCAGCGAGGCTCGTGACATTTTCACGCAATTGCAGGAGGTCCATCGAAAGGTCGAGGATCTGCAGGTCTCGATCGGACAGCTCGAGCGCGGCCGCGGTGTCGAACTCGCGCTTGGATCGGTGCCGAGCATCGCCAATGTCATGGTGCCGCATGCGGTGGCGGTCCTCAGACGGCACTATCCCGATATCCTGGTGAACTTCGAAATTCTAAAGATCGAAGAGGCGATCGATTATCTCATGCTCGCGCGCGGCGAGGTGGTGGTGATGAGCTATTTCTTCGATCATCCCTCCATCACTTTCGAACCCCTGGCAAAGGGCCGATTGGTGTGCATCGCCTCGAAGGATCACCCGATCGCCGCGCGGGAGGCCATTTCTCCACGGGAAATCGCCGAGCATGCGCTGATCGGCATCGATCCCAAGGACCCTTATGGAGCAATCATGGCCGGCATTTTCGAGCGGGAGAATCTGGATTACAGCATCTCCATCCGTGCCCGCTTCGGAACGACCGTCTGTGCACTGGTGAAGCAGAATCTCGGCATTGCGGTGATCGACGCTTTCACCGTCGCCGACATGACCGACCAGGGCCTCGCCATCATTCCGATCAGCGAAAAGACTGATTTTCAGACCTATGTCGCCTATCGTTCCGACGCGGCGCTCTCGAGCTATGCCGAGAGCTTCGTCACCATGTTGCGTCGCGTGATGGAGGATCACATTCGTAAGACCTATGGCCGCTAAAACATAACAAAATGGCATTGAACGTGAAGAAGATGGTATTTGCGTTATGGCGCCAAACTTGACAATCATGAATGGACCTTGCCGTAAGGCAACGAAACAGCTTCCGCCGATCCGAGGAATGGGCGGCGTGTTCGGTCACCGGCATCAGCCAATTGGGAGGAAACTATGCTTGGTAAATTGATGGGGGCGGTCGCCGCCCTTGCGCTTTTCGTCGGCTCGGCATCAGCCGCCGACTATCCCGAACAGGACATCCAGGGCATCATCCAATGGGGTGCGGGCGGCAGTACCGATCTCGTGATGCGCTCGGTTGCACCGCATGCCGAAAAAGTGCTCGGCCGCAGCATCGTTATGACCAACAAGACCGGCGGCGTCGGGGCAATCGCCACCCAGTTCGTCGCGAGCCAGCCCTCCGACGGCTATACGCTTCTGATGAGCGCGGAGAACCCCCAGCTTTACAAGGTGATGGGGCTGTCCAATCTGGATTACGCCGACTTCTATCCGGTGAACGTCCTCGCCCGCGGTGTTCCGGTGCTCGTCGCCAACAACGACGCGCCCTTCAACACGATCAAGGAACTGGTCGACTACGTGCAAGCCAATCCCGGCAAGGTGAAGATGGGCTCGACCGGTCCCGGCGGCCTTCCCTCCGTCGTGGGTGGCATGCTGTCGACCCAGCTCGACTTCAAGGTCACGGCGGTTCCCTTTGACGGAGACGGCCCGGCCCTGACGGCCATGCAGGGCGGGGCGGTCGACTTCATGCCTGCCGTGCTCGGCGCCGCCGCCGAACACGTGAAGGCCGGTCGCATCAAGATCCTCGGCATCTTCGATCTCGAGGCAAACCCGGTGCTGCCCGATGCCAAGCCGATCGTTGCCGACTATCCTGAGTTCAAGAAGCTCCTTCCCTGGGGACCGTTCTTCGGCGTCTTCGTCAAGCGCGATACGCCGGACGAGATCAAGGCGAAGCTGGTCGAGGCTTTCAAAACCGGAGCGGAGGCCGAGGAATTCCAGAAGCTTCTCAGCGACCGCGGCTATGTCTCGCTCAATATCTCGGGCGACGAAGCGGACGCTTTCCTGAAGAAGTGGCAGTCGACGACCGCATGGGTGGTCCATGATGCCGGCATCGCGAAGAAATCTCCGGAAGAATTCGGCATCGCCAAGCCCTGATCAAGGACGGCCCGGCCTCGCCGGGCCGTGTCCGGGCCCGGCGGGATGCCTCCCGCCGGCTGGGGAGGAGGAATACATGGAAACGCATACAAACAGGCGCCCGGGCGAAATCGTCTTCAACGCCGCCCTGTTCGGCTTCAGCCTGTTCATGTTCTGGCAGGCCTATCAAATCTCCGGTTTCTCGGCCCTGAGTTCCGCCGGAGCCTTTCCGATGGCAATGAGCGCCATCATGATCATCGCTTCGGCCGTCGTTCTTGTCCGCTCGTTGAGGCTCGCCTCTCCCGGGGAAGGCTGGAGCGGCTTCCGGAGGGAAGTCCTGCCGCCGGCGGTCGTGGTCTTCTGTCTCTTCATCCTGGCCTATTCGATCACGCTCAAGTCCTTGGGCTTTCTCCTGGCTTCCTTCCTGTTTCTGCTGGTTTCGATCTGGTACCTGGAGCGCGGCCGGCTCGGCAGGACGCTTCTATTGGCCATCGTCTCGATCGTTGGCGTCTATGTCATCTTCCGCCTGGTCTTTCAGGTGGTGCTGCCGGAAGGCATCATTCCCGAACGCGCGATCCTCGCGGCAATCGGTGACTTCTTTGCGGGGAGCAAATAAGCCATGATGGACGCGCTCTCCTATCTCTTCGCCTCCTGGCTGCAGCCGGAATTGCTGGCGCTGACGGCCGTCGGCACCGCCGCCGGCATCTATATCGGTGCCATTCCGGGGCTGTCCGTCACCATGGCGGTCTCCATCCTGATCTCCTTCACCTTCGGCTGGGAGGTCAATCACGCGCTTGCGCTGATGAACGGCATCTTCATGGGCGGCGTCTACGGCGGGTCGCGCACCGCCATCCTGCTCAACATACCGGGTGCGCCCGCGGCGATCGCCACTGCGCTCGACGGTTACCCGATGGCAAAGAAGGGCGAGGCCGGAAACGCGATCGGCCTTTCCACGGTTATGTCATTCTTCGGCGGCTTCGTCGGCATCTTCGTGCTGGCGGTGGCCGCTCCCGTCGTCAGCGAATTCGCGATCCTGTTCCAGCCGCGCGACTACATGCTGCTCGCTGTCATGGGTATCCTGCTCGTCGGCTCCCTGTCGGGCGAGAGCCTCGCCAAGGGTATTTTCGCCGGCGCGCTCGGCATGCTGCTCGGCACGGTCGGCCTCGATCCGATGACCGCGGAACAGCGCTTCACCTTCGGTTCGGTCGAACTGATGAACGGCATCTCCCCGGTCGCGCTGATGATCGGCCTCTTTGGCGTGTCCGAGGCGCTGCTGCAGCTCCACAACCTGCACCTGGCCGCGGTCAAGCAGAAGGTGGACAAGATCATTCCGTCCTTCTCCGACCTCAAGAAATACCTGCCGCTCAGCCTGCAGACCTCCGCGATCGGCGTTGTTATCGGCGCCCTGCCGGGCACGGGCGGCGATATCGCAGCGCTGATGGCCTACGATCACGCCAAGCGGGTGACCAAGGATCCCGAAGTGCCCTTCGGACAGGGGGCAAAGGAAGGCCTCGTCGGCCCTGAATCGGCCAACAACGCGGCCGTCGGCGGCGCCTATATCCCAATGCTGACGCTTGGCATTCCAGGGGACGCGGTGACCGCCGTCATCATTGGTGCGCTCTTCATCCACGGCCTCAATCCCGGTCCGCTGCTGCTCATCGAAAAGCCGGACATGTTCTGGTTCACGGTCGGCAATCTGACGCTCGCCAACATCTTTCTGCTGGTTTTCGGCCTGACGGGCATCAAGATCTTCACGAAGATCATCGAGTGCCCGAAGGGTGTGCTCTTCCCGCTCATCCTGCTCTTGAGCGTGGTCGGAGCCTATTCGATCAACAACTCGCTGTCGGATGTCTGGTGGATGCTCGGCTTCGGGGTGCTCGGCTATTTCATGAAGCTCTATGGCTATCAGGTCGGCCCCGTCGTGCTCGGCATCATCCTGAGCCGCCTCATGGACGACAATTGGCGGCGCGCCATCATCTCGGAACAGGAAAGCCTGCCGGCCTTCTTTTACGGCATGATCACGAGCCCGCTTTCTGCGGTCCTGTTCCTCGCCATCGTCCTCATCCTCCTCAGCCAAACGCCCGTGTGGAAGGCGATCAAGATGCATGCGTCTCCACGCCTCGGCAGGGGTTGAGGGCAACACAAGGCAGAAGCTATGTCGGACGCAACCATTCGCCTCGGTCTCATCGGCGACAATATCGCCCGATCGCAGTCGCCGCGGCTGCATGTTGCGGCCGGCAGGCTCTGCGGACTCGACGTGAACTATGAACGGCTGATCCCCGCCGATCGCGGCGAGGATTTCGAGACGGTCTTCGGCCGCTGCCTCACCGAAGGCTTCCGGGGGATCAATATCACCTATCCCTACAAGGAACGTGTGGTTCCGCTGTTGCAAGTGCCCGATCCGGCGATCGCGGCGATCGGTGCCTGCAATACCGTGGTCTTCGACAGGGTTCCGCCTTCGGGCTACAACACCGACTATACCGGCTTCGTGAGCGCCTTCCGGGCAGCCTTTCCGGGAGCCGAACCCGGCATGGTCGCCATGGCCGGAGCCGGCGGTGTCGGCAAGGCGGTCGCCTTCGGGCTTGCGGCGCTCGACTGTAAGCGCCTGCTGATCTTCGATCGCGATCGGGCGAAGGCAGAGGCGCTCGCCTCCTCGCTCGCGGCAGCGGCTTTCGATGTGTCGGTCGAGATCGTCCCGTCGATCGAGGAGGCGGTAGTCGCGGCCGACGGTCTCGTCAACTGTACGCCACTCGGCATGCTCGGCTATCCGGGAAGCGCCATCCCGAGCGCCCTGATCGGGCGACAGCGCTGGGCGTTCGACGCCGTCTACACGCCGGTCGAGACGGAGTTTCTTTGCGATGCACGCGCAGCGGGCCTTTCATTCATCAGCGGTTACGAACTCTTCTTTCACCAGGGCGTCGATGCCTTTCGCTATTTCAGCGGAATGGAAGTCGACGCCGCGGCTCTGCGCGCTGTTCTGGCCGAGCCCGAATCGGAAGCGAGGATATCGGCATGAAAACCTCGATCGCCACCGTCTCCATCAGCGGCACGCTTCAGGAAAAACTCGCAGCGGTCTCTGCGGCAGGCTTCGACGGTGTCGAGATCTTCGAGAATGATTTTCTGACCCATGACGGATCGCCGACCGAGGTCGGGAAAATGGTCCGCGATCACGGGCTGGAGGTCACACTGTTCCAGCCCTTCCGCGATTTCGAAGGCATGCCTGAGCCGCACCGCTCCCGCGCATTCGACCGGGCTGAACGCAAGTTCGATGTGATGCAGGAGCTCGGCACGGACCTGATGCTGGTGTGCTCCAATGTCTCGCCGCTTGCGATCGGCGGCATCGACCGGGCGGCCGAAGACCTGCGCGAGCTCGGCGAGCGGGCGGCACGGCGCGGGCTGCGCGTCGGCTATGAGGCGCTGGCCTGGGGGCGCCATATCAGCGACCACCGCGATGCCTGGGAGATCGTGCGCCGGGCGAACCACCCGAATATCGGGCTGATCCTCGACAGCTTCCATAGCTTTGCCCGCAAGATCGACGTCAATTCGATCCGCTCCATCCCCGGCGACAAGATCTTCATCGTTCAGCTTGCGGATGCACCGCTGATCGATATGGATCTGCTCTACTGGAGCCGCCATTTCCGCAACATGCCGGGGGAGGGCGATCTTCCCGTCACAGACTTCATGCGGGCTGTCGTCGCCACCGGTTATGCCGGTGCCATCTCCCTCGAAATCTTCAATGACCAGTTCCGTGGCGGGTCCGCCAAGGCGATCGCCGAGGACGGGCATCGCTCGCTCATCTATCTCATGGATCAGGTCAAACGGGCCGAATCGGATACAAAGGTGGCAGTGCCGGTTATGCCGGACCGGGCAAATGTCCTCGGCGTAGAGTTCATCGAGTTTGCAACCGATGACGACGAGGTGGCAGAACTCGGCGCCGTGCTCGCCACGATGGGCTTTATCCCGGTAGCCCGGCGCCGAGACAAGGCAGTGACGCTCTGGCGGCAGGCGTCGCGGAAGGGTGGCATCAACATCGTCGTCAATTCGGAGCAGGAGGGCTTCGCCCATTCCGCCTTTCTCGTCCACGGCACCTGTGCCTATGCGATGGGCTTGAAGGTGGACGATGCGGCGACGACAGTCGAGCGCGCCAAGGCGCTCGGTGCGGAACCCTTCGAGCAGCGGCGCTGGCCGGCGGATGTCGCCATGCCGGCCATACGCGGCGTCGGCGGAGGCCTCATCTATTTCGTCGATGACATCGGCGAGACTGCGCGCATCTGGGAGGCCGAATTCGAGCCGCTATCCGAAGGCGCTTCCCCGGCGGGAGCCGGACTCGTCGCCATCGACCACGTGGCGCAGACGATGAAGGCCGAAGAGATGCTTTCGTGGCTGCTCTTCTACACCGCCATCTTCAAGACCACGAAGTTACCGATGGTCGATATTGTCGATCCATCAGGCCTGGTCCGCAGCCAGGTCGTCGAAAACGAGCAGGGCTCGTTGCGTCTGACGATGAACGGCGCCGAAAACCGCAACACTTTCGCGGGGCATTTCATTGCCGAGAGCTTTGGGCCCGGCATTCAGCATCTCGCATTCGCCACGATGGACATTTTCGCAACCGCCGCAGCGCTTAAGCAGACGGGCTTCCGGCCATTGGCTATTTCGCGCAATTATTATGACGATATAGAAGCGCGCTTTGGTCTCGATCCCGACTTCACGGATCGTCTGCGCTCGGAGAACATTCTCTACGACCGCGACGACAAGGGCGAGTTCTTCCAGCTCTATGGACCGACCTTCGGGGAAGGCTTCTTCTTCGAGATCGTCGAGCGTCGCGGCGGGTACCGCGGCTATGGCGCCGGCAATGCGCCGTTCCGCATTGCCGCGCAAAAGCGCTCGATCCGACCCACGGGCATGCCGCTCATCGGTTAACACCGGTGCCTCACATCACGATCCGGAAAAGCGTGCACATCTACTGAAGGGGTGCAGATTCTCACCCTCTCCCGAACTATGATGAGCGCCTCACGGTCGGAGGTGAACTATGAAGGCGCGCGTCAAATGGATTGAGGATCGAACGTTCGTCGGTCAGTCCGAGAGCGGGCACAATGTCGTGCTTGGTACGGCCTTTGGGTCCGAGGGGCAGAAGCCGGGGCCGAGTCCGATGGAATTGGTGCTGATCGGCACCGGAGGCTGCTCGGCCTATGATGTGGTCCACATCCTCGAAAAGGGTCGCGAGGCGATCGAGGATTGCATCGTCGAGATCGACGCGGATCGGGCAGAGCAGGAGCCGAAGGTCTTCACCCGCATCCATATGCATTTCGTGGTCAAGGGACGAAATCTGGCGAGGCACAAGGTCGAGCGAGCCATTGGCTTGTCGCTCGAGAAATATTGCTCGGCTTCGGCGATGATCGCCAAGACGGCCGCGATCACCCACGATTTCGAGGTCGTCGATACAGCCGATACGGCGGCCACCTGAGGCGTCACCGCCGCGCGTCTGAACGCGCGGCGGTGTAATGCTTGCGATCATGCCGGCAGCCGTTCCTCGTATTCGCCGTGCAGGCGGCTCCAGCCGTCCCAGAATGGTTCCGTCTCGGTATCCGCGGCGCGCGCGACGAGAATGTCGAGATGCATGTGCCAACCAGCTGCGACCTTCAGCATGATGCCTCGATCGGGCAGGCGGCGATGGGTGAGAGTAAGCAGCACGCCCGAGCCGCGCGGCTCGAGTTCGAAAGAGACTTCACCGTCACCGTTGGCACCCCAGGCGATGACGAGTTTGCGTGGCGGATCGAGTTCGATGATCCGGCTCTGCATCCGGTGCTCGTCCGCGAAGCCTGACGGCCGCTCCCCCGGTGGGTTTGTGAGCTCGTCGTTTCGCCAGACGAACTCGAAGGGTGCCCCGGCCGTCATCTCCATTTCACCTGCCGCCAACCATCGGCGGCGCAGATCGCTGTCGGTAAGATACTCCCAAACGCGCTCCATGGCGGCAGGCAGAAAGCGCTGGATCTTCAAAGTCGTCGGCTCGATCAACGTGCCATAGGCATCCAGGGTTACGAGTTCCGTCATTTGTCATCTCCTTTTGTGGGGTTTGGGGATTTGCCTGCCTTCTCCTCATGGAGAAGCTGTTCGAGCAAGTCGAGACGACCGCTCCAGAACTGCTCGTAGAAGCTCAACCACTGGTGGGCACTTGCAAGTGGCCCGGGGTCCAGGCGGCACAAGTGCGTGCGGCCGCGTACCTCTCGGCGGATCAGTCCGGCATTCTCGAGAACCTTGATGTGCTTCGAGGCGGCTGCAAGCGAAATCGCGAAGGGTTCCGCAAGTTCACTGACTGTTCGCTCGCCACGAGTGAGATCCCGCAGCATCCGCCGACGCGTTGCGTCGCCAAGAGCGTGAAAGACGGAGTTCATCCGATGTGCTTCTAATTCAACCATGTGGTTGAATATAGGCCGATGTGTAAAGATAGTCAACCATGTGGTTGAATGATTGGCGCCAGCGCGAATGAGATCAGCGGGACCAGCCTTCGAGCGCTTGAACGAATTGCGTCAGCCAGGAATTGGTTTGGTGCGCGTCGAGCGAACGGTGATCTATGGTCAGCGATACGTAGGCCATCGGCCGGATCTGGATGGTGTCGACGCCGTCGACCTCACGAACGACCACGCGTTTTTCCAACTTTCCGACGCCGAGGATCGCGGATTGGGGCTGATTGATGATGACCGGGGCCGCCAGCAGTGAACCGGAGACGCCATGGTTTGAGATGGTGAAGGTGCCGCCTCTCACGTCGGCGGGTTCAAGCGCGTTGGCGCGAGCGCGCGCGGTCAGATCCTGCAGCTTGCCGGCAATCTCGGAAAGAGAGAGATGCTGCGCGTGGTGGATCACCGGGACGATCAGGCCTCGCTCGCCGAGAGCGGTGGCGATGCCGATATTCATGTCTTCGAAGATTTCGAGCCCATCGTCACGCCAGCGACTGTTGACCTCCGGGACCGCTCGCATGGCGTCCACGCAGGCGGAAACGATATAGGCGGTGTAGGATAGATTGGCGCCCTCGGCCGCGAACCTCGCCTTGTGCTCGTTTCGGTGGCGTATGACTGCCGAAAAGTCGGCCTCGAAGACAGCCGTCACATGTGGCGCGGTCGCCGTGGACTGCTGCACATGGGCGGCGATCGCCCTGCGCATATCGCTGTGCGCAACGCGATGCGAAGACGGCGTGTCCGTGCCGCCAGTCGAGGCGGGCTCTGGCGTGCGGGGCGCCGATCTTGCCGCAAAGGCCCTGTCCATGTCCGCCCGGGTGACGCGACCGTCCCGGCCCGTGCCGGCAATAGTCGTCGGATCGATGCCATATGCCTCCGCCGCATGGCGTACGGCGGGTGAGAAATGCGGCTCGTCTTCGGTCCCGGACGATGTTTCGCTTGCGGCCGTTGCGGAGAATCCAGTCTGCTTTGATCGCGGCTCGGCACCCTTGATGCGGCCGAGGATGGCGCCCGGGGTGGCGCTGTCGCCGTTCTCCATCAGGATTTCCGCCAATACACCGTCGGCCGGAGCGGCGACTTCCTGGGTCACCTTGTCTGTTTCGAGTTCGACCAGCGGATCGCCCGAGTTCACGCTCTCGCCGAGCTTCTTGAGCCAGTTGCGCACGACCGCTTTCGTGCCTTCCTGCTCGAGAGGGGCGCTGACGTCAATGAACTGCCCCATGTTCAATACTCCAGAAGGTCTGTGATTTTCTGGCGGATGCGCTCGGTGGAGGGCACCGCCCAATCGAGCAGAACCGGATTATGGGGGCTCGGAATGTCCGGCATGGTCAGGCGGGAGACCGGGGCGTCGAGATCGATGAAGGCTTCGTCCGCAACCGTGGCGGCGATTTCCGCGCCGAAGCCTGCCGTCCCCAGGTCCTCATGCACGATCAGACAACGACGAGTGCGCCGCACGGAAGAAAGGACAGCCTCCTTATCCCAGGGCATCAGCGTCCTGAGATCGATCACGTCGGCGGACAGCCCATCCGCAGCCTCCTCGCAGCGCGGCACCATCGCGCCCCAGCAGACGACGGTAATGTCCTTACCTTGCCGTGTGAACTTCGCCTTGCCGAACGGCAGCGCGAAGGCATCGCCGGGATAGGGACGTCGCGCCCAGGGGTGGTCGAGCATTGCCCGGTGCTCGAAGAAGATCACCGGATCATTGCCGCGTAGCGCGGTGCGCAGGAGCCCGACCGCATCCTCTGCATTGGACGGCACCGCGACCCTCCAGCCGGGCTGATGCACGAAGGCGACTTCATTCGTCTGGCTGTGCCAGGGGTCACCGCATTTGAAAAAGCCGCCGGGCATACGGAGCACGATCGGCGCGGCAAAGCGATTGTTCGTCCGCCAGCGCATGGTGCCGCAATCATTGATCTGTTCGATGGCTGGCTCTGCATATTTGCGGAACTGGATCTCGGGGACGGGGACAAGGCCGGCAAGGGCCATGCCGACCGCACGGCCGACGATACCCTCTTCGGAAAGCGAAGTGTCGAAAATGCGGGCGTCTCCATATTTTTCCTGCAACCCGAGGGTGACGCCATGAACACCGCCTTTCGCGCCGATGTCCTCACCAAACAGCACGACCCGTTCGTTGATTGACATCTCGCGGTCTAGAGTATGCCGGATCGCCGTCGCCATGTTGATCCGCTGACCGCCACTCTCGGGCGTGTCGGTCGTCTCCGGGGGCTCATAGCCTGCGCAATGCTGCCCGCCCATGGCCTGCATAGGGCCTTCGAAGAAGACGTTGCGGGTGACGGTTTCGGGGTCCGCAACCGGCCGGGACTCGGCCTCGACCAGCGCCTGCTCGGCAGCCGCCTTTGCACTCTTCGCAGCCTCGTTCCATTCCTCCTCGCTCACGACTGCCGGAACGAGGTAATCCTTCAACCTCGGCAGCGGGTCGCGCGCCCACTCGCTTTTGACAAGCTCTTCACTCTTGTAGGTCTGCGTGTCCTGAAAGCTGTGCCCCTCGAGGCGAGGCACCTTGAGGTGCAACAGGACAGGCATGCGCTCGTCGCGTATCAGTTCCACGGCTCCCTTGGTGAGCCGCGCTGCCTCCTCCGGATTGCAGCCATCGCCGTCGATGACCGTCAGGTTCTTCCAGGCGGCGAGATTGGCGGCAATGTTGCCGTCGGGCGTCTGGAAAGAACCGGGCACCGAGATGCCGAAGTCGTTGTCCTCAATATAGAAGAGCATCGGCAGCTCCTGCGTGGTGGCGACGGTCAGCGCCGACCAGAAGCCGTTGGAAGCGACCGAGCCGTCGCCGCCGAGGACGACGGCAATGGCGCGATCATAGTTGCGATCCTTGAGATGCTTGCTGAAATAGGTGATCGCCTGCGCCCATCCGGCCGTCGGCGTGTACTGAGAGCCGACGCCGCCGCACATCGGCAGAGCCGAGGCGCCGTGGGGGTTTGGGTAGTTGAAGACGACGCCGATGTCTCGGCCGTCGGAATAGCCCCCCCCGCGCGCCATGGCCGAACCGAGTGCGTCGGCGGGATCTACGCCCAATGACAGAAGCAGCGGCCGTGAGCGATAATATCCGCAGGCCGCGTCGTGCCGTTCCGTCAGGTTCAAGCCTAAGAGGACCTGCGCCAAGTCGTGGCCGCGGGCGGAAAACTGATAGAGAATCTTCTTTTCCGGGACGAGCCGCGTTTCCTCCATCTCGTCGAGCTCGCGTGAGAGGAGCATCAGATGAACGACCCGTTTCCAGTCTATGCTCTCGTCCGGTGCGTTCCGTCGATCGGGTTTCAGCGCTGCCTGGCCCATCGTCTCACTCCTCCAAAAACCTCAATGGAAGAATAGCCCGTCGGGGGCGCAAATCGGTTTCAATCTTGCCTTATTTTCGATAGTAATTGATCAATCTGTTTCCATTTCGGGAGGATCGTGAATAGTATGTTCAATCTCGACGTGGTTGATCGAAAAATTCTCAGGATACTCCAGGAGCGGGCCGATATCAGCCACGCGGCGCTCGCCGAGGCGGTTGGTGCCTCGCCGGCATCCTGCTGGCGGCGTATAAAGGCCCTGGACACGGCAGGCGTGCTCGGCAAGACGGTCCGGCTCGTCAGTCCCCAGATGGTCGGGCGAGGCTTGACTGTGTTCTGCCAGGTGCGGATGAAGTCCCATGATGCCGCCGCGCGGCAAAATTTCGAGCACTTCGTGGAGAGCCATGAAGAAGTGCTGGAATGCTGTTCCATGTCGGGAGACTGGGATTATCTCCTGCGGGTCGTCGTCGCGGACGTTGCCGATTACGAGCGGTTGCTGATGCGCGGCATTCTCACGCATGAGGCCGTCGCGCATTCGTCGTCCCATTTCGCGCTGAAGAGCGTGAAATACTCCACCGCCATTCCGGTGTGACGGCATGGATCGAGACCGGGGTGAGGGCGGCCGGATGCGACAAGACACGTCGGCTCGGGCCGGATCGGAGCTCATAGCAGCAATACTGAACGAGGCGTCCTTGAAGGCGGCGAGCTTCATCGTCACCATCTATGGCGATGTCGTGGAGCCGCGCGGCGGCGCCATCTGGATCGGCAACATTATCGAGGTTTGCGCCGGCGTCGGCATCAGCGAGACGCTCGTGCGCACGGCTGTATCCCGCCTCGTAACAGCAGGGCGGCTCGCAGGAGAACGGGAGGGGCGGCGCAGCTTCTATCGCCTGACGCAAGCCGCCCGGAGCGAATTCGCCGCCGCGGCGCGGGTGCTTTTCGGTCCGCCGGAAGAAACGGCCTGGCACTTTGTCGAGTTGATGGGGCCGTCGGCGGAAGAACGCATGCAGATGCTCGAGCGCTCGGGCCATGCGCGCCTCACTTCCAGGCTTGCCGTCGGGGTTCGGCCCTTTCCTGCCTCGGTCATGCCTGCGGTCGTTTTCCGGGCGGATGTTGCCGAAGGTGCGGCTGAACTTGGCGCTTTTGCTGCGAAATGCTGGGACCTTTCCCCGCATGCCAAGGCCTATGAGAGTTTCCTGCGGCGCTTCGGCCGGCTTGCGACTTTCGTCGAAGCGGGCGGACGTCTTGCTTCTGCCGATTGTCTCACAGCGCGCCTGCTGCTCGTCCACCAGTATCGCCTGGAGGCCTTGCGCGATCCACGCCTGCCGCCGGAGGTTCTGCCGTCCGATTGGCCGGGCGAAGAGGCGCGCCGTCTATTTGCGCGGCTCTATTGCCGCCTGTCGCCGAACGCGGACCTGCATGTCGCGCGGAACTTCATCACGGCTGCAGGTCCGCTTCCAATGACCAGCGAAGCGACGGCCCTTCGGCTGACGACTCTTGGCGGCGGCAACCACTCTTAAGTGATGTTCATTCGAATGACTGGCGCCGAAAGGGCCTGCGGGAGCAATGTCCGCAACCGAGCGAACTCCGCAAATCGATATGTCACAAAAACATAGACATATGTCGTTGAACTGTGACATTCGGCGCGTTATATGTATGTCCTATCGACCGATCGCCGCCGCCCAGGTCGGATGCTCTCAGCGCGCCGCCATTGAGAGTTCGAGCGTGACTTCGGTGCGAGCGGGCGAAATTGACTGGCTTCCCCTGACTGCGCTCGAAGAATGCGCGCGTTTCTGACGGAGGAGGGAACCATGTATGCGCAAATGGTGAAAACGGACGCCCCCCGCGTCAGGAGCCTCGACGAGATGGCTCCCGAGGAGCGCGCCTTCCAGGAACGCGTTGACGCGGGGCAGAAGATCGAGCCGAAGGAATGGATGCCGGAAGGCTATCGCAAGACGCTCATTCGCCAGATCAGCCAGCACGCCCATTCCGAGATCGTCGGTCAGCTTCCCGAGGGCAATTGGATCACCCGGGCTCCAACGCTCGAGCGCAAGGCGATCCTGCTTGCCAAGGTGCAGGACGAGGCCGGCCACGGCCTCTATCTCTATTGCGCCGCCGAGACTTTGGGGGTGAGCCGAGACGAGCTTTACGCGCAGCTTCACTCCGGCAAGGCCAAATACTCGTCGATCTTTAATTATCCGACCCTCACCTGGGCGGATATCGGCGTGATCGGCTGGCTCGTCGACGGGGCCGCGATCATGAACCAGGTGCCGCTGCAGCGTTGTTCCTACGGACCCTATTCGCGCGCGATGATCCGCATCTGCAAGGAAGAGAGCTTTCACCAGCGCCAGGGCTACGACATCCTGATGAAGATGGTGGAGGGCACGCCGGCCCAAAGAGCAATGGTGCAGGATGCGCTGAACCGTTGGTGGTGGCCGTCGCTGATGATGTTCGGCCCCTCCGACGACGCCTCCGTGCACTCGGCCCAGTCCATGGCCTGGAGGATCAAGCAGAATTCCAACGACGAGCTGCGCCAGAAATTCGTCGACCAGACCGTGCCGCAAGCCGAGTATCTTGGCCTCACCATTCCCGATCCGGAGCTTAAGTGGAATGGGGAGAAGGGTGGCTACGACTTCGGCGAGCCGGACTGGAACGAGCTCTTCGAGGTGATTGCCGGAAACGGCCCCTGCAATTCGGAACGCCTCGGAGCACGCAGGAACGCATGGGAAGACGGCGCCTGGTTCCGGAACGGGCTGACGGCCTACGCCGAGAAATCCGCCGCCCGGGGTGCCGCATCCATGGCCGCGGAGTGATGTGGGAGAGAAACATGTCCAGCGAATGGCCTCTTTGGGAAGTCTTCATCCGCGGTCAGCACGGCCTCAATCATCGCCACGTCGGCAGCCTGCACGCGCCTGACCCCGAGATGGCGATCCACAATGCCCGCGACGTCTATACGCGCCGCAACGAGGGCGTCAGTATCTGGGTGGTGCGCTCCAGCGACATTACCGCGAGCTCGCCATCCGAGAAGGGGCCACTTTTCGAGCCCTCCAACTCCAAGATCTACCGACATCCAACCTTCTTCGACATTCCCGAGGAAGCGGGGCACATGTGATGGGGGCGGCGACCATGACGGAACCGGCCATCGACCGGCACACTTTGTTCGAGTTCCTGCTGCGCATGGGCGACAACACGCTCATTCTCGGTCATCGCCTCTCCGAATGGTGCGGCCATGCGCCGGCGCTCGAGGAGGATATCGCGCTTGCCAATACGGCACTCGATCTCATCGGTCAGACGCAGCTCTGGTTCGGGCTTGCCGGCGAGGTCGAGAACAAGGGCCGCAGTGCCGACGATCTTGCCTATCTCCGCGACGCTTATGAATTCCGTAACTTGCTCCTGGCCGAGCGTCCGAACGGCGATTTCGGCAAGACGCTGATGCGCCAGTTCCTCTTCGACGCCTGGCATTACCTTTGTCTGCAGGCGCTTCTCGGTTCCTCCGACCGGCGCATTGCGGCGATTGCCGAGAAGGTCTCGAAGGAAGTCGCCTATCATCTCGAACGCAGTCGCGACCTGGTGATCCGGCTCGGCGACGGAACGGCCGAAAGCCACGCCCGCATGCAGGCGGGGCTCGACGACCTCTGGCCCTATACCGGCGAGATGTTCATCGAAGAAGCGCCCGACGCGGCGCTTGCGGCCGCGAGCGTGGCGCCGGAGCCCTCCAGCATTAAGGCGGAGTGGCACTCCCTTGTGGCCGAAACGCTTTCCGAGGCGACGCTGAAGAAGCCGGCCGACGGCTACATGCACAAGGGCGGCAGGCGCGGCATCCACACGGAACATCTCGGCTATGTCCTCGCGGAGCTGCAATTCCTGCAACGCGCCTATCCGGGTGCGACCTGGTAGGGAGGTTCATGTGGCTACGATGACGTGTCCATCGGTCGAGGAAATCTGGCGCTGGCTCGCAGAGGTATCGGATCCGGAGATCCCGGTCATCTCCGTTACCGATCTCGGCATCGTCCGCAACGTCGCCTGGAAGGGCGAAACACTCGTGGTGACGGTGACGCCGACCTATTCGGGCTGTCCGGCCACGACGGTCATCAACTTCGACATCGAGCGTGCGCTTCGCAATAGAGGTGTCGAAAGTGTGAGGATCGAGCGCCAGCTCTCGCCCGCCTGGACGACCGACTGGATCAGTGCCGAAGGTCGTGAGAAGCTCAAGAACTACGGCATCGCGCCGCCGGTGGACGGCACCGCCGCGAATGGCCGTCTGCTCAAACGGGTCGCGAGTCTGTCGGGCAGTTCCGATCTTTCGATCTCGTGCCCTCGCTGCGGCTCCACCGAGACTGAGAAGATCAGTCAGTTCGGCTCGACCCCCTGCAAGGCGAGCTATCGCTGCTCGAGCTGCCTCGAGCCCTTCGACTATTTCAAGTGCATCTGACGGGGTGCCGGGAGCCGCTTCAATGGCACGTTTCCATCCCCTTACAGTCACCGAAATCCACCGTGACACGCGTGACGCCGTGGTCATTACGCTTCAGCCGCGCGAGGAGGATCGCGCCGCATTCCAGTACACGCAGGGGCAGTATCTGACGTTTCGCCGCCTGTTCGACGGGGAAGAGTTGCGCCGCTCCTATTCGATCTGTACCGGGCTCGACGAGGGCGTGCTGAAGGTCGGCATCAAGCGCGTCGACGGCGGCTGGTTCTCGACCTGGGCCAATGAGGAGCTTCGCGCGGGCGATACATTGGAGGCAATGCCCCCCATGGGCGCATTCTTCACGACAATCAAACCGGATGTGGCGAAGCATTATCTAGGCTTTGCCGGCGGCAGCGGTATTACGCCGGTGCTCTCCATCCTCAAGACGACGCTTTCGCGAGAGCCGCGCTCGCAATTCACGCTCGTCTATGCCAACCGCCAGTTCAACGCCATCATGTTCCGCGAGGAGCTCGACGACCTCAAGAATATCTATCTCGGGCGGCTTTCGGTGCTGCACATCCTTGAAACCGAAGCCCAGGACATCGATCTTTTTACCGGTCGCCTCGACGCGGAAAGATGCGCCGCCCTCTTCCGTGGCTGGATCGACGTCAGGTCGGCCGACATCGCCTTTATCTGCGGTCCCGAGCCGATGATGTTGGCGGTTGCGGCAGCGCTTCGCGACCACGGCCTTGGCGACGACCGGATCAAGTTCGAATTGTTCGCCACCGCGCAGCCCGGTCGTGCCCGCCCCAAGGTGGCAAGCGCTGAGACTGCGGACCAGCGTGCGACCTGCGAGGCGACGGTTACGCTCGACGGGGCTACGCGCAGCTTCAGCTTTCCGAAGCACGGGCAGAGCCTGCTCGAAGCCGTGCTCGAGAACAGGTTGGACGCGCCCCATGCCTGCAAGGCGGGCGTCTGTTCCACCTGCCGGGCCAAGGTGCTCGAGGGCGAGGTGGAAATGGAGACCAACCACGCGCTTGAAGACTACGAGGTGAGGCAGGGCTACGTGCTCACCTGTCAGTGTCATCCGCTGAGCGACCGCATCGTCGTCAGTTATGACGAGTAACCGTCATACGCCTGGAGGGAGGAGGCTCCCCAATGTCGCATACGATTTCCGATACGATGCCGATCGAGGACTACCTCGCCCAGGGCGGCGTGCTCACCTCGCCCGACAACGTCCCGCCGCGCTATCGTGGCGAGCTTCTTCGCCTCATGGCGAGCTTCATCGACAGCGAACTCGCCGGCTCAGCCGGCTTTGCAGACATCATCAATGATGCGCCGGGGATCAGCGAACGCATCGCGGCCGCCCGCATCGTCATGGAGAAAGCCGACCACGCAAGGCAAGTCCTCAAGGTGATGGGGAGCTTCGGTGCGGATACGGCGCGCTATGCGGTCCATCATCCCTGGGGGGCGCGGTTGCCGCGCCACGCTGATATCGGCGCGGAACGCCACGGCGGTGACATGCGCCTCTCGGTGCTGCACTACCCGCTCGCGGGCTGGACCGATGCGGTGGTCATGAATGTGCTGATGGGCAGCGCTGTCGTCGTACAACTCGGAGAGCTGGCGCGTGTCTCCTATCAGCCGCTTGCCGAAGTGTTCCGGGCGATCCTGCCGAAGGAAACTTGCCATGCCGAACTCGGCCTCGAAGGGCTGAAGCGCATCGCCGCGACTGAGGAAGGATGCCGCGAAGCGCGCGAGGCGATCGGCTATTGGCACCCGCGAGTGGCGGCAAGTTTCGGCCTTCCGGGCTCTCCCCGCTTCGAGATGCTCGCTCGTCTCGGCCTCCGCCACGCACCGAACGCGACGCTGCTTTCCGAATGGAAGGTCGTGGTCGATGCCGAGCTTGCGGCGCTGAACCTTAACTGAGGAGGGAGGAACCGATGAATGTCATGGCAGACACGCCGCTCCGACTCGAAAGTTATGTCGCCGGCGTCTGGACGCGGGGCGCGAAGGAGGGCGTACCGCTCCTCGACGCCTCGACTGGCGCGCCGGTGGCGCTGATCGATTCCACCGGGATCGACTTTGCTGCCGCACTTGACTACGGGCGCGAAAAGGCTGGCCCGGCGCTCCGCCGCATGTCGTTCCATGAGCGCTCGATGATGCTGAAGGCGCTCGCGCAGGCGCTGATGGAGCGCAAGGAAGAATTTTACGCGCTCTCGACTGCTACGGGCGCCACCCGCACCGATAGCTGGATCGACATCGAAGGCGGCATCGGCACGCTCTTCTCCTACGCCTCGAAGGCGAGGCGCGAGTGGCCGAATACCCGCGTGCTCGTCGACGGTGACGTAGAAGCGCTTTCGCGCGACAATACGTTTTCCGCCCAGCACATCCTGACGCCGCTCGAAGGCGCCGCGGTTCACATCAATGCCTTCAACTTTCCCTGCTGGGGCATGCTGGAGAAGTTGGCGCCGACCCTGCTTGCGGGCATGCCCGCGATCGTGAAGCCGGCGAGCCAGACGGCCTATCTCACCGAGCTGATGGTGCGCCGCATGGTCGAAACCGGGCTGCTGCCGGATGGGGCGGTCCAACTCATCTGCGGTTCCGTCGGCGACCTGCTCGACCATGTCGACAGCCAGGACGTGGTGACCTTCACCGGCTCCGCGGCGACCGGACGCAGACTGAAGACGCATCCTGCGATCGTCGAGAATTCCGTGCGCTTCACCATGGAAGCCGATAGTCTCAATGCTGCCGTACTCGGCCTCGATGCGACGCCCGGCACGGAGGAATTCGACCTCTTCGTCAAGGAGGTCGCGCGCGAGATGACGGCGAAGGCCGGCCAGAAATGCACCGCCATTCGACGGGTCATAGCTCCGCGCGCCCATTGCGACGCGCTTGTCGCGGCACTTGGAGAACGCCTTGGCAAGGTCGCGCTCGGCGCCCCGGCGGACGAAAACGTGCGGATGGGGCCGCTCGCAAGCCTTGGGCAGCGGGAGGAAGTCCGGGCGCGGATCCGCGATCTCACCGCCGATGCCGAGGTCGTCGTCGGTGATCCGAAGAGTGCGCGGGTGGTATCCGGCGACGCGGAAGCAGGCGCCTTCCTCAATCCTGTCCTGCTTTACTGCGGCAGGCCGGGTGCTGCGCAGGCGGTCCACGATGTCGAGGCCTTTGGCCCGGTCAGCACCGTCATGCCCTACGACACGACCGAAGAAGCGGTGGAACTCGTCAGGCGCGGCAGAGGCAGCCTCGTCACGTCCGTTTTCACCAATGATGCGTGTATTGCCCAGGACTTGGTCATCGGCATCGCGCCCTTCCACGGCCGCGTGTTGATCGGAAACCGGGTCAGCGCGAAATCCTCGACCGGCCACGGTTCTCCGCTTCCGGGCCTCGTGCATGGCGGCCCCGGCCGGGCCGGCGGCGGCGAGGAACTGGGGGGTATGCGCGGGGTCAAACACTACATGCAGCGCACGGCAATCCAGGGCGCGCCGGGATTGCTTTCGGCGGTCACCGGCCGCTGGGTCGAAGGAGCCCCGGCACGCTCCGACGGTGAACACCCGTTCCGCAAATCACTTGCGGAGCTTCGCATCGGCGATCAGCTCCTGACAGCCAGCCGCACGGTGACCCTCGAGGACGTCGAGCATTTCGCAAGTTTCACCGGCGATACATTCTATGCCCACATGGACGAGGAGGCTGCCAGGGCCAATCCGTTCTTCGACGGACGCGTCGCCCATGGCTATCTGATCGTCTCCTTCGCCGCAGGGCTCTTCGTCGATCCGGCTCCAGGACCGGTGCTTGCGAATTACGGCGTCGACAAGCTGCGCTTCCTAACGCCCGTCTATCCCGGCGATACGTTGCAGGTGCGGCTCACCTGCAAGGAGATCAATCCGCGGGAAAATGCCGAATATGGCGAGGTGCGTTGGGACTGCCGCGTCACCAATCAGACGGGCGCAAGCGTTGCTGAATATGACGTGCTGACGATGGTGGCGAAGACGAGAGGGTAGCGCGGGTTGCGGCAGGCTCAGGCGACTGCCCGCACGCTTTCAAGGATCAGCATCGCAGATCCCATGTGTAAGCAAGGACTGCAGAGTTATCCTTGGCCGCACAGGCTTAGCCCGGCTGCGCCAGATGTGTGCCCTTCACCGTGCGCGAATGGCCGCGAAATTCGGCGACATGCTCGCCGCGCTGATTGCTGATGCGGACGTCATAAATGCCATCCCGGCCGATCCGTGAGACTTCGCTTGCCGCTGCAGTCAGCCGGTCATTCCCCAAGGCCGGCGCGATAAAGGTGACGGAGCAATGCCGGGCGACGGTGCGCTGGTTATAGCTGTTGCAGGCAAATGCGAAGGCGGAATCGGCAAGAGCGAAAATAAAGCCGCCGTGGCAAGTGCCATGTCCGTTGGTCATCTCCGGCGTGATCGTCATCGAAAGTGTCGCTGCGCCGGGCTCGACATGATCGATCGTCATGCCGAGCCGCTGCGAGGCCTGGTCATCGTCCCACATGGCGCGGGCGCAGGCGCGGGCCAGTTCGTCGGCAGTCAAGCTTGCCGCTTCTGTCATTTGCCCTTGAACTCCGGTTTGCGCTTCTCCAGGAAAGCAGCGACGCCCTCGGCATAATCGGCGCTCCGTCCCGCCTCGCGCTGCAAGTCGCGTTCGAGATCGAGCTGTTCATCGAAGGTGTTCGTCGCAGCCGCCTGGATCGCCCGTTTTGTCATGCCGAGCCCGCTCGTGGGCCCGGCGGCAAGCCGTGCGGCAAGTTCTGAGGCTTCGGTCATCAGTACCGCGTCGTCCACCGCGCGCCAGATCAGGCCCCAACTCGCCGCCGTTTCAGCGTCGATCGGTTCTCCCGTCAGCGCAAGCGCCTTGGCGCGAGCCTCGCCGACGAGCCGCGGCAGGTTCCAGGTCCCGCCGGAATCGGGCACCAATCCGATCTTCGCGAAGGACTGAATGAAGCGGGCGGAGCGGGCCGCAAGCGTGATATCGCAGGCAAAGGCGATATTTGCGCCCGCGCCGGCGGCAATGCCATTGACGGCGCAAACGACCGGCTTTTCGAGGCGGCGGATCAGCCTCAAGAGCGGATTATAGAAGGTCTCGATCGTGTGGCCGAGATCCGGGACGCCGCCCTGGCGTGGGTCGCGGTCCCCGAGATCCTGGCCCGCCGAAAAGCCGCGGCCGGTACCGGTCAGCAGGACGGCACGCACGGCATCGTCGGCATGAGCGCGCTCGAAGCCGGCACGCAGCGCGAGGTGCATTTCGTCGTTGAAAGCATTCAGCTTGTCGGGGCGGTTGAACGTCAGGCGCAGGACGCCATCTGCAAGCGTCGACAATACGCTGCCGGATCCGGTCATGGTACCTCCCTGTCGCCGGCTCGTAGGCGAGCTTGCAAAACTCCTTCATAGACCGACGGTCGGCCAAATATAAACGGCGCCGCTTGCAGTTGAAAGCGTTGCGCTCATGCTACGGCGGCATCACTATGGGAAGGGCTGCCGGCTCACCGCCGACGCAAGAAGAAGCCGTCAGGGATTCCCAGCCATGGCTGTCAACATTGAATATCGGGGCGAAATCGCCGTAGTCACCCTCGACAACCCTCCGGTCAACGCGCTGTCACGGGCCGTGCGGCAGGCGCTCTTCGACGCGACAGAGGCACTTGACGCCGATCCTTCGGTGAAGGCGGTCGTGCTCGCCTGCGCCGGGCGGACATTCATCGCCGGCGCCGATGTTGGCGAATTCGAAAAGCCGCCTGAGCCTCCGCACTTGCCCGACCTCGTCGAGCGCATCGAGCGGGCGGAAAAGCCCTGGATTGCAGCAATCCATGGGAGCGCACTCGGCGGCGGCTTCGAGGTGGCGCTCGGCTGCCGCTTTCGCGTAGCAGTTCCGTCGGCGAATATCGGCCTGCCGGAAGTCCGTCTCGGGATCGTGCCGGGCGCCGGCGGAACGGTGCGCCTGCCGCGGCTGGCGGGGGTGGAGATGGCAGTGGACATGGTGACAACCGGTAAGCCGCTCGTCGCGCCCGAGGCTGCGGCGACGGGGGTGATCGATGCCCTGATCGAGGATGACCTCGTGGCCGGTGCCGTGGCTTTCGCCCGACAAGTGCTCGGGCGGCCGCTGCCGAACAGGCTCCGCGACCGAGCCATTTCCGCACCGAGCGACACCTTCTGGGATGCCGCGGCAAAGGCGGTCGCTGCCCGCGCCAGAGGCGAGGAGGCGCCGCCGAGGGCACTTGCCTGTCTGCGCCGCGCCGCAGAGCAGGATTTCGACGCGGCGATTGCCTTCGAGCGCGAGACCTTCCTCGCACTGCGCGGCTCGGCCCAGGCCGCAGCACTCCGTCACGTGTTTTTCGCCGAGCGGGCAGCCACGCGCCCGCCGGAGCTTGCCGGCACCGTGCCGGTTAGCATCCGTTCGGCCGCAGTGATCGGCGGTGGCACCATGGGCGTCGGGATCGCCGCGGCGCTGCGGGATGCCAATCTTCCGGTCACCCTGGTCGAGCGTGACGCGGCTGCGCTGGGACGGGGCGTCTCCCGCGTGCGCGGGATATTCGACAGCGCGGTAAAGCGCGGCCGCATTGCCGCGGATGTTGCCGCCGAACGGATGGCGGGTGTGACCGCCACGACGGACTACGCCGGGCTTGCCGACGTCGATCTGGTCATCGAAGCCGTATTTGAGGATCTGGAGGTGAAGCGCGACGTCTTTCAGCGGCTTGCCGCCGTCTGCCGGTATGATGCCGTTCTGGCGACAAACACCTCCTATCTCGATCCGGAAACGATCGCCGAGGGAATAGGTGGGCCGGAGCGATTCCTGGGCCTGCATTTCTTCAGCCCGGCGCATGTGATGAAGCTTTTGGAAATTGTCCCGGCGAAAGCGACCGCACCGGAAGTGCTGGCGACCGGATTTGCCCTGGCGCGGATGCTCGGAAAGATCCCGGTGCGGGCCGGTACCTGCGACGGTTTCATCGGCAACCGCATGCTCAAGGTCACGCGGGCCCAGGCCGAACGGTTGCTGCTTTCCGGCGCCACGCCGGCCGCTGTCGATGCAGCGATGCGCGGCTTCGGCCTGCCGATGGGGCCGTTCGAGGCACAGGATCTCGGCGGGCTCGACATTGCCGCCCTCCAGCGCCAGACGGCCCGGACACGGGGCGAGACGCCCTTCGCGCCTATTGCCGATCGCCTCTGCGCGCAAGAGCGGTTCGGCCAGAAGAGCGGGGGCGGCTGGTACGACTACGCGCCCGGCGACCGCACGCCTCGCCCATCGGACACCGTCTCCGCGATCATCGCGGAGGCGGCCGAGGGATATCCGCGCCGCGAATGGGACGAGGCCTCGATTGTAAGCATGATCGTCTGGCCGATGGTCAACGAGGGCGCGCGCATCCTCGAGGACAAGACAGCGCTCAGAGCCTCCGACGTCGATCTCGTCAAGATTCACGGCTATGGTTTTCCGCGCTGGCGGGGTGGGCCGATGCACTATGCCGAGGCTCACGGCCTCGACAGGGTCATCGGAGCGCTGGACGCGGTATCGAGCGACGGCTTGGCCGACCCGGCCTGCGAATTCTTGCTTTGCGCTGCCGCACGCGGAGGCTTTTCCGCCTGCATACGTTAGGTGAAATGGGCCGCGGTCGGACCGGGCGCCATCGGTTGGTGCCGCGCTTCTCGAAGAATTTCCTGAATTTTGATGGTCGATCGTCCTACGGTAAGATAGAATTTCAGCAACCACGCAACTACGTCTCTGGCAAAGGTCCGGAGGAGAAGCATGCCCTTCGCGTTGTTGGTAGAAGAATGGAACAGAGATTAGCCGCAGTCATGGCCGCCGATATGGCAGGCTACAGTCGGCTGATGGAGGCCGACGAGGCAGGCACGATCGCCCGGCTCAGGACCCATCGTATAGAATTGATCGATCCCGCCATCTCCAAAAACAAGGGGCGGATCATCAAGACGACCGGCGATGGCATGCTGGTGGAATTCCAGAGCGTGACCGACGCGGTAAGGTGCGCGGTGGAGATCCAGCAGCGCATGAAGCGACGCAATGCCGATGTCCCGCAGGATCGGCGGATCGAATTCAGAATTGGCATCAATATCGGCGATATCCTCTTTGAGGACGGTGACATCTTCGGCGACGGCGTGAACATCGCCGCCCGGGTCGAGCAGCTTGCGGACGTGGGGGGCATCTGCATCACGGCTGCGGTGGCGACGCAGATTGCCGATCGCCTCGAGGTCCTGATCGAGGATCTGGGCGAGAAGAGACTCAAGAATATCAGCCGCCCCGTTCAGCTCTTCCGCGTTGGGTTGGAGGCGATAGCGCTCCCTCAGCCGGAAGATGCGGACGCGGTGAAGCGGACCGTCTCGAAACCTTCGATCGTGGTGCTGCCCTTCACCAATATGAGCGGCGATGCCGATCAGGAGTTCTTCGTCGACGGGCTGACCGAAGATATCATCACCGAATTGTCCCGCCGCCACGAGCTGTTCGTCATTTCGCGCAATTCAAGCTTCGTCTACAAGAACAAGGCCGTGAACCTGCGTGAAGTCGCGGAGAAACTCGGGGCACAGTATCTGGTGGAAGGGAGCGTCCGCAAGAGCGGCGATCGCGTGCGGGTGACGGTCCAGTTGATCGATGCGACCAACGACACCCATATCTGGGCGGACAAGTACGACCGGAAGCTCGACGACATATTCGCGATCCAGGACGAAGTGACGGCGGCGATCGCGGCCACGCTGCCCGGGCGCGTCGAGGCGGCGCAGCGAGACCAACTCGCGCGGAATAAGCCCGCGAACATGGCTGCCTACGAGTGCGCGCTTGCTGCCAAGGTGCTGCATCACAGGGGCACTGTTGCGGACAATAAGCAGGCGCAGTCGCTGATCGACAGGGCGATCGCGCTCGACCCCGGCTATGCCCATGCGCATGCTTGGCGCGCGTGCATACTGGGCCAGGCCTGGGTTCATGGCTGGTGCGAGGACAAGGAGGCAACCTGGGACCAAGTGGTCGCCGAGTTGGACCGGGCGCTGGCGCTCGACGATAACGACGCCGACGTGCATCGTATCCTCGCAGCCGTAAATGTGAACAATAACGCGCTGACCACGGCACGTTACCACCAGGAGCGTGCTCTTTCCCTCAATCCAAATTATGATCTGGTCGTGGTTCAGCAGGGCGAGTTGCTGACGTGGCTTGGGCGACCTGAAGAGGGTGTCGAATGGATCCGCAAGGCCATGCGGCTCAATCCCCACCATCCCGAGAGATTCTGGAGCCACCTCGGCAAAGCGCATTTTGCTGCACGCCAATATGGCGAGGCGGTCGAGGCCTTCATGCACCTCTCGGTCATGGACCACGTCCAGCATGCATTCCTCGCCGCCTGCTATGGCTGGCTCGGAGACGAGATCGCCGCTCAGGCGCATCTGGAGAAGGTCAGGGGGCTCGCTCCCGAATTCGAGATTGATTCATTTCTCGCAACCTTGCACTACGCCCAGGACTCCGATTTCGAGCATCTGCGTGAAGGGCTGCGCAAGGCTGCAGGCAGCCGAGGCGGCCTGCCGTCGACATCGGGGGGCATTGCGGCCCAATAGCAGCAGGCGTGCCAGCCTGCAGACTTCGTGCATACGGCTTGCTCTATCGCCGTCGGTGCGCCCTTTCTGATGGAGGAGCGCACCGACGGCGACGCGTTAAACGAACAGTCGTCCTACAGCGACGCGCGTCTTATCACCCGCGCAAAGTCGCAGCACTTCGAATTGCTGCATGTCTTTGTCCTTAAATCGAGGACGATTTAAGGACACTGCAGTAGGCCGGACGCCTATTGCGCCGGTGCCGGCTCGGTGGGCGCCGGTGTGGTCGGCGCGGGCTCGGTTGGTACGGGCTCAGTCGGCGCGGGCTCAGTTGGCGCGGGTTCTGGCGTTGCTGGCGTGGTCTCGGTTTCGACCGGCACCGGAGGCGCGTCGGCCGTCGGTTCATCGGTGCCTGGTATCAAGAAAATAACCGCTATGACGACGACCGCGACCACAATGATTCCGATGATCACGTTTCTGTTCATGGAATAGTTCCTCCGATCCAAGCGACCATCGTGGGTTGATGGTCCGGTAAGATTATTGGTGTGAAGCTCCGTTTATGCAATTGACGTTCGATGTCGAGCTGAGATGAAAGCAGTTTTCGCAATATGAGAGCGCGCGATCAAATGGTGCACCTGCTGCGCGAATTCGTCAATGCGACTGCGTGCGGGTAAAGATCGGCAGAGGTAATGAGGCGCGCCGACCGGGATCGGCCATCCTGCTAACGGCCTTCTTCGGAGCCCTTGCCGCGCAGGGTCTGCGAGGGCAATACCCCGAACCGTTTCTTGTAGTCCGCAGCGAAGCGGCCAAGATGCGTGAAGCCCCATCTCAAGGCGACATCGGCAACGGTCTGCACCTCATGTCCGTTCATCAGGTCCTGGTGGGCGGCGGTCAGCCGAATCTCGTGGAGATAGGCCATGGGCGTCGTCATGCGGAATTGACGGAATCCCTGCTGCAACGTACGCACGCTCACCTTCGCTGCGGCGGCAATGTCATCCATGGAGATCGGTTCGGAGATATGGGCATGCATGAAATCGATTGCCCATTTGACATGCCGCGGCGCCGGCAAGGGCGCAGGCGTCGCGAGTTGATCCGAATAGCGGTGCGGAGTCGCTTCCAGGATCAAGTGAGTGACGGCATCGCAAATTGAGGCAAGCGCCATCGGCGATTGTCTGAGAGGGGCGTCACCGCGCAGTCCGTTGCACGCCGTTTCGACGAGTTGCATGAGGGCCCGCCCGGGCCCGCTCCTCAGTTCGATATAGGGGTGAAATTCGAGATCGCCGTTGACCGAGCGTTCCAGCATGCTGGTCAAATGATTGGCGACCTTGCGATGTTCGATGAACAGGGCGAGGTGACGTCGCGGCCCGTAGACCTGGGCGGATGCGCTACGCGCGCCGTCGATGATCGTTCCCTGTCCCGGAGTCGACAGGATCTGTCGCATGCCGGGATCGAAGACTGCCTTTCCGAGTGTCGGCAGAAAGATCATGAGCTTGTCGGTTGCCGTCTGCCGGGTGCATTGAAACGCTCCCTCATAGAAGCAACTGGCGAAGGACACGGGGCCTGTCGAGAAGAATTCGCAGTCGAACGTCACGGGTTCGCCACTCAGCGTCTCAACTTTTATCGGTGATGTGCATGTGGATAGCGCAGCCCCGAGCTCCTCCGCGCCTGTGCCACGAAAGGACGTGGCCGCGTGAAAATGCACTCTGTCCACCTCGACCTACCTCCATTGCCCGCGGGACGGGGTGCCCCAACTCCCGATTGCAGAAGGGCTGATCGGCAGCCCCTGTGGCCGCGCCGACCCCTTGCGTCGCGGTTTAGGTAGCGATCAAGCCGATTTCAACGCGAATGAAGAATCGCGCGGGCCATTCCTTGTTCTGCAAGAATTAAAGCTCCACAAAAAACATCGTCGCGCGGAAATATCGTCGCGCTATCTGGATATTAATTGCGGTAAGTGGATAATCGATGCGCAATTTGAATAATGTAACCGGATTTAGCGAAATTTCCGACCCGCTCGGTTAAAGGAATTAACTACATTGCTTGGTGTAGCGCGCAAGAATGGAATCATTATTTATAAATTATTGACACGGTTGAGGGGGATGCTTAATCCTCCGGGTAAGGCTTGATGAGGACGAGGGGAACGGCAATGGCAGTCGATGCGGTAAGTCCCAACAGGATTCCGACAGGGGGGGCTACTCCGTCCCCATCGACCGCGCCGGAGCAGGGCGTGACACGCAGCGGGACCAAGAAGGTGGATCCGAATAGCGACGGCGCCGTACTGCAGGCAGCGGTCGAAGCCTTTTTGCCCAGCATGATCTCGAACACTCTGATGCTCAACAATTCGCTGTTCAATTTCGCCAAAGAGGCCATTGACGAGGGCAACGAAGGCTAGTCCGGTCTTCGGCAGGCGTCAGCGGATAGGTATCGGGTGAGGAAATGCTGATGGGCGGAAATGAATTTTCACGTCAGGCGGTTGCGCCGCTGACCGATCTGACCGCGTCAGGAGCGCCTTTGAAGGCGATCGAAGTCGTGTCGACGCGCATGAATGAGCCGTCGACGACCAGAGAGATTCACATCGTCCCGAGTTCCACTCTTCCGGATCCCGGGTATCGCAAGCTCTCTCCCGAAGCCGTCCCGGGAGTGGTCATCCCTCCGTATCGTTCCGAGGCGCCAACTGGCCTGTTCGATCGTCTGACGGAATTCCTTCTGCCGAGCGGCCTCAATCCGAAAACCTGGCTTGCGCGATTTGCTTCCCGTCCCGCGAAGGATGGCGCGGAGCCCGGAGGCGCTCACGATCTCTTGACTGCCGTTGATCGGCTGGAGAAGTCTCAGCAGTTCGCGACCGGTATGACCCTGATGTCTTCGCTGACCCAGTCGGTGATGGCTTCGTCCAAGCGGTTGACCCAAGGCCAATGATCTGCGCATCCATGCTGGTTCTTCCATATCCACGGTCCCTATTGTCCTGGCGTCGAGTAGCGAGCGGCTGTTGCATCCTGCTGCTGGCCATTATCCTCAGCGCCTGCAGCAAGGACGTGCTGACCGGCCTCGATCAGCGCGACGTGCTCGATGCACAGGTGCTCCTGGAGCGCGCTGGCATCCCCGCCACCGTCAGCAGCGAAAAAGGTGGTGCATTCACGCTCAGCGTCGACGCACAGGATCACGCCAGGGCCCTTGAATTGCTCGCCGATGCCGGGCTGCCGCGTTCTCCCCGCAGTACCGTCGCGGAGCTTTTCCCGGGCGAGGGGTTTCTCGTCACACCCTTCGAGCAGAAAGCCAGGATGACCTTCGCCCTCGAACAGCAGCTTGGAGAGACGCTGTCGGCGCTCGAGGGAGTTGCCCTTGCGAGGGTTCATGTCGTGATGCCCGAGGACAACGGCCGCGGGCTGATCAAGGAGCGGGCGCGCGCCTCGGCGCTGCTGCAATACCGGCCCGGCGCCGACGTCGCCGAGATCGAGATGAAGAGCCGGTCGCTCCTGTTGAACAGCATTCGGGGGCTCGCCTATGAAGACGTCTCCGTCGTCGTCAGCCCGTGGGCGAAGATCGGCGTCACTGTGGCGGCGGAAAAAGCGCCGGAAGAGGTCGTGCCGACACCAGCGGCGGGAGGAATCGCCTGGCTGCTCGATTATCGAAAACTCTCGATTGCTGGCGCAGTCCTGCTCGCCATAGCCGCGACTCTCATTCTGCTGCCTCGCCGCAAGGAGAGCTGACCATGCGCCCGGTCCGCGACGACGCATTGGCGGTTCTCGAAAATGCCGCGATCCGCCTGAGCGCCCTCAACGCGGCCGATGCCAGCAAGGCACAGCCGTGGCTGAGTGAACTCGATGAGAATCTTGCTCGGCGGCTTGCCTCGACGAAGCGCATGCGGGCACGAATCTTTGGAGGGTTGGTCAGCGACGCGGGCGATCCGGCCGATCTCTCGGATCCAGTGCGGCGCCTCCTTTCGCTGACGCCGGAGGCGCGCAGGACAACGGCGATCGGGGCGGGTCTAGCCTATCATATCGCTTCACTCGGTCCGGCTATGGCACGGGAAACGATCGAAGCGCTTGCCGTCATCTTCGGCAGAGAGGTTGTCTCTTTCGCGCTCGCCAACAGCTATCTCGTTGCCGCGGCGCCGCTTCCATCGCGGCAGCTCGGCGATCAGTATCCCGGTATCGTCGAGGCGGACGGATGGGCGATCTTGCGGCTTCTCGCCAGCGGCACGGGCTTGGATCCGTATGGCAGGCCGGCTGGGGAAAGGGCTGCGATAGCGGATCGGTTACATTGCATCGTCCCTCGGTCGAGGCGATCGGCGCCGCTGTTCTTACGCAGTTGAGCGCGGACGATGGCAACGAAAACATGCCATACGGGGGGCGAGTGCAGTGACGGCCTTTTCTCCCGGGAATAGGCGAGTAATCCCTGCGGCGGAATTCGGGCTCGTCAGCGAGGCGGCCGAGTTCCTTGCCGCAGCCCGCCGCACAGCGGAAGCCTCGGCGGAGGAAGCGCGCACGGCACGGGAAGAAGCGCGCCGCGAGGGTTTCGAACAGGGCTACGCGGACGGCCTGCGCGAGACGGCCGAAGCACTTCTCGCCGTGAAGCAAAAAGCGCAGCAGGAACTGCTTGATCTCGAAAGCTGGATCGTGCCGGTCGTGCTCAAGGCGGTCGATCTCATCGTCGGCGGGATGGAACCGGACGAGCGTGTCAGGCGTCTCATTGCCCGTGCGATCAAGGATGTGACCGACCAGGAGCCGCTCACATTGCGCGTGCCTCCGGAGGAGGTAGCACTCGCGCGCCGCGCCATCGGCGATGCCGGCCGCCCTGTTGCGGTCGTCGCCGATGCTGCGCTTGACGCGGGTGAGATCGTCATGGAGACGCCGGCCGGGCGTTCACATATCGGCATGCGCGAGCAGATCGCGGCACTGGCGGAGCAGACGAGCCGTGAGTGAGGCGCTGGCGAGACTGGAACGCGTCCTCGCCGGAACGCAGACGCGCCGCCAGAGCGGCAGCGTCACCGACGTGTCCGGCCTGCTTGTGCGCGCGAAGGTGGCGGCTGTCCGGATTGGCGAGCTCTGTGAGCTGCGCGAGCCCGGCCGCGGCCGGACGGGATTTGCCGAAGTGGTCGGCATAGAAGGCGACACGGCTTTGCTCTCGCCCCAAGGGGGAACGCGCGGCATCTCCGTGCGCACCGAAATCGTGCCGACCGGCCGCGAAGCAATGGTCGCCGTCGGCGACCACCTGCTCGGTTCCGTCATCGACGCCAATGGCAATGTCGTGCGCAAGTCGGCAACCTCCGGCGGCCCGGGAGAGACCATGCTTCACCCGCTGCATGGGCGGCCGGCGGATCCTTTTCTGCGCCGGCCGGTCGACCGCCCCTTTCCCGTCGGGCTTGCGGCGATCGACGGGGTGCTCACTTGCGGCGAGGGGCAGCGCATCGCCATTCTGGGTCCGCCGGGCGTCGGCAAGTCCACGCTCGTCTCGCAGATCATCGCCGAGAACAATGCCGATGTGGTCGTCTGCGCACTGGTCGGCGAACGCGGCCGTGAGGTCGGCGAATTTGTCGAGCGGGTGATGCCGGCGGGCCGCAGCAGCAGCACGGTGCTCGTCGTTGCCACTTCCGATCGGCCGGCGCTCGAACGCTTTCGGGCAGTGCTGACTGCGACGACGGTCGCCGAACATTTTCGCGACCGGCAGAAGCGCGTCTTGCTGCTCGTCGACAGCGTCACGCGGATGGCGAGGGCGCTGCGCGAGATCGGCCTGGCCGCTGGGGAGCCTGCCGTCCGGCGTGGTTTCCCGCCTTCCGTGTTCGCGGCGTTGCCGGAGGTCTTCGAACGTGCCGGCAACAGCGCCGAGGGCACTATGACGGCGTTCTACACCGTGCTCGTCGAAGGTGAGGCGGATGACGATCCAATTGCCGAGGAGACGCGGGCACTGCTCGACGGCCATATCGTTCTCTCGGAAAAGATCGCCCGCGCCGGGCACTTCCCGGCCATAGACGTGCTGGCGAGCCGAAGCCGGACAATGAGCGCGGTCGTTTCCGAAACGCACCGCAAGGCGGCGGACCGCCTGCGCACAATGCTCTCGCTCTACCAGGATGCCGAACTCCTCATCCGCGTCGGTGAATATCGCGAGGGGCGCGATGCGGCACTCGACGAGGCGGTCAGAAAGCGCGAGCGGATCAACCGGTTCCTGTTCGATAGCGCCAGCGGCCAACGCAGCTTCTCCGAAACCATTGCTGCGCTCGAGGAGCTTGTCCGATGACCGATGTCGCAGCAGCGCCCAAGAACATGTCGGGCGCGCGCGGGCCGAATTCGGAGCCGGGTGCACGCCAGCCTTGGCGGCTTCCCTTCCAGAAGGGGGCGATCACCATCCGCCCGGCGGCGACCGATATCGCCGCCGACCGGCTAGGAGAGGCGGTCGCGATCCGGGCGGCCGTGGCCGGAGATAATGTAGAACTGCTGGTGCCGGCCGCGGCGCTTTCCTTGATCGTCGGGCGCCTGGAGCCTCTAGCGCAATGGGAGTGTCTTTCACCCGAGGCGCGTGCCGCCGTATTGGAATGCCTTATCGGCGATGCCATCGAAACGGTTGAAACGGGCAGCGGCCGGCAGATACATCTTACCGAGATCGGCGAACCGCGCCTGTCCCGCGGGGATGCCAATTTCGGCTTCGTCGTTGAATGGGACGGTCTATCGCTACCGGTCTGCGGCCGATTTCCCGAGGCTCTCCGCCTGGAGCTCTATCGCTGGGCCGGGAGGCTGCCGCGTCGCAGCTACTCTGGCCTCCAGGCGACGATCGCCATTCGTCGCGGCTATGCCGTCTTGCCGCTCCAGGGCATCCGCAAACTTTCGACGGGCGATGCCATCGTGTTCGATGCGGACGACGGCGACACCTTCTTTGCCGTTACAGGCGAACGCTATCTTGCGGCCTGCACGCGCTCGGAAACGGGCGTGGTCCTGGCTGAGCCGCTGCTCTCGAGACCCCGAGGACCGACGAGACATTTCATGACCAACGATACAATCGACCAGGAACTTCAGGGCGTCCCGCAGCCCTCGCCGATCGCCGAGATGCCGATCAAGCTCGTTTTCGATGCCGGTCGCCTGGAGGTTCCGCTTGGTGAACTTGAGAGTCTCGGAGAGGGTCATGTCTTCCCGCTCGAGCGGGCGATGTCGGAGGCGGTCGAGATCGTGGCCCAGGGCCGAATCATCGGGCGCGGGGAGATCGTCGCGGTCGCTGGTCTTGCTGCGGTTCGCATCACGGCGTTGCACGACTGATGGAATCCAGCTTTCCCCTCACACAAGGCCTGGCGGCGATGGCCGCCATATCCGTGCTGCCGGTCATAGCGGTGGTGGCGACGTCCTTCACAAAGATCTCCGTCGTCCTGCTGATCGTGCGCAACGCCATCGGCATCCAGCAGACGCCGCCCAATCTTCTGGTCTTTGCCGTCGCGATCGTGCTCACGGGCTTCGTTATGAACCCTGTCCTGCAGGATGCCTGGCGCATCCTTCTCGAAAACAGCGGTAGCTTCGAAACGCTGAGCGGTTTGGCCGAAGGCATTCCGAAAGTCTCTGAGCCGTTGAAGGCCTTCATGATGAAGTTCTCCGACGAGGAGGTGCGTGCTTTCTTCGTCCAGTCCTCCCAGCGGATCTGGGAGAATGCGCCAGCCGAACCCGCCGGGCCGCAGGACATCACCATTCTGACGCCGAGTTTCCTGGTCTCCGAACTCACGCGCGCCTTCGAGATCGGTTTCCTGATCTACCTGCCGTTCCTGATGATCGACTTCGCCGTATCGGCGATTCTCGTCGCGCTGGGCATGCAGATGATGTCGCCGACGGTGGTATCGACTCCGCTGAAGCTGCTGCTTTTCGTCGCCATCGACGGCTGGCGCCGCCTCCTCGAGGGGCTGGTCCTCTCCTATGCGGGTTGACCGTGGCTGAGGACGAGATCGCAGCGGAAATCGGCATGTCGGTGGCGGCAACCTTTGCGCTCGCCGGACCCTTGCTCGTCCTCGCCGTGGTCATTGGACTGCTGATTGCCGTATTTCAGGCCGCCACCCAGATCCAGGAGCAGACCATCGCGCAGATCGTCAAGATATTCGCGATCACAATCATCCTGATCGTCTTCGGCCGTGCCTTGGCAACCCCACTGATCGAGCATTCGATCCACATTCTCAACGACTTCCCGACCATGGTCCGGTGAGGTTCGGGCGTGACGGCGTTCGAGCATATACCGCTTGTTTCCGCGCAGACGGCCATTCCCGCGGCAGCCATGCTGGGGGCAGCGCGCGCACTCGGCATATTGACGATTTTCCCGCTGTTCTCGCTGTTCAGCGTCGTGGGCATTTTACGTTTCGGGCTTGCTATCGGCCTTTCCGCGCCCGCCGTCGTCTATGCCTACGACGTGCTGATGGCGGGCAAGACCACCTATCTCGATCTCGGCGCACTCTCGCTCAAGGAATTCGCGTTCGGTGCACTCGTCGGCATGGGGCTCGGCATTCCCTTCTGGGCGGCGCAATCGGCGGGTGATATGACCGATGTCTATCGCGGTTCCAATGCGGCGAACCTGTTCGATCCGATCAATGCGCTGGAGACGACGCCACTCGGCGCCCTGCTGATGGCAATTGCGCTCGCCATCTTCGCCGCTTCCGGCGGTGTCGTCGATCTGGTGGCGATTTTCCACAAGTCCTTCGAGCTTTGGCCGCTGTTTGCCCTGGTGCCAAGATTCGATGGCAGCGCCCTTACGACGATCGTCGATATCTTCGCGCGGCTCTTCCGCATCGGTGCCGTACTTGCCGCACCCTTCGTCATCGTCATGTGCGCGATCGAGCTGTCGCTTGCCTTCGTCGGCCGCTCTGCGCGGCAATTTCCATTGAACGACAGCGCCGCGGCCTTCAAGAATCTCGCGGTCGTCGTCGTCCTCGTTGTCTATGTCACCTTCGTGACGACCTATTTTGGCGAGGTCTGGATCGACGGTTTCGCCGGGATACGATCGCTTCTGGAGCCGAGCCTTGGCGAAGAATGACGATGCGGAAGAGAAGTCGCTGCCGCCAAGTCGGGTAAAGCTCGACCGGCTGCGGCGCGAAGGTCAGGTGGCGCGCTCGAAGGAACTACCGGTGGCCGTTTCGGTGGTGGCGATCGCGCTCTACCTTTCCTGGGCGCTCGGCAGCGTCATCCGCGATTTCGCACATGTGTTCGATCTCGGCTTTCAGGCCTTGCAGTCGGCGGAGGCGCGAGCGAGGCCGGAGCTGCAGGCGGCAAGTCTCAGGGAAATGGGCCAGACGCTGCTTGGCATAGTGTGGCCGCCCTTGCTTCTCGGGCTCGCGGTCGTCTTCGTGGTGTCGATCATCGATGCGCAGGGATTGCCCGCCTCGATGAAGCATATGCGGATCGACTTCTCGCGCCTCAATCCGGCCGAGGGCTTCAAGAAGTTGTTTTCGCTCTCGAGCCTTGTGGAGTTTCTCAAGGGGGCCATCAAGCTTGCGCTGCTCGTCGTGACCGGCACCGGTGTGCTCCTCTATTTCCTCAATGCGATCTTCTGGTCACCGGTCTGCGGCGAAGCCTGCTCCTTGTCGGTGGCGGTGCATCTCGTCGGGACGATCGCGATCATTGCTGCCGGAATCATGCTGCTCGCCGCCTTCGTGGATATTCGCATCTCGCGCGCACTCTTCCGCCGCGAGCACCGCATGACGAAGACCGAGGCCCGGCGCGAGCACAAGGAAACCCAAGGCGACCCACATATGAAATCGGCCCGCCGGCAGGTCGGCGCGGAGATGCGCAACGCTCCGCCTCGCAGGCAGGGCCCTGCCGGAGGGTAAAGAACCGGCGGCCTCCGATGCAAGGCCGTGTATCCTGCGATTGCGTGTGGCGTAGGCGCAGCGCGCCAGTTCCATCCCGTCGTTGCCATGGGCGTGCGCCACCATTCCCGGTTTCCGTTTGAAATTCAAGACATCTCGGTTAAGCTGACTGCCGCACCAGGAATTGCATAGATGCGATTGTCGTCGGAGATGGTGTATTCCCTTGAACAAGTGGGACGTGCGATGCTCTACGTCCTCCTACGATTTGCATTCGCCCTCGTTGCGGCTTCCAGTCTCTCCAGCGCCGCTGCACAGGAGCCTTCCCACGGGACTACAGATGGGGCAGTCGAACAGGTCTCGGAGATCAAGGTAGGTTATCTTCGAGCCTATGCGCCGCAGCTAGCGCTTTCGGTTTTGGATGTGCCGCCGCGCGACGAAGGTGTCGCCGGGGCGGAGGTGGCCATCGGCGACAACAACACGACCGGTCGCTTCCTTGGGCAGAAGTTCACGCTGCATGTGTCGGAGGTAAAGCCGGATGCCGACGTGGTGCCGGCCTTCAACGAACTTGTGTCAAAGGGCGCTTCCTACATTCTCGCGGACCTCTCGGCGGCGCAGCTTCTGTCGATTGCCGACCTCGCTCGCGACGAGGGTGTCCTTATCTTCAACGTAGGCGCCACGGACGACCTTCTGCGCGAGGAGGAGTGCCGGGCGAATGTTTTCCACACCGCACCGACGCGTACCATGCTCGCCGACGGACTGGCGCAATATCTGATCTGGAAACAGTGGCGCCGTTGGGTGTTGGTTCATGGCTCGCATGAGCGTGACAAGCTGTTCGCGGATGCGCTCCGCCGTGCCGCCACCCGCTTTGGCGGGGAGATTGTCGCCGAAAAGGAGTTTACCGACACTGGCACGGCGCGCCGGACCGACAGCGGTGTCGTCCAGATCCAGCGGCAGATCCCCGTTTTCACGCAGGGGTTCCCCGATCACGATGTGCTGCTCGTGGCAGATGAGAGCGAAGTCTTTGGAACCTATGTGCCGTACCGCACCTGGATTCCGCGCCCGGTAACCGGGACGGCCGGTCTGATTCCTTCCGCCTGGCATCCGGCCAGCGAGCAATGGGGTGGCACGCAGATACAGAACCGATTCGCCAAGGCGAGCGGCAGAAGGATGCTATCGAAAGATATGGCCGCATGGACGGCGGGGCGGATAATCGGCGAGGCCGCCACCCGCACGCAAAGTGCAGACCCGCAAAAGCTCGCGGCCTTCATTCGTGACGACGATTTCTCGGTCGCCGCTTTTAAAGGGCAGAAACTGACCTTCCGGAAGTGGAACTGGCAATTGCGCCAGCCAATCTTCCTGGGAGATGGCCGTTCCGTCGTGTCGACGTCGCCGCAGGAGGGATTCCTGCATCGCATCACAGACCTAGACACGCTTGGGATTGACCAGCCGGAGACCCGATGTGCGCTGAAATAGCATCAACCGGAGAGAGCCAGATGCTACGAAGACTGACATTTCTCATGGCCGGACTTGTCATCGTGGCCAGCTTGGGGTCCCCGGCCTCCGCCCACTTGGTCTATGTCTCAAACGAGAGGGACAACACGGTGAGCGTCGTCGACTCGACTTTGATGGAGGTGGTCCGCACCATCGATGTCGGCCAGCGGCCGCGCGGCATCACGATTTCGCATGACGGCAAGTTCATCTACCTGTGCGCAAGCGACGACGACACCATCCAGATCATCGACACGGCCAACTACCAGATCGTGGGAACGCTGCCGTCCGGACCTGATCCCGAGCTGTTCGTCCTCTCTCCCGACGGGAAAACGCTTTATGTCGCCAATGAGGACGACAATCTGGTTACAGTCATCGATCTTGAAAGCAGGAGTGTTGAAGCAGAAATACCCGTTGGCGTCGAACCCGAGGGAATGGGCATCAGCCCGGATGGGAGGGCGCTGGTCAACACCTCGGAAACGACCAACATGGCCCACTTCATCGACACCGAAACTAACGAGATCACGCATAATGTTCTCGTCGATTCACGGCCACGATTCGCTGAGTTCAAGCCTGACAACTCGGAGGTTTGGGTCAGCTCCGAGATTGGTGGCACAGTATCCGTCATCGACAATGAGAGCCGCGAGATCAAGCACAAGATCACCTTCGAGATTCCCGGCCTGCGCGCGGAATCGATCCAGCCGGTCGGCGTGCGCATCACAGCCGACGGAACGAAAGCCTATGTTGCACTCGGCCCTGCCAATCGCGTGGCCGTCGTCAACGCGAAGACGTACGAGGTCGAGGACTACGTGCTGGTTGGCCAGCGGGTCTGGCAGCTTGCCTTCACGCCCGACCAGAAAATGATCGTCAGCACCAACGGCGTTTCGAACGACATCACGTTCATCGACGTTGCCACGGATGAGGCAATTCAGTCGGTGACTGTCGGTGCGCTGCCCTGGGGTGTCGTCGTCCACCCGAACTGACGCACCTGAGAAGGGGTGGCAAAGGAGGAGGAGATGCAGAGATATCGTTTGTTCGCGCTTGTCGCGTCGTTCGCGGTAGTCTGCCTGGTGACGCCCGGCGTCGCGCAGGAGGGAGATGACGCCGAGGACGCAGCAGCGCGATCGGCTCCGGCCGCCGAGCAGGTGACGCGGGCCAGCAAGGATATCCCTGAATTGATCCTCGGTTCGAAGGACGACCAGTTCACCGTCAATCAAAAGGATTTTGAGTTGGTCGCCGGTCAAGGGTATCGCTGGAAGATATCGGCCGCGGGCGGCCTCGAATACAAGTTTCATACCGACCTCTTCCGCAATGTGTGGATGAACCAGATTGTCATCAACGATCTCGAGGTACACATGAACGGCGCCCCGGCCTGGCTCGAATACGATGCGGACGGTACCATCCAGGTCCAGTTCAGCACCGTGCGTCCGGGCGTCTACACCTGGTCGGTGCCTGATCTCGCCGAGAGAGGTATGCAAGGAACGATTACCATCAAATAGGCTTGGGTACGGACTGGATTCTTGGTTGGAGTAGAAAACGGCACTATGCAACATGTGATGGCCAATGATGGAGTGAGTGTGCCTGCCGCACTCGAGGTGTCGGCAGTCAGTCATTTCTACGGCAAGAAGCAGGCCCTGGATGACATTTCCTTTTCAGTTGCTCCGGGCCGCTTCGCCGTCCTGCTCGGCCTCAACGGCGCCGGCAAGACGACCCTGTTCTCGTTGATCAGCAATCTCTACGACACGCGCCGCGGGGCGATCCGCATCTTCGGTCATGATGTCAGCCGCGAGCCGGGCGAGGCGCTGCGTCGGCTGGGCGTCGTGTTCCAGGCACGTACGCTCGATCTCGATCTCAGCGTCCGCCAAAATCTCTCCTATCACGCATCGCTGCACGGCATCGGTCGGGCCGAGGCGCTGTCGCGGATCGAAGCGCTGCTTGCTCAGATGGACATGAGCGACCGCCTGCACGATAAGGCACGGAGCCTCTCCGGCGGGCAGATGCGCCGCATCGAAATTGCGCGGGCGCTACTGCATCGGCCGCCGCTGCTGCTGCTCGACGAGCCGACCGTAGGGCTGGACATACAGTCGCGCGCCGAGATTCTTGCCACCATCCGTGAGCTCGTGCGTACCGAGGGTATCAGCGTCTTCTGGGCGACCCATCTTATCGATGAGGTCGAAGGCACCGACCACGTGGTCATACTCGACAGGGGCACGGTTCTAGCCGACGGCAGGGTCGATGACGTCGTCCATTCCAGTGGCGCCACCGACATTGGCGGGGCTTTCGCTCTGCTGACCGGTGTCGCGTCGGTCCCAGCGGGGGAAGCGCAACAATGACCGTGCAATCTGTCGCGGGCCGCATTCCGGCCGGGGCCAACGCGCAGCGAGGTTTCCGCGTCCGTCAATATTTGGTCTGCCTGAAAGGGATTCTTTTCCGGGAGGGCCTTCGTTTTCTCAATCAACGAGAGCGCTTCGTCTCGTCGCTGGTCCGTCCGCTTTTGTGGCTCTTCATCTTCGCCGCTGGTTTCCGGCAGGTGCTTGGTGTCTCCATCATCCCGCCCTACAAGACCTATGTGATGTACGAGGTCTACATCACTCCCGGTCTCTGCGGCATGATCCTGTTGTTCAGCGGCATGCAGTCCTCGCTCTCCATGGTCTATGACCGGGAGATGGGAAACATGCGGACCCTGCTGGTCAGCCCGTTTCCGCGCTGGTTCCTGCTGTCGTCGAAGCTGCTCGCCGGCGTCACCGTATCGATCATGCAGGTCTATGCTTTTCTGGCCGTCGCCTGGTTCTGGGGAGTCAGGCCACCATGGACCGGCTATCTGCTGATGCTACCGGCGCTGTTCCTGGCGGGCATGATGCTTTGTTCGCTCGGCATGCTCCTGTCGTCGATGATCAAGCAACTGGAGAATTTCGCGGGCATCATGAACTTCGTGATCTTCCCGATGTATTTTGCCTCGCCCGCGCTCTACCCGCTGTGGCGAATTCAGGAGTCGAGTCCGCTTCTCCACACGATCTGCCTGGCGAATCCGTTCACCTATGCGGTCGAGTTGATCCGCTTCGCCCTCTATGGGCAGCTTGACTGGGGATCGCTCATGGTTGTGGTGAGCGCCACGGTATTGTTTCTGGGCGGTGCGATTCTCGCTTATGATCCGTCGAAGGGATTGCTCAGTCGCAGGCAGGATATGGGAGGAAATGCCTAATGTGGTGGCTGTCCCTGAGGCGCATCATCCCTGTGGCGCTAGTCGCGGCCATTGCGTCCCCGGCTTCGGCCGCCCAGGGGGACGACCCGGATTGGCCGTGTATCCAGCGCAAGGTTCCGACGCTTTCGCTCGGCCAGATATGGGCAGGCTCGGAACTGCCGGACGCTGCCGCCGATTGGTCCAAGGATGCGGCTATTGCTGCCCTGGTGACAGAATTGGCGGCGCGGCGCGTCCCGCTGGCGCAGGCCCAGCAGAAGATCAGGGAGTATGCGGAAAGTCTCCCTGATGGCGAGAGGAAGCCGCGCATGCACATGCTCGTGCAGGGGCTGTTCGATCTTCTGAACCGGGAACGCTCGCAAATCATCGCCGGCATCGCGCGCTACGCACACAAGCAGAGGGACATGGCGCAATTCCTGCGGCAGGAGGCTTCTGCCGTGGACGCTTTGCGGGACAAGGCCGATGCCGATCCGAACGAACTCGAACTGCGGAACAACCGGCTTGCGTTTCAGACGCGTATCTTTCAGGAGCGCGCGCGATCATTGAGCTATGTCTGCGAGGTGCCGACGCTCCTTGAGCAGCGCCTGTTTGCGCTAGCCAAGACGATCTCGGAGGTGCTGGAAGCCAACTGACCCGCTCTGCCGGTCCGGGACGGCTTGGCTGAATAATTGACGCCCGTTTTCCGCCCGCGTATCCTCGTCGCGGGCTTTCCGCCAGGGCGCCGCGCGTCATATCGGACGCGGATGTGTCCCCGGATCGAAGTCGATTTTTGGAGACATGCAGGAGGTGCTCGTTTGAACCTCTTCGATCTCGTTGACATCGGCGCCGCCGGGATCGCAAATTGATGGGAAAATCATGCGGCGCTGGTGGTCGCGCATTTCCCCCGAACCGGGCCGGGAAATTCGGCCTTGCCGTGAGATCCATTGGGAGGTGGCAATATGAATATATCGCGGCGCGGGTTTTGTGGCGTGGGTCTGTTGGCTGCGGCAAGCTCCCTGGGCTTTCACGCCTTTGCAAATCCATCCGCTCGCAAGGTCCGGGTGGGTGTCCTGAAGTTCGGTACGGTGAACTGGGAGCTCGACACCATCAAGCACCATCAATTCGACGCGGCCAACGGGGTCGATGTTGAAGTGGTCTATTTCGCCGGCGAGGACGCCACCAACGTCGCCATGCTGGCAGGCGACCTGGATGTTATCGTTTCGGACTGGTTGTGGGTGTCGCGCCAGCGTTCGGAGGGCGAAGACCTCACGCTTGCGCCATATTCGACCGCCGTTGGCGCGATCATGGTCAGGGAGGACGCACGAATTCATGGCATCCCCGACCTTGTGGGAAAGAAAGTCGGCGTGGCGGGCGGGGCGCTCGACAAGAGCTGGCTTCTGATACAGGGACTGGCACAGCGCGACCATAAGATAGATCTTGCCAATGAGGCCGAGATCGTCTTCGGCGCGCCGCCCCTTCTGTCCGAAAAGGCTCTCTCCGGCGAGCTCGATGCGGTCTTGAACTTCTGGCATTTCTGCGCGCGGCTGGAAGCAAGCGGCTTTCGTCGGCTGATCGGTGCCGACGGCGCAGCCAAGGCACTCGGGGCCTCAGGACCGGTCTCGGCGCTCGGATACGTGTTCCACGAAAACTGGGCGACGGAAAACCGGGATGCGGCGATGGGCTTTGTCAGGGCAAGCGCGGCGGCGAAGAAGCTTCTGGCTGAATCCGATGCCGAATGGGAGCGCTTGGCCCCTATCATGCGGGCCGAAGGCAGGGAGCTCGAGGTGCTACGCGATCGTTATCGCGAAGGCATTCCCAACCGACCTCTTGCAGAAGAAGAGAGCGATGCCGCCAAGCTGTACGACATTCTCGCGGACATCGGCGGTGAGAAACTCGTCGGCGAGGCGCGGCAGATGGCTCCCGGGACTTTCTGGGCTGCACTGAAGACATGAGAGCGGGACTTGGATCGGGAAACAGAGGCTCTGCAGTTCGGCGCGCGCGCACCGTCCTACGCGGTATTGGCCCCGTCCTGCCTGTGGCCACGGTCGCGCTGTCGCTGGCCGGGCTCTGCCTGCTCTGGAGCCTCGCGGCCGGGTTCTGGCCGAGCCGAGCGTTTCCGCCGCCGCTCGAGGTCTGGCGCGTGCTCGTTAAGGAGGCTGCGAGCGGCGACCTCAGCTATCACCTGGCAATGACGCTCTGGCGGGTCGCGGCGGCGTATGTCGTTGCCATGATCCTGGGGTCGGTTATCGGTGTCCTGCTCGGGACGCATAGGCGGGCGGACGCCTTCTTCAATCCGTGGCTGATTCTCTTCCTCAATCTTCCGGCACTTGTCGTTATCGTACTCGCCTATATCTGGTTCGGCCTGTCGGAGTCAGCCGCGATCGGCGCCGTTGCCATTAACAAGATACCCAATGTGGTCGTCACGATGCGCGAGGGGGCGCGTGCGCTCGATTTCCGATATGCCGAAATGGCGGTGGTCTATCGGCTGGGTCCGCTCGACTATCTCCGCCACATTCTGATGCCGCAGTTGCAGCCCTATTTCGCGGCTGCCTCACGCTCCGGCATTGCACTGATCTGGAAGATCGTCCTCGTTGTCGAACTGCTCGGTCGCTCGAGCGGTGTCGGCTTTCAGATCTATCTCTACTTCCAGATATTCGATGTTGCCGCCATCCTTGCCTACACCCTGGCTTTCGTGGCCATCATGCTGTTGATCGAACTCCTTCTGGTGCAACCCTTTGAACGACATGCAACCCGCTGGCGTCGCCCCGCTTAAAGTCGATATTGTCAAGAAGACGTTCCGGTCGGCCGAGGGCGTCACGATCGACGTGTTGCGCGGGCTTTCTTTCGAAGTGCGGCAGGGTGAGTTTGCCTGCTTGCTTGGCCCTTCGGGCTGCGGAAAGACCACGACCCTGCGAATCCTGCTGGGTCTCGATCGGGAGTTTTCCGGTAGCTATCAACTGCCGGAAGGCAGCCCCAAGCGCATCGCCGCTGTCTTCCAGGAGCCGGTGCTGCTCCCGTGGCGGACGGTGGAGCAGAATGTCCGCATTGCGCTTCCCCCGCGGTTCAAGGGCAAAGACCTTGACTCGCTGTTCGAAATCCTGGGCCTCACACCGGTGCGGTCGCTCTACCCGTCGGAGCTTTCGCTTGGGCTGGCGCGCCGTGCCGCCCTGGCGCGGGCTTTCGCTACGGAACCCTCGGTTCTATTTCTGGACGAGCCATTCGCCTCCCTCGACGAACGGACTGCCGGCCGATTGCGCCGTCTGCTGATGACGGTATGGGCCGCTCGGCCCACCACCGTCCTGATGGTGACTCACAATTTGCGCGAGGCCCTTCTGCTTGCGGACCGCATCATCGTGCTGACACCGAGGCCGGCGCGGGTGCTCGGCACCTTCGACCTGCGCCTCTCACGCGAGTTTCGCGACACACGAACGCTCGATGATCTCGCTCTGGAGTTTCACAAAAGGTTTCCCGACACAGAGTGATTTGCCGCCGGTCGCGGCAGCCAACCAACGGCGAGATGGGGGGAGCGTCAGAAGCAGCGTACGTCTGCTTCAGCCTGTGCTCGTCTCAGTTCGGCCTCGGCGGACTTGGCTGGCGCGCTCTCCCGAAACAGGGCCCCTCTTTCGCCCGTCACGAATCCCAGGCTCCTGAATGTCTCGGCTACCTCGTAGCGCTCATACGGCACGATCGAGGCAATGACATCGATCGAGCAGGAACAGCTTTCTAGTGCGGCGCGTGTTTCGCCATTGGCTTTCATGCAGCCATAAATGTAGTCGGCGACCGCAACAGTCGGGTAGTCTCCCGTTGCCGATGCCGTCGTGGCGCATGAAACAGCGAGCAAGGCGGCTGCGCCTAATGTTCTGGTCTTCACCGCACAATCTCCGATGGGTGGTGATGCGCATCCGCATCCAAATGCTCTGTATTATTGTAGTAAGTTTGCCGGAACGGACAATATAGGCGACCAAATTTGGCGGTAAGATTGCATGTTGCACGGCAGCAATATAATTTTGCGATGCACAAGGCCCGTTGCGTTTAACTTGCATTAATTGATCTAATCGCCTACTCTTCTTTGGTTTTCAGCTTCAAGGCTTGTCTCTTGGGAGCGGCGGAGTGTCGCAGGTCAGGAGGACGGCAACTGCGGCGCCCTCTGCCTTGTAAACGAACCCGAGACACACTGACGGAGGCGTATCTCCCGGGACAAGCATCACACGCTTGGGCTGGCCTTGGTGGTATCCCGAGGACTCGCGACGAGCCTCGAGTGAATATCAGCTTCGGGAGGATTTCACATGCGCATGCTCGGAAGATTCGCATATCTGCCGATGACCGCCGCTGGGCTTCTGACAGCGGTTCTTGGCGGCAATGCGTTGGCCAATGAAGAACTGATGTCCCTTGCGGCCGACGCGAAAAATTGGGCAATGCCCACGGGCGATTATGCAAACACCCGCTATTCGAAACTGAACCAGATCAATAAGGACAACGCCAAAGACTTGCAGGTCAAGTGGACGTTCTCCACCGGCGTGCTGCGTGGCCACGAAGGTGGCCCACTCGTCATCGGCGACGTGATGTACGTGCACACGCCATTCCCGAACATCGTCTATGCACTTGATCTCAAGAATGAAGGCAAGATTCTCTGGAAATACGAACCAAAGCAGGATCCGAACGTCATTCCGATCATGTGCTGCGACACCGTCAATCGCGGCGTGGCCTATGGTGACGGCAAGATCATCCTGTATCAGGCGGATACAATGGTCACGGCGCTCGACGCCAAGACCGGCGAGGTCGCCTGGCAAGCACAAAACGGCGAGAAGATCGACGGAAGCCTCTCCGAGTCCGGTACGTCCGCACCCATGGTGGTCAAGGACAAGGTGATCGTCGGCATATCCGGGGCCGAGTATGGTGTCCGCGGCCATCTTACCGCCTACAATCTCAGCGACGGCAAGCTTGCCTGGCGGGCCTATTCGACAGGACCGGATTCAGAAACGCTGATCGACCCGGAGCAGACAACTCACCTCGGCAAGCCGGTAGGCAAGGACTCTGGGATGAACACCTGGGAAGGCGAGCAATGGAAGACCGGTGGCGGAACCACATGGGGCTGGTATGCCTATGATCCGGAACTCAACCTGGTCTATTATGGCACCGGCAATCCCTCGACCTGGAACCCCAACCAGAGACCCGGCGACAACCGTTGGTCGATGACGATCTTCGCGCGCGACGCCGACACGGGCATGGCCAAGTGGGCCTATCAGATGACGCCTCACGACGAATGGGACTATGACGGCGTCAACGAAATGATCCTTGTCGATGACATGGAGATCAACGGTCAGCCGAGGGACGTCCTCGTGCACTTCGACCGCAACGGCTTCGCCTATACGCTCGACCGGGCAACGGGTGAGCTTCTCGTTGCCAAGAAGTACGATCCGACGGTGAACTGGGCGACCGAAGTGGTGATGGATCCCGACAGCGAGCAGTATGGTCGTCCGCAGGTCGTTGACCAGTACTCGACCGAACATAACGGCGAGGACGTCAACACCACGGGTATCTGCCCGGCGGCGCTCGGAACGAAAGACCAGCAACCGGCAACCTACTCGCCGAAGACGAAACTGTTCTACGTTCCGACCAATCATGTCTGCATGGACTATGAGCCGTACAGGGTAAGCTACACGGCCGGCCAGGCCTATGTCGGCGCGACCGTGAACATGTATCCCACGCCCAACAGCCACGGCGGCATGGGTAACTTCATTGCCTGGGACGCGGCCAAGGGTGAGATCGTCTGGTCGAAACCGGAGCAGTTCTCGGTGTGGTCAGGTGCGCTCGCAACTGAAGGCGACGTCATCTTCTACGGCACGCTCGAGGGCTATTTGAAGGCGGTGGATACGGAAGGTAATGAGCTCTACAGGTTCAAGACACCCTCCGGCATCATCGGTAACATCAACACCTTCGAGCACGGCGGCAAGCAGTACGTTGCGGTCCTGTCGGGCATAGGTGGCTGGGCAGGCATCGGTCTAGCCGGCGGTCTTCTCGGAGCTGAGGGTGCAGGAGCCTGGCAGGAGGCAGTAGCTGGTGAGAGAGCTCCGACCGAGGAAAGCGAACGCATCGCCACGGCAGGCTTGGGTGCGGTGGGCGGTTACGCCGCATTGGCCGACTACACGACGCTTGGCGGGCAACTGACGGTGTTCGGTCTCCCGGATTGATGACGGGCGACAGACCCTAAGCTACGCGAGGGCCCGGACCAGCCGGGCTCTCGTTCCTCAGATGTCAATCTCAAGCCCGTCAGTCAGCCGAAGAAGAGTGGACCGTGGCAGCCGGAGAGAGAGGTTGTGAATGTCACCAGGCTTCATCATTTCGGCGTTTGCCGTGGTGCTTATTGCATTTGCCAACACCGCTGCCCGAGCTCAGGACACCAAGGAAAAGGCCGCCAGCGTCATGGAGGAGGACGGCAAACACTTCGATGCCGAAGGCAATCCCACCTTCAACATCGAGAACGGTGTTGTCGATTGGTACACATTCAGCGGGTATCGCCGCTATCATTCCGATTGTCATGTTTGCCATGGACCCGATGCCCTCGGGTCCTCCTATGCGCCGGCTCTAACGGAATCGATGAAGAACATCGATTACGGGACGTTCCTTTCGATTGTCGCCGAGGGGCGCAAGAGCACTGTCGGCGGGAGGGAATCCATCATGCCGGCGTTCGGCGACAACAAGAATGTCTATTGCTATCTCGATGATCTCTACATTTACCTGCGCGCCCGCGCCGTCGGCGCTGCGCCCCGGGGGCGTCCGCCAAAAAGGGCCGACAAACCGGAAGCAGCGACGGCCTACGAGGCGTCCTGCATGGGTGGATGATATGTCACAAGGCATCCAGTGGACTTGCAGGCCAGCCCTCATTGCCGTCGCGTTTGCTGCGCTGACGCCGTTGCACGTCCACTCCCAAAGCGCCGGGCTCGGCGCCGCTGGCGAACTGGTCGACCCGAACACGCTACGAGTGTGCGCCGACCCGTCCAACATGCCTTTTTCCGATAGGAGCGGCGAGGGCTTCGAGGACAAGCTCGCCGAGATGGTCGCGGCGGGTACAGGCCGGAGCTCTGTCGCCTACACGTGGTTTCCCGCGACCATGGGTTTTGTCCGCAATACGCTCAACGCCAATCGCTGCGACATCATCATGGGCTATGCTCAGGGGGATGAGCTCGTCCAGAACACCAATGCATATTACCGCTCCGCCTATGTTCTGCTTTACAAGAAGGGTGGCGACCTAACCGGCGTGGAAACGCTGACCGATCCCAGACTTGCTGACAAAAAGATCGGCGTGGTCCAAGCAACTCCGCCCTCCGCGAATATGGCGGCAGCAAAATTGATGCGCAGTGCGAAGGTCTATCCGCTCGTCGTCGACACGCGCGTAGCGCCATCGATGGCTGAGGTGATGATTCGCGACATCGCGGCGGGCGTGATCGACGCCGCCGCTGTCTGGGGACCCATGGCAGGCTATTATGTCCTCCAGTCGGAGGTCGATCTGGCGGTCGTGCCCTTGACCAGGGAGGTGGGCGGATCGCGCATGACCTATCGGATCACGATGGGTGTGCGGCCGTCCGATCAGGAGTGGAAACGCACACTTAATACCTTCATCAGGGACCATCAGGCGGACATCAACGAACTCTTGCTCTCCTACGGTGTCCCGCTTCTCAATGAGCAGGACGAGATGATCACGGAGTGACGTTCGAGTACCGGCAGGTCATCTTTATAGTGATCGCCGCTGTTGGAGTTCTTCCGAAGGAACCAGTCCCGGTTGGAGATGATGTTCAAGGGAGGATGGAGACATGGACGTACGCGCTGCCGTTGCCAGCGAGGCCGGCAAACCGCTGGAAGTGATGACGGTGCAGCTCGAAGGCCCGCGGGCCGGCGAGGTGCTCGTCGAGGTGAAGGCGACCGGAATCTGCCACACCGACGATTTCACCCTCTCCGGCGCCGATCCGGAAGGGCTGTTTCCGGCAATCCTCGGCCATGAAGGCGCTGGCATCGTCGTCGATGTCGGCCCTGGCGTCACGAGCGTCAAGAAGGGCGACCACGTCATTCCGCTCTATACGCCGGAATGCCGGTCCTGCCCCTCGTGTCTGTCGCGCAAGACCAATCTCTGCACCGCCATTCGCGCCACCCAGGGCCAGGGCGTGATGCCGGACGGCACCTCGCGCTTCTCGCTCAACGGCGAGAAGCTGCACCATTACATGGGCTGCTCGACTTTCGCCAATTTCACCGTGCTGCCGGAGATCGCCGTCGCCAAGGTCAATCCGGACGCCCCCTTCGACAAGATCTGCTATATCGGCTGCGGCGTCACCACCGGCATCGGCGCCGTCATCAACACCGCGAAGGTCGAGATCGGCGCAACGGCGATCGTCTTCGGCCTGGGCGGCATCGGTTTGAACGTCATCCAGGGGCTGAAGCTCGCCGGCGCCGACGTGATCATCGGCGTCGATTTGAACAATGACAAGAAGGAATGGGGCGAGAAGTTCGGCATGACCCACTTCGTCAATCCGACGGAGGTGGGCGACGACATCGTGCCCTATCTCGTCAACCTGACGAAGCGCGGCGCCGACCAGATCGGCGGCGCCGACTACACCTTCGACTGCACCGGCAACGTGAAGGTGATGCGCCAGGCGCTGGAGGCCTCGCATCGCGGCTGGGGCAAGTCGGTGATCATCGGGGTCGCCGGTGCCGGCCAGGAGATCGCGACGCGGCCGTTCCAGCTGGTCACCGGCCGCACCTGGATGGGCACCGCCTTCGGCGGCGCGCGCGGGCGCACCGACGTGCCGAAGATCGTCGACTGGTACATGGAGGGCAAGATCCAGATCGATCCGATGATCACCCACACCATGCCGCTCGATGACATCAACAAGGGCTTCGAGCTGATGCACTCCGGCAAAAGCATCAGAAGCGTGGTCGTCTACTGAGCGTAACCGCCGGGCAAACGAAGAAGCTGAAGCCTCGCGATGTTCGAGAGGGCTGAGGCACAACAGGGAGGATACGCAATGGAAAGTTCAATTCGCATTCATCCGGCTGTTGATAGCGGCGTGAAACAGGGACGCTCCGACTTTCAGGGAGGCACGCTTGTCTGCGCCTGCACGGACCGGCCAGTCAAGGTGAGGATCGAGGGACAGATTGCCCACAACCATGCCTGCGGCTGCACCAAGTGCTGGAAGCCTGACGGCGCCGCCTTCTCTATTGTCGCAGTCGTCCCGCATGACAAGGTGACCGTGCTTGAGAACGGCGACAAGCTGCAAGTGGTCGATCCCTCCGCGCTCATCCAGCGGCACGCCTGCAGGGAATGCGGCGTCCATATGTATGGACCGGTGGAGCGAGAGCATGCCTTCCAAGGGCTGGATTTCATTCATCCCGAGCGCTTCCAGGAGTCTGGCTGGGCTCCGCCCGGCTTTGCGGCCTTCGTGTCCTCCATTATCGAATCGGGAGTCGATCCCAGCCGCATGGACGGCATCCGGAGCCGTTTGAGGGAGCTCGGGCTGGAGCCCTATGACTGCCTGTCCCCAGCCCTGATGGACTATGTTGCCACTTGGACTGCGAAGAAGACGGGGGCGCTTGCGAGCTGATATCGAAACATAGAGCCCGTGCGATCCTGTCAGTGCGCTCGCGGAGGCGCTGACAGGGTGCCCGTCAGGTACGGCGCTGGCGACGCTGAGCGCTTGCCGCTCCCGCTCAACCATGATCTGCGTTTTTCAACATTCCTAACAATATGCGTTGAATCAGTCGCCAACGCGGAACACTTCGCACAGAGCTTTGTTTTGTTGCACTGGTGTAACGGATGCATTGCGTCCCTAGACAGGGAGCGAAGAGAAAAATGATGAAACGTCTCACAGCAGCTGCCGTCCTGCCCCTATTGCTGGCGTCGCCGGCATTTGCGGACTGCAGCGAAGAACTCCAGAAACTCGAGCAGACCATTGTTTCCGCGGAAACGGGCGTAAGCGGCAGCGAGTCAGGCATGCCTGCCACGCAGCATCAGGAAGAAGTTCTTGCCGGACAGCAGGAGCAGCCTGTTGGAAGTGAAACAACGGGATCGACAAACACCCAGGAAGCGATCACTCCTCACCAGGAGGAGGTGTTGCGTGACGTGGAAGCCCAGGATGGCCCGGGCGAGCTTCTGGCGGAAGCCCGCGAACTGGCCGCAGCCGGTAATGAGCAGGCCTGCATGGAGAAGCTGACCGAAATCAGGAGCCTGGTTGGCGAAGAGTAAAGATTTCGGTCAGGCTCACGACAGTCGGCGGTCACTCGCCGGCTGTCCGTGATTTCGAACGGGGCAAGCGCCGGATTGCTGGTCGCCGACTCGCGCCCGATCCTCAGGGGATTTCGGACGAAGGTGATGCTGGCAAGCGCCCCAACACGACCGTGCGTCCTTTCGGACGGAAAAAGTACGCAGCGCTTCTTTGGATTTACTCATAGTGCTCTCCGAAAATCGGGTCCGATTACCGGAGAGCACTATGCGTTAGTGATCCATTCAAGCGGTCGCTCGGGCCTTCTGCCGGGCGATGACCGAATCCCAGTCGACCGGCGTTGCCTCATGCTTGTCGAGGTCGCCGATCTTGATGGGTCCGAACTGAAAGCCCCGGGCGAACTTGATTGGATCGTCCACCAGCCGTTTCAGAGTCGCCTCGAGTTCCTTCGTCTGCTTCTTGAAGGCGTTCTTGTCCTTGACACCCTGATAGATGGCGTAGGCCATCCAGGCCGCAGTAGAAACCAGATTGGCTGCACCGAAGACCATCGCAAAGCTGCTCGCCATGGCAAAAGTGCCGGCGGAACCCAGAAGTCCGACCCCGCCGAGCGTCCCCACGCGGGTCATCAGATTGGCGAGGGCCATCCCCGCACCGACTATCGCTTCTCCGGCGATGACGACATCGGCCCCAAGGCCCAGGGCGAGCAGGCTGATATTCACCGGATCTCCGCCCTTGATGTCCTGGATCAGCCAGATCACCTCGAGGGGCAGCCAGGCCGTGAAAATGAGGGCATTGGCCACATTGACACCGAGCTTGAGCAGTTCCGCCGTATCCTGCCGGGCGATTTTCGCCCATTCCGTCAACTTGCTGTTCGATGCGTTGGCGGAGCCCTTCAGCCCCTCGCTGACCGCCTGCACGACGTTGACCCCGGTCGAAGCCGCATAGAGCACGAGGGCTGAGAGGCCGACATTATCCCCCGGCTTCAGGTTGAATCCGGCATAGACGGTGCGGACGCCATACATGACGGCATTGACCGAACGGACGATCGTGTCCTTGTACGCGACCAACGACATGTTGCCCGGCGCTTCGGTCACGCGTTCATCCACGACCTTCTTGAGCAATTGATCCGTCATGGTCTGGGCCTGGCCACCGGGGCGGCCGACCGACCAGACATAATAGATTATGCTCATGACATTGCCCTTGAAGCGCTCCGCCGCCTCGACATTGTCACCGAAGTAGGAACTGGCCATCGAGTTGACGGTATCGCCGAGGATGTCTTCCATATCCGTACTATCGCCAGAAAAGGCGGTCGGGTCGCCGATGTTGAGATCAGGCGCGCGTTCCTTGACGAGGTCTGTCACCTTGCCCGCCATCTCTTCAGCCGTCTTCAGGTCGTACCGGCCGAGGACGTCGATATCCCAGCCGTGGTCCTTCGTACCGAACAGCGTACCTGCTATCTCGGAGGACTTGATGCTCGGACGATCGCCGCGCATGAGCGAATACGTTCCGCCGCCGCTGGCGATGCTGCGTCCGGCCAAGCCTGTCGCAATTGAAATCAACGCGCTGATTTCTTGCGGCGTGTAGGTGTTGATGCCGCTTTTGCGGTGGAACTTGCCATCCGCCCCCCGGTAAACAAGGTCCTGACCCAGTGTCTTCGGTTGCACGCGCGAAACCAGTGCCCCCGCGTCGAGAAGCGCCGTCACCGCCTGCGCCACGGCCTCACGGTACTCACTGGCGCCCATGCCGGAGCCTTGCGGAGCGTTCATGCGGAATGTCAGCCGCTCCAGGTGGCCAGGCAGGTCCCTCGCCGATACTTCCCCCTTGGTGAATTTCTCCCACAGACCTTCGAGAATGGTGAGCACATCGCTGGAGAAGGTCTGGCGGGCGAAAGCCTTGTCGTTGTCGCCGCCGTATAGGTTTTCCGCCATGATCGACGTGGCGTCGGAAAAGAGCCTTGCCACCCCGCCCGGCTCCAGAGCGGGGCCGAAGACGATCGCTTGCGGATCGGCGCGCTTGATGAAGCCGGTGAGCGAATCGCCGGCTTTGTTCAAAGCATCGAGCTCGTGGTTCTTGCGGACGGAGGCGTCCCAAGAGGCCAGTTTGAAGTCGGTCATCTGCCGCGAGGCTTCGCCGCGCAGACCGGATGTGGCGCCCGCTTCTTCCAAATGTCCGCCGGCGAGCTTCGTGCTCATCACCAGGAGTGCGGAGAGTTCCTTCGTGCTCATGTTTTTGTCGCGCGCCACTGTCGAGGCCAACGCCGCACCGTTGAACAGCATTTTCGCCCCGTCGCGCAGGGCATTGGCCTTCTCGCCGGAAATGCCATTGCGTTGCAGGAATCGGTCAATGGCGCCGTCGAGGCCCCGCACGTCGCCGCCGTCCAGTTCGACGAAATCGCCCCAGAGTTCGCGGAAGAGCGAGATAAGGTCGGATTCGAATGTCTCCTTTCTCGCGCCGGAATAGTTGTTGGCGATGAGATCGATCGTCTCGCCTGCGATCGTCCCGAGACTGGGAATGGGCTTGTCGTCCCGCGTCAGGTGCTTTTCCGTGAGCAGCCGGCGCATCGACGGGATGTCGTAGATGCCGGACTGGAACAGCGTATCCAGTTTCGAGACCTCCGGAATGGCCCGCCCGCTGACGGTGCGCTCGCTGCCATCGGCAAAGGCGGCCATCTGCTTCATCAGGTCGGAGTCGAAAAGTCCCTCGCCAAAGACTTCGCTAGCGATGAGGTGGTCCTGGACCTGCGGCGTGACCGATCCCAAGCCCTTCGCACGGGTCAGACCGTCAAGGGCATCGCTGAGGGTCGGCAGGCGCGGCAGCACCTCCTTGTTGTAGAATTCCTTGTAGGATGCCTCGATCTTATCTGCATTGGCGGTCATCGTCTCTTGAGGCAGCACCGACAGGTAGAAGGAAAGTGCGCTGTTGTATTCCTGCAGGATCGTCTGGATGTCCTTGCCGGCTCTCAGGCCGTCGTTGAGGATGCCGCCATTGACGACTTCGCTATCGAAGCTTTTGGTAAGCGTCGCGCGCAGGTCCTTCACTTCGTCATCCCGGGCGATCGAGTTCTCGATGATCTTCCTTGTGTCGGTCTCCGTCTCAGGAGCCACCCGGTTGCCGGTGGTGAGTATGTGTTTGAACCCTTTGAAGACCTTTTCTGTCAGGAGTGATTGCACTTCCGAGTCGGCCTGGAGAATGGCAATGGCGTTGTTCAGATCCTTCCAGATCTCATCCTGGTTGAGCGGCTTCTCACCGAAGCGCTTCGGCAGGTCATCGTAATTGTCGTAGTTTTCCCGCGCCTCCAATAGATCGAACAGCGTCATCAGCTTCTGCTCCGCCGTATATTTATCCCGGTTCAGCGCGACGTCGATGCTTTGGAAGCTGCGATCCTTATTCTTATAGCCCTCGAAAATGCCCCGGTAGATTTCATTCCTCAAACTCGAGCTGTTGAGCCGGTCCATCTCGTCCCGGATAGGCGCCGTGCCGTTCTGGTTGGTAACGGATTCGACCATTTCGCATTTCCCCTATTTTTGTTTCGTCATGCACCGACCGCAGCGATCACGTCGCAGGTAATGTCCGGGCTGATCTCGTCCGACGAGAGCACCGGCAAGCGGCAGCCATGTCGGATCAGCAGGGCCTGGGACAGAAGCCGAATTTCAGCGCCGACGATCGCAACAGGATCACGATCCTCCGCATTGGCGGCGGAAAGCTTGTCGTTTGCTTCTTCGGTGAGCCTGCGCAGTTTCTCGCGCGCTTCCGCTTCGGAGCCTCCGGAACTTGCCTTGAAAGCCCGTACGGCGCGTTCCCACTCGGCGCCGAGGGTGATGACGGGTAGGAGGCCCCTTTGATCCAAAAGGCCGAAGGCGATCTGGCTGCCCAGCGCCTGGCGAGCACGTTCCGCCATGTCCTCCGGCGCTTGCGACTGTTGGGCGTTGAGCATTGTCTCCAGCAGGCCGCGCGGCTGTGAGAGCGTGACCCCGGAATCGAGCAGGCGTCGAATGACCGCCACCAGCAACATCGGGGAGACCTGCTCGCGGACGTCGCTCGCGAGCTTGCCAAGCCGGGGTTCCAGACTCGTCAGCCATTGCGTCACGTCATCGACGCTGAAGATCGAGCCGATGTGGCGGCGCACGATTCGGACGGTATCACTGGCGATCTTATCGGCCGGTCGCCCTTTCGGGCAATGGACGAGACCGGCCGGCACATTTTCGACCTGAATGTGAATGAGATCGTTGCCCATGCGAGGGTCCGCATTGAAAGTCGGAACCGTGATGGCGACGCCGACAGCCCGTGCAGCGACGCGAATGCGGTTGTCCAGCAGGCTCGCCAATCCATCCGCCTCCAGTCGCGCAAGCGTTTCGGAGGAAACCGTGGCGATGATCGGGTCCCCGTATTTCGTCCGATCGAGGGCGTGAGGATGGGAGGCGGTCGCCGGTGCTTCCGCCCCGTCGGAGTCCTTGTCCTTCCTGCGGCGCCAGAGCGAAAAGGACAAGAAGCCGAGAAGCCCGGCGATCGGCCAGAGCACGAGGTCCGGCAGTCCGGGGACAAAACTGATGAGTGCGGTCATTGCGGCCGCGACCGCGAGCGCGCGCGGCTCGCGTGCTAGCTGCCGGCCGATATCCACCCCAAGACTGCTGTTGCCTTCATCGCTGACGCGCGTAACGACAGTGCCGGCGGCAACCGCCATCAGCATCGAGGGGATTTGGGAAACGAGCCCGTCGCCGACCGAAAGCAGGGAATAGAGCTGCAGCGACTCCGAGAAGCTCAAGCCGCGCTGGAAGATGCCGATTGCAAGGCCACCGATAAGGTTGACTGCAACGATGATGAGCCCGGCAATGGCGTCGCCCTTGACGAAGCGCATCGCGCCGTCCATGGCGCCGAAAAACTGACTTTCCCGCTCGAGTTGGCTGCGCCGCTTCTGCGCGGCTTCCGCCGTGATGTGGCCGTTGCGCAGATCGCTGTCGATCGCCAGCTGTTTGCCCGGCATGGCGTCGAGCGTGAAGCGGGCGCCGACCTCGGCGATGCGCTCGGCCCCCTTCGTGACGACGATGAACTGCACCAGCGCTACGATCAGGAAGACGACCAGTCCCACGACGACATTGCCGGCCACGACGAAGGAGCCGAAGGCGGCGATGATTTCGCCGGCGTCGCCGGTGGCGAGCACCAGGCGCGTCGTCGAGATCGTCAGCGCGAGGCGAAAGATTGTGCCGATGAGGATCACGGCCGGGAAGGTCGAAATGTCGAGCACGTTGCGCAGGTAGATGGTCGTCACCAGCACGATGAACGCGAAAGCAAGGTTGAAGGCGATCATCGCATCGACCATGACGGTCGGCAGCGGCAGTACCATCATGGCGACGATAACGAGGAAGAAGACCGCAAACAGAATGTCCGTGCGGCGGCTAAGGGCGCTAAGCGGCGGCATGTATCCGTCCATGGATCAGGTGCCTCCGCCCTCGGGAGCCCGGGCGAGCCTCAGGTCCATAGCCGGGACCTTGGGTTCGAAACTGATGACATCCCTCTCGCCGCCTCTGGCAACGATCATCCGGCCCGCTTGTATTTGCTCGATCCGCCACTCGCCCGAGACGAACTCGCCCTCACGGTAGCGCTTGCCGTCGGCGCCGATGATGAATTTGACGGGCGTGTAGCCGACGGCGGCGACGAAGCCGCTGAGGCCGGAGGACAGGCTGGTCATGTCGACGATGGGCAACGGGCTGTGCCGTTCGACAGCCGAGAGAATGCCTTGCAGTTTTAAGCGAGTTTCGAGTGGAAGTTTCGGGGATCCGGCACCGACCCGGACCGTGCTCCGGTCACTGGCAATCGCGACTTCGAGTGGGAGGCGGGCAAGCCGCAGCGCTTCGCGTAATTCAGCGACGATATCCTCGGCCGTCAGCGGCGGTTCCGGAAGCACGTGCGCTTCAGTCGTTTTGGATGGGGCAGGCGGATTATCCTGCAGGCCGAACAGCAAAGCTGCGGCAGCCGCCAGCAGTCCTGCCGCCAAGATCCGGCGGCCCATCGGCCAATTCTGCCGGCGCGCCCCCCGCGCTGCGAGACCTTGCACGACGCATTCGACATCGGAAAAGCGAATAACTTCGCCGCAGGCAAGACTGGTCTGATCGCCCGGCTCAAGGAGCCGCCCGCCCACTGTAAGGCCGTCGCGCAAGGCCTCGACGAGGAGATTTGCGTCGGCACCGGCGGAATAGACGAGATTGAACGCCGGTTCCGGCTCTATCCCGAGGATGACAAGGTCGCATTGTCCGCCGCCACCCACCGAATGAAGGCCGGGAGAAAGCGGAAGATCGGATGATCGGCCAGCACGGGTGACCTGCAGCACCGGCTCGGCCGCCGACTGCTGCGTGGCCGTGCCCGGTCGGGGTGCGGCTTGCAGATGTGATTCTGCGCGCATGATTGTCAACGGTCCTTCCAGAGTTCGGCGAGCAAGACAACGCGCTGCAGGCGACCGACCGGTAGCCCACAATTGTTCGCGACAGAAGAAGGGAGGCGAAGCTGTCGGGACAGCTTCGCCTCCCGAGGGCCAATTAGGCCGGACCGATTTTCTTGATGGCGTTAGCGACACCATTGATCTTGGTGATCTCGGTCGCAACCTGCAAGCTCTGCGCGGTCGCTTCGTTCTGAGCGGCCTTGAAGCTGGAAATGGCGGCTCCAATGCCGGCGTCGAGAGTGGAAGTGCTTGCCATAGCAGTGTCTCCTTTTTGAATTGGCGAGACGAACGCTATTCAGAAATAAGTAAGAGTCAAGATAGCATTGATAATATTCAGTTAATTCGCAATATAGATATGATGTTCGCTTTATGTATATTTAGCACTACTTAACATTGTTTTCATCGTGTTTCCAAATGCGATTTCCGTTGCATTTTATGCATTAACGTTACTCTATAATGAACGAGTGCCGTTCTATGACGAGCGGCCAGGCAATGCTAGTACGCGTCTGTTGTCGCCTGAACGGGAAGTATCAGAATGAGACTGCATCGGTTGCTCTACGCCATTCTCGCTTTATCCATGCCGGCCGCGCTGGGCGAGGCGAATGCGCAGTACGTGCGGCTGGAAGTCGTTTCGCAGCCTCTCGCGGACGTCGTCGCCACCCTGTCCTTCATGTCCGGAATTCCGGTGACCACCATCGGGTCACTTTCCGGAACGGTCGAGAACTTGTCGGTGAAGGACGAGGGCATCGCCGCCTTTGCGGCGCTTGGCCGGGCCAGCAATCTGTTCGTCGCCTATGATGGAAGCCGCGTGATTGTCGCGCCGAAGAGCGAAGTCGAGACTGTCGTGCTAGAGCGGGGAGGGCGTAGTTGGAGGTCCGCCCGAAGCGCCGTCGATGCACTCTTCCCGCTCTATCCGGAAGACGCCATCGTGCATGATGCGGAAAGCGACGTCTTGATCGTGCGCGGACCTGCTGCCTTCGTCGAAGCAATCGAAAAGCTGCTCAGCCAGTCCGGAGGCGAAACGGTCCAAGTCATCCGCGGCGGTGTGCTGGAGGCCGTACCGCGCTCCAACTTCAACTGACGCATGACACCCAATCTCGGGAGGACCGAGCCGAAGCGCGTTTGGACCGGAGCGCCGTCGTATGAAAGATTCTGCCGCTTTCGCGCAGCTTTTACGGATCCGCAACATGCGGGCGGACAATTTCGGGCGCGAACTGGCCCAACTTCAGCGGCATCTGGCGGAGCTCGACGAACGCCGGCGGGATGTCGAGGTGCAACTGCGGGAGTCGGAAACCCGCGCGAGTGCCGTGCTCGCAAATCTCCTCAGGCCGGGCCGCCGTGTCGAGGGCTGGGAGCTTGAACGCGCCGCGGAAGACGAATTGGCGTTGCGCAAAACGAGCGCCGCACTCGCCCGTCGGCGCGATGAACTCGAACGGGAGCGTGCGGCCGTCGAGAAAGAGATCGCGCGGTGTGAGCGGGATCTGCAGCGCGCCAGGAAGACGGCGCTGCGCACTGAGCTTATGGAGGAGACAGCCCGGGAGCCGCCGCACTAAGCTGGCGGGCTGTCCGCAAGCCTGCATTCACAGCGCGAGAGCGGCTTTTGCACGTCTGAAACAACGCGCGGCGCTGAGGCGCCTGCCCTCGGGCAGTCTGTGGCCGGCGCACCGCGATCTAATGGTGGTTTCGGGAGCCGGTTCCCTTTTGTAAAGCGGCGTCGTTGGGCGCGTCTGTCGCTAGACGATCCGGGAAGAGGTCGTTGATCTTGTAGGCGACCTCGGTCCTGTTGCTCGCATTGATCCTCTTCATGATGTTGCGGATATGCACCTTAACGGTGCTTTCGCGGAGATTGAGTTCGTGCGCGATCATCTTGTTCGCCTTCCCGCGGCGCAAGGCCTCCGCTACCTCCACCTGACGATCGGTCAAAATCCCGGCATAGGGTCGTGTGGCCATACCGCCCGGTTCGAACAGATGACGCATCGCGAAGATGCTGCTGGCCGGCACAAAGATGCCGCCTGCCATGGATAGCAGGATCGCTTCGAGGCAGACATCAATGCTGACAGAGGAGGGGATGTAGCCCTTCGCCCCATATTCCAGCGCCTTGAGGACCTGCGTGAGTTCGTCGGTGTCGGTCAGTAAAATGACAGGTGCAGGTGCAAGTTCGGTGACGAGATTGCGGATCTCCTCTTCCATGTCTGGATCTTCGAGCTGTCTTTCCGCGACGTTCAGCAGCACTGCGCAGGGAGACGGGCCGCCTTTCCGTTGCCTCTCCCATTCCTCCGCCGAACCATAGGTGAGCACATCGCGCGCCGGCCTCGCTGCGGAGATGTTCTGCGCCAGGCATTCACGCCTGAGTTCGCGCCTGTCGATGATGACGAGCGGCTGGTCAGGCGGCCGACCGGCTGTCGTCGACAAGGCGTCTGCGGCCCGCAATCTCAGAGGGCGAACAGATGCCGGATATTCGTTTCCATCCCCTGTGCCTGATGAGTTCATCGTCCTGCCCTCAAGCACCTCGCTTATGTGTTCGTCCTGTCCGAGATTTCCGACCTTGCGGACCGATTGGACCGCAAGAAAATAGAAATCAGGAATCGAAAGGTACTATGATTAATCGCATCATAGAATGACCAAATTGGGACGTTGAGGAAGGTATCAAATATTGTTTCTATGTAACTGCGGAGTTCATCTCTATTCTCTTCTGTACCTCGGATGTATAATCTCCGAGGTATTTCCCCATCCCCTTGAGGTATGCGAGGCACGATTGCATCGCACTGCGCCGCATCGTGTGCCGGTATTTCGATGGTCGCGCTCGGGTGTTCCGCCTGTGGCAGACCGGCCGCCGCAGCCGGATAGTGACGCGAGTTGCTGCCGCCGGATAAGCTGACGCGCGACCTCCTCCAGGAGGGGCGACCGGTGCATCGGAAGGATGGGGATGATTTCCGCCGTGAAAGGATATTTGTGAAGGCCACTTCATTTTTAGGCGAAGTTCCATTAGATTATCGATTGTAGTTTTGCCAATTTGTCATTGTTCTGTGGTCGTTTACTCTGATATTAACCTGCGTCCTCACTCAAAGGTATTAATTAAAAAGAATTACCGTGAGTTTTAGTCGGGGAATATTCGCCTGTTAAGCATGAATTATTTCTGTCTTTTTTCGCGGTGGCGAAAATTTTCATAAGAGGATTATGTGATGGCTTCATCGGTGTCGACGTTCGAGAAAGTTTCGGTATTTGCGCGGGACCCGTCGGGAGCGCAAGGCGGATCGAGGGACGGTCCAGACGAGAACGGGGTTCAGGAGGAAAAGATCGGCAAACGATGCCTCATCGTGCTCGACAGCAGGGCCCTTGACCGCGAATGCCTAGCGAGGACCCTGACCAATCACGGCCTGGGCATGGACGTGATCGCGTTCAGCTCCATTGAAGAATGGCGCGAAAAGAAGGATCGTTGCCAACCGGTTGGAGCCGTCCTTCTCAATATTGGCGCGCGGAAGGTCACCGAGGTCAGCCCGGACATTTCGAAGCTCGCCTCTGAATTTCGTCCCATACCGGTCGTGGTTCTGTCGGACAATGACGACATCGCCCAGATATTGAAGGTGCTCGAATCCGGCGCCCGGGGCTACATCCCCACATCCGTCGGGGTAGAGGTTTGCATCGAGGCAATTGGGCTGGCGATCGCCGGGGGGACATTCGTTCCGGCGAGCAGCATTCTTGCCGTGCGGCACCTGATCGAGACCGGAAAGCAGGAGCCGGCGCCGCTCGCGGGGATGTTCACACTGCGCCAGGCGGAAGTCGTGCAGGCTTTGCGCAAAGGCAAAGCGAACAAGATCATCGCCTACGAACTCAACCTCCGCGAAAGCACGGTCAAGGTTCACATTCGTAACATCATGAAGAAGCTGAAGGCATCGAACCGGACCGAGGTGGCCTACAAGCTGAACGATCTGTTTGCCGGCGATGCGGGCTACTCGTGACGCGCATGATCACCTAGCCCCGAGTCGCTGCTGCAGGGACGCGGCTACTGCGTGTCTTCATCCTTACATCGACCTCGGTTTAAGGATGAAGACATTCAGCAATCTACAGCGATCTTTGCGGGTCTGATAAGACGCGCGGACCGGAAGGCCTATGGCCTCGTCCGTCCTTTCCTCGCCTGCGACGGCGCGTGACCGTAGCTCTTACGGTAATCGCTTGAAAACCGGCCCATGTGGCGGAAACCCCATTTCCGAGCGATCTCGGAAATGGAAACCTCGAGTACCCCTTCCATCAGTTCCCGGTGCACGGCCTCCATCCGCAATTGCGTCAGATAGCTTGTCGGCGATGTTCCTTTGAAGCGCCTGAAGCCCTCTTGCTGGGAACGGATGCCTATGCCTGCCGCCTCGGCGATCTGCCCGATGGACAGTGCACTTGATAGGTTGGCATGCATGAACTCGATGGCGCGTTTCACGTGCCTCGGCGATGGCAGCCACTCGCCCTGGCTCAACGAGGCTGAAAATCGATGCGGTATTGTATCGACGAGCAGGCTGATGAGGGTCTTCGAAAGATGGTCGAGGGTATGGGGCATGCCCTCGACCACGGTATCCGGACCCAAGCTTTGTGCCATGACCTGCGCCAGTCTGAAGAATATCTGACCGCTGCCGGCTTCGAGGTCGAATTCGGTCTTGAAGTCCAAAGATCCTTGAACGGGACGTTCCAGGACGGTGCTGATGTGGCGAATGAGGTCGCTTTGATCAAAGATGATGGAGAGGTGACGTCGAGCCGAACCTGAGTCAACCTGTTGCCGTCGAGCACTGCGCCTTTGCCCGTTTCGGAATAGAGGGTTCTTCTTCCGATATCGATAGAGGCCGATCCCTCGAGGGGAAACAGGACCAACAGCTTCGGGACCTCGTTTTTCTGGCCGAGGCGGAAGCTGCCGCGAGATTGCACACGGCTGAAGGCGGCACAGCCTGCGGCAATGAACCGTAGCTGTATGAGAGATCCGCCTTGCGAGGCATCTGAACGTTTACCGGCCCTATGCAGCGCGCGAGAACGTCCGCGACCTCATCGGCGTCGTTGCCGATGTATGAAAGCTTCATTCCGGTTCGCTGTCCCGACATCGTTATGGTCTCAGGCAAATAGATGTAACCGCCCGCGAGCCGGTCTCTCTCGGTCGGTCGCTAGCTCCGTAGTTATAGGATCGAGTTCTTAGCACGTCCTGCCAAAGCGGGTTTGCGCGATGCTGGCCACCGTGGAGACAACTGCGCCCTGCGATCGGGATGCGTCAGACGATTGCAAGGGAGCCCCGATGGAAGCGGTGACGCGCCCTTGTATGCGTGTACGGCTTCTCGCCGAGTGCCCGAGCCGACTTAACGGTTGGGCACCGCGGTTTCGCGTCTGATGAAACTTCCATGTTCGCTGCCGTTCAAGCCATCCCGTTTTTTGTTATGTTTGTTGCGAGGGCCTTATGTAGCCCGATGCCGGAACAGGGAACAAAGTAAGCTGTTCCGCTGGTGGGGCAGTTCGATCAGTGAGGCTGATGCACGCAGCCGTTGCGAGTGCTGCCCTTTCCCTCTACCCGCGAATTGCGTAAAATAGCGCCCGGAGATCCGTGAGGCATGAGCGCGACCGGACAGCGCCCGTCGGAAACGAGCACCGAAGAGCCTGGCATCCGGCTCTTTCTGTGCGGCGACGTCATGACCGGGCGCGGCATCGATCAGGTGCTGCCCGCTCCGTGCAACCCGGCCATATACGAGACTTATCTCCGCTCCGCCGTCGACTATGTTCGACTTGCGGAGAGGGCCCATGGGCCGATCCCCTGGCCCGTCGACCTGTTCTACATCTGGGGCGTGGCGCTCGATGAATTCCGGCGCGCGCAGCCGCACGTGCGAATTATCAATCTCGAGACGGCGATCACTCACAGCAGCGATTACGTTGCCAAGTGCATCAACTACCGGATGAGCCCAAAGAACGCTTCCTGTCTTGCGGCCGCCGGCATCGACTGTTGTGTCCTGGCGAACAATCACGTGTTGGACTGGGGGGGTGCCGGGCTCCTTGAGACATTGTCGACACTGGACGATCTGCGGATAGGGAGGGTTGGTGCCGGGCGCGACCGGGCCGAGGCCGAAGCGCCAGCCGTGCTCGATGCCGGTGGCGAAGGTCGCGTCCTGGTCTTTGCACTGGCGATGCCGACGAGCGGGACGCCTGCTGGCTGGGCCGCCGGACCCAGGAGAGCGGGGGTGAACTTTCTGCCGGATCTTGCCTCGGCGCGGGTGCATGAGGTCGCGGAGCAGATCGTGGGCGTGAAGCGTCCGGGCGATGTGGCGATCCTGTCGCTCCATTGGGGGCCCAATTGGGGCTATGAAGTGACCGCGGCCGAGCGACAATTTGCACATGCGCTCATCGATGAGGCCGACGTCTCGGTTGTCTACGGACACTCTTCGCATCATCCCAAACCGATCGAGGTCTATCGCAATCGGCTGATCCTCTATGGCTGCGGCGATTTCATCAATGACTATGAAGGCATTGCGGGCTATGCGGATTTCAGGGGAGATCTGCGACCGATGTATTTCGTTCGAATCGATCCCGTCTCCCGCGATCTGCTGGCGCTCGAAATCGTTCCGCTCCAGGCGCATCGCTTCCGCCTGGTCTATCCCTCCACACGGGATGTCGAGTGGCTTCTGGCGAGGCTGGAACTTGAATGCCGGTCCCTTGCAACCGGTGTGAAGCGGCAAGACGACGGTACGATTGGTCTCACCTGGCCGCGAGCCTAGCGATATAGCCCGAAGTCATGAGCCTGACCGACTCCTATGGGTTAGAGCGGGATGCAATGGAATCCGTATAATATCGCTGCACTCGAGGGGTGGTCTTGCCGCCTTCTTCTCGCGGCTTCGATCGCACAAGGCTGGGCATCGGATTGGCAGTACAGCCAGCATATCCTCAGACAGATGCGGCTCGTATTCGGAAGGGGCCCGTCATGAAGACGTTTTTCACGGCAGTTCTTGCATGCGCGATGACGGCAGGATGTATGGAGACCGGTCGATATGTCAGCCTGTCCGGCTATGCCTACCAGACCGACCCAACCTGCATACGTCGGCAGCCGCCTTCGAAGTTCGATCCGCGCTGCGACGAGCCGATACTGGGCTTTTCAGGCTTCACTCCACCTCCCACCTTTGGGAACGGACTTTGATACATCGCACAGTTGGCCCTAGACCACGGTAATGACGCTTGGACCGCGATGCATGTGAAGACGATCGCGTCGCGTTGCGCTATGGTGGTTGTCCATGTCGAAGGAAACTGGGCAGCCGGCTTCACCTGCCGCAGTTGACGGGCAGGCTTCCAACGCTCGCGACGTGATTGCGATCGTAACGGAGTTCGTACGCGAGCTGCACTCGCAGGGAGCCCACTCCATCGAGATCGCTCCATCGAGCCGGATCGAACGCGATCTCGGCATCGACAGTCTTGGCCGCACGGAATTGACCTTGCGGATCGAGCGCGTCTTTCAGGTGAGATTGCCGGCTGGTGCCGTGTCCGAAGCAGAGACGGTCGCCGATCTCGGTCGGGCCTTGGAGCAGGCGCGCCCGGCGAAGAGGCGCGGCGCCAGCCGCAAGCGCACGGCGCCCGCTCTGCCGACCGTTTCCGCGCCGACCGCGGCGAGCACGCTCGTCGAAGCGCTCGAATGGCACGAGAAGCAGCATGCCGACCGGCTGCACCTGACCCTGTTGGAAGATGAGACCGCCACGCTCGGCACTCTCTCCTATGGAGGGCTTGCCACTCGCGCTCGGCGGGTCGCCGCTGCCCTCGTCCTTCGCGGTGTCATGCCGGGCGATCGGGTCGCCTTGATGCTCCCGACCAGCCTCGATTTCTTCGTCGCATTTTTCGGCATCCTCTACGCCGGCGCCGTCCCGGTGCCGATCTATCCCCCGACGCGCCTATCCCAACTCGAGGAGCACGTGCGCCGCCAAGCTGGAATACTCGGCAATGCCGGCGCTTGCCTGCTCATCACCATGCCGGAGGGAAGGAGGCTCGCTGGACTGCTCAAGGCGATGGTGGAGACGCTGAAGGCGGTCGATTGCGTTGCGGACATGGAGAGTGCGTCATCCGAGAAAGAATTGCCCGGGCCGGCTGATCCGGGCGCGGCCGCGCTCATCCAATATACGTCCGGAAGTACCGGTGACCCAAAAGGCGTCGTGCTCAGCCACGCCAACTTGCTTGCGAACATTCGCGCAATGGGCGAAGCCATGCAGGCTGGCTCGGACGACGTGTTCGTCAGTTGGTTGCCGCTCTATCACGATATGGGACTGATCGGCGCATGGCTGGGCTGTCTCTATTACGGCGCTCCGCTCTATGCGATGTCACCCTTGAGCTTTCTCACGAGGCCGGAAAGCTGGCTATGGGCGATGCACAACTACCGGGCGACCTTGTCGGCATCGCCGAATTTCGGGTTCGAGATTTGCCTCAACAAGCTGTCGGACTCCCATCTTGAGGGCCTGGACCTGAGCTCCCTGCGGATGATCGCGAACGGGGCCGAGCCCGTGAGCGCCGCTACTCTGCGCCGCTTCAGCGAACGCTTCGGGCGCTTCGGCTTGTCCGCGTCGGCCTTGGCTCCGGTCTACGGGCTTGCGGAGACTTCGGTCGGCCTTGCCTTTCCGCCGCTCGGACGGCCTCCCCTGATCGATCGGGTCGACCGCCAAGCGTTGAGCACGCGGGGCATCGCGGAGGTCGCTAACGCGGAAGACCCGGCGCCGGTTGAAATCGTCGCATGCGGCCAACCCCTGCCGCGTCACGAAATCCGCATCGTCGACGATGCGGGCCGCGAGCTTGGCGAAAGACGGGAGGGCAAACTCGAATTCCGTGGTCCTTCCGCGACGGCAGGCTATTTCCGCAACGAAGAGCAAACGCGCGCGCTCTTTCACGGCGATTGGCTCGACAGCGGCGACCGCGCCTATATGGCTGGAGGCGATGTTTTCATCACCGGACGCGTCAAGGACATCATCATCCGTGCCGGGCGCCACCTCTATCCGCAGGAGATCGAGGCGGCCGTAGCAGCCGTACCTGGCGTACGCAAGGGAGGGGTCGCCGCGTTTGGCCAGACCGATAATGCATCGGGCACCGAGCGGGTGGTTGTCATCGCGGAAACGGCTGAAACCAATCCGGATGCTCGCGCATCCATGCAGGAGCGCGTGATCGCGGCCACGACCGACGTCGCCGGCAGTCCCGCTGACGAGGTGGTTCTCGCACCGCCGCGGTCCGTACCAAAGACGTCGAGCGGCAAGATCCGCCGCGGCGCTGCGAAGGCGCTTTACGAGGACGGGCGCATCGGGTCGGACAGCCGAGCCCTCCCATTGCAACTGTCGAGCCTGATGATGCTCGGTATCGGTACGCAGATGCGGCGGCTAACGCGGCTGCTGAAGGAGCTGCTCTACGCTGCCTGGTGGTGGGCAGTACTCGGCCTGGCACTGTCGACCGGCGCGGTCGCCGTCCTCGTGCTCCCCCGGCTCTCCTGGCGCTGGCATGCCGTCCGACGGGTCTGCCGTGCAGCACTTGCCGTCATGGGGGTTCCGCTTGCCACCAGCGGCGTTGATCGCGTTCCGAAGGAAGGGGCAATGCTTGCCTTCAATCATTCGAGCTACTTCGACGCACTCGTGCTTGCGGCGATCCTGCCCGGCGAGCCGGCGATCGTCGCCAAGAGGGAGCTTGCCGGCCATCTCCTTGCCGGCCCGCTATTGCGCCGTCTCGGAATTCCATTCGTTGAGCGCCACGATGTGTCGGGAAGCCTTGAAGATGCCGGGACATTGACGAGTCTGGCCCGAGAAGGCCGCGTCCTCGTCGTCTTCCCGGAGGGCACATTCTCCCGCAGGCCCGGCCTCACCGGCTTCTATTTGGGGGCGTTCAAGGTGGCGGCGGCCGCTGGTCTTTCTATCCTGCCTGGTATCATCCGGGGAACACGATCCGTGCTTCGAGGCGAGCAATGGTTTCCGAGACACGGTGCGATCAGCGTCGAGATTGCCGACGCGGTGGCGCCGAAGGGAACGGATTTCGAGGCCGTCCTGAAACTGCGCGATGCCGTCCGCGACGCAATCCTCAGCCGCTGCGGCGAGCCTGATCTCGGCGGCTTGGCTAAACCCGAGCCACCCCATGGGGTCCAAGTCGGCCAGTAAAATGGAGCTGCGTCGCGTAGGACGCACAAAAGCGCGCTTTGAACCTGCGCATCGCGCTTTCGAAATCGGGTTCGATTTTCCGGCCGATGCGCTAGCCCACGGATCGGGAAGTCGGCAGGTCGCGGATGAGCTGAACGAACTCCTGCCATTCTGTCGCCGCCCAGATTTCCGTCGTCGCATGGCCGAAGGTGCGGATTATGGCCGCGACCTTGGTTGCGGCGGTGTTGTCGGGCGCCGTGAATATGTCGAGATAGTCTGCAGGGCCGAGGATGGCATAGTTCGCCTTCCACTCGACTTCGGGACACTCCCGGCGGATGTGCTCGGCGATCTCATCGCTGAGGTTCTCGATTGATTGCGGCGATTTCATCGCCTCGGGGCTGAGCCGCGTCAGCATGATGAACGTTGCCATGGCTGCCGTCCTTCCTCTGATTTTCCGGACGCCGTCGCGCAGAGTTGCCGGCCGCGATGATCGACGGTCTCTGCGGCGGACGTTTCGTAGTGGCTAACCACGTTGCCTCCGCTTGGTTCCCTCGCTGCCTCGGCGCGGCCCGTTCAGCGCACAACTACGACCGAGCAAGGGGCGTGCTGGACGACCTTCTGCGATACGCTTCCAATGAGCAATCCCCGCAACCCGCCGAGCCCTCGGCTGCCGATCACGATCAGGTCGGCGCCGATCTCGTCGGCCACGGCGAGAATGGTCTCGGCATAATCGCCGGGCTCGACGCGGGTGTCGACGGTGCCGACGCCGAGGCTCCGGGCGTTTTCGGCAGCGTCGCGGGCAATGTGGTCGCCCAAGACGGAAACCGCTTGCGGAATATCGCCCTGCGACTCCTGGAAAAACTCGTTCATCGAAGCGGGAGTACGCCCGAGTTGAGGCATGGTATAGGCCGAGACGCGGCGGACCAGATGTTCTGCATCGGCAAGACGGGTTGCCTCTTCAGCTCTGAGGCCATGCAGAATGACGTGAAGAACCGTGAGTCGCGCATTGAGGGCCTTAGCGAGATCCGCTGCCATCGTTACGGCCTCGCGGGCCTGGTCCGATCCATCGGTGGCGACAAGAATGTGCTTGGTCATGATACTCTCCTCCATTCTCGAGAGTCTCGCGCGAGGCCGGCGGAATTCAATGATTCCGGCCAAAAAGCCAGGGACCGGCGAGCCCAGGATCGCTCAGAGGGCTTCCGGCTCCGAAAGCAGTTCTGACAGGCGGGCGAGGAACTCGGCCGCCCGTGGCGCGTGGCTGACCCTGTGATCGCCGGCGACCGTCACCTGGATCACCTGCCGAACGGAGACGGTATCGGCGATTGCCCAGGGGCGCGGCGCGGCCGTGCCGCAGGCGATGATCGCAACCTGGGGCGGGTGAATCAGCGGAAAGATGCTGTCGGCTTTGCCGTTGCCGAGATTGCTCAGGACGACCGTCGCGCCCGCTGTCTCCGTTCCACTCAACCGACCGAGCTTGGCACGTGGCGTCAGATCGGCGATCGCCTGCATCAGGTCGTCGACGCTCCTTGAGTCCGTGTCGCGGATCGTCGGTGCGACAAGACCGCCGCCGCGCAGCGGTGTGGCGAGTCCCATATGGACGGCGGATGATGGCCGGAACCCCCCCTCGCGGTAATGGCCGTTGAGCTCCGGCACTTCCTTCAGCGCGAGTGCCACCGCCTTCATCAGCGGTGCCAGATAGAGGAGCCGGTCATTGCGCCGCCGGCCGGCGTTCTCAGCCTCCACCCAGTCGAGGAGCGGCGTGGCGTCGATGGCATGGGAAACCCAATAATGCGGAATTTCGCGATGGGACCGCAGCATGGCGGCACCGGTTGCCTTGCGCAGGTCTTCGCGAGCGGACCACCAGCCCCGCCTCGACATTTGTTGCTCCTGGCGATGGTCGCATGGGAACTCGGCCGTGCCGCCGACTCCGTTCGCTTCGGGCCACACGGGGGGAAATCCGTGTACCGTAAGCATCCCACCCCTGTACTGCCATCCGGCAGACGCGCGCTCTGTCGGGCGTGGCCACACCGTGGACGGCCTTCCGGACCCGCGCCGCTCATAGGGATGTCTTGCGATCGTGCCTCTCGTCTTGGCGGCGCGCCGTGGGCGATCGGCTTCCTCGGGGCTGAAAATGGTCGCCAGAACGGCTCCGACTTCGATCTGCCGCCCAGGCTGAACACGCTGCTCTCCGATGACCCCCTCATCGAAGGCTTCGATCTCTATAGCGCCCGTCCGCGTCTCAGCGATGGCAATTACATCGCCCCGCTTGATGTGGTCGCCGGGTTGCTTGAACCACTCGACGAGTGTCGCGGCCTCGACTTCGGCCGCAAGCGTCGGCATCTTGAACTCGATCATCGTCGCATCGCCTTCCTGACTTGCGCAATGTCTCGTCTGACGCACGCACAGGCGGATGGCCCGCACGGGCGGCGGAATGTCCTGCCGGCATCCGGTGCTTTCGGCAAGACGCCGAATAATAGCGATCCGCGGTGCGCTTGACGAGATCGCTTTGAATGGCGTCACCGGCCGTGCCCATTGCGACCGTCTCCGACACCAAATGGCACCATTTTCCTGCTATGATATGCGTATCGAGGCCAAGATGACACCAAGGATCGATGGGCCATGGCCGCAGAACGAGCCGATGTGATCGAAGTCGAGATTCCGCCCCACCGATTGCCCGGCCTTCTTCGCCTGCCGGGAAGCCCGCGCGGCGTGATCGTGTTTGCGCATGGCAGCGGGTCGAGCCGGCAAAGCCCCCGCAACACCTATGTGGGCGAGGCCTTGCGGCGACGGGGCTTCGCCACGCTGCTTTTCGACCTCTTGAGTGAGAGGGAAGCTGAAAACCGCGCCAATGTCTTCGATATTCGTCTTCTCGCCGACCGGCTGGTAGGCGCATGCAAATGGGTTGCGATGACGCCCGATACCCGGGGGCTGGCGATCGGCCTTTTCGGGGCGAGTACCGGCGCGGCTGCCGCTCTTGAAGCGGCCGCAGAACTTGGCGATCGGGTGTTTGCGGTGGTCTCACGAGGTGGTCGACCGGACTTGGCAGCGGCGGTGCTCGAAGAGGTCGGCACGCCGACGCTGCTCGTCGTCGGAGGGGACGACGAGGATGTCCTCCGGTTGAACCAGTGGGCATTGGCGAAGATCGCCGGCCCGAAGAGGCTCGAGATCATCCCGGGCGCGACCCATCTCTTTTCGGAACCGGGTGCGCTCGACGCGGTTATCGAGGCAGCGGCGGACTGGTTCGACACCCATTGTGGCGGCCGAGACGGCAAGGACAAATAGCGGAGGTAGCGCCGTGCGTTATTCGGACCGCTCGGAGGCGGGAAAACAACTGGCAAAGGCGCTCGAGCTCTATCGCGGGCAGGATGTAGTCGTGCTCGCGCTGCCGCGCGGCGGCGTTCCGGTGGCGTCTGAAGTCGCCGCTCACCTAGACGCGCCGCTCGACCTCTTGCTCGTGCGCAAGATCGGGGTACCGTGGCAGCCGGAGCTTGCGATGGGAGCGGTGATAGACGGCGACAGGCCGGCGATCGTGCGTAATGAGGAGACGATCCGTCTCGCCGGCGTGACCGACGCCGAATTCGAGAGCGTCTATCAAAGTGAACTCGCCGAAATCGAGCGCCGGCGTCGTCTTTATTTCGCAGACCACCCGCCTGCGGCGATCGCGGGGCGCGTCGTCATCGTCGTCGACGACGGGATCGCGACCGGGGCAACGGTAAAGGCGGCGGTGATCGGGCTCAAATCGAAGCAGCCGGCTAAAATCGTGGTCGCCGTCCCGGTTGCGCCGCCGGACGCCGTTGCGGAATTGGAAAAGGTAGCGGACGAGGTGGTATGCCCGCTTCAGCCGAGAATGTTCGGCGCCATCGGTTTTTTCTATCGCGATTTCGAACAACTGACCGACACGGACGTCATGAACCTTCTCGCCGGGAGGTCGTGAGCTCTCCTGCGGGTGGAGGGGAAGGCGGCGTCACTTCAGGGTCGACGCCAATCGGTGGATATGCTGCGCCCCTATCCCGCAGCAGCCGCCGATGAGGGTCGCGCCGGCTTCGGCCCATTGGCAGGCGAAGCGGGAATAGCTGTCGGTGGTCAGATCGTTGCGGGTGTCGTGCAGCGCTTCATTGGCCGCGCCGTCCTCCTGATCTCCCTCCAGGGCGTTGGCATAGACGCCTACCTCGATCGATACGCCTTTCTCGCGAACAACGGTTCTGGCTAACTGAATCGCATCGCCCATTACCTCGGGACGGCTGCAATTGAAGAGGAGGGCGGCGGCACCGGAACCCGCTGCCCAGGCGGCCGCCTGCCCGACGGGCTCGCCGGAACGCAGCCGCGGCCCGTCACCGTCGACTGCGCCAACGTCGTCGGCCAGGGTGAAGGAAATCCAGAAGGGCTTGCCCGACGCTTCGACTGCGACGCGCACGGCTTCCCCTTCGGCGATGAGGCTCAAGGTCTCGCCAAGCCAGACATCGACATGGGGTGTCAGGTTTTCAACTAGGACGGCGAGATAGTCCTGCACCCGTGACCCATCGAAGCGCTCGGGCTCATAGGAGCCGAAGATCGGCGGCAGGGAGCCTGCTACGAGGATATTGCGTCCACTTTCGGCGTCTGCCGCCGCCCGCGCGAGCCTGCCCGAAAGATCGATCAGCGCGGCCCCCTCGGAGCGAAACCGTTCTTCGCCGATGTGGAAGGGAACAAGTGCATAGCTGTTAGTGGTGATGACGTCCGCGCCGGCTGCAATGAACTCCTCATGCACCTGCCGAACGATCTCGGGCGTTTCGATCAGCGCCAGGGCAGACCATTCCGGTTGCCGCAATTCGGCGCCCAGGCGGATCAGTTCCCGGCTCATGCCGCCGTCGAGGACGCGTATGTTCTTCATGTGATGCACGATCTTTCTGTTTGAACCTGTTGATTTATCGAATGATCACGGCCGCAGAGCCTGGTCGAAGTCCTCGATGAGGTCCTCGACGGCTTCAAGGCCCACCGAAAGGCGGAAGACACCGTCGCCGGCAAAGGCGCGATAGTCATCGAGCCCTGCCCCTTCGAGGCCGTAGGTCGATCTCATCATCTCGTCGGTATCGAGAAGCACGACGATGCTGCGCTGGTGACCAAGCGAGAAGGCGTAATGGGCCACCTTCAGCTTCCTCGCGAGCCGTTCGGCGACTGCGTGCGGGGCGGCGGTCTGGAACGTGATCATGCCGCCGAAGACCCGCATTTGGCGCCTGGCGAGCGCGTGTTGCGGGTGGCTCTCGAGCCCCGGATATGTGACGGCGCGAACCGCCGGATGCGCGGAGAGGAACTCGGCCAGCTGTTCCGCCGATTGCGAGACGGTGCGAATTCGCGGAAAGAGCGTGTCGATGCCGCGTAGGATCAACCAGGCATTCTGCGCCGCGAGTGACGCGCCGAGATAGACCCCGGCGCGGGATCGGATTTTCTCGATCAGCGCCTTGCTTCCGCAGATGATGCCGCCGAGAGCATCGCCATGGCCGTTGATGAACTTCGTCAACGAGTGAATGACGAGATCGGCGCCGAGCGAGGCCGGCTGCGTTGCGACCGGCGTCGCCAAGGTGGAATCGACTGAGAGCAGGGCACCCCTGTCGTGCGCGAGGCTCGCCACTGCGGCGATGTCCGTCAGCCGGAGGATCGGATTGCAGGGGCTCTCGCAGTGGACCAGCCGGGTGTTGGGTCGGAAGGCGGCGGCGACCTCCTGGATGCGCGACATATTCACCGCCGTGACTTCGACGCCGTAGTCGGGCAGGATGCGTCGCGCGAGCTCGCTGGCGCCAGCATAGCAGACGTCGCTGACGATCAGATGGTCGCCGCTTTTCAAAAGCGTAAGGAAGGTTGCGGCAATTGCCGCAACGCCGGTTGCAGTGGCCAGTGCCTCGTCCGTCCCCTCGACAGCCGCCATGCGCTGCTCGAGCTGCCGCACGGTGGGGTTTGTCCATCGTGCATAAAGATAGGGCAGCGCCGTCAGATCGGATACGCCATCGGCAGAAAAGGCGCCGTCGCCCGGGGTCAGCACATTGTTGACCGACATCGAAATACCCGGCGCGATAGCATGCGTCGCTGGATCGATCACAAGACCGCCATCGAGCGCCAGCGTCTCGGCGCGCAGGCTACGGCCCTTCCAGGGGGCCGTTTCGGCAGTGACCATGGACAGCGATGCCTCGGTGGAGATTTGGGCCTTTTCCATTGATTTCATGGATGCGACTCTATGTGAGCGGCGGTGCGATCGACGGCGAAATCGGGATGCCTGCCGCCGGAAATCCGCGCAAAGCGCAGCAATCTTGGTTGAAAAAACCGTCTTCGTCCGGTCGGGTGCGGGGGCTTCAGTCCTCTGCTGGCGAATGACCTATCGACGAATGGACACCTGTGCCTCGACGATCTTGAACGCACGGGTCACGAGGAGCGTCAGGAAAACGTAAAAGACCGTGACGACGATCAGCGGCTCATAGACAAGCAGTGTATCCTGGCGAACCTTGTAGGCCACCGCATAGAGGTCCATCACCGTCACGGTGAAGGCGAGCGGCGTCGCCTTCAATTGCAGCACGATCTCGCCGGCTATGGTCGGCAGTGCAATGCGGATGGAGCGCGGTAGCCAGATGCGTCGCAGCACCTTTGCCCGCGACATGCCGAAGGCCCTCGCCGCCTCGATTTCCCCCTTCGGCACGGCGAGCAGCGCACCGCGCAGCACCTCCGCTTCATAGGCTGCATAGTTGAGCGTGAAGCTCACTGCAGCGAAGAAGAACCCCTCGCGCAGGACCGGCCAAAGAAAGCTGGACCGCAGTCCGGGAACAAGGGGCAGCAAAGAGCCGACGCCGTAATAGAGCAGCCAGAGCTGGATGAGCAGCGGCGTGCCGCGCAGGCAGGTGCAGTAGCTGCGTGCCAGCCATTTAAGCCCGCGCGGGCCGTTGATCTGCGCAAGCGCCAGTCCGATTGCGAGGATGAACCCGAATACGACGGATATCACGAGCAGGAGTACGGTCTGTACAGCGCCGGCGGCCAGAAGCGGCCAATAGGTGGAGACCCAGGAGAAATTCATCGGCCCGCCTCACGCATTCTTTGCCTGGCCGCGGCGGAAACGCAATTCCAGCGAGCCGAAGATCACGTTGGATACGAGCGATATCGCCAGATAGAGTAGCGCGGCGGCGAAAAAGAACAGGAAATAGTGTTTGGTATTGCCAGCGGCGAGCCGCGTCGCCAGCGCCAGTTCCTGATAGCCGACAACCGCGATCAGGGCGCTGTCCTTGGTCACCGACATCCAGAGATTGGCAAGGCCGGGCAGGGCGTTGGGGATCAGCGCCGGCAGCACGATCCGGCGAAAACGCAGCGACGGACGCATGCCGAATGCCTTCGCCGCCTCGATCTGGCCGACCGGAATGGCGAGAATGGCACCGCGGAGCACTTCCGTCATGTAGGCGCCCTGGACGATCCCGAGCACCGTGACAGCCGCAACGAAACCGTTGATTTCGATAGGCGGAAGGCCTGCGGCAAGCAGGACGCGATTGATGCCGTCCGTTCCGGCGTAATAGAGCCCGACGATCAGGATCAATTCCGGGATCGCGCGGACGGCCGTCGTGTAAAGATCAAGGGCGATCACCAGCGGACGGCCGCCGGTCAGCTTTCCGAGCGCGCCGGCGAAGCCGATCAGGATGCCGATGCCATAGGCGCCAAGCGAGATGGCGATGGTGGACAAAGCGCCGGAAAGGAGAACGCCGCCCCAGCCCGGCGGATAGGGGGATAGCAATTCCAACAGGGAAAGCGCTGACGACATCGGGACAATCTGGCTTGGCGGGAAGGGGCGGGCGCGTTACGCGAGAGAGGCGGCCGGGCTCGGGCCCCGCCGCCGCCCCACCGGCAATCACTTGCCGTAGGGATCGAAGTCGAAATACTTCTTGGAGATCTCGTCGTACCTGCCGCTGGCGCGAACGGCGGCGATGGCCGCGTTGAGCCTGTCGCGAAGTGCCGTGTCTTCCTTGCGCACCCCGCCGCCAATGCCGACGCCGAGAATGGCCGGATCGTCCGCCACGTCGCCCATGTCAGCGCAGCAATCCTTGCCGAAGTCGGACTTCAAGAACTCGGCGAGCGGGATCGCATCGCCAAACACATAGTCGATCCGGCCGGCCGCAAGATCCTGGAAGGCCTCGTCGAGCGTCGAATAGGTCTTCTCCGACGTGTTCTCGGCGAAGTACTTCTTGAAATATTCGGACTGGATCGTCGAAACCTGGATGCCGATGGTCTTGCCGGCAACGTCGTCAGCCGTCGCGCCCGCCGCCGCATCCTTGGCACCGATCAGCTTGCTCGGCGTGTTGTAGTATTTGTCGGTGAAATCGATGGTCTTCTTGCGCTCGTCGGTGATCGACATGGAGGACCAGATCACGTCGAACTTCTTCGTCTCAAGCCCGGGAATGAGGCCGTCCCAGGACATGTCGACGATCGAGCACTGTTCCTTCATTTCCGTGCAGACCGCGTCCATCAGCTCGATTTCCCAGCCGACCCATTTACCGGAAGCGTCCTTGGTGAAGAAGGGCGGATAGGCCTCGTTCATGACGCCGAAGCGTACCTCCGCGCCGGCGTTGAGGGTCGATGCGGCAAGCGCTGCGCCTGTGAGCAGGATGGAAAGCAATTTCATTCGTGTTCCTCTTTCAGTTGTGTCTTGGCTGACGTGTTGCGGGAAACGGCGATCTCATGCCGACAGGGCGCCGGTGAACTCACGACAACGGGCGCTGAGTGGGGCCCCGAAGATCTGTGCCGGCGGACCTTGTTCCTCCACGCGGCCCTGATGGAGGAACATCACGTGGCTGGAAACATCGCGCGCAAATTTCATCTCGTGGGTGACGAGCAGCATCGTGCGGCCCTCTTCGGCGAGTTCGCGTATGACCTTCAGGACCTCGCCGACGAGTTCCGGATCAAGCGCCGAGGTGGGTTCGTCGAAAAGCATGACGTCAGGATCCACGCAAAGAGCACGCGCGATGGCGGCGCGCTGTTGCTGCCCGCCGGACAGGAAGGCGGGATAGGCGTGCCGCTTGTCGTAAAGGCCGACCTTGGCGAGCAGCGCCTCGGCGCGCTCGATCGCCTGTCTGCGCCCCATCTTCAAGACATGGACCGGCGCCTCGATGACGTTCTGGAGCACCGTCATATGGGCCCAGAGATTGAAGCTTTGAAAGACCATGCCGAGACCGGTGCGAAGGCGCTCGATCTGCCTCCAGTTTGCCGGCTGCGCCCGTCCGTCGGCGTGGGATCGCATTTCCACCTCTTCGCCATTGATGACGAAACGGCCGCAATCCGGAATCTCGAGGAAATTGATGCACCTTAGAAAAGTGCTTTTGCCGGCTCCGGACGATCCGATGATCGAGATGACGTCGCCCCGGTGCGCCTTCAGCGAAATGCCCCGCAAGACGTCGTGATCGCCATAGCTCTTGTGGACGTCCTCCACGAGCAGAGCGGGGACTGTCTTCTCAATCATTCCTGTCGTTCCCCGGGGGCTTCTTGAGCGTTTTCTCCTGAACATAGCGCGACCGTGTGCGGAATTGCCGCGCAATTACCTTGCCTGATGCGGAATTTACGCGCATACGAACCTCATTATGCGCGAACGCCGCGCTGGCAATTGATGGACTTGGCCCTGCACAACGTTGCAACCGGATGCTGCAGCAGGCTGAATGCGGGGGGTATATGACGGAGACATTGGATCAGTTCGACCGAAGCATTCTCGATATCGTGCAGCGCGATTGCCAGCTCAAGGCAGAGGCGATCGCCGACCGGGTGGGCCTTTCAGCCTCCGCGGTCCAACGACGGCTGAAAAGGATGCGTGAGGAGAAGGTCATAACGGCCGAGATCGCGCTCGTCGACCGCAAGGTTGCCGGCAATCCGATGACATTCATCGCCGGCATGGAGATCGAGCGTGAGAACTATGATGCGCTTGCGAAATTCCGCCTCTGGGCGGATAAGCAGGACCACATACAGCAGGTCTATTACGTCACCGGTTCCGTCGACCTGATTGCGATTATCACGGCGCAGGACGTCGGCCAGTACGACGAGATCACTGCCACCATCATGGCACACAACCCACAGATCAAGCGCATCCACACCAATGTCGTACTGAAGGATGTCAAGCTCGGACTGTTCGTACCCGTGGAAGGTTAGACTCAAGACCAAGCTTGTCCTTGCCGCGTTGACGCTGCCTCGGTCGACATCCTGCGCCACTCGTTGATAAGCATCAATGAGGCGCTACCTGCTGAAGCTCATCCTGTTGGGAGTTGGCCTCTCGTCGAGAGCCCTCCGAGTGGAGAAAGGGAAAGCATGTTGGCTGAGGATCAGTCGGAGGCGATCGCGTTTCTCGAGGAGCGTCGCGGATCGGATGAGGTCGAGCGGATCGAAACGCATATTTCCTATATCTTCCTTGTCGGCGATCGTGCCTTCAAGATGAAGCGCGCGGTGAAGCTGCCCTATGTCGATTTCTCGACGCCGGAGCTGAGGCTTCAAGCCTGTGAAAAGGAGGTTGCGCTGAATGCCGCCACAGCGCCCGGGCTCTACATCGGCGTTCGTCGGATCATGCGCAGCAAGGACGGCAGGCTCCGTTTCGATGAAGGGGAGGAGCTTGTCGATGCCGTCGTCGAGATGGTTCGTTTCGACCAGGGCGCGCTGTTTGACCGCATGGCCGTGAACGGCCGGCTCACGGTCGAGCTGATGACCCAAACGGCGCGGATGATCGCCCGCTTCCACCAGGCGGCGCCGGTCATCCACCAGGGCTCCGGCTCTGCCAACATTGCCGGCGTGTTGCGCATCAACGCCGCCGGCTTTGCCACGAGTCGGGTCTTCGGGACCGATGAACTTCGTGACTTCAACCGGGAGTTCGAAGAGAAGCTTGCGGTTCATGCGGCATTGCTCGATGCCCGCGAAGCCGCCGGCAAGGTCAGGCGCTGCCACGGCGACCTGCACTTGCGCAATATCTGTCTGATCGACGACGAGCCCCGGCTCTTCGATTGCATCGAGTTCAACGATCAGATCGCCACAGTCGATACGCTCTACGATCTCGCCTTTCTGCTGATGGACCTCTGGCATCGCGGTTTCCCGGAACTCGCGAACCTTGTCGCGAACCGATATCTCGACGACACGAATGACGAAGACGGCTTCGTGCTCTTGCCCTACTTCATGGCGACCCGAGCGGCGGTCAGGGCCCATGTCACCGCCACGCAGCTCGAAGAAAGCGAGGCGCACTCGAGCGAACTGGCAGCGCAGGCCCGGTCCTATTTCGAGCTCGCCCGTTCCTTGATCAAGGCAGCGCCGGCGCGGCTGATCGTGATCGGCGGCCTCAGCGGTTCCGGTAAGACCACCGTTGCGGAATTGCTGGCCGCCGAGTTCGGCCCACCGCCTGGAGCACGGGTCGTCGAAAGCGATCGCATCCGCAAAGCCATGCACGGCGTTCCGGCCGAGGAAAAGCTTCCGCCGGCCGCCTATCTTCCGGACGTCTCGGAGAAAGTTTACGGCAAAATGGCGGATCGGTCCTTGGCGCTCTTGCGGGCGGGCGCCTCGGTCGTTGCCAACGCCGTCTTCGACAGGGCGCCGAACCGCGCACGTATCGAAGCCGTGGCGCGGGAGGCCGGCGTGCCGTACACCGCTGTCTGGCTCGATGCGACTGCCGCGCTGCTTCGCCGGCGTGTCGCATCACGCAAGGTTAGCCCTTCCGACGCAGATCTCGAGGTTCTGACGCGGCAGCTCGCCGCCGCCAGTAGCGACGTCACCTGGCAAAGAGTGGATGCTGATCGGGACGCGAGAGAGATCGCGCGCGACATTCTCGGCCTGCAGCCTACAGCGCCGCGCGTTTTACCAGACGCGCAAAGGTCGCTGTAGCACCTTGAATCCCGCATGTCTCCTTATCGAGGTAGATCCAAGGAGAGATACAGTAGCGGACAGGCTGAGTTCAGCCGTCGGCCGAATCGGAATTCAGGTCCAGCGATGCGACCTGCAGGCGAGGGTCCGAGGGATGCTGGCGGATGGAGAAGCCGAATTCACGACACATGCGCAGCATTTTGCTGTTTTCGCTCAGCATGATCCCCTCGATGCATTTGAGCCCATCGGCTGCGGCATAGTCCCGCAAATGCGCGAGCAGAGCCCAGCCGAGACCATGTCCCTGTAGATCGGTCCGCACGAGCAGGCCGTATTCCGCGGTTTCATGGTCGGGATCGGCATAGAGCCTTGCGATGCCGGCCAGATCGCCGCCTTCTCTCTCAAGCGCTATGAAGGCCATCTCCCGCTCGTAATCGATCTGAGTGAGCCGCACCAGCATCTGATGTGGAAAGCTCTTGCGCGGTGCCAGGAAGCGCAGACGAATGTCGTCCGCTGCCGTCCTGGCGAAGAAGGTCGGATAGAGGCCCGCGTCGGACGGCTTGATCGGACGAATATGGTAAGCTCGCTCCCCGACGATGACATCCCGTTCCCAACCGGCGGGATAGGGGCGGATCGCGAGGTCGCTATTCGGGCCTGGCACGGTTGCCGCCTCGGGGTCGATTTCGATGCGCGCGTCGAGTGCGATCGCGCCATCCTCGTCCGCCAGCAAGGGGTTGATGTCCATCGAGACGATGGCGGGGAAATCGACGATCATTTGCGAGAGTGCGCAAAGCGCACTCAAGATCGCCGGGCGATGGGCCCCCGGCTGATCTCGGAAGCCGGCGAGAAGTCGGCCTATGCGTGTGCGGTCGATGAGATCGCCGGCGAGCACATTGTCGAGCGGCGGCAGGGCGACTGCCGTATCCGCAACGACTTCCACCGAGACGCCGCCCGATCCGAACAATATGATCGGACCGAAGACCGGGTCGCGGTTCGTACCGAGGATCAATTCCCAAGCGCGCCTGCGCTCGATCATCGGCTGCACGGCGAAGCCCTCTATGGCGGCACTCGGATCATGCGCCTTGAGCCGCGCCGCGATCGTTTCCGCCGCTTCTCTCGCGGCGGCAGCGGTCGCGATGTCGAGCACGACGCCGCCGACGTCGGACTTGTGGCTGACTGCCTTCGCCACGAGCTTGACGACAATCCTGGCCGAACTGGCGAGGAGTTCGGCGGCGGCCTCTTCCGTCTCCTCGGGCGAGGCGGCGACGAGTGTCGTCGGCGTCGCGATGCCGTAGGCGGCAATGACAGCCTTTGCCTCCGGTTCGTTCAGCATCCGTCGCCCCTCCGACGCCACACGCTGGAAGATGGCCTTTACCGTCTCGCTGTCGTGGAGGGTTTCGTCGCCGGCCCGGCTCGGAGGAACACGAACCAGCGATTCCTGTGCCCGCGACCAGTTCGCAATGTAGGAGGCAGCCAAAGCGACGTCAGCGGGTGTGTCGTAGCTTGCAAGCTTGGCCTCCTGCAGGGCTTGGCGACCCTCGCGGGCGGTCCGGCTGCCGAGCCAGCAGGTCAGGACGGGTTTGCCGGCAATCGTCCCGGATTGCGACAGCGAGGCGACGGCGCGCGCAGCATGCAGGGGCGAGGCGAGCCCGGTCGGGCAGTTCATGACGATGAGGATGTCGGCCGCCGGGTCCCGTGCCACGATTTCTGTCGCTGCCCGGTACCGCTCGGGCGATGCGTCGCCGATAACGTCCACCGGATTGGCCCGCGACCAGTTGGCGGGCAGAACCTGGTCCAAGGCCCGGATGGTCTCGACCGAAAGCTCCGCCAGTTCGCAGTCGAAATCCATCAGGCGGTCGACGGCAAGCACGCCGGCGCCGCCACCATTGGTGACGATCGCGGCACGGGCCCGTCTCAGCGGTGCAAAGCGACCGATCGTTTCCGTTGCGTTGAACAATTCGCCGAGGCTCTCGATCCTGAGCACGCCGGCGCGGCGCAAGGCCGCATCGACGACGCGATCAGCCCCGGAAAGGGCGCCGGTATGCGTGGCCGCCGCCTTTGCAGCTTCCGCATGGCGTCCTGATTTGATGGCGACAACCGGTTTGAGACGGGCGGCCGCGCGGGCAGCCGAAAGGAATTTACGCGGGTTCGGGACGGCTTCGAGGTACATGATGATCGCGCGGGTCTTCGGGTCGCCCGCCAGTAGATCGAGGCAATCGGCGGCGTCGACGTCCGCCATGTCACCGAGCGAAATGATCTGGGAGAAGCCGACATTGTTGTCGGCGGCCCAATCGATCAGTGACGTCGCGATGGCACCGGACTGCGAGAGAAGAGCGATGTCGCCCGCCTGGGGCTGGAGATGCGCGAAGCTCGCATTGAGTTTCGCGGACGGCACGATAAGGCCCACCGTGTTGGGGCCGATGATGCGGAAAAGCTTGGGTTTTGCGGCGTTCAACATCGCCTGCCGCAAGCCGTTCTCCTTGGAAAGGCCGGCCGTAATCACGACCGCGGCGCGGGTACCCCGCTCACCAAGGTCGCGGATGAGCCCGGGTATGGTATGCGGCGGCGTGATGATGACGGCAAGGTCGGGAACGCCGGGGATATCGGTAACGCGTGCATAGCAGCGAAGCCCGGCGACCTCGCTGTATTTCGGGTTCACAGGCCAGATCTCTCCCTCGAACCCCATCCCCCGGACATTATCGATGACCACGCGCCCAAGCGAGCCCTGACGACTGGATGCGCCGATCACCGCAAGCGATTTCGGATCGATCGCATGATGCAGGTTTCGAATGGTCATGCCGCGCTCTCCGGTTTTCGCCGACAAAGGTAGCGCGCATTTCAGGCGGCGCGTTGACTATGCGCAAAAATTCCTGCCGTGACGGGCAAGCACTCTCAATCGAGCAGGATGCGAAGGCGCCGGGCGAGTTCCTTCGCCGTATAGGGTTTCCGCAGCCAGCTTTCGGGGTACGACAATTCCTTGCCAATGACGCTCGGCTCGGCATAGCCGGAGGTGAAGAGCATCTTCACGTCGGGTCGAAGGGCGCGCACATGTTGCGCCAACTCGCCGCCATTCATGCCTCCCGGCATGATCACATCCGTGAAGACAAGCGCGACCTCCGGGTGCTCCGAAAGCAGTTCCAGCGCCTGCGCGCCGGCTTCGGCTTCAATGACCCGGTAGCCGGCGTCCATCAAGCGTCCGACGACCACGCGTCGAACACGCGGATCGTCTTCCACCACCAGGATCGTCTCGTGGCCCCTCGCAATTTGCTGGGCAGCGATTTCTCCCCCTGCCTTCGCTTCGACCAGTTCCTCTTCGCCGCGCGCCGCCGGAAGGAAGATGCGCACGCTCGTACCCTGGCCGCGCTCGCTGTAAAGCTGGATGTGGCCGCCCGACTGCTTGACAAAGCCATAGACCATGCTCAGCCCCAGTCCCGTCCCGGCACCTGTGCCCTTCGTCGTGAAGAAGGGTTCGAAAGCGTGGCGCTTGACCTCGTCGCTCATGCCGGTACCCGTGTCGGTTACAGTGATGAGGACGTAGCGTCCCATCCGGACCTCGGGATACATGAGTGCATAGTCTCGATCGAGAACGGTCGTCGATATCTCGACGGTCAACCGGCCACCGCCGGACATGGCGTCGCGAGCGTTCAGCGCCAGGTTGAGCAGCGTGTTCTGAAGCTGGGAGACATCGACGAGCGCCAGATTGCCGGCGCCAGTCACCATGGTGCGAAGCTCGATCGTTTCGCCCAATGTTCTCGTGAGGAGGTTGGAGAAATTCGAAACCAGTTCGCCGACGTCGACGAGTTTCGGGTTGAGCGGCTGGCGCCGGCCGAAAGCGAGCAATTGTCCCGTCAGCTTCGCACCGCTGTCAGCGGCCGCCTGGGCCTCGCTCAGGAGCGACAGGAGTCTCTCGTCATCGAGACGCGCCTCGATCATTTCCAGATTGCCGGTGATCACCGTGAGAAGGTTGTTGAAATCATGGGCGAGGCCGCCCGTCAGTTGCCCGACGGCCTCCATCTTCTGCGCCTGACGGAGCTCTTCCTCGATGCGCTGACGGCTCGTGAGATCGCGAATGAACCCTGTGAAAATCCGCTTGCCCCCCGAAATCGCCTCTCCGACGGAAAGCTCCATCGGGAATGTCGTGCCGTCCTTGCGCTGGCCGGTGACGACGCGGCCGATGCCGATGATCCGCCTTTCGCCCGTATGTAGGTAATTGGCGATATAGCCGTCATGCGCGTCCCGGTCGGGCTGCGGCATCAGCATGCTGACATTTCGACCCAGAACCGAATTTTCCTTGTATCCAAAAAGCCGCTCGGCCGCGGCGCTGAAGGAGTTGATCCTGCCCTTTTCGTCGATCACGACCATCGCCTCGGGCACCGTATCAAGGATCGATCGCAGATGCGCCTCGCGGGCCGCAACGTCCGACTGCGCCTGCCTCAGATTGGTGATGTCGCTATCGGTCTGGACGATGGCGCCGCGACCGCCAGCCTCCGAGGCGAGAAGGATCCAGCGGCTCGCCACGAAGACGGTGGTGCCGTCCTTGTGTCTCTGCTCGAGCTCACCTGCCCAGGCCCCGTGTGCGTTGAGATGACTGCGGATCTCCTCGATCGATTTCGGGAAAGCCGTTGCCAGCAGCTCATGAACGGGCTCGCCTCGGGCCTCGCCGCGCGACCAGCCGTAGAGTTCTTCGCAACCCTTGCTCCAATGGGTGATCTTGCCGTCGGGCCCGTGGACGATGACATTCGCCCCGTCGAGGGCATCCACGATGTTGCTTACGCGCTTTCCCATCCCTCAGGCCGTCTTCATCCGGTGGCACGCAGCCGCTGCGAGCGTCAGCGACCAGTTCTCGTCATCGTCTCCATCGGCCAGCGAACGAAGTGCATCCATTTTCAGGACCATCATCGATCGCCGTCCGGTGGCTGTGATGATACCGCTGTTCGTCAATTTTGTTATGGTGCGCGAAACGGTTTCGATCGTCATACCCAGATAATCGGCCATGTCGAGGCGGGTCATTGGAATATCGACGATGCGCGTGCAATTCCCGAACTCGTCACGAGACATCATGAGCAGAAAATTGGCGACCTTCTCGTCGGCGCTCCTGCGCGACAGAAGCACGGTCTGGTCCTGGGCCGCGGTCATTTCGTCACACAATTTGGAGAAGAGTTGATCCCTCAACTGCGGCTGGCGCCGGATTTCTTCTTCGAAGCGGCGGCGCGAGAGGCGGCGAAGCGCGACTGGGGTGATCGCCTCGACCGTATAGAGATACCGCTCCTTGAGCGAGACGCCGAGCAGATCGCCGGGGCGCAGGAAGCCGACGATGATGCGGCGGCCGTCGCTGAGCAGCCGCACCGCCCGAAGCATTCCGTCGGTGACCTGGAAGAGATGCGTGGCGTCGTCGCCTTCCCAGAAAACGGCGCTGCCCGCGTCAAACCTTTCCAGCGGTTGCCGGTCGAAAAGAGACGAAAGACTCGGCTGCGAGAGCGTGATGGGTGCTTCGCGAGCATCTTGCATGGCAACAACTTGAAGGCTCATGGCATCCTCCTGTGGATTTGATGGGAGGAGTTTGCGCAGTGGCCGGTGACCGTGCGACGACTGGCGTGCTACACTTGGTACGATATTGTAACGATTTGTAACTGCGCCTTTTGATGAACAGGAGCGGTGCGAGGAGCATGGTCTATTCACAGAAGTCGCCGGAGCACATTCTTGTCGTCGACGACGATCCGAGAATTCGGCAGATGCTCGCACGCTACTTCGAGGATGAGGGCTATCGCGTCAGCCTGGCAGGTGACGGCCGCGAGATGCGCAATTGTCTCGAGACTCAGTCGATCGACATCATCCTGCTCGATCTCGTCCTGCCGGGGGAAGACGGCCTGACATTGGCACGTGACATAAGGGCGCGCTCGGATATTCCGATTATCATGCTGACCGGTCGCAACGACGTGGTCGACCGGATCGTCGGCCTGGAGATCGGCGCCGACGACTACATCGCGAAACCGTTTCATCTTCGCGAAGTGCTGGCAAGATTGAGAAGTGCGCTCAGGCGCCGGCAACCGCAGGCGCCGCCGGTCCGTAGCGAACCCCAGTCCGAAATCTACGGTTTCGAGGGATGGCGCCTCGACATCGGGCGTCGGCAGTTGCTGTCCGACAACGGCGAGGAAACCCTCCTGACTACCGGGGAGTTCGATATGCTCTGTGTGCTTGTGAAGCATGCCGGCCGCGTCCTCCAGCGGGAGCTGCTGATGGATCTTACACGCGGCCGAAACCTTGATGCCTTCGACCGGTCCATCGATGCGCAGATCGCACGTCTGCGCCGCAAGATCGAACAGGATCCCAGCAACCCCGCACTCATCAAGTCGGTCAGGGGAGTCGGTTATGTCTTCAGCGCGCGGACCAGCCGGCAAGACGCGTAGGCGTTTTCGGGCGTTCTTCAACAGCGGGGTTACTGTACGGGAATGAGGGTGCCGCGATCCGCCTGCCGCGGTCTCCCGCGCCGGTCGGGCCAGTTCGCAGGATCCGTCGAGGCGATGCGAATGAAGCTGCAGCGCCTGTTGCGTGCCGCCGTCATCAGATGTTCGAGAAGCGCGTCGGAGACACCTGGCGTGTCTCCGGCACTGATGACGAGGAAGACAGGCACGTCGAGAAGCCGCCCATACAAGGGGTCGTGCGCTATGTGGCCGATGCTGAGGCCGGCGATGTAACCGCGGGCATTCTCTACCGTCACTATCTCCTGTGCATAGGGCAACATGTGCTGCCGAGCAAAGGCCGCCGCACAGAATTCGCGCCATTGGGTCAAATCGAGTTCGTACCCGACGACCTCTATCAGGCGAAAGGCGCGATCGACCTGATGGCGCTGAATTGGACCGACCAAGTAGGCTTTGGCCATTCTCGCTTCCCCGCAATTTCCCGCTTGGCTGAGTGGGCATCAATGGTCCGGCCTGTACGCTGAGCGGTCATTGATGTCCGTCAAACGGCCGCGATCGCCATACGAGTTTGACAGGCATCAAGGTGAGCAAGCGTGAACTGCTGTTGAATAGGGTTCGCGAAAGGGAGCGTGCTATGCCCATCAATATTCGCGGCCGCAGTGTCTTGACGCTCGAGGAGTTCACGCCTGACGAGCTTCGCTTTTTGCTGCGGCTTGCCGCTGACCTCAAGACGGAGAAGAGAAGTGGCAAAGAGATCCCGCGGCTGAGCCGCAAGCACATCGCCCTCATTTTCGAAAAGGAGTCGACGCGCACCCGCACCGGCTTCGAAGTGGCGGCCCATGACCAGGGCGCTCATGTCACCTATTGGGGGCCTTCCGGCAGTCACCTGGGCCACAGGGAATCGATCAGGGATACCGCGCGCGTGCTCGGAAGACTATACGACGCGATCGAATATCGCGGTCGCTCGCAAGGCACGGTCGACGAACTGGCGGCACATGCGGGCGTGCCGGTCTATAACGGCCTGACCGATGAATCCCACCCGACGCATGCGCTCGGCGATTTCCTAACCATGCAGGAATTTAGTGAAAAGCCGCTCTCGCAGGTGGTGGTGGCTTACCTCGGAGATGGCCGCGGCAATGTCGCACGATCGCTGGCGATCGGTGCCGCCAAGCTCGGAGTGGATCTGCGCATCGTCTTCGCCACCGATCTTCTGGCCCGCGCAATCCTTCATCCTGCAGGTGACGTCGGAGGCGCGAGCGCATGGAGGCCGGTTCACGGTGCTGGAGCACGTCGGGGCGGTGTTTTGGGTGCCGACTTCATCTACACGGCGCCGTGGCTCGGCGAGGAGGAGACGGGCTTGGCCGAGCGTATTAGGCTGCTCGCGCCCTTCGGCGTCAGGGCGAACGTGATGGAGGCTAGCGAAAATCCCCATACGAAGTTCATGCACTGTCTGCCCGCCTGCCACGACCGGAATAGCGAGATCGGAGCGCGGGCTGCCAAGCAATTCGGCATTGAGTGCATGGAGGTGTCGGACGCCGTCTTCCAATCCAAAGCCTCGATTGTCTTCGACCAGGCGGAAAACCGCATGCATACGATCAAGTCGATACTTATCGCGACGATCGCGGGCTGAATCCCTGCGGCGGAGCTGTGCTTCTGCAAGTCTTAACATCGCGCATACAAAGTCGCTTCAGGCCGGCCGCACAATGTTGATGCGTATCAAGTCGTCTGCCACGCAGGCGTGCATTCTTCGGAAATGGCTGCTTCGCGAAAGGGTCCGCATCAATGTCCGCTGAACCGATCATCCGCTTTCATGGCGCTGCCGGTACCGTTACGGGTTCCTGCCAGCTTGTGGAATTCGGGCCCACAAAAGTTCTCGTCGACTGCGGGCTTTTCCAGGGGTCGAAGACTGAAAAGGAGCTGAACTATCGTTTATTCCCCTTCGATCCCGCCAAGATCGATGCCGTCATCCTCACGCATGCGCATATCGATCATTCCGGCCTGCTCCCGAAGCTCGTCAAGCTCGGCTATGACGGCCCGATGTTCGCAACGCCCGCGACGCGGGATCTGTGTTCGGTCATGCTGCCCGATTCCGCCCATATCCAGGAGAGCGAGGTCGACCAGCGTAATCGCCGCAGCTTGCGGCGGGGGCGCGATGCGGTGACGCCGATCTACGCTGCACGCGACGCCGCGATCGCCATCACCCTGTTCCGTCCGGTGCCGCTCGGAGCGTGGCATCAGGCTGCGGCGGGAATTCGGTTCCGGTTCTGGAATGCCGGGCATTTGCTTGGTTCGGCCTCCGTCGAGATGGAGATCGACGCGGCGCATTCGCCGCTGCGGCTTCTCTTCTCCGGCGATATCGGTCCGCACCACAAGCTGCTGCAGTTCGACGCCACGGCGCCAGGCAACTGGGATTATGTCGTCTGCGAGAGCACCTATGGCGACCTCGAGCGAGAGCAGACGCCGGATGAGACGAGGCGAAACATCCTGCGTGCCGAGGTCATGGCGGCGACCCACCCGAACGGTGCGCTGATCATCCCGTCCTTTGCCGTGGAGCGCACGCAGGAACTCCTCACCGACCTGATCCATCTCATGGACACAGGCGCGATCGCGAGATGTCCAATCATCATCGATTCACCGCTTGCGACACAGGCGAGCGAAATCTTCCGAAAGCATCCGCCCGAGCTGGAAAACGGCGATGCCCTTGTCAGGGCGATCGAGGCCAGAAACGTCCGTTTCACTGAGACAGTCGAACAGTCGAAGGCACTCGACCTCATGCGGGACTTCCACATTGTCATTGCTGCGAGTGGCATGTGCGAGGCTGGCCGCATAAGGCACAGGCTGAAGAACTGGCTCTGGCGGGACGAGGGAACCGTATTGCTAGTCGGCTACCAGGCGACCGGGACGCTTGGCCGTTTTCTCGAAGACGGCGCCTCCGTGGTTCGCATCCAGGGAGACGACATCCGAGTGCGCGCCCGCATCCGTACGCTCGACATCTACAGCGGCCATGCCGACGGGGCGGAACTTGCCAATTGGGTTCGGGCCCGCCAGCCTATTCGCGGCGGCGTCTTTCTGGTCCACGGCGAGGAGGAAGCGCTCGAAGCGCTCCGGCAGCGTCTTTCCGAGTTCCTGCCGGAAGAGAGGCTGATCCGGCCTCGTCTCGATGCGGCGTTCCGCCTGAGTGCAGAAGGGTTGGTTGAAATATCCGAGGCCGCGCCTCCGCCCCGGATCGATCCGTATCGGGCCGGACACACCGATTGGCACAACGACTTCCAATCGCTTGTCCTCGATCTTCAGGACGAACTGGCGAGGGCCGCTGACGACAAGGCGCGCGGCGTGGTGTTGCGCAGATTGCGGCGGGCACTGATGGAGGAGGCATAAGGCGGGCTTGCGGTTCCACGCTTCTTAACGCTCGACGACTGCGACGCCGTCCTCGATGCGGTTGCTCGGATAGAGTATGACTCTGTCTCCGGGCTGCAGCCCCTCACGGATTTCCACCGAAAGGCTGTTTCTGTTGCCGATTTCGACGGGGCGCAGTTCAGCCCGCTGCCCCTCGACCACGAACACAGCCCAGTCTTCTCCCTGCCGAAACAGGGCTCCCAGTGGCAGCCGAAGCACGTCTCCCTCGAAAAGGATGACCTGGACGTCGACGCGATAGCCGTGGCCGAGAGGACTCCAGCTCTCTGGCGGATCGGTAAAATCGAGAACCACGTCCACCCGCTGCTCTTCGATGCCGAGCGCTGATATCTCGGTCTCGGCGAAGGGCTCGATACGCCGCACGGTCGCCTGCAGATCCGGTCCGCCCCATCCGGTGACGATGGCGTCTTGCCCCGGCTTGATCTTGACCGCGTCCTCCGAGAGCATGTTGACGACGATTTCCAGGTTCTTGGGATCACCGATCTCCAGCAGGGGCGTACCGGCCTCGACGACGCCTTCGCTGCGGCGAATGACTTGCAGCACAACGCCATCGACCGGCGCCGTCAGCGGAACACATTCGCAGGTCTCGCTACGGCTGCTGATCTCCTGGCGGGAAAGGAGGCGTGATTGGGCTTGCTGGAGCTCGTGGCGCCTGACGTTCAACGCCGCCTCGCTCGTAGCAAGATGGGCTTCCGCAACGCTGAAGGCGCGTTCCGCATCGTCAAGGGTCCTCTGGGAGATCGTGTTGCGCTGGATCAGCTGACGGGCGCGCGCGCGGTCGCTCTCCGCAAAGGTCAGGTCGGCCTTGGCCTTGTTGAGCTCGGCTTCGGCGAGGTTGTAGGCCGCTCGCGCGGCTTCGACCGCTGCCTGATGCTCCGCTTCCGTCCGCGCATCGAGGAAGGCCGGCGCCGCGGGTTCGATTTGCGCCAATTGCGTTTCCCCGGCCTCGACGACGTCGCCCGCATCCACCGTGATCCGGTGCAACTGGCCGCGCAGCGGGGCGTGCAGCGTGTAGACGTCGCGTACCCGCGTCTCCCCTTCCTCGTCGATGGTCACGCGCAGCATCCCGATTGCGGCGGTTGCGAGATCGACTGGGACCGGCTGGGGGCGTAATGCGTAGGCGATGGCGGCCGCAAGCACGGCCAGCAAACTGCCCCAGATCACCAACCTGCGCTTTGCCACGCTCAAAGACTACTCCCTCGTTTTCAGCACCGCTATCAGGTCCAGGCGGTCGAGCCGCCGGCGCACAATGGCGGCGCAGGTTAGCGCGGCCGCAAGCGCGATCAACGCGGCCTTGCCATAGGTCGCATCCCGAAGCACCAACGGCACGCGGTAAAGTTCCGTCTCGAAGGCGCTGGTCATGTACCAGGCCAGACTGAAGCCGATAACCCCGCCCAGCGGAATGGATATCCAGGTCAGAATGCCGACTTCGCCAAGAAGAATGTAGGAAATCTCCCAACGGCTGAACCCCAGAACGCGGAGTGTCGCGAGCTCGCGCGCCCGTTCGGAGAGGGCGATGCGGATGGAATTGTAAGTGACGCCGACGGAGAGCGTCAGCGAGAAAACGACGAAAAAGCCGATGAAGATGAAGATGGTTTCGCCCATGGTCTTGTAGAAGGTGTCGATGGCGGCCTGCCGGAAGAGAACCGCGGCGACATTGGGGATATCCTTCAGCCGCGTCAGCAGGGTCGCGCGGCTTGGCGGATCGACGCGGATGTGCAACCCACTGACGACCCGACCGTCACCGGCCATACGATTGAGCGCGGCCATGTCCATATAGGCCGGTGTGCCGATATAGGTATCGAAAATCTGCACCACCGGCAGGTTAACGCGGTGCTGGCGCCCTTCCAGCATTTCGACGGCGACAGTGTCGCCGGTTTCGACTTCCAGGAGCTCGGCAAGCTTGCGCGAGAGAACGAGGCCGTCGGGCGGGACCTCGATGCGGCCGCGGTCGTTGTCGAAGACCGGGCTCAGAATGGCGCCCTGCGGCACCCCGACAATGCCTTGCCGTTCGACGAGATGCCGGTTGACGATGCGCGTCGCGACATAGCGGTAGGGTTCTGCCGTCAGCACCCCAGGCAGGTTCTCGAAGTCTCTGACGGTGTGGATCGGTTGCAGGTCGTTGAAGGCCACGGTTGCATCCTGGCGCTGCCCGCGTTCGAAGACGGTTTCGACGAGGGAGTCGATGGCGTCGACCCATTGTAACGCCATGATGAGCACGGCGATGGACATGGCGAGACCGAGGCTTGCAAGGAATGCCCGTACCGGCCAGCGGATGATGCGCCGGACGATCATCCGCGACGGTTCGTCCAGCGCATCCGCAAGCGCGGTGCGCGAGGCCCAGCTGCGCCGGTAGACAGGTGGTGAGGGCGGCTGCATCGCCTCGGCGGGCGGCAGCCGGACAGCGCGACGTACCGCGAAAAGGCTACCCGCGAGTGCGGCCGCCAGGCTGATTGCACCGGCGATCATGAAACCGTCCGGCCCGGGGCGATAGAGCAGGAACGGAAACCGGTAGAACTGCGTGTAGAGCTCCGTATTCCAATGGCCCAGCCAGGCGCCGAGAAGGGAGCCGATCAGAATGCCGAGCGCTCCGATGGCCAGGACCATCTTGGCGTAATGCCAACCGATCGCCACATTTCCGTAGCCGAACGCCTTCAGGAGCCCGATTTCCCGGCGCTCGGTCTCGATCAGGCGCGCCATCACCATGTTCGTCAGGAAGGCCGCGACCGCAAGGAAGATGGTCGGCATGACCTTCGACATGTTCTTCTGCTGGGCAATCTCGCTCTGGAGGAACCAGTTCGAGGTCTGGTCGGCCCGGCCATAAGCTCCTATGCCCCCGAAGGGGGCAAGCAGGGTGTCCAGACGCCGGATGACATCCCTGGAGTCCGCGTCGGGCAGAAGACTCAAGGTCACGCTGTTGAAGGCTGACTGCAGGTCGAAGGCCGCCGCCAGCGCATCTCTCCCCATCCATAGGACGCCGAACCGCTCATCGTCCGGCATGAGCCCGCCCGGTGCAATGGCGTAGACGAATTCCGGGCTCAGCGCAGTGCCGACTACCTGGAGCTTGCGTTTGTTCCCTCTGAGGATCGCGTCAAAAGAGTCGCCAGGCTTCAATCCATGGGCATCGGCGAAGGGCTCGCTGACGACCACTTCGTCCGGCCGGCTCGGGTCGACCAGGCGACCGGAGCGGATCACCAGTGCATTCAAGAGCTGCGGTCCGTGTTCGGGGAGTGAAATGAGCTGGGCGACGACCGGCTCGGAATAGCCGGGCATGTCGAGGATGCCGCCGTCGACAATTCTCGTTTCGGCCAGCCGCACGCCTGGTATCTCGGCGATATCGCGTCCGACATATTCGGGAGCGCGCTTCGTCCGGGCGAAGACGTCGGCAAAACGGGTTCGCTCGTAATAGGCGGTAGTGGTCTCTTCGAGCGATTCAATCGTCGTCAACGCCATGATGAGCAATGCCGTGCCGGAAGCGATGACGAGAGCGATCGCCAATACCTGGGCCTTCAGTTGCCAAAGGCCGCGGAGGAGTTTTCGATCGAGACTGCTCATCATGCTACCAGGAGAGTTCGGCTGGAGCGCGTTGAATGGTGTTCCGTCGCGTCTCGACGATGCGCCCGTCGGCAAAGTAGAGCACGCGATTGGCAATCTCGGCAATCACGGCGTTGTGGGTGATGAGCGCCGTGGTTGTTCCGAGCTCACGATTTATCCTGAGGATCGCATCGAGCACCAGAATGCCCGTCTTGCTGTCAAGAGCGCCCGTGGGCTCGTCGCAAAGCAGCAGGTCGGGCCGCTTCGCGATCGCGCGGGCGATGGCGACCCTCTGCTGCTCGCCGCCGGAGAGCTGCGCCGGAAAATGATCCATCCGGTCGGCCAGTCCGACCATCGCCAGCGCTTCGCCCGGCTGCATCGGATCTCTGGCAATCTCCGTCACCAGCGCGACGTTTTCGCGCGCGGTCAGGCTCGGAATGAGATTGTAGAACTGAAACACGAATCCGACATGGTTGCGCCGGTAGAGATTCATTGCGCGCTCGCTGCCGAGCGAGAGCACGCGGTCGCGAAACATGACCGTGCCGCTGGTTGGATTATCGAGACCGCCGAGAATATTGAGGAGGGTCGATTTCCCGCTTCCGGACGGCCCCAGCAGCACCACCAGTTCGCTTTCGCGGAACTCGACATCGACGCCCCGCAACGCATGGACCTCCACTGCTCCCATGCGATAGATCTTAACGAGATCGCGCGCCTCAAGGGCTATGGCCGATGTCTCATTCTCCACCGGATCTCCCCTGGTTTGCTACAGCGCGGTGGGTCCTTGCGGACGCTGTCACTCTCTCGCATCGTGCATTCCGAAACTCGGGTCCGATTTTCGGACCGATGCGCTAATCTAAGCGTCGCGACCATTGCGCGAGTTCTCTTGCCGACATCTTGCCGGAAGATAGCGCTCGATCCCCGAAATGGGAGACTTCGCCGGATCATTCTCACAAGGGTGTTCACCGCGCCATCAAGACGGGGAGCTTCGTCTCATCGAGCATCGATCGCGTTACGCCGCCGAAGATGGATTCCCGCAAGCGAGAGTGACCATAGGCGCCCATTACGATGATATCAGCGGACACATCGACGGCATGTTGCTGGAGAACCTGCGCCACCGTCTTTCCGCCGCTCGGCAATGTATCGACCGTCACATTAATGCCGTGCCGGGCGAGATAGGCGGCAACGTCCGCACCGGGTTCATCTCCGCTCCCCCGGAGCGATGCCGTCGGATCGACCATGGTGACGCGAACGGATTCGGCCTTTGACATCATTTCCAGCGCTTCGCGCGCGGCACGCGCGGATTGCGCTCGCGAATCCCAAGCCAGCAGCACCGTTTTTGGCTGCAGCGTCGGTTTCGTGCCGGGCGGGATCAGCAGGAGCGGGCGACCAGCCTGAAGCAGCCCGCCGCCCAGGACCTGCCGCTTCAAATCGGCATCGGCAAAGGCATCGGGGCCAATCAGAAGGAGATCGCAGTAGATCGAACGTTCGCCTATGTCGTAGTCCGCCGCCGCCACTTCCGAATAGACGCTGTCGACATCGGAGGAGATTTCGCGCCGGCCGAGCAGGTCGCGCGCCTGCCCGACCCGTTCCTGGAGCGCCTGCATGCTTCGGTCCCGTTGCTCCACCCATGCCGGGGTCATTGTCGGATAGCGCCCCATCGGTTCTGGCGCCCAAGCCGTGACGAGCACACTTAGATGCGCGCCTGCCTGACCGCAGAGGTCGGCGGCAATCCGCAAGTCCTCGTCGCCGTGCGAGGCGCCGACGACCGCGAGTATGGTCTTGAAAGACATGGATGCGCTCCTTTTTAAGTGGCGGCGAGACGCGCCCGCGTGGAGGCTTTTCGCCGCCGGAACTAAGACTATACGCTACAGTGCCGCGCGTCTTTTCACACACGCAAAGGTGGCTGTAACAATTCGAATCCGCGCGTCGAGCTTTCCGAAAATTCCGCTCCGATTTTCGGGCCGATGCGCTAGGCGGCTTTCACAGCGACCTTGCGTTCCTTCTTTTGCGCCTCCTCGGTCTTCGGCAGGGTGATTGTCAGAACCCCCTTTGCGAAGGCTGCCTCGACTTTGTCGGCATCGACGCCCTCGGGCATTTGGAAGGTTCGCTGAAACGATCCGTAGCGGCGCTCGGAGACGAAGTACTCCTTACTTTTTTCTTCCTTGGACTCCTGCTTTTCGCCCTTGATCGTCAGACTTCCGTTCGAGATCTTCACCTCGATATCCGTCTCCTCCATCCCGGGCAATTCGGCAGTGATCTCGTAGCTCTTCTCCGTCTCCGCAACGTCGACAGCCGGGGCCATTGCCCATTCCGAAATGCGCGGCATGCGCTGCATGAGCGCGGACCCGAATGGGCGGCGCCAAAGCGACGGAGTGAACTCGTCGAACAGGCGGTCGATTTCGGAGCGAAGGCTTTCAAATGGGAGCCATGATTCTGCGCCGTGCTTTACCGCTTTCTCTTCCGTCTTGACGGGGAGTTTCGTTGCTTTCTCAGCCATGACTGATCCTCCATGGAGTGTAGGCTTGGTAGGCTTGACCGTGGTCCCGATGAGAATGCCAAGCCAGCTGCCCGCTTTGCCATGCGACCCATCGCCTGGATGGCAGCTAGGGCAATTTAACTGCCGTCCTTCGATCGCCTCATTGATCGGCGTCAAACGCGGGATGCAACTTCGCTCGCCCGCCTTTGGGCCGTTCAGCTCCAGGTCTGTTGGCGCCCGGAAAGCCTTCCGCCTTGACGGACGTCAACGTCACGCCGGCCCAGCAGGACTATTGTCGGGTTACCAAAGACGGGAGAGACAGATGGGCGCAGCAGTCATTTGGTTCGAGAATGTGCAACGACACGACATCGCCAGAGTCGGCGGCAAGAACGCCTCGCTCGGAGAGATGATTGCCGCCCTGTCTTCATCCGGCATAGAGGTGCCGAACGGCTTTGCGACGACTGCCGTGGCCTATTGGCGCTTTATAGACGCAAACGGGCTGCGGGCGCCGATCGGTGCACTGCTTCGGAAATGGGAGAGCGGCAAGACATCGCTCGCCGAAACGGGCGCTGCTATCCGCAAAATCATCCTGGGCGGACGCTGGCCCACCGACGTCGAGGAGGAGATCATCACCGCCTATCGCAGCCTCTCGCGCATGCTGGATGTCGGGGAGGCATCGGTCGCCGTGCGTTCGAGCGCCACCGCGGAAGATCTGCCGACGGCGAGCTTTGCCGGACAGCAGGAGAGCTTTCTCAATGTCGTCGGCGAGGGAGCCCTAATGGATGCCTGCCGGCGCTGCTATGCTTCGCTCTTTACCGATCGCGCTATCAGCTACCGCAAGGCAAACGCCTTCGACCACATGAAAGTGGCTCTGTCCGTGGGCGTCCAGCAGATGGTTCGTTCCGATCTCGGCGGCGCCGGCGTCATGTTCTCGATCGAGACCGAGACCGGCTTCGACAAGGTCGTACTGATCAACGCCGCTTGGGGGCTGGGCGAATACGTCGTCAAGGGCGTCGTCGATCCTGACGAATACCGCGCCTTCAAGCCGCTGCTCGCCGATTCGGCATGTGCGCCTATCATCCAGAAGAGACTCGGTACCAAGACCAGCAAACTAATCTATGGCGACTCCGGCGCGCCGACGCGCGGCGTTCCGACGTCGGCGGAAGAACAGGCGAGCCTTGTCTTGAGCGATGCCGAGATCTTGACGCTAGCGCGATGGGCGGTCGCGCTGGAGGAGCATTATGGCTGTCCGATGGATATCGAGTGGGCAAAGGACGGCGACTGCCGGATTTACATCGTCCAGGCGCGGCCCGAAACGGTGCAGGCAAGAGCGGCGCCCGGCCTGCTCCCGACTTATCGTATCGGCAAGAAGGGCCGCCTCCTGGCAAAGGGATTGGCGATCGGCAATGGCATTGCTGCGGGGCCCGTGTGCCTGATCGACCGTCCCGAAGACATTGGCAAGTTCGTTGATGGCGCCATCCTCGTCACCACGACCACAGATCCCGATTGGGTGTCGGTGATGAAGCGCGCTTCAGCCATCGTCACCGACCATGGAGGCCGAACCTCCCATGCAGCGATCGTCAGCCGGGAGCTCGGCGTTCCGGCAATCGTCGGTGCGGAAAATGCGACAGAGGCGTTGCGCTCGGGCGACGTTGTGACGGTTTCCTGTGCCGAGGGTGACGAGGGCTTCATCTATGAGGGGCGTTCCGAGTTCAAGGCGGAGACGATCAGCCTCGCGGACATACCTGAGACGCGCACAAAGGTGATGCTCAACCTCGCAGACCCGCAATCCGCCTCGCGCTGGTGGAGGTTTCCCGCCGACGGGATCGGATTGGCACGCATGGAATTCGTGATAACCAACGCCATTCAAATCCACCCGATGGCGCTCGTGCACTTCGACCGGCTCAAGGATCGAACGGCTCAGGAGAGGATTGCCGCCTTGACCGCGGGTTATCCGGAAAAGACCGACTATTTCGTCGACCAGCTTTCCCAAGGGCTCGCCCGCCTCGCCGCTGTCGCCTATCCCAATCCGGTCATCGTCCGCATGAGCGATTTCAAGACCAACGAATATGCCGGACTTTGCGGCGGGGCGGAGTTCGAGCCGCAGGAAGAAAATCCGATGATCGGCTTCCGCGGCGCATCACGCTACTACTCGCCGAAATACCGCGACGGCTTTGCACTCGAATGCCGGGCGATCAAGCTGCTGCGCGAGACGATGGGCTTCCGCAACGTTGTCGTGATGATCCCGTTCTGTCGGTCTGTGACCGAGGCGGAAAAGGTGCTTGCCGTCATGGCCGAAAACGGCCTCAAGCGGGGAGTGGACGGCCTGGAAGTCTACGTTATGTGCGAGATCCCCTCAAACGTCGTCTTGGCGACCGCCTTTGCGCGTGCTTTCGACGGCTTTTCGATAGGCTCCAACGATCTGACGCAACTCACGCTCGGGGTCGACCGCGACTCCGAAGATCTCGCCGCCTCCTTCAATGAGGAGGACGAGGCGGTGAAATGGATGATTGCCAAGGTCATCACCGATGCCAGGCAGGCCGGCACGAAGATCGGCCTGTGCGGCCAGGCGCCAAGCGACCATCCCAATTTTGCAGCCTTCCTGGTTGAATGCGGCATCAATTCCGTGTCCGTCACGCCTGACAGCTTCGTCGCGGTGAAGAAGGCCGTGGCGGCGGCGGAGAAGGCGAGGTAGAAATCAGGAGGGTAAAGCCCACCCGGCGAAAGCCCTGCGGAGCAAGGACTACGCCTGCATCGCAGCTTCGGACAAGGCTTCCTTCTGCGCTTCGGGAACTTCGGTCATCGTTGCCTCGGTCAGCAACAGCACACTTGCAACAGAAACTGCGTTTTCGAGCGCGACGCGAATGACCTTCGTCGGATCGACGATGCCGGCGGAGACCAGGTCGACATAGATTTTCCGACCCGCGTCGAAACCAAAATTGCCTTTGCCCTCCAGCATCTTGGCGACTACTACACCACCGTCGGTCGACGAATTTTCGGCGATCTGCCGGGCTGGCAGCTCCAGCGCCCGCCTGAGAATCTGGACGCCTGTGCGCTCGTCTCCCTCGCAGGCCTTTTCTTCTTCCTCGACAGCCCGGATGCAGCGTAGCAGGGCAAGCCCCCCACCGGGCAGGATGCCTTCGGCCACGGCGGCCTTGGTCGCACTGATCGCATCGTCGAGCGCCTCCTTCTTCGACTTCAGCTCCGCCTCGGTTGCAGCACCCACCTTGATCACGGCAACGCCGCCTGAAAGCTTGGCCAGTCGCTCTTCGAGCTTCTCGCGATCGTAGCTGCTGGTGGTCGCCGCTATTTCTCGCCGTATCTGCTCCGCGCGCGCGCTGATCGCCTTCTTGTCTCCGGCCCCGCCGATGACCGTCGTTGTCTCTTTCGTGACGACGACCCGCTCGGCGCGGCCGAGCTGCTCGAAAGCGACGGTTTCAAGAGATATGCCCAGCTCCTCTGAGATGAGCTGGCCGCCCGTGAGAATGGCGATGTCCTGCAGCAGCGCTTTGCGGCGGTCTCCAAAGCCTGGCGCCTTGACCGCGCAATTCCTGAGCGTCCCGCGCATCTGGTTGACGATGAGCGTCGCCAGTGCTTCCGTCTCGACATCTTCGGCGATGATCAGCAGCGGTGTTCCGGATTTTGCGACGGCCTCCAGCAGTTGCACGCAGTCTTTGAGGGAGTTGATCTTGCGGTCGAAGAGGAGGATCGCCGCTCCTTCGAGGACGACCTCCATTCGCTCGGCGTCTGTGACGAAATAGGGTGAGATGTAACCGCGATCGAACTGCATGCCCTCGACCACCTCGAGGATTGTTTCGGTCGATTTTGATTCCTCGACACTGATGACGCCGTCGTCTCCGACCTTTTCCATCGCCTCGCCAATCAGCGCGCCGATCTGCGTGTCATTGTGGGCGGAAATCGTCGCGACCTGTTCCTTCTCCCGCTTTTCCGAAACGGGACGGGAATTCCTCTTCAGTTCGGCGACGGCACGTTTCAGAGCCCGGTCGAGTCCGTGCTTGATGTCGATGGCGCTCGCGCCCGCGACGACGTTTCGCAGACCATCGGAGAAGATCGCTTGGGCGAGGATGGTCGACGTGGTCGTCCCGTCGCCAACAATTTCCCCGGTCTTTTCCGCTGCCTGCCGCAGCATCCGCGCCCCAAGATTTTCTTCCGGATCCTTGAGATCGAACTCCTTGGCGATCGTCACGCCGTCATTGCAGACGATCGGGGTTCCCCACTTTCGTTCGATCAGGACGGCCTTCGAGCGGGGGCCGAGCGTGACGCGTACCGCATCCGCCAGTTGCGTGGTGCCCCTCAAGATCTTCTCTCGGGCTGCAGAATGGAAAAGCACTTGCTTGTGAGCCATGTTCCCACACTCCGTTCCCTATAGTGCATCTGCCCGAAAATCGCACCCGACTTTCAGAAGGCTCGATGCGCAGGTTCAAAGAGTCACAGCGACCCTTGCGCCTGTGGAAAGACGCGCGGCGCTGTAATGCTTTTAACGCAGGGTGAAAACGGCGCTTTGACGCGCGTCAAACCGGCATGCGGTCGACTCGCGGCCGATGCCTTGACGCCGGTCAAGGCAGGTGGCGCGGTCGATGACTTATTCTCGGGAGTGACGAAGAATTGGGGTCACTGCGATGATCTACAACACAATACTGGTACACCTCGGCATCCATGACGGCGCAGCACGGCAGTTGAAGTTCGCCCGTGAGCTCGCCTTCCGCTTCGACGCGAATCTGATCGGCTTCGCCGCGGGCGATGTCCATCCGATCACCTGTTGGGAGGCGTGACCCGCTCGCTGCTCAAGGAAGGAACCCTGAACCACCTGATGTCGGCTTGAGTGCCGAGTGAACGATGTGACGTCCCGAGCGTTGATGGAGGGGAGCAGGACTGGAACGATGACGGCACTGAGCGCCAAGGTGCGATTCCTCGCCGACCCGGCGTCCTATCCCGAGTCCCCGGGGCGGATTTTGGCGAGGGAAACCCATATGTCCTGGGTATTCATCGCGGATCGCCGGGTGCTGAAGCTGAAGAAGCCGGTGAAGCGAGCCTATCTGGATTTCAGCACGATCGCAGCACGAGAATTCTATTGTAACGAGGAACTCCGGCTGAACCGGCGGCTGGCCGGCGATACCTATCTCGCCGTCAGACCGCTTTATAGCAGCGAAGAGGGCGATCTGACATTCGAGCCGACTGAGCGCGTCGTCGATTGGCTCGTTGAGATGCGGCGGCTTCCGAGCGACGAAATGCTGGATGCCCGCATCGAGGCAAAGCGGATTACGCCCGACGAGATAGCCGGCATCGCCTGCCGGCTTGCCCGCTTCTACCATAACCGCACGCCGGAAATCGCCGACGGTCCGGCCTATATCCGGCATCTGCTCGAAGAACAGGAGATCAATCGGGAGATGCTCCTTCGCCAGGAATTCGACCTGGCGGCCGTCGGAATCGATGCGTTGATTGCTTGGGTCGGCTCGGGGCTCTGTGACATGCGCGTTCTCATCGAAGCGCGCATAGCGCAAGGTCGGATCGTAGAAGGGCATGGGGACCTCAGGCCGGAGCATGTCTGCCTGATCAACCCGCCCCAGGTTATCGACTGTCTCGAGTTCAATCGCGACATGCGGATCATCGACCCCTATGACGAGATGAACTATCTGGGGCTCGAATGCGAGGTGTTGGGAGCCGGTTGGATCACGCCGCTGCTTCTGTCCGCGCTCGATGAAGTGCTTGGCGAACGACCGGACGATCGCCTGATCGCTCTCTTGGGCGGTTTTCGTGCGTTGCTGAGGGCCAGGCTCTGCCTTGTTCATCTGCTCGAGCACCCAGTGCGCGAAGCCGAGAAGTGGCGCCCATTGGCGCTCGCCTACCTCGGTGCCGCCCGGCAGCGCATGTCACTCGTCGTCGCCTAGGAGCACGGAGATCGAGCCGCCGTCGGAAAGCCGGCGGATGGCCTCGGCAAAAAGCGGAGCGCTTGCGATCACCTCGACAGAGGATTGGAGGAGGTCCCTTTCAAGCGGGAAGGGAGCCACGGAATCCGTCACAATGGTCTTTTCGATAGCGGGATGCGCCAGCGCCGCTTCCGCGCCCTTCCCGAAGAGGCCATGGGTCACCACGGCGTAAACGGCCTTGGCGCCTCGTTGTCGGCACGCCTCTGCGGCCCTCAGCATCGTGCCGCCGGTGCTGATCATGTCGTCCACGATGAAGACGGTCGCGTTCTCGACCTCTCCGGCAAAGAGTTCGCCGGAAACTATGCCTCGGCTGCGGCGCTTTTCAAGCAGGCCGAACAGCGCGGCCTTTCCGGACAGTCGCTCATACGCCTCCTTCAGCAGTTGCGCACGCTTAACGCCACCGCTGTCGGGAGAGAAAATCGCAACCGGCCCTTCGGGAGTTTTTTGCGCGATGCGTGACGCTAACATGCCCTTCGCGCTGAGATGTATGGTGCGGCAGCGGAAAGCGTTCTGAAACGCCGCGATATTGTGGACGTCGAATGCCACGAACTGATCGGTGCCGACGGCTTCGAAGATTTCAGCCACATAGCGCGTGGTCAAGGGATCACGCGCCTTGGTTTGCCGGTCCTTGCGTGCATAGGCAAGGTACGGGACGACAGCGGTAACCCGCGAGGCGCCGTTTTCGCGGCATGCGGCAATGAAGAAAAGCAGCTTCAGGAGCTTGTCATTGACCGAACCATCCCTATTGCCGTTGAGCGCATGGATGACGAAGACATCCTCGCCCCGCACGCTCACGAGCGGACGCGCCTTGTGTTCGCCATCCTCGAAATCGCGTTCTTCGTGCGCAGCGAGGGTGATGCCGGCGTTCGCGGCGATTTCCTGTCCGAGAGGTCTCGTTCCGTTCAGTGCAAAGATACGCATGGGCAACACCATCAAAGGTCCGACGAGTTTCTCGACCGTGGTCAACGGCACCTGGGCACAGTCGAAGCTCGCAATTGACCCGCGTCAATCCTGGCTTGCGCGGGGCGGCTATACTGGAAACGTCGATCTGGCGCGGGAGTTGCAAAGCGATGCAGGCAAAGGATTTCATGACCCAAGGCGTCATCAGCATAAGCCCCGAGCATAGCGTCAGTCATGCCGCGCGCATCATGCTCGAAAACCACATCAGCGGTCTGCTTGTCCGCGACGATGAAGGAAAGCTCCTCGGCGTCCTGTCCGAAGGCGACCTCCTGAGGCGCGCCGAGCTGGGGCCGGCCGCCTGGAGGAGTTCGACGGAGAAACATTACGCTTCGGCGGAGAGCTTCACGAGGAGCCACAGCTGGCGCGTCGGAGACGTCATGACCCGGCAACTCGTCACGGTCGGCGAGGATACGCCGCTCGACCGCGTCGCCGCCATCATGGCGGTCAACGAGGTCAACCGCGTTCCGGTCATGCAAGGCGAAAAGACCGTCGGCATCATCACCCGCAGCGATATCTTGCGCGCGATTGCCAGATCCGTGCCTGATATCACGGCAGCCGGGGAGCAGGCGAAGCGGCGAGCCGTACTCACGCGGCTGTCGGACGATCTCGGACTTGATCGAGAGAGCATAGACGTCACCGTCGAGGATGGTATCGTCTGCCTATGGGGCGAGGTCGAGAGCGAGGCCAAACGCGAGGCAGCCCGAGTCGTGGCCGAAAAGATCGGCGGTGTCGGCTGCGTCCAGAACCGGCTTCGTGTTGCTCAGAGCTGAGGACATTCGATGACGGAAACCAGACCGAGGTCCGCACTGGCGGTCGCGCTCAACCCGACCATCGACCTATCGAGCGAAGTCGACCGCGTGCAGCCGACCCGAAAGATGCGGACGCGCAACGAGCGCCGCCAGGCCGGTGGCGGCGGTGTAAACGTGGCGCGGGTCATTGCCGAACTCGGCGGTCGGCCCGAACTTCTGGTCCTGACCGGTGGCGCAACGGGTGCAATGCTCGAGGACTGGCTGAGGATGCTGCCGATCGATCTGCACGTGGTGCCGATCGCCGAACCCACGCGAATTGCCTTCATGGTGCAGGAAAAGGAGAGCGGGTTCGAATATCGCTTTGTTCCGGAAGGACCGGAAGTGTCGAAGGAGAGCCTCGCTGATGCCTTGAAGGTTGTGGTGGGCTTCAAGGGCGATTTCGTCATCGCGAGCGGCAGCCTGCCGCGAGGGGCCCCGGGCGACACCTACGCGCGGATGGCCGAAGCGGCGGCTGAAAACGGCGCCAAGGTTCTTCTGGATTGTCCGGGATCGACCTTGCGCGAGACCTTGGGCAAGGCTCCCATCCTGCTGGTGAAGCCGAGCATCGGAGAGCTGGAGACGCTGGTCGGACGCCGTCTCAACGAACAGGGAGTCGGTGAAGCGGCGGCGACGCTGGTCAAGGATGGCGCCGCCGAATACGTCGCGGTCACCATGGGTCGGGAGGGCGCCTGGCTAGCCGGTCCGAACGGAATCCTGCGCGTGCCCTCGAAACATGTGGTCGTACAATCCGCCGTGGGGGCGGGCGACAGCTTTGTCGGGGCGCTGTCCTGGTTCCTGATGCAGGGCAAATCGATGGAAGATGCGTTCCGCTTCGGGGTGGCCGCAGGTGCTGCCGCCGCGATGACACCCGGCACCGAGCTTTGCCGGCGCGACGATGTATTCGCCATCTACGGCGCCGAGGCAGGGGGGGCCTGATCGCCCTGCGATCGAAGGCGGACGGGCTTGTGTACCACCCGTGGGGTCATTTCTCTCAGCCGTCCTCGAGCATCCGATAGATTTCCTGCTCCTGGGCGAAGTGCAGTCGCGTGATCGCTTCGAGGCCGTTGAGCAGCCGCTGGATTTCGTAGCGTTGTGCGAGACTTGGCCCGTCCTCGCCAAGTGCGTTGCGAACCGATGCCAGGCTGTGTACCCGTCGCCGGATTTCCATATGCGTACGGCTCATGCCCGCAAGCGCATCCGGAGTGTCCGCGCTTCCGCGCAACCTCGGGTAAAGTTCCTCATCGTCCTGCCGCTCGTGCGGAAGAAGACGTTGCCTGAGCAGCACGTCCAAATCCGCGAGCTGCCGGCGGACTTCAGGGGCCGGCAAATGCCCGACGCGTTCGGCCGTGTGGCGGATTTCCTCCACGATATCGATCAGGCCACGATGCTCCTCTTCCAAACGCAGGAGCTCCGCATGTGTCATCCGCGGTCGTCTTCTCCAGCCCTGCATGGGCCCTGTGAGCGCGCGTAACGCATTGAGGATCGCCACGACATCGATGAGTTCCTGTACGAGAGCGCCCTGAAGCGGGGGCAGGTAACCGAGTACCGCGGCGATCATGCCGGCAATAGACAGGCCCATGCCGGCGTAGACGCTCTGAAGGGCGATGCGGTGCGAGCGTCGGGCAATCCGGATTGCGCTGACGAGGCGGTCGAGTCTGTCCACGAGAATGACAACGTCGGCCGCTTCGGAGGACGCGGCGGCGCCGCGTGCGCTCATCGCCACCCCGATATCCGCGGCGGCGAGTGCCGGCGCGTCGTTCACACCGTCGCCCACCATCATGACCGGCCTACCCGCGGCCTTCTCGGCCTCGACGATCCGGGTCTTGTCCTCCGGGGTCAACTCGGCCATCACACTGTCGACGTCGAGGAACGATGCGAGGTTCTCGGCCATTTCCGCGCGATCGCCGGTAGCGAGCACGATACGCCGGACCCCAGCTTCACGCAGTTGCCGAAGCACTGAGCTCGCCTCGGGCCTGACCTCGTCCGCCAGCAGGAACGCGCCTGCCAAGGTCCTGTCCAAGGCGACGAGAACGGCGACGAAACCGTCTCTCGCGATCCATTCGTGGACCTCTCGAGAAAAGACGCTCGGCTCGATATGCGCGCTCACGAAGTCTCTGCCTCCCACGGCGATCTCGTGGCCCTCTACGCAGCCGGCCACTCCGGCTCCCGACATTTCGCGCGATGCGGATGGAGTGGACAGTTCAAGTCCGCGTTCGCGCGCCGCCGCCACGAGCGCGCGGGCAATGACATGGTGAGAGCCCTGGTCCAGCGACGCTGCAAGGCGCAGCACCTCCATCGCATCGAGGTCGCTGCGGCACCGGGCATCGATGAGCGCCGCCCGGCCGTCGGTAATCGTGCCCGTCTTGTCCAGGAGCACCGTTTTCGTGTTGGCAAGCATCTCCAGGGCACCACCGCCCTTCACGAGCACGCCTTTGCCGGCGCAGCGCGATACGCCCGCGATGATCGCCACAGGAACGGCAAGGATCAATGGGCAGGGCGTGGCGACAACGAGGACGGCGAGCGCCCGGACCGCTTCCCCCGATATTGCCCAGGCCCCGCCGGCAAGCAGCAGCGTGATGGCCAGAAAAACGAGCGCGTAGCGATCCGCGAGGCGCGCCATCGGTGCCTTGGCGACCCTTGCCGCCTCGACCAGTCGCGCAATCCCGGCATAGGTGCTCTCGGCTGCCGAGCGGGATGCAGTCATTTGGAAGGCGTCGCCGGCATTCACCGTGCCGCTCAGGACCGGTTCACCGGACCGCCGGCGGACTGGCAGAGCCTCTCCAGTCAGCGCCGACTCGTCGATGACGGCGACATTGCCGCCCTCCACATTTCCGTCCACCGCCACCACTTCTCCCGCACGCACCAGGATGCGGTTGCCGGCTGTCAGCTCGCCGACCGGTACCTCCTCCCATTGCCCTTCCGCATAGCGCATGGCGGTGCGCGGCGCCCGATCGAGCAGCGCCGTCAGTTCGCGCCGCGCCCGCCGCTGCGCAAAGTCCTCCAATGCTTGCCCGCCCGTGAACATTAGCGCGACGATGCTACCGGTCAGGTATTCTCCAAGGAGAAGCGCGCCGGCCATCGCAAGTGCGGCGATGATGTCGAGGCCGAATTCCCTCTTCCCGAGGCTGATCGCGATGTCGGCGATCAGACTCGCCAGCACAACTGCCGTGCCCGCAGCCCAAGCGGCTGCGCTGATATCGGGCCGGTCGGCGAGCCAGGCGGTGCCGCCCGTCAGCAGGGCCAAAGTGATCAGCGCAAGGAGAAGGCGCTTGCCCAATCCCTCTCCCTGCGAAATCAGCTTGGAAAAACGATTCAGCCTCAAGTCTTCTCCTTTGCAGGGCAAGGATAAGCAAGCCGGCTCCCGGCGCCTTGACCCCGCGCAAGCGCTGTCTGAAACGACGCGGCAGTGCCCTTGCGTCGCACAACTCCAGTCAAATCGTCGTGAACCTTGCGCCCGCTACATGACTTCGCAACGCTTTGGCTCTAGGTCCTAGCAATGATCAGGTACGTGGCCATCATTCTATCGCTCCTGGCCTGTCTTTCGCCAGCGATCGCGCAGCAGACCGTGCCGGATCTGCTGAAGAGCCTCGCAGACCGAGACGATCTCAAGTCGCTGAAGACGGTCATCGTTGCTCAGGAGGGCGAAGTGGTCGCGGAAGAGGGCTACCGTGGCCATCGACCATCGCAACCGACCAATATCAAGTCGGCGTCGAAATCGATCGTCTCGGCGCTCGTCGGCATCGCGATCGACAAAGGTCTTCTCACGGGACCCGAGCAGAAGATCGCACCGATCCTCAAGTCCGACCTGCCTTCCCCCGCGGACCCGCGCATCAGCGACATCACGATCGGCAACCTGTTGTCGATGCAGGCGGGATTGGGTCGTCTGTCCGGCCCGAACTACGGTCGCTGGGTCTCAAGCCGCAATTGGGTTCGTTTCGCGCTTGCGCGGCCCTTCGACGCCGAGCCGGGAGGGCGCATGCTCTATTCGACCGCGTCGACGCACCTCCTGTCGGCGATCCTCACGAAGGTCGGCGGCAAGTCGACCCTGACCCTTGCGCGCGAATGGCTGGGTCCGGTCGACGGGTTTCGCATCGATGCCTGGTCGCGCGATCCGCAGGGGATCTATCTCGGCGGAAACGAGATGGCCATGACCGCCCGTTCTCTGCTTGCCTTCGGCGAGCTATACCGCAATCGCGGCCGGACAGCTGATGGGCGCCAGATCATTCCGGACGAGTGGATCGATCTCTCCTGGCAGGAGCACACGAATTCGCGCTTTTCCGGCGATGCCTATGGCTACGGCTGGTTCAACCGGCAGATCGGCGGCGAAGACGTGCATTTCGCCTGGGGCTACGGCGGCCAGATGCTTTATATCGTGCCGGCCTTAAAGCTGACCGTGGTGATGACCTCTGAACAGGATGGCCCTTCCGCCCGTACCGGCTACCGGGATGCGCTGCACGGCGTCCTCGCGAATATCATCGATACACTGAAGGCCGACTGATGAAATCCTCCGCCCTCGTGAACCGCAGGAACGCACGACACTGCAGGAAAAAGACCGCCACGAAACGCGTGGTTTCGTGGCGACCGATGATGCCGGTGCCCGCTCCCGGCTATGCAGTCGGCTGCTTGGTCTTCCTGAGATAGGGAAGAACGGTCTCGAAGGAGCCGAAGCGCTGGACGGCATCCTCATTGGACACGGCAGCCGTGATGATGACATCCTCGCCCTGTTTCCAGTTGGCAGGCGTTGCCACCTGATGCTTGGTGGTGAGCTGGATCGAATCGATCGCCCGCAGGATCTCATCGAAATTGCGGCCGGTGGTCATCGGATAGCTCAACATCAGTTTGATCTTCTTGTCGGGACCAATGACGTAGACCGAACGCACGGTCGCATTGTCGGCCGGCGTGCGGCCCTCGGAGGTGTCTCCGGCGTCAGCGGGCAGCATGTCGTAAAGCTTGGCGACCTTGAGTTCACGGTCGCCGATCAGCGGATATTCGACGTCAAAGCCCGTCGCGAGCTTGATGTCGCTCTTCCACTTGGCATGGCTCTCGACCGGATCGACGGAGATGCCGATGATCTTGACCCCGCGTTTGCGGAATTCGCTTTCGACTCCCGCCATGGCGCCGAGTTCGGTGGTGCATACGGGCGTAAAATTCTTCGGGTGGGAGAAGAGGACCGCCCATCCGTCGCCGATCCATTCGTGGAAATTGATCGTGCCGTGCGTTGTCTCGGCTGTGAAATCGGGGGCAGTGTCGTTGATGCGCAGGGCCATGATGTGCTCCTTTCCTGTCGGAGGAATTGCGCAAGGATAGCGCAAACAGCAGAGTTTTCGAGCGCGAAACGCGTCGTCGCACTCAACAATGAGAGAGATCGTCCATCTACGCGTCAGTCAGCGGGTATGCCAGGAGCCGCGCCGCATCGCGTTGACACCCCCACGCCACTGACGCATAGAATACCGCCATTCCGAGGGGTGCGCCGGGCGGCGCTGAGACGGTGGTGAGCCGGACCCTTGAACCTGATCCGGGTCATGCCGGCGTAGGAACGGAATGGGTCGCCCGCCGGCAAGCCAGCCCACTTCTTCGTCCGCCCGGATCTCCGTGATGTCAGTCGGGGGATCGATCGATGACGCCTCTTTGCCCCAATGCACCGGTGGCGCTTACCATAGCCGGATCGGATTCGGGCGGCGGCGCCGGCATTCAGGCCGATCTGAAGACCTTCTCGGCGCTCGGGGTTTATGGGGCAAGCGTCGTTACGGCCGTCACCGCCCAGAACACAATGGGGGTTGCCGCGGTGGAGGACGTCTCGGCCGGCATGGTCGCGGCGCAGATGGAGGCGGTCTTTTCGGACCTCGACGTGAAGGCGGTGAAGATCGGCATGGTGTCGCGCCGGGAGACGATTGCCGTCATCGCCGATGGTCTGCGCCGCTTCAAAAGGCTTGCGGTCGTCGATCCGGTCATGATTGCGACGTCCGGCGACCGTCTGTTGCAATCGGATGCGATTGCCGTTCTCATCGATGAACTGCTGCCTTTGGCACTCGTCGCAACTCCCAACCTGCCTGAAGCGGCACTTCTGACAGGGCGTCCCATCGCCGAGAACGAAGCGGAGATGGCGCGCCAGGCCGAAGCGCTCATGAAGACCGGGGCCCGTTCCGTGCTGGTCAAAGGTGGACACCTGGCGGGTGGCGAGGCCACGGACTTTTTCTTCGACGGCCAAAAGCTGCTGCGTCTCCCGGCGGCGCGCATTGAGACGCATAACGATCATGGTACCGGCTGCACGCTTTCGGCCGCGATCGCCGCAGGCCTGGCATCGGGACAACCGCTCGCCGAAGCGGTCCGCGCAGCCAAGCACTATCTGCATGGCGCGATTTCCGCCGCCCATGGCCTGAAGATAGGGCATGGGCGGGGACCCGTGCATCATTTCCATCACTGGTGGAACTCTTGACGCTGGCATTTGCCCAAAAATCGAAGCCGATTTTCGGAATGCTCATGCGCAGATTCAAAGAGATACGGCGACCTTTGCGTGTGTGAAAAGACGCGCGGCGCTGTAATTGGAGGAATTGGCGGCCCCATGCCCTGCTATTGCCACGGTTGAGCTGGAAAAGGCTATCCTCTATGGTTAACGAAAGACAGCGGGGTCTGGCGATATGCACTTTCTTGCTCGTCGACTGGAGGCTTTCAATCGTGACGAACTGCCGGACTGGCGGCAGTCGCCCAGCCTATTGCGGCATGCGCTTCTATTCGTGCCCCGGCTTATCGAGTATTGCCTGTTTTACCTTGTGGCGTTCGGCGCCCTGGTGGCGGCGATCGTCTTCATGGTTGCGGCCTGGATCGTCGGCCTCGACCGCAAATCCAACCAATTGTGATCACGTGGTGCCCGCCGACCTGAGATCCCGCACGGCAAAGTCCGGGCCTGGACCTGTGTCGGCTGCGTGAGCACCCGGAGGCAAATCTGACTCAATCGCTTGAAGCGAAGAGAGGCGGCGATGTCGCCGCCATTATGCATCCTGCTTCCCTCGGAACAGACTTGAAGCCAAGGCTGCAGAAGGATGCCTGATTCAGGCGGCCGTGTAGCGCACCTCGGGTACATCCTGTTCGATATAGTATTTTCCGTAACGATGCCGGTATTTCTCTGCACCGTCGAAGTCGCTGTACTTCTGCAGTTCCTTCATATCGGTCTTATTGAGAATGACGCCGAGAACCTTGGCATCGATCTGCGGCTCGGAATTGAGGAGATCGCGCACGAGCCGGGTCGGTGTGCTGCCCCATTCGACGACGAAGAGAACGCCGTCGGCGAGCGGCGCGAAGGCCTTTGCGTCGACGACAGGGGCGAGTGCTGCGAGGTCGACCACGACATAGTCGAAGGAGTTGCGGGCGTTCTCGATCAGTCCGGCCATGGCTGGCGATGCCAGCAACTCATTACTCTGATGCCGCTTCTCATACGATTTGCCGCCGCCTGCGGGCAGGATTGCGAGTTTGGAGCGCTGATCCACTTTGATACCTGCGGGCCAAGTGGCCTCTCCAGTCAGCACCTCGACCAGCCCGCTGCGCGGCGGAGGCGTGATCAACTCGGCCAGGCCGGGTTTGCGGATATCGGCGTCGATCAGCAAGGTTCTCTTGCCGCTGGCCGCGAGAAGCGCTGCGAAATTTGCCGCGACGACCGATTTGCCCTCGTCAGGCAACGCGGAAGCGATTGCGATCACACGGCTCTCGTTTCCTGGCAACATATGGTCGCAGGCGAGCTTCGCATTCCGGAAGGTTTCGGCGAATGCCGAGCGCGGCGCGTCGACGACGAGGCGCGAGAGGCGTTGGAACGGCACCGAGGCCGCTTCGGAATCATGCGGATATCGGTCGGACCCGAAGCGGGCCCGCACGAGTTCCGCGGTCTTTTTGGGCCGGGATCCGACCAGGGGCAGGTAGCCGAGCGATCGGTGGCCGAGGGCCGAGCGTATGTCGCCTTCCAGGCGGAACGTCCGTTCGCGGAATTCGAGAAACGCCGCATAGGCGCCGCCGACCAGAAGCCCGAGTACGGCCGAAAGCGCAAGTGTCATCGTCTTCTTCGGGCTAGAGGGCGCAACCGGAACACCGGCTTCGGAAATGACGCGTGCTTTGGCGATCGGGAAGGAGCGCTGCTGCGCCGCCTGCTCGTAGCGCCCAAGGTAGGATTCATAAAGCGACCTCAGCGCCGCAGCCTTCTGTTCCAGGGCACGCAATTGCACCAGGGATTGGCTGGCGTCGGAATTCTTGCCGGCAATACCTTCGATGCTCTCGCGCAGCGATGCCTCGCGCGAGCGGGCGACTTCATATTCGTTCCGATAGCTGGCTGTCAGCTGCTGCAGTTCCTGGTATATTTGCCGGGCGATGTCCTCGCGCTCCCCGCGCAGGGAGACGGCCTGGGGATGGTCCTCCCCGAAATTCTCCGAGACTTCGCGTTCGCGCTTGCCAATGGTGAGGTACCGGGTGCGGAGCTCCCTTATCACGGAATTGTCGCCCTCCTTGGAGGAGACAGTGGCGTTCTTGACCGCGCCCTCCGGTCCCTGGTCGACTATCGATTTGTACTGATTATAGCGTGCTGAGGCGCTCGCCGAGTCCGCCTGTGCGACGATAAGCTGGCTGTTGAGATCCGCGAGCTGTTGCTCGGACATCAGCTCGCCACGGGCAGCCGTCAGCCCCTTTTCGCTGCGGAAACGTTCGACCTCGAGGGCCGCCGCCTGCGAACGCTGTCTCAGATCCTCGAGCCGCTCCTGCAGCCAGACCGAGGCCCGCTCCGTCGCTTCGAAATTGGCGTTCAACTGATCCGTGAGATAGGCGTCCGCATAGGCCCTGGTCACCGTCGCCGCCAGCCGTGGATCGCTGGAGCGATAAGCAAGGGCCACCACCGAGCTTCGTGACACGCGCTCGACATTCAGACCCTGCTGGAGGAGGGCGGCCGCCTTCAGCCGACGTCCGTTGCGCGCTGCTTCTTCCGATATAGCCGGTTCGCTCGAAAAGACCTGGGTTGCCGATTTCACCCATCCCTTGATGATTGCGACGAGCGAGCGCGGGGGATTGAGGATCGTTTCGTTCTCCGAAAGCTTCAGTGCGTCCACTACGCGTAGCGCCAGTTCGCCGGATTTCAGGATTTCGACGGCGCTCGCTATCTGATTGTCGAGCAACTGGCTGTTCGTGGGCGTTCTCTCCTCCTCAGCATATTTCGACAGGTTGTCGTCCAGGAGGATGCTCGTCATCGAAGTGTAGAGCGGAGTCGTAAACAGGAGATAGGCAACCCCGAGGACGACGAAAAGCACCACGAAGGCGGCCACCAACCGCGCCCGGCGAACGACGGCGGCAAAAAGCCGATCGAGATCGATAAAGCCCTCGGGCTGATCGTCGCGGGGTATGATGCTCAATGGGACACTTCTCTGTTTCATCGGGGCCGCTCTGTTCATATTCTTCTCCGGTCCTCATCCGGTGGCCGTGACCGGCCACCGAAACGTTCCTTATGCCGCGCGGGTGCGGCTTTCGTGAGACAAGACGATTTCGCGAACAGATTGGAACACGATATCTCCGATATCCGCCCGGGCAAGAGCAAAGGCGACGTTGGCTTCGATGAAGCCGTGCTTGGAACCGCAATCAAAGGTGCGGCCATCATAGGGATGGGCGTGGAAGGCTTGCTCGGCCGAAAGCTTGAGCATGCCATCCGTCAACTGGATCTCGTTGCCGGCGCCGCGCGGCTGGTGCGCGAGGATAGAGAAGATCTCCGGCTGCAGGATGTAGCGACCGTTGAGATAGTAGTTGGAGGGAGCCTTGCCGGGCGCCGGCTTCTCGACCATTTCGGTCACGGCGAAACCGTGCCGCACAGCGTCACCCTTGCCGACGATGCCGTATTTCGAGGCATCCTCGGGCGTGCATTGCTCCACGCCGACGACATTGCCGCCGACTTCGCGGTACAGATCCATGAGCCCGGCCATGCAACCGCGCTGGCCGAAGGAAAGCATATCCGGCAGCAACAGCGCAAACGGCTCGTCGCCGATGAGATCGCGGGCACACCAGACCGCATGGCCAAGGCCGAGAGGCGCCTGCTGCCGGGTGAAGCTGACAGATCCTGCCTTCGGCAGCATGGCCTCCAACTCCGAGATCTGCGCGTCCTTGCCGGAACGCGAGAGCGACGAAGTAAGCTCCGGAGCGTCGTCGAAATGATCCTCGATCGCCTGTTTGTTGCGGCTCGTAACGAAGACAACGTGCTCGATGCCGGCCTGGCGTGCTTCATCGACGGCATATTGGACAACGGGCCGATCGACAATGGTCAACATTTCCTTCGGCACGGCCTTTGTGGCGGGAAGGAATCTCGTTCCGTGCCCGGCCACGGGGATCACTGCTTTCCTGACGGTCCTGATACGGTCCATGGTATCATCCTTTGCTGGTATGGGGGTGTTTGCTCAAGGGGGATCGTTCAGCCGCCGCTGTCATGGCGGCGGAGTGCTTCGGCCGCGCCGTCAGGCGGCGCAACCGGGCAGCGATCGGCATGCGGAGATGCCGAAGCGCAAACGGGTCGGCGAGCGCGGTCCTCAGCGCACCGGCCAATGATTTCTTCTTCAACTGATCGACGAGGACGAGAAACGAACGCGCCTGGCGGAATCCTCGTTTCCGCTTGCTCTGCATCCTTTGGGAGAGGGGATCGAGCGCATAGCGGCTGAGGAAGGTTTCGTCGGCGGCCAACATCGCATCGATATGCTCGATCTTCAACACGCGCGAGATCGAACCTTCTCGGATCTGATAGGCATATCCGGCGGAGGGCTCGACGGCGCAGCGCCCGCCGCAGGCGAGCGCGGAGGCAAGCAGGATATAGTCTTCGCCGATGCGCAACGCCTCGTCGAAGCGGAGGCCATGCGTCTCGAGAAACCGACGCTCGAATACCGGCTTCATATAGCCGAAATTGTGTTCCGAGCGGAAAATCACATTCGACTCGATGAAGGCGGGAAGCGTGAGTTCCCCGAGTTCTGCAAGCGCGGCTTCCGGGAACATTCTGAGGCTCCCCCCGTCGACGGAGACGACATCGAGGTTGTCGACCACGATCTGCGCCTCTGCAGCCTCGGCGCGGTCGATCATCCGCCTCAACCGCTGTGGCAGCACCGTATCGTCGGAATCGAGAATGGCGATCCATCGGCCACGCGCGGCGGCCAGACCGGCGTTGCGCGCTCCGCCTGGTCCGCGGTTACGCTCAAGGGCGATCAGCCGCAGCCGAGGGTCCTCAATCGCTGCGACGACGGCAGCGGTCGCGTCTGACGAGCGATCGTCGACGACGACCACCTCGACGGAGACGCCTTCCTGGGCAAGAGCGCTGTCGATGGCGCGCCTGATCGTGTCGGCGGCGTTGAAGGCGGCGACGACGAAGGTCACGTCCGGGCTGCAGTCGAGGCTCGCGTCGTTCATCCCGACGGCGCCTCCCGAACCCCATACTGCTCGATGGCGTCATGCCCAAGGAGGCCGCTCACGACGCCAGCATGCAGAAGACCACGCAGGGCGTAGCGATAGCGCTGAACCGGTGCTGGAAAGGTGACGGCAGCCGCGAGCGTGCAATAGCTGAACTTCGCGACTGCAAGCGCCAGATTGCGAAATAGCCGGAGGCCATGGGCCTTTTCGGCGAGCAGTCGGCCATGCGTCTGCCCGGAGCGGAAGCGCCGTTTCGCCAGCCAGGCGAGCGAGGCTCGAGCTTCGGGAACCGGCTCGTGGACCCAAGCCTCCGGTGCGAAGGCTATCCTTCCGCCAGACCGGTGCATGCCGGTGAAGAAATCCGTGTCTTCGCCACCGCTTCTGCCGAGCGCAAGTTTGAAGCGACGGCCATCGAGCGCGGGTGCCTTGAGCTTGAGCAGGGTGTTGCATGTGTAGCCGGTGCGGATATCTCCCCCGATCCAGACCGGCAGCGTCGAATGGAAATCGCCGCGGCGCATCCAACTCGGCGCCGATTGGCCATAATGCGCTCTCACGGGACCGAGAACGGCATCGGCGCCGGTGGAGCGCGCGGTCTCCAGGAGCTTCGTCAGCCACTCTGGCGAAGCGGTCTCGTCGTCGTCGATGAAGGCAAGGAAATCGGCGGTGCTGTTGTCGAGACAGGCGTTGCGGGCGATCGAGATGTTCGACGCAGGACAGTGGACGTAGGCGACCTCGAAGGGTAGGCCCGGCCTAAGCGCTTCGACAAGAGCGCTTGCGCTCGGCGTCACGTCGTTGTCGGCGACGATGATGCGCACCAGCGCGTCGGCTGGATGCGCCGTCGAGGCCAGCGAGCGAAGCGTTTCCGCGAGTTCGGGCCGGCGGAATGTGCAGATGCCGATGTCGATCCGGAGTTTCTCGCTCATCGTGCCTCCCGGTGCCGGAAAGAGAGGAGCTCCCGCCAGAAGCCGGTAGACCAGGCAAGATGCATGACCATCGCCGAAACCGCCGCGAGCGGCCCGTAGGGATTTCGTTGTCCAAGCGCAATCCACACGCCATAGCCGAGACATCCGGCCGCCCAAATGCCCAAGGGAATGATCGCTGCCCAGTTGATGATGGCGAGAAACGCGCCGAAGGCGACGGGCGCCACCGCCATCGGCAACATTTGCCGCAATCCCGGCATGGCCCGGTGTTTCAGGAAATTCTTCGCGCGGCCGCGGCCATAGCCGAAATACTGGCGGAAGAGCGGCCCGATCCTGGTGCGTGGATAGTAGACCATGTTCGTCTTGTCGGTCATCCAGATGCGATGGCCGGCCTCTCGCAAGCGATAGTCGAATTCCGCATCCTCGTTGTGGCTGAAGCTTTCGTCATAGCCGCCGATCGCCCGGAAGGCATCGATGCGCATCAGCGCGTGGTGCCCGTGCTCAACCCAGTGGCCGGCCGCGCCGGTCCGGTGCTGCGAGCCACCGTTGCCGAGCCTGGAATTCTGGGCGACAGCCGTGGCCTTCTGGAAGATGCTGTGACCGACAGTCTCCATGGTGACAACGACCGAGTCCGCCTCCATGGTGATCGCTTCTTCCACGAGGCGCAGGCAATAGTCATCCGGATAGGTGCCATGCGCATCGATGCGGATCAGAAAATCGAAGCCGGAGCCGAACTCGGCGACTGCAAGGTTGACCGCGGCGCTCTGGATACGTTGCGGATTGTCCAGGAAGAGCACACGCGAATCCTGGGTGGCGAGGTCGCTGGCGATCTCGCGCGTGCCGTCGGTACTGCCGCCGTCGGCAATCACGATCCTCGCATTCAGGGGATCGAGCGAAGGACGAAGCGTATCGACGAGAGCCTCTATATGCATGGCTTCGTTGAGGCATGGGATGACGATGAGGCTTGATGTCGAATGGGCCGGGGTCATGGCATTCCACCTTCAGTGTGTCGGGGTGCCGTCATCGCCGGGACCGGTGCGAAGGTATGCGGCTCGCGCGTGAGCGCCGCCAACCGCTGCACCAGCGCCTCGCAATCGGCGCGGTCGAAAACCCATGTTGTTGCGGGGCACTGGCCGATACGCGCCGAGGCATCGGCAAAGCGTTCCGTCGTCATTTCGCCGATGACGGCGGCAAGCCCGTCGGCGCTGGCTTCCTCGAGCACCAGACCGATGTTGCGTACCGAAAGGAACCGGGCGGTTTCGGTCCCACGGATCGCGATCGGGACTCGGCCGTAGCGGCAACCCTCATAGAGACGGTTCGGCAGAAGCCAGGCGGAGTTCTGGCCCTCCTCGAAGAAATCGATGGCCCAGGTGAAATGCACGCCGCAATAGATTGCGGGGAGGTCCTCCGGATTGCGGTAGGCGCCGCCGAAGCGCATGAACGGCTGATGGTGCACAAAGCCTTCGAAATCGTCGAACTCGGCATGGGCGGGCCGGCCCCGCAGGACGATTTCGAAGCGGCCCTCCATCTTTTTGGAAAATTCGGCAAGAAGTGCGAGCGATTTGCTGCAACGCAACGCGCCGAACCACCCGATCTTCCATGGCGTGCCGGGCGCTGGATAGGACGCAGTCACCGGCGCGGCATCTTGCGCTCCCCCAATTTCGAGCACTTTGTTCTCGATGAGCATCGGCGCTGCTTCGAGGTGCGACAGAGGGCGGAAATAGTGTTCAAGGAATGCTGGCGAACTGGTGATCAGCAGGCGCGCATCACGACCAAGACTGCCCTCGGCAGCGCGCAAGGCGCGCCCGATCATGTCGTCGCGCAGCATGAGCCGGTGGATATCGAGGCATTCGTAGACGATCGGAACCTCGCCGCCGAAGAGTGCAACGGCCCGTCTTGCGACGGCGAGCATTTCAAGATTGCGGGCGATGATCACGTCGGGCTTGCGAAGGTGCCGAAGCTTGCGCTTGAGCGAAAGGCACGCCCCGGCCACGGCGCCCATCCGTTGCAGGAAGCGACCGTCGGCGGTCTTCCCGAGCGCAATCGGCACGACACCCTCGATTGCCGCAAGCGGATTGTCGCTACGGCGGAAACCCGCGAGCGTCACGCTGGCCCCGCCGCTGGCGAGCGCAAGGATCCTGCGCCGCACGGCAGGGTCGGCAAGATCCTGTGCCAAATAAAGTATCTGCAGCATGAAAACGTCCGTTTTCCTGCCCAGCCCGAGGGCGAGCTTAGTTCAAATTCTTGTGCGCTGCAACATAATGTTGCAGCTGCTCATCAATCACTGGTTTACTCAGTTACTGGTCAGTCCAGCCTGCAGGCAACCGATTCGGCGAATTGGCACTCGTCGCCGGCGGCCGTGAAGGCGACGCGGTCGATCTCAAGTTTCGTCGGCTCCTTATAGGCAAACGTGCCCATCCAATCGCTCAGCGTGTCGGTGCCCCAAAGGCTGAAAAAGATCTTCTGGGCGTTCACCGGAATCTTGGCAGGGTCGTTCACCTCGTGCACCATTTCGCCATTGACGTAATAACGGAGCCGATCCTTCTCCCAGACGAAGGCGTAGTCGTTGAAACCTTGGTTGGCGCCGCCCGGCACATCTGCAAGGAACTCGTTGCCGCCCTTGGCCGACACATATTGATTCACCTGCACCTTTGCCGTGTTCTTGCCGAGCACCTCGAAATCGATTTCGTCATGCGGCTTCTTGTCGGTGGGGCCGATATAGGTGAAGAAGGCTGAATTCAGTCCTGACCCGTCTGCCGCCTTGATCCTGGCTTCATAGGTGCCGTAGCCGTAACGTTTGCGCGTCTGGATCTCGCCGCAGGCGAAATTGCGGTCCCCCTCCTTGCGCTCTTCGAAGGTCAGTTGCAGCACTCCATCCACCACCTTCGCCTGCTTCTTCGACCAGGTACAATTCTGATGCGGGCCGTTGTTCCAACCATCCGAGACAAACCAGAGCTTACGGTTGAGCTGATCGAAGTCGTCCAAGAAGGACGCGCCGTTCGCGCCCTCCTGGGCCACTGCAATATGTCCGATGCCAGCAAGAGAGAATGTCGCGGCGAGAGCCAGGTAATAGAGACGCCGGTGACGGTTGATGTTCATGTCGCGCTACCTTTTCTGCGGCGAACGGACCCTCGGCGCGTGTCAGCGCGATCGCCGTTCGGTTGCCACTTCGAATGGAAAGTCGCCGGGAAGGACTCCCCGGGCGGAGGCTCGGCTGCGGGTTGTGCGACTCGCCGCGAAGAACATCGCTTCGATCCACGATTCAGTCACTCCCCCATTGGGCAGTGCCGCAGCGGCGGCCGTTTCAACAGAGCAGACTTGAGCCCGCAGCTCGTAAGCTAGGGCACTTGCGAAGAAAAAATATGGCATCGCAGCGGAAAAGTGGTGTGAGCCCTTCGCGCATGGCACCGGGGCGGCGCGCCTGGCGTGATGTCGCGGGGGCACTCCTGAACTCTCCAGCCCTGGCAAATCCCCTGTATCGTCGCGTGTTGCGGTAGTTGTTGCTGCCCATACTTTGAGCGAATTGGTTCGTCAGAACGGGACGCTCTGTCGTCGCCCGGATGCTGGCGATCATGTCCAGCTTGAAACTTCTTTCCGGGACAGGGGCGGTGGAATGCGGCAATGTTTGGGCGGGGTTCAAGGCCGGTTGATTCGCGTGCGAGCGAGGCGGCCTGCGATCCCAGCGGGAACGAGGAGGCAATTGCGATGATGCCACCCTATGGCTGCAAAGGCTCTCGCAATTGCCCCTAAAATGGTACTGGAAAGTCCGCGGAGGAACGCCCATATTGCTTGCATACTTTAATGGTTTCATTACGAAAGCGGGCCCGCCGTCGAACGGCGGGCCAATTTCTTGCGAGCAATCCCACCTTCTTAGGCGTTGCATGATTCGCGTCCTTCCTGTGGTTTGCCTTCCTCGAAGCGGAGAGGGGTAAAGACGTGCCGCAGCTTCATTCACACGCCTCAAGAGGCACGACGCCGCTGACGGGCCGGCTCCATTCACCGCTCTGTGGTCACGGCGCGTCCGCGATTCTCGACGTCCGCTCCGGTGATTCGCTCGACGTGCCCGCCTGGGGGCTGTCCGCGCCATATGCCGATGCCGGCTGACCGGGCCATGGCTTGTGCCGCGGAATAGAGGCCTTGGCTGTAGTTTTCCCGCTCTACCGCATTACCACTCTCGACCAGCCAGCGATTGACATCCTCGCCGTCCGCGCGAATGCAGGTCGCAACGAAGCGGCCGTAGCGGTCACGCATCACGATCTCGCAGCGTGTCGGACGCGAGGCGGAAAGAAAGATGTTCAAGGCGCGCGCGGATACCTTTCCGCACTGGTAATCGCCTCCCGTTTCGTCAAGGCAGACTTGCCAGCCTTCCGGCGCGTCGACGCCGCTCAGTTGTATGCGCTCGCCGGCGATTTCGATCGTATCGCCGTCGACAACGCTGGCGTCGCCAACGATCGGTTCCGACGCATGAGCGCTGCCTGTCGCAACCAACAGCGCCAACGCGACCGTCGTCCTCGGCGGTACGGAGCAAGACGAAAGGCGGCCGCGTGGCGGCGCTGATGTCTGCGGGAGGGAGCGGGGCTTGTCGCCGAAGATCTTTGCAGCCATCCCTATGCGGATCATGCCCCATCCTCTCGAGTCGTTGCGGACCGCGAGGAGCGTAATCCATGGCGGCGGCGCGGCGCATCCCCTAAAACTTAGGGTTTATGCTGCACTGCACATCTCGGGGTCTGGCGAGGTGAGTTCGAAGGGTGCTACTCCGCTCGCTCTGCAGCAAGCCCTTGAAGCAGATAGCGCACCTCTCCCGCACCGCCGAGGGCAACCGGTGCCGGCGACCGGGACCGGCGAAAACGCTCTGTCTTGTCGGCAACGATGCCGCCCGCGATCGCAGGGAGTGCAGCCGGATGGGAGAGGGCATAGACGAGCGCGCTTGCGATGCCGCCTTCTTTTTTGAGATCGAGGAAATGCCTGAGTTCATACCGGGAGCGGACATGGCGCTCGTGCCGCCTTAAAGCCGCCTTTGCGGCGCTGTCGAGGTTTTTCTCAGAAAGTATCTCCCGATCGGCCTCGTAGAGGCGCTTCAGATCGATCGTCCTGTGGTTGCCGCTGAGAGAATTTCCCCGAACCAGGGCCGCATAGCCGCAACTGTGAATGATCTTGTAGCGCGCGCCGCGCACGAGCGCTCGTGCGTAAAGCTCGTAATCTTCGCCGAGGCGCAAGGCCTCCTTGTAGCGAAGCCAATGCGCGTCGAGGAAGGACCGCCGCATCAGTGGCTTTAAAAAGCCGATCTCGCCACGGCGGACCCCCCGGCGGGATATATTGCCGTTGATGAAGCCAATCAGGTCCAGAGGGCGAGGGGTCGCCGCGAACCGCGAAATCGTGCTGCGAATATCCGCCACCTGCTCTGCATCGACGAAGGCGATATTATCAGCAATGAAATCCCAATCGTCCTGCGCCAGCAATCGCCGCAGCCGACCGGGCAGGAAGAAGTCGTCAGCATCGAGCACCGCCAGCAATGGAGACTGCGAGATCGCAATGGCATGGTTGCGTGCGGCAGCCGGTCCGCGGTTCTCGTCAAAGCGGACGACGAGGAGGCGACCGCTACCGTCATCGGCCGCACGCGCTGCAGCCTCGGTGCCGTCGGTGGAGCCGTCGTCGATCACGACGACTTCGGCGGCTTCGGGCTCGGCGAGGGCGGAGCCAATGGCCCTGCCGATGGTATCGGCGGCGTTCTTCGCGGCAATGATAACGCAAACATTTGTCGGCGCGGCTGCTGTCATACGGACCTCCAGTGGGGGTGATTGGGCGCGGCGGTGCGATGGGGCACCGGCCGGTCGCGCGAGACCATGCCGAGCGATCATGACGCAAACGCGTCAGGCACTGAACTTTTCCGATGCCGAGCGATTTCGGGAGGCCCGCAGTCTCAGCTCAGGAATTGAAATGCCGCGGACGGCCGACCCTGCGCAGGGAGATCTTGGCCGACTGTTTCTCCTCAGTTGCCGCCTCGACCGTTGCTGCCTGTTTGGTAGGGGAAAGCTTGCGGCGCTCGCCAGCCTCCTTCCAGACGAGAAAAAGCACGCCGACAAAATACCCGACCTGGATGAGGACGGCGCAGATCAGCGTCTGGACCAGCGTTGAAACGAACGAGCCGGTGAGGTAATAGGTCGCGACGGCGAATGCCACCAACGCGCCGAGCATGCTCACAAAAAAACGCGGTGCGAACATTCGGCTATCCTACTCTCCCGCTTTCGGATGCAACCGTCATAGGCCTCTACTCCCATTCCCATTACTATATTAGTGGTGGCTTGTCTCTTCAACACGCAAAAAGCTTTTGCGCCGGTCGTTTTTATCCTGGAAATCTTTCCGTCGGCTTTATCAGGACAAATCAATTAGATAATTCCTCCCGTCCCGCCTGAATGCAATCAGCGGTATGGCTGCCAGATCTATATGTATATGCCGCCGCGGAACCCGGCCGCGGTCAGATGACTCGCCAGGACGCCCCTAGATTCAAGGGGGAGAGCGCGAAGGCGTTCTGATTGCAGCGTCTTTTCGGGGTTGGATGGTCCGAATATCCGATCAACTTTTGTTACAAAGCCAGATGAGAGTGCCGAGAAATGTGCATTGCAAAATAATGTTGCGCTGCACAATTTCTCTTGAAAATTGCGTTCCATCAAATTTCGCCCGTTGTCTGGCGCCTCAAATGTGGAATGGAGTTTAGATATCCAAAGTACAAGACGCCGCCGAGCCGAAGTAAGTGAGCTAATCGCTGCTTGTTCATGTCAAGCTCGTGACGGGCAAAACTGGCTGACGTTTAAATTTACTAAAATTTAATTTTAGATATATTCTGTGGTCTGGATCTCGTCGAAACCTCTCGGCGCTGGCTGGCTGACTGCTGCGATCTTCGGCCTTCAAAAAACAAATTCTCACCATACACTCGTTCTAGATGGGCTCGCGTCCCCCGGGGACCGACAATCGCCAAACGTAAATGGAGTCACCTCTATGAAGTCCGCGACACGCTCGGCCAGTTCGCCATTTTTCATCTCCCAGGACATCGGCACAGCCCGGCCGATTGGGGGAATATCCAAGCGAAGTTTCGACATACTGATTGCTTCCTTGGGTCTTCTAGCCCTCAGTCCGCTCTTCCTGCTTCTTGTAGCTTTGGTAAAGTTGTCGGACGGCGGAAGCGCGTTTTACGGGCATCGCCGGATCGGTCACAACGGCCAGACCTTCAGATGCCTGAAGTTCCGCACCATGCGGGAGGACGGCGATCGTGTGCTGCAGGAGTATTTCAGAGCGAATCCCGCCGCCTACGAGGAATGGCGTGCCACGCGCAAGCTTCAGAATGATCCGCGCGTGACGGTTCTCGGCAGCGTGCTGCGGAAGCTCAGCCTTGATGAATTGCCGCAGTTACTCAATGTGATTCGCGGCGAGATGAGCCTTGTCGGCCCACGGCCGGTCGTAGAAGACGAACTCGAGCTCTATGATGCGGCTGCGGTCTATTATCTGCGCTCGCGACCGGGCCTGACGGGTCTGTGGCAGATCAGTGGCCGCAACGACGTTTCCTATGCCGCCCGCGTGGCCTTCGATACGCATTACGTCGAGAACTGGTCGCTCATCACCGATCTTGTCATTGTGTTCAAGACCATCCCCGCAGTCTGCTTCAGCCGCGGCAGCTATTGAGACTTGGCGTTGGCCGAACCGCCAGGATCACGTCGAGGAACGGGAAATCCAAATGCCTTCCATCAGAATTGCAGCGAAGCCTGCCTCATACCGTACGCTCTTCAAGTTGGCCCGCATCGCTATCGTGGCGGCGGTCGTTTGCTGTGCGAGCGTGGTGCAGGCTGAAGAATATCGACTTGGAGTCATGGACAAGTTACGTGTCCGCGTCGCCGAATGGCAGACTGCGGAAGGTGCCGTGCGTGATTGGTCGGCCGTCAGCGGGGAATACACCGTCGGCGCTTCGGGCAATCTTTCACTGCCTTTTATCGGTGACCTGCCAGCTTCCGGCAGGACGACGACGGAACTCGCCGAAGAGATCGGCGACAAGATGCAGAAGCTCTTCGGTCTCAGGGATCGCCCTACGGCCTCGGTCGAAATGGCGCAGTACCGCCCCGTCTATCTTTACGGCGAAGTGGAAAGCCCTGGCGAATATCCCTACGCGCCAAACATGACCGTGCTCAAGGCGATCAGCCTTGGAGGCGGGTTACGGCGCGCCGACAATGGCCAGCGTTTCGCACGCGACTATATCAATGCGGCGGGTGATTCCGCTGTCCAGATCGCCGAGCGCAACCGACTGCTCATTCGTCGCGCGCGACTCCTCGCCGAAATCGGCGAGCACGACAAGATTGCCCTTCCGGCGGAACTGAAGAATTTTCCCGGTGTCGACAAGCTGCTTGAGAGTGAGTTGGCGCTGATGCAATCGCGCGACAAGCGACAGCAGCGGCAACTCGCCGCACTCGGGGATCTCAAGTCGTTGCTCCAAAGCGAGATCGACTCGCTCGCCAAGAAAGCCGAGACCCAGCAGCGCCAGCTAGAGCTCGTCCTTAAGGATCGAGATAATGTCGACAGCTTGGCCGAGAAAGGACTGGCACTCGCCCAGCGCAAGCTGTCCCTGGAACAGAGGGTCGCCGACGTACAGTCTTCGCTGCTCGACATCGACACGGCGTCGCTCAAGGCGAAGCAGGAAGCGAGCAAGGCCACGCAGGACGAGACCAATCTGCGAGATGACTGGGATGCGGAGCTTGCGCGGGAACTGCAGAATACCGAAGCCGAAATCGACGCGCTGACGCTGAAGCTCGGTACCAGCCGCGACCTGATGACGGAAGCTTTGACGCAATCGTCTGAGGCGGCTCAACTGGCGGAGCAGAGCGCAAACATTACCTACACGATTATCCGGGAAAAGGACGGCCAGCCGGCGGAGATAGCCGCGACCGAGACTACCCCGGTGCTGCCTGGTGATGTCATCAAGGTCGATGCCCTCGTGGCGATGCAGTGAGTGTGGGAATGAGGATCTCGAAGGCGAGCCTCATAACACCGGGGGCGAATGGGCTTTATGGAACTGCAGCCGTCGCCCTTTCGCTCTTCGTCTTCGCCTATTCGTCCCGATTCGGGCAAATTTCGATCCTCCTCTATTACGGCCTGTGGCTTCCGCTCGTCCTCGTCGACTACAAGAAGGTCCTCGGCAATTACGGCAAGTTTCTGTGGATATTCGCCTTCGCCGTGTTCGCCAGCCTGTCTATGTTCTGGTCGGCCGCGCCGAGTGTCACGCTGCGAAGCGGCATACAATATCTGAGCCAAATCGTCTGTGCCTTGATCGCCATGCGGGTGATCGACGTTCGCACCCTTTCACGCGGCATGATGGCCGGCGTTGCCATTGTGCTTGTCTATTCCCTGCTGTTTGGCATCTATCACTACGATCCGCTTGACGGCACGTATAGTTTCGTCGGCGCCTTCGCCTCGAAGAACCAGTTGGGCTTCTATGCCTCGCTGGGCATCTATTTCGCCTTTGCCGCGATATTCATTCTGGGTGAACGGGCGCTGTGGCGGGCGGCCGCCGCGGTCACCGGAGCGATTTCCGCCTACTCGCTTTTCGCCTCGCAGTCGGCGACCTCGATCCTGACCACGGCTGCGATTCTCGGGCTTTGCCTCTCCATGCGCGCGATAACGGCGCTGAGGCCAACCAGCCGCAAGGGCCTGTTCCTCGGGATTGTCGCGTTCGGTGGAGTGGCTGTGTTCGCCTTGATCTCTAGCGGCGCCTTCGATTTGGTTCTGGGCGCCTTCGGTAAGGATTCGACGCTGACCGGCCGCACCTACCTGTGGCAGCAGGGCCTCGATGCGGCGAAGGCCGCCCCCATCTTCGGCATCGGCTATCAGGCCTATTGGGTGCAAGGCTTTGCCGAGGCCGAGCGGCTATGGGAGGAATTCTACATCACCGCCCGCAGCGGCTTCCATTTCCACAACACGTATATCGAGACCGCCGTCGAAACCGGGCTCATCGGGCTCGTGCTCTTGAGTCTCGTACTGCTCGCCGCCGTCGTCGGGCAGTTGAAGCGCGTACTTTCGGCGAACCGCGATCCCGAAGCCATGGTGCTCTTCGGCGTTGCGGTGCTGCTCCTCATCCGCTCCTTCGTGGAGATCGACATCCTCAATCCGTACCATGTTGGATCCTTCCTCATGTATTTCACGGCGGGAAAACTGACGGTCGCAAGCACGCGGCCCGGCACGACCTGGATTTGGCCTGGCGAGGAGGGGCAGCCCGCTTACGGGCGTCGGCGGTCGACGGCGTGAAGACCGGGGAGGGGGCGCAACCAATGGGGACGATACAGACAATCCAGTACTTGCGGGCCTTGGCTGCGCTCGCTGTCGTCGCCTTCCACGCGGCCGAGAAGACCGGCCATCATTTCGCGATTGGTGCGGCTGGCGTCGATGTCTTCTTCGTCATCAGCGGCTTCATCATGTGGGTCATAAGCGCGCGGCGGCCGGTCATGCCTGCCAAATTCCTCGCCGACCGTGTGCGGCGTATCTTGCCGATCTACTGGTTTGCGACGGCGGTCATGGTTGTGGGCGGCCTGGCGGGTCTTTTTCCGAACCTGGTTCTCACGGCCGAACACGTCGTTGCATCCCTGCTTTTCGTTCCCGCGCGCTCGCCGAGCACTGGTGAGATCTGGCCCGTTCTCGTGCAAGGCTGGACGCTCAACTACGAAATGTTCTTCTATGCGGTCTTTGCGGCCTCTCTCGTCCTGCCGCGGCTCTGGCGGTTGCCGGCCGTCGCGGGGTTCTTTCTCATACTGGTCATTGCGGGCTTATCCCTTACCAGCGAAAACCCCCTTTTGCTCACCTATACCCGCCCTCTCGTCCTCGAGTTCGTTGCCGGCATGATCATCGGTGCACTCTGGCTGCAAGGGAGGGTGCCGCCACTCGGCGCCGGGCTCGGATTTATCGCCTGTTCGTTCGGCGGCTTTGCGCTGATTGCCGGCCTGCGGCTTCCCTTCGACGAGCGCTTAACTGGGCCGCTGTCCGTGCTTCTCGTTCTCGGCGCGCTTTCGTTCGAGACCCATGGACGGGTGCCGAAGGTGCGGATTTTAAATCTTCTCGGCAACGCCTCCTATTCGATCTATCTCTGGCACACCTTTGCGATTTCAGTCGTGGCGAAGGCGGGCACTCTGTTCGACCTTCATTCGAAGATCTCGATGATATTGGCCACGGTCTCGGGAACGCTCGTCGGCATCGTCGGCTACCTGTTGCTGGAGCGCCCCCTCTTGAAGCGCGACCGGACGCCGCCGCCTGCCCCTGGTCTGGCCGGCGGCACCGTCGAATAGGTGCGGTTGGCGCCTTAGGCACCCATGTCCGGGTCAGGAAACATGCTGCCGCTCTAGCCGTTTCTGCGCGAATGCCAGTTCCAGGCCGATTCGGTGATAGACGCCAGATCATATTGGGGCTCCCAACCGAGCACGCGGCGGGCCTTGTCGTTGTTGGCGACGAGCGTAGTGGAATCGCCATCGCGGCGGTCCGCATAACCGACATTGAACGGACGCTGCGCGACCTTCTCAATCGCGCCAAGCAGTTCCTTGACCGTCGTGCCCGTACCGGTTCCAAGATTCAACTCGACGCTTTCGCCACCCTCGAGCAAGTAGTCTACCGCACGGACATGAGCGTCGGCGAGGTCGAGCACGTGGATATAGTCGCGCACACAGGTGCCGTCACGCGTGTCATAATCGGTGCCGAAGACCTTGAAGTCCTCACGTCGGCCGAGGGCTGCGTCGATCGCCAGCGGGATCGCGTGGGTCTCCGGCTCGTGCCATTCACCGATTCGGCCTTCGAAATCGGCGCCGGCGGCATTGAAATAGCGCAGGATCACCGAACGAAGCCCCTTGTACATGCCGTAGTCCTTCATGGCCTGTTCGCAGATCCATTTCGTGCGGCCATAGGGATTGATCGGTGCCTGCTTGTGCGTCTCGTCCATCGGGACGCTGTCCGGCAGGCCATAAGTGGCGCAGGTGGACGAGAAGACGAAGGCGTCGATGCCTGCCGCAAGCGCTGCCGACAGCAGCGTCAATGTGCCGATGACATTGTTGTCGTAGAAGGACACGGGGTCCCTCACGGACTCGCCGACCTCGATCATGGCGGCAAAATGCAGGATGGCCCGCGGCTCGTGGCGTGCGATCACCTCGTCAAGACGCCGACGATCACGAATGTCGCCCTTCTCCAGCACCCCCCAGCGGACGAACTCTTCGTGACCATTGGATAGGTTGTCGTAGACGACGGGCTGGTAGCCTTTTTCCGAAAGCTGGAGACATGTGTGGGAGCCAATATAGCCGGCGCCGCCGACGACAAGGATGTTGTTGTTCTGCACGGGTAACCTCGGTGGATGACGTCTGGAACTTACGTGGGGCCTATACGCCTCGCAACGAATAGCGGCGAATTTCCAACACATCATGAAAGTGGCGGCGCGATTTACCGGATATCGATTTTTCTTACTGCTCATCCGGTGGCCATTCACAAACCGTCCACTTTGGCCTAAAAGCCGGACAGGTAACACTCCGGTCGCAGCCTACCCGGTCAAAACAAGGACACCTGTTATGAAAACCATTGTGATCTGCTCCGGCGGATTGGATTCCGTTTCGCTCGCCCACAAGGTCGCTGCGGAACACGAGCTCGCCCTGCTCGTCTCCTTCGATTATGGCCAGCGGCACCGCAAGGAACTGGATTTCGCCGCCGCTTGCGCCAGGCGTCTCGGCGTGCCGCATCAGGTCATCGACCTCACCGAGGTCGGCCGGCATCTCACCGGCTCGGCCTTGACCGACGACGTCGAGGTGCCGGACGGGCACTATGCGGAAGAGACGATGAAGACGACGGTCGTGCCGAATCGCAACGCCATCATGCTTGCGATCGCCTTCGGCATCGCGGCCGCCCACAAGGCCGAGGCTGTGGCGACTGCGGTCCACGGCGGGGATCATTTCATCTATCCGGACTGTCGCCCAGGCTTCATCAATGCCTTCCAGGCGATGCAGAACCATGCGCTTGAGGGATACGCGGACGTGAGGCTTTATGCGCCCTATGTCAATGTCTCCAAGGCGGACATCGTCGCCGACGGCGCGAAGCATGACACGCCCTTTGCCGAAACCTGGTCCTGCTACAAGGGCGGTAGCCGCCATTGCGGCCGTTGCGGGACCTGTGTCGAGCGGCGCGAGGCATTTCACCTCGCCGGTGTTGCCGACCCGACGGACTATGAAGATCCGGATTTCTGGGTCGAGGCCACCGGCGCCTTTGTCGCAGAGGAGGTGAAATGATGTTCCGAATCACCAAGGAATTCCACTTCTCCGCCTCTCACCAGCTGAAGAGCCTGCCGCCCGAACATCAATGCGCGCGGCTGCACGGGCATAATTACGTCGTCGAGGTCGAGCTTTCTGCCGGAGCGCTGAACGAGCACGGTTTCGTGCGTGACTATCATGACCTCGCGTCACTCAAGCACTACATCGACGAAGCCTTCGACCACCGTCACTTGAACGACGTGCTCGGTCACGACCGTGTGACCGCGGAGTGCCTGGCACAGCATTTCTTTGAATGGTGCAAGGCGCGCTTTCCTGAAACGACCGCCGTGCGCGTTAGCGAGACGGCAAAGACCTGGGCGGAATACAGGCCATGACCGGCTCACGACCGGCCGAAATCCGCGTCAGCGAGATCTTCGGGCCGACAATCCAAGGCGAGGGCGCGTTGATCGGACTGCCGACGGTGTTCGTCAGGACCGGCGGCTGCGATTACCGATGTTCCTGGTGCGACAGCCTTCACGCAGTCGACAGCCGCTATCGCGACGAGTGGCGCCCGATGTCGACCGAGGAGGTTTGGCAGAAGGTCACTTCCCTTTCCGGCGGTAGGCCCCTCATGGTCTCCTTGTCTGGCGGCAACCCGGCGATCCAGCCGCTCGGAGACCTGATCGCCTGCGGCCACGCACAGGGATACCGCTTCGCCCTGGAGACGCAAGGCTCGGTCGCACGCGACTGGTTCGCCGATCTCGACGTCCTGGTGCTCAGCCCCAAGCCGCCATCGAGTGGGATGGAGACGGATTGGGACGCGCTCGGCGACTGTCTACAGGCGAGCGCGGGAAAGCCGCAGACCATTCTTAAAATCGTTGTCTTCGACGAGGCAGATTATTCATATGCGCGGCACGCCGCGGCACGCTACCCTCAATTGCCCGTCTATCTGCAGCCCGGCAACCACACGCCGCCGCCACCCGAGGAACACGATGCGCCGATCGACATCGAAGGCGTGACGGAGCGTATGCGCTGGCTGGTCGAGCGCATCACCGAAGACAGGTGGTTCGAGGCGCGCGTTCTGCCGCAATTGCACGTCCTCTTATGGGGGAACAAGCGGGGCGTGTAGATCGCTTCAATATTACCCGTATCGATACGCTCTCTGGCCGGGCTCCCGCAGGCGTTTCATGGAGGGGGCGTGTCAATTGAGCTTGTCCGTGTTACATCAATGACATAAAACGTTACCGCTGCGTTAACGGCGCCCTGTCACCCACACTCCAAAGCAAATTCGAAAGAATTTTAATGCCACGAGAAGGAGACATTTATGTCCATTTCCCCCACCCTTGGCGAAGAACAGGTCCCGATCTTGCTCGCGAGCGATATTGCTGCGCGTGTGAGGACCGCCCGTGAGGCAGTCGGCTACACTATCGAGGACCTTGCTGTCACCTGTGGTCTTACCAGCGTCGAAATCAGCGACATCGAAAGCGGCGGCGACAACGATCCGGCGAAGCTGAAGCGAGTCGCGGCTGCCCTTCAGGTGCCGATTTCCCATTTGCTGCCCGGCGAGATGTAAAACTAGAGCGGGTCGGCTGCCCGTGATCCGGCCGCAAGGACTTGCTGACATGCGGCGTTCAAGTGCTACCGCGACTATGCGCGTCTGTTAAGACGCGCGGCGCTGTAGTGTGTCGGATAGGAGGCACGACACAATAGATTCGACGAGGCTTCATTGTGCCGCAAGCAGGTTCCGGATGTTTCGGATCAGCGAGGTGGCATCGAAGGGTTTCGTCAGGCACGGCAGCGTCCTGTATCGCTCCGGTAGATCCGATTTGGCATAGCCGGTCAGCAGCAGGACCGGCACATTCCGCTCGACCAACTCGTCGACCAATGGATAGCCTAGTTCGCCACGCAAATTGAGATCCAGCGTCGCCACCTCGTAAACCTCCGTCCGCGAGGCGGCCATTGAGGCGCTGAGGGTTGTGAAGGGGCCAACCACCGCGTAGCCGGCGGCGACGAGATCCTCCTCGATCTGCAAAGCGACGAGGAATTCATCCTCCGCAACGAAAACGCGATGTGGCTCGGACGTGTTCATCTCAGGGATCCCTGGGACAGGGCACGTCGATCGTGCATGTCAGCCCCTCAGAGGCGAATTCAAGCCGTACTTCACCACCGAGATCCGAAGCGACCACGCGCTCCAGCAACAGCCGGCCGAATCCGTTGTGTTTCGGCTCCGGAACGGGCGGGCCGCCAGCTTCCTGCCAGCAGATCTGAAGACGTCTCCCTTGAGGGGCGACGCTCCACTCGATACCGACTCTGCCGCTCTTCACAGAAAGCGCACCGTGCTTGGCCGCATTGGTGGCAAGTTCATGCGCAGCCATCCCGAGCGTCAGCGCATATTTGGGCGGCAACATTGTCGCTGGTCCCGATAGCGAGACGTTATTCCTGCTTGCGTCGCTGTAGGGCGAGAGTTCGTCGAAGAGCACCGTTTCGAGCGAAACCCCGGACCAGCTTGCCTCGGCTAGGCGGGTATGCGTTTGGGCCAACGCCCTTATACGCGCGTCGAATGACTCGCGCGCGTCGTCGACGTTCGGGTTTGTGGAGAAGGACTGACGCGCGATCGAACTGACGATCGCAAGGGTGTTCTTTACGCGGTGGCTGAGTTCGGCGACGAGGAGGTTTCGCTGGGATTCTGCCTCTCTGCGTTCGGTGATGTCCATGCAGACACCGGCGAGTTTGGGGGGGCGTCCCGTTCCCGGCGGCGACACCTGACCAAAGGCCTCCATCCATCGGATTTCCCCGTCGGGAAGCCTGATCCGATAGATCAAGTGATAATTTTCATGTGTTTTCAAGGCTTTGGCGATCTCCAGTTCAACCAGGGGAAGATCCTCCGGATGAATGTCCCGCTTGAAATCGGCCAGCGTTCCGCCGAATGTTCCCGGATCGAGGTGATGAAGAGACTCCAGGCCGGGCGACCATACCACTTTGCCAGTGGCCGTATCCCATTCCCAGGCCCCCATCCGCCCCGCTGCGAGCGCAATTCGGAGCCGTCGCTCACTTTCTTGCAGCGCTTCTTCCGCCAGCTTACGCTCGGTTATGTCCACCGATGCTGCCACGGCGCCAACCACCGCGCCGGTGGCATCGCGTAACGGCGTTGCGTTTCCCAAGATATGGCGCAGCGAACCGTCTTCGAAGCGGATTTCCTCTTCGAAGTTGGGGACTTCCTCGCCCCGTGCGGCCCGTTGAACGGGTAGTTCATCGGCCGCCAGCATCCGCCCGTCTGAGAATACATGAAAGTTGTCTGGCCGCTCGCCAGCTGGCGCGGACAGCGACAGGTTGGTCCCGGGAGGCCGCCGCAGAAGCTCGTAAGCCGCACGGTTGCCGCCGATTTCCGCGCAATCGGGCGTGCGGGCAATCCAGATGAGCGCAGGCACAGCCTGCATGATGGCCATCAGTTCGGCGGCGCGCTCTCTCTCCATTGCTTCTTTCCGACGCAACTGCTCCTCCGCGCGTTGCCGCGCCTCTTCGGCGCGAAGGCGCTGGATGCTGAATCCCAGTTGCCGGGCTATGGTCATGGCCACACCGATTTCACTGTCCGCGAAAGCATGCGGCAGGTCGTAATAGGTCATGAACTTGCCGATAAGCCGCCCCCCAGCGAAGAGCGGGATGAAGCCAAGTGCGTGTATGCCCTCCGTCTGGATGACCCGTCGCAGGTCCTCAGCAATGTCTGTTTGGGCAATGTCTTCTATGAATATCGGCTCCGGGTCTTTTGCCTCGCCGGTCCACGGAGAATGCCCGTCGACGGCCTGCCGATAGCGCTCCGAGAGGCCGCGCCAGGCGACGAAGCGCATCGTCCCGGACTTGTCGAACAGCAGTATGGACGCCCGTTGACAGGAGAGAGCGCTCTGAATGGCGTCCAGCGACGCCTCATAGACTTCGTTGATGTCGCGCGCGCGTTGCTGCCTTTCCGCGAGGTGGTAGAGGGAGGCCTGCTCGCGCAGGCGCGCTGCCAATGCTTCCGTTGCACGCTTGTGTTCGGAGATGTCGCGCGCGATTTTCGAGGCCCCGATAATGCGGCCGCCGGCGTCGCGCACGGGTGAAATCGTAAGGGAGATGTTGACGAGGCTCCCGTCCTTCCGCTGGCGCAGAGTTTCGTAATGATCGATGCGGTCGCCGCGGCGGATGCGGCTGAGGATGCTCGGCTCTTCATTCTGATAGCCGGGCGGCATGAGAATGGTGATCGACTTGCCCACCACTTCATCAGCGGTGTATCCGAAGAGGCGCTCGGCCCCGCGGTTCCAACTGGTGATCGTGCCGTTCAAATCCTTGGCAACGATGGCGTCATCCGAGGATTCAACGATTGCGGCGAGATAACGGGAGTCCTTTTCCGTACTTCTGCGCTCGGTGATGTCGACGAGGAGATTGGCGGCACCCGAGAGTGCCCCGGCCTCGTCAAAGATTGGCGTCGGGAAAGGGAGAAGCAGGGCTGTCGTCCCGTCCGGGCGGACGGCGAGCAACTCCTGTCCCATGATTGGCCGGCCTGTCTTCAACGCTATGGCCATTGGGCACTGGTCGTGCGGCAGCGCCGTTCCGTCGGGCCGTAGCAGCTTCCAACACACGCACCAGCGGTCTTTCCCCACTGTCGGTTCTCGTCCTGCAAGGTCGGCCGCTGCGCGGTTGAAATAGGTGACATATCCGTCTGCGTCCGTCAGGTAGACGGCAACAGGAAGCGCATCCAACGCCGTACGAAAGTCCGGTGATCCGAGCACCCCCGCATCACCTACCAGGCACGAGGACAAAATCTGCGCGCTGCTCATAAGTTCCCTCCGAGCGCCCCCATAACGCGGGTGAACGCGGCCAACGTCAGCTTTGTTCCGGTTTGCCCCAAAAGAGGTAAAGGAGCTCATGCCATAGTAGCAACACAGGGATGCAATAAAATAACCAGACTCCGACGTGTGGTTGAAACGGATTCGCCGTCACGGAAGCGCGGAGCAAGTCCACACTCGAATTGGAGACGATGCGAATGAGCAGATTTGTGCTGAACGCCGTAGGTAAACCACTCTATTACAGCGGTAGCTCCACGGCATGGTTTTCCGCCACCGGATCCGGCCCCGTGCTCTACGGAACGGCCGGCAACGATTCGATGTGGGGCGACAGTTCCGTGAACGTCACCATGATCGGCGGCACGGGCGACGACATCTACTATCTCTATTCATCGATAAACCGCGCCTATGAGGCCCCGGGCGAGGGCGTCGACACGATCAGCACGTGGATGAGCTACACCTTGCCGGAGAATTTCGAGAACCTGACCGTCACCGGCGACAACCGCTTTGCTTTCGGCAATGACCTGGATAACATCATCAAAGGGGGCTCGAGCCGTCAGACGATCGACGGCGGTGACGGCAACGACGTCCTGATCGGCGGGGGAGGTGCCGATACCTTCGTCGTCGCCCGCGGAAACGGAAGCGACCTCATCACCGACTTCAACTTCGATGACATTGTCCGCCTCGACGGCTACGGATTCACGTCCTTTCAGCAGGTGCTCGCCAATGCGGCCCAGGAGGGTATGGATCTCAGGCTCCACCTCGCAGACGGCGAGAGCCTTGTGTTCAGGAACACCACAGCTGATCAGTTGCAGGCGAACCAGTTCCGGTTGAGCCTCGACCGCTCCGTACTGACGCAGACCTTTTCGGACGACTTCGACACGCTGCAGCTGCGCGAGGGCACGAACGGCGTCTGGGATCCCAAATTCTGGTGGGCGCCCGAACAGGGGGCGACGCTTACGGGGAACGGCGAACTGCAATGGTATATCAATCCAAGCTATGAGCCGACGGCGTCTGCCAATCCGTTTTCGGTAAAGGACGGTGTGCTGACGATCACCGCCAAGCCGGCTTCCGAGGCAATCCAGGCGGAAATCAATGGTTATGACTACACGTCCGGCATGCTGACGACGCACTCGTCCTTCGCACAGACCTACGGCTATTTCGAAATCCGGGCCGACATGCCGGATGACCAGGGCGTCTGGCCGGCCTTCTGGCTGCTCCCCGCCGACGGCTCCTGGCCGCCGGAACTCGACGTCGTCGAAATGCGCGGGCAGGATCCGAACACCATCATCGCCACCGTGCATTCCAATGAAACTGGCTCCCAGACCAGCGTCGCAAGTGCCGTGAAAGTGCCCGACACCGGCGGATTTCACAAATATGGGGTGCTTTGGACGGAGGAGGAGATCGTCTGGTATTTCGATGACGCGGCGATAGCGCGGGCCGATACACCCTCGGACATGCACGACCCGATGTATATGATCGTCAATCTCGCAGTCGGGGGCATAGCCGGGACGCCTAGCGACGGACTCGTCGACGGGTCCGAAATGAAGATTGACTACATCAAGGCCTATTCGCTGGATGCAGATTGGCATATCTGAGCGGTCGACGTGCCGGCGGCGTGGGCGCCGCCGGCACGTCTATGATTCACTTCTGGATGCAGGTGTCGACCGTGTCCTTGGTGCATTCGTCGAGGCCGGTATAGACCGGATCCTCGACGGGCTTGCCGGCGATCAGGTCCAGCATGACCTGCGGGGCTTTGTAGCCCATTTCGAACGGCCGCTGCCCGACGAGCGCCGTCACCAGACCCTCGCGGGCGATCGCGACCTCCTCGCCGATCGTATCCGCGGCCGAGATGACAAAATCGTTGCTGGCGATGCGATCTGCCATCGGCCGGAAGAGGTCGCGATAGGGCTGTGGCGCGCCGAACAGCGGCCAGCCGCCCTCGAGCGCAAAGGCGTCGAGATCCGGATTGGCAGCGAGGATATCGGTCATCGCCTGAACCCCCTTGGCCCCATCGTCATTGGTAAAGACCGGGCAGCCAGCGACCTCCGTCCATCCGCCTTCCCCGTTCAGTTCGGTCAGGCCTTCCTGGCCAGTCAGAACATCGCGCGTGCCCTGCGCCCGCCGCAGGATATTGTCGGCGCCGGGATTGCCGAGGATCAGGCATATCTTGCCGCCTTCCGGCTTGGCCTTCTTTATGTATTCGCCGATGCGCTGACCCATCAGATAGTTGTCGGTGCCCAGATATGTCTGCCGCAATTCCGAATCCTCAGGTGCAAGGTCGGCATCGACCGTCATCACCGGAATGGTCGGATTGGCCGTTCTCAGCGTCTGTGCGATCAGTTTGGCATTCGATGGCGAGATCGCGATCGCGGCCGTATCGGGCTTGCTGAGCATGTCCTGCACGATCTGCGCTTCGCCGGCCTCGTCGGACGTCGAAGCCGGACCGGTATAGAAGCATTCGTATTCGGAATCCGGGTTCTCCCGGTTCCACTTCTGGCAGCCTTGGTTGATTGCCTCGAAGAACGGGTTGTCGAGCCCCTTGACCACAATGACGAGTTGTTTCTTCTGGGCCAGAGCCGTACCGGCGCTGAGCGCCAGGACGGCGGCAGCAAGCAATAGCGCCTTCCTCATGCCTTCCTCCCTTGAACGAGCGGACTCTTCCGTCCGCGACCAAATCAACCCGGATACCAGACGATGCGCGGATCATCTGCCGCCCGCTCGTACTGCCAGGCCGAGTCGATGAGCTTTTCGAGATCGTAGCGGGGTTGCCAACCCAGCAGGTACTTAGCCTTGCTGTTATCCATCCAGTTGGAATGGAACCGGCTCGGTATGTCGACGGAACGCAGGCCGCGCGTGCGGGCAAGATGAACGGCGACCTCGCCGTAATCGACCGGCCTGTCCATCGATATGTTGAAGAGCTGACGCACGGCCCGTGGATTGTCGATCGCGGCGAGTATCGCCGATACGAGGTCCTCGACATGCACGAAATTGCGCTTCAGCGGACGGCCGTCGGCATCTCTGAGCAGCGGTACGGTGCCGTCCTCCGCGTAACGCTTCGCATCTGCCTCGGAAACAAGGTTTTTCCAGACGGGGCCGCCAAACACGTCGTCGCCGAAGGAGAGGGAATATTTGAAATCGTCCTTCTCCATAATCCACGGGGCGCGTAGGCAGCAGCCGTTCACGCCGTATTGGATGCCGTATTGCTCGATGATGACTTCCTCGAGCACCTTCGAAAGGGCGTAGCAGCCCGGATAGGCGCGGTGGGCTGCCGCTTCGGTGATCGGCCCCTCATGGCGGTAATAGAAATGACCGATGCCGGCATCGCCGCCGATAAGAATGAACTGCCTGGCGGTCACGCTCGCACGGAAGTGCTCCAGGAGCCAGAACAGGCCCTTTACCGTCACGTCCATGACCTGATCGGGCAGCTCCTTGCACGTGGCGAGATGCACGACATGCGTGACCCCTTCGAGAGCTTGCACAACCGCCTCGCGGTCGGCAATCGAGCCGCGCGCCACCTCGACGCGTTCCGCTTCTGCACACAGGCGATTGTGGCAGAGCGCACGGATGCGCGCCATGCGAAAACGCGGATCGTCAAGCAGCGCCGTGATGAAGTGCCGCCCGACCTTGCCCGTTGCCCCGGTGACAAGGATCAGCATGCTGACCTCCCGCTGACAAGCTAATATGCGCGTTTGTCACGCGTCAACGAATATTTGTATTACAATATCTAAAATGCCGCAGATACGGTTCAATTTGTAGGACTATTGATTGACGCTAACGCTCGCTTTTGCGTAAATGGAATTGCAGGCCGCCTGGGAGGCAAAGAGGCGGCGACAGCGCGCAGGCTCCGCAGCGCCGCTGGGGAACTTTGAATTGCTGCATCTCTTTGTCCTTACCCGAGCTCGATTCAAGGACGTGCAGCAGGTCTGGGAGGGTGGATGGCTGTGGCGGTCCTCGAACTCGCCAACATTTCCAAACACTTCGGCGCCATCCAGGCGGTCAGCGAGGTTTCGCTGACGCTTGAGCCGGGCGAAGTCGTGGGACTGATGGGCGACAACGGTGCCGGCAAGTCCACGCTCGTCAAGATGATCGCCGGCAACTTCCGGCCGAGTCATGGCACAATGCGCATGAATGGCGTCGAACTGGTGCTTCACCGCCCAGTCGAGGCGCGCCAGCACGGCATCGAGATCGTCCACCAGGACCTGGCGCTTTGCGACAACCTGACAGCGGCAGCGAACGTATTTTTGGGTCGTGAATTGCGCCGGGGCCTCGGACCGTTGAGCATCCTCGACTACAAGGCGATGTATCGCCGCGCCGGCGAGATTTTCATGGAGTTGAAGTCCGAAACTCGGCCGCGCGACTTCGTTAAGCAGATGTCCGGCGGACAGCGGCAAGCCGTGGCGATCGCGCGGACGATGCTGTCCGAGGCAAAGATCGTGCTCATGGACGAGCCGACGGCGGCGATTTCCGTGCGACAGGTCGCGGAAGTGCTCAATCTGATCCGCCACCTGCGCGACAGCGGCATTGCGGTGGTACTGATCAGCCACCGAATGCCCGACGTCTTCGCCGTAGCGGATCGCGTTGTCGTGATGCGGCGCGGCAGAAAAGTCGCCGACAAGCCGATTGCGGCAAGCTCACCGGAAGAGATCACGGGACTGATTACCGGCGCCCTCGAACGGGCGTGATCGAAAGCGCGCCGGTATGGGAAGAAAGCGAAGGTTGACCAATGGCAATTACCCTGGATCGGGCAGTCGGGCAGAGGCAGCAGACCTGGCTTGGCTCGATATTGTCGAGCCAGACATTCTGGGTGCTGATTGCCTTCATCCTCGCCTGCATCTTCCTTTCCTTTGCCACCGACACGTTTGCGACTTCACGGAACCTCTACAACATCACGCGCAATTTCACCTTCGTTGCAATCATCGCGCTCGGCATGACCTTGGTGATCATCACCGGCGGCATCGACCTCTCGGTCGGGTCAGTGCTCTGCCTGTGCAGCATGGTCCTCGCGGTTACAATGAATGCGGGCTACGCCCTTGAGGTGGGCGTCGCCGTTTCCATCGGCACGGCCTTGCTGATCGGCGGCTTCAATGGCGTGTTGATCGCCTATCTGGGCTTCCCACCCTTTGTGGTCACGCTCGGGATGCTGTCGATCGCGCGCAGCCTGGCGATGGTGGTCTCCAACAACTCCGTCGTCTTCCAGTTCGGCCCGGATCACGACCTGCTTCTGTCGATCGGCGGTGGGGCCTGGTTCTTCGGCATCGCCAATCCCGTGATCTACATGGTCGTTCTCGCGCTTCTCACGGGATTCGTGCTGCGCTGGACGCGGTTCGGGCGCTATCTTTTCGCCATTGGCGGCAACGAGCATGCTGCGCGGCTGACGGGCGTGCCGGTCAACGGCATCAAGGTGGCGGTCTATATGATCTCCGCGCTCGCGGCCGGCGTCGCTGGTATCATCCAAACCGGCTGGCTCGGCGCTGTCACGACCAATATCGGCGCGGGCATGGAGCTTCAGGTCATTGCCGCGGCGGTTATCGGCGGCGCCAACCTCGCCGGCGGCGTCGGCACCGCCTCCGGAGCGCTGATCGGCGCCGCGCTGATCGAAGTCATCCGAAACAGCCTTGGCCTGCTCGGAATTAGCGCCTTCTGGCAGGGCACGTTCATCGGCGGCGCGACGATCCTCGCCGTCCTGTTCGACCGGATCCGCAACCTTCGCCAGAGCGACTAAAAGCTACCCGGGCTTCATCCTTTGGCAAGGATCCGCTGCATCTCGTCCATGGCTGCGTCGAATTGCGGATCGCGACCATCGGCGTAGGGCAGGCTGAATGGCACGGAAATATGCGGCTCCACCCCGCGCCCTTCGAGCCGCAGACCGTCCTCGATCACGGCGTCCGAGACCGCTATTTCAAGCAGGCTGTCGTCGGGAAGGACATAGGCACGCCCTGCAAGCAGCGCCCCGGCGGTTCGCATTCCGACGAGCGGTATGCCGTTTGCTTTCAGCGCATAGGCGAAGAGCTCGAGCCCGCTTCTTGAGCCTTCATCGATGATCGCGACGACGGGCCGGCGCCAGAGGGCATTCGCAACCGTCTCCTTCCCACTGCGCGCGATCAGCCGGAAATTGGGTACGCCGCCGACGAAGAGTTCGGCCGCGTCAGGCGGCCCGCCGCCCCAGCGCCCGCGCAGGTCGACGACGACGCCTTCGGCATCCTTGAGGCGGCCGGTGGAAAGTGCGCGGGCGGCAATCTCAAGGCCGTCGGAGGTGGAGAGCGTCCAGAAGCGCAGGTAGCCGATGCGACGCCCTTCGCGCACCTTTACCTCTATGCTCTCGTCGATCGCTTTTGCGAACGACTCCAGCGGCCGCAGACGCTCCACCTGCACTTTGACTGCGACGGGTGGTGCATCGCGATCGCGGCGGAGGGCGATCTCCACGCTCTGTCCGACTTTGTTCCGGAAGGAGGCGATCTCCCGATACGGGGCTCCGTCGACAAGGAGGATTTCGTCGCCGACGCGGATGCCCGCGCGGTCCGCCGGGGCGCCGTCATAGACATCGCTGACGAAACGTGAGCCACCTTCGAGCCGCGTCACCATGCCGATGCCGGCATAGCTGACATTGCCGTTCGGCGGGAACAGGCGCTTCATATCGTTGCGGATTGCGAAGCGGAAGATTTCGGCCAATTCGTAATAGTCGATCGTATCGTCGGTAAAGCGGCCGGTGTGCGATACGCGGAGGCTCTCCAGTACGGCGTCCATTGCGGCGTCGACGCGAGCCGCCGGGCTATCTTCCGTGAGCGGTTCGTCCGCATCCTGGATTTCCTGCCGTACCGCTGCGCCGAACCGCTCGAGGGCGGACGGGTCGTAGAAATTGTCGAGCACCAATTCGACGGCACGGTCGAAGACCGGATGACCGGAGCGGGGCGGCTCCAGCGCGCGGCCTTGCTCGGGTATGACGAGCAGCAGGAGCACGAATGATAGTGCGCGGACGGTCTTCACTTCAAATAGAGCCATTTTCTTTGTGGTGGTCAGTATGCCGAAGACCGCGGCCGGATTGAGACTGGACATAAATCGCTTCAACAAGATTGCGTGAAGAGGTCGTGTTCGCCGACCAGCGTATCCTCTTCAGGAACGCGCGTCGCCGAACGCGTGGTGGTTCAGGCCCGCGTGTCGGGTTTGCCTCGACGCAGATGGCCAAAGCGGAAGCCGCCTGCCGCGGCGGCCCGCACCATCATCATCTCTCCGATATTCTCGTGCGTCATCAGCCCGACGAGGCGGTTGAGGCTGTCAACCACGGCAACGGCTGGCGAATTCGCCTGCTGCATCAATCGCAGGCTTTCCTCGAGACGCTTGCGGAAATGGATAGTCGGCACGTCCTGACGCATCGCCTGGACGACAGGCGTGGCCGCGCCGTCCTCTTTCAGGGTCCGGATGATGTCGTCGCGTGTGAGCAGCCCCACGAAATGGCCGGAGGCGTCGACCACGGGGAACTCGCGTTGGGTCGTTGCCAGCAGGCTCTCTATCGCCTCGTCGATGCTCGCCGACCGTTCTAGCCTTGCGAATTCCGTGACCATCACGTCGCCGACGAGGACGCTGTCGGAGAGATCGCGGATTTGCGCATTCTGCGCCTCCGCGGTCGCGGCCAGATAGACGAAAATGCCGATGAAAATCAGCAGAGGGTTGTAGAAGAGGCCAAGGAAACCGAAGACGAAGGCAAGGCCCTGGCCGATGGTGGCGGCGATCTGGGTCGCGCGGGACCAACTCATGCGAGAGGCGAGCGCGGCCCGCAGCACGCGTCCGCCATCCATCGGAAAGGCCGGGATCAAATTGAAGAGGACCAGAAAGATGTTGACCCCGGCAAGCCGTGCCAGAAATCCAAGCTGCGGGTCCTCGATATCCTCTATCTGTTCCAGGCCCACGGTCGTGCCGAGCAGCAGAAGGATGATGCCGGCGATCACCACGTTCACGAGCGGGCCGGCAATAGCGATCAGGAACTCTTCCTTCGGTTCTTCCGGCATGCGCTCCAGTCGTGCGACGCCGCCGATCGGCAGCAGCGTAATGTCGGGTGTCTTGACGCCGAAGTGCCGGGCGACGGCAATATGGCCGAACTCATGCAGAACGACGCACACGAAGATCGCCAGCACGAAGGCAATGCCGGCAATGGCCGCAGGCGTGCCGCCGATGCGATAGTGCATCAGCCATATCCAAGCAAGCAGGATTGCGAACGTCACATGCACGCGGATGGCGGTGCCACCGATCGTTCCGATTTTGAAGGACCAAGCCATCGATGTGCTCCTGTGAGCTGTCAGGCCTTACTCACCTCGAATGCCGGACACGGCTTCGAGTTTACGCCGATAGCCGCCGATTTAACATTCGCCGGGCCCTCATTCTTCAATAGGCTCTTGGAGGTACGAACAGGCAGATCGTCCTGCCGTGGTCGTCGCCGGCGGCCGAGCACCAGTGATATTCACCGTCCGGCGATATGCGCACTCTCCTGTCAGCATAGGGAACGACCTCGCCGGTGGCGTTGATGACATAGCCTTGGGGCCGTTCGCTTATCGCCGTGTAGCTGACGTGGCGGCAGTCGAAATTCGAGCAACATGAATAGGGGTATGTCCAGCCGGTCGGTGCGTCATGGCCGTAGGCGACGGTGGTTATTGACAATCCGACCAGCGCAAAGAAAATCCGCATCGTGATCTCCTTCCGCAGCGGGGACATGATCAGACGCAATTCTCGTCCAGGCCCCGCTCTGACCTCTTGAAATCGATCACTTTCGACATGCAATGACTGTGTAGTGCCGGTGATCGATGAGAACGATCGCCAATTCTCCAACGAGAGACAGGGTCAGAACCGACAGCGTTCAAGCTATTATTCGCGGGATCAGCGAAATGATCCACTAACCGCCGTTATATTCTGAATTGGGCGAATTGACGTCCCGCCGCCGATCCGAGTGTCGCCTGCAAGCCGGGTTTACTTGACGGTGCTCAAGACTCGCGCGCCCGAAAAGCATCGCTTTCGCCGTCCACCAGTTCCATTGGCCACAGGCGATTGGCCGGCGCATCCGGATAATGGTGCGCGAAAGTCGGCATGCTAGAGAGCAAGGTCTGTGCCAGCGCTACGCCGAGGTCATGCAGCGAGAGCCGGAAGCATGTCAGCGACGGGGAAAGAAAATGCGCATGCGGACTGTGCCGACCGATCACTGCAATGTCGCTTCCCGGGCTGACGCCTGCTTCCGAGAGGGCCCTGTAGAAGCCGATTGCGATCATTTCGTTGATCAAGACGATGGCGGTCGGGCGCTGGTCAAGCGCGAGAAGGTCACGGCCGATCTGGTAGCCGCCGGCTTCGTTCGGGGTCGAACGGAAGATCAGGTTTTCCTGGAGCGTCAGTCCGTGGGCGGCGAGAGCCTCGCGGCATCGCTCGACAAAGATGTAACCGAGATTGGCGTCGTCATGGGGCCGTGTGATCGCGATGCGACGGTGCCCGCGCGCTACGAGGCGATCGATTGAGGACTGCGCCATACCTTCGAAATCAAGATCCAGCCAAGGCTGGCCGGCGTCGGTCAGGGTTCGGCCAAGCGTGACGAAGGGGATGTTGCGTTCGGCGAGCAGTTGGACGCGGGCGTCGTGGCGCTGCGTCGCGGAGAGGATGAGTCCGTCGGCAAAGCCGCGCGCCACGGCGCGGCGCAGATATTCCGTCGGGTCTTCCTGTGACGAACAAAGGAGGGCGACAAGGTCGAGCTTGTGCCGGGCAAAGACTTCCTGGACGCCGTCGAAGACGCTCATGAAGAAAGTGTCGCCCTGTCCGGTAATCTCGGTTCCGGTCTGAATCATGAAGCCGATGATGTTCGTCGTGCCCTGCCTCAGGCTGCGACCCGACTGGTTGGGCACGTAGCCGAATTTCCGGGCTGCCTCCAGCACGCGTTTGCGCGTTTCCTCGTTCACGTCAGGGCGGCCGTTAAGCGCCCGCGAAACGGTTCCGATCGAGACGTCGAGATGTTCCGCCAGGTGCCGAATTCCCTTCATGCAGGGTCCATCCTCTTCCTCTGGGCGTCTGCTGATTTCCGATTCCCTATTGACATGTTTCAGAAACCGCTCATAGTTCCGTAAACGTTTACGGACGGCCAGGCAAGGCGAAATCGTCGGCACGTGGAGGAGAATCGTGATCTTGCGCGCAGTTCTGTGCGGGTGCGGAGCTATGGCCAAAGGCTGGGTCAAGGCGATCTCCGCGGATCGTGGACTAAGGGAAACGATCCGGATTGTCGGCCTCGTCGACGTTAACCTTGACGCCGCGCGGATGCTCGCCGGCGAGTTCAACCTCGGTGATGTCGTGATCGGGTCCGACCTCGAGGCAGTGCTCGCGCAAACTCAGCCTGACATTCTCTTCGATGTCGTCGTTCCGTCCGCCCGGGTCGAGGTGGTCGCCGCCGGTCTCCGGCACGGGTGCCACGTACTTAGCGAGAAGCCGATGGCGACCTCGCTCGAAGATGGCCACGAACTGGTTCGGATGGCTGCGGAAACCGGTAAGCTTCATGCGATAGTTCAGAATCGCCGCTTCGTCCCGGGCATCCGCCGCATCCGGAGCTTCATCGAAAGCGGCGCGATTGGCGATCTCACGTCTATTCATTGCGATTTCTTCATCGGTGCGCATTTCGGCGGTTTCCGCGAGGAGATGGAGCACGTGCTACTCCTCGATATGGCAATCCACACGTTCGACGCCGCCCGGTTCATCGCGGATAAGAAGCCGATCGCAGTCTATTGCCGCGAGGAGAATCCGCGCGGCTCCTGGTATGCGCACGGCGCGGCCGCGACGGCGATTTTCGAGATGGCGGACGACGTGACCTTCACCTATCGCGGCTCCTGGTGCGCGGAAGGCGCGAACACGAGTTGGGAAAGCGAGTGGCGTATCATCGGAACGCGCGGCACGCTGCTTTGGGATGGTGCCGATGAATTCCGGGCAAAGAAGGTCGCCGGCACCGAGGGCTTCCTGCGTAAACTCACGCCGATCAAGGTGCCGGCGCCTACCGATCGTCGCCGGACACAGGGGCATGCCAGCGTCATTGCCGATTTCGTCTCGGCAATACACGACGGTGGAAAGCCGGAGACGGCAGGCGACGACAACATCAACAGCCTTGCCATGGTCTTTGCGGCGATCGAGAGCGCCCGTAGCAGGCAGCGTGTCATAATCGAATGAGGCCATCGATGAAAAATCCCGCCAAATCCATCCGCATCGGCACCATGGTCAGCGCCACCAAGGGCATGGCGGCCAAGCGGATTGCCGAGATCGCCGACCTGGGATTTGAAAGCTTCGAGCCCTTCTTCTGGCAGACCACCAACGGCCAGGACCTTGCCGAACTCGGCAAGCGCTGCCGGGAGGCGATCGGCGATCGCGACATCACGATCTCGACGATCGGCATGTTCGGCAATCCGCTGGAAGAGACGGATATAGACCTTGAGACGCTTCAGGGCTGGAAGGCCTGCATTGACAACGCCCATCATTTCGGCGCGACTTGCGTCGCGGGCTTCACCGGCCGCATTCGGAACCGTCCGCTCACCGACAGTCTGGCGCGCTATCGCAAGGTTTGGCGTGAACTCGCCGCCCGCGCCGCCGACAAGGGCGTAAAGATCGCTTTCGAGAACTGCGCAATGGACGGCAATTGGGCAACGGGCGACTGGAATATCGCCCACAACCCCGATGCCTGGGAACTGATGTTCAACGAGACGCCGGACGATCACATCGGGCTCGAATGGGAACCCTGCCACCAGATGGTTTATCTGATCGACCCGCTGCCGCAGATCCGCAAGTGGGCGCCCAGGATTTTCCATGTGCACGGCAAGGACGCCACAATCCGCTGGGACGTCATCCGCGAGCACGGCATCTTCGGCAAGGAACAATTCGTATTCATGCGCACGCCCGGTTTCGGCGACAGCAACTGGACCGACATCATCTCTGAACTGAGGCTCGCCGGCTGGGCCGGCTCGATCGATATCGAAGGCTGGCACGATCCGGTGTATCGCGACGCGTTGGAGATGACCGGGCAAGTGCATGCGCTCAATTATCTGAAGAACTGCCGGGGGGGCGACTTCGTCGAGCTTTCGGCCTGAAGGCAGCCCAGCGGGTGGCATGGAGGAACGCCGCCTGCCGGAAACACGAGAGGAGGAGTTTATGGATATTCACAGACGTGCAATCCTGGGCATTCTCGCCCTTGCCAGTATCTCCCTGTCGGCATTGTCCGCTCATGCGGAGGATGTCACGATCACCGTTTGGTCGCTGGACCGAGACACTCAGCCGGCGCCAAACTTGATCAACGATTTCAACAAGCTCGATAGGGGAATTAAAGTCGAGTATCGCCAGATCCAGTTCGACGATGTCGTCAGCGAGGCGATGCGCGCCTATTCTACCGGCCAGGCGCCCGACATCATCGCCGTGGACAATCCGGAGCATGCGCTCTTTTCCTCGCGCGGCGCATTTCTCGATCTCACAGACTTGATTGCCAAATCTTCGATCGTCAAGCCGGAGAACTATTTTCCAGGGCCTCTCGCATCCGTGACCTGGGAGGGGAAGCTCTACGGAATTCCCAAGGCCACCAACACGATTGCGCTTTACTACAACAAGGACATGTTCAAGGCGAAAGGGCTGGATCCTGAAAAGCCACCACAGACCTGGGACGAACTGATGGATGCGGCTCGCGAGTTGACCGACCCGGCGGCCAATGTCTACGGCCTCGCCTTTTCCGCCAAGGCGAATGAGGAGGGAACGTTCCAGTTCCTGCCCTGGGCGCAGATGGCGGGCGGCGGCTATGACAACATCAACGCCGAGGGTGTGGTCAAGGCACTCGACCTCTGGAAGACGATTATCGACGAAAAGCTCGCCTCCCCCGACAGTCTGACGCGTGGCCAATGGGATTCGACCGGCACCTTCAATTCCGGGAATGCCGCGATGGCAATTTCCGGCCCTTGGGAACTCGACCGGATGATGCAGGAGGCGAGGTTCGACTGGGGCGTGACGCTGCTTCCTGTACCGGAAATCGGCGCTGAACGATCCTCTGCGATGGGTGATTTCAACTGGGCGATCTTCTCCAGCACCAAGCATCCGGAAGAAGCATTCAAGGTCCTTGAGTACTTCGTTTCGCAGGACCAGAGGATGTTTAAGGACTTCGGTCAGCTGCCGGCCCGTTCCGACATTGCCATTCCGCCGACAGGCGAACCCCTAAAGGACGCGGCGCTCAAGGTTTTCCTGGAGCAATTGAAATACGCCAGGCCCCGCGGTCCGCATCCACAATGGCCGAAGATCTCCAAGGCCATCCAGGACGCCATCCAGGCGGCTCTGACGGGCCAGATGGGTTCCAAGGAGGCGCTGGACCAGGCGGCTGAGAAGATCAAGGGAGTTCTCGGCTGATAGGTATTGCCGCCGAGCGCATCGGCCCGAAAATCGTACCGTATTTTCGGAAAGCTCGATGCGCAGATAAAGAATTACCGCGATCTTTGCGCATCTGAAAAGACGCGCGGCGCTGTAGAAGCGACAGCAGGCAGTCACCGGCGGATCGCCGTCAGTCGGTCCGCCCGAATTTTCTCCCGAGGCGGCGATCTCCGGCTTCGGCCGGGGGTCGCGCTGCGGATTGAGGGGTGTACATGCGGAAGATTGTATCCAGCGTGACGGACGGCAAAGGCTTCGACATCGGACTCGTCCTGTTGCCACTTGCCTTTCTGTTCGTCCTGTCCGGTCTGCCGCTCGTCTACAATGTGGTGATGAGCTTTCAGGAGGTCGACATGTTCAGCCTGGGCAGCTTCGCCCGGCCCTTTGTCGGCTTCAAGAACTATATCGATCTGTTCTCGCAGCCCGAGACTCGCCCCATCCTCTTCAACACGGCGCTTTTCGTCGCCGCTTCGATCGCCGGTCAGTTCGTCATCGGCTTCGGCCTCGCGCTCTTCTTCTGGACGGATTTCCCCGGCGCCGGGTGGCTGCGCGGCCTCTTCCTCGTCTCCTGGGTCATGCCCGGTCTTGTCGTCGGCGCCATCTGGAACTGGATTCTCTCCGGCGATTTCGGTGTTCTCAACTTCTTCCTGCGAGAAGCCGGCGTAATCTCCGGCAACATCTTCTGGCGTTCGGACCCGAACTATTCTCTCTGGGCCGTCATCATCGCCAATATCTGGCTCGGCACATCCTTCAACATGATCCTGCTTTCGGTCGGGCTGTCGGGCATCCCGAAAGACCTCTACGAAGCCGCCGAACTTGATGGAGCCACCATGCTACAGCGCTTCTTCACGATCACGCTGCCGATGATGCGCTCGACGATCGGCGCCATTATTGCGCTCGGCCTGATCTTCACCCTGCAGCAATTCGATCTTTTCGCCGGCATCACATCGGGTGGTCCGAACAATTCGTCCAACGTAACCCAATATTGGGCCTGGGATCTTTCGTTCCGCCAATACGACTTCGCCAAGGGCGCGACGATCTCGGTAATCATGATCGTCTTCGTGATGCTCGCTTCCGTCGTCTATGTACGCTCCACCCGCCACGAGGTGCGAGGATGAGTGAGCAATTCCGCAATCGGCTGATGCTGGGCGTCGCACTCGTGCTTGCGGCTATTTACCTCTTCCCGCTCTACTGGATGTACGTCACCGCACTGAAGACCGGCTCTGCGATGTTTGCGACGCCGCCGAAATTCCTACCGAGCGATCCACAGTGGAGCATCTACGCCTATGTCTGGGAAAGCCGCAACATGGGTCGCTACCTCTGGAACTCCCTGGTGATCGCCATGGGTGCCGTGTCGCTCATCGCGGTGCTCGGAGTCGGCTGCGCCTATGTGCTCGCGCGCTATCGCAACGTCTGGGTCGACATTGGCCTCTTCCTGATCCTGATGTTGCAGGTTTTGCCTGCCTCCTTGATGATCACGCCGATCTTCGTAGGATTCTCGCAGTTCGGGCTGCTGGAGGCCCCGCGCCTCGCCGTCATTCTGGCGATCGCCGCGAAAAGCATGCCCTTCTTTGTTGTGCTCGTTCGCGCGACCTTCATGAGCGTGCCGATGGAACTTGAGGAGGCGGCGCTCGTCGACGGCAATTCGCGCTTCGGCGCCTTCTTCAACATCGCCCTGCCGCTTGCCCGGAACGGCATTCTCGTCAGCGCCATCCTGATTTTCATGCAGGCCTTCGGCGAGTTCGTCTATTCGAAATCGATGATCCAGTCCGTGGAACTGCAGCCGGCGAGTGTCGGGCTCAACTCCTTCATGGGTCCGAACACCAACGAGTGGAACAACATCATGGCCTATGCCACGATCTATGTGACACCCGTTCTCGCCGTCTTCGTTCTTTTGCAGCGCCGCATCGTTTCCGGCCTCACTTCGGGAGCCCTCAAATGACCCTTCAAATCGAGCTCAACGGCGTCAACAAGTTCTATGGAGCCTATCATGCGCTCAAGAACATCGATCTTGCGATCGAGAAGGGGAGCTTCGTCGCGCTCGTCGGGCCCTCGGGCTGCGGAAAGTCGACGCTGCTGCGCTCGCTTGCCGGCCTGGAAAAGATCACGACTGGAGAGATGAGGATAGCCGGCGACCGCATGAACGATGTTCCCCCGCGCAAGCGCGACGTCGCAATGGTCTTCCAGTCCTATGCGCTGTACCCCCACATGACGGTCGAGCAGAACCTGACATACAGCTTGCGCATACGCGGCGTGAAAAAGGCGGAGGCGCGGAAGGCGGCGGAGGAAGTGGCGGCGACCACAGGCCTTGCCGGCCTGATGCAGCGCTATCCGCGCGAACTCTCCGGCGGTCAGCGGCAGCGCGTCGCGATGAGCCGCGCCATTATCCGTCATCCGAAGGCATTCCTCTTCGACGAGCCGCTTTCTAATCTCGATGCGGCACTGCGGGTGCATATGCGCAAGGAAATTCGCGCGCTGCACGACCGGCTGCACGCCACTTCGGTCTATGTCACGCACGATCAGATCGAGGCGATGACCATGGCCGACCATGTCGTCGTCATGCGCGACGGCGTGATCGAGCAGCAAGGCCGCCCCCTTGATCTTTACGACCGACCGGCCAACCGTTTCGTGGCGGGCTTTATCGGTTCGCCGGCAATGAATCTGGTCTCCGCGAGGGTCGACGAGGGCGGGACACATGCGGTCCTGGATTTTGGCCGGCTCCCACTCGCCGAGGGGCTCGCGCCGGGGACGCCGGTAACCGTCGGCATCCGCCCGGAGCACATCAGGATAGTCCCAGGCGGCGACGGCGACTTCGACATCCCTGTCGGGAGCGTTGAGTCCACCGGTTCGGCGACCTACGTGACCTCGGCCACGCAACCGGAACTGGCTATAGTGGAGAATGGTCGAGGCTTGGTGCGGAGCGGTGACGTAGTCGGTCTCGCGATAGACCCCGCGCAGTTGCATCTGTTCGACCGCGAAGGCAAGCGGATCGAACTGGCTCGCAGTAATGTCGGCGTGCCTCGGCGGCCTCCGTTTGAGGAAACTGCACGGCCACAGCGGATCGGCGTTTGAAGTTCCGTTCCTGAACTACAGTACGGTACGCCCATCTTTGGAAACGCGGCAGGCGTCTTGGGGCGCCAAGGTTCAAGCGTGTCGGCTCGCTCTGGATCTTCCCGGCGCGCCCTTCGTCCGAGAAATCACCATAGGCTCGCAGTTTCGTGCAGGTTTCGCCGCCTCGCTTCGAGCGAGGTTGTCCTCCAAGAAAATTATAGATAATGAGGAGTCGAAATCTATGGTGACTGGAGGGGGATACCGGAATGTTGGATGCACGCGCTGCGGATAGCGGGCAATTGGCAAAAGAAGACGCCGTAGACGAGCGGTGGGCGCTCGCCGAGGCAAAAAAAATCTATAATTTGCCTTTCAACGACCTGCTGTTCCAGGCGCAATCCGTCCATCGCGTGCATTTCGATCCGAACGCCGTGCAAATGAGCCGGCTGCTCTCCATCAAGACTGGCGGCTGCGCAGAGGATTGCGGCTATTGCAGCCAGTCGGCGCATTACCCGACCGGGCTCAAGGCCTCCAAACTGATGGAGGTCGAACGCGTCATTGCCGAGGCACGCAAGGCCAAGGAAGGCGGCGCGACGCGCTACTGCATGGGCGCAGCCTGGCGCAGCCCGAAGGAGCGCGACATGGAGTCCATCGCCGCCATGGTACGCGGCGTGAAGGCGCTCGGCATGGAAACCTGCATGACGCTTGGCATGCTGACGCCGGCGCAATCGGAACGACTCGCCGATGCAGGCCTCGACTACTACAACCACAATGTCGATACGTCGGAGCGCTTCTATAGCGAGATCATCACCACCCGGACCTTCGCCGATCGTCTGGAGACGCTCGCCAATGTACGCGAGGCGGGGATCAAGGTCTGCGCCGGCGGCATCCTCGGGATGGGAGAGGCCGCCGACGACCGAATCTCGATGCTGGTCACGCTTGCCAATCTGCCCAGTCCTCCCGAAAGCGTGCCGATCAACATGTTGATCCCGATTGCCGGTTCGAAGCTTGCCGATGCGCCGCCGGTCGATCCGATCGAGTTCGTACGCACTATTGCCCTTGCGCGCATCCTGATGCCGGAAAGTCATGTCCGCCTGTCGGCAGGGCGGACCGGGATGAGCGACGAGATGCAGGCGCTCTGTTTCCTTGCCGGCGCCAATTCGATTTTCGTCGGCGAGACTCTGCTGACGGCCGACAATCCCGGCGAGGATCACGATGCGGCCCTGTTCCGCCGTTTGGGGCTGAAACCGATGGAAATGGCGCCGACGGTACCGGAGCCCGCCGAATGAGCGTGGACGCGCTCTACCGCTACGAAAAGACATTGGCGGGTCTCGAGCGCAAGGGACGCCGCCGCCTGCTCGCGGCCCCGGGTGGTATCGACTTCACGTCCAATGATTACCTTGGACTTGCGGATTCTCCACGGCTCAAGGCCGCCATCACCGCGGCGATCGAGCGGGGCGTGCCGGTCGGCGCCGGCGGATCGCGGCTGCTGCGCGGCAACCATGCCGAACACGAGGCGCTGGAGGCGGAGGCGGCGGCATTCTTCCGTGCCGGGCGGGTGCTTTTCTTCGGCAGTGGCTATGCGGCCAATGCGGCACTCTTCTCCGTGCTGCCGCAGCGCGGTGACCTGATCGTTCACGATGCCCTGATCCATGCAAGCGCCCACGAGGGGATTGCCGCCAGTAAGGCAGACGCAATGGCCGCACGGCACAACGACGTCGACGCCTTTGCGGACGCCATCGGCAGATGGCGGCGCGCAGGGGGCAGGGGCCATCCGTGGATTGCCGTCGAAAGCCTCTATTCCATGGATGGCGACCGTGCCCCGCTGGAAGCGCTGGCCGCGCTTGCAGACCGGCACGACGGTTTTCTGGTGATAGACGAGGCGCATGCCACCGGTGTCCACGGTCACGGCGGCCGCGGCCTTTCGGCGGTGCTCGAAGGCCGAGAAAACATCGTGGCGCTGCATACCTGCGGAAAGGCCCTTGGCGTCTCGGGCGCCTTGCTGGGAGCAAGCCGCTTGGTTTGCGACTACATCGTCAATCGCGCCCGCGGTTTCATCTATTCGACCGCGCCGTCGCCTCTGACGGCGGCTGCTGTTCGCGAGGCATTGAAGATCGTCGCCGACGAGCCCGACCGGCGTGCAGGCCTCGACCAATTGAGCCACTTCGCGAACGAGGCGCTTGCCACGACCCTCGGTGTGGCGGGCAGCGGATCGCAGATCCTGCCGGTGATGATCGGCGACAATGGACGGGCGCTGCGGATCGCAGCACGCATGCAGGCGGAAGGCTACGACGTCCGGGCGATCCGTCCGCCCACCGTTCCGGAAGGCACGGCGCGGCTCAGGATTGCGATCACGTTGAATATCGGGAGAACGGAGATCGTCGGCGTGTTGGACAGGCTGAAGGTGGCGCTCGCGGAGGAGCGGCCATGACGCTGACTTTTGTCGTCACGGGAACGGATACGGGTATCGGCAAAACAGTCTTTGCCGCCGCGCTCACCGATGCCATCTCGGGCTTCTACTGGAAGCCGGTCCAGTCTGGTCTCGATGGCGAAACTGACAGCGATAGCGTCCGGCGGCTCGGCCGGATCGCGCCAGGGCGCATTTTGCCGGAAACCTACAGGCTCGCAACACCGGCCTCGCCGCATCTTGCGGCACGGCTCGACGGCGTCGCGATCCGCCCCGAGCGCCTTTCTCCGCCTGCGATCGACGCGCCGCTCGTCATCGAGGGGGCAGGCGGGCTCATGGTGCCGCTCACCGAACGGCTGCTCTTCGCCGAGATCTTCGAACGCTGGCAATTGCCCCTCATCCTCTGCGCTCGGACCGGTCTCGGTACCATCAACCATACCTTGCTGTCGCTGGAGGCCCTGCGCCGCCGCTCGATCCCTGTGTTTGGCGTTGCTTTCATCGGCGACCGGCAGGCGGATACCGAGGCCATCATTGCCGAAATTGGTCAGGTGCGCGTACTCGGGCGGCTGCCGTGGCTCGACCCGCTGACGGCGGATTCACTGCGGCTAGCCTTCCGCGACAATTTCGACATCAACCAGTTCCGCGAAGTGTCGACATGAGCAATTCTCCGGTTTGGCACCCCTTTACCCAGCATGCGCTGGAGCCGGCGATGAAGCGTATCGTCCGCACCGAGGGCGCCTGTCTCGTGGATGAGGACGGTGCGCGGATACTCGACGCTATCTCGTCATGGTGGGTCATCACCCATGGCCACCGCCACCCGGCGATCATGGAAGCGATCCGCCGTGCGTCGGAAACCTACGACCAGATCATCTTTGCGGAATATACCCATGAACCGGCGGAAGAACTCGCGAAGGGCCTGATCGAAGTCGCGCCCGGCGGACTGGAGCACGTATTCTATTCCGACAGCGGCTCGACGGCGGTGGAAGTGGCGCTGAAGATGGCGCTCGGCTATTTCCATAACACAGGCAGGCCACGCAGCCGCATCTGTGTGCTGGAGCACGGCTATCACGGCGACACGATCGGCACGATGTCGGCCGGAGAACGCGGCGTCTTCAATACCGCCTACGAGCCGCTGCTCTTCGCCGTCGACAGATTGCCGTTTCCGGGGCCAGGCCGCGAGCAGCACACGCTGGACGCCTTCGATTCCCTTTGCGCATCCGGCGAGGTCGCGGCACTGCTCGTCGAAGCGCTTGTGCTGGGCGCCGGCGGCATGAAGGTCTATCCGGCCGCAACACTTGCCGAACTGAAGCGTATAGCCGAGCGGCATGGCACGCTGTTGATCGCCGACGAGGTGATGACCGGCTGGGGCCGGACCGGCACGCGTTTCGCCTATGAACAGGCCGGAATCGCACCAGACATACTCTGCACGTCGAAAGGGCTCACGGGCGGTGCGCTGCCGTTGGCCGCCACCCTTAGCACTGCGCCGATCTTCGACGCGCATCTTTCGCGTGACCGCCGCCGGACGTTCTTTCACTCAAGCTCATATACCGCCAACCCCATCGCCTGCGCGGCCGCGCTCGCCAATCTCGACATATGGAAGACCGAGCCCGTCGCAGACCGCATCGCGGCACTCGCCAGCCGCCAACGCCAGAATCTGAAGCGCTTCGAAGCCGATCCACGCTTTCGCGACATCCGGCAGTCCGGCACCATCGCCGCCCTTGATCTCAATGTGCCGACGCAGGGCTATCTCTCTGATATTGGCCCCCGTCTCCGGGCATTTTTCCGCAACCGGAAGCTGCTCATCCGCCCTCTCGGCAATGTAATTTATTTGATGCCGCCCTATTGCGTCACGGAAGCCGATCTGGATCGGGCCTATGACGCCATAGACGAAGCGGCCTCGGCCTTCGCGATGGGGCAGCCATGAGGATTGTCCGGTCATCGCGCCTCGCAGGATTCGGGCATGCCGTGCCGGCAAGGCGCGTTGAAAACGGCGAAATCGAAGCAAAGCTCGGCCTTGAGTTGGGCTGGATCGAGCGCCGGACGGGCATCCGAGCGCGATACTGGGCCGAGGAGGGGGACACGCTGACGGGGCTTGCCGCCGAGGCCGGCGAGGCTGCACTCGCGGATGCGGGCATCGCGCGAAGCGACGTCGCCCTTACCCTGCTCGCGACCTCGACGCCCGACCGCCTTCTTCCACCCTCGGCGCCGTTGCTCGCCCACCGGCTCGGGCTTATCCATTCGGGCGCCATCGACCTTGCCGGCGCCTGCTCGGGCTTTCTTTACGCGCTGACGCTCGCCGATGGATTCGTGCGGTCGCAGGGGAGGCCGGTGCTCGTCGTGGCTGCGAATATTTTGAGCCGCCGGATCAATCCGGCGGAACGGGCGAGTGCGGTTCTCTTCGCGGACGCTGCGGGCGCCGTGTTGGTCGCGCCTTCCGGCGATCCGGAGACGGGCGTTATCGGCGTCGACCTCGCCTGCGATGGAAGCGGCTACGACCTGATCTCGATCTCCGCTGGCGGCAGCAATCGACCTTTCTCACCGGATTTCGCTGCCGAGGAATTCCTCATGACCATGCGCGATGGTCGAGAGGTGTTTTCCCGTGCCGTGGACATGATGACACGCTGTGCAAGCCGCGCCCTCGCCGCCGCAGGTATGCGCCCGACCGATGTCAGCCGGTTCGTGCCACATCAGGCCAATGTCAGGATCTTCGACGCCGTCTGCAACCAACTCGGCATCGACCGCTCAAGAACGGTGCGGACGATTGAGGAGCATGGCAATTCGTCGGCTGCAACAATTCCGCTCTCGCTTTCGGTGGCGCACGGGGCGAGCCCCTTTGTTTCGGGAGAGAAGCTCCTGTTGACGGCCGCCGGTGCGGGATTGGTCGGCGGAGCGGTCGTCTTTGGCGTCTAGCGCATCGGCCCGAAAATCGGAACCGATTTTCGGAAAGCTCGATGCGCAGATTCGCAGTTTCAAAGAGTTACAGCGACATGTGCGCGTCTGAAAGGACGCGCGGCGCTGTAGCGACAATTGCGCCGCTAACTCATTCTTTTTGCGAACGCATCCCGCCGAACCCATAAATTTGTAGGTATCCGCGCAAGGGAATATGCATAAGAGTGCGCTAGACCGGTCGGCGTCAACGAATCGGGAGCATGGAATCGTGCAGCGGGAAGTGCCGTTCAAAGCGCAGAAGGACTGGCGGGTAGTGCGTTATACGCTCGGCGGCATCATCAGCTTCGCCGTTCTTACCCAGTTGTTGACCTATCTCAGTCTTGTGGCGCTTGCCGATCGCCCCCACATCGCCGCAGTGGCGGCTGCTGGCCTTGTCTCGTTGCTCTTGGGGACCCCCCTGATCGTGCTTGCGGCTGTTCAATCCCGCCGCGCCGAACGATTTCGCAACCAGGTGAATCATGTCGTCTCCCGCGACAGCACGACGGGTTGCATAACCGCACGCGGCCTCGTTCAACACGTCGACCGGTTGGAACGCCGGCACAGGCGCTCAGGTGATGCGCTTCAAGGCGCCCTCATTCACGTGCGCATCAACAATCTCGATGAGATGGCCGGGAGCTTTGGGCCGCAATGGGGCGATGAACTTTTGCAGTTCGTCGCCTCGACCATTACCACTTCCGTTCGTCGTGACGACATCGTTGCGCGCACGGGTCCGGCGAGCTTCGACGTTCTGCTCGCGGGCGCCAGTGAGTCGGATGCCAACGAAGTCTGCGTCCGCCTGTCCAAAGCCTTGGCAGCCTCGCATTTCGCAGCGGACGGGAAAACCGTCGATCTGGCCCTGAGCGTGGGGGGCGTCCTGTTCGAGGGAAGCATCGACCTGGAGCGGCTGCACCGATTGGCTGCGTCGCAAACCGTTGTCATTGCAGAAGAGTCCGCCTCTTCCCCGGAGCTTGCGCGACTGCCCTCGGCCTGAACGGCACGCTTGCAAGCAAGGCGAAATGGATTGCTGGCCACAGTGCACAGTTGTTCTATTTTTGCAACAAACTCTGGCGAAAACCACAGCATGCCGCGGTGCGATCTGAAATCGATAGCTCTCTTTTTGGCGCTATGTATTATCTGCCACAGTTTTCGATTTTTAATGCATGAATGGTCTGGTTTGTAGCGCATTCGCTGCAAGGGGGATTGCTTGAAGCCGCGTAAATTTATTAGGGGCAGTTTGTTTTCCATTCTGCTCGGATCGACTTTTTTTGCCAGCAGTGTAACGCAGGCCATGACGTTGCGAGAAGCCTTGCAGGTCGCAATGGAATCGAACCCCGAAATCGGCCAGTCAATAGAAAACCGTGAGGCGATCGAGTTCGAATTGCGGCAGGCGCGCGGGCTTTACTTGCCGAGCGTAGATCTGGAGGCTTCGACTGGAGCTCGTCACCTGGAAGATGGCAGCCGGCGGTCCGCTTCCATAGAAAATGATCCGCTTTATCCTTCGGAAGTAGGCCTCACCGTCACGCAGAAACTATTCGATGGCGGCGGTCGCCGTGCCGAGCTGGAGCGTCAGGCGGCGCGCGTCGACAGTGCTTCATTTCGCGTCCTGGAGCGATCCGAAACGATCGGCTTGCAGATCGTTCGCGAATATTTCGAATACATTCTTCAGCAGCAGATCGTCGAGGAAGCGCGCCGCAACGTCGCTGCGCACCAGTCGATCCGCTCCGACATCGATTCGCTGATTTCGGGCGGAAGACTGACCCAAGCCGATCTCCAACAGGTCGACGAACGTCTGCTGTCGGCAAAGGCGCGGCTGCTCGAGGCGCAAGAAGCGCTGGACACGGCTCAGATCAGCTTCAATCGTCTGGTCGGCCAACCGCTCACCAACCCATCCATGCCGAAATCGGTCGCGGCCGCCTTGCCGAGAACACTTGAGACGGCGATCGGCATCGCACGCACGAACAACCCGCGCATCAAGGCGGCCGACGCCGATATCAATGTCGCGGATTCGCAGGTCAAGGCGGCGAAATCGGACATGCTGCCTGAGATCGTCGCCGAGGGGCGGGTTCGCACCGGCAACGACATCGATGGCTCGACGGGAAACACCTGGGACGCTCAAGCGCGAATCGTTGCGCGGTGGAACCTCTATCGTGGCGGCATCGACATCGCCAATGAGCAGGAACAAATGCGCCGCGCGAGCGAGCAGCGGCTCGTCTTCCATCAGGCGCATCGCGAGGTCGAAGAGGCCGTGCGCATTTCCTGGGAGCGGCGCGCCACTCAGTCCGGTCTCTCCCGCACGCTGAGAGCACAGGCACAGGTGAACGACCAACTGGTCTCTTCCTATCGCGAGCAGCTTGCGGTCGGTCAGCGTTCGCTGCTGGACGTGCTCGGGGCGCAGAACGCACGCTTCAATTCGAATGTCCTGGCGAAGACGGCGCAATATGCTGCCTTGTTCTCGGAATACCGCCTGCTTGCGGCAACCGGCCAGCTTCTTGCGACGATGAACATCCATGCGCCGGCTCAAGCCGACGCCTATGCGCGCAACGAGTTCAATGTCCCTGCGCCCCCTGCTACCGAGACTTACCGGCGGGTGCCCTCCCGGCAAACGAACGACCTGCCTTTGGATTTGCTTGCGCCAATCCGGCAGAAATGATGCCCTTTGCCAGGGCACATGATCGGTCATTCTTATGCAAAGCGTTGACACGCGAGCAAAAACCGGACCGGTACTGACCGGCTTCACGACCGCGTTCAAGGAGATCTGCATCTTCTTGAACCGTCCGTCGTCGGAGACTGTGCTTTTTTCGGACGTGCCGTTCGACGCCCGCTCGCCCAGTTTCGAGGACGTGTCCCGTCTCGCGGAGCGCGTCGGACTGGAGGCGGAACTCGTCACCCGACGCGCCTGCGCCAGCCGCAGTTTCTTCTTCCCGCTTCTCGTCATCTTCCGGGACGGCCGCTCGGTTGCCCTTCTGGAAGAGGAGCCCGACGGCGCGCTGAGCTTTTCGAATGCGTCGTCTCCCGATGGTGAGCCCCTCAGATTTTCGGACTTGCGACTGGATGACGTCGCCTATGCCGTCTCCTTTTCGGCGACCTACCTGAATACGGCAGCCGTTCCGGGGATTGGAGAGGCGCGCGATATCGACCGGCAACATTGGCTGACCGCGACTGTCAGGCCATTCTGGCAGGCCTATGCGCAAGTCGCGCTCGCGGCCTTATTCATCAACTTGCTCGCCTTGGCGACGCCTCTGTTCACGATGAATGTCTACGATCGCATTCTGCCCAACAAGGCGATCTCGACACTTTGGGTTCTGGCGCTCGGCATCAGCGTCGCCATCCTTTTCGACTTTCTGTTGAAGACTGTGCGCGCCGCGCTGATCGACTATGCGGGACGCAAGGCGGACCTGAAGCTTTCCTATCTGCTTTTCGAGAAGATCCTGCATGCAACGCTTGCCTCGCGTCCGCAATCGACGGGCGAATACGCCAACCGCGTCATGCAGTTCGAGTTCGTGCGCGAGTTCTTCACTTCGAATACGGTGAGCACCCTCATCGACAGTCTTTTCGCCTTCGTCTTCATAGCCGCGATCTATGCTATCGCCGGGTGGCTCGCACTCGTTCCTGCCGTCGCCTTCGTCTGCAGTGTGATCATCGGCTATGTGGCGCAACGCAAGATCGCCAATCGCGTGGCCGCGGCCTCGAACGAATCCGCCCAGCGCCAAGCTATGCTCGTGGAAACGATCAGTGCGATCGAGACGGTCAAGACCCTGCACGCGGAGAAATTGCTGCTTCGCCGGTGGAACGAGCTGGGCAAGCACTCTTCAAACACATCCGAGCAGATCAAGCACATTTCCTCCTGGGCCTCGCATGCAACGCAATTCGTGCAGCAACTCGTCACCGTCTGCATCGTGGTGGCGGGCGCGTATGAATTCACCCTCGGCAACATCTCTACCGGTGCGATCATTGCCGCCAGCATGCTGGCTGGCCGCGCGGTCGCGCCGCTCGGCCAAATCGCCTTGACGCTTGCGCGGCTTCGCCAGGCGCTTCTGTCGTTAAAAATACTGAATTCCGTCATGGAGCAGCCCGAAGACCGGCCGAATACGGTCGGCTTCGTCAATCGCGACATTCGCGAGGGAAGCATAAGTTTTACCGATGTGGATTTCGCCTATCCCGGCAGCGACCATAAGGTGATCCATGGCATGAACGTGAGCATCAAGGCGGGTGAGCGCGTCGGCATCATCGGCCGAATCGGCTCCGGCAAGACGACGATCGGTCGCCTGCTCGCCGGGCTCTATGCGCCGAGTGCGGGCCGCATATTGCTCGATGGCGTCGACATCCGGCAATTCCACCCGTCGGTGGTGCGATCGGCCGTGTCCTTCGTCTCGCAGAATTCGGACCTGTTCTCCGGCACCATCAAGGACAATCTCCTGATGGCCAATCCGACCGCGAGCGACGAAGAAATGGTCAAGGCGGCCAAGCTTGCAGGCGTCGATGATTTCGTATCGCATCATCCGCGCGGCTATGATATGCCGGTTGGCGAGCGTGGATCGCAACTTTCCGGGGGGCAACGCCAGGCGGTTGCCATTGCGCGCCTGCTCCTTCGCAAACCGAAGATCGTTTTCCTGGACGAGCCATCCGGCGCCATGGATCTGGCCAGCGAACGGGACCTCATCAACCGGCTCTCCACCGTTTTCGGCGGGGATGTGACCGTATTGATCTCGACGCACCGCCATAGCATGCTCCATCTCGTCGACCGGCTCCTGGTCCTTGACCACGGACGCATCGTTGCCGATGGACCCAAGTCGCAGGTGATCGAGCAGTTGCAGAGGCGAGGCGGGGCGACCAGTACTGCCTCAGGGGCGAGCGCATGAACGCCGGATTGACCGAAAAGCCACCCTTGGCCGCGCGTGCGGGCTTGCTCGTCATCGCTCTGCTCATGACCTGCTTCGTGGCCTGGGCAGCAATTGCCGAAGTGGACGAGATCGCCCGCGGTGAGGGAAAGGTCATCCCCGTCTCAAAGACGCGGATCATTCAGTCGAGCGAACCGGGAATCGTCCAGGAAATCGCGGTCCAGGTTGGCCAGGTCATTCGGCGCGGCGAACTCATTCTGAGATTGGACGACACGGTCACCGGCTCGTCGCTTGGGGAACTGGAAGCCAAGGCGCGGTCGCTGCGCGCGCAGATAGCGCGGCTGAAACTCGAGGAGGCGGGTGCCTACGACTCCGATTACAAGTGCCCGGACGAAATCGCCAAAACAGCGCCGGGTATATGCTCGAACGAGGAGCAGCTGCTGCGCGCCAAGGCCGGCAATTTCAATAACAAGCTCTCGGTCATGCAGGCCCGTTATGGTCAGCGGCAGAAGGAGCTTGCGGAAGCGCAGGCAAATATCGCACGGCTCACCGAAAACCTGCAGGTGACCGAGCGCGAACGGGACCTGCTGGCGCCGATGGTGAAGCGCAAGCTGGTCGCACAAACCGAATTATTGAGAAACGAGAAGGAGTTGACGGATACGCGCGGCCAACTCGCTTTGGCCCGGGAATCGATCGGGCGATTGGAGGCGGCGGTCCGGGAAGCCGAACTGCAGGTGACGGAACTGTCGCTGCAGCTCAGGCAGGAGGCGCTGGCGGAAAAGACCGAGGCGCTTTCCCAGCTCTCGGTGATAGAGGAGACGATCCGGGGCGCGAGCAGCCGGGTTGCAAACACCGACATCCGATCGCCCGTCGACGGCATCATCAACACTCTGGACGTCAATACGGTGGGTGCCTATGTGACCCCTGGCGCGGTGATCGGCGGAGTCGTGCCGACGTCCGAAACGCTCCTCGTGGAAGCGCGGCTTTCACCGCGCGACGTCGCGTTCGTCCGCGCCGGACAGCCGGCCTTGATCAAGATCTCGGCCTACGACTTCTCCATCTATGGCGGCCTGGGCGGCGAAGTCGAGACCATCGGCGCGGACAGTCTGGTCGATCCGAATACAGGCGAAACCTATTACCTGGTGCGCGTGAAAACCGACAAGGCGGCGCTCGAGAAGGATGGCCGTGAGTATGAGATCATGCCGGGCATGATCGCCTCCGTCGACATCATGACAGGCAAGAAGACGATCCTCACCTATCTGATGAAACCCATAAACAAGGCGCGTGAGGAAGCGCTGCGGGAGCGCTAGCGAATGGGTGACGATCAGTCGACCGCGTCGGTCGAGGACTTGAGCGAACTGCGCTTTCGCGTCGTAACCGTTGGCGGGCAACGGCGCGGGATCAAGCTCGAGGCGCTTTTCTGGGCGGTTCTTTCGGACTTGGCCGCCGAAAGGCGCGTGAAGCTTGCCGATATCGTCGCCGAATGCGAGCAGGTGTTGCGTGAAGGAGGAAACCTGACGGCGAGGCTGCGCTATGTCGCGGCGAAATACCTGCGCGAACAGCTGGCGGACGCCCGGGAGCGTAGTAGTCTTTCGGTCATCACCGGTCAGGTATACGCGTGTCCGTCGCCGGCATTCGCACTGGCGGGCAATAGGCGCATTGTCGCTTACAACCCGGCCTTTCTCACCTTTGTGCAGTCGCGTTTTCTCGGGTTCCAGGCCTCTCCGCCGGCGCAAGGGCTTAGACTGGCCTTCGACATGCAGTTCGCCGAACTGGTCGGACGGTTGAAAGCCTCCCCTGGCGAGCCTCAATCGGCTGGCTTTACGATCGGAATCAACGAGCATATCACCCGTGGTCGCCTGAATGCTGCGCTCTCATCGTTGCTCGGCCAGGATGTCATTCTCGGCTTCATCCTGGCGTGATCGGCGGCCCGCTGTTTATCGCAGCGTGCCTTCGCCGGGCATCACGTCGAGCAAGAGCGGGGCGGCAGAGGCGACCTTGTCGCTGCCGGTCCTGATGCCATGGATCCAGGCGCGATCCGCGCTGACCGAAAACAGCGGCTGGTAATCGGGGAGCGTGCTGTCGAGCTTTACCTCATTGCTTAGGTTGTCCAGGATGAAATAGCCTTGGCTCGTCATGACGGATAGCACGGCGTGATAAAGATTTCGCCGGGTGTCGCGAAGGACAACGATCGACATTGACCGCGGCGGCAGCCCGAGTTCCTTGAGTGCAGCCATTTTGAGGATGGCATAGTCCTCGCAGTCGCCCTTACCACGCGCGAGAATTTCATTCGGAGCCGCCCAGTAATCCCTGGAGCCATAGTTCTGCGCGTCCGGTTCATAGCGCACAAGCCAGTTTACCGTGCGGTTGATGCCGCTCAGCTTCTGGTGAAAGCCGGACCCGGCGGCGTTGTCGATTGCCTTGCGGAGGATCGCTCTTGCCTCGCATTGACTCGGCGTCTCGCAGGACTTGAAATCTGCGGCTGCAACGCGGGGATAGACTGTTCGCCAGTTCTGTGCCGCCGGAATCGAGGACACGCGGAAGGCTACCGATTGGAATACGGCAGCAGCGTTCTGACGCGTGGCTGGTTTGCGGTGAGGTCGGGCCGAGGTAAGCGCGGCAATATCGTGCCGTCCAGCCGTCGCGAGCGCGGCCGAGGCTTTCGCCTGCCAGAATTCAACTGCGGTGACGGCTGCGGCGATCGGCGCCCCGAGGCTGTATTGCAACGGGCCCAGAGAGGCGGAAACAGGCTGCCCGACCGACGCTGTGCCAGGACTCATCAGGACGGCCGCCAAAACGAGCGCCTTCGAATAGGTCTTGATGCCCGTCCAAATCTTCCTGCCCATCGCCACACCTCACGGTTGATTGGCAACACCATAAGGACAAAAAGAAAAACTCACGTAAAGCAGCAAGGAATACGTATGGTATTACTCAGATGTGCAATTTGTTTAAAATTTTAAATAATGTTTATATTACTAACACGGATGTTTCATCCGTAAAAATCCATAGGTTGGCGAGGAAAATCCAGGAAGCACTATGAGCTTACTATTAATCGGAAGCACTGCGTGGGTGCGTTAGCGATCTGTGTTCCTCGTGTTGGCGGGGTGCGGGGTCGAGAAGGCATATGGGACTATGCTTTTGTGCCATTCAAAAAAGAAATAATCCTGAATGGCATATTATATTATGTGGTACTCCCGTCCTAACGTTTTCCTAAGAATTGCTTTCAAAGGGACCTTATGCTTTACGTTCTTTTAATTCTTGGGGGACGTATCCATGGCAACCGAAGGTTTCTCTCTTTCAGCCGGTGCAAGGGCTCTGACGGCAGGCAATGAGGCAGTGCATGACGATATCGTCGGGAAGGGCGGGCGCCTCGTCGCGCAAGCAGGTGATCCGTCTGAGCCGCTGCTCCTCGATCCGGCCACCGGCGGGCCGGCCGATGACAGCGGAGCGGCGGCACCCATTGCAGAGATGCCCGAGAGCGTCAAAGCGGATGCCGACAATGTCGTGCGGCTCGCGGCCGGCATCTCCCTCGAAAACATCAAGGTCGTCGGTAACGACATTGTGCTGGAGCAGCCCGGCGGGGCCGAAATCAGAATTGAAAATGCGGCGCTGAATATCCCGACCTTCGTGATTGGCGATGCGGAGATCCCGCGGGAAACGCTGGTGGCGGTCCTCGAAGGCAACGGCATCAACATTGCGGCTGGACCCGACGGAACCATCAGCGTGGTTTCGGGTCAGAGCAGCGGCGGTAATTTCTCTGAAGCTTCCGGCGGTATCGGCGATGCGGGGCCGGCGATTTCTTTGCTCGATCCGACGGAGCTGCAGTTTGGCACCACGCCGCAGGAGGAAATACTGCTTGCGCTGCTCGACGCGAATGACACCCCAATTTTAGCCCTTACCGCGGACGGCGCCGTCACCGAAGACGAGGACGTCGCCGTCGACGGCAGCGGCAATCTGACGACGAGCGGCACGATCACGCTTGCCGACGTCGATACGAACGAGACGCTGACGGTGACGAATGCGCCGACCGGGCAGCCGAGCTGGAGCGGCGGGTCGCTGACGCAGACGCAGGCCGACACGCTGCTGGCCGGCTTCACGGCGACCGCGACCGGCTGGAACTACCAGGTGCCGAACGCACTGGTGCAGTTCCTCGATGCCGGCGAGACGATCACGCTGAGCTTCGAGGTGACGGTGACCGACGACGACGGCGCCACCGACACCCAGACGGTGACGATCACCATCAACGGCACCAACGACGCGCCGGTGATCGAGGCGACGGCAACGGGAGCGGTGACCGAGGACCTCGCCGTCGACGGCAGCGGCAATCTGACGACGAGCGGCACGATCACGCTTGCCGACGTCGATACGAACGAGACGCTGACGGTGACGAATGCGCCGACCGGGCAGCCGAGCTGGAGCGGCGGGTCGCTGACGCAGACGCAGGCCGACACGCTGCTGGCCGGCTTCACGGCGACCGCGACCGGCTGGAACTACCAGGTGCCGAACGCACTGGTGCAGTTCCTCGATGCCGGCGAGACGATCACGCTGAGCTTCGAGGTGACGGTGACCGACGACGACGGCGCCACCGACACCCAGACGGTGACGATCACCATCAACGGCACCAACGACGCGCCGGTGATCGAGGCGACGGCAACGGGAGCGGTGACCGAGGACCTCGCCGTCGACGGCAGCGGCAATCTGACGACGAGCGGCACGATCACGCTTGCCGACGTCGATACGAACGAGACGCTGACGGTGACGAATGCGCCGACCGGGCAGCCGAGCTGGAGCGGCGGGTCGCTGACGCAGACGCAGGCCGACACGCTGCTGGCCGGCTTCACGGCGACCGCGACCGGCTGGAACTACCAGGTGCCGAACGCACTGGTGCAGTTCCTCGATGCCGGCGAGACGATCACGCTGAGCTTCGAGGTGACGGTGACCGACGACGACGGCGCCACCGACACCCAGACGGTGACGATCACCATCAACGGCACCAACGACGCGCCGGTGATCGAGGCGACGGCAACGGGAGCGGTGACCGAGGACCTCGCCGTCGACGGCAGCGGCAATCTGACGACGAGCGGCACGATCACGCTTGCCGACGTCGATACGAACGAGACGCTGACGGTGACGAATGCGCCGACCGGGCAGCCGAGCTGGAGCGGCGGGTCGCTGACGCAGACGCAGGCCGACACGCTGCTGGCCGGCTTCACGGCGACCGCGACCGGCTGGAACTACCAGGTGCCGAACGCACTGGTGCAGTTCCTCGATGCCGGCGAGACGATCACGCTGAGCTTCGAGGTGACGGTGACCGACGACGACGGCGCCACCGACACCCAGACGGTGACGATCACCATCAACGGCACCAACGACGCGCCGGTGATCGAGGCGACGGCAACGGGAGCGGTGACCGAGGACCTCGCCGTCGACGGCAGCGGCAATCTGACGACGAGCGGCACGATCACGCTTGCCGACGTCGATACGAACGAGACGCTGACGGTGACGAATGCGCCGACCGGGCAGCCGAGCTGGAGCGGCGGGTCGCTGACGCAGACGCAGGCCGACACGCTGCTGGCCGGCTTCACGGCGACCGCGACGGGCTGGAACTACCAGGTGCCGAACGCACTGGTGCAGTTCCTCGATGCCGGCGAGACGATCACGCTGAGCTTCGAGGTGACGGTGACCGACGACGACGGCGCCACCGACACCCAGACGGTGACGATCACCATCAACGGCACCAACGACGCGCCGGTGATCGAGGCGACGGCAACGGGAGCGGTGACCGAGGACCTCGCCGTCGACGGCAGCGGCAATCTGACGACGAGCGGCACGATCACGCTTGCCGACGTCGATACGAACGAGACGCTGACGGTGACGAATGCGCCGACCGGGCAGCCGAGCTGGAGCGGCGGGTCGCTGACGCAGACGCAGGCCGACACGCTGCTGGCCGGCTTCACGGCGACCGCGACGGCTGGAACTACCAGGTGCCGAACGCACTGGTGCAGTTCCTCGATGCCGGCGAGACGATCACGCTGAGCTTCGAGGTGACGGTGACCGACGACGACGGCGCCACCGACACCCAGACGGTGACGATCACCATCAACGGCACCAACGACGCGCCGGTGATCGAGGCGACGGCAACGGGAGCGGTGACCGAGGACCTCGCCGTCGACGGCAGCGGCAATCTGACGACGAGCGGCACGATCACGCTTGCCGACGTCGATACGAACGAGACGCTGACGGTGACGAATGCGCCGACCGGGCAGCCGAGCTGGAGCGGCGGGTCGCTGACGCAGACGCAGGCCGACACGCTGCTGGCCGGCTTCACGGCGACCGCGACCGGCTGGAACTACCAGGTGCCGAACGCACTGGTGCAGTTCCTCGATGCCGGCGAGACGATCACGCTGAGCTTCGAGGTGACGGTGACCGACGACGACGGCGCCACCGACACCCAGACGGTGACGATCACCATCAACGGCACCAACGACGCGCCGGTGATCGAGGCGACGGCAACGGGAGCGGTGACCGAGGACCTCGCCGTCGACGGCAGCGGCAATCTGACGACGAGCGGCACGATCACGCTTGCCGACGTCGATACGAACGAGACGCTGACGGTGACGAATGCGCCGACCGGGCAGCCGAGCTGGAGCGGCGGGTCGCTGACGCAGACGCAGGCCGACACGCTGCTGGCCGGCTTCACGGCGACCGCGACCGGCTGGAACTACCAGGTGCCGAACGCACTGGTGCAGTTCCTCGATGCCGGCGAGACGATCACGCTGAGCTTCGAGGTGACGGTGACCGACGACGACGGCGCCACCGACACCCAGACGGTGACGATCACCATCAACGGCACCAACGACGCGCCGGTGATCGAGGCGACGGCAACGGGAGCGGTGACCGAGGACCTCGCCGTCGACGGCAGCGGCAATCTGACGACGAGCGGCACGATCACGCTTGCCGACGTCGATACGAACGAGACGCTGACGGTGACGAATGCGCCGACCGGGCAGCCGAGCTGGAGCGGCGGGTCGCTGACGCAGACGCAGGCCGACACGCTGCTGGCCGGCTTCACGGCGACCGCGACCGGCTGGAACTACCAGGTGCCGAACGCACTGGTGCAGTTCCTCGATGCCGGCGAGACGATCACGCTGAGCTTCGAGGTGACGGTGACCGACGACGACGGCGCCACCGACACCCAGACGGTGACGATCACCATCAACGGCACCAACGACGCGCCGGTGATCGAGGCGACGGCAACGGGAGCGGTGACCGAGGACCTCGCCGTCGACGGCAGCGGCAATCTGACGACGAGCGGCACGATCACGCTTGCCGACGTCGATACGAACGAGACGCTGACGGTGACGAATGCGCCGACCGGGCAGCCGAGCTGGAGCGGCGGGTCGCTGACGCAGACGCAGGCCGACACGCTGCTGGCCGGCTTCACGGCGACCGCGACCGGCTGGAACTACCAGGTGCCGAACGCACTGGTGCAGTTCCTCGATGCCGGCGAGACGATCACGCTGAGCTTCGAGGTGACGGTGACCGACGACGACGGCGCCACCGACACCCAGACGGTGACGATCACCATCAACGGCACCAACGACGCGCCGGTGATCGAGGCGACGGCAACGGGAGCGGTGACCGAGGACCTCGCCGTCGACGGCAGCGGCAATCTGACGACGAGCGGCACGATCACGCTTGCCGACGTCGATACGAACGAGACGCTGACGGTGACGAATGCGCCGACCGGGCAGCCGAGCTGGAGCGGCGGGTCGCTGACGCAGACGCAGGCCGACACGCTGCTGGCCGGCTTCACGGCGACCGCGACCGGCTGGAACTACCAGGTGCCGAACGCACTGGTGCAGTTCCTCGATGCCGGCGAGACGATCACGCTGAGCTTCGAGGTGACGGTGACCGACGACGACGGCGCCACCGACACCCAGACGGTGACGATCACCATCAACGGCACCAACGACGCGCCGGTGATCGAGGCGACGGCAACGGGAGCGGTGACCGAGGACCTCGCCGTCGACGGCAGCGGCAATCTGACGACGAGCGGCACGATCACGCTTGCCGACGTCGATACGAACGAGACGCTGACGGTGACGAATGCGCCGACCGGGCAGCCGAGCTGGAGCGGCGGGTCGCTGACGCAGACGCAGGCCGACACGCTGCTGGCCGGCTTCACGGCGACCGCGACCGGCTGGAACTACCAGGTGCCGAACGCACTGGTGCAGTTCCTCGATGCCGGCGAGACGATCACGCTGAGCTTCGAGGTGACGGTGACCGACGACGACGGCGCCACCGACACCCAGACGGTGACGATCACCATCAACGGCACCAACGACGCGCCGGTGATCGAGGCGACGGCAACGGGAGCGGTGACCGAGGACCTCGCCGTCGACGGCAGCGGCAATCTGACGACGAGCGGCACGATCACGCTTGCCGACGTCGATACGAACGAGACGCTGACGGTGACGAATGCGCCGACCGGGCAGCCGAGCTGGAGCGGCGGGTCGCTGACGCAGACGCAGGCCGACACGCTGCTGGCCGGCTTCACGGCGACCGCGACCGGCTGGAACTACCAGGTGCCGAACGCACTGGTGCAGTTCCTCGATGCCGGCGAGACGATCACGCTGAGCTTCGAGGTGACGGTGACCGACGACGACGGCGCCACCGACACCCAGACGGTGACGATCACCATCAACGGCACCAACGACGCGCCGGTTGTCGCAAGTTCCTGCGTCTGGCTGCCGAGCGATCCGGCGCAACAGGGTTCGGAATATGCGAGCGGCTATCCGCTCATGGTCTCGACGCCAACCGACGTCGATGGCGAGAACGTGATCGTGACCGCCACGAACTCGCCGAGCGGCGTCTACTATTTTGATGGATCAAATTACGTCGCCGTTACCGCAAATACGGTCCTCTACGACCCGGCGAATGGGATCAACCTCCTTGACAATTTAATTTATCGACCGACCTCAGCCATAAACGACACACCTTCCGTCTCTCTGAACTTGAGCGCGAGCGATGGTTCTCAGTCGACCGCCTATTCGGTGACGATCAACGAGGTTGCGCCTACAACTGTTCCGGGTCCTGTTGGGACGATCTCTGACAACAGCGGACCGTTGACATCTGGTCGTAATGCAAGCGCCAGCGCTGAGCTCGGGTCGTCCTTTGCTTCTGCAATCACTGCGGATCCATCTGACGGTTCGCTCACCCTTCTCACGAATTTTCAGGAGTGGTCGAGAAAAGGGCTGAATGATTCAACGGGCACCTATGCAACGGTGAATAGCCAGGATCAGAATGGCGATTTTCTGGAGAAGCAAGTCAACGTCTTTGTTTACGTCGATGGAGTGAAGTTTCAGGTGGTAGTCGCAAACGATGCCAATCCTGACAATTGGACGTTCGATGGCACGACCGGGCTTATGAAAACGGAAGTCGATTTTGATTTCATAATTAACACATCCGATCCTTCGCAGACTTTGGCTCAGTACCTTTCAATTCCAGGAAACGAGCCGCAGGCATCCGATGTCTGGAGTGTCGAGTATGACGATACCAAGGGAGGCAACGAGCAGGCGCGCTACTTCAAGTTTGAGTTCTCGAAGTTCGACCCCGGCGACCCGGGCATTGTCGTCGTCGGCGACGACACGAAATCCAACCTCATCTACGGCACCTCGGGCGCCGACAATCTTACAGGCGGCGCTCTCGACGATACCATCATCGGGCGCGACGGCAATGACGTGATCAATGGCGGCGGCGGTAGCGACACGCTACGCGGCGGCTCCGGCAACGATACAATCGACGGCGGGGCTGGGGTTGACCTTCTCGATCTGTCGGATGCCTCCGCGGGCGTTACCTTCTCCCTCGTACAGTCGTCGGGAAATACAGTGGCGGATCTGACTGCCGTCGGTCTGGGTGTCGATACCTATCGCAATGTCGAAGGGCTAATCGGATCGGACTACAACGACACGCTCATCGGCAGTGCCTTTGACGACAAACTCTACGCCGGCGCGGGTTCGGACACACTCACTGGTGGCGCCGGCGCCGATATCTTCGTGATAGCCGATGACGAGTTGCAACTCGGCATCGATGATGTCATCACGGATTATGATGCCGCTGAAGGCGACGTGGTCGATTTGTCTGCGCTGCTTGGCGAGTTGGCATCCGGCACGTTGGATCAGCATGTTCAGGTCGTGCAGGACGGCGCGAATGCCAACCTGCAGGTCGATACCGACGGCGGCGGGGACACCTGGCAGACCGTGGCTGTGCTCGAAAACTTCTCGGTGAGCGACGAAGTCGTGAAGATACTCTTCAACGAGAGCGGCACCAAGACCACAGGCGAGGTTTGACGGCTGTACGCTTTACATTCTTCCGGTTCGCGGCAACATGCGCGGGCCGGCTTTCCTGAGGGGGATTCCATGATCAAGAGAATGTTCGCCGCTGCAATGATCGCGTTTTCAGCATCGGCCAGCCATGCCGCCGATCTCATCGTCGATTACGCGCCGGTCGCCAGGCAGTGCGATACGCTCGCCGCATCGTCGCTAACCGTCGGACAGGAGATTGCTTTCCTGAAAGGCGAAGTCGTGTCACGCATGGACCGCGCGATCGCGGTCGCCGACGACCCGCGCTGGATTGCTTCCACACGGCCGACATTCGTTTGGGCGTCCGAAACCAAGGTCGCCTGCGGCAAGGCCTATGGCTACTTGCAATCCGGCTGGCGCGACGGTGATTATCTCGCCAAATGCGATTGCTTCCACGCGAAGATGCTTCGCTTCATGAATTGAAGAGAGCCCGCTTGTCCTTCATGAACAGCATTCATCCTGTCCCGAGGGGGCGTGCACGCCACTATGCGGGGAGGGCGCTTGGCGTCCTGTTGCTTGGCCTCGTGGCGAGCTGCCAGGGCGCTAGCCAGGATGCCATGAGCGTCGAGCCGCCGCAGGCGGCGCAGGCGAGGCGAGCGGCCCTGAGCAAGCCGAGAGCTCAGGAAACGTTCGGCTCCGGTCCGGTTCGGGTCGGTCTGATCACAGCCCTTCTGGCCTCCGCCGGCGAAAGTCAGCGTGAACGGGACATCCGGGACGGTGCGGTGCTTGCCGTGGACGAGCTCGGCAGCGGGCAATTGTCCCTGCAAATAGAGAATACCGATGGCTCGTCTGAGCAGATCCAGGAGGCGGCAAAGAGGCTTTCGGATCAGGGGGTCAGGCTTGTCGCCGTGTCGGCCGACGTGCGGACGACCGTGGCTCGCGAAGGAGTGCGTGCAAAAGACGTCCCCATCCTGGTTCTCGGCAGCACGTCGTCGCAGCCCGGGGAGGGAGGATTCTCCTTCATTTCGGACCGTATCGACAGCGCGGTTGAGGGCGCGTCTTACGCGGCAGCCTCCGGCCGCAAGCGCTTCATTCTTCTGGCGCCTGCGGATATGACCGCTGCGGAACGGCACCGGCTCGACCGCGGCCTTGCCGGCTACGGCATCAAGCCCGTGTTGACGGCAGGTGCGGCCTCGGTCCCCGGAGATGCAAGTGCCAGAGCCAAGCTCAAAGACATCGACGCGGTTGTAAGCATCGGCGCCGGGGAAGCCGAGGTGGGGTCCCTTTCGGCGCTTCGGGCGAATGGTCATCTGGCGGCGAACGCCATCGTCGTCGGAAGTTCACAGTGGACGCCCGCTTCCTACCGGCTGCCGGAACTCGCGCGGAGCCACCTTTGCCTCTTCGGGCCGGAAAACGGATCGCGGATGACCGCAAGTTTTCGCCAGCGCTACGAGCGGGCAGCCAATCTGGATGCGGCTTACGGCTTTGACATCGTCGCGCTCGCGGCCGGCCTCGTGCGTACGCAAGGGGAGAGCGGCATCAACAGACAGGCCCTCTTGTCGCCGAACGGCTTTCTTGGTGCCGCGGCGGCATTCCGTTTCGAGAAGGACGGATCGGTTCGCCGAACCTGCGCCATCTATCAGCTTGTCGATGGAACGCTGAGCCTGGCGGATCCGGCACCGCGTTCCTTCTGACCGCTCCTGAACCAGGTACATTCAAGCGTCTCTGAGAGGTGTTGCAGCGAGCTTGGCATCGCCGCGGGAGCGAGAGCATTGGCCGGCCTTCCTCGGCTTCCAACCTTCACCGAGCGTGGACAGACGTTTCACGATTACGGCTTGAAGAGAGGTTTTAGGACACGTTTCGTCGCTCGACGGTGAAATCTGCGCGATTTCTGATGCTAGTGTTGCGGCCATCGCGGGATGGGTGCGTGTCACGGCATAGGACGCAGGGAGGCACATGTCGCAGGTTGGTGGAGGCCGGGTTTTAATCGCTGAGCGAAACCCTCTGGTGATTGCCGCCCTTCGGGGGCTTTTTTCGGAAAGTACTAACTTTACGGTCGTCGAGACGGCCCGTTCATCGGCCGAGCTCTGCAGCAAACTCGCCTTTGTGGAGGCGGACTGCGTTCTGCTCGGCTGGCAACTCGACGATGCCGAGGCACCCGAGGTGTTGGCCGATCTCGGCCGGCTGGGGATCGAGCCGAGGATCGTTCTCTTTGCCGATACCGACGCCCCTTCCATCGTCAGCGAGGCGATCCGGCTCGGCGTCAACGGCCTCTGCTATCAGTTCGAAGACCCCGAAATCCTCTTTGCGACGCTGACCGCCGTGATGAAGGGCCGGATCTGCATTCCCTATACGGTGCTCTCCAAGATCCCGAACAGGCCGTTCCAACAACTCACCTCTCGCGAAACCGAGCTGCTCGGCATGTTGGCCAATGGCTGGACCAATGTTCAAATCGCCACGCGAACAGGCATTTCCGAGAATACGGTGAAGTACCACCTCAAGAATCTGTACGACAAGCTTGAAGTCCGCAATCGCGCCATGGCCGTTGCGCTCTACACGAAGGAGCGCCGGCGCAACGCGGGCTGATGCCAGTGCATTGGCCCGAAAAATCGTGCCGATGTTCGGAATGCTCGATGCGCAGATTCAAGGAGTTACAGCGATCTTTGCGCGTCTGAAAAGACGCGCGGCGTAGCAGCGGTCGTTTCGGACCGATTTGCGGCCGACCATCACGCCACCTGGTGCGCTAGTTCACGACACGCGTTCGCTACCGCCGAATCTGCCGCAGCCAAATGACACCCACGGGTAGTCATTCCCTACCCAAGCCTTTCCATTGACCACCCGTCCGGGCGCTTCTGTGCTGCCCGTCCGGCATTCTTTTCTGCCTGAGCGAGTGTTGTGCCGAAACGGCCCGAACGGCAGGTTTGGCGTCGGCACCAGTCCGCACCCGTGGACGCCGCAGGTATCGGAGGAATCATGACAGGCTACAATCATCTCTTCATTCCAGGCCCGACCAACATTCCCGAACAGGTTCGCCAGGCGATGAACCTGCCGATGGAGGACATGCGCTCCCCGCGGTATCCGGAGCTGACACTGCCGCTCTTCGCCGACGTCAAGAAGGTCTTCAAGAACGAGAACGGCCGCGTCTTCATCTATCCCTCTTCGGGAACCGGCGCCTGGGAAGCGGCGATGACCAATGTGCTCTCGCCCGGCGATCGCGTGCTGATGAGCCGCTTCGGCCAGTTTTCGCATCTCTGGGTCGATATGGCTGAACGCCTGGGCTTCGAGGTCGATTGCCTCGATATGGAATGGGGCACGGGCGTGCCGGTCGAGCTCTATGCGGAGCGGCTTTCTGCCGACAAGGCGCATAGCATCAAGGCCGTCTTCGTGACCCATAACGAAACCGCGACCGGCGTCACCTCGGATGTCGCCGCCGTCCGGGCGGCCCTCGACGCCTGCAACCATCCGGCCCTGCTCTTCGTCGACGGTGTCTCCTCCATCGGCTCCATCGATTTCCGGCAGGACGAATGGGGGGTCGACTGCGCCGTCTCCGGCTCGCAAAAGGGCTTCATGCTGCCCGCGGGCCTCGGCTTTCTTTCCGTCAGTCAAAAGGCGCTCGAAGCGGCGAAGACGGCGCGTCACATGCGCTGCTACTTCTCCTTCGACGACATGATCAAGACCAATGACACGGGCTATTTCCCGTATACGCCGCCGACGCAGCTGTTGCGCGGTTTGCGCGCCGCGCTCGACCTGATCTTCGAGGAAGGTCTCGAAAACATCTTCGCACGCCACCACCACCTTGCGAACGGCGTCCGCGCCGCCGTCTCCGCCTGGGGCCTCAAACTCTGCGCGACCGAACCGAAGTGGCATTCCGATACGGTGTCGGCGATCCGGGTGCCGGAAGGCGTCGATGGCGCCGAAGTCATCCGCCATGCTTACCGCACCTACAACACCTCGCTCGGCAGCGGACTCAGCAAGGTGGCCGGCAAGGTCTTCCGCATCGGCCATCTCGGTTCGCTGAACGAAGTCATGGTTCTCGGCGCGCTTTCGGCCGCCGAGCTCACACTGCTCGATTGCGGCGTGAAAATCGAGCCGGGTTCCGGCGTGGGCGCGGCTATCAGCCAGTTCCGCTCCGCCGCGGCGGCGTCGACCGCGAAAGCGGCTTGAAAAGAGGGGAGGATTTCATGAGCCATACGATCAATCATCTTCGTCGGCTGCGCCTGCAGCGCAGTGAACTTGCCGTGCCGGGCTCCAATCCCGAAATGATCGAGAAGGCTGCCAATTCGGACGCCGACTACATCTTTCTCGACATCGAGGATGCCGTGGCGCCGCCGGATAAGGAACGCGCCCGCGCAAATATCGTGGCGGCGCTCAACCAAATCGACTGGCGCGGCCGCGGCAAAACCATTTCGGTCCGTATCAATGGCCTGGACACGCACTACATGTACCGCGACGTCGTCGACCTGATGGAACAGGCGGGCGACCGGATCGACACATTGCTGGTGCCGAAGGTCGGCGTTCCGGCCGATCTGTATATGGTCGAGGCGATGGTCAATCAGATCGAGATCGCCAAGGGTTACGAGACCCGCGTCGGTCTTGAGGCGCTGATCGAGACGGCGCTCGGCATGGCCAATGTCGAGGCCATCGCCTCCTATGGCGGCCGGCTGGAAGCGCTGCACTTCGGCGTCGCCGACTATGCGGCGAGCTTGAAGGCCCGCACCGTCAACATCGGCGGCCTCAACCCCGACTATCCCGGCGATCAATGGCATTTCGGCCTGTCGCGGATGACGGTTGCCTGCCGCGCCTACGGTCTGCGCGCAATCGACGGTCCCTTCGGCGATTTCTCGGATCCCAAGGGCTACAGGGCTGCGGCACGCCGCGCCGCTGCCCTCGGCATCGAAGGCAAGTGGGCGATCCATCCGAGCCAAATCGCTCTCGCCAACGATATCTTTTCGCCGCCGGAAAAGGAGGTCGACCGCGCCCGTCGGATCATCGAAGCGCTGAAGCTCGCCGAGAGCCAGGGCAAGGGTGCTGCCTCGCTCGACGGCAAGATGATCGACGCTGCTTCGGAACGCATGGCGCGCAACGTGCTCGCCACCCATGACGCAATCACAGCCGGCGGCCGCTAAAGGAGGGAACCCCATGGACATTCATGAATACCAGGCCAAGGAACTGCTCTCCCGTTACCACATCAATATTCCGCGCGGTGGCCTCGCCTATAGTCCCGAGCAGGCGGCCTATCGCGCCCGGGAGATCGGCGGTGACCGATGGGTGGTCAAGGCGCAGATCCATTCCGGGGCGCGCGGCAAGGCAGGCGGCATCAAGTTCTGCTCGTCCGATCACGAGATCGTCGAGGCCGCCGACTCCATGCTGGGCCGCACGCTCGTGACGCACCAGACCGGATCGCAGGGAAAACTGGTGAGCCGCCTTTATGTCGAGGAGGCGACGGACATCGAGCGCGAGATCTATCTCGGTTTCGTGCTCGACCGCAAATCCGAGCGCATCATGATCGTTGCCTCGTCCTCAGGCGGAATGGAGATCGAGGAGATCGCCGAAGCCGAGCCGGACTCGATCATCCGCGCGACCGTCGATCCAGGCGTCGGCATGCAGGAGTTTCAGGCCCGCGAAATCGCATTCGGCCTCGGAATCGACAATGCCCTGATCGGCCGCGCCACCCAGACCCTGCTCGGCTGCTACCGCGCCTTCGTCGACTATGATGCCTCGATGCTGGAGATCAACCCGCTGGTGGTGACCCGCGGGGGTGACCTCGTGGCCCTCGACGCCAAGATGAGCTTCGACGAAAACGCGCTCTTCCGCCGGCCCCAGATCGCGGAAATGCGCGACAAGAGCCAGGAGGATCCGCGCGAGACATACGCATCCGATCGCGGCCTCTCCTATGTCGGCCTCGACGGCAATATCGGCTGCATCATCAATGGTGCGGGCTTGGCCATGGCCACCATGGACATGATCAAGATCGCCGGCGGCGAGCCCGCGAACTTCCTCGACATCGGCGGCGGCGCCTCGCCCGAGCGTGTGGCAAAATCCTTCCGCGCGGTGCTGCGCGACAAGAACGTCGAAACCATCCTCGTCAACATCTTCGCCGGCATCAACCGCTGCGACTGGGTGGCCGAAGGCGTGATCAAGGCCTTGAAGGAAGTGGGCGTGCCGGTTCCGCTCGTCGTCCGCCTCTCCGGCACCAATATGGAAGAGGGCCGACGCATCCTCGCCGAATCCGGCGAAAACATCATCGTCGCAGAAACGTTGGCTGAAGCTGCCGAGAAGGCCGTCGCCGCATGGCGTGCGTTCACCGCCGGCAAGGCTGCTTGAGGAGGCTGAAACATGTCCATTCTACTCGACAAAGACACACGCGTCATCGTCCAGGGCTTCACCGGCAAGATCGGCAGCTTCCACGCCGAGGACATGAAGCGCTACGGCACCAACGTGGTCGGCGGCGTCACACCCGGCAAGGGCGGCCAGAGCCATCTCGGTATGCCGGTATTCAACACGGTGAAGGGCGCCGTGCAGGAAACCGGTGCCGATGCCTCGATCATCTTCGTGCCGCCGCCCTTTGCGGCCGACTCGATCATGGAAGCGGCCGACGCCGGAATCCGGCTCTGCGTCTGCATCACCGACGGCATCCCCTCCCAGGATATGATCAGGGTCAAGCGATACATGCGGCGCTACCGCTTCGAGGATCGCATGACGCTCATCGGGCCGAACTGCGCAGGTATGATCACGCCTGGTGAGGCGATGATGGGAATCATGCCCGGCTCGATCTATCTGCCCGGCCGCGTCGGCATCGTCGGCCGCTCGGGTACGCTCGGATACGAGGCCGCAAGCCAGATGAAGGCGCGCGGCATCGGCGTGTCGACCTCGGTCGGGATCGGCGGAGACCCCGTCAACGGCTCGTCCTTCAAGGACATGCTGCAACTGTTCGAACAGGACCCCAACACCGATGCGGTTCTGATGATCGGCGAGATCGGCGGACCACAGGAAGCGGAGGCCGCGCTCTGGGCGCGTGACAACATGAAGAAGCCGCTGATCGCCTATATCGCAGGGCTTTCGGCCCCGAAGGGCCGTCGCATGGGCCACGCCGGCGCCATCATATCCGCGTTCGGCGAATCGGCGCAGGAAAAGGTCGAGATCCTGAAGAGCGCTGGCGTCACCATCGTGCCGACCCCGTCTTCATTCGGCGAAACGGTGGCGGATGTGATGGCGGCCATGACAAAGGCTGCCTGATTGGAAGACTCCCGCTTGCCGGTGACCGGTCCCTGACCGGGAGAAATGGAGCGCGCCACTCTCGTGCGCTTCGACAGGGGCGATCACCGGCGGCGGGCTCGACTTCAAAGCTGATAAGACTCCCGCTGGATTGACGGATGTCAAAAACGTCTTGCTTTTGCCGCATCTCGAGCCGCGATCCACGGGACCGGATCTTATGGATGGCGAACCCACCAGCGGCACTGGCGCTCTGGAGGTTACTTGGGAGGAGCAAAAATGGAGCCATCACGACCTAGGCAGTTCGATCCGGCCGTATTCTGGCCGGCCATGTTCATCATTCTCGGATTTGTCGGATGGGGAACCGCATTTCCTGAAAGCCTGTCTTCGGTCGCCAAGGTGGCTCTTGATGCGATCATCGCCCATTTTGGCTGGGGCTTCGTCGTCTCTTCCGCCGGCTTCCTGGTTTTCGCTCTGTTTCTGGCCGTGAGTCGCTTCGGCAAGATCCGGCTTGGACAGGATGAAGAGCGCCCGGAATTCCGCACGGCCTCTTGGATCTGCATGATGTTTAGCGTCGGCATGGGCATCGGCCTGATGTTCTGGGGCGTCGCGGAGCCAATCTACCACTTTGCAGATCCGCCCCACGGGCAGGCCGAGCCGAGGACACTCGAAGCGGCGCTTGTTACGATGAAGTATTCATATTTCCATTGGGCACTTCACCCTTGGGCCATCTATGCGGTGGTTGGCCTTGCCATCGCCTATTTCACCTTCCGCAAGGGGAAGCCGAACCTGATTTCCGCCGCCTTCACGCCGATTCTCGGTGAGGCCGCGAGCGGGCCGATCGGCAAGGCTATCGACGTGCTCGCCGTCATTGCAACACTGTTCGGGACTGCGACGTCGCTCGGCCTCGGCGCCCAGCAGATCAACAGCGGTATGAACTTCCTCTGGGGCACGGGCGTTTCCAACGCCATCGCCCTGACGATCATCGGCGTCATGACGGTGCTGTTCATACTCTCGGCAGTGTCTGGGGTGGGCAAAGGAATCCAGTTCCTTTCCAACATGAACATGATCATCGCAATGCTCCTGCTGGCATTCCTGGTGTGCATCGGCCCAACGATCTTCATGTTCAACACGTTCACGGAGTCGCTAGGCTTCTATCTGAGCGACCTCGTGTCCATGTCGTTGCGCACGGCCGCCTTCAGCGACGGCAAGTGGCTCGGCAGTTGGACCATTTTCTATTGGGCCTGGTGGATATCCTGGGCGCCCTTCGTCGGCGTGTTCATCGCGCGGATCTCGCGCGGTCGCACGATCAAGGAGTTCGTGACCGGCGTGCTCCTGATCCCGAGCGGCGTCACCTTCATCTGGTTCACGATCATGGGCGGCACGGCACTTCATTCAGAACTTTTCGGCGCAGGTGGGATCGTCGAGGCCGTCACCAATGAGGGCGCGGCAGTCTCGCTCTTCACCCTTCTGGCACAGTATCCATTTTCCTGGATAACGTCGTTGATGGCCATTTTCCTGGTCGCCATCTTCTTCATCTCGGGCGCCGATGCGGGCGCGGTCGTGATGGGCATGCTGTCGTCACGCGGCGTACTGCAACCGAAACCTGGTATTGTGGTGCTTTGGGGCGTGCTTGCCGGTGCCTCGGCCGCCGTGCTTCTCGTTATGGGTGGGCTTCAGGGCCTCCAGACCGCCTCGATTATCGCGGCCGCACCGTTCCTGTTGGTGATGGTCGGGCTTTGCATTTCGCTATGGCATTCCCTTCTCGACGAACTCGAAGAGGGAGGGGAGCGGCGGATTGCGACTGCGCCCGCGACGCCGGTCACGGAAACTGTCGAAGTTTCCGAACTGGCACCTGAGGCAGTGTCGTGATCTGATCACGCTCAACTGCGCGGCTGGCCCCAGGACCTGCCGCGCGGATTTCCGACGCGCTGACTTTCCTATCGGGCCGCTGCAGCGCCTTACCTCGCTTGCCGCGTTCGAGGTGCCAATCAGGTCGGATGATAATTGGCAGACGGGTCTGAAGCCGGTGCTGCCCCGCAACGGCAACAAGGGATCAAACGCCATGGCCTGCCGGGCCGGGAAGGAGTCGAGAGCGTCCGACCGGACGGTTCCGAATCCCTGAATCCGGTCTGGAGCCTACACTCGACCGATCGTGGGTGGCGGTCGAGGACGCGGCCTGATCATGGCCGCGCCCCTTGTCGGAGCATGGGCAGGTTCTTCCGGCTGGGCGCGCCCGCCTGCCTGTTCAACGATGCAGCGGGCTTCCGAGCGGCGCCCGAGATCTTGTCCCTTGTGACGAAGGCCTCAATATTTTAGAGGACAACCACTTTCGTCCCAATCTTCACCCTTTCATAGAGGTCGACGACGTCCTCATTCGTCATTCGGAAACAGCCCGACGATGAGGAGCGCCCGACGCTTGTGGGATCATTCGAACCATGAATGCGGTAGAGGGTGTTGCCTAAATAGAGGGCCCGCGCGCCGAGCGGATTGTCGAGCCCGCCCACCATATGAGCAGGCAAGTCCGGTCTTCGGGCGCGCATTTCGGACGACGGACGCCAATCCGGCCACGGGCGCTTGGCAGTCACCATCTCGGTTCCGCGCCAGCCATAACCTTCTCGTCCGACGCCCACGCTGTAACGAATGGCCGTTCCTCCTGGCTCAATGTAGTAAAGAGCATATTGCGTCGTATCGATGATCACCGTGCCGGGAGCTTCCGCGGTCCTATAAGCCACCCGATGCCTTGGTAGAAAGGCGCTTGTCTCGCCGTAATGACGCTTTTCGCGGTATTGCCGCGGCGGGTAGGCGGGTGGCGACATCAGAAATTCGATATAGCCGTCGTCGATCCAGACCCGTTTGCTGTTCTTGTCCAGCAATGGCGGCGAAGGCTGCTCCGCGTATGCCAGGCCGGCTACCCCCAATGCAAGTGCCGTGATGAACAGCGGCTCTATGGCGCGCCTCGGCAGTCTTCTCAAATCGGACAAATGAAGCTCTCCATCGACGTTGAAACGGTCAAATCAAACCATTGGCTACCAGGGCATTTGCTACCTGCTGAAAAAGCCGGTCTGGAACCGGTGCCCCGATGGGCGTCATTTCGAGTTCGGCGGCGAGTACCGCATCGACCATCAACGGAATTCCTTTCTCCCTCGCCTGATCTCGCATGGCTGACCCGGCGGCGCCGGCGGCACGGCAGACGATGAGTGGAACAGGTGTTTCGCCGCGGACATACCGGACACCGACCGCTCCCGATTGGGCGTCGCCGATCAGCAGCACGGCATTGGAAAGACCGGTCTTGCTCATGCCGATCAGGCCCGCGAGTTTGCGGCGCTCCTGCCTTACGAGCGGATCGCCTTCCGTATCCTTGTGCTCGCGTTTGCTCTCGGACTTCGTCATGCGCATCTCGCGCATGAATAACCAGCGTTGCAGAAAGACATCGAAGGTGCCCATGACGATGAAGGCGGCGATTGCGATAAAGGCCGTGGTCTTGAGCATGGAGAGGGAGAGTGCATGCAGGCACATGAAGCCGCATGTAGGCGCCTGGAACAAGGCCTTCAGCCCCGCATAGAAGACCGCGGAAAAGGCAATCGAAAGAGCCAGGATCTTGAACAGCGCCTTGCCGAATTCGACGACGCTTTTCAGCGACGTCAGGCGCTTCAGGCCTGTCGCCGGATTGATGCGGTTGAAATCCGGTTCGACCGGTTTCGCCGAGAACACAAAGCCTCTCGTGATCGCGACATTGGTCGCGAGGATCGCGACGATGGTTATTCCGAGGATGGGCAGCACTGTTGTCCAGAGCACATCGGCCGCGACCGTGCTCAGCCGGTACCAGACATCCGCGAACGGGCGCTCGTAGATATGCGACGCCTCGTTCAGCAGGATATCGATCTTCAGCTGCAGACGCGGAGCGACATAGAAGAGATATAGCGTGCAGAAGAGGACGACGATGCCGGAGACCATGTCGGGACTGTGAAGCACCTGCCCTTTCTTGCGGGCATCCCGGATCTTCTTCTCGGAGGCCGGAAGGGATTTCTCTTCGCTCGTCTCGCTCATGTAACGCGGTCATCCTTGAGCGAGGACAAGAGCCCTATCTCCTGGGCGCGCTTGGCCGGATCCGATATGGATCGCAATTTCGAAGCCTTCGCCAGAACCTGGCTCTTCTCCTTGGCCGACATTTCGGGCACGTCGAAGGCACGCGCCTTCTCGCTTTCGCCGGCCATTGCGAGCACGACCAGATAATTGACGAAGTGGCGCCTTTGCGCGAGCGGTGATCCGACGACGTTGCTCATATGTGTCGCCGCTTGAGCCAGATCGTTTGAGAGTGCTTCGGCAAGTGCGAGATTGGTGGCGGTGTCCAGATTGGCAGGTTGCAGCGACAGGGCTTTCGAGAAGGCTTCTTTCGCCGCAGCGCCGTCGCCGCTGAAGACGAGGGCGGTGCCCAACCGGTTATAGGCGACGACGGAGTTCAGCGCCTGTGCGGCCGGGGCCAGAGTCCGCGCGGCAGACTGAGCTTCGCCCTTGCGCAATTGCGCGGTACCGAGTCCGAGCAGCGCCTCAGCGTCCTGTGGATTGATCTGCAGGGCCGTGCGGAAAGCCTCTTCCGCACCTTCCAGATCGCCAGCCTTCAGGCGCGCATTGCCGATGCGGACGCGAAGGGCAACGTCGCTCGGCGCGTTTTCAGCGGCGCGCTCGTACAGCGCGATCGCCGTCGCACTTTCCCCTCGGGCTTCGATACTCTCCGCAATGCTGAGCAGCTTCTTCTGCTCGCTCGTCGGTTTATCCTTCTCTTTCTCGGCAGACGTCGTCGTGCATGAGGCGAGTGCGAGCGATGCAAGAAGAGCGGCCATGATCGTCCTGTTGCCAGCCACATGCCAACGCAATTTCCGAAACGAAGGTACCGTCATTCGTCACCCGTATTGTTTGTCGAGGCGCGACGCCTGCGGCCCTCCTCGCTATATCCGTCGAGATAGTTCTTCGCGGCGCGTGCCACCGGAGCGGCCATCGCCGGGCCCATCTCGCGGCCCCGAATGAGTTGTCGCTGGTCCTGCACCATGAACTGCAGATTGAGGTTGTTGGCGCAGCCGGGAGGCAGATAGAGTGGCTGGTCGGCCGTGTCGGGGGTGATGCACGCGTCGGGCACCAGCACATGGCTCTCCAACTCATCATAGCCCTTGCGCACGATGCCTGCCTTCGTCGGTGCTCCGCGCATCGAAATATAGCGGTAGTTGGGAGAATAGGGCTGTGGATGTGAGCCAGTGCAGGCGTTCGCGCTGAGCGATAGGGCGATTACCAGCAATAGACGGACGATCGCCGCTCGGTTCCCTCCTATACGATCATTCCACATAGAAGCCGTATCCTTTGTTGATGACGGGCCTGGTTTTTGTGGGCGGCGAGGTAATGGCGCCGGAGGGGCCGTCCAGCGGCGTTTTCATCTTTCGCTCGGAGATTGGTGAGACCAGATACGGCGTGATGAGGATAACCAGTTCCGTCTCGTTGCGCTGGAAACGCTTGGACTTGAACAGTTCGCCGAGGATTGGGACGTCGCCGACGACAGGGGTTTTGTTCAGCGTCTGCGATTCCTGCCGCTGGAACAGACCGGCAATCGCGAAGGTCTGGCCGCTGCCGACCTCGACCGTCGTGTCCGCGCGGCGGATTCGCAAGGACGGCACCACCAGCCCGCCGATCGAAACCACACTGTCCTGGGAAACGCTGCTGACCTCCGGGCGAACCTGGAGTGCGATCCGGTTGTTCGGCAGCAGCGTCGGCGTGAACTGGAGAGAGACGCCGAACTGCTTGTACTCTATCCCGATCTGGTCGTCCCCGACTGGCACCGGCACCGGAATTTCACCGCCGGCGAGGAAGCTGGCGGTCTGGCCGGTGACCGCCGTGATGTTCGGCTCCGCCAGAATTGTCAGGATGCCGTTCGCCTGGAGCGCGTCGAGCAGAACGTTGACGTTCACATGATCGCCCCTGGCGCCGATCGCAATGCCGGTGTCGTCCTCGTTGCTGGCGCCGCCGGTCCGGACGATGCCGAAGGAGAACGATCCGCTGTTGACGAAGACACTCCAATCGATGCCGAAGCGCGTCAACTCGTTGCGGGCGACTTCCGCAAAGCGGACGCGAATATTGACCTGATTGGTCCCGGCGATCGTCGTGTTGTTGAGCGCAGGCTTGTCCGGGGTAGAGTAGCTCTCGAGGACATTTTCCATGTCCATCGCTTCGCCGACATTTCGGGTTTGCCCCGTGCCGACATATTGACCGCCGAATAGGCTTATATCGACCTTGGTCGTCGGCTGCAGCGCGAGTGCAGATTGCTCCGCAGCGCGCGGATTTCCGCTGACGCGGACCTGCACGGTGCCGCGGGTGCTTTGGTCGGCGCTAAGCGCGATCAGATTGGTGTCGCCGATCTTCGTTGCATAGATATAGACCACACCCGGCGAGACGACGCGCACATCGGCGATTGCAGTATCGGCGAGGAAGACCGACTCGACCGGTTCGTCAAAGCGGAGGATTTGTCCCTCCCCAACGGTGAGTTCTAGCACCTGACCATTGATGGCGTCGACCTTCACCTGCGCGTTCGCCGGCGGCACGAGAGAGCCGGTCGAAAGCATCAATATCAGGATGAGTGAAATTAGCTTCCCGGGGGCAATCACGCGAAGACTTCGCAAGCTTAGCATTCCATGTCCTATTCGTTCCCTCGCTGCGCGCAGCCAACTCAACTGTGTCTCCTGACGGTCCCCTGTGGAGTCATGCGCTCGTGCCTGCGAGGTCCCCCGCTCCGGTCACCGGGAGCGCGATATAGCCAAGGCACTGGATGCTGAATTCCGAGGAGATTTCCTGGTAGGAAAGGACCGCCACGTTTACATCGTGGCGTGCCAGAAGGCTTCGGACGTGCCGCCGAATGTCGATCGATGTCAGAATGGCGATGCGAACAGGGGTATCCGCGTTTTCCTGCCGCTTTTTTAGTGCCTCAAGGATCGGCGCCGCAAGCCGCTCCGGAACGCCACCAGCCGGCCCGGCATTCTTCTCGACCGCCGCTCTCAGTTCGTCCTCCAGGGGCCGCGTCAAGAGATAGGCGGATATGATCCTGTTGTTATCGGCGAGACGGAAGCAGATTTGCCGTCCGAGGCTTACCCGCACGCTGTCGGTCAGGGCCAGCGCTCCCTGTATTTGCGCGCCGCGCTCGGCAACGGTCCGGAGAATGATACGCATATTGGTGATCGGAACATCCTCTTCGATCAACCTGCGCAGGACATCGGCAAGCTTCTGCGCTGAAACCGCCTCCAGAACCTCGCGGATCAAATCGCCATGGGACTCTTCCAATCGGCCGAGCATGGCACGCACCTCCTGTGCGTCGATGAACTCCGGCGCATAGCGGCGCAGCACGCGTTCGAGGAGCGTGACGACGACATCGACCGTTTCGCAGTGGCCGACGCCGGCAGCAGCCAAAGCCGTCGCATGGGTTTTCTCGACCCAGACGAGCCTCAGCCCCAAAAGGTCCGGTTGCGTGATATAGGAGATCGCCATGATGTCGAGATCAACCGTTTCGTCCCAAACCATGACATGATCGAGCGGCAGCCCGGTATCGAGGACCGGAACGCCCTCGAAAGCGATGCGAAGCCCGGTGCGGTCCTGCCGAGGGTCTGTGAGCAGGCCGATCGCCGGAACACGAAGGCCGAGGTCGTCGAGGATCGCCGCCGCGGACGCCTCGGTCCGTTCGGCGAACAACGCAGGCGGAAGTACTCGGGCAAGTTCCTCTCCAAGCGAGACGGTCATCCTGTGCGCCACTCCGTCGAGCCTTTCGGAATTCACCGGTAGAGTTCCTGCGATATGTCCGGCGACGGGGCGGCCGGAGGATACCGGCCGGGGCGCATCGCGCGGTATCGATGCTGGCACTGCTGTATCCTCGTCGTCGCCTCGCCGGCGCGCGACGTATGCGAGGAGACCGGCCGCGGCGGCGAGAGACCAGAAGACGAGCAACGGAAAACCCGGAATCAGGCCGAATCCGACGAGGATGGCCGCCGCCAGAGCCAGTGCGCGATCGCTCGCACCGAGTTGACCGAGGATTTCCGAGCTCAAGTCCTGTGGGCGGCGACCGGACGGTACGCGCGTGACCACGGCGCCGGCGGCCACTGCCATCATCAATGCCGGTATCTGCGTTATCAGGCCGTCGCCGACGGTCAGCAGTGAATAGGTGTGCGCCGCTTCCCCGGCGGTCAGCCCGCGTTGCAAAGATCCGATCAACAGGCCTGCGATCAGGTTGATCGCGATGATGATCAAGCCTGCGACCGCATCTCCTTTGACGAACTTCATGGCGCCGTCCATGGCGCCGTAGAATTGACTCTCACGCTCGAGCTCATCGCGCTTTTGGCGGGCTTCCTGCTGGTCGATCTCGCCGCTGCGAGCTTCGTTGTCGATGCTCATCTGTTTGCCCGGCATGGCGTCGAGGGCAAAGCGCGCTCCAACCTCGGCGACGCGCTCGGCGCCCTTGGTGATCACCACGAACTGAGCGACGGTGATGATCAGGAAGACGATGAGACCGACGAGCACGTCACCGCCCACCACGAAGTCTCCAAAGGCTGAGACGATCTGACCCGCGTCGGCCTGGGTCAGGATAAGACGCGTTGTGGTGATCGAAAGGGAAAGCCGAAAAAGTGTCCCTATCAGAATGATCGATGGTAGCGACGAGAACTGCACGGGACGCGACACATAGAATGCGCCGATGAGGATCAACAGGCTGTAGAAGAAGTTGAAGCCGATCAGCGCATCTACCAGATAGGTCGGCATCGGGATGATCATCATCGTGATCGCGAGCATTACCAGTGCCGCAACCACGATGTCCGACCGTCGAGCGGCCGCTCTTGCGAAGTGATTGACAGCGGCGATCGCGCTCATGTCGTCACCCTGGCCTGGAGATGGTCCCTGAAAGCAGCACGCGCTTCATCTTCCCGTCCTCGCAGCCAATGTGCCTTGCTTCTCAAGCGCAAAAGATCGGGATCGGCCTCACCGGAAATTTCGTCGATGCGATCGATGGCAGCGATCGCGCGCGTCGGCGCGTCCGTAGCAATGAATGCTTCGGCCAAGGAGTGTAGTATCGAGACATCTCCCGGGGCCATTCTCGCCGCAAGCAGCAGGAAGACGAGGCCGCGCTCATGGTGTCCGCCCTGACAGTAGAGCGAACCCAGCGCATGAAGAAACTCGACACTGTCGGCACGTTGCTGCGTCAACTGCTTTGCGCCTGCAAGAGGCGGCGCTGAAGATCGCGCCTGCTTTCGATTTCCTCGTTCAGCATCGATGCCGTGAGCTTCGAGATTTCCTCATCGAGGTCCAGGCCGGGCAAGACTTCCCGGATGATATAGTTCAGTATCTCCTGGGAACGCGATAGATCGAAGAGGCCAGCACTCGAGAGTCTTGCCCGCTCCAAGGTCGCGCTCGCACGGGTGCCACTTGCCCGCGTCGTCTTCTGTCTCGCCTGGCGGACCGATTGCAGGAGCGTGGCGTCGAATGCCTGCGACTGCGCCTCAACACCCGCATCGGGCCGCACCGAAACCGCGCCCGTCTGAGCGCGGCTGCGATTGTCGTGTCGGCGGACCTCCAAGCTCATTCCGTCGTCCTCTTCCTCACGTTGTCAGAAGCGAAGCGTGAATTCTTCCCCCTGCCGCGCTGCTGTCAGGCTGCCGTCGCGAATATCCTTGATGTACCAGCCGTCCTCGAGCGCGGCGCCCTTGTAGAGACGTGTCCCGTCGACGCCGATCGCATAGGGCGTTTCGCCGAACCAAATGGCTTGCAGATTGAACCTCGGCGAGGTTTTCGGAACAGTCTCACTGACCTCGCTCGTGAGTACGTAGCGGTTGCCATAGGTCCGATCGAACCAGCTCTGGACACCGTTCCACGATTCGCGACCCTCTTCGTCGACTGCGCCGGAAACGGAGAACCGCGCGCCGTCCGCGTGCACCCGAAGATCGCGCAACCCAGCCTCCAGGAGCTTTGTCGCAAGGGTTGACGACACATCCTCGGGGGAGAGCGGGGAGGGAGGTACGGCCCCGGCCATCACAGTTTCCTGGTTGAAGCTCGGGATAGAAACGGATCTGTCGACGTCAGCCACGCCGGCCTGGACGGCGGCGATGGTGAGGAGCGAGAAGACCGCGACGCCGCCCACCATCCAGGTGGTGCGAGCGCGCCTTTGACTCTTGCTCGCGGACGGAACCGGCCCAGCCTCGGAAAGGCTAAGCCGCGCGCCGCCGAGCGAAACCGTCACGGGCATTTTTACCTGGAGACCATGACCCACGGGAACCGTCGTATTATCGACGGCGACTTCGGCTCCGATTGCCTCGATCATCACCTCGGAACCTGCAAACTGCAGACGCATATGGCGATCGCTTACGCCGTGGTCGCTCAACGTGAGGTCACAATCCGCGGCGGAACCGATCAAGTAAGAGCCCCTTGCCAAGGGCAAGGTGACGCCGCTGTGGACGCCTTTGAGAATATCCAGCGTCAAATCGGTAGCAGTGTTCCACAAGGCCAAACTGGATGCCATCGCTCACCTCGCCATTCTAGACAATGACCTCACGGCAGGGCGTGAACCCTATTCAAGTCTATGCACCGGAGATGAAAGGGGCGGCCGCAAGCCGCCCCTCCGCTTAGCGCTTAGCCGTTCGGACGCTGCTTCGCTGCGTCGAGGGCGACCTTCTTTTCGGTGGTGATCTTGGTGATTTCAGCAGACTTTTCGATAGCCTTGTCAAAAGCTTCCGTCATCGTCTTGATCGAATTATCCGAAGTTTGCGTACCGCCTACACCGGAAACTGCCATTGTCTTCTCCTTGATAATTCGGCCGGCCCCGAGCATTCCCGGACGCCGGCTGAGAGTTCTTATCGAGTCGACCGCCCCTGCATCGGGGCCCGCAATGGTTAAAGTTCCCGCGGGAAAATGACAATTTGCAAGGGTATCACATAATATTACAATATGTAATTCCTCGTGAAGACAGTGTCGAGATTGCGGCCAGAAATGTCATGTAATTGTAATGAAATCGAGATACCAGTATAAAGGTACTGTATTTCTCTAAGCGCTTGTTTAGCGCTCTGCGTTGCTGTCATTTTCGTCCAACTGAGAGTTGCGCGCCACAGATTACTGTTATAGCTTTCGCCCGCGTGATGCGGATAGTTGGAACGTCTCATATGAATAACTTCGTACTTGCGGGTGGCGTCTGTATGTTTGCTGTCGCTGTATTAGCGGTACCATCCCGGACCCTTGCCGGCGCTCCGCACTGGTACAGCAGCAGCTACAATTATGTCCTGATCAATCAAGATATTCGCGACGCACTCAAGGAGTTCGGGCGCAATCTCTCCATTCCGGTCGTCGTGTCCGACCGGATCCGGGGGCAGGTCCGGGGTGAAGTCCGTGCAGAAACGGCCAAGGGGTTCCTTGAAAAGCTGGCACAGGCCAACGGGCTGATCTGGTACTTCGACGGCTCGGTCTTGCACATCAATGCCAGCGACGAGTTCTCGACCCAGATCATCAATATTGGCAGAGCGGATGGCCGTTCGGTCGTAGACGAGATCGAGCGGCTGGAGCTCATGGACGATCGTTTCTCCCTTCGCAGCACCCCCAATGCTCCGGCGCTTCGCGTTTCCGGACCGCCTGCATTCATTGCGATGGTGAAGCAGGTCGTCGCATCGGTTCAGCCGCCTCCGAGAGCCCAGGTGGACGATCCACGCGTGCGGATCTTCCGCGGCGGTCAGCACAAGGAGGTAACGGACGACCTCGGCGAGAGTGGTCGTCAAACGGCCAATTTCCATACCAGCGACGCTCAGCAGGAGGGGAACAGATGACCGGATCGGTAGCCGCGACAGCACGGACACCCACTCAGACGCAGAATGTAGACCCAACACAGGCGAAATTCGAAGAAGCGCTACAGCAAGCGGTTGCGAGTGGCGGCAGCCAACTGATCGGACAGGAGATGATGAAGATCGCTCAGGAAGTCCTAAACGAAGCTTTGTCGGACGAGGAATAGTCGCTCTAGCAAACAGGAGACCAACCAATGACGGTTGTCCCGCCAGTTGGAAATACGACGCTTGCAGCAGCTCCCGTGGTGCAGGACTCGAATGCTGTCGCTTCGCAAGACCTGTTCGCACATGCGGCGATGAACGTCACGATCCTGCCTCACGGGGCAAGCCCGGCGGACCTTGGACGAACGATCGCCGACAACCTGCAGGGTTTCGTCGAGCGTGCCGGGAAATTCGCGACCGGCACGGAGCTTTTTGCCAAATCGGGCCAACAGGAGACGTCACGGTCGTTCTCGCCCACTTTGGGCGCTGCCGAGGCAGGTCTCACTCGGACATCGGACAGTCAGGCGGGGCGGCTGGTGGAGGCACTGGGAAGGATTTTCGATCACGCCATCGAGACGCAGATGGTCGTTCGCGGCCCGACGCAATTCACTAGCGCGACGATGACCCTCGTCAAAGGTCAATGAATATTTCCCGGATTCCCTCTGCGATCGCACGCGGCGTGTACCTCGTGCTCATGGTCGTGACGCTGCAGAGTTGCAGCGTCGATCTATATACCAATCTGGACGAGCGGGAGGCGAATGAGATGGTGGCGACCCTCTTGTCGAAGGGCATAGCGGTCAGCCGCGTCGTCCAGAAGGACGGTAAGCTGACCGTCACCGTCGACGAAGATCAATTCGCTCAGGCTGTGGCCGTGCTGAACACGGCTGGCTTGCCGAAAGAGAAATTCGCCACGCTCGGAACCGTCTTCAAGCAGGAGGGGCTCGTCGCCTCGCCGGTGCAGGAGCGGGCGCAAATGATCTATGCGCTGAGCGAAGAGCTTTCCCGGACGGTATCAGAGATCGACGGCGTGCTCGCCGCGCGCGTTCACGTTGTCCTACCGGACAATGATCCGCTGCAGCGCAACGCGATCCCCGCCTCAGCATCGGTTTTCATCCGCCACGAAGCCAGTCTTGACGTCAACCCGCTCATTCCCCGGATCAAGACTCTCGTCGCCAACAGCATATCGGGACTGACATACGAAAAGGTCTCGGTTGTGCCGGTGGCCAGTCAACGGACGAGCGAGCCCGCCACCGGCGCGGAACTCACCTCCTTCCTTGGAATTTGGATGCTTCCCGCGAGCGTCGCCAAGGCCAAACTCATCTTCGGCTGCCTGGCGGGAGCTCTGCTCGCCGCGATGGCAAGCCTCGGTTATCTGGTATGGCGCAAGCAAAGCGGGCGGCGGAAGGTCTATCCTCTGCAGCCATATGGGCCGGCAAAGTGACGGAGCGCCAAGCGGCAAGCGGCGCGACGGCCGCCGAAATGCAGAGCATCTGGGCGACCATCTGCCACGCCCCGGCGCGCCTCATCCATCCGCGCCATATCGTTACCGCCTTTGGTGGGGCGATCACGGTCGAGGCGGCCCTCAGGCTACAGCAATCCGATCGGGTGCAAAGACAGCTTTCGCGGCTGCTGATGGAGAAATTCGAGCTTCCGGATGTCGGTTCCTGTCCCTCCCCTGAAGAAGGCGACCTCAAGCTCCTGGCACTGTCGCCTTCAGCTGTAGCACAGCACAGCTACCTTGCGGGAGCGGTGTTCTGGGGCCATGTGCTTGCCGGCGAAATTCGCAGCCGCGAAGTCGCCTCGATGAAGGAGCGTATCGGCGACCGAGTATTCCGTATCGCTGTGGACAATCGAGATCTTGCCGCCCGCCACGAGCCTCCCGGCGACCTCGACTCCCTGATACAGGCGATCGAATTAGACGGCCGCAAATGCTGGCTCGACTGGCGGGCATCGCTCCCCGACGCCTTGGCGGCATGGCTACGGTTGACGGACGAGGTGGACAATGACGGCACGCGTCACGCCGAGGCGACCGATCGGACTAGGGGAGCGGCGATCGTTCGGCGCCTCCAGCGCGAAGAAACATCGACCTAGGGACGGGGAGCGATGAAAGAACTCCCCAATAGGCCGACGACGAAGATTCTGCGAAAGGCAGAAGGCCATCACTGGCTCGAAGGGTTCGCCTTTCTCAAGGCGGCAAAAACCGAAGCGGATCATCAGCTCGCGCAGGTGCGCCAGCTTGTCGAAGCGAGCAGGAGGCAGGGCTACGAGGCCGGCCGTTCGGAGGGAGAGCGTCAGGCAGCAGTCCTGCTTATGAAAACCACTGCGGACGTCAACGCCTATGTCGCTGGGCTCGACCGCCAGATCGCCGAACTCAGCCTCGCGATCGTCGAAAAACTGCTCGGCCGTATCGATCAGGCGGAGCTGGTCGCAACACTTGCGCAGCAGGCACTGCAATCCTTTCAGCATGAGCGCGAGGTTACGATCACCGTATCTCCCGCCGCGGCTGACCGCGTGGCTGAACTCATCGAGCGGCACAACAAACATCCCGCGCTAAAGATCTCGGTTCTGCCGGACCCCCGGATGGACGACGGCAAGTGCGTTCTCGCCAATGCCGTGGCTGTCGTCGACGCAGGGCTCGACACGCAACTTTCCGTCGTTCGCGACGCCTTGCTCGGTGTTCGCACTGACGCTTCGGGCTCTGCCGCATGATCGAGCAAGCACTTTCGGACCCTGGCGAGCTCATTCAGCGCCTGCGGCGACGGGCGCTGGCGGCGGAAACGCGGCCGGTGCACGGTCGCGTTCGCAGGATCACCGGCATCATCGTTCATGCAACGGCCCCCATGGTCCGCATCGGCGAGCTTTGCCATCTCCGAGATCCGGTATCCGGCGCAATGGTGCCAGCGGAGGTCGTCGGCTTCGAAGACGAGGAGGCAGTGCTCACGCCCATCGGTGATCTTGAGGGCATGTCCACGCGAGCGGAAGTGATCGCCACCGGCAAGACATTGCAGATCCCTGTTGGCGAGGGCCTTCTTGGCCGAGTCCTCAACCCTTTGGGAGACGTCCTCGATTTCGTTGAGGATCGCACGGTTCCGCTTACCACGGACATTTACTACCCCACGCACCGGCCGCCGCCCAACGCGCTGCAGCGCGATCTGGTCACCGAACCTCTGCAACTTGGTATCCGTGCGATCGACGGACTGCTCACCATCGCTCGCGGCCAGCGCGTCGGCATTTTCGGAGAACCGGGAGTCGGAAAGTCCTCGCTCCTGTCCAGCATCGTTCGCGGCACGAAAGCGGACGTCATCGTCATCGGGCTTATCGGCGAGCGCGGCCGTGAGGTGCGGGAGTTCATCGAGGGGCAACTGGGCGGGGAGGGCCGCAGGCGCTCGGTCGTGGTCGTTGCGACATCCGATCGCCCTGCGATAGAGCGGGTCAAGGCAGCCTACGGCGCGACCGCCATCGCCGAGTATTTTCGCGATCAAGGTCAAGACGTCCTGCTGCTGATGGATAGTGTCACCCGTTTTGCCAGGGCCCAAAGGGAGATCGGCCTTGCGGCAGGCGAGCCGCCGACGCGCCGCGGCTTTCCGCCCTCTCTTTTTGCCGCGCTGCCGCGCTTGTTGGAAAGGGCAGGGCCCGGGCGAGGCGGTTCCATCACGGCTCTCTATACCGTTTTGACCGAGGGTGACGGCACGCTGGACCCTGTCGCCGAGGAGACGAAAGCCATTCTCGACGGGCATATCATGCTGAGTTCCAGTATGGCCGAGCGCAACTTCTTTCCCGCAATCGACGTGCTGAAGAGCCGCAGCCGGTTGATGGAAACCGTCGCAGGCAAGGCGCACCGGCAGCATGCCGCTCACATTCGTGCGCTGCTTGCCCGATACGAGGAAATAGAGCTTTTGCTACGGGTAGGGGAGTACGAGCGCGGCGTTGATGCGCTGTCGGATGAAGCGATCGAAAAGCGCGATGCGATAGAAGCTTTTCTGAGACAGGACGGTGACGAGTTCTCGCCTTTGGAGACGACGGAAGAGCTGTTGAAGAGGATCGCACTGTGACCCGGAAAGTCGACTTGCGCCGACTCGTGGAACTGCGGGCAGTGAGGATGCGCCGCGCTGAAGTTGAGGCGGAGCGCCAGCATGGGCGCCACAGGCAGGCAGCGCGTGCCGTCGAGGCAGCGAAGCACGAGAGCCTTGCGCATGAGGCAGAGCGAAGATTGCAGGAGGAGGCCCTCTATTCCGAGCTCAACCAGGCCCCGCTAGATCAGCGCGATATCGAGAACTACCGCAGGGCGCTGGATGCCTTGGATCACCGCGCCCGCGAGTTGGAGCAGGAAATTCACGCGGCTCGACAGAGTGAAATGCGGGAGGCAAGGCGGAGCCGAGAGCTTGCGGCCGAGTATCGGGGCAAACGTAAGCTGCATGAGCGCATCTCGCTGGTCGTCGAGGAGCAGCACCGGCTGGATGCCAAGCGAGCAGACGTCCTCAGCGAGATCGATGAGGAAGATGGCGCGCCTGTAAACAACCGAAAGCGTGCCAGGTGACCGGATGAAGATGTCTATTGAGACCGGCGCCCGGGCTGCGGAAGTTCGCTTACTTGCGGAAGACCCTTCCTGGTTGCCGGAAGTTCCCGCCGCGCATGTCGATGCGTTCAACCTGCTCGCGCGGATCCGTGTTGCCTTTCGGCTGGCGCTGGCGACTGCGAATGTTTCCATCCAGCCGAGTGACGACCGGCGGGCTTTGGCGGAGCCGGTCGAGCTCGCCTTTTTTATCGGCGCGTCGAAGGGCCGGCTCATGATTCCCGCGGCCGCGCTCGACGAGCTCGCGCCAGGTCTCGGAGTTCGTGCGAAAATCGCTACGCTTACCTCTCTGCAGCGCAACCTCCTCCTGGAGGAGGCTCTCGCATTGTATCTGGAGGTATTGGAAAATCGTGTCGGTGAACCGGTGGGTCTCGGCTCACACGAAATGCCGGCGGACCATCCGATCACGCTTTCGTGGATGATCGAACTCGGCGGCTTGCCCCATTATGCCGAACTGCAGCTGAGCACCGGAGCGGCGCTGAAGATCGGCAGGGCGTTTGATCAGCCCACGCCTTGTCTGAACGGATTTGCGGCGGAGCTGGTCCACCCCGTGCAGCTCTGCGTCGGCGCCCAGCGGCTCAGCGCCGGCGAGTTGGAGAGCCTTGAGGCCGGCGACATCGTCCTGTGCGAGCAGTCTCCGACCGACGATCCCTTCGCACTCATATCAAATCACATGATCGCCTCGCTCCGCCGGGGCGATGAGGGCTACGTGCTGACGTCAGGTTGGCAACTTCTAAGATCAAGTTGGGAACACTCTTTCATGGCAAACCAGGAAATACCGTCCGAAGAACTCGAACCGCTAACGGACCTGCCGGTACAGCTCGTTTTCGAGATCGGACGGGCCGAATTTCCTCTCAAGGAAATCGCCAAGATGGGCAAGGGGACGGTGCTCCATGCACGTCCGAGCCTTTCGTGCGCTGTCAATATCATGGCGAATGGCCGTCTGGTCGGTAAGGGCGAGCTGATCAGGGTGGGCGAAGGTCTCGGGGTGCGCATCGTGCGGCTCTCGACCGATGGGTGAGACGACCAATCTCATACCGATCATCATCATTGTCTCGACGATCGGGCTCATACCGCTCGCCGTGGTTACGATGACGGGATTTCTGAAAATTTCGATCGTCCTCTTCCTGATCCGTAACGCCTTGGGCATTCAGCAGTCGCCACCCAATCTCGTGCTCTATGGCGTTGCATTGATCCTCACGGTCTATGTGACGACACCGCTCGTCGGGGAGATGTACCGCACGCTCTCCAGCGAGCAGGTCGACGTCCAGTCGATGGACAGCATGATGAGGGCGGCGGACTCGTTGCGCGTGCCGCTGCAGGCGCATCTCACGCGCTACACGGATGAGAACGAGCGCCAGTTCTTCATGCAGGCAACCGAGCGAATTTGGTCGGAAGAGGCCCGCAGCCAGGTGGAGACCGACAGTCTCCTGATCCTCGTGCCGGCGTTCGTCAGTTCGGAGCTGACACGCGCCTTCGAGATCGGCTTCTTGCTCTATCTGCCGTTCCTGGTCATTGATCTCATCGTGTCGACCGTCCTGATGGCGATGGGCATGATGATGGTGTCTCCGACACTCATTTCCATTCCGCTGAAGATCTTCCTTTTCGTAGCCGTCAACGGCTGGTCGAGGCTGATGCACGGCCTGATCCTGAGCTACGGATAGAGCCCATGGATCAAACCGCCTTCCTCGCCCAAATGCAGAAAGCGCTCTTGACGGTGCTGCTCGCGTCCGCCCCCGCACTTGCGATCGCCATCGTCATAGGGGTCGGTGTCGGCTTGATACAGGCCTTGACGCAGATCCAGGACCAAACACTGCCACAGGCCGTCAAGCTCGTGGCCGTCATGTTGGCCCTGATCGTTCTGGGCCCGACGCTCGCGGTCCAGGTGGCGAATTTCGCCAGCAACACGCTCGACGTCTTTCCGGCTCTGACGCGGTAGGTGGCACGTGGATTTTCTCCCCTCCACATTGGCGATGCTCGATGCCATCTATCCGGTGCTCGCCGGGGCAGCCATTGCCATGGCTCGGGCGCTGGGGATGATCGTGATCACGCCTGCTTTTGTGCGGCTCGGCCTGACAGGGCTTATCCGCTCCGGGGTAGCAATCGCAATTGCCCTGCCGCTCGTGCCGGGGTTCACGACGACGCTGATCGATACGCAGGGCCTGACAACAATGATGGTCACCGGCTTATTCATGAAGGAGATCATCATCGGCGTTGTACTCGGCGCGGTGCTTGGCATTCCCTTCTGGGCCGCCGAGGTTGCCGGCGATCTCGTCGATTTGCAGCGAGGATCCACCTCCGCGCAGCTCGTGGACCCGCTGCAGGCGACGGAGACCAGCATTGCCGGCACCTTCTTTGTGCTGGCGTTGGTCGCCGTCTTCTTCAAATCGGGCGGGTTTTCCCTGCTCGCCGACACATTCTACAGAAGCTACGAAATTTGGCCCTTGACCAGCTTTCGGCCTACGCTCGGTTCGGAAACTGCCACGGCCGTGCTCGCCATTCTCGACCGGGTCATGCAAATCGGCGTACTGCTGATCGCACCGATCGTGCTGGCGCTGCTGATCGCTGATCTGATGCTTGCCTATCTGTCGCGAATGTCGCCGCAATTGCACGTGTTCGATCTTTCGCTCGCAATCAAAAACCTGATCTTCGTGATCCTGATCGTCCTCTACCTGACCTATCTCCTCCAATATATGGTCGACGAGCTCGCGCTCCTGAAGGCTGCTCCGCAGGTGCTGCGCGGCCTTGCCGGTGCGTCGAACTAGACCCCTCGCCAGAGGGGGCGGGCGCCGGGAAAGCACAACCTCTGTCATCAAACCATTAAGCAAGCGCATTATTGTGGTTGCGCACCGCGCTTGCGGGCAACCCGCATATCCGCGTCTTTCAGACACCTTATCCCGTCTGGCAACGGCATCCTCGACGCGCCTCATCTCAGGGAGGTCTCATGTCCTATCGGATCGATATCGATGGTCGAAGCCGCTACAACGCGACTGGCGACCGGGCGACGGCGATTGCCGAGGAGCAACGACGGTTCTTCATCGAGCAGATCAACGCGGCCGTGCGCGAGCGGGCAGAGGCCGGAGGTCCGCATGCAATCGATCCGCTCAAGGAAAAAGCGATTGTCGTCGAGCAGGGGGATAGCCTGTGGGAGATCGCCAAGGACAACCATGTGAGCTTTGACGACCTGCTCGCGGCCAACCGGATCAGGCTCACGGGGAGGGCTGCAGAGGTTGACCCGAACGAAGTCCTGATCGTGCCGTTGACTTCGGCGGAGGTCGTCGCAGGAGAACCGGTGGACGGCAAAGGCGTGCCGGAGGGCGAAGCAGCCTTCGTCAGTGATCTCTTCGAGCGCGGAAACAAGCTTGCCTATGCGGACGAGTCTTCGAAGATGGACTACGCCGCCGAATGCAAGAGCATGCAGAGCGAGGTCGAGACCTACCTCGACAGTTTACCGACGCCTCGTCGACAAGCGGCGGCCTTGCGATTGGTGGGCAACGATTGGGGCGATGCGGGACCGGCCGGGACCGCCGTGAAGGCCGCGATCAAGGAGCGCGGCTTGAGGACGGACGGGGAGGCGGTGTTTGCCGAGGACATTTATAAGCGCGGCAATCAAACCCAATATTCCGACAACCCGAAGATCGATTATCAGGCGGAGACAGACCAGATTGCCAAGGATGTCAGAGGTTTTGTCGAACGGCTGCCTTATGTGCAACGCGCCGAGACGCTGCAACGCCTCTTCGATCGTGAATGGCTGGATGCCGCTCCTGCTCAGACCGCAATCGAGAATGCGGCGAAAGCGCTGAACATTACCTTGCGCCCATCGTCGCATGCCGGCTTCGAGGTTGAAGCGAAGGCGCGCAGCCTCATCGATGAGGCAAACGCCGCCGGACCGGGCGGAGCGTTCCGCAAATTCTCTACCGCCTACGGCTCGGCAGCGCCGGAGGTCCAGCGCGTGCTGCTTCGTTCCGCGGACTCGAGAGCCCTGATCGACAAGGCGGCAAGCCGTGCATCGAAGCCATTGGCCGACTACCAGCCGGGCCAGAGCCTCAGCGAACAGGGCGATGCTGCAACCACGATGACGAATCTCGAGCGGCTGACCGCAGGGGCCGACCCGAAACTGGCAGTCGAGCTCGTATCTGTCGCCATGCCGACGATCGAGGCGGCCAATGCCAGAAAGCAGGAGCAGATCGGTGGCGATCTGATTGGCATGAACGGCCAAGCGAACATGATGACGATCATCGATCGCATTGCCGGCACGCCCGGGGGCGACCAGCTCGCCCGGCGCTTCGCGGCTCTCGGCGGATATCACCCGAACGTGATGCCGATGGCCATCAGCAACGGCTCGCGTCTCGACTACCCGATTGCCGTCGCGGGTGGCAGCGCGAAAGCCGCTCCGAATTTCGTAACTGAGAACATCGTTCCCAACGTGAAGCAATATGCTTCCGGCACGGTCAACCGGGACGTGATCGCTTATGGGGCGCATATGCAGGAACTGCAGTGGTTGGTCTCCAACCATGGCAAGACGATGACCCCCGAACAACTCACCAAGGCGATCGCAGACTACAAGAAGGACAAGGGCGCCGAATGGGGGGTGACCGAACAGCGCCTTGAGGACAACATCGCCGCAAATGGCAAAAAGCTGCTGCAGCAGCTGACGGCGCTCGGCGAGCTGCCGCCGGAGCTCGCCTCCCAGCAACAGGCCGTCGATGAACAGATCGGCAAGATTCTGTCGGATGAGAAGACCGCGATGGCGATCAACATCGCCATGAGGAAGGATCCAGCACTGCTGGAAAGCCCGGCCGTGCTGAACCTGATGAGCTACCAGGCTCGCCTGAGCGATCGCGGCCGCAAGCTCGCGGAGGAAGCGACGACCCAGATCATCCGCCATAAGGTTCTGCCTTCATTCACAGACCTGCAATCGGACGACCCTGCTGAAATTGGCAAGGCCAGGGCGAGCCTCGAGACGCTCAAAAAGGGCAAGCTTTCACAGATGCTCGGTATTCCAGGGATCGACATGGACCGGGCGATCGATGCTGTCACCAAGTCGCTGCCGGAGGCTGGAGAGACCCTAGAGCAATCCAGTGCGAAGATGGCTCAGCTGAACGAGGATCTGAACGACCTCAAGAGCTCGAGCGGCGTCAGATCCTTTGCGAACACGACCGGTCCGGGCCAGATACTGCGCCTGATCGGAGTAGCAGCCACCGGAGCGAGCCTCGCCAATTCGGCGGCGACGGCGCAGAACAACCCTACGCTACGCAATAGTCTGAAAGTCGCGATCGACGCAGTCGGACTCGGCCAACGCGCGGTCGAAATCCTGGGAGGAATGGATCATCTCGACGCCGACTCCGCGGCCGTCAGGCATTTCGGTAGCAGCAGCAGACCGGCCGTCAAATTTCTGGGCGCACTCAGCGGCGGGTTCGATGCATGGATGGCTGTGGACCATTTCAGGGACGGCGACCCGTTAATGGGCAGCCTCTCGGCCGCCGCGGCGGGCGGAACGATCATGGCCGCGCTCGGAACCGGCACGATGTTCGGCCCGGCCGGGCTCGTCATCGTCGGCGCCGCGGTCATAGGTCAGATGATCGTCGCCGACACACGAGACTCGAATAAACACATGAATGCCACGTCGATGCGTTTTCTGGCGCATTCCGGCCTTGACGAGGGTATCGCTCGCGTCCTCGTCGACCAGAGCGGGGACGGCCACAGCCCGGTCCCTATTCTCGGCAGATATGCCGAATTGAAAGGCTATCACCTCGATGAGCCAGCCGGCCGCCAGCGCTTCGTGGATTGGCTGAAAACAATTCCGGCCGAAAAGCTGGAGAAGTTGCGGGACAATCTTCACCACACGCTCGATGCCTTTGGCGGCGAAGCAGCGAAGCTGGCAGCGACCGCAGCCTCGGACCAAGCTTTTACCGATGCAACACGATTGAATGCCGGGTATGTGAGTGGAGAAGTCTATTTCCCGAGCACCGCGGAGAAGATCCGAGACGGCAACGCTGCTCCCTCTTCGGCGGTACAGATCGACATAGTCCTGGCGGAACTCGGGATTGCCGCTCCGCCGGCGTGATGCGTCTTGGCACCAGCCGGGCTGTCGTGGCAAATACGCCCGCCCTTGGCGAGCCGTCAAAAAGGTGCGGTGCAATCGGTCACATCAACCGGTGGGTAGCGTATAGTTGTATTCGCGGGCCCAGCGCTGGAAATCTTCGACCGTATCGATCTGGTGGCGTTGTATCCGGGTATCTCCCGCCGCCGGGTACTGGCTGCCTGGGGGAAGATAGACGCCGCGGCCTTGCGGCATCCATGGGGTCTGCCCTGCGGTACTTTCATCCGGATCGTTCTTCAGTGGGAATTCTCCCTCATCGTTCGGCTTCACCTGCAGGGCATAATCGATCATCCGGTCGCGCTCACCTACATCGAGCTCGTAGAGATAGTCGATCATCTGGCTCGGCGACACGCCCTGCGCTTTGGCGAGAGTTGGGTTTAGCGCCAGATAGGGAACGCCATTTTCATCGCAGTTGGCGAGGCTTTCTGGCTTTTCGACACTTGGCGCAGCCCCCTTGAGATAGGCACCGAGCGGGCCCTCAAGGCGATTTGCATCCTGGACATGTCTATACTGGCTGATGCCGGTGACTAGCCCGGCCGTCAGCAGGAAGCCGATGGTCGCGACGGGTCCGGCTGCGACGGCACCGGGCATTGCCGCATAGATGCTCGCCGCCGTGCCGGGAATCCAGGCGGCGGCCATCGGCAGGTCGCCCTTTCTCAGTTCATGACCGACCTGCAGCACCGAGAGAGCAACGCCAGCGCCGTTATAAATGCGTGGCAGCCACTCCCAGCCGCGCAATCCCGCAATCTGCGAGAAGCCGGCTCGGCCGGTTATCAGCCCGCGCGTACCATCCACTGCAAGGGCCAGATCCTTGGCTGCGCCGCCGGCGAAATACCACCCCCAGGCCTGATCAATAGGCACATCGGACCGGGTGAGAGTTGCGGTTCCCCACAGGTTGAGCAAAGCAGAGCCGGTGTTGACGAAAGGGCTGGACGGGGTATGGGCATTGATCCCGGTGCGGGCCTCGATCGTCTGTATAGGATAGGTCTTGAGCCAAAGGTTCCGGGCGATTCCCGTCATCGCCGAAAGGCGCCCGGCTGTGCCACTTTGTGCACTGAGGCGATTTTGCAGGGCGTCGAGGCGCCGGTCCATTGCGTCGAAACGAGTATCGGCCGACGGCTGTATGGGAGAAATGCCCGGGATCAGTCCGCCGCCGCCCTGGGTCTGGAATTTGAAAACCTCGAGCAGGACGTCGCGTCCGGTACGGGAGAGGAAGCCGGCGTTCGGTGCCGGACGCACATCCGGGCGGGCTTGATCCACAGTGCTGAAACGGTCGAGCAGTGCAAGCGTCAAAGCAGGGTTCTCGTAGAGAACGGTCTTGGGATCCTCCAGCGAATGGAGCTGCGTCGCCATTTCGGCATAGGGATCACCCGCCGGCAACTTGCCGAGTTCCTCAACGAGCCGGTTGAGATCTTCCGCAGGCACATCCTTCATCCTGTCAAGCGCAGCGTCCTGCGCCACACGCTGCGATGCCAGCGCCGCGCTCGGGCTCGACTGGGTCAGCAGCGGGAGCGAATTGATCTCGGCATCTTTTCCTTTGCCGGTTACGATCTCCTGATCGACCTCATCCTTCAGAGAATTACGGGCATCCTGCAGATGGCGGGCACCTTCCAGGCCCTTTAGTTCGGGAGGCAGCTCCTGCGTCGACGCCAGCGTCAAGACGATCGCTTCACCGTAATGGTCGGTCTTTTCGACCAGGGATTTTTGCGATTCCAGCAATGAGTTCACGCCATCCGCATGGGAAAACGTGCTGGATTCCCCGATATTCTGCCGCCCGGTCTCGGAGACATAGACGATCTTTTCGTAAAATTCCTTTCCAGTTGACTCCGCGGTCTCCTGAAGCTTTTCGACCCCCATTCCCGCCTGCCGGAGAATACTGGAGGCTTCCGTCTCGTATTTGTTGCCTGTACCGACGACGCTCGGATCCATCAGTTGGCGCGCAACCTCCTGCGCAAGCGCCGGGCTGTGGCCGCTGGCAATCGCTTCTTTCAGGCCGCTCCCGATCTGGATCGCCAGGCTTTCGGAGGACTGATGGGATTTTTCTCCGGTTGAATAGATCACCCGCGCGATGGACGAGGCGAGTTCCCGAACCGCCTCTTCGCCCTTTGCCGTGTGCATCCGGTCCGCAAGGATCGTCAGGTTGGTCATGGCATCCTGGACCCGGCGGTCATCGGCCATGATCGCGCCCATGCCATGGTCGACCTGACTGCGGAAAAGATCAAACACCGCGGAATTGACGGCGGACTGCGATCCCTCGACGCGCTGGACAGCAAGATCAGTATCGATGCCCTCGGTCTGGGCAACGAGCTCCGCTAGCTCCGGGATGGAATTTGGCGAATCGAGCGCCGCATCCAGGTCATTTGCGGCATCGTTGACGGCCCTGGCAGACCGCATGACAAGGATCTCGTCGGCTGCGACGTTGACGGTCGATATGTAGGGATCATTTTCCAGAGGACCTTCCCGGTTCGGTGTTGCCGCCGCCAGGATCTGGGCGACATTCTGCACCGCCTGCGTCCGGATCAGTTCTTCATTTGCTCCCTTGCCGCCATTCGTCTTGACGGCTTCTTGGGACAGGTCGTCCATCAGCGCCACCATGGCATACTGCACGTTCCGCCACTCCGCCGATGCGTCCCGCTGTCTTGATGCGGTCGGAGTGCCTTCCGCTTCGGCCATCAGCTCGCGCAGATGGGCGGTTCTCTTCCGCCCGGTGGTCTGATCGGTGAACTCGACCTTCCGCGCGAAGATTTCGTTGATCTGGTCACGCGCTCCGGCTTTTGCCTCATTGATGATCTCTGCGAAGCCCGGATGCCCCTCTCCGACGGGCGCGATCGCGGCCGCATGGGCGTCGAGCGATTTGTTCATAGCGCTCTCGTCGAGCGCGTTTGCGAGCCCTTCTTCCAGCAGGCCGGGTGTCAGCAATTCCGCAGCGTCGCGCCGTTTTTCCGCGGCCGCCTGCCGGACTGAAGGCGCTTCGATGGCCATGAGCTTGCGCACATGCGGAGGGACATCGCCCTGGTTTGTGGTCATGTCTTCATAAGAGGCCTGCGCCAAGACGGCTTCGTCCGTCGTTTTGACGGCGGCTTTGACATTGTTGAAGAGCCTCTGGTCGAGAACTGTGAGCGTTTCGCCCTCGAGGATCAGGTTGGGGTTGTCCCGCAGTTCCGGATTCATCAATTGCAGCTGATCGAGACTGTAGCCACGCCCTTCGCCGATCTCGATGGCCGTATCACCACACTTGATCTTGTGAATGATAACACCGCCCGGCGTCTGAGTGTCCCGCGGCCCTTTGCTTTTCTTCGTTACCTGAGGATCTTGTGCCTTGCCGAGCGCGGCCTGGAAGTTGTTTTCCGCGGATTGGCTCGAAGCACGCGAAAATTGCTGGCGAGCAAGACGATAAAGGTTAATCGGCTGGGTCAAAGGGACCTCCTGTCCTTGGGCGGTCGGGAATTTCCGTGCTGTATGACTGGGAGACGGTGAGCCTAGTGAAGCTGAAGGGGTGACCGTAGGACACAACCAGCAGTATCAGCAACCCTCATTTCTTGGGGGCATTGCCGAACCGATCGAACCACCATACCGGGAGCAGGCAGCGCCTGCCCACCAGCACGTAGACCGTCTTTGCGTAGGTCACACTGCAGGCAAATTCGTTTTCGGCCAAACCTCGTGCACTGTACAGCAGACAGGTTGACACAGACACAATCATGAGTATCGTTTGAAAATTGGTATGACCACCTGGCCACTTGGCCGTCTCGGAGAAGATGATGTTCTCTGCCGTGGAATCGCGTCGCCTCTATCGTCAGGTGGCGGACCAGATGCGAGGCCTGATCGAGCGGGGCGAATTGGTGCCCGGTTCGCGACTTCCGGCCGAGCGTGATCTGGCGCAGAAATTCGGTGTTTCCCGCCCGACAATACGGGAGGCCCTGCTCGTGCTCGAGGTCGAGGGCTTCATCGACATCCGCATGGGTTCGGGCATCTATGTCGCGGTCCGCCAGACGTCGGCTTCCGACGTTCCGCCGGAGGACTTTGAGGGACCGTTCGAGTTGCTGAGGGCGAGGGCGGTCGTCGAATGTGCCATTGCCGAAGAGGCGGCCCGTCTGGCGCGGCCCGAACAGATCGCCATCCTCGACGGCAACCTAGCGCGAATGGCCGCAGCCCTGGAAGATCGTCGCAGGGCGCTGGCGATCGACCGCGAGTTCCATGTTCTCGTATCGAGCATCATTGCCAACCAAACGCTGAACCGCTTCGTCGGAAGCATCCATGACATGCGCATGACGCCCTATTTCGAGAAGCTGGCCAGCTATTTCGAAAATGCGGAGACATGGCGGGCCGCAATGGAGGAACATCGCGTCATCCGCGACGCGATCGCCGCCGGCGATCCAAGTGCAGCACGTGCCGCCATGCGCGCGCATCTCGATCAATCGCAACTTCGCCTGTCGGCCAGCTTCGGCGAGGAAACGACCGACAGTACGATACCCGCCGCGTGGAGGCGTGTCGGGGGAAAATAGCATCGCCGCATGACTTCACTTTGGGAGGAGAAGAAGATGAAGGTCAGACTGCTACTAGGTGCGACTGCGATTATCCTGGCTTCGGCCATCACCGCTCAGGCTCAGACGGCGCTCAAATGGGCGCATGTCTACGAGACGTCGGAGCCGTTCCACACCGAATCCGTCTGGGCGGCCGAAGAGATCGGCAAGCGCACCGAGGGGCGTTACAAGATCGACGTCTTCCCGGCCTCGCAGCTTGGCAAGGAGGCCGACATCAACCAGGGCCTGAAGCTCGGCACGGTCGATATCATCATTTCCGGCTCGAGCTTCGCCGCACGTGAATATGCGCCGATCGGCGTCACCTATTTTCCCTACACTTTTCGCGATCCAGGCCATCTGATCGCCTATACCAAGAGCGATGTCTTCAAGGACCTCGCCAAGGGCTATGAGGACGCCTCCGGCAACCACATCACTGCCGTCACCTATTACGGCACGCGCCACACGACATCGAACAGGTCCATTTCCAAATGCGCCGACATGCAGGGCCTGAAGATGCGCGTCCCGGACGTTCCGGCCTACCTGGCCATGCCGCGCGCCTGCGGCGCCAATACGACGCCGATCGCCTTTGCCGAGGTCTATCTCGCGCTGCAGAACGGCACCGTCGAGGCCCAGGAGAATCCGCTGACGACGATCGAAGCCAAGAAGTTCTTCGAAGTACAAAAGCATATCGTGCTGACGGGCCATATCGTGGATCACCTGAACACGGTCGTCTCCAAGTCCCTGTGGTCGCAGCTTTCCGATGCGGACAAGCAGATCTTCACCGAGGTCATGCAGGAAGCCGCGGAGCGCGCTACAAAGATCATCGAGGAGCGCGAGAACGGGCTCGTCGCGACCTTCAGGGAGCGCGGCCTTGAAGTCACCGAAGTCGACAAGGCCGATTTCGAAGCGAACGTCATAGATAAAGTGGCGCTTGAGGACTTCGGCTACCGCAAGGAAGACTGGGAGGCGATCCGCGCCGTCAAGTGAACCGCTTGCCGGCGGTCGGTTGAGCGCCGCCGGCATTCCGCCCACCTCGCCGGATGATCGCCCATGTCACAGGAAATCCACTTTCAGACGACGCCGGAGGAAATCGCCCATTCCTTCGACGAGGCCCCACCAGCCGCGGATGTTTCGGGCTACGCCTTCGAGGACTGGATCACATTCGTCATCTTCTGGATCATGACGGGTTGCGTGTTCCTGCAGTTCTTCACGCGCTATGTTCTGAACGATTCCTATGCCTGGACGGAGGAGATCGCAACCAATTGCCTGATCGCTGTGGTCTTCCTGGGCTCGGTCATGTGCGTCCGCGTCTCGCGGCACATCCAGGTCGACGTGCTTTACCACTATCTGCCCCCAGTGATGGCGCGGGGTGCCGCGATTTTCGTCGATCTCGTTCGGATCGGATTCTTTGTCTATGCCTGCTGGCTGATGTGGCGCTATGTCGAAATCGTCGCCCATGAACGCATGGTCACCGTCGATCTGCCGCGCAACATCGTTTTCTACAGCGTCATGGCCGGTTTCGTGCTGATGCTGATCCGCTCCATACAGGTTTTCATCGCCAATCAACGCCGCGGCTATTCGGTTCTCGAAAAGCCGGAAGAATTTCAAAAAGTCGAGGGCTGATCCATGCTGCTGCTTGTCGGTTCCTTTCTGGTGCTGATGGTGATCGGCGTGCCCGTCGCCATCTCCATGGCCGTGGCATCCGTCCTCTATCTCGTTTTCTATAACGTCGCACCGGACATCATCGCGGCACAGCGGATGATTGCCGGCGTGGAAAGCTTTCCGCTGCTTGCGGTGCCGTTCTTCATTCTCGCCGGAAACCTGATGAACTCAGCCGGCGTCACCGGGCGCATCTATTCTTTCGCCGTCGCGCTCGTCGGCTGGATGAAGGGCGGGCTCGCGCAGGTCAATATCATCGGCTCGGTGATCTTCTCCGGCATGTCGGGCACGGCGCTGGCGGACGCGGCCGGCATCGGCACGATCGAGATCAAGGCGATGAAGGATCACGGCTATCCGGTTGAGGCGGCGGTCGGAGTTACCGCCGCATCGGCGACGCTAGGGCCCATCTTTCCGCCGTCGCTCCCCTTCGTCATCTACGGCATGATGGCGAATGTCTCGATCGGGGCGTTGTTCATGGCGGGAATCGTGCCCGGCGTGGTGATGACGGCGCTGATGATGCTGACTGTCGCCATCCTTGCCTATCGGCGCGGCTGGGGCTCCGACACGCCCTTCGAGATCAAGCGCCTATTGTCGGCTTCCCTCGAGGTCGTGGTCGTACTGTCGGTGCCGCTCGTGATCTATCTGTTGATGTCCGCCGGCCTTTCGATGAACGTCGCCGTCGGCCTTACACTCGTCGCGCTTCTTGCGCTCGACTGGTATTTCGACTTTTCCGCGGTCATGGCCTTGATGACACCAGTGATCCTGATCGGCGGCATGACAATGGGCTGGTTCACGCCGACTGAGGCCGCAGTTGCCGCGGTCCTCTGGTCGCTGTTTTTGGGGCTGGTGCGCTACCGGAGCATGACCATGTCCATGCTCGCCCGGGCGACTTTCGACACGATCGAGACGACCGCTTCGGTGCTCTTCATCGTCACGGCGGCTTCCATCTTTGCCTGGCTGCTGACGGTGAGCCAGGCCGCGCAGTTGCTCTCCGGGGCGATCCTGACGATCACGGACAACAAATGGGTCTTCCTGATCCTGGTCAACCTGCTGATGCTGTTCGTCGGCTGCTTCCTGGACACGATCGCGGCGATCACCATTCTGGTGCCGATTCTGCTGCCGCTCGTGACCCAGTTCGGCATCGATCCGGTCCATTTCGGGCTGATCATGACCTTGAACCTCATGATCGGCCTGCTTCACCCGCCTCTTGGCATGGTGCTCTTCGTGCTGTCGCGCGTAGCGAAACTCTCGGTCGAACGGACGACGATGGCGATCCTGCCCTGGCTCCTGCCGCTCTTCATCGCGCTGCTGCTGATCACCTTTGTCCCGGCGGTGACCCTGTGGCTCCCGGGCATGGTGGGACTCGTGCGCTGATGGGGAGAGCGACGATACGTACGCGCTTCGCGCGGCTCCATGGCCGGCGCGATCTCCGGGTGGAGACGGCCGACATTGCCGAACCTGGCGAAGGCGAGGTGCTGCTGAAGATGGCGGCTGGCGGCATCTGCGGTTCTGATCTCCACTATTATCAGGACGGCGGCTTCGGCCCCGTCCGGGTGCGCGAACCGATCATTCCAGGCCATGAGGCGTCGGGCTATGTCGCTGCGCTCGGGCCGAATGTATCCGGGCTAGCAGTCGGTGCGCTCGTGGCGGTCAATCCGAGCCAGCCTTGTGGACACTGCCGCTTCTGCCGGGAGGATCTTTCCATTCACTGCCTGAACATGCGGTTCATGGGGAGCGCGATGCGCTTGCCGCATGTCCAAGGCATGTTTCGCAATTGGCTGATTGTTCCGGCCAGCCAGTGCTTTCCGGCCGGAAGCCTCGCCGGTGCGGACGAGGCCGCCTGCGCGGAACCGCTGGCCGTCTGCCTTCACGCGGTAGCGCAGGCCGGCGATCTCAGCGGCAAGCATGTCCTTGTCACCGGCGCAGGGCCGATCGGAGTGCTGTTGGTTGCCACCGCCCGCCATGCAGGGGCCGAGACGATCGTCGTCTCCGATCTCGCCGATGCCGCGCTCGAACGCGCGATGGCAATGGGCGCGACGAAGGCTCTCAATGTCCGACTTGATCCGATGGCGCTTGCACCCTTCGAAGCGGAAAAGGGCCGGTTCGACGTCGCCTTCGAGTGCTCCGCGGCGGAGCCGGCGCTCCGAAGCACGATCGCCACGGTCAGGCCGCGCGGCCTGATCGTCCAGGTCGGCGTAACCGGCGATATCGCACTCCCGCTCAACGCGCTGGTCGGCAAGGAATTGCGGCTTGTCGGTTCGCAGCGTTTCGACGCGGAATTCGCTCGTGCGGTCGACCTGATCGCGACGCGTCACATCGATGTCAGGCCGATCATTTCCCACGCCTTTCCGCTCGACGAGGCGGTCCGCGCCTTCGAGCAGGCCGGCGATCGCTCGGCGGCCTGCAAGGTACAGCTAACATATTTGCCTTGATTGGATCCGCGCTGGCGGAAATCGGCGACCTTGCCCCCGCTGGTCGGGCCAGGCCCTCGCCGAGCAGCTATCGCGTTCAGGCGATCGGACGGGGCTCGTATCCTGCCGCGCGAATGGTCTGTACGGCCACCGCCGCGTCTCCATCAACAGTGACCTCCCTGGCCGCCAGATTGATAGAGATCGCTGTCCCAGGCATTGTCTTCTCGAAGGCTTTACGGATCGTTCCGGCGCAGTGGTCGCAGGTCATTTCCTCCACCTTGAACCGAGCGCCCGAAGCTGTGGTTTCGCAGGCGCGGGCGGCATTATCGTCATGCTGATGTTCTCCGCACATAGGCAATGTTCTCCTTCTGGTTAGCGATAGCAGCATCCTGCAGTTTCCAACGGCTGGAAGGTCAAGCCCCTTTTTGATTTTTTTTGGCGGCCGTCTGATTTCTGTTTTTTCTTGCTTGACTTTCCCATCGTTGGAAGCCGTAGAAACGAGTGCAGTCGCAATTTTCGGAGGAGCGGCCATGAACCTGGCGACTGCGAACATGAACGTTCAAACACCGATCCAAGTCGATGTCGTGGGCATGAGCTGCGCCTCCTGTGTCGGTCGGGTGGAGCGGGCCATCCGGGCCGTCCCGGGCGTAAAGTCCGCTTCGGTCAATCTGGCGACGGAGCGCGCTGAGATCAGCTTCACTGAACCGGTCGCCATCGCAGAGGTCCTCAGCGCGATCCGCAACGCCGGCTATGGCGCCAGAACTGAAAGCGTGGAGCTCGCGGTCGAGGGGGCCACCTGTGCCTCTTGCGTCAGGCGCATCGAGCAGGCGCTGAAACGGGTACCGGGTGTGCTCGATGCCACGATGAACCTTGCCACGGAGAGGGCTCTCGTTAGCGCCGCTGGCGGCATGGTCCGTATTCAGGACCTGCTCGCAGCGATCGAGCAGTCGGGATATAGCGCGCGGCCGGTGGCCGCTGAGAACCCGGAGGACCTACAGGCCGAGGCCCGCGATCGGGAGGCGCGCAGCCTTTCCCGGGCCCTGACACTCGCAGCCGTGCTAACTCTTCCCATCTTCGTCGTAGAAATGGGCTCGCACTTCGTTCCTGCGATTCACGATTTCGTCATGCTCCATATCGGTATGCAGGAGAGCTGGTACCTGCAAATGGTGCTGGCAACCATCGTGCTCTTCGGGCCGGGCTTCCGCTTCTTCCGCAAGGGCGTGCCCGCTCTCCTGCGCGGGGGACCGGACATGAACAGCCTTGTCGCGCTCGGTACCGCGGCTGCCTGGAGCTACTCCGCAGTCGCCACCTTCGCGCCGGCAGTCCTGCCCCGCGGCACTGCGAATGTCTATTATGAGGCAGCTGCAGTCATCGTGACACTTATCCTGCTCGGCCGTTATCTTGAAAACCGGGCAAAGGGCCGCACGTCGGAAGCGATCAAACGCCTCGTCGGCCTTCAGGCCAAGACGGCGAGGGTCGTGCGCGACGGCGAGACGGTCGAGATCTCGCTCGATCAGGTGCAGGTCGGAGACTTCCTGGTCGTGCGGCCAGGCGACAAGGTGCCGGTTGACGGCGAGGTGGTGGAGGGGTCGTCCTATGTCGACGAATCCATGATCACCGGAGAGCCCGTCCCGGTTGCAAAGAGCTCGGGCGCGGGGGTAGTCGGAGGCACGATCAACAAGACCGGCGCCTTCACATTCCGGGCCACAAAGGTGGGTGCCGATACCGTGCTCGCGCAGATCATCCGCATGGTGGAGCAGGCTCAAGGGGCGAAACTGCCGATCCAGGCGCTGGTGGACAAGGTCACGGCATGGTTCGTTCCCGCAGTGATGCTTGCGGCCGCCGCCACCTTCCTCGTCTGGCTTTTCTTTGGTCCGACGCCGGCACTCAGCTTTGCGCTCGTGAACGCGGTGGCCGTGCTCATCATCGCCTGCCCGTGTGCCATGGGTCTCGCCACACCGACCTCCATCATGGTCGGCATGGGCCGTGCGGCCGAAATGGGTCTGTTGTTCCGCAAGGGCGAAGCGCTGCAGACCCTCAAGAGCGCTGATGTGATCGCGATGGACAAGACGGGCACGCTCACAAAGGGCCGGCCCGAACTCACCGACCTCATTCCCGCCGCGGGCTTCGGCCGCGATGAGGTACTCGGGCTGGTGGCTGCGGTCGAGACGCGCTCGGAGCACCCGATCGGCGAAGCCATTGTCGCTGCAGCCAAGCGCGACGAACTCGTTCTTCCGCCGGTGGAAGATTTTGATGCCACTCCCGGGTTCGGCGCCAAGGCGCTGGTAGCGGGACGCAAGGTCCATGTCGGTGCGGACCGGCTGATGGCGAAGCTCGGACTCGATGTGTCGGCATTCGCCGACGAAGTCGGTCGGCTCGGCGACGAGGGCAAGAGCCCGCTATTCGCAGCCGTGGACGGGAAGATTGCCGCGGTGATCGCCGTGTCGGACCCGATCAAGCAGACGACCATCGAGGCGGTCAATCGGTTGCACGAGCTTGGGGTGAAGGTCGCGATGATCACCGGCGATAATCGGAGGACGGCCGAGGCGATCGCGCGCCGGCTGAAGATCGACGAGGTCGTGGCCGAGGTGCTACCCGACGGAAAGGTCCAAGCGCTCGAAAATCTGCGTGCGGGTGGTCGCAAGGTGGCCTTTGTGGGCGACGGCATCAACGATGCGCCAGCCTTGGCGGCCGCCGATGTCGGCATCGCGATCGGCACCGGCACCGATGTGGCCATCGAGAGCGCTGATGTCGTGCTGATGTCCGGCGATCTGCGGGGCGTGCCCAATGCCATCGCCCTCTCAAAGGCGACGATCCGCAATATCAAGGAAAACCTGTTCTGGGCCTTCGCCTACAACACGGTGCTGATCCCGGTAGCGGCCGGCGCGCTGTTTCCCGCCTATGGCCTGATGCTCTCGCCAATGATCGCAGCCGGTGCCATGGCGCTGTCCAGTGTGTTCGTTCTGGGAAATGCGCTGCGGCTCAAGCGTTTCCGGGCTCCGATGAAATTCGATGCGGTGCGGGCTGACGGGAACGGTCGCCTGGCTGCGGCGGAATAGCGACGGGTCGGCAGGAGGTATTGCAATGGCAAAGTCGGTTCAAATCCGCCAGATGGGCCGGGAGATATCGGTAGCGGAGGAACGCACCATCCTGCAAGCAGCCCTGGAGCACGGCATTGCCTACCCCCATGGCTGTCGCTCGGGTCGCTGCGGTTCCTGCAAGTCACGATTGATCGAAGGTGAGGTCGACTTGTTGCCGCATACGCCTTTTGCCCTGACACCCGAAGAGCGCGATATGGGGCTTATCCTGGCGTGCCGGGCACAACCGAGGACAGATGCGACGGTCGCTTGGCTGGGCAGGGAAGAGGACCGGGCGGATCATCCGGTGCAGGCCTTCAAAGCGAAGGTCATCTCGCTGGATGACGCCACGCATGATATAAAGCGGGTGAGACTTTTGCCGAAAGGCGGCATGCCGCTCGCCTTCAGCGCTGGGCAATATGCGCAGCTTTCCTTTCCGGGCGCACCGATGCGCGACTACTCCATGGCAAACCAGCCGGGCGAAAGAGAACTAGAGTTCCACATACGTCGCATCCCCAATGGCGCGGCGAGCGAGCGGGTCGCCAGCACGTTGGCGGTCGGAGACGAGGTGACGGTACGCGGCCCCTTCGGCAGCGCGTTCCTGCGCCACCGCCATACCGGGCCGATACTGGCCATCGCCGGCGGGTCCGGCATGGCGCCGATCAAGTCTATCGTGGAGACGGCTCTGAACCATGGGTTTCGGCAGCCTATTCACTTGTACTTCGGCGTGCGGCAGGAGCGGGACCTCTATCTCACGGATCACATTCGGACCTTGTGCGAGCATCATCCGAACCTGGCCTTTATCCCGGTGCTTTCGCAGGTCGAGCATTCGGTTCGTTTCCGCACGGGCACAGTGACCCAAGCCATTGCGGAGGATCTGCAGGACCTCGACGGTTGGCAAACCTACATGGCAGGCCCGCCGGCAATGGCCGACAGCGTGACGCCGGTCCTTCTCGATCGTGGACTTCAGCGGGACGAACTTCATCTCGATGTGTTCTTCACCCCTGAGGCGGCGCGGGCGGATCACGAGTTGGAGGATGTGAAATGAACATTGGCGATGTCTCCAAAGAGTCTGGTGTCTCCACCAAGATGATCCGTTATTACGAGCAGATCGGGCTTATCCCGGCAGCGCACAGAACCGACGCGGGCTACCGCATCTATCGCGACAATGATGTGCACAGGCTGCGCTTCATTCGGCGCGCTCGGGATCTCGGCTTTTCCATGGATCAACTCACGCAGCTGATGGCGCTGTGGTCGGATCGCCACCGTGCCAGTGCCGATGTCAAGCGCATCGCGCGCGAGCACATCGCGGAACTAGAGCGGAAGATCCAGGAGTTGCAGGCAATGACCGACGCGCTGAAGCATCTGGCCGAGCATTGTCATGGCGATCAACATCCAGAGTGCCCGATCCTCGAGGATTTGGCGGGCGCGATCGAGGTCGAGGCCAGGCACGCGGACCTGACGCGCTTTGGCGCTGGCGGCGTCGATCCCGTGCGCCGGAAGAAGGAAATCCAGTGAGCGGCCTTTTCGGGAGAGATCAGAAATGAAAATGCCACAGCTTTCACGTCGTCGGTTCCTCACGTCTTTTGCGGCCGCGGGCATCGCAGCTGCCGGTCCGTCATGGCTGATGTCGGCAGGACCCGCCTTCGCCGGGCCGGCAACGCTGCTCAAGGCAGGGCGGAGGACCATTGAGGTGAAGCGCCGCGCGGCCACGGTCTACGGCCTAACGCAGGCTGATGGCACGCACGGGCTGGTCGCGGAGGTCGGCAAGCCGTTCCGAGTACGGCTGGAAAACGGGCTCGACGAGGAGACGCTGATCCATTGGCACGGCCTGACCCCTCCGTGGAAGCAAGACGGCGTTCCGGAAGTCTCGCAGGCACTGCTTTTCCCGGGCGCCGCGCACGACTATGACTTCCCCCTGACCCGGGCCGGCACCAACTGGATGCACTCCCATCACGGCCTGCAGGAGCAGGGCCTTTTGGCCGCGCCGCTCATCGTGCGCGATCCTGCCGACGCTCGGAAAGACGTGCAGGAGGTCGTCGTCCTCTTTCACGATTTCACGTTCCGCGATCCGGCCGAGGTGCTGGCCGGCCTGCAGGGTGGTGGGCAGGCCGACCAGGCACAGACCGCGCCCATGGACCACGGCGAAATGGGCCACGCCGCGATGGGGCATGGTGCTCCGACGCCGGCCGCCGCTGGCGGGCATTCGGGCGGAAGTGATGTTGCCGTCCCCGGGGCTGCGCACCTGAACGATGTCGAATACGACGCCTTCCTCGCCAATGACCGCACGCTTGATGATCCTGAGGTCTTTCGGGTGGAGCGCGGCGGGCGGGTGCGCCTGCGCCTGATCAACGGCGCTGCCGCGACAAACTTCTGGATCGACCTTGGCGGGCTCGAGGGGCGCCTGATCGCCGTCGACGGAATGCCGGTCGAGCCGGTCCGCGGAAAGCGTTTCGAATTCGCCATCGCGCAACGCCTCGATATCGCGCTGGACCTGCCGAAGAACGAAGGCGCGTGGCCGATCTTTGCCATCCGCGAAGGACGACGCGAGCGTACCGGTTTCATACTGGCTACCACGTCCGGCGCCATAGAACGCCTCGGCGGAGAAGCAGCGGAAGCCGCCGCGGCCGTAGGGCTCGCGCTCGAAGGGAAATTACGGGCTGTGCAGCCACTGGCGGGACGCAGAGCCGACCGGGAGCACACGGTCGCTATCACTGAGGCGCCCGGCTATGTCTGGATGCTGAACGGCAAGAGGCACGGCGAAAATGCACCGCTCTCGGTGTCCGAGGGCGAGCGCGTCGAGATCACGTTCCGTGATCACACCACCATGGCACACCCCATGCATCTGCACGGCCATCACTTTCAGGTGGTTGCCATCAATGGCAGGCGGTTCCCGGGCGCGATGCGCGACACAGTCCTCGTGCCGTCGCAGGGTAGCGTGACGGTCGCTTTCGATGCAGTGAACCCAGGCGAGTGGCCTCTGCACTGCCACCATCTCTACCATATGAACGGAGGAATGATGACGACGCTGAAGTATGAATTGTAACGGTATACACTGCAAGACATATCAGAAGACGTCGGAGAATCTGGCGGTACCATGGAATAAATTTGGACTGCTTCAGAGGATTTTGTTGGGACTATATTTACGAGATATTATGTGAATTGTTTTTTGGTAGGAAATTCTGTTTCAATACTTCGAATTAGCACATAGTTCTTCAAGTTTTATATTAGCCTTTAGTAATCGAGGTGACGACCGATTGAAGGGGCATAGGCGAGGGTCCAGCGTGGCCTTCACCAAAAGACCGCAGTCAGCCAGTGAGCCCACCATGCCAGAGGAGGGGCAGGCTCACCGGAACTGGGAACGCTGAGAGAGCGCCTCGGAAAACTGGCTGCGGAGGGGTTCCTTCTTCGCGGTGCACGGTGGCGGCGGGGCAACTCGCGCCCGTTGCGTGAACATGGGAGGACAGCATGTGGACAAGACTGCTCCAACGTCTCTTAATTCTCGGCTTGATGCTCCTCGGCGTCTCGCTCATGGCTTTCCTCGTGCCATATGTGAGCGGTGGCGATCCAGCGCGGACGATCCTGATGTCACGGGTTCGCGACCTTGCTGTCGATCCTGCCGCCGTTGAAGCGATGCGCGTTCATTTGGGTCTCGACCGGCCACTGCCGGTCCAATACGGCGCTTGGCTGTGGCAGGCGGTCCAGGGCGATCTGGGCTATTCGTTCGCAAGCGGCCGGCCCGTTGCCTCCGAGATCGGAGGGGCGCTCGGCGTATCGATCACGTTGGCGCTGACAGCGCTCGGAATTGCGGCGGCCGTCGCCATACCGCTCGGCACCTTGGCGGCAACACGGCCGGGCGGGACGGTCGACAGCGCCACGACGCTGATGGTCCAGACCTTCGTGGCTACCCCGGAATACTGGCTGGCCCCGATGGGCATTCTCGTTTTCGCGCTTTACCTCGGATGGTTGCCGTCGGCCGGCTGGACGAGCTGGAGCTCGCTGGTACTGCCAGCCATGGTGCTGTCGCTGCGACCGATGGCCTACTTCACGCAGGTGACCCGGGCCGCCATGATGGATGTGCTGCAGGCTCCCTACATCACTGCAGCGCGCAGCCGCGGCCTCAGCATGCGCCAAACGGTCATGCACCACGGCCTGCGCAACGGCTCGTTGCCCATCGTCACCTTCTTTGCACTGTGGCTGGCCGGACTCCTCGGCGGCTCGGTCGTGATTGAGGTCATCTTCGCCATCCCCGGCATGGGGCGGCTGCTCTATGAGGCTGTCATCAATCGCGACGTCCCGATGCTGCAAGGCGGTTTCGTGTCCATCGTGGCGCTGTCGATCCTGATCAACACAATCGCCGACATGCTCTATGTCGTGCTCAACCCGGCAGTGAGGTCCGGTCATGCGCATTGACAACACTTCACAAGGTGTGTCTGCCAGTTCGCTTCTGCCGATGCGGCTCAGGTATCCGGCCGCACTGCGGCTGTGGCAGTTCCTCCGCGGGCGCCATTGGACGTTCCGCACAGGGATCGTGATCCTGGTGGCGCTCGTGATAACGCTCATCCTGGCGCCGTGGATCGCTCCTTATGATCCGGCCGTGCAGAACCTGATTGCACGGCTGTCGCCGCCGAGTGCGGAGCACTGGCTGGGGACGGATCATCTCGGGCGCGACCTCTTCAGCCGCCTCCTTGTTGGCGGTCGCTTCACCGTAACCATCGCCATGGTCACAGTTTTGCTGTCCTTTGCCATCGGCACGCTGATCGGCGTCGTCGCCGGACGCGTCCAAGGCAGTCTGCTCGATGAGATATCAATGCGCATCATCGACGTTCTGATCTCGATCCCGGACGTCGTGGTGGCAATCTTCCTGGTTGCCATTTTCGGCCCCGGCTATGCGACGCTGATCGCCTCTCTCACGGTTATCGGCTGGACACCGTTTGCGCGGCTAGCCCGCGGGCTGACCCTGGCGGTCAATGCTCAGGGTTATATTCGGGCGGCGGAGGTGCTGGGATGCAGCCGGTCCTTCATCATCCTCCGCCACGTCATTCCGAACATCATCCGTCCGATCGCGGCGGTCAGCTTCCTGCGTTTCGGCCACAAGCTGATCACGGTTGGAGCGCTCTCCTTCCTCGGGCTCGGCGTACAGCCGCCAGCGGCCGACTGGGCACTGATGCTCGCCGATGCACAGCCCTATGTGGAGCGGCTGCCGATCTTGATGATCGCGCCGGGCCTGGCGATCTTCGTGGCCGCGCTCAGCGTCACCTGGATCGGGCACGGGCTGGAGATCGAAGCCAGAGATGGAGACTCAGGCGATGAATAAAAGTAACGAACCGTTGCTGGTGATCGAGGATCTCAAGGTCGCCTTTCCGGGCCAATCGGCGCCGGTGATCGACGGGCTCAGCCTGACGCTCGACCGTGGCGAGGTTCTGGCGCTGGTCGGTGAATCGGGCTCGGGCAAGAGCATGACGGCGCTGTCGCTCATGCGGCTGCTGCCAGCTGGCGGCGCGATTACCGGTGGGCGCATCCGCTTCGACGGCGAGGACGTCCTGTCGCTGGCGGACCGGCAGATGAATCGGTTGCGCGGCGGGCGCATGGCGATGCTGTTCCAGCAGCCACAGGCGATGCTCGATCCGACCTCGCGGGTCGGCGCCCAGATCGCCGAACCGCTGCGGCTGCATCGTGGCCTCGGGCACCGGGCGGCCATGAGTCGGGTGCTCGACCTCCTGCGCGACGTCGGAATCCCTGACCCGGCGGTGCGGGCGCGGTGCTTTTCGCACGAGCTCTCCGGCGGGATGGCGCAACGCGTCATGATGGCGGCAGCACTGAGCGGGGATCCGGATATGCTGATCGCGGACGAGCCGACGACCGCGCTCGACGTCACCGTGCAGGCCCAGATCCTGCGGCTGATCGACGAGGAGAGACGCAAGCGCAACCTGGCGACGCTGCTCATCACCCACGACCTCGCGGTTGTCGCCGCGCTCGCCGACCGGGTCGCGGTGATGTATGCCGGGCGGATCGTCGAGGAGGGACCGGCGAAGGCGGTGCTCCAGTCGCCGCAACACCCCTATACGCAGGCGCTAATGCGCTGCTCATTGCTTGTTCCCGATCCGAAAGGGCAATTGCTGTCGATCCCCGGCTCTGGGACACATGCACGAGAACTGACCTGCGGCTGCCGCTTCCATCCGCGTTGCAGTGCGGCGTCGCAGCACGGCCTCACCGGCCGCTGCATGCGGTCAGAGCCGGCGCTCAAACCTGATCCGGATGGCCATGTGACGCGCTGCTGGGCCGTCGAAGCCGAGAAGGAGACGGCCGCATGAACAGCTACACGCTTTGGCAGACCGTTACCAGGGACGCCCAGGCGGACATTCAACCGCCACTGATCGAGGTCGAGCACCTCGCGAAGCATTACTTCCTCAGCCGGTCGTTCTCGATCAAATCGGTCGACGGTGTCTCTTTTGCTATTGGACAAGGCGAAGTGCTTGGCCTTGTCGGCGAGTCGGGCTGCGGCAAAAGTACGATCGCTCGCCTGTTGACACGCCAGACAACGCCGACGAGTGGCCAAGTAAAAATAGCGGGGCATGAGATTGCGGACGTCAGCGGCGAGGATCTGAAGCGCCTTCGCCGCACCGTGCAACTCGTCTTCCAGGACCCGTTCGGGGCGCTCGACCCGCGTATGCGGATCGGCACGAGCATGGAGGCGCCGCTCGCGCAGCACCGCGTCGCAACGCGCGAGGAGCGCCGTGAGAAGGTCATGCGCATGCTCGCGGAAGTCGGCCTGGATGAAAGCTTCTATGAACGTTACCCTAGGCAATGCTCGGGCGGACAATTGCAGCGCGTCGTCATCGGCCGGGCACTGCTCCTCGAGCCGCGGTTCCTGATCTGCGACGAGCCGACATCGGCGCTAGACGCCTCGATGCGCACGCAGATCCTGAACTTGTTGACGGATCTGAAGCGCCGCCACGGCCTGACCATGCTGATGATCTCTCACGATCTCAGGGTGGTGCGCCACATCTGCGACCGCATCGCCGTGATGTATCTGGGCCGGATTGTCGAGGTCGCCGATCGTGATGCGCTCTTCAAGACGCCGCGCCACCCCTACACGAAGGCCCTGATTGCCGCTTCCATGCTCGATCGGACGGGGCTTTATGCGCCGGAGATTCAGTTGCGCGGCGACCTACCGAGCCCCCTCAACCCGCCCCGCGGCTGCCGCTTCCACACCCGCTGCGCCCACGCGCAGGCGAAGTGCTCACAGGCCGAGCCGGAATTCGAGGCGGCGAGCGAAAGCCATCAGGTGCGCTGCCACTTCTGGCGGGAATTGCAGCCTGGAAAGTCACCAGAGGCCGGCCCAGCCCAAAGGAGGGCGAAATGAAGGGAGGTGCGCTGTCATGCCGAATGGCAGCGCATCGCTGTCTGCCCGTCACGTTCGACATGACGTAACAGGTCGATACGAAACAAAATAGGAGGAGGAACAGGAAATGAAGCGATATGCACTTGCGGCGTTATGCGCGACGACATTGTCCGCCAGCGCCATTGCCCAGGAAGACAAAACGCTCACCTATGCCGATTTCCAGCCGGTTCAGACGAATTGGCAGATGGCCAGCGACGATTCTTACCTTGGTAGCCGCGCCGGCTGTTTCGAGACGCTTGTGCGCCTCAATTGGCAACTGCAGCTTGAACCGGGTCTCGCCACGTCGTGGGAGCAGGTCGAACCGACGATATGGGAGTTCACGCTGCGCGATGGCGTACAATTCCAGGACGGTGCGCCTCTGACGGCCGAGGCCGTGACCGGCGCGCTGAATCATCTGCTCGCCGCAGAAATGCCGGCGCGGCCCTTCTCGCCGAAACTGATCAAGTCCGTGGAACCGGTTGGGGAGAAGGTCGTCCGCATCACCACCAATACCCCTTCGGTCCTGCTTCCGGCTCAGCTCGCTGCACCCAACACGACAATCCTGTCGCCGGCCGCCTACCAGGGCGCAACGATCGATCCTGTCGGCCGATGCACCGGCCCCTTCGAGATCGTCGAAGTCAAACCCAAGGAGTATCTGAAATTCAAGCGCAATGACAATTATTGGGGCGGCAAGCCCACGCTCGAGGGAGGCATGGTGGTTTTCATCCCCGATGCCAATACCCGCATGACTCAGGTTCGCAGCGGCGAAGCCGATATCGCGCGTCTGATCCCGCCCCATGGCGTCAAGCAACTGGAAGGGGCGCAGGGGATCGAACTGATACGGCTGAAAACTCCGCGCGTGACCGAATTGCTGCTCAACAACAAGAAGGAACCGCTTAACGATGTCCGCGTTCGCCAGGCCATCCAGGCCGCGATTGACGGCGAGGCGATTGCCGCCAGCGTCTATGAAGGTACGGTGACGGCTGCGGCTTCTGCCTTCTCGCCTGACGATCCATGGGCACCAAAGGGCATCGAGCCGATCTACGACCCCGCGCGAGCGAAGGCGTTGTTGGAGGAGGCCGGCATCCGGCCGGGGCAACTGCAGCTTGAACTTCTGGCCTATACATCAAGAACCGAACTGAAGGACGTTGGTGCCATCATCCAGGCGCAACTTGGTGAGATTGGCATCAAGGTCAATCTGCGCGTGGCCGAGTATACTGCGATCGAACCCCAGATGATGTCCGGCGACTATGACATGGCGCTAATGTCGCGCGGCTATCTAACGGACATTGCCGACCCATTCGGCTTTCTCACGGCGGATTATTCCTGCGGCGGCAGCTACAACATGTCGCATTACTGCTCCGAAGACGTCGATGCACTGATCGAGAAGGCATCCTCGCTCATCGACCCGCAGGCGCGCTACGAGATCTATGCGCAGCTTGCCAAGAAATTCTTCGATGAGGCGGTTACCGTCTATCTGGTGAACGAGACCTCCTTCGACGCTCGCGCCAAGCGCGTGAAGAACTACGAGATGCATCCTCTGGTCTATTACCTGATGACCAAGGATCTTTCCGTCGAATAACTTCATCCTGGGATCGCGCGGGCTTCTGACCTGGGCGATCCCACATCGACGCAATCTCTCCCCGCGCATTTCAGTCCCTGCGTCAGCAGGCGCAGCATGCGCGTGAGCCCGGCGGAATCCAGAAGCTTGCAGGCGCCTCAGATGCTCAGTGTCCTCGCCAACCCGACCTTCCGTGCCGTCTATCTTGCCCAGGTCATTTCACTGATCGGCGCCGGTGTGGCAACGGTTGCCCTTGGGCTCATGGCCTATGAAATCGCAGGCGCAGGCGCGGGGGCGGTGCTCGGCATCGCCCTTGCTCTGAAGACACTGACCACCGTCGGTCTTTCTTCCTTCATCACCGCCGCCCTTGAGAGATTTCCCCGGGGCCGCGTTCTGATCGGTCTCGAACTGACGCGCGCGTCGGTCATGCTCGCTTTCCCGTTCGTCACCGAAATCTGGCAGATCTATCTTCTTATCGTGCTTCTGCACTCGGCCTCCGCGGGGCTCATTCCGAGCCTTCGCGCCGCCATTCCCGATATTCTGCCGAATGAGCGCGATTACACCCGGGCCTTGGCGCTGACCCAGCTCTCCTATGATATGGAGACGGTCGCGAGCCCGCTCATTGCACTCCTCCTGCTGAGCCTGGTTCCAATCAACGGATTGTTCATAGCGACCCTTGGCGGCTTTATCGCTTCAGCGGCCTTGCTGGCATCCGCTTCGATCCCAACGCAGAGATTCGCCTCGCAACTCGGCATCGGTGCCCGGGCGGCCCGGGGCATTCGCCTCTATGTGCGCACGCCGATGCTCAAGGGCCTTCTTGCCCTTACCTTCAGCGCCGCTTGTGCAAGTGCCATGGTGCTGGTCAATACCGTTGTCCTCGTACAGTCCGATCTTGCGCTCGAGTCGCAATTCGCAGTGCTGGCGCTTGCCGTATTCGGCGGCGGCTCGATGACGGCTGCCGTCGCGATCCCAGCTCTGCTCGAGCGCCTTCCCGTCCGCGTCATTATGTTCGCGGGTGCCTGCTTTTGCCTGGGCGGTCTGATAGCCGGCCCGCTGGTCGGCAGCTATGCAGTCCTCCTCGTTTTCTGGTTCGGGCTCGGGGCCGGCTACTCGCTCATTCTCACGCCAGCGGGCCGACTTGTCGCGCGCACGGCTGGAAAGGCCGACAGACCGGTGCTTTTCGCCGCACAGTTCTCCCTGACCCATGCATGCTGGTTTGTCGCCTATCTAACGGCGGGGCTGTCGGGCGCGGCTACCGGCATGTCCACAACCTTCGTTATGCTTGCCGTCATGGCAACGGGCGGGTTTCTCGTCGCAACGCGCGTCTGGCCTGCGGATCGTGCCACCGCGCCGACCGCCGTCAACGCAGATCACGGCGAGGCATGAGCGCCAGTTCCAGTTCCGCACTACTATTGTATTCTCCTACGGCGATGAGGCATGCTGCTGCTCCGCGTTTTACAGCCGCCTGCCGAGCAGAGGCGATGCACAGGCGCCGGGCCCGCAATGGCAAATGGGATCGCGCGGCGACAAGTGATCGGGTGCGGGGTACACAACGCGCTTGATCTGGGCTTGACCGTCCACTCCGGTGGGCGGCTAAACGCTCTCCCTAGAAATCAGCGACCTTGCCCCAGGCGGATTTGCGGAAGCGGTCCGGATGATAAGGGCGGGGGTCGACGATCGGTTCGTCACCGGTGATGATGTCGGCGATTAGATGGCCGGCGCCGGGCCCGATCCCGAAGCCATGGCCGCTGAAGCCGGCGGCAAGGATGAAACCGGGTATGTTGGTCTCCCCGATGCCGGGGACGCCGTCCGGAGTGCTGTCGATATAGCCGGCCCACGCCGCGGTGACATGGGTATTCTTCAAGGGAGGAAGCAGTTCCAGTGCTCGCGCGTGGGTCAGGCGTATCGTGCGTTTGTCCACCGCCGGATCGAGGATCCGCATGCGTTCCATCGGCGTCGGCCGGTCGAGCGGCCAGCGGGCGAGGGTCTCGTGACCGGATCGGATTCCCTCTATGCCGCCGGGTGCAACACTGCGCCACCGGCGAAGGAACATCGGCAAAAATTGCGGTGCGAAGCGCATCTGCTGCGGCGTGGGATCGACGCGGCCGCGGCCGCTGATCGCCAGTGTGTAGCCGCCATCGCCGCGGCGGGTCACCGATACCGCGGCCGTGTGCAGCGCGTCCGGCAGATTTGCAGCGCCCGGGGAGACGGAGAGGATCGACGAGCGGATGGAGGCCTGAGGGAAGCGGATGCCGAGTTGACGGCAGAAGGAGGAGGCCCAGGCACCGCCGGCGAGCACGGCCGTCTTCGTGCGGATGGTGCCGTGTTCGGTTACGACACCGGATAGGCGCCCGCTTTCGAGCTCGATGCCGCGGGCCGCGCAGGATTGATGTATGGTGCCGCCGAGCTTCAGGATCGCTCGCGCGACGGCCGGTGCGGCGTTTGCCGGATCGGCGGTGCCGTCTGTCGGGGAAAAGACGCCGCCCTTCCAGGTCTTCCCGGTCGCGCGACCGCGTTCGCTCGCTTCGGCGCCATCCAGCATGTGGGTAGTGACGCCGACAGTGCGGGCAAAGTCGCGCCAGCGTGCCCAGCCGGCCAGTTCCTCCTCGCTGTCACTCAGATAGAAGAGGCCGCAGCGCCGGAATCCGGTATCCTCGCCGCTCTCTTCCGCGAAACTCTCCCAGAGGTCGAGGCTCTTCGTCGACATTGGCAGTTCGCGGGCGTCGCGGTTCTGCTGTCTGCACCAGCCCCAGTTCCGGCTCGACTGCTCGGCACCGATCCGCCCCTTTTCGACAAGGGCCACCTTCAATCCGCGCCGGGCAAGATAGTAGGCCGTGAAAACACCGACAATTCCGCCGCCAATCACCACCGCATCGGCGGCTGCAGGAAGGGTCGGCGTTGTGTCGACGAGTTTCAGCGGTGCGGGCATTGCATTGTCTCCATTTGCGTCCAGTCTAGCCTTTTCGCGCCTAAGGCGTTGCCGGAGAGATGGACATCCACAGTAGAAAATTCCGTCTTGCAGGGAGGTTGCAGCCCTTTCTGCTTCGGCGCATTGCACGAAACGTAATCGACACGTTCCACCAATATGTTAAGGTCAGTGTCGGAAGTAGAGCAGCATAATGTGCTGCCAGGTTGACCCCTCTCAACAGGCGGAGGCACACGGATGAAGCTCGACCGGATCGATATAAAAATTCTGTACGAGTTGCAGAAGAATGGCCGCATTACCAATGTGGAGCTCGCCGAACTCGTCAACCTGTCACCGAGCCCTTGCCTGATGCGGGTGAAGAAGCTGCAGGCGGAAGGCTATATCGAGGGTTATTCCGCGCAGATCAACGTGGGTAAGCTTGGCCAGACGCTGACGGTTTTTACCGAAATTACGCTGAAGAACCATCGGCAGATCGACTTTGCCCGTTTCCTGGCGGCAATCGAGAAGGTCGACCAGGTCATCGAGTGCCACCTGGTATCGGGCGGCTACGACTATCTGGTGAAATTCGTCACCGCCGGCATCGGCGAATACCAGACGATCATGGAGCGTCTAACCGATATGGATGTCGGCATCGACAAATATTTCAGTTTCGTCGTGCTGAAGTCGCCCATCGTCAAGGCGCACATGCCGCTGACGAGTCTGTTTCGGCTTTAGTTTGGTCTTGCGTCCCCAAATTTCGCTGGGTTGCGCGGGCTGACGCTCGCGATTCGCCCCTCACCCTGAGCCTCTCCGCGCAAGCAGGGCGAGGGGACAAAGCTGCGGCACCCGTGTTTCCCTACCGCAACGTTGCTTACATTGAGTGGGAATCGGCTTCGCCGCGAGTCCCTTCTCCCGCCTGCGGGGAGAAGGTGCCGTCAGGCGAATGAGGGGCGTTTCCGCCTTCTATCGCCGGCAATAGGCTCGCACCAACTCAGGGTCCTGCTCGAGACCATCAAGCCAGGTGGGGTCGAGTTTCGGAACGGAGGAGAAAAGCAGTTGTGAATAGGGGTGCTGTGGTGCCTTGACCGTGGCGGGGGTGATTTCCTCGACCTTCTTTCCACCATACATCACCACAATCTCGTCGCAGATCGCCTCCACTACAGACAGATCGTGGCTGATGAAGATGTATGAGAGGCCGAGTTCGCGCTGCAGTTCCTTAAGCAACTCGATGACCGCGGCGGCAACCACGGTGTCGAGTGCCGAGGTGATCTCGTCGCAGAGGATCAGTTTCGGATCGGCGGCGAGCGCCCTGGCGAAGTTCACGCGCTGCTTCTGGCCGCCGGACAGCTCGCCTGGCCGGCGATGGCGCAGGTTGCGCGGCAGGCGCACCATATCGAGCAGCTCGTCGATGCGGGCGCTGCGCGCCTTGGCGTTCATGCCGTGATAGAAGGTCAGCGGACGGGCAAGAATATCCTCGACGGATTTTGCCGGGTTGAGCGCAGTGTCAGCGTATTGGAAGACGATCTGCATCTCGCGCAACTGCTCCCGGCTGCGTTGGCGGGCGCTTTGGTCGAGCTTCACGCCATCGAAAACGATGTTGCCCGCAGCGGCCGGAAGGATGCCGGCGATGGCGCGGGCGAGCGTCGACTTACCACAGCCGGATTCGCCGATAATGCCAAGATTGCGGCCCTTCTCGACCTTGAGGCTGACATTTTCGACCGCACGGACGAGCGGCAAACCGTCAGCCTGGGTCTGTCCATAGCCTGCAACAAGGCCCTCGATCTCAAGAAGCAGCGTCGGAGCGGTAGCCGCTTGCGCGGCCTGGCGCCGTTTCGGCTCGAAGGCAGCAAGCAGTTCGCGCGTGTAGGGATGTTTGGCGTTCGTGAGAATTTCTTCGGTGGTGCCGGCTTCCTGGACCTCGCCGCCTTTGAGGACAACGATATGGTCGGCGATCTGGGCAACGACCGCAAGGTCGTGCGAGACGTAGACGCCGCCAATGCCGCCCTGCTTCATGACCGATTTGAAGGCCCGCAACACCTCGATCTGCGTCGTCACGTCGAGCGCCGTCGTCGGCTCGTCGAAGATGACGAGTTTGGGATTGCCGATGAGAGCCATGGCAGCGGAAAGGCGCTGCAATTGTCCGCCGGAGACCTGGTGCGGATATCGGCTGCCGATCGTTTCCGGTTCGGGCAGCGACAAGGCCCGGAAAAGGTCCACCGCGCGGCTGCGCGCCTCCTCCGGCGGCATGAGCCCATGGATGCGGGTGACTTCGATCACCTGGTCCATGATGGTGGCTGCCGGGTTGAAGGCAGCGGCGGCGGATTGCGGTACATAGGAAACCTCTGTGCCGCGGACCTTTGCACGCTGCTTTTCGGATAGAGTGACCATGTCCTTGCCGGCAAGCGATACGCTGCCCCCGGCGATGCGGCAGCCCGGGCGGGCATAGCCCATCAGCGTCAGCGCGATCGTCGTCTTGCCCGAGCCGCTCTCGCCGATCAGAGCAACGATCTCGCCCTCGGCGATGTCGATGCTGACGCCCTTGATGATCTCGACGCGTCGGCCGGAATCGGTGGTGGCTTCGACCTTCAGGTCACGGATTTCTACGAGCTTGGCCATCATTCGCTCCGATCGCGGATCTTCTGGGGCAGGTTGTCGATCAGCAGATTGACGCTGATCGTCAGGCTGGCGATTGCAAATGAGGGTGCCATCACCGCCGGTGCACCGAAGGGCAGGCCCCCGATGTTCTCCCGCACCAATGCGCCCCAGTCGGCATAGGGCGGCTGGACACCGAGGCCGAGGAAGGAGAGGCCAGAGAGCAGGAGTACGATGAAGACAAAGCGGATGCCGAGATCAGCGAGCACAGGGCCAACGATGTTCGGCAGGATTTCCGCGCGGATGAGATAGAGCGTACTCTCGCCGCGGATGCGGGCGACGGTGATGAAATCCATCGTATTGATGTTGACGGCGAGCGCACGGGCGAAGCGATAGGCGCCAGGGATGTAGATCACCGAGAGTGTCAGGATCAGCACGGGAATGGAGGAGCCGACGGCGGCGACCACCACGAGGCCGAAGAGCTTGCTCGGAATCGAGTTGAGGGCGTCGAGGAAGCGGCTGAGCACCGTATCGAGCCAACCGCCGGCGACTGCTGCGATCATGCCGAGGACCACGCCGCTGAAGCAGGCGATCGTGACTGCCGCGAGCGAAATCCCGACCGTGTAGCGGGCGCCCATCAGGATGCGCGAGAGCATGTCGCGGCCCAGATAATCGGACCCGAGCCAGAAATCGGCGCTCATCGGGCCGAAGTAGTCTAGGTCCACGATCTCACCGACGGGATAGGGGATGATCAGCGGTGCGAAAATCGCAACCAAGGCCCAGAAGAAGATGACCGACAGACCGATCATTCCAACAATGTTGAAGCGATAGCCAAACCGGGATCCGGACATCCGCTCGGAAGTGGTCTCAGAAGTGGTCATTGTCATCGGAGCCTCGGATTGGAAAGAATGGCAATGATGTCCGCCGTCGTGATCAGAAGCAGATAGCCAAGGCAGAAGATCATGGCGCAGCTCTGGATCAGCGGCAGGTCGCGGGTCGCCACGGCATCGACCATCAGCTTGGCGATGCCCGGATAATTGAAGATGGTCTCGACGATGATGACGCCGCCGAGCAGATACGAAAGCGAAAGGGCAACCGCATTGACGATCGGCCCGAGCGCATTCGGGAGTGCATGGCGCAGCACGATCCGCGGGCGAGAGGCGCCCTTGAGCAGAGCCATCTCGACATAGGGCGTATTGAGCGTCTCGATCACCGCCGCACGCGTCATCCGAATCATCTGAGCCGAGATGACGAAGGTGAGCGTGATAACGGGCATGGCGTAGATACGCAGCATGTCGGAGAGACTGTGGACATCGTGCGCAAAGGAGAGTGCCGGAAGCCACTTCAGATAGACGGCGAAGACCAATACGGCCGAGGTCGCTATCATGAATTCCGGCACCGAGATGACGCCGATCGTCATTACAGTGACGGTTCGATCGTAGATCGAACCGCGTAGCATCGCGGCGCTGATGCCGAGTGTCAGCGCGATCGGCACCGAGAAAAGCGCGGTGACGCCGGCGAGCTTCAACGTATTGATGAAGCGCCCGCCGATCAGATCGGCAATCGGCATTTCGTTCGCATAGGAGGTGCCGAGGTCGCCCTGGACAAGACCGACGATCCAGCGCAGGAAACGGAAGATTGCCGGCTCGTCGAGATGCATGGCCTTGCGCAGGCCTTCGACGGCCTCCGGCGTGGCAGCCTGTCCGAGCAGGATGGTTGCCGTGTCTCCGGGCAACAGCGTCGTCGCGAAGAAGACGGCAAAGGAGACGATCACCAGAGTGATCAGGGCAATGAGCAATCTGCTCATGACAAGGGAAAGAACCCGGTTGTTCACGCGCGCTCCCTTTCGCATAAAGCTAAATTCGGTAGGGTCGGGAGCTGCAGCGGCGCGGCTGCAGCCCCCGATCCTTTCGCTTCATCAGGCTTCGAGCCAGACATACTCCGCGAAGGCATAGCCCATCTGGCCGCCCAGCGGGTTGGGCTCCAGGCCCTTAAGCTTGGCCGTGAGCGCATCGACGTTGGAGATGTAGGCCGGGATGATGGTCCCGGCTTCGTTGGCGACCATCACCTGCATCTCATGGTAGATCGCCTTGCGCTTCTCCTCGTCGAGCGAGCCGCGTGCCTCGATCAGCATTTTATCGAATTTCTCCGATTTGTATTGGCTCTCGTTCCAGGGTGCTTCGGAAGCGTAGAGCAGCGAGAACAGGATGTCCGGCGTCGGGCGCGGATTGATGTTGCCGAAGTGAACCGGTGCCTTGAGCCAGTAATTGTCCCAATAACCGTCTGCGGGAACGCGCTGGACATCGAGCTTCAAGCCGATCTCGGCCGCGGACGCCTGGATGATCATTGCCATGTCAATGGAGGCGGTGGCCGCTTCGGAAGCAACGACCGGGATCGACTGGCCGAACACGCCGGCCTTCTCGAAGTGGAACTTCGCCTTCTCGGGATCGAAGGCCCGCGGCTTCAACTCGGCATTATGATAGAAGTTGGCCGGCGAGATCGGCTGATCGTTGCCGACTTCACCCAAGCCCCGCAGCGCCGACTTGACGATCTGCTCGCGGTTGACGATGTACTTCATGCCCTCGACGAAGTCGCGCTTGCTGCCGGGTTCCATGTCCAGGCGCATGTTGAGGTTCGTATAGTTGCCGGAGGTGGTCTTCGACAGCACGAAGCCGTCGCCCTGGCTCTCGACGAGGCGCATGGAGCGCGGGTTGATCGTGGCGGCCAGGTGGATGTCGCCGGACAAGAGCGCATTGACGCGCGAGCTATCGTCGCTGATTGCAAAATACTCGAAGGAATCGACGTGCGGGCCGGACTTCCAGTAGTTCGTGTTCTTGACGCCAATCGAGCGCACGCCCGGCTCGAAGAGCTCCCTAACAAAGGCGCCGGTGCCGTTGCCCTTGGAGAAGTCGGTCGTACCGTCGGCGACGATCATGAAGTGATGTAGCGACAGGATGGTCGGCAGGTCGGCGTTCGGGCTGGAAAGGGTAATCTCGACCGTCTGCTTGTCGACCGCCTTGAAGCCGGTCATCTGCGCGGCGATCTTCGCAACCTTGGAGCCGACCGACGGGTCGAGGTGGCGCTTCAGCGAGAAGACGACATCATCTGCGGTGAGCGGCTTGCCGTCATGGAAGGTGATGCCGCTCTTCAGCTTGACCGTCCAGGTCTGGGCGTCACCGGACTCGATCGTTTCGGCAAGCTCCATCTGCGGCGTGCCGGTGTTATCGAGGAAGGTGAGGCGGTTGTAGAAGGAGCAGCAGCGGACGTAATCGGTCGAGAGCGACGCCTTGGCTGGGTCGAGCGTGTCGGCGGTCGAGGACGACCAGCCGGCAGCCTTCAAGGCGCCACCGGCGACCGGCGTTGCGGCAATCGCCTGGCCGGCGCGACCAGCCAGGACGCCGCCGGCCGACATGGCGACGCCGCCCGCGAGCAGCATCTGCAACAGTTCGCGGCGGGTAGCGCCACGTCGGATGGCGCTTTCGACCATGGCGTCGTCGGACCTGGTCCAGTTGGTGATCTTGTCTGTCATGTCATTCCCCTTCTCAGTTGGCGGGCTGCCCTTCTCCTGTGGGCTTGGACCCGATCCGTTGAATGGATCACTTGCGCGCTTCAGCCACGCCATCGGCGAAACTGGCCATGGAAGTGAAGTGATAGTCCGGCTTCGTGAACTCGGCTGGCTCGATGGTGCCACCGTAGCCTTTCTGCGCATGGCGGCGCTCGATCCAGCAATTGGTCATGCCGAGCTCCCGCGAGATGCCGATGTCGTGGTATTGGCTCTGGGCGACGTGCAGGATGTCGTTCTTGGAATTGCCTTCGGACGCGACGAAATCGAACACCTTCTCAAAGAAGGCAGGGTCCGGCTTTTCCGTACCCGTGTCGTCCGCGGTAAAGGCGGCGTAAAACGGGTTGCCGAGTTCGCGTGCGAAATACTCGAAGGCCCAGCGGCGGGCGTTGGTCATGGCGATGAGCCGGTAATCCTTCGCAAGCCGCGCCAGGGCATCGGCGCTGTCCGCAAAGGCATTCCAGTCCTTTGCCGAGTCCCGCAGCCGCTCGCCATAGTGCATTTCTGCCGGCAGGCCGAGCTTCGGCGCGATCTGGAGATAGACCCGCACGAGATCGTCGGGAAAGAGGTCCGCGTCCTCGGAATAGCGGGCGGCGCGATAGAGCGTCAGTGCCTGTTCGCCATCCATATCGACGCCCGCCTCGTCCGCGATTCTGGCGAGACAGTCCTTGATCCCGCACTCGAAGTCGATCAGCGTGCCGACCACGTCGAAGGTCATGTATTTGAATTCCGTAAGGCTCTTCAACTTCATTTCCCAGTTTCGGGCTCACCAGGGAGCGGCTTCATTGAAGAAGAATATTCTGTTCCCGTCGGCGGGGTCTCTGCCCCTTTGCTGGAAAGGCCGCACTTTCCTGCGATCCGGCCATTTCCCGAGCTTCAGTTTGCCAGCTGTGCCGCGCGGAAGTCTCCGAAAAGACGCACTGACGCGGCACATAATTTCGAATATGACCTTTCCGCGATATACGCAGATGATCGCCCTTCAGGCCTTTAACCCGGCGCGAACGGCCGGATCCTCCAGCGTCGCGTCCAGCACCTTGCGGGTGCGCTCGACAATGCCGTCGATTTCCGCTTCGGTGCAGCAGAGCGGCGGCGCATAGCCGAGGACGCCGTTGGCGAAGGCGCGGATGACGAGACCGTTCTCCCAGGCGCGGTCGAAGATGCGCCGCGCCGGGTCGGCGGCCGCCGGCAATGGGGTCTTCTTTTCCTTGTCGGTTACGAGCTCAACGGCGGCGAGCATGCCGCGGCCGCGGACATCGCCGACGAGCGGATGGTCCTTGAGGCCCTGAAGCCCCGCCATCAGCCGTGCGCCCGCTTTGCGGCCGCTGTCCAGCAACCCGTTCTCGTAGAGCTTCAGCACTTCGAGGCCGACCGCGGCGCTGACGGGGTGGGCCGAATAGGTGTAGCCGTGGCCGACTGCTGCAGCACCGGCGCTGTCGGCGATCGTCTGGTAGATATGATCGCCCATGAAAACCGCGCCCATCGGCACATAGCCGGAGGTCAGGCCCTTCGCCACGGTCATGAAATCCGGAACGATCTCATCCTCATCGCAGGCAAAGAGCGGACCGGTGCGGCCGAAGCCGGTGATTACCTCGTCGGCCACGAAGAGGATGCCGAGTTCGTGGCAGAGCTTGCGCATCGCCTTCATCCAACCTTTGGGCGGCACCAGCACTCCGCCAGATCCCTGGATCGGCTCCGCATAGAACGCGGCGACCCGCTCTGGGCCGATCTCCTCGACCTTCCGCCTCAGTGCCGCAAGCGACGCGTCGATGATCGCCTGCGGATCGTCACCGACCGGATTGCGGTACGCATAGTGTGACGGGATCTTATGCTGCCAGTCAAAGGGGATGCCGAAGCCGGCATGAAAGGCCGGCAGCGCCGTCAGACCTGCACCAACGGTCGATGAGCCGTGATAGCCCTGCTCGACGGAGATGAACTGGTCGCGTTGCGGCTCGCCGCGGGCGATCCAGTAATAACGGATGAAGCGGATCGTGCTGTCGACGGCGTCGGAGCCGCCAAGCGTGAAGTAGACGTGATCCAGATTGCCCGGCGCCCGTTCGGCGAGTTCTGAGGCGAGCCGGATCGCGGGCTCCGATCCGAGGCCGAAATAGGCGGTCGCATAGGGCAGTTCGCGCATCTGCCGGGTTGCCGCCTCGACGATGCTCTCATGGCCATAGCCGGCATTGACGCACCAGAGGCCGGCAAAACCGTCGATCAGTTGCTTGCCCGAAGCATCGGTGACTGTCGCACCTCTGGCGGAGGCGAGCACGCGCACACCGAGTTTTTCATGGCTGCGGTAGGAAGCGACCGGATGGATGAGATGAGCGCGGTCAAGTTCGATGAGGGAATTGCTGTACATGGGACTCTCCGGGTCAGCCAAGCGCCTGGTTGGCGAGGGCGAAGGTTGTCGCGGTGGCATCGGCGGCGCGTTGATTGACCGACGTCGTCATGGCGATAGCGTCGCCGACATGGGCAAGACCCTGTTCGGTGAGCCATGGCCCGAGGCCGGTGGCTGCGATCGTATCTACCCGCAAAAATTGCCCGGGCCGCCGGGCGATGAAATGTGCTATCAATGCCTTGGCGTCGTTGAGATCGGCGGCAACGACGGGCCCGATGACTTCGCCACGGCCAAAGGGCCTGAGGGCAGAGAAGCCGCAAACGCGTCCTTCGCGGCGGATCACCGCGAATTCGCCGACCGTCGCGATATAGGCGATGAGGTCGCCGCGGTCTGCGCCGAAGGCGCCGCGGTCGAGTTCGGCAATGGCTGTGACGTCGGACGCGTTCGCGGGCTCCACGCCTGCCGGCGCGGCCGTTTCGCGAACGACGCCCTGTTGCTGCAGCACGCGCCCCGTCTCCCGGAAGCCGACCTTCTCGTAAAGCGGCAGACCTTCCGCAGTGGCCACCAGCCGCAGCGGGCGATTGCCGGCAATGCGCAAGGCGGCGTCCATCAGGCGGCGCCCGAGTCCGCGGCCGCGCATGGCTTCGTCGACAATCACCATATTGATGGTTGCGCAGTCCTCTTTGTAAGAGGTGACGAGCACGGTGCCGACGATCCGATCGTCCTCGACTGCGACGACGCCTTCGCTCAAGGCGAGCGCCATCTGCCAGTCCTCAGGCCGGTGCGGCCAACCCGCCTGGCGTGATAGACTGACGGCGGCATCGAGGTGTTCGGGGCTGAAGGCTATGAGATCGATCTGACGTGTCTGCATTGCGAATCTTCCTCATTTCTGACCTGGGAGTCTGGAGGATTCGCATGCGGCACATCGTCTGAAGGTCTGCGTTCGCGCGATATCTTATGGCTTTGCTGGGCCGAGCCGCCGCATCTTATGCTGGCAGGCTGCGGTGGGCTGCGGGAACTGGAGCCTCGGACAAAGCGGGGCGGGTGGGGCTCGCAAGGTTCTGCCAAAGGCGACTTTCTATACGGTAGATTCTGCTTTGATGTTCGCCAAATCAGGTGAGCCGAGGCGTTGGCCAGCGCCTATGATCATAGCATCCGGTCCCCACTACGAAGGAAATGCACATGACGACCTTCCGCCCGAAATACATCACCTTCGACTGCTACGGCACGCTGACCAACTTCCAGATGGCGGAAGCGGCCCGCGACCTCTATAGCGAGCAGCTGGACGAGCCGCGGATGGCGGAGTTCGTCAGGAATTTCGCCGCCTACCGACTCGATGAGATCCTGGGTGACTGGAAGCCCTATGCCGAGGTGGTGCACAATTCGCTCGAGCGCACCTGCAAGCGCAACGGCATCAAATTCCGCGACGAGGCCGCGCGGATGGTCTATGAACGTGTGCCGACCTGGGGTCCGCATCCGGACGTTCCGGCGGGACTCGCCAAGGTCGCCAAGGAAATTCCGCTGGTCATCCTGTCAAATGCGATGAACTCTCAGATCATGTCCAACGTCGAGAAGCTCGGCGCGCCGTTCCACAAGGTCTATACCGCCGAACAGGCGCAGGCCTACAAGCCGCGGTTCAAAGCCTTCGAATACATGCTGGACATGCTGGGTTGCGGCCCTGAGGACATCCTGCACTGCTCTTCCTCGTTCCGCTACGATCTGATGTCGGCCCATGACCTCGGCATCAAGAACAAGGTGTGGGTGAACCGCGGTCACGAGCCGGCAAATCCCTATTACGGCTATACCGAGATCGCCAACATCTCGGAACTGCCAGGCGTCGTCGGGCTCTGAACAAGGAAAATGGGCGGTCCGCCATGAAATACGTTTCCTATTGGCACGACACCGCCCCGGCCTTCGCCGGGGCCATGCAGGGCCCGGTTGACGGCCATTACGACGTCGCCATAATCGGCGGCGGCTTCACCGGGCTGGGCGCGGCCCGCCAACTCGCCAAGGCCGGCGCGAAGGTCGTCGTGCTGGAGGCGGAAAGGGTCGGTTGGGGCGCCTCCGGCCGCAATGGCGGGCATCTGAACAATGGCCTCGCTCACAGCTATCTGGCGGCAAAGGCGGAGCTCGGAAAGGAGCGGGCGATCGCCCTCTACAAGGCGCTCGACGATTCGATCGACACGCTCGAGGCACTGATTGCTGAAGAGGGCATAGACTGCAATTTCCGGCGGGCCGGAAAGCTGAAGCTCGCTTCGAAGCCCCAACACTTCGAGACGATTGCGCGAAATTTCGAAGCGGTGAATGCCGAGGTGGACGCCGATACCGACCTGCTCAGAGCGAATGAACTCAAAGACGAGGTGGGCGCCCCCTTCTTCGGGGCAATGCTTTCGAAGAAGAGCGCGATGATGCATATGGGCCGCTATGTCGTCGGTCTCGCCGACGCGGCGAGCCGTCATGGCGCGACGATCTTCGAGCACGCGGCGGTTACCGATCATCGGCGAACCGGCGGCCGACATGAGTTGATGACGGCGCGGGGGAACGTGACCGCCGACCAGGTGCTGGTCGCCACCGGCGCCTATACGCCCTCGGCTTTCGGTTATTTCCGGCGCCGCATCATCGCGGTCGGCAGCTTCATAATCGCCACCCGGCCGCTGACGGCGGCGGAGGTGCAGTCGACGATGCCGGGTAACCGCACCTGCGTCACGTCGAAGAATATCGGCAATTATTTTCGGCTTTCCCCGGACAATCGGCTGATCTTTGGCGGGCGCGCCAGGTTTTCTGCGACATCGGACCAGCGGTCGGATGCAAGGAGCGGTGCGATCCTGAAGGCGAGCCTTGCGGAGATCTTTCCGCAACTCGCCAATGTCGAGATCGATTATTGCTGGGGCGGGCTTGTCGACGTGACCAAGGACCGATACCCGCGCGCCGGCTATCAAGATGGAGTCTGGTATGCCATGGGCTATTCCGGCCACGGCGCGCAGCTTGCGACTCATCTGGGGATGATCATCGCCGACTCCATTCTCGACCGGCCGGATCGTAATCCACTGAAGGGCCTCGATTGGCCGGCTGTGCCGGGACATTTCGGCAAGCCCTGGTTTCTGCCGCTGGTTGGCATGTACTACAAGATGCTGGACCGGATTCAGTAGCCGTACCAAGGCGGCGTTTCCGGCGGCAGCCCCGCATCGACGCCCGCGCGGCGGCGGAAACGCTCGGTCGCGAAATCCACGAAAGCACGTATGCGAGCCGAGACTCTGCGGCCCTCCGCATGCACGATGTGAATCGGCACCGGCTCGCGCTCGTAATCGGCAAGCACGACATCGAGCCGGCCGGCCTCGATTTCCGGCGCTACTTGATAGGACTGAAAACGGGATAGTCCCCATCCGGCAACGGCGGCGGCGATCGCGGCATCATTGGTATTAACGATCAGGCGAGCGCCAATCGGGACCCGTATGCTATTGTCGCGTCCAAACTGCCATTCGGAATGGCCGAAAAGGCCATCGCGGCCGACCATGCGGTGGCGTGTGAGGTCTTGTGGGCTTTGTGGCTTTCCGAAGCGGGCGAAATAGTCTGGCGAGCCACAGACGACCTGCCGCACCGAGCCGATGCGGCGCGCGATGAGGCCGGAAGAGGGCAGCGCCGCGATGCGGATTGCCACATCCAGTCCTTCCTCGACAAGATTGGTCACTCGATCGACGAAGACCGTCTTGACCTGCATGGCGGGGTAGTGATCGAGAAAGTCGAGGACGATCGGCAGGACATGGATGCGCCCGAAGAGCGCCGGTGCCGTGACCGTAAGCAGCCCTGCCGGATGCGTGAAGCTGCCCGCGGCATTGGCTTCGGCTTCGGCGATTTCCGCGAGAATGCGGCGGCAGTCGGCGACATAGCCCTCGCCGGCCGCTGTCAGCTTCACCGACCGCGTCGTGCGAACCAGCAGTCTCGTGCCGATTTGTTGTTCCAGTGCGGCGATCGCCCGCGTCACCGATGGCGGGCTCATATGCAGCATCTTGGCAGCCTGGGCGAAGCTGCCGCTGTCGACCACCTGGGAAAAGATCCGCATGGCCTGCCAGCGGTCCATCGCGCCAATCCTCCGATTATTTCACAGAAAGAAATTGTCTAGTGCACTGATGGGATCTTATCAACTCCAAGAACAATAACCAATCTTCCGGCTGTTCCAGTTTCATCAGGAGGCAGTCGTGAAGCTCTATTACCATCCCCTCTCAGGCCATGCGCACCGCGCGCGGCTCTTCCTCTCGCTGCTCGGCATCGAACATGAGCTCGTGGTGGTCGATCTCGCCCGGAAAGAGCACAAGGAACCTGGCTTCCTGAAGCTCAATCCCTTTGGCCAGGTTCCGGTGCTCGCTGACGGCGGTACGATCGTCTGCGATTCGAACGCTATTCTCGTCTATCTTGCCAAGAAAACCGGGCGCATCGACTGGCTGCCGGAAGACCCGGAGGGGGCGGCCGCCATCCAGCGCTGGCTTTCCGTCGCTGCCGGCCAGATTGCCCATGGCCCGGCGCAGGCGCGCCTCATCAACGTGTTCAAGGCTGCCTATCGTGCCGATGAAGTCATACTGCGGTCGCACGCAATTCTAAGCCTGGTCGAGACGGAGCTCGAGGGCAGGGACTTTATTGCCGCCGATCGGCCGACCATCGCCGACGTGGCGCTCTACAGCTACGTGTCGCGGGCACCCGAAGGCGATGTGGATCTTCAACCCTATGCGAACATCCGCACCTGGCTCGCGCGTGTTGAGGCGCTGCCGGGCTTTGTCGAGTTCCAGAAGACCTCGGTGGGTCTGGCAGCGTAAATGGAGGTCCGCCATGGAAAGCCCCGTCCTCGTTCCTTCTCCCTGGCATCAGGGCGAGATCGCGGTGCAGCGCCTTGTCGGGGTGGAAGCTCGCATGCACGAGGTCGGCCGTCGGGTCGTGCGCGATCATCTGATCGATCAGCACCGTGAATTCTACCCCCTTCTACCGATGGTGGTGCTCGGCGCCGTCGACCCCAATGGCGACGTCTGGACAACACTGCGGTTCGGCTACCCGGGCTTCCTCCGGGCTCCGGACGCCCATACCCTGAACGTCGAACTCGCTAGGGAGCCGGCGGATCCCGCGGAGCCGGGCATGGAAGATGGTGCCGCGCTCGGCCTACTTGGGATCGATCTCGGCACGCGCCGGCGCAACCGTCTGAACGGAACCATTGCGCGCAACAGCCGCGGTTTCGATCTCGACGTCGGGCAGAGCTTCGGCAATTGTCCGAAATATATCCAGCTCAGACAGGTCCGCTACATCCGCGATCCGGTGGAGCCGCCGGCGGTGCCACCGAGGTCGAGCTTCGCACTCGACCAGACGGCCCGCGCCATCATCGCGCGAGCGGACACATTTTTCGTGGCGAGCTACGCCGACGTCGAAGTGGGCCGCCAGGTGGACGTCTCCCATCGCGGCGGCCGCGCCGGATTCGTCCATCTCGGCAAGGACGGATGGCTGACGATTCCGGATTTTCCCGGGAACCGCTTTTTCAACACGCTCGGCAATATCGCACTCAACGGGCGCGCCGGGCTCGCCTTTCCGGATTTCCAGACCGGCGGGCTCTTGCAGATGACGGGGGAGGCGGAGCTCCTGTTCGAGCACCCTGATGGCGAGCCATTCGAGGGTGCCGAACGCTACTGGCGCTTTCGTCCCCGTCGTATCGTATGGCGGGCGGACGCCGTGCCGATCCGCTACGATCTTGCCGAATGGTCGCCGTACACTCTGGCGACCGGGGTCTGGTAGATGACGGTCAGTCCAGCCCCCCGATATGGAAGCTCTTCATTTCGAGATACTCTTCAATGCCGACCTGGGCTCCCTCGCGCCCGAGCCCCGACTGCTTTACGCCGCCGAAGGGTGCGACTTCCGTGGAGATGGCACCGGTGTTGAGGCCGATCATGCCGAATTCGAGCGCTTCCCCAACGCGCCAGGAACGCTTCAGGCTCTCCGTGTAGAAATAGGCAGCGAGACCGAACGGTGTGCCGTTGGCGATCGCGATCGCTTCTTCTTCCGTTTCGAAGCGGAAGAGCGGGGCGACGGGGCCGAAGGTTTCTTCGCTCGCGAGCAGCATGTCGGTCGTCGCACCGGTCAAGACGATCGGGGCCGTGTATTGCCTGCCGTCCGGCACGGCATTGCCGCGCGCCGCGACCTTCGCGCCCTTCGCGAGAGCATCCTCGACATGCCGGTCGATCTTCTCGATCGCCGCCGCGTTGATCATCGGGCCGATTGCAATTCCGGGCTCGGTGCCCGGGCCGACCTTCATGGCGTTGACGCGGGCGCCGAGCTTCTCGGCGAAGGAGTCGTACACTGCAGCCTGTACCAGGATACGATTGGCGCAGACGCAGGTCTGGCCGCCATTGCGGAACTTGGAGACGATCGCTCCTTCCACGGCGAGATCGAGATCGGCATCGTCGAAGACGATGAACGGGGCGTTGCCGCCGAGTTCGAGGGAGAGGCGCTTGACGCTGTCGGCGGCGCCGCGCATCAACAGCGATCCGACGCGCGTCGAGCCGGTGAAGGAGATCTTGCGCACCGTCTCGTTCGCCATGAACTCGTCGCCGATCGCCGCTGGCATGCCGGTGACGATGTTGATCACCCCGGCCGGGATGCCGGCCCGCTCGGCAAGTACTCCAAGGGCAAGCGCGGAGAAGGGCGTGAATTCCGACGGCTTGATCACCACGGTGCAGCCGGCGGCGAGTGCCGGCGCGACCTTGCGGGTGATCATCGCGTTCGGGAAGTTCCAGGGCGTGATGATGGCGCAGACACCGACGGCCTCCTTCAACACGACAATGCGGCGGTCCGGTGTGGGCGAGGGGATCGTATGGCCGCCGATTCGGCGCGCTTCCTCGGCGAACCATTTGACGAAGGACGCGCCGTACCGGATTTCGCCTCGCGCCTCGTCGAGCGGCTTTCCCTGCTCCAGGGTCAGGAGCAGCGCCAGATCCTCGAGGTTCTCGATCATCAACGCGTACCAGCGCTCGAGCAGGGCGGCCCGTTCCGCATGCGTCTTCTTCTTCCAGGGTCCGAATGCGGCGTTGGCCGCGTCGATCGCCGCGCGCGTTTCAGCAGTCCCCATGTCCGGAACCGTGCCGAGAGTCCTCTGGCTTGCCGGTTCGACGACTTCAACGACCTCGCCCGAAGCTGCTTCGATCCATTTCCCCTCGACGAGGCCCGCCTGGCGGAAGAGATCGCGATCCGTCAAATTTTGCATGGTGTTTCCCTCATGATCAGTCGAGCGCGGCGAGCACCGCAGCTGTGATGGCTTCTGTTCTGTCTTTACCCGGCACTGTGCCGATGCCACGGCCGGTGGCTTTCTCGAGCGCGCCCATGATCGTCTGTGCGGCGTTCGTCTCTCCGAGATGCTCCAGCATCAGAGCACCGGACCAAATGGCGGCGATGGGATTGGCAATGCCGAGGTGAGCGATATCCGGGGCGGAGCCGTGCACCGGCTCGAACATCGATGGGGCGCTACGGTCCGGGTTGATATTGGCGGAGGCAGCAAAGCCGAGACCGCCTTGGATGGCTGCGCCGAGATCCGTCAGGATGTCGCCGAAGAGGTTCGAGGCGACCACGACGTCGAGGCTTTCCGGCGCCATCACCATGCGCGCAGCCATGGCGTCGATATGGTAGCTCGTCACCTCTACATCCGGGTATTCGGCAGCGAGCTTTTGCGTGACCTCATCCCAGAACACCATCGAATATTTCTGCGCATTCGATTTGGTGACGGAGGCGAGCTTCCCGCGCCGCGCCCGCGCCCGTTCGAAGCCGAAGCGAAGGATCCTTTCGACGCCGGTGCGGGTGAAGATCGAGGTTTCGACCGCGACCTCGTCCCCCGTTCCCTGATGCACACGCCCGCCGGCACCGGAATACTCGCCTTCGGTGTTCTCGCGAATGCAGAGGATGTCGAAGTTCCGAGCCCTGAGCGGCCCCTCTACGCCCGCCAGCAGCCTGTGCGGGCGGATATTGGCGTATTGCACGAAGGCCTTGCGGATCGGCAGCAGCAGGCCATGCAGCGAAATGGAATCCGGCACTTCGGCGGGCCAGCCGACAGCACCGAGCAGGATCGCGTCGAACCGGTGGAGCGTTTCAATGCCGTCCGCCGGCATCATCGCACCGGTCTCTTTGTAGAAGGCGCAGGACCAGGGAAAGGGGGTGCCGGTGAGGGTAAACCCGGAATGCCTGGCGACAGTCGAGAGTACCTGCCAGGCGGCGTCGGTCACGGCGCCGCCGATGCCGTCGCCGGGGATGAGAGCGATCGAATAGGACTTCATTGCTTCTCCCTAAGCAGGCTTCGGACGCTCGATGTTCAGACCGAGAACCTGCGATGAAACGAAAACCTAACCAGACGAAGTGTGGCTGGAGCCACGCAGGTCCGCTTAGAGGCTGATGAGCACGCTCTTGCTCTTACGATTGGCGTGGTAGGCTTCGCGACCGAGATCCTTGCCGATGCCGGAGCGCTTGTACCCGCCGGTCGGCAGGATATGGTCGCGCGAGCGGCTGTAGCGATTGACCCATACGGTGCCGGCCTGCAGCTTGCGCGTAAGACGTACGGCTCGCGAGAGGTCGCGGGTGAAAAGGCCGGCGGCAAGGCCGTAGGTCGGGTGGTCGGCAAGAGCCAGCGCCTCGTTCTCGTCGGCGAAGGTTTGCAGGGTAAGCACCGGTCCGAAGATTTCCTCGGTGATTGCCGGGGAGGAGCTTTCGCGCACGGCCATCAGCGTCGGTTGATAGAAATAGCCCGGCGCATCCATTTGGCGGCCGCCGAACAGACATTCGCCGCCTGCCGACATGGCCGCCTCGACGATGCCATGGATGCGGTTCAGTTGCCGCCTGGAAATGATCGGCGAGTATTCGGACGTCTCGTCCCAGGTCGGCCCGGCCTTCGCACCCTGCATGCGCGCAACGATCGCCTCGGCGAGCGGCGCGGCGACGCTCTCCTCGACGATCAGCCGCGATCCGGCGACGCAGGCCTGACCGGCATTGGAAAGCATGCTCTGGGCGATCGCCGCCGCCGCCTTATCGAGATCCGCATCGGCAAAGACCAGTTGCGGGCTCTTTCCGCCGAGTTCTAGCGTCATTGGCTTGACCCCGGTGCGGGCGATATTGGTCATGATCGCCGAACCGGCCGCCGTCGAGCCGGTGAAGCTAACTTTCGCGATGTCCGGATGACCGGTGATCGCGTTGCCGGTCACCGGTCCATCGCCGAGCACGACATTAATGAGGCCCGCCGGAATGCCAGCGCGGATCGCGAGTTCGGCGAGGAATATGGTCGAAAACGGCGTCATTTCCGATGGCTTCAGGACCACCGCATTGCCGGCAGCAAGCGCCGGCCCGAGCTTCCAGGCGGCCATGGAAACAGGAAAGTTCCACGGCGTGATGGCGCCGACGACGCCATAGGGCTCGGTCATGATCATGCCGAGATTGGCGTCGTCGGTCGGGACCACGTCGCTCCCCTCCTTGTCGGCGAATTCGGCAAAGAAGCGGATCTGCTCGGCGCTGACGGCAATGTCGCCGGCGATAAGATGGCCGACCGGTCGGGTCGAGGAAAGTGCTTCGAGCTTGGCCAGGGTTGCCGCTTCCCTTTCGATCAGGTTCGCCCAGCGCTGCAGCGCAACCGTGCGTTCGCGTGGCCGAACGCCGCCCCAGTTGCTGGCCTTGAGCGCCTGCTTCGCCGTCTCCACCGCGCGGTCGACTACGACCTCGTCGGCAAGCGGGCAGCCCGCATAGGCCTTGCCGTCGGACGGTCGGTACATGTCGATGACGCCTTGGGCCGGCACCAGCCTGTCGCCGATGAAGTGCCCGATGGGCAAGGTGACGGTGTCCGGGTCGAAACTGAGAGTCATCGCTTATCCTCGCAAGTGAGTAGAGCGAGACTAGCGGATAGGCGCGAGCAGCGTGCTTCGACTGGCGCTATCCGGACGGCGGAAAATTGCGTTTTGGGTCAGGCCGGCAGCCAATTCTTTTGCCGGGCAAGCTGACAGCGGATCCTGCCGTATATCAGCGGAACGTGTCAGCGAAGCCACGCCTGAGACATTCGGAAAAGGGCGCGAGGAAGCGCGACTGCGGCCTTGCCTCGGTCAGAAAGAGGGATGCTGACGGTCGCATATAGCCGCTGATGATAGGCGGGCCGACCACATCGGCTATGTCCAGGGAGGCCCCTATCCGGTGCAGTTTCGGGATCGGCGAAGGATATCGTTCTGGAAGTTTGGAGGGGCGGCCTCGGCCCCCAGATGTGTTTTCGCCGCGGTTGGTGGAGCGGCGAGGCAGCGAAACGCATGAGGATGCGCGGCCGATCGATCGTCGAATTGGCCGCGCCGCCGGTTCATTCGGCGCTGTCGGCGGAATCCGCGTTGAGCTGGCCGTATTTTTCCACGCCGAGCTTGTCGAGGAGTTCGAGCTGCGTCTCCAGAAAGTCGATGTGGCCTTCCTCGTCGGCGAGCAACTCCTCGAAGAGCTTCATCGACACGTAGTCACCGGCCTGATTGCAGATGTCTCGCGAAGCCTTGTAGGAGGTGCGGGCGTCGTATTCACCGGCGAGGTCCGCCTCCAGAACTTCCTTTATGTTCTGGCCTATGCGCAAGGGCGCGACGGTCTGCAGGTTCGGATGCCCTTCAAGAAAGATGATGCGTGCGACGAGCTTGTCCGCATGCTGCATCTCTTCGATCGATTCGGCGCGCTCTTTTTTTGCGAGCTTCGTGTAACCCCAGTCTTCGAGCAGCCGGTAATGCAGCCAATATTGGTTTACCGCTCCGAGTTCCAGGAATAGCGCTTCATTGAGCCGCTCGATGACTTGGGAATCACCCTTCATGAAATAGGTCCTTCTTGCGAGGTTGTGCGCTAGAGCAAATAGACTCAACTTCGGCGCTTGTCGAGTGTCGTTTTAGAATGATTCTAAATATTGTCGGAGCCTTTGCAACAGCGACCTACGCGCGCAGGTCAGACGGTGCGTTGCTTTTCATCGTTGCCCTTCGAAAGTTGCGCACCGCCGAAGGTTAGCTCTACCTTTCGTGCCAATCCCAATATCAAAGTTCGCCAATGGCACGATTCGAGCCCGCCAGCGCCGCGCCTCTTTCACACGTGACGTCTGGAGCGTCAGCGAAGGGTGCGGTTCGCCCGCGACCGGAGCTTGCAGAGGGGATGTCCGCGCGCCCATTTGCGATAGCAATGTCGCTTAGCAGAGCTCGCCTTGAGCGTGGCAGTCTGAGCATAGAAAGACGGCGATCGGAAGATCTTACATTCGCCAAAAACTCAAGGTGCGGCACCTTTTTGACCGCTTTGGCGGCACTGTTGGTGCATCTGGAAAGGCCACCAGCAGAGATGGCTGGCGCTCGCCTCTGGTTCAGCAGAATATTTTTTCGCTGCGGGCTGCGATCTTTTCGTAGGTGTCCTGCAACGCGGAACGGGGTCGCACGCGGTGACCCGTCGCAAGCCGCAACAGCGCCTTCAAATGCTCCCTGCCACCACAGCCGACTATCGGTGCGAAGGGAGCCATGGTGGCGTCCTGGTCACCCGGATAGAGCCGAGCAAATTCGGCGAAGTTTGCGAAGCGTTCGAAGTTGCGCTCCTCGAGGAGGAAAGTCTCGACCGGAGCACCCTCAGCAAAGATCACGTCATGCGTATCGAGCATGATCTGGAAATACTCGATCGATTCTCGATCATCCACCCGAGCTGTTGCAATAGACGCGCCGTTCACGAGATCGGTTGCCCTCATGAGCACACCGTCGATGAACAGGGCGTGTCCAGGGGACACATAGAGCTCCCTGTGCGGTGAGTGTCCGTCGATGGCGTGGCAGGAGATCCGGATCGGAAGTGTGTCCTCATTCCAGCGCAGACCACTCCGTCGATAGCGATGGCGACCGATCCATTTCACAGGCCGTGCTTCGCCGTGCACCGTCTGCACGAGATCGCCGATGCGAAGATCCTCGATGCAAACCTCGCCCGTGGGCGTCAGGATGGCGGTGCCACGAAGGAGGCACATCGGGCGGCCGCCCTTTCCGTGGCCATTCGCATTGCCCCGGCCTGGTTTGCCATTCCCGAACCACGGTTTCCATTTCGCTTCGGCCGAGTTCGGAAGAGCGATGCCGGCGAGCGCTCCCAAGGTGGCTATTCTGGCGCCAACAGCGGCTGCAAGGCCGATGAAGTGTCGCCTTGCCCGGTTGACTTCAGAGTGTTTACCCTTGCGGACCATCACGCCGACTCCTTCTGCGCGCTTCTGTGGTATCTATCTTGCCACGTCGCGATTGGAGGTAGAAACTCTCAGTTCGGTGGAAGCGTACCGCAAATGAAGGAGGCGCATACCGTCTTGCGGTGAGGCTGATACGCTCGGATGTACCGTGGGAGCGTCAGAGCCATCGCTGGAACTCTTGAGGTCGTTGAGCCTCACGCCGCAATCTTAAAGCTTCAAGCAATAAGTTGCGGTTGGAATACCACGTCGGCCCAATAATTTGCGGCGGCAAAGGTGTTGGTCGGGAAGAGGCCCGTGCTGGCCGTTCCGCCATAGGCGTAAACGCCGTTGCCGCCTGAAGCGGAACTCGCCGGTGCCGTAATCGGTCCGCTCGTGACGGGGCTGGTAAAGAAGTTGTCGGTAGCGACGTAGGCCCCGGTCGTGTGGTAGGAGGCGACGTAGGTGGTATTGGCGGCGATGGAGACGGGCGTTGCCAAAATGACGGTTTGCCAGCCGCTTGCCGCGGTATTGGTGAAAGTGGCGCTGGCGAGCTTGGTCCCCGTGGCCGTCCACAGGTCGAGCACGTTCTGGCCGGTGTCGCTGGCGCTGCGATAAAATTTGAGGGCGGTGATCTCGCCGGCAACGTCGGACTGGAATTTGACGCCGACCTCGAGCTGTTGACCGTCGTTGAGGCTCGTCTGGGCGGGCGTGTCGGAGGGGCTGAACAGGCTGTAGGTAGTGGGAGCGGTCGAGACAGTGACGTTGAAGGTTTCGCTGGCGGCGAGGCTGCCGAGATCGGTCGCCGTAACCTTGATGCCGATCGTGCCCGCATCGGCCGATGTAGGCGTGCCGCTGAAAGTCCGGGTCGGGGCGTTGAAGCTCAGCCAGGCGGGAAGCGGCGAACCGCTGGTGGTGGTCGCCGCATAGGTGAGCGCGTCACCGCTGTCGACATCGGCGAAGGTGTTGGCCGGCAGCACCAGCGAGAAGGCCGAACCGACGGTGGCGTTCTGATTGGCGGTCTGGGCGGCAAGCACCGGCGCGTCGTTGGCGCCGTGGATGGTAACGGTGAGCGTTGCCGAGGCGGTGGCGCCGGCCGTGTCGCGCATCGTGTAGCTGAAAACGTCGGTGATCGTGTTGGTCGACTGCCGCAGGGCCTGCACGGCAGAATCGTTCTCGTTGATGGTGTAGGTGAAGGACCCCGAGGCATTGAGCACAAGGCTGCCATGGGCGCCGGCGAGCGCCGTTCCGAGCGTGCCGTTCGTCGTCCCGAAGCGGACCGCGCTGACGGTCTTCGTATCGCCGGCATCGGGATCGGTGTCGTTGGTGAGCACATTGCCGGTGGCGGTCGTACCGCCTGAGCCATTGAGAACACCGCCCTTCTCGGTGGCGTCAGCCGTATCGGCTATCGCCATCGGCGCCGTGTTAGAGGTCGACGGCCTGAAGACCACATCGGCGAAGAAATTAGTGCCTTTTGAAGCCCTGTTCGGGAAAACGCCGCTGGTGCTGGTGCCACCATAACGGAAGACGCCGTTGCCGCTGGCCGGGGCTGTCAGCGGCCCATTCGTAACGGCGCTGGTAAAGAAGTTGTCGGTAGCGACGTAGGCCCCAGTCGTGTGGTAGGAGGCGACGTAGGTGGTATTGGCAGCGATGGAGACGGCCGTTGCCAAAGTGACGGTTTGCCACCCGCTTGCCGCAGTATTGGTGAAGGTGGCGCTAGCGAGCTTGGTCCCCGTGGCCGTCCAGAGGTCGAGCACGTTCTGGCCGGTATCGCTGGCGCTGCGATAGAATTTGAGGGCGGTGATCTCGCCGGCGACGTTGGCCTGGAACTTGAGTCCAGCCTCGATCTGCCGACCGTCGTTGAGGCTCGTCTGGGCGGGCGTGTCGGAGGGGCTGAACAGGCTGTAGGTAGTGGGAGCGGTCGAGACAGTGACGTTGAAGGTTTCGCTGGCGGCGAGGCTGCCGAGATCGGTCGCCGTAACCTTGATGCCGATCGTGCCCGCATCGGCCGATGTAGGCGTGCCGCTGAAAGTCCGGGTCGGGGCGTTGAAGCTCAGCCAGGCGGGAAGCGGCGAACCGCTGGTGGTGGTCGCCGCATAGGTGAGCGCGTCACCGCTGTCGACATCGGCGAAGGTGTTGGCCGGCAGCACCAGCGAGAAGGCCGAACCGACGGTGGCGTTCTGATTGGCGGTCTGGGCGGCAAGCACCGGCGCGTCGTTGGCGCCGTGGATGGTAACGGTGAGCGTTGCCGAGGCGGTGGCGCCGGCCGTGTCGCGCATCGTGTAGCTGAAAACGTCGGTGATCGTGTTGGTCGACTGCCGCAGGGCCTGCACGGCAGAATCGTTCTCGTTGATGGTGTAGGTGAAGGACCCCGAGGCATTGAGCACAAGGCTGCCATGGGCGCCGGCGAGCGCCGTTCCGAGCGTGCCGTTCGTCGTCCCGAAGCGGACCGCGCTGACGGTCTTCGTATCGCCGGCATCGGGATCGGTGTCGTTGGTGAGCACATTGCCGGTGGCGGTCGTACCACCTGAGCCATTGAGAACGCCGCCCTTCTCGGTGGCGTCAGCCGTATCGGCGATCGCTGTTGGCGCCGCGTTCGGCGTCGTCGACACGGTGATGTTGAAGGTTTCGCTGGCGGCGAGGCTGCCGAGATCGGTCGCCGTAACCTTGATGCCGATCGTGCCCGCATCGGCCGATGTAGGCGTGCCGCTGAAAGTCCGGGTCGGGGCGTTGAAGCTCAGCCAGGCGGGAAGCGGCGAACCGCTGGTGGTGGTCGCCGCATAGGTGAGCGCGTCAGCGCTGTCGACATCGGCGAAGGTGTTGGCCGGCAGCACCAGCGAGAAGGCCGAACCGACGGTGGCGTTCTGATTGGCGGTCTGGGCGGCAAGCACCGGCGCGTCGTTGGCGCCGTGGATGGTAACGGTGAGCGTTGCCGAGGCGGTGGCGCCGGCCGTGTCGCGCATCGTGTAGCTGAAAACGTCGGTGATCGTGTTGGTCGACTGCCGCAGGGCCTGCACGGCAGAATCGTTCTCGTTGATGGTGTAGGTGAAGGACCCCGAGGCATTGAGCACAAGGCTGCCATGGGCGCCGGCGAGCGCCGTTCCGAGCGTGCCGTTCGTCGTCCCGAAGCGGACCGCGCTGACGGTCTTCGTATCGCCGGCATCGGGATCGGTGTCGTTGGTGAGCACATTGCCGGTGGCGGTCGTACCGCCTGAGCCATTGAGAACACCGCCCTTCTCGGTGGCGTCAGCCGTATCGGCTATCGCCATCGGCGCCGTGTTAGAGGTCGATGCCGGGTTGAATAAGACGTCGACCCAGTAGTTCTCGCCGTTGAAGGTGCTGCTCGGGAAAGCACTGGCGGAACTGTAGGTGTAGACACCGGCATTCGTCGGTGCCGTAAGCGGTCCATTCGTCACGGGAGACGTGAAATAATTTCCCGTTGCCGTGTAGTGTCCGTAGTTCGTGTGGTACGAGACCACGTATGTCGTGCCAGCGGTGATCGCGATGGGGTTCGAAAAGCTCGCCGCCTGCCAACCTACCCCTGACTCGTTGGTAAAAGTGACCGTCGCCAGCTTGGTTCCCGTGCTCGACCAAAGCGACCCCGTATGTGGGCCGATATTCAAGTCGCTCTTGTAGTACCGTACGCCCGTTACGGTACCGGCCACTGAGGACTGGAACTTCATACCCACTTCGATCGGCTTGGCATCAACATCCGGCACGATAGGCGGTGTGACCGAAGCGGGAAAGAAGTTGTTACCGGTGACGGTCACGGTGCGGCCGGCGCCGGGGGTCTCCAGATTGACGCTGTCGTCCACCGCCCGGGTCTTGATGGTGAAGGTGCCGGCTCTCGGCGTTACCCAGCTATATGTCCAGTTTTCGTCCCCCACCGCCCGATGCCAAGTTGCGCCGCCATCGGTCGAAACCTCGACCGCTGCGATAACGCCACCGACGTCGGATGCAGTTCCGCTGATGGTGACGGCAGCGCCCACCTTCAGTGCGGTCCCGTCATTCGGCGCGGTAATGGATGACACCGGCTTTGTGGCATCCGTCGACTGGCTTGCTGACACCAGTCCGGCCTCCAGCGTGCCAGGCTGGATCCCCATGTCGGCCAGCAGATTGACCATCGCCTGCTTGACCCGCGGGTCGACCGGAGTGGCCTCCAGGTCATGGTTGGCATCGAGCCCCCACGCCCAGTAAACCGTGCCGGCGCTGAACACCAGGGCGCCGCTAGGAGCTCGGTAAAGCGTCAGATTGTGCGTCGCGGTGGCCGGTCCAGTAACCGTTCCGTAGTCCAATAGATACTGGTTCACAGGCAATGTTGTCGACGACAGTTCGATGAGGCCGGCGGGACGGAAGCCATTGTCGGGCGACGCATCCCATTCATATCCGAGATAGTTCCGCTCGAGGGTTGCCGTCTGGCCCGGTTGCAGGTTTGCCACGCTGGTATTGCGCCAGAAGCGCAGATTGGCATCGTCATACGGGATGGTGATCGCATCGCTTCGGTACGAGTCGACCTGGAACATGGTGCCCGTCAGGGCATTCTCCGGCCGCCCTCCGCCCACCGCAGTCGGTGAGACGAACCGCGGATCCCGGTAGGTTCCGGTCCATTGGTTATCCGGATCAATGGGGCCGGCCCTGGTCTCCTTGTAGCACACCAGGGTGCGATAGGGTTGGGCGCCTGCACTGATGCTGGGAGCAAAGCGCGTCGCCCAGTAGACCTCGTTTCCGCTCCAGAAGCAGAGGTTGACACCAGCGTCCCGCGCTGCCTCGACGTTGGCGCGCTGTTGTCCCGACCAATATTCGTCATGTCCCACGCTTAGGAACATCTTGTGGTTCTGGATCAGACTGCCGAGGCGATCGGAGTCCATTCCGGCCATATAGGAAACGTCATAGCCGTTCATCTCCAGCCACCGGATGGCCGGATACTCGACACCGAAGATATAGTCCTGCGGCCCGGCTGAGAGGCCGCCACCCCTCGTGGTGATCGGCCGATTATAGCTAACCGCGTATGCGCGTCCTGGGGAGGAGTCGGTTGCTGGCCCGTTGCCTTGGTAAAGGTTGGCGCCACCCCAAGGATTGTAAGCCTGCCAGGTCTCATCCGAAGTTTGAAAGATGATGTCGCTTTGACTGCTGTCGTCGCGCACGATGAACGGGATGTGGTTCTGGCCTGCAACGCCGTCCTGACGCACGAGCTTGGCGAAGTAGATCCCGGACGCCGCGTCGGCCGGAATCGCCCAGGAGGCTGAAATCGACCAGTTGCCGGCGTCCACCAAACCGGTAGTGCTGTCGCGCAACGGTGTGGGCTGGTTCTGGACGCCCGTATGCTGAATGGTGGCGACCTTGCGAGCGCCCATGCCGCCATAGTAGCCAAGGCGATAGATGTCGATGCGATAGTTGCTCGAATTCGTATTGATCTTGAAACTGACGGTCTGGCCACGGTTGACGCTGATGTCGGTGGCGAAACCTTCGATGTTCGAGTCACCCGACCCGTTAATCCCCCACTCGCTCTCCGGATTGCCAGGCTTCTGGTTCTCGAGAACGATCGGGTTAGTCGCCGCGGCTGCCGCGAGGCTTTGTGAGGTGGTGGGGGCAGCCGCGCTGGTGACCAGGCCGGGCTGGATGCCGAACTGGCCTGTCATCGTCCAGGTACTGGTCTCTCCGCTGTCGGTCCAGCCTGTCAGGGGGACAAGGTTGGGCGAAAACAACGGATCGTTGGCCGAACTGCCGAATGTCCCTTGCCCGTTCGAAACATAATTTCCATCGGACATCCGCGTGCCTGGGAATTGACCGTCCGCTTGGAGCACGTTGTCGGACGATTGATCGAGAACTGACGCCTCGGCAACATCCAGGACCGGGCGCACCGAAGGATTCGCCCTGTGGATGACAACGGGGCGCGAATTCTTTGGCTCGATTGCGCCAGCGGATTCACTTCCTTCATACCCCGCCGGAGCGGGACTCTGCGGGAGAGCAAGGTCCCTGGAGTAGATGACGGGGCCGCGGACGCTGCGGTCGATGGAAGACAGCGAGAAAGCCGTCCTGAGCAAGTCTGCTCCCTGCACAACTGCGCCGCACGCTCTTGAAACAGCCGCTGGTGAGGGCGCGTCGTCGGCGTCGACCTGCCTGCGAGCGTCGGAGACAAGATGCTGGCGCCGCCTACGAGGGTCGTTGCCGGTCGTGGGAATAGCGCGAGCATCTTGCTCGTCGCGATAGGTGCGTTGCCCGGTGGCAGGCGCCCGCGGACCTTCCTCGCGGCGCAACGCGCCCCCATGCGATCTTGTCCTGCGACCGATGCGCAGCCAGCTCAAGGACGCTGGCTCGAGCAAAATTGAACGCAGATCCCCAACCGCGACCATCACCAGGCATGAGATGATCCTTTGCGAAATGGCGGCGAAATCATACATGGCCCTACTAGGGTCCTCCACGGGCTAGAAGCATAGACCAAACCGCACAAACAGACCGTAGCTATTTCTATCTCGATCAAAGGATTAAGACTGCAAGGAGGCAGGTCTTGTCCTTTCGTGGCCTATCTGAGTACCGCCAGTTAGAGGGCCCTCATGGCTCGCGGATTGCGTCATCCAAACCGCGCAGCAGGGGATAGAGAAAGTATGAAATGACGGTTCGGCGGCCAACCTTGACCTCCGCGGTCAGCGTCATGCCGGGCAGAAGGCGCACCGTTCCCGGGGGTGCGCGGAGCTGGCTGTCGCCAAGCGAAACACGCGCCTTGAAGTAAGCGGCCACCGGTTGACCGGCCGACACATCCTGCTGCGTTGGGGTAAAGGTATCGCGGCTGATCGTCCGGATGGCGCCAGAAGCAGTTCCGTATTTCTGAAACGGATAAGCATCGACCTTTATCCGGACTTCGTCGTCGACCGCCACGCGGCCAATGTCGCGGGTATTGACCGCCACTTCTGCTTCCAAGGGGACGTCGAGAGGGATAAGTGTGACCATTGGCTCCGCTTCGCGTACTATCGAGCCGACTGTCGGCTGGCCGAGATCGAGCACGACCGCGTCGGCGGGTGCAGTGAGGGCGACCATCTCACGGCGAAGTTCCATCTTCTTCAGCTCTTCGCGCACCGTCTCGCGCTTGCCGAGCAGTTCGACGAGTTGCTCCGTCGCAGCGCGGCGAAAATCCTCGATGAACGCCTGCCGGTCCGCCTTGAACCTTGCCAGGGCATGTTCGGCTTCCTCGGACTTGCCGCGCAGTTGTGACAGACTGGCGTCGACATCGAGACGCGCATCTCGCGAGCTGAGAAAATTAATGAGCGAGCCGCTCCGCTCATTCTTGTAGAGTGTTTCTCGCGCATTCTCGATCCGGGTCAGGCTCTCGCGCCGATCAAGCAGGATTGCCTCCTGCCGCTTCCCGGCCCCGATTGCCGCCAGCTGCCCGGCGATCTGCTGCTCAAAGTTCCGCAGTTGAGCGAGGTAGAAAGCGCGCCGCTGGCCGAAGAGCCGGACTTGCAGTAACGCTTCAGGCGATTGTCCCGCGATCTCGGGATAGTCCTGGCCGTCAAGTTCTGCTTCGAGGCGCTTGATCTGCGGATCGAAGGCGGCGAGCTTTGCCCGCTGCTGGTCGAAATCCGACTGACTGAATGTCGCATCGAGCTTCACGAGCGTCTGGCCAGCGCGCACCACCTCGCCGATCGCCACGTCGACCGAGCGCACGATCGATGTTTCCAGTGGCTGGAGAATGATCGTCGGCTCTGTCGTCACCAGTTTGCCAGGGGCGACGACCACTTCGTCAATGGACGAGAGTGAGGCCCATACGATGGCCGTCGCGATAAGGATCATCACGACGTAGATTGTGAGCCGGGCAATCTTCGGCGGTACCCGCTCCTCCAATTCAACCGCGTCGGATTGAAACTCTGCTATGATGGGCGTCAGCGGGTTCTCTCCGATGCGCGCAGCACCGGCTATTTCCTGCTGTTTGTCCAGCGTATTCATGCGGATTGCCTCGTCTGTTGCGACCACAGGTGACGGTAGGTCATGCAGCGCGAAACGAGATGGTCATGAGGGCCAATATCGGCGATCTTGCCGCGTTCGATGACGAGGATCGCATTGGCGTCGACAAGCGTGGACAAACGGTGCGATACGATAATGACGGTCCGTCCCTCGGCGATCTTGGCGAGGTTCTGCCTTAGGATCGCCTCGCTGTCGGGATCGAGCGCACTCGTTGCCTCGTCTAGAATGAGCAACTTCGGATCGGTGATCAACGCCCGGGCGATTGCAAGGCGTTGCTTCTGGCCGCCGGAAAGGTTTGAGGCGTTCTCCTCGAGCATGGTCTCGAAGCCGCGTGGCAATCTCTCGATGAATTCCTCTGCGCCGGCGATGCGTGCAGCTGTGGCTATCTCTTCGATGCTCGCATTCGTCCTCGCTGCGGCTATGTTCTCGCGAACCGTTCCGCGGAACAGGAAATTATCCTGCAGCACGACGCCGATGCTTCTGCGGAGGTGCACGAGGTCGATCTCACGGCTGTCATGCCCGTCGATACGGATAAGCCCTTGCTGGTTCTGATAAAGACCCTGGATGAGCCGGGTGATAGTTGTCTTGCCGGAGCCGCTTTTTCCGACGATGCCGAAGACGGAACCCGCCGGAATCGCGAAGGAAACGTAGTCGAGCGCCGGGGGGCCGTCCGGCCCATAGCGAAATGTAACCCCGTCAAACTCAATGTGTCCCTTCAGCTCGGGCCTGAGCCCGCGGCCTCGGCCGAACTGCTCGGGGCGCTCGTTCATGATTTCGCCGAGCATGCGCACGGACAGGGCCACTTCCTGGTACTCGTGGATCATGGTGACGATCTGGACGAGCGGCCCGGAAACCCGGCCGGCGAGCATATTGAATGCCACAAGTGCACCGATCGTCATCGCCCCGCTGAAGACGTCGAGCGCGCCCAGCCCGACAATGGCGACACTCATCAATTTCTCGAGGAGCCCTGTGATCGCCTGCGCGAAGGTCGAGATCTTTTCAACGCGGAACCGCACGGAGATCGACCGCGCCGATTGGTCATCCCACACCCGCCGCTGCCGCGGCTCCAGCGCCAGAGACTTGACGGTGCGCATGCCGTGGACCGTCTCCACAAGTAGGGACTGTCGATCGCCTTCGGCCTTATAGAGGGCCTGGAGCCGCCGTTGGAACGGTCCGACCAGCGCCATTACGACGAGACCCACAAGCGTGCCGAAGCCGAGCACCACGAAGGTGAGCTTGACGCTGTAGAGGGCCAGAATCGGCACGAATACCAACAGCGAAAGCCCGTCGAGCAGGGTGAGGAAGAGCCGGCCGGTCAGAAATTCGCGGATGCGCCCGGTCTGTTGCATATGCTTCACGAGAACGCCGGCGGATGCCTGTTCGAAGAGGGCGATCGGCAGGTTGAGGAGATGTCCGAACGTGCGCGTCGCCACCCTGATATCGATCTTGTTTGTCGCATAGAGCAGGAGATAGCGCCGCAGGAAGGAGAAAGCGGCGTCAAAGACGAGCGCGACTGCGACGCCTATGGTGAGAACGGTCAGAGTGGCATAGCTCTGATGCACCAGCACCTTGTCGATCACGAGCTGGAAGAAAATCGGCGTCGCGAGCCCAAGCCCGTAGAGGGCGAATGCCGCGAGGCCGACGTCCCGGAAAAGACTGCGTTGGCGGATGAACTCCGGCACGAACCAGCGTATGCCGAATGGCTGGTCACCGTCGGCAAGGCGATAGCTGCGCTTGAGGAGGACCGCGGAACCGCGCCAGGCTTTAGAAAACTGGCCCTCATTAAGGACGATGAATTCGGGGCGCTCCGCCAGCGGATCGAGAATCCGGATCACCTCCTCCTCGCCCTCGCGCGACGCGCTCGCGATGACCACCCAGTTGCCGTTTTCGAGTTGGGCAAGCACGGGGTAGGCTGCGCCCATTTGAAAGAGTGAACGCCAGGATAAATGCAGGTGCCGGGCACGCATGCCGGCATCCTTCGCCATGCGCAGGAGTTGCCGGGTCGTGACCGGCTGATCGTCCAGCGCGTAATCATGCAGCAGCCGTTCGGGCGAAAGGTCGATGCCATGATGACGGGCGACAAGGACCAGACACTGAAGACTGGTATGCGGATTGGTACTCATCACCCGCCCCAAACGTAGCCGCGCTCTAGTTCAATTGAAGTTCGGCGACGCGTTGGCGGCCGTCTGCCCCCGCTGCGTGTCGTCCGCCGGCAGTTCCTGGATATCGCCGATCCGGCGAACCGCGCCGGCTTCGACAAGACCGGTAAGCGCTTTCTGCATGAGGTCCACGGCATTGGCGAACGCGTCCACCGGCATGATGATCCGTTGCCGGAATACCGGTCTCGGATTGTTCTTCTCGTCCCGTTCGACCGCGGAGAGAGACATTACATCAATCCTGACGATTGTTCCGGTGACGGTGATTTCGCCGATACCATCGGCATAAAGTTCGGTGCTCATCCTAGACTCCTTACTGAACCGTAGGGTCGCTCAAGCGGCAGGCGCGTGCTGCCATGGTGGAAACGGATCACGCAGGTCGCGCGCAAGCTGCGGATCTAAGCCGGTTTCTGACCCAATCAGGCAATCGTCGAGCGCCGCGCGAATCCCTTCTTCGGCCAGTCCCGCGCCGATGAAGACGAGTTCCTGGCGGCGATCACCCCATACGGCGCTCCAGTGCTGGTTCAGCATTTCCCGGAACTCCGGATAGCGGGGCCAAAGCGCCCTTGGCACGGTCGCCCACCAGAGCCCCTTCGCCTCGATGCGACGCTGCGTCCCGGCGATTGACAACAGGCCGATCCAGTCGGGGCGCGTCGCCAGCCAGAAATGGCCCTTGGCACGAATAAGGCCGGTCCATTCTCTCGTCAGGAAATCCTGGAACTTTAGAGGATCGAAGGGGCGGCGCGCCTGGTAGACGAAACTGGTGATTCCGTATTCTTCGGTCTCGGGGACATGATCGCTCGCGCCATAGAGCTCCTTGTGCCACAGCGGATGCCTCGCCGACTTCGTCTCACTGAAAAGACCGGTTTCGAGGACCGCGGCAAGCGGCAGGCGGCCGAAGTCGGTCTCGACAACGCGCGCATCCGGATTAAGTGCGGCGACGATCCGGCGCACGGTGTCGCGGGTTTCGACCGGCACGTCCGAGACCTTGTTGATGACGACGACGTCTGCGAACTCGATCTGCTCGACCAGAAGGTCGACCAGGGTTCGCGTGTCATTCTCGTCGCGTGCCTCACCGCGGTCCGCGAGGAAATCCGTGCTCGAATAGTCGGAGAGCAGATTGACCGCATCGATCACCGAGACCATCGTGTCAAGGCGAGCGACGTCAGAGAGCGCGGCGCCTTTCTCGTCCCTGAAGGAGAAGGTCGCGGCGATCGGCAAGGGCTCGGCGATGCCGGTACTTTCGATCAGAAGGTAATCGAAGCGCCGGCTGGCGGCGAGCCGGCGAACTTCATTGAGCAGGTCCTCCCGAAGCGTGCAGCATATGCAGCCATTGGTCAGTTCGACCAGCGTTTCGCTCGTGCGTGAAAGATCGCCCCCCCCGCTGCGGACGAGATCCGCATCGACGCTGATTTCACTCATGTCATTGACGATCACCGCGACGCGGTACCCTTCCCGGTTCCGTAAGACATGGTTCAGGAGCGTAGTCTTGCCGGCCCCCAGAAAACCGGCGAGCACCGTCACCGGCAGGCGATCATCGCGCACTGTTCGAGGCTCCGTCTCCATCCTACGCCGCCAGTTGTGGCCTGAACGCCACATCCACGTAGTAGTTGGTGCTGTTGAAGCTGCTTGTCGGGAACAGCCCGCTTGCACCATAAGCGTAGACGCCGTTCCCTCCGTTTTGCGCCGACGACAGTGCCCGAAGGTTGTTGTTCGCGACTTCGGAGCTGAAGAAGTTGCCAGTCGCAGAATAGAAGCCGTTCGTGCTGTAGGAGACGACGTAGGTCGTGTCAGGCTGAATCTCGACCTGTTGGGCCAGATTGACCGACTGCCAGCCGCTCGCAGTCTCGTTCGTGAAGGTGGCGCTTGCGAGCAGCGTGCCGTTCGAGGTCCAAAGATACCCGGTATGCGGTCCGGTGTTGTTGGCGCCCTTGTAGAAGCGGATGCCGGTGATCCAGCCGGCTGCGTCCGCCTGGAACTTCATTCCGAGATTGACCGCGCTGGCGTCGTTCACGGATTCGATCGCCGGCGTGCTGTTTGCGGCGAAGACGTTCTGTTCGGCGCCTTGCTGGGTGATATTCAACGAGACCTGGGCCGTTGCCGTTCCGCCGAGCCCGTCAGAGATCGTGTAAGAGAAGCTCGCCGGGCCAGAATAGTCGGTCGTTGGCGCGAAGGTGACGACATTCGACTGGCTGTCGAATGCCACTGATCCGTTGGTCGCGCTCCCGACACTGGTGATGGAGATGGCGTCGCCGTCCGGGTCGTTGTCGTTGGCGAGCAGGGCCGATGCCTGGATCGAAAGCGGCATGTTGGTGCTCGTGGAGAAGCCGGAATCATTACTGGCCACCGGAGCCGCGTTTTGGTTGGCTTGCTCGTAGAGCACGTCGACCCAGTAGTTTGTGGCATTGTAGGTCACCGTGGGAAAGATGCTGCCGGTGCCGTAGGCGTAGACGCCGTTACCGCCGCTCGTAGCACTGGACGGCGCAGTAAGTGCACCGCTCGAATGGCTGCTGGCGAAGTAGTTGGGGGTCACCGCATAATTCCCATTGGAATGATAGCTTGCCACATAGGTCGTCCCCGCCGAGATGGAGACCGGTTGAGAGAAGATCACCGTCTGCCAGCCGCTGGCGGTTTCGTTGGTAAATGTTGCCGAGGCAAGCAATGTGCCCGTGCTGGTCCAAAGGGAGCCGGTATGGGTACCGGTTTCCTGGGCGCTCTTGTAGTAGCGCAGACCGGTGATCGTGCCGCGGGCGGAGGCAACGAACTTGACCCCGAGTTCGACGGAATTGCCATCATTCACCGAAGCGTTGCTCGGGCTATCTGATTGAGCAAACAGGCTCGTCGTTTTGCTCACCGTCATCATAACGGTGGCCGATGCGGTCCCGCCCCGCCCATCCGCAATGCTGTAGGAGAAGCTGGCCGGTCCGGTGTAGTCCGTGTTCGGTGTGAAGATGAGACTGTTGCTCTGGCTGTCGAACGTTACTGTGCCGTTGGTCGCGCCGCTCACACCGGTGATCGAGAGGGAGTCACCATCGACATCGTTGTCGTTGGCAAGGACTGCGGAAGCAGCGATCGAAAGCGGAGTGTTGTAATAGACGAGGAACCCGTTGTCATTGGCGGCGGTCGGGGCGGTGTTCACCGTCGACTGGTTGAAGACCACGTCTACCCAATAATTCGCCGCCTGATAGGTCGAGGTCGGAAACACTGTGGCTGCGCCATAGGAGTAGACGCCATTGCCAGCGCTCGCTGTAGAGGCTGGGGCGGTCAGCGGCCCGTTGGTGCGGGGGGTCGTGAAATAATTGCTGCTGGCAATGTAGGTACCAGACGTGTGGTAAGAGGCGACATAGGTCGTTCCGGCGGTAATCTGAATGGGATTGGAGAACTTGGCCGTCTGCCATCCGCTCAGGGACTCATTGGTGAAGGTGACAGTCCCGAGAAGCGTACCATTGGAGGTCCAGATGGAACCGGTATGAGGGCCGGTATCGCCGGATGCCTTGTAGAACCGTATCCCGGTGATCGTTCCGCTGGTGGAGGCGACGAATCTCATCCCCAGTTCCACGGCGCGATTGTCGTTGGAACTGGCGCCCGTCGGGCCGTCAGTCGGCTGGAACAGCGATACGCCGACGGGTCCCTCCTCCACGGTCAGGCTGACAGTCGCCTGATCCGTTCCGCCGCGCCCGTCGGAAACCGTGTAGCTGAAGCTAGCCGGGCCGAAGTAACCGGCCGTCGGCTTGAATATCACATGGCCCGTTTGCGTATTGAGCGATACGGTGCCGTTCACGGCATCGCCGACCGCGGCGATGATCAGCGCATCGTTGTTTCCGTCGGTATCGTTCGCAAGCAATGCGGAGAACGGTATCGTCATGGTCCCATCGGCAAACACGATGAAGCCGCTGTCGTCAGCCGCTACCGGTACGATGTTCGGTCCCGCGTTGAAAACCACATCAACCCAATAGTTGCCACCGTTGTAAGTATTGCCAGGAAAGGTCCCCGCGTTATTGCTGTAGGCATACACCCCGCCGTTTTGCGCTACGCGAAGCGGACCGCTGGAATAGGCAGAATTGAAATAGCCATCACTTACCGAATAGTAGCCGCCGGTATGATATGATGCGACATAGGTCGCGCCGGCGCTGATTTGGACAGGGATCGAGAAGGTGACGGTCTGCCATCCGGAAATCGGTTCCGCTGTCGAGACACCCGTCGCAAGACGTGTGCCGTTCTCCGTCCAAAGGCTGACGACGTGCTGGCCGACATTATAGAACCCTTTGTAGAAGCGAATCCCTTCCACAAGGCCGTTGGTCGTCGTCTGAAAGCGAACGCCAACTTCCACACCGTTGCGATCGAGCACCGTCTCGACAGTCGGCTTGGCCGCCAGGGTCCACAGGCTCGCAGTCGCGGGCAGCGACACGGTTACCTGCTTGCCCGCCGATGGCGTCTCCAGGTTAAGGCTATCATCGACGGCGCGCGACATGATCGTATAGCTGCCACTTGCCTGTACGACCCAGTTGTAGCTCCAATTCTCTCGGCCACTTGCCTTCCACCAGCTTTGGCCCCCATCGACTGAAACTTCGATGCCGGCAATGATGCCCCCGCCGAAGTCCTGCGCCGTGCCGGTGATCGTGACCCGTTGCCCCTCCACAAAGCTCGCGCTCACATTTGGCGAGGTGATGGTTGACGTCGGCTTCGACGTGTCGGTGGATTGCGTCGCGAGGATTAGGCTTGCATCGAGCGTCTGTGGTTGAATGCCCATGTCGGCGAACATGTTCACCATCGCCTGCTGGACATTCCGGTCGGTTGGTGTCGCGGACCCCTCATGATGGGAATCCAGCCCCCAGGACCAGAAGACCGTGCCCGCCCCGAAAACGAGTGCCCCGCTCTCCGCCCGATACATGGTCAGGCTATGCGTCACGTCGGCCGAACCGATGGACGTCCCGTAGTCGCGCAGATAGGTGTCCACCGAAACCGTCGAAAGCGACAGGTTGATCAATCCAGCCGGCCTGAAGCCGTTCTCGACATCGGAGTCCCATTCATAACCGAGCAGGTTCTGCACCAGGGAATGGGTCTCCCCGGGCTGAAGATTGGCGACGTCCGTGTTGCGCCAGAAGCGAAGCTTGGAATAATCGTAAGGGATGGTGATTGTGTCCAGGCGATAGCTGTCGACCGTAAACATGGTGCCGGTCAGTGAATTTTCCGGCTCCTGTCCCGGATCGGCGAAGCGTGGATCGCGCCAAGTGCCCGTGCCCGTGTCGCTGGGATCGGGCGTGCCACCCCAGGTTTCTTTGTAACAAACCATTGTGCGGTAGGGCGTGCCGTTGCCGTCTATGCTCGTTTCCCAACGGACTTTCCAGTAAACCTCGTTGCCGCTCCAGAAGGCAAGATTGACGCCCGCGTCGCGCGCGGCCTCGACATTGGCACGCTGTTCGGCCGACCAATACTCGTCATGGCCCACCGAGAGGTAGGCTTGATGGTTGAGCAGCAGGCTGCCGCTTCGCGCCGCATCGACTCCGGAGATGTAGGATACGTCGTATCCGTTCTGTTCGAGCCAGCGGATCGCCGAGTGCTCCACCCCAAAAATAAAATCGTGAGTTCCGCCCATCACGCTTGTATTCGTCACAAACGGGCGGTTGTAACTCACGGCGGTGGCACGACCGATCGCGTTCACCCCGCAGCCGCAGTTGGGCGGCAGATAGCCGATCATGTTGGCGGGATCGACCGGCACTTGGCCGAAATAGAGGCTCGCTCCGCCCCACTCGTTATAGGCTTGCCACGTCGTATCGGACGTTTGGAAGACGATGTCGCTTGCCGAACTATCGTCGCGGACGATGAACGGGATGTGACTCGAGCCCGCCGTGCCATCCTCGCGGATGAGCTTGGCGATGTACACCCCCGAGACCATATCAGACGGGATGGCCCAACTCGCCGATACGGCCCAGTTGCCGGCATCTATTAGACCGCGCGACGTGTCGACGATCGGGTGCGGCTGTATCTGAGCTTGTGCAAGGTTAACATCGATCGTCGACACCTTGCGAGCGCCGGCACCGCCATAGTAACCGAGCCGATAAATATCGATGCGATAGTTTGTCGAATCGGTGGCGATCTTGAAATCGATCGTCTGGCCGACATTTGCGCTGATCTGCGATGCAAAACCCTGGATATTCGAGCTCCCGTCGCCGTCAATACCCCATTCGCTTATTGGATTGCCCGTTTTCATGTTCTCGACGACAATCTTATTGGGGGTTGCGGTTGTCGTCAGCGCGGTTGCCGTAGACGGAGCGCCGGCTGCTGACTCATCGGTTGTGGACGTAGAGCTGGACTGAGGGCTGGTCGAAGGACTGGGCCCTCCACCCACCAACCAGGTACTGGTGGGGGATGCGGTCCCTACGGTCCATGACGGATAGAGCGGCGTGGACGTTTGAGAAGTGCCGTCAGTCTCGGAAGTCGACGCCTCCATTGCGGATCCGGTCGCGGCACTATCGCCACGTAATTTGTGGAGCCCGCCGGTCTGTTGTGGGGCCGCGTCAGGACCCGAGGCGCCTCTTTCGATACCGATTCCGTCTCCGTCGCGACCGAAAGCGTCCAGATTGGCGGCCCCCTGGGCGAAACGTTCCGATCCGCTGCTCGCTTCCGACAATTCGCTTAAGCCGCCGGTGTCTCGCGAATGGTCGTATGTTTCGCTGTCGTGGTGAGGCTTGCCGAGAGCGGTGCCGGAGGTCGCATGGAGCATGCCAGAAGCGGCCGGACGGGTCTCCGGCCCAACGTTATCTTGCGGGGAGTCCGAGTTCCGCTTTGTCCGTCGGCGCGACGGTCCTTCGCGTTCGATATCGACACTGACGCCGGGCACCACGGTTACCGTGATGGCAGGTAGAGCTTCGAAAGTTGCATGATACGCGGCGGGGGTTTTGAAGACCCTGCTCGCACCGCCGCACACGCTCAAGTATTCGTGGTTCTCGAGATGCATCCTGAACATCGCGCACCGCCCCGATTGTCCTTAGCCGCCGAATGGAAACAGTCGTTGACATTTTGATCCTGCCATCTTTGCGCGTGCATGGAACGACACCAATCGGGTGGATCCATCTGCAAAAGTTGGTAGCAGCAAAGGGGCGTCCATCCACCGATGGGGTTACTGCTGCTGTCACCGCGTCTCTAGAACACCAGGGGTCGCCCGTTACGAAGCAATGCCGCGTTTCTGCAACTTCTGCGGAAGGTCCACCCTCATCGACTATTCAGGAGGGCACGCGTGTCGCTCCCTCTTGGCCGACTTTCGCGCGATCCAATTCGTGCGAGCGGCGTGCCCGCGCAGTTTTGGTGTCGCCCGCAAGAGATGATGCACGGGAGCATTTTGAACTGCACTTTCCCCGCGCCGAAAAGAAGGCGGGAGAGTGCGCGTTGGTCGGAAGAAATCGCCGGCATGGCCGGTGCCGGCCAGCGAGACTCCGGCCGACGAGGTGATCATCCGTAGCGCCGAGCCGAGTGGTCTTTGGCAGCCTGCTTTGGGTGTGCTGGCGATGGCAATTATCCGTTGTATGGTCGCCATAACTGCTGCAGTATCCACTCGTAAGTCCATGCTCTGGCGGTCACCGATCGTCACCAGCCTCTCGCCTCTGTGATCGCGATGCTCGCGTTGCAGTGGGAACGTGAAAAGGTAGCCACCATGATTGGTACGCGTGTGCGACTTCCACTGGTTGCCCTCGCGCTCTGCGAGGCAGCCCTGGCCGCGGACTTTCCAGACCAGGGTAGCACCGGTCTTCCGCAGGGGACGAACTTAACCCAATATACAGGGACACTTTACGTCACCGAGGACAATGCGGTGATCGAAAATCTCGAGGTCAACGGCAACATCGTAATCGAAGCCAGTAACGTTACCCTCAAAAACATCAAGCTCAACTCAGACACCCCCTGGCACGCGATCTATGTCACGGAAGGTGCCACCGGGTTCACGCTGATGGACAGCGAGATCGACGGCGGCGGCACGACCGTCAACGGCGTGCTGGGAGACGGGACTTTCCTACGCAATAATATTCACAATGTTGACAATGGCATCAACGTTACGGGAGCTTCCCTGATCCAGGACAACTACATTCATAGTCTGCAGGGCGGCCCTGACGCTCACTATGACGGTATCGAAATCAACGGGGGCTCGGACATCCAGATCCTGCACAACACCGTTGTGAACGACCACGCCCAGACATCGGCAATCATGCTGGACAACTATTTCTCGGGCCTCTCGAACATTAAGGTTGACGGCAATTATCTGGTCGGAGGCGGCTACACCGTCTATCTCGACGATCGTTTCGGCGGCGGTACCGTCGACGACGCCTCGATCAGCATTACAAACAACCAGATCGGTGGCGGCTACGCCGGTGATTTCGCGCTTTATGGCAACACCCCGGTCATGTCCGGGAATGTCGATGTTACGATCGGCAAGTCCATCCATCTGGACTGAACCCGGCTCGCCAGGGAAAGGTCGATCGGCTGAGCTACTTCGTCAGTGCGCATGGCCGGCGGCGTGTCGGCAGGCTCAGCGAGTCGCTCCTGCAGGGCGCGAATTATCGCGCAATAGCAAGACAGGATCGAGCCCGGAGTAGATTTCCTGCAGACGGGAGCGGACTACATGTGACGTGCGAGCGTCGGCAATCAGCCGCTGATGCGGCGTGGCTGGCGGACTATCCGTTTTGCGCACACGAGCGCCGTCGCGCTGCTTCGCGATTAATTTGAATGATGGCTGAAAGAAGTTCACGAGCAGCCGCGCTGATTGGTAGAGCTTCGCTAGCAGCGTGGCGGCCTCTAGTCCCTCGAACCGACGATATCCGACCATCGTGCGCACCACGCGCCATTCTTCTGCTCGACAAAGGCCTGGTCGTTCTTGCGGTAGGGGCGGCAGCGCGTAAAGACGATGTTGGCGGCGTCACAATAGGCCTTCAGCGTCTCGTTCATGAAGACGGTGTCGTTGTCCGTATCTAGGCCGAGAAGCGCGAAGGGCAGTTGCTTGCGCAATTCTGTCACACACTGCTCAGCAGCGTCTGTTCGCGGACCAGCAGCGGCGCACATTCCGCCCAGCCAGTCGCGATGACGGTGAGCACAAGGGTTTGGATGAAGCTGCCGCGAGCCGAAGGGCCGCAATGGGCGACGAGATCCGCCTCAACGAAGCCTGGCGCCGGATCGTCCCAATCCGCCGACGTCCTAATGGGAATGCTCCGTCGCAGGGCGTGCGCCGCCGGCCGCCGTCGAGGACGTCCCACGCCCTCTTGGACCGGGCCCAGCGTCCTGTCGATCGTGGCCGCGCTCATCGCCAGCAATTTGCCACGGATCTCAGGCGATGTGAGGCAACGGTGAATATTCAGGAACAGTTTCGACGAGGCAATGCGCGTCTCACCTTGTTTGTCGCGCTGCACCAGACCGAAAACCATTTGCCGAACTGATCGTGAGCGCAACGAGCAACCCACGGCTTTCGGCGTTGACAGAATTGCAATAGCACTTTCGTTCGGAACTTCTGCTTTGCCCGGTTTGGCATGAAGTAGGTTCGGATGTTGACGAGCGCTTGGGCGACGGCAGCAGCATCCTTGTGGGTAGCTGGTCCGTTTGTCCCGCTGAGTTTGCGGATTGGCGCAATGATATGTCCAGTTGGCTTTCACTTTGCCCACGATGATGCGTTCCAGCACATCGGCAAGCCAGATTTCAGGATCCACGCCGTTAAGCTTTGCCGTGTTAACCAGTGATGCGAGGACCGCGAAGGTCTTGCCACCGCCGGCACTGCCCACGAACAACGAATTCTTATTCGTCAGAGCCACCGATTTCATCGAAAGCTCGACCACATTGGAGTCCACTTCGATCCGACCATCCTCCAGGAAGGCTGCCAGCCCGCTCCAGTGATTGAGCGCGTAGGAGACGGCCTTGCCCAGCGCCGATTTCGACGACACCTCGTCGCTCGGTTCGGTGAGCTGGACCTTCCCACCGGGCACAAAGCCCTTGACCCGTTCCCATTGATCATCCCGAAGTGCATCGCAGTCGATCGCCGACCTCCAAAAATCAGCGTTGAATCTGATTTGCTCCCCCTTGGGAATTCCAATTCGTTAATTCGTCATCACGGCCTAGAGAAGCGGCCTTGCCATAGTCAAAAGTCCGCCGACGTGACCAAATCGGTAGCCTGCCTTCGTCGCGACGATAAAGTCGTCACGCCTGCCCCTCCTTGGCCGTAGATTTCGGCAGTGTCGAAGAAGTTTATGCCGTGGTCCGCCGCTGTTGAGATGAGGCGCAGTGCCATCCGGCGCGTAAGTCCCGAAAACAACGAAGTGAGCCTGGATGTCCCGGCCGAGCGCGGATGCGCGAAGTTCTGTGTCCCCTATAGCTCGATATTCCATCGAACTGTTCATCCGTTCACTTCGTGCCATAGTGGTCATGCACATGCTTCGGCGTGCCCTTGCTGTAGTCGGCATTCACACTCGCCTGGTGATTATCTTTCGACGATGCGTTTGGGGTATGGCCGCAGGCCTACGCGGGAGCGGGGAACGAGTTGTCGATCCGTCATCGGCTCCAGCGTCGAGAAGCCAGGAGCCACTTCCCAGCAAAAACAGAAAAAGGACGTAAGTGGCGTTCCAGAAGTGAACGGTCCAGCCTACGAGAAAATATCCGATCATGACAATCAGGTAGGCGGTCCTGTATTGAATCAGTTTTTCATCGAGACCTTTCTTGAAGCTGACGGCCACGGCCAGCAACAGGAAACTAAACAGCATCAACACGCCAGCGGGTATGCCGAACAGCACAGCATGATACAGCCAGAACATATCGATGCTGCCGGGCATCCAGTCCGGCCGGTCCCATCTGTTGAATCCCACGCCAAAAAGCGGATGGTTCAGGGCGGATTCCGATCCGAAGTGCCATATGAGGACACGGTAGTACGCCGACTCCTGGTCGAACGAAAAATGCGTCAGATAGAATTCGGGTACGGTCTGGTTCGACACGAAGGAGATGAATATGTAATTGGCGAACAGGACAGCCCACAGAATCCGCCAGCGCTCTTGATAGCCGTGCAGAAGCCAATTCCATGATATCAGCATGGTTTGCACGGCAAGAGCGGTCAAAGGACCGGCCGATAGGGACAGGAACGCCGTGGTCCAGACAATGGCAGAAGCGCTCCAGCGCCGGAGGGGTGACTGCTTCTCGCCGAGTACCAGGTGCACTGCCGCTAAAATGCCGCCACAGGATACGCCGAACAGAATGGGATGCTCGAATACAGTCTGGACGCGTCGGAGGCCCCAGCGCGGGACATTGACGGCAAGTACGTGCGTCGGGAAGAGTTTTGCGAAAAGGTCCAGGGACACGTTCCAATTTGAAAGGGCCTCGAACGCGGCGAACGGCAGTAGAATAGCCACGATCCAGAAGAGGAGCCGGGCCATCGCATAGAACTGGTAGGCACTGCGCACAGAACATCTGCCCAACAGGTACGCGCCAGCGGTTTCGATAAATATTATTCCGCCGGATTCCGGCGCGCTCCGAAATCCGTGAATGACTGTCAAACTCACCATGCACCAGAGGCAGTAGAGAAGTATCGCGATATCCGACGGGAGGATCCGCCCCGCCTTTCCAGTCAGCCACATGCCCAAGCATGGCAGCACCGTGATGACGAGCACAAGCCGATAGGGGGAGATGGCCATGGAACCAATCGCCCAGAGCCATGGAACAAACGGGGAGATGAGAAACAAGACGGCCCACCAGGCGAGCTTCGTTCGTGGCTCGGCCGTTGATGCGGGTTTCCGCCGAGACTCCGATCGAAAAGACCTAGCGGTCGTACTCCTCAGTTCCTGGTCGGAAAGGGATGAGTTTGCGGTCGCTCTGGCCGACGCTTTCATGCAACAATTTCCCACCTGGTTTTCATGTTTAGCGGTCGACTTCTAGTGATCGCAACTGTTTGTCGGAGCCGGCGGCGTCCGAACGCAACCTGTCAGGCGTGCAGGGGCAACTGCGTCTGGCTGTCAGCCCGGCCGACGTACCGACTGTATTCGGGATGATCGAAAATGTGCGCAACATAGATAAGATCGTTCCAGGGTGCAGCAAGAGTTCGTTTGGCCGACAAACCGTTCACGGGTGCGAGCTTAGTCGTAGCGGACGTTTCGTTGAACTCGGCAATCGCGCGCAACTCGCCGACATACTCGTTGTGGATGATCTGGTCGTCGTCACCGACGGTGTCGTCGAGATAGCAGAAGACACGCGGCAAGAAGTGCTCGGGACTGCCACGAAACAGCTTGAGAGCCGCCACCGAGGAAGAATAGTAGTCGACATCGATCGACACGAAGCCGATTGGTGCCACCCTTTCCAACTTGAGAAATTCGGGGACGGTGACTTCGATGTCACCCAGCATCAGTCGGGCCCTGGGCACCTTATTCCGCAAGGCTGCCACATCCATGGTGAAATCCCCCTCCCGCCAGATGTAGGGCAGATCGCGAAAATCACTTGGCTTCGGGAGACCCTCGCCTCGATCGAAGCCATAGATATCGATGGCGACGCCCGTGGCCTCTGTGGCCAGTTGAGCCATCCGATCTAATTCGACCAAGCCTTGACCGCCTGCGACTCCGAACTCGATGACGCTGATGTGTGGAATACCCAGTCTCTGGGCAAGCACCGCTGCCTGCTGCACTCCATAGGCGTAGTGTGGCCGTGGATAGAGGTCGAGCGCGCAGCGCAATTCGTACGAACCTACCGGGATCCGACGCAGTGCAGCATGAACGATGCGACCTGGGCGTGTCAGCAACCGCACTGCACGGATCATACCGCGTTCCAGAGAATTCAACGATGTCATGGGGCAAATATCCCTATCCGATCTTAGAAGTGGAGCGCACCTAGTTCCAAAAGGGCTGTCGGCACTCAAAGAAGCGGTGCGCACTGGCGGTTTCTCATCTGGCATCATCTCGCAGCAAAATGATCACGCCCCCGCCTATGCTGCGCAGCACGCCGAGGCAGCGTCCGTGCGTCAGTAGACGCCGGCCAAACGCTTCTTCAGGCGACGATAATTGCGCATGACCAAGGGGGGAGCGAGGTCCGTGGCCATTTCGCTGATCTTGGTCCGCCAATCCGTCCGGTCGGCCGTGCCGGGGCGTACCCGAAACTGTGTTGTCGCGTCCCGCTTCGTCTCGTCCCACGTGGCCGTGTAGTAGTAGAGCGCAATCGACCTTCGTGGCACGCCGTCGGGATGATTGACCGGTTGCGGATTGCCGTGCATGCTTTCCAATGTGGTATTGAAAATCACGCATCTGTTGAAGCTGGGCAGGATCGAATGGTGGCATTTGGTCATCCCTTGATCCCACAGTTCAAATAACCCACCATACTCCGGACGCCAGTCTTTGTTGAGATAAATCAAGACGTTGACGCGTCGTTCAAGATTCATCGGCTTGTGGTGGTTGAAGTCTGCATGTATCGACAGATGGCCGCCTTGAGAGAGGCGATGCAGGCCTGCTCCCGCAAAGTATGGGTCGGGAATAAGCCCCTTGATGCCGGTTATGTTTTCCACAAGGCGGATGAATGGGCGGGAGTTAAATGAATAGAATAGCTCTCTGATTTTCGGAGGAAGAGTATCCGGGTTGAAGCTTTCCTTCAGGCGCTCCTGCGAGCGATCGAACTTCTCTTCCGCTTTGTCGGATGTCGGAAATTCATCGAGGCAGGTCTCAAGGAGGCTCGGAGGCAGGAAATTATCTATGACGATGAACGGACATGGCTCTGCAGTCCGAAAAGCCTGATTGAGTTCGCTGCCCTTGTCCCGGTCGATTTCGGCGGAAATCAGGCCGTTCTTCTCGTTCATCTCATACAGATAGACCACGGTGTAACCCCCAATGTGGCGGCAGTCGGTATTTTCGCCGCATCGAGAGAATTTTACATGGGGAGGTTTGGCAGCGGCAATCGGAGCGAGGTCAACCTATGGGCCAGTCGACTTAGTCATTTAGATGCAGACGACTATATCCGATCGGGGAGACCGCTGCGCATTGTTACGACCGAGGAGCCAATTACGTAGATGTCGAAGACGAGCGTCCATAGAGTCCGCCGACGCTCTTCATAGGTGCGCAGAAGCCAATTCCACCACAACAGCAAGGTTTGGGCGGAAAGGGCTTTCAAGTGACCCGGCGCTGGGAACAGAAACGCCGTGGTCCAGACCATGGCGGAGTGCTCCAGCGCCGGAAAGGTGGCTGCTTATCGCCAAGTGCCAGATGCACCGCCGCTAACATGGCGCCACAGGATACGCCGAACAGGATGGGGTGCTCGAAGGGGTCAGGTTTTTGCGCTCGACTTCAATATCGCGGGCGAGGGCTATGGGCCACAATCGTAAATTGTCATGTCGAGGAAGACACTACTCTGTGAGCGCGAGGTCGTGTGGACTCTTGGAATTGAACTAAGGCGCTGGTCGCAGCTTGGGGCGTAACCGGTGTTTAGCCCCCACGTTGCCCTGTCTGGCGTGATCTGTGATCGGCTTTCCATGGAAGAACGAAGGGAGTTTCTCCATGGAGACTACGTTGGAGGTTCTCACAACCGCCAAGGCTGCGGGCGAACGTCATCGGCAATGACCCGAGGAGGTCAAGGCGCGGATCGTCTCGGAGAGTTTGCGGCCGGGCGTGACGGTGAACGAGGTGGCGGAACGTTATGGGCTGAAGCCGAACCACCTGTCGTCGTGGCGCACGATGGCGCGGCAGGGCAAGCTGGTTTTGCCCCCGCCCGAGGATGCGGCGGAATTCGCGAGGATGGTTGTAGAGACGTGTGATGCCGTGCCGCCGATTAGAGAAGTCAGCCGTCCCGAGATTATCGTCGGTCCGGTTATGATCCGCCTGGAGGAAGGCGCATCGGCAGCCCGGATCGCTGCGGTTGCGCGTGCGTTGGCGGCCTCGGCATGATCTTTCCGTCCAACCGCGTGCGGATCATGGTGGCGACCAAGCCTGTGGACTTCCGCAATTATGTGAAGCGTGCGGTTATGTGGAGTCCGCCGCGGCTCAAGCTGCTTCCTCGTTTGTCCAATAGCTTAGATCGGTCGTGAGCCTTCCCCACTCGGCATAATTGTTGTCGTCTCGAGACGTTCTTTTTGTCATCGAGAGGAGACCACCCGTGCCAAAATCGACGGAAGTTCTACCGGAATGCACGCAACTGATGGACCCAGGCAAATTGCGTCCGTTCCTGGAGGCGTTCACGAGCCGATTGTTGAACTTGGGACATACCCGCCTGACGGTGTCAGGCTACGAAGCTTCGGCCCGTCATTTCGGACAGTGGCTACAGAGCACGAAGATTGCCATCACGGAGATTGACGACGATGTCGTTCGCCGCTTTGCGCAGCACCGATGCCGTTGCCCTGGCAGCCGGCAAACCGATCGTCTGTCGGCCATATGTCAATCGCGCACGCCGGTTTGTTGGCTTCCTGGTGGAATACGGGACGGTGACGCTGTCGACACATGAGCTGCCAGGTGTGGACCTTCACGAGGTCCAAATTGTTGCTTTCCAGACTTGGCTGAGACGGCATCGGGGGATATCCGAGCGCACCGTCCGTCGCCACGGTCGCATGGTCATGCGGCTGCTTGCCGGCCTCGGTCCTGATCCAAAACTGTACGATGCCCGTCTTGTTCGGCAAGTGATCCTTGACGAGGCCCAGCGAAGTTCGCGCGCCAACCTCAAGACCATGACGATGGCGTTGCGAGGCTACCTCAAGTATCTGGCTACCCAGGGTTTGTGCCAACCGGGGCTTGATCAGGCCATACCGACGGTCCCGCAATGGCGGTTATCGGCCTTGCCGCTCTACATCTTCACCGCCGACGTTGATCGGGTGGTTGCGTCGTGCGACGTCACGACACCGATGGGCATCCGCGATCACGCGGTTCTGCTGCTGCTCGCACGTCTCGGCCTGCGCGCCGGCGACGTTTCGAGCATGTGCCTTGAAGACATCGACTGGCGAGAGGGCACTTTATGTGTGCGCGGCAAGGGCCGCCGCGAGATCCGGCTTCCGCTGCCCCAGGACGTCGGTGAAGCGATTATCGACTATCTACGCGAGGCCCGTCCGCCCGGCGCCTGCGAGCAGATCTTCCTGCGGGCTGTCGCGCCGCATCGGCCGTTGGCGAGCGCGACTGTCTCTAGTATCGTCAAGCTTGCGCTTGTAAGGGCGGGTATCGACAACGCTCCCTCCCGAGGCGCCAATCTCCTGCGGCACTCCGCGGCGACCAGCATGCTCGAGCCGGCGCCACGCTGGATATGATCGGGACCGTGCTTCGCCATCGCTCGGTCGACACGACTGCCCACTATGCGAAGGTGGACATCGACATGCTGCTCCAGATCGCCCAGCCTTGGCCGGGGAGTGCGTCATGCTGAGCCAGGATCTCTCGCGATATGTGGAACTCCAGCGCACGGTGGGCTTCAAGTTCCGCGTCCAGCACACGCTTTTGAGGAGCTTCGTCACCTTCGCCGAGAGGCATGGCGATCGGCACATTGAAGTCACTCGTGTACTTGAATGGGCGACGCTTGCGCCATCCCCACAGCAGCGCCGCAACCGGCTGGTTACGGTCCGCCGCTTTGCGTTGGTGCTAGCAGCCGAGGACCTGCGCCACCAGATTCCTTCCGCCGAAGCCCTGGGGCGCAACCTGCTCAAGCGGCGGATCCCGCACATCTATACCCGGGATGAGATCACCGCGTTATTGCAGGCGGCCGCACAATTGAAGCCGTCAGACACGATCCGGCCGCTGATGTACGAGACCCTGTTCGGATTGCTGGCCGCCACCGGAATGCGCATTTCCGAAGCCCTCGCGCTTCGATTTGAGGACGTGACCGCCGATGGGTTGGTTATCCGACAAACCAAGTTCCAGAAGAGCCGCTTGCTGCCGCTCCACGACACGACGCGGGACGCCCTGGACAAGTATTTGTTGGCGCGTCGTCGGCTCGGAACCTTGAACAGCATGCTGTTCGTTTCCGCTACGGGCGCGCCGCCGGCCTACAGTACCGTGATTGCTGTCTTCCTCCGCCTCGCACGATCGCTCGGTGTGCGGGGAGAGCCCGGGCAAACGGGCCCCCGCATTCACGATTTGCGGCACACATTCGCCGTGCGCTCCCTCGAGCAATGCCAGCACGATCACCATGCCGTCGGCCGCCATATCGTCGCCCTCAGCACCTACCTCGGCCATGCCCACGTCACTGACACCTACTGGTATCTGCAGGCAACGCCGATCCTGTTGAGGCAGATCGCAGCGGCTGGCGAGGCCTTGCATCAAGGAGCCGTCACATGACCGCGCTGGCTCCGCATCTCACCACCTTTTTACGAGAACACCTGCCGCAAGAGCGGCGGGCAAGCCCACACACCTGCGAGGCTTACGCCTACAGCTTCCAACTGCTGCTGTGCTTCGCCGCTAGCCGGTTGAGGACCACCCCGTCCCGCATCGAGATCGAGCAACTCGATCCGCCGCTCCTCCTCGCGTTTTTGGAGCACATTGAGAGGGAGCGCGGCAACTCGGCGCGCACCCGCAACGCCCGTCTTGCTGCCATCAAAGCCTTCTTCCGCTTCCTCGAGTACCGGCTCCTTCCTGTCTGGATCAGGCGCGCCGGGTTCGGGCGATCCCGATGAAGAAGGTCGACGAGGCGCTCGTCAGCCATCTCAGCCGCGACGAGATGCAGGCTTTGCTTGATGCACCGAACCCGCGTCAGGTATCCGGCATTCGCGATCGAGCGATGCTGCATCTGGCCTTCGCTGCAGGGCTGCGCGTCTCCGAGCTCGTCAGCATCCGCCTCGACCAGATTGACCGCCAGACGGTCACCAGCATCCACATCATGGGTAAGGGACGCCGCGAACGCGTGTTGCCCTTGTGGAAAGAGACCACGGCGGCGTTGAAGGCCTGGCTGGCAGACCGCCCGGCGAGTGGCGACGCCGAACTCTTCCTCAATGCCGTGGGACGCGCGATGACCCGGGCCGGATTCGAATATATCCTCGCCAAGCACGCCGCTACCGCGGCGCAGAAGCTCCCATCTCTCGCCGATAAACGCATTACCCCACATGTTTTGCGCCATACCTGTGCCATGCACACCCTGAAAGCGACCCGCGATGTGCGCAAGGTGTCACTCTGGCTCGGTCACGCCAGCCTGCAAAGCACGGAAATCTATCTGCGGGCCGATCCAACCGAAAAACTGGAGGCGCTTGCCGCGATGGCGCCGCCGTCGCTCAAGCCGGGTCGCTTTGCTGCTCCCGACAAGCTGCTCGCGATGCTGAAGTCCATCGGACGATCGACAAATTATGTCGAGTAATCCCACTCTCAAACACCGCAGGCGGCAAGCAATTGCCGCGGCGGACTCCACATAACTGCACGCTTCACATAATTGCGGTTATGCGGGGCCCCGCATAACCGCAAAGGCCATGACGGGTTGGCAGCGTTGGTGAAGAACGAGCTGCGCAAGGACCCGTTCACTGGAACGGTCTTCGTGTTCCGGTCGCGCAAGGCAGATCGCTTGAAGCTGATCTACTGGGATGGCAGCGGCATGGTGATGGCCTAGAAGCGACTGGAAGAACACACGTTCACCTGGCCCGGCATCAAGGACGGCTTGATGACGTTGAGCCATGCTAGTTCGAGGCCCTGTTTGCGGGCCTGGACTGGCGTCGCGTCCGCGCTGTCGAGACGAGAGCGCCAGAGGCCATCGAGTAACTGCGTCACGATGACTCGGGTGGTACATTGCAGAGGTAAGCCGAGGCCGAATTTGGTAGACCCGGCGCATGCTGAACGCCGTCGACCTGCCAGATGACATTGCCGCCCTGAAGGCGATGCTGATCGCAGCGGAAGCGCGTGAAGTTCGCAAGGACGCGCGGATCGAACGACTGGAAAGACTTCAAGCAAGCAGCCTTCGGGCGCAAATCCGAGAAGATCGATCCCGATCAATTCGACCTGGCGCTGGAGGATTTGGAAACGGCCATTGCGGCCGTCCAGGCTGAGGACGAGGCCGATACTTCCCCAGGCAAACGATCCTCCAAGCCACGCAGGACCAATCGCGGCTCACTTCCCAGCCATCTTGCCCGTATTGAAGAGGTCATCGAGCCGGAAAGCCTGATCTGCGCCTGCGGCGGTTGCCTGCATTGCATCGGCGAGGATGTGTCCGAGCGGCTGGATGTGGTCCCAGCGCAGTTCCGCGTTATCGTCACCCGTCGCCCCAAATATGCGTGTCGCGCCTGCACGGACGGTGTCGTCCAAGCTCCGGCCCCGGCCCGTTTGATCCAGGCAGGTCTGCCGACGGAGGCCACGGTCGCGCATGTCCTGGTCTCCAAATACGCCGATCATCTTCCCCTTTATCGGCAGGCGCAGATCATAACCCGCCAAGGCATTGACCTCGACCGGTCCACGCTTGCCGATTGGGTCGGCCGTGCCGCCTTCGAACTGCGTGCCGTCTTCGATGCTCTGATAGCCGACCTGAAACGCTCGACCAAGCTCTTCATGGACGAGACTCGCGCCCCCGTTCTCGATCCCGGCTCCCGCAAAACCAAGACCGGTTACTTCTGGGCGCTGGCGCGTGATGATCGACCATGGGGTGGCGGCGCACCGCCGGGCGTTGCCTTCACCTACGCCCCCGGTCGCGGAGGACATCATGCCGAACAGATATTGCAGGGCTTCACGGGCGTTCTGCAGGTGGACGGCTATGCGGGGTACAATCGGCTAATCGCACCGGATCGCGTCGGGCCAAGCATTCAACTGGCCTATTGCTGGGCTCACGCGCGTCGCAGCTGGTGGAGATTACTCGCACGGGAGTCGCGCCGATTGCGGACGAAGGCGTGAAGCGGATTGGCGAACTTTACCAAATCGAGGCCGACTTGCGCGGGCTTGATCCGGAAGCCCGCCTGGCTGCGCGACGGGAGCGATTAAAACCGCTCATAGCCGACATGGAAACTTGGCTCACCTATCACCGTGCCCGCGTCGCTGCCAAATCGCCCTTGGGTGAAGCCCTGAAATACATCGTTAAATACTGGGATGGCCTGTGTCTCTTCCTGACCGACGGTCGCATCGAAATCGACAACAACAGCGTCGAAAGAACCATCCGGCCTATTGCAAGCGTTGATTCATTATACCCCTCTTCTTCAAGTATCTGGAAACATTGAGATTTGTTTTTGGGGTTCGGCGCGACACGGACCATTTCTGTTGCGTATTGCTTTGATCACTTCCTGGTTTTGAAGATGACTCGCTTTGATTTGCCATGGGGCACCAGGGACGACCTGCTCGGCAGGCAGAATGCGATCAACAATAAGGCGGCGAATGACGTGGCTGGTCACTTCCAAGCATTTAGCGGCCTCTTTCATGGTCAGCCTTTGCCCGTCTTTCTCGGCCGACCGAAAAGCATGAATGCCCTGAACCCTGCGACTGGAGCTGACACGGTGCGCAGTCCAGGTTTTGTTTTGACCCGTTCGAATGCCCATTCGGTTCAGCGTTGCGGCGATGTCGTCGTCGGAATACCGGGTCGCCATTTGCTTCATAACGGCAAGCGCCTGGTCGGGCGTCTGGCATCCGTGTTCGCCGGTTTTGGGCTTGCGGACACGCAGAACCGAATGTTGTCCGCCTTTCCAGTGAATGGTCAGAACGACCTCTCGGTTGCTATCGTCAACGTCGGCAATGATGTCAGCGATCAAGGTTCGCAGAATCTGCTGCCTTGTACGTGTGGCCACACCGGGTGCATTCCAAGCCCGTACCAGATCGTCAGCCAAGCCGGTAAAATCCGGCGCTTGATCCGCACCGGGAGGTAGATCTGCCTCACTGACGCGTGCGCGGCACTCCTCGACGCGCCGCAAAGCGGCCTCCCAGTTCTTCTCGAGTTGGGCAACAATCAACCGATTGTCCGGATCACAGGCGGCGTAACGACGTTCGGCCAGCCCGGCATCGTACTGGGCCTGTTGAAGGTCGAGCTCGAGAATACGTCGTCGTTCGTTTTGACGCTGATGATGCATCCGCTCGGCTTCCAGGGCAGCCTCAATTGCTACCGGTTCTACCACACGCACGATCTCCTCGGCGATGGCGGCATCGATGCGAGCTCCACCGAATCCAAGACAACGTGGCAAACCGAGCATAAGATTGGGCCGGTCGCAACGATACATCGGCCGTCCCGGCGCAAGACCCACATACACAACAGCGAGGCCGCGACCGCAGCGGCCGCAGGTGATCATGCCAGATAGCAGGGCGCGGCCTCCGCGGCCGGACTTCTGGCCACCGCTGCGGCCGTACGTATTGCACGCCAGTGACACCTGATTCCGCTCGAACTCCGCCCAGTCGATGTATCCTTCGTGGTGTTCGCGGATCAGCACCTCCCAATCATCGAAAGCTTTGCCGTGGCCATAGCTCTTGCGCGCCCGTCCGTCGACGACAGTGACCCGCTTCTCGCTTTTGCCGTACGCATAGGCCCCGGCATAGAACGGGTTCTTCAAAAGGCCGATGACATTGCGATAACGAATAGGCTGCCACTCGAACGACGTCAGGCGCTTGCCATCAGATGGCCGGGGAAAGAACATCCCCTCTGCCGCCAGCGACAGATGCGTCTGCCGAGCACTGCCAAGGATGCGAAATCGTTTGCAGCGCGACAACCAAGATGAGACGAAGCGTCAATCAAGATGAGACTCGGCAGCAGCGGTGGAACGCAGAGAGGGCGTAGCCCGAACGGAGTTCTACCGCTGCTGCCGCGCCGATTCATCTGGTGATTGCGGTTCGACCGGTACGTTGGGTTCTTCGAAGAACGGGGAACCACCTTTGTGCCAGGTCGTCACATAACCGATCATCAGATGAGGCTTTTCATGAAGTTACGACAAGAGCACAGGGTTGAGGTCGCCGCCGCGAAGGCGTCGCTCAGCAGAGCAACGGCCTATCGCATCGAGAAGAACGCGCAACTGCCATCACAAGTGAAGAAGCCGCGCGGCCGTCGGCGTCCCGATCCACTCGCCGACATCTTCGATGCCGAGGTCGTGCCGCTGCTGAAGGCGGCACCTGGCATTCGTCCGGTCGCCGTCTTCGATGAGATGTTGCGCCGCCATCCTGAGCTCAGCGAAGGCGTTCGCCGGACAATGGAACGGCGGATCCGTGCCTGGCGGGCCATCAATGGCGACGAGCAGGAAGTCATCTTTCGCCAGGTTCATGAGCCCGGCCGACTGGGGCTTTCCGACTTCACCAACATGAACGAACTGGGGATCACGATCGCAGGCCAGCCGCTCGATCACCTGCTTTATCACTTCCGGCTCGCCTATTCCGGCTTCGAACACGCCCACGTCGTCCTCGGTGGCGAAAGCTTCGTGGCGCTGGCCGAAGGGCTGCAGAACGCTCTCTGGTTCCTCGGCGGCGCGCCGCTTTACCATCGCAGCGACAGCCTGTCGGCGGCCTTCCGCAATCTCGATGCCGATGCCAAGGAGGACCAGACGCGGCGCTACGCAGAGCTTTGCGCGCACTACCGAATGACGCCGACCCGCAACAACAAGGGCATTGCCCACGAGAACGGTGCGATTGAGAGCCCGCATGGCCACCTCAAGAATGCGATCCGCGATGCCCTGCTGCTGCGCGGCACCCGTGACTTCGACGATCTCGATGGCTATCGCGGCTTCATCGATGAGATCGTCAGCCGGCGTAATGCCCGCTATGGCAAGCGCATCGACGCCGAGCGGGCGGCGCTGCAGCCGTTGCCGGGAACGCGCACCAGCGATTTTGAGGAGGTTGTCGTGCGGGTCTCGCGCAGCGGCGGCTTCACCTTGCGCAAGGTCTTTTACACCGTGCCATCACGGCTCATCGGGCACCGGCTGCGCGTGCGCCTTTACGACGAGCGTCTTGACCTCTTTATCGGCGGCACGCATCTGATGACCCTCCAAAGAGGGCGTGCACATGCCAGCGGCAAGCACGACCAGGTGGTCGATTATCGGCATGTCATCCATTCGCTGCGCAAAAAGCCGATGGCGCTCCTTCAGCTTGTCTATCGCGACAAGCTGTTTCCGCGGCAGGAATACCGAAGGGCCTTCGAGACCCTGCTCGACCGGCTTTCCGACAAGCAGGCCTGCAAGATCACCGTCGAGCTCCTGGCCTTGGCCCACGATCGGGGCTGCGAGCGGGAACTGGCAGAGCGGCTCGCTAAAACACTCGATGCGGGCGAACTGCCGGACATCATCGCGCTGAGGACTTTCTTCGCGCCCGATCCGGCACAGTTGCCCACCGTCAACGTTCGTCTCGCCTCCCTCCAGGGCTATGAGGCCCTGATCGACGCGCGTCATCTGGAGGACGCCGCATGAGAAACGCCCCTGCCATCGACGCCGCCACGCTCAGCACGCTGCTCAATGAACTCCGCCTGCCGGCCATCAAGGTCCTTTGGCCGGACTTTGCCGAACGGGCCGACAAGGAAGGCTGGCCAGCGGCCCGGTTCCTGTCGGTGATCGCCGAACACGAACTGGCCGAACGCGATCGCCGCCGCATCGAACGCCATCTCGCCGAGGCCCGATTGCCACCGGGAAAGACGCTCGACAGCTTTGCTTTCGACGCCGTGCCGATGGTCTCCAAGGCACAGGTCATGGCGATCGCCGCCGGCGATAGCTGGCTCGCCAAGGGAGCGAACATCCTCTTGTTCGGCCCGCCCGGTGGCGGCAAGAGCCATCTCGCCGCCGCAATCGGCCTCGCGCTCATCGAGAACGGTTGGCGGGTGCTGTTCATGCGTACGACCGAGCTCGTTCAGAAGCTGCAGGTGGCACGTCGTGAACTCCAGCTCGAATCCGCCATCGCCAAGCTCGACAAGTTCGATCTGCTCATCCTCGACGATCTCGCCTATGTGACCAAGGACCAGGCGGAAACGAGCGTGCTCTTCGAGCTCATCTCCGCGCGCTACGAGCGGCGATCGATCATGATCACCGCCAACCAGCCCTTCGGCGAATGGAACAGGGTCTTCCCCGATCCCGCCATGACACTCGCCGCCGTCGATCGTCTCGTCCACCACGCGACCATCTTTGAGATGAATGTCGAAAGCTACCGGCGTCGATCCGCGATGGAAGCCAAACGCCAGCGCGGCAGGCCGGCTTCCTTCGCGACAATCAGAAACGCCGCCGAGATCGACGCTGCGCGACAATCAGAAACCAACGAAGCCCTTGCCAGCGACAATCACGATGATACCGTCGCCGACAACCGCGACACCAGAATCTCATCCAGATTGTCGCGCTGATCTCAGCCAGATTGTCGCTCTACAATCGTTCAAATACCGTTCGAATAGCCTGCTGAAGGCGCAGATCAGGATCCAAACCCAGGCCATAGTCGCGATGCCAGACATAGCCGATCGGCACGCTGATCCTCAGTTCGCCCCGTCTAGCCTTGGCACGAGCGGCATCCAGCATGCGCGCACGGATGATTCCAAGCTCGAACTCGCTGATGCTGCCCTTCATGCCGAGCAGCAGCCGATCGTTCGGCAGGCAAGGATTGTAGACGCCATCCAAATCTATGACCCTTGCTTCGACAAGGCCACAAAGCTCGAGAAGATGATGCCAGTCGCGACCATTGCGAGCCAGGCGCGACGCATCGAAGCAAAGGACAGCGCCGACTTCGCCGGCACATAATGCCGCTACCAGCTTCTCAAAACCTGGACGAGCAACCATTCCACTGGCCGATCGCCCGAGATCATCGTCGATGACCTCAACGGTGCGGAAGCCGCGATGGCGTGCGACGTCAACGAGCTCGTATTGCCGACGACGGCTCTCGGGATTGTTCTCAACCTGACCTGGGCTCGACTGCCGCACGTAAACAATGGCTTTCCGCTGCAGGATGGTGGGAGGAAGGATCTCAACGCTCGTCATCATTCCGTTCCTCCTCCTTCATGCAAGTTGCCGCCTCGGTGAGAAGCGTGGCAAGGCTCGACACCAGTCGCCGGCGTTCGCTCGCTGGGAGGCCGAGAAGGCGCGGCGGTTCGAAGGAGATCAGGAGCTGACGCTGATGCGGTAGAAGGCGAAATTGCGGATCGGGCATCTTGGGGTTCCTCGACGAGATTCGGTTCGCCGGAACAGGTTCGCCGCATTCCGCGGCGCTGTAAAAGGTGATCCAGATCCACAAGGGCCGACAATGTGACCCGAGGCGTCCCCAATTCCATGCCAGCACAGCGCGCCGCATCGAGCATCCATGCAGCGATCGCCGTCACAACGCCGGGCATGACCTCAACGTGGACGAACTGGCCCTTCTTACGGTTCTCGCTATAGTGCAGCCGCAGACGACGGCCGAAATAGGGATGCCAGCGATAGTGGACGACAACTTCTCGCCCGACATGGGCAGAATGTTCGGTAGATGGCACTGAACCGGAAGAACGCACTGTTTGCGGGACATGACGCTGGAGCCGAAAACTGGGCGGCCGTCGCCTCGCTCATCGAAACCTGCAAACTCAATGCCGTCGATCCGCAGGCCTATCTGACCAGCACGCTCACAAGCATCGTCAATGGCCACAAACAGAGTCAGATCGACGAGCTACTGCCGTGGAGTTATCCCGCCTTAAAAAGCAATCCCCATCCGTCACGGCAGCCAGCCTAATCGGACGCTACCGGATTGCAGTGATAGCTACCCACGAGGTTGCCCTGCTGTCGTAAGCTCCTCCCAACCAGGACTCCGTCTCGACATTGCGCCATGGTGCGGCTTCGCGCCAGACTGCGATCAATTCGTCTGCGGAAAGATAGTTGTAGTAACGGCCGAGAGCATCTGTGCCTTCATGGACTCCGGTTTTGAAGCTGGCCCAAGCGGCTCCGCCATGTGTCAAAGCTCGGTAGAGTTTCTCGATTACTCCCTGGAGATTGGGTCTAGGGACATGGGTCAGAGATGCGCAGGCGTAGATACCGTCATAAGCGTCAATGGCATCAAGCTCGTCAAAGAGCATCGTTCTGACTGGCCGACCTAGTCGGCGCGTGGCTATTGCCGCGAGTTCCGAAGAGCCATCGGTGGCATCCAAGTCGAAGCCGCCTTTGATAATCGCGGCGGCATCAACGCCTCCGCCAGTTCCTAATTCCAGCACTTTGCCCGCTGCCTTGCAGCGTTGCAGAAAGGGAAACAGTCTAGAATTCGGTCCACGCTCACGGGCAGCGTAATCATCTGCATTGTCGTTGTAGAATCTTACTGTTCCGTTGGTCATCGAATGCAGGCCTGTCCTAACTCGATCTCGCTCTCAAGGACGGTAACCATGAAGGCGTGACGACCGCAATTGTGCACAACTGCAGTGTCCACCAAAGCTATTACTCATCGACAACAAATCCATGATTTTATCTCCAGGTGCCAGCGGAGCACCACCGCTTACATTGGGGCGACTTTGATGAGAGCTTCCTCACTTAGAGGACGAGGGTGCTTCACCCACCTTTCAGTCAGGAGGTCCCGATGGGCGAGATCACTCCTCTTCGCCGCAGGATAATCGAGGGCATGACCGGTCCGCAATCTCTCTCCGGCAACCCAACGATCCTTTATCAACGCTGTGCGGAAGTTCAGCCGCTACTTCGGCTGATCACCCGATCAGCTTGATCTTGCCGATGTTCACACCTTCCAGGTTCACCTTGTCTCAACGGGCCGACATGACAACGGGCAGCTTCCTGGGTGCGCATGCGTAAGGGTTCCGCTCCGGGATTGTCTCCAGCCTGAGGCACGCGTGGCGCTGACATCCGCCTTTGCTGCGGGCCTTAATCCTACGAATGCCCCGACTGCCGGCGTTCCATGCGCAGGACAGGCATCAACATTCCACCTGCTGCGCCGCCTCGGCTATCACCTTTCGTATCGGGCCGGCTGCAGCCGAATCGGCTGTCAATCGGCACTGAACTTTGACCCCGTATCGGCCCTGGCTCTCGCGCATACCCGCTTCGAGCGAAGAGAAACGCAGTGCTCGCGCGCTTTGGCGACATATTTGTTCAACAGCGCCTGTACGCCGTCGGCGCTTGGCCTGGTGAGAAACTGAACTGTCCACACGACCAGTCCATAAGAATCAATTTGCGCCTCGCGGTGAATGGAGTAACTGACAGACCGGGACGATCCGAAGGACGTGGTTTTTGCTGTGTCGAAGGGCTGCACCGCCGATTGTATTAGGTACCTGCCTACGGATTGGCGTGCCCACACGTCGCGGTTCATCAATAAGTTTCTAACGGATTCATACATTGCCCGTAAAGGCGTCCCCGCCGACGTTCGAAGAGGTTGGGGTCCTCACTCCGGTGAATGTCTCGTCATCGGATAGCAAACTTTGTTAGCGTAGTGCATGGTTCCTGAAATCGGAACCGACTTTAAGGATAAAACCATGCAGCAATTCAATGTCTCTCTTTGTGCGTCTGAATAGACGTACAGTGCTGTAGGTGGCGACTCGCCGCATTCTGTCGACCTCACGTCATAGCAGGTGAGCACCGTGGGACTGCCAGCGATCTTTCGCAAAGCCCTATACTGGGCTGACAAGATGCAATGGGGGTTTAGGACAGTCGGTGCCTGGGCCACACTGCAGGGGACCGCCAGACTAGGTTACCTCTATTTGCGGCGACCGAAGCGAAGCGAAGTGCACCTTCGCTCAGGACCAGTTCTGGAATTTGGATATCCAAGCCAGGTTCCGCTGGCGCTTTTGATGTTTGGAGATCTTATCGACCCAGAGTACGCGTTTCTCCGCCGTATTTCACGTCCAGATTGGATTGTCGCAGATGTGGGGGCTGCGATCGGGCAGTTCACATTGTTTGCTGCAACTCTACCTTGCGCAATCGTACATTCTTTTGAACCTAGCGTCGCCAACGTTGTGGCGCTCCGGAAGAATGTCGCACGTAACGGCGTAGGAGACAGGGCGAGTATACATAAACTGGCTTTCTCCAGCGCTGAGGGTGAATCAAACTTCGAGACTAAAGCGAGTACCTGGACGAGTGGACTTAGCCGCACGGGAAGCGAAATCGTCTCCGTTCGGACCATAGCCGACGAATTCCGACGACTGGGACTAAGTCATGTTTCGGTTCTCAAAATCAACGTTGCGGGTTTCGAGCCCAGCGTGCTGGAAGGGGCCGAATCGTTTCTTTCTAAAGGCGCCGCAGACATATTGATTCTATTGTTGGGGCTGGCTTCGCTTCCTTGGTACGCCAAACTTGCAGCATACGGTTACCGCTTCTTCTATTTTCACCCTGGTGAGAACGCGCTTTATGAAGTCACCTCTTTTGATGAATCGTCCATCTTAGAGCATCGGCCTTGGCCGGCGCGCCACATCATTGCAGTTTACCAGGCTGCGATGGACGCGTGTATAGGCACGACCATATCACTTCGCAAACTTTAGCAGGTATGCGCTCGGTTCGGCCATGACGACGGCTGCTTGCGGCCAAGAGATGTCGGCGGCGTCCTCATCGTAAGCGGTGTTCTCAGGCCACGGGCTTGGTTTCTGGCTTTTCGGCGTAGGCCCAAGGCAACAGGTCGTCGAGCTGGCTGTTCGGGTGGCCATTGACGATCTTGGTGATGACGTCGGTCAGATAGGCAAGTGGCTCAACGTCATTGAGCTTGGCCGTTTCGATGAGCGAGGCGATGGTCGCCCAGTGTTCGGCCCCGGCGTCGGAGCCTGCGAACAAGGCATTCCGGATGGAACGCTCGACGGTGTTGGAGTCGATCTCGATACGGCCGTCATCGATGAAGCGGGTCAGCCCGTCCCAGCGTGAGATCGTGTAGCGGATTGCTTCGGCGAGCTTGGTCTTCTGGCTGATGAGGGAGAGTTGCTCGGTCAGCCAAGGCGCGAGACTGTCGATGATCGGACGGCTCTTGTCCTGCCGAACGGCGCGACGTTCCTCGTGGGTGAGACCGCGGATATCGTCCTCGATCTTGTAGAACTCGGCGATGCGCCTGAGCGCTTCGCTGGCGATGGCGCGGGACCTGCGGCGGCCAGCTCATAGAAGCGCCGACGCACATGGCTCCAGCAGAACGCAAGCGACACGCTGTTGCCGGCGGCGAGCGCTCGATAGCCAACGTATCCGTCCACCTGCAGGACGCCGACGAAGCCATTGAGATGCGCCATCGGCCGTTCGCTCTTGCGATCGGGCGCATAGACATAGACGACACCGGGCGGATCGGCCCCCTGCCATGGCCTGTCATCGCGAGCGTATGCCCACAGCTGCCCGGTCTTCGTCTTTCCCCGACCCGGATCGAGTACCGGAGCGGTCGTCTCGTCGGCGAAGAGCTTGGACGAGGCCTTCAGATGTTCGAGAAGCCTTTGATGAACCGGGCGCAGGTGCCAGGCAGCGCGGCCGACCCAATCGGCGAGTGTCGAGCGATCCAGGTCGATCCCCTGGCGCTTGTAAATTTGAGCCTGCCGGTAGAGCGGCAGGTGATCGGCATATTTGGAGACCAGCACCTGGGCGACAGTCGCTTCGGTCGGAATGCCGCCCTCGATCAACCGCGCGGGAGCCGGAGCCTGGACAACGACCTCCTCACAGGCACGGCAGGCATATTTGGGACGGCGTGTTACCAGAACGCGGAACTGGGCCGGCACGATGTCGAGCTTCTCGCTCACGTCCTCGCCGATCCGGTGCAGGCCGTTGCCGCAGCAGGGGCAGTCATGGCTTTCGATGTCGATGACCACATCGATACGCGGCAGATGAGCGGGAAGAGCGCCGCGGTTCACCCGCCGCCTGGCGACCTGCTCCCGGCGCAGGTCGCTCAATGCGTGCTCCTTCCCCTCCAGACCGTCCGCCTCGACCTGTTCGGCTTCTTCGAGCCCGAGGAGCAACTGATCCTCGGGAAGCGTCTCGGCGCGACGGCCGAAGCGATGGCGCTGCAGTTCCTTGATAATCTGGCGCAGCCGGGCATTCTCCGCCTCGCGCGAAAGCACCATCGCTTTGAGCGCGTTCAGGTCGTCGGGAAGCTCGTCGGCGTTCATCGTCATGGACGACAACAGCACACTCCGGCGAGCAAGACGAGGGCGTTGACGGCCCTGATTCAATTGGTCGCGGCGGTTATCCCGCCTTCTCCGGAACGCGCGCCTCGACTGGCGCATAAACGCGCTTCCAATCCAGCCCCTCGAACAATGCAGAGAACTGGGCGGCCGTCAGGCGCATCGCACCGTCCTGCATTCGGGGCCAGTGGAACTCGCCATCCTCGAGACGTTTGGACACCAGGCACACGCCGCTGCCATCCCAGAAGACGAGCTTGATCCGGTCCGCGCGCTTGGCCCGGATGCGATGTGAGCGAGAAGTTCGGCAAGCCATGCCTGCGGATCGATGTCGTTAAGCTTGGCGGTCATGATCAGTGTCGCCATGAAGGCGGCGCGATCGGCACCACGATCAGAGCCGGCAAAGAGCCACGACTTTCTGCCGAGGGCGAAGCCCCGTAGCGCCCGTTCGGCGGCATTATTCGTCAGGCAGACCCGGCCGTCACTAAGGAAGGCCGTAAACCCGTCCCAGCGCTTCAGCATGTAATCGATCGGCTCGGTGACTGGTGAACTGCGCGACAGCTTTGTTCGCTCAGATCGAAGCCAGGCCTCAAGCTCATCAACGAGCGGACGGCTGTCCCTCTGACGTCGTTGCAGGCGCTCGCTGGCGAAGAGACCGTTAATGTCGCGGTCGATGTCGAAGAGAGCGTCGATGCGCTTAACCGCCTCCAGCGCGACCGGCGAGATCGCGGCAGCATTCTTGCCGCGTTTGGCGTTGCTGGCGATGTCGGCGAGCGCGAAGAACTTGCGCCGTGAATGTGCCCAACACAGCGCCTGCGTCAGCGGAACGGGATCGCGATCCACCTTGAACAGCGGATTGTAGCCGCCATAGGCGTCCACCTGCAGAATGCCGGTGAAGCACTTGAGATGCCGCTCGGGATGCTCCTGCCGCCGATCGCGCGAGGCATAATAGAGCGCCGCCGGCGGCGATTGCCCGCCGAACGGCCGGTCATCCCTGACATAGGTCCAGATGCGACCCGTATCGGTCTTGCCCTTCGCCAGGATCGGCACGGTGGTGTCGTCGCCATGCAGACGCTCGGCAGCAAGCACATGCGCCTCGATCAGCCCATGCAGCGGCTTCAGCGCCGCGGCGCAGGCCCCGACCTGGTCGGCAAGCGTCGACAGGCTGAGATCGATGCCCTCGCGGGCATAGCGTTCGCTTTGCCGGTTCAGCGGCTGGTGCTGACCGAACTTCTCGAACAGGATCATCGCCAAGGGATTCGGCCCGGCAAAGCCGCGCGGCGTCACATGGAAGGGCGCGGGCGGCTGGGTGATCTTCTCGCATTCGCGGCAGGAGAACTTCTCGCGCACGGTCTGGATCACCTTCCACTGCCGCGGTATCACCTCCAGCGTCTCGGTGATGTCCTCGCCCAGCTTTGCCAGCTTGGCCGAGCCGCAGCACGGGCAGTTGGCTGGTGCGGCAATAACGACGCGTTCGCGCGGCAGATGCTCTGGGAAAGGCTTGCGCGATGGACGCTTGCGCTCGAAGGCCCTGACCGTTGAGGAGCGTGCCGCTAGCTCCGCCGCCAGTTCGTCTTCGCCGGCGTCGGCCTCCATCTCCTCGAGCTGCAATTCCATCTGTTCGAGAAGCCGGGTTTTGCGCTCCGAGCGGCTGCCATGGATGTCGCGCTTCAGCTTCTCGATCTCCAGCCTCAGCCGGGCGATCAGCGCATCCGAGTGCGAGTTTACCGCCTGGGCGCGGGCGGCAAGTGCTTCCGCTTCACGACGGGCCGCGCGCTCGGCGAGGATCATCGCATGCGCGCTGGCAAGGTCGTCGGGAAGCAGATCGGCCGCATCGGTCATGGCGGGATGGAATCATATTCGCTCCCGCCGTGCCAGCGTTTTGCTCATCCCGCCGCCGTTGGACGCCAGGTTTTTTGCGGCATTCGCCAGTCGATGCCTTCGAGCAAATAGCCGAGCTGCGCCGGCGTGATCACCACCGTGCCGTCGGCCGCTGACGGCCAGATGAAGCGGCCGCGCTCGAGCTTCTTCGTGAACAGGCAGGCACCCTGGCCATCGTGCCAGATCACCTTGATCAACCCGCCGCTCCGACCCCGGAAGACGAAGAGATGGCCGCTCATCGGATCGCGGTTCAACGTCTCCTGCACCATCAGCGACAGGCCGGGAAAGCCTCCGCATGTCGGTATAGCCCGTCGCCAGCCAGACCTTCACACCGTTCGGGACCGGAATCATCGCCGCTCCAGCACATCAAGAATGCGGGTCAAGTCTTCAGTGTCGATGTCGCTCTCGACCCGGAGACGACGGCGGCCGCCAAGCTCGATCATCACCATGCGTGCCTTCTTGCGCGGCCGGGAGACCGGCGGCGGCTCGGGCGGGATCGCCGGCGCTGGCAGCGCTTCGACGACCTCCACCGGAACGAGTTGCGGGACGGACGGCGCGGAAATCTGGCAGAGTTCCTTGCGCCAGCGGAAAAGCTGGCTCACATGGATGCTGGCCGATCGCGCGATCTCGGAAACGCGGGCTCCCGGCTCGAATGTTGCGGCGACGAGCCGTTCCTTCTCCTCGCGAGACCAGCGCCGACGACGCTCGACCGACGTGATCACCTCAATCTGATGCTTCGTCATAGGACTACTCCTAGTGTTTGCACTAGGACTTGCAGTCTTCAAACTACCTCGGCAAGGCGGCCGTCACCGGAGGGATACGATGCAGCCGTGCAAGCGCCAATTCTTCAGGCGAGCTGGCGGTGACCTTGCCCCCAAGTTTTATCCAGTTTTGAGTTCGCTCCAGCGGTTCTGGGTTGCTGTATTTGGGGCGGTAGCGGCGGGTTGCGGTGCGGAGCCATTTCGCCTGCGCAGCACCGCATCACGTCGCGGGTTTATGGTCTGAGCGAACTCGGCAGGTGTCAGCCAGCCGAGGCCAGAGTGTGGTCGGTTATCGTTGTAATCGCTTCGCCAGTTTAAAAGCGCTGATCGGGCATGGGTCAGTGACGAGAAGAGAGTTTCATTCAAGAACTCGTCTCGCAGCCGCCCATTGAAGCTTGAAGGCGTTTTGGATCGGTTTGCCCGGCGCGATGTAGTGCCAATCCACCTTGGCCCGGTCCGTCCATTCCAGGATCGCGTTGCTGGTGAACTCGCTGCCGTTGTCGCTGACGATCATCCTCGGTTTACCGCGCTCCTCGATGATCCGATCCAGCTCACGGGCAACGCGCAGACCGGAAAGCGATGTATCGGCGACGAGTGCCAGGCATTCCCTCGTGCAATCATCGACGACCGTCAGAACCCGGAACCTGCGTCCATCGGTGAGTTGATCCGACACGAAGTCCAGTGACCAACGATCATTGGCTGCCATCGGGATCAGCATCGGCGCTCGCGTGCCTATCGCTCGCTTTCGGCCGCCACGTTTGCGCACCGTCAGCTTCTCCTCCCGATAGAGCCGGAAGAGCCGCTTGTGGATCACAAGGTGACCCTCCCGTCTGAGCAGCACATGAATGCGTCGATAGCCAAAGCGGCGACGTTCATGCGCCAACGCCTTCATTCGCTCACGAAGGCCATGATCGTCGTCGCGTCTCGTTTTGTAACGGTTCGTCATTCGGCAAAAGCCGATGGCTTTACACGCCCGCCGTTCGCTCATCCGATGTTGGTTCATCAGATGCGCGACAGCTCTCCGCTTGGTCGCGGGCGTCACCACTAATGGGATGGTCCGCCCCGTCCTCCTCGCTCATCATGAGGCGGGCAAGTCAATGGAGGAAGCAAATGGCTCATCGCAATCTGCCGCGGCCGGCCGCGGTCTATGGCATTGATATAGGCAAGAATATCTTCCACGTCGTTGGTCTGAGCCGCGACGGTACACCCGTTCAGCGGGTGCGCTTTCGACGCGACACCCCAGTTCTTTGCTCGCGCAGATCCAAGCCTAGTCGGGATGGAATCCTGTGCGGGGTCGCAGTGGCTTGCCCGCAAGATACAGGCACTCGGCCACAAGGTCCGTCTGATCCCGGCACAATTTGTCAAGCCCTACGTCAAGTCGAACAAGAACGGCATCATCGACGCTGAAGCGATCGCGGAGGCAACGACGCGACCGACAATGCGCTTCGCCAAGGTGAAGACGACCGATCAGGTTGACCTCCAGGCGCTGCATCGGATCCGCGATCAGATGGTCGGCTCCAGGACGCGCTTGATCAATCAGATGCGCGCCTTCTGCCTGGAATACGGCGTCCCTTTGCGGCAGGGAGCGGGGTTGTTCAAGCTTGATTTGCCCCAGGTTTTAAATGACCCAAAGAATGATCTGTCTGCGTATTCCGGTGATGCCGGACGGCTATTCCAATCTGAAGCCGGACAGGTATTCCGATCTCATGCCGGACGCGATTCCGATTTGAAGCCGGACAGTTGGTGTGCCCTGGGTCGTATGGGTTTTTGACCTGAACCGCGTTTCGCGGTCAAGACATGGTTGTTTGGTCGGTGGTCACGGCTTTCTGTTTTCGCATGCTCTCGCCGCTGAGTTCGATGCGATAGGCATTGTGTACGAGCCGGTCGAGGATGGCATCGGCAATGGTTGGATTGCCGATCATGTCGTACCAGTGATCGACGGGCACCTGGCTGGTGACGATGGTGGATCGCTTCTCGTATCGTCGATGATTTCCAGGAGATCGCGACGCTGCTCGTCGTTGAGCTTCTCCGGACCCCAGTCGTCGAGGATGAGCAGGTCGGTTCTGGCCAGGGCCTTGAGGACCTTCGGATATCGGCCGTCGCCGCGCGCCAGGGCAAGTGTGGCGAAGAGCCTGGGGAGGCGATGATAGGCAACGGAGAAGTCCTCGCGGCATGCCTTGTGTCCGAGTGCGCAGGCAAGCCAGCTCTTTCCGACGCCGGCGGGTCCGATCAACAGCAGGCTGTGGCGCTGCCTGATCCAGCCGCAGCCGGCGAGCTTCATGAAGAGATTGCGGTCGAGGCCGCGGGCGGCGCGGAAGTCGGCGTTCTCGATCTGGGCGTCATGGCGCAGCTTTGCGGCACGGGCCCTCGCTTCGAAGCGCTTCTGCCGGCGCATGGTCGCCTCGCGTTCGAGAAGCAGCGCGAGCCATTCTCCATGCTCAAGGCTTCTGGCCTCCGTCTGCGCCTCGAGTTCCTGATAGGCGCTGGCCATGCCTGACAGGCCGAGTTCGCGCAGCATGTCGATGGTTGGATTTGTCAGCATCGTTGGGTGTCTCCTCAATGAAAGTAGCCGGGGCCGCGCAGATTGGCGTGCTCATGACGGCAGCAGGTTCGGAATGCCTTGTGCTCTTGTGGGTGGCGATGAGCGAGGCGATGGTCTTGCAGGTCAGGCCGCCGATCTCCACGGCGCGCGCCGAAACGGCCTCGGCGCGGTCCCGGGGGATGTCGCGATAAAGGCGCAGGATGCCACTTGGTGTCCACCTATTTTGGTGGACACCTCATGCATCAGAGCACTCAATGGCGAAAGGTGCGGGGAAATTAGCGCTTACGCCGTATCAATCCGGCGGAGATTTGCATCGCGGCCGATACGGAGAGTATATTGTTTCGCTCGATCGTCGTATTCCGCGCATCACCATAGATGTCCTCAAGCAAACTACGAGCTACATTGATCCGGCCGGCGGGCCGATCATATAGTTCTGAGTTATGGTGTTGTTTGTGTGTCGGATCGCTATCAAAAGCCCTTCCCGCCGCGTTTCGTAGAAACACGTCAACCATTCGCCGAGCGGAGCAACGGTAACATTCGCATCGCGCCTTGACACGACGAGGTAATGGAAGTGGCTAGAATCCTGCTTGTGGCTCCGACCTGTAATGGCGAGGATGTCGGCGAGGCTTGGGTCGCCTCTCAATGGGCCCAACAGCTCGGCAAGCGCCACGACGTCACCCTGCTGACGTACCACAAGAGGGGCGCAACCCCCGCGGCTGCGCAGTTGACTGGCATTGACGTCGTTGAATGGAGCGAGCCGCCACTGCTTGGGCGGGCAGAGCGGCTGAATAGCATTCTGAAGCCAGCCTATGTACCGTTCTACTTTCGCGCTCGGCATTGGATCCGCAAGGCTCTTGCCAGCGGCGAGCGCTTCGATCTGGTGCATCAGCCGGTGCCGGTGGCTATGCGTTATCCCTCGCCGGCAGCTAAGCTAGGTTTGCCGCTCGTTATTGGTCCGGTTGGAGGTGGGCTGCTGTCTCCGCCGGGTTTTGCTGCCCACGAGGCTTCCGCACCGTGGTTTATGGGTCTGCGTCGGCTGGACCGTTATCGCCTGCGCTGGGACCCCGTGCTGCGTGGTACATTCCAGAATGCGGACTGCGTGCTTGGTATCGCCGAATATGTGAGGGAACAGCTTGCCGGCATTCCCCTGCGGCGCTTCGAGATCATGAGTGAAACGGGCCTTGATGAAGTTCCTCTGCCGGTCGACCGTTCGGGGCGTTCGGGACGAATAAAACTGCTTTACGTCGGGCGTCTCGTGCGGACGAAGGGTGCGCGAGATATCATCCGCGCCATGGCCCTCGTCCCGGATATCGACATTGATCTCGATGTCGTGGGCGAGGGGCCCGAGCGGAGTGAATGCGAGGCTCTGATTGCGACCCTTGGCCTAAGCGAGCGAGTTGCGCTGCACGGATGGCGAGCGAAGGATGAATTGCCCGAGTTCTACCGGAGAGCCGACATATTCGTCTTCCCCAGCTATCGCGAAGCAGGCGGGAACGTCGCATTGGAAGCCATGGGCTTCTCGCTGCCTCTTATCGTGGTCGATCGAGGCGGGCCCGGAAGCGCCGCTTCGAACCTCTGTGCGATCAAGCTTCCCGTCACCACCCCTGATGCGCTTGCGGTCGATATCGCCGGGGCAATTCGCAGGCTTGCTACCAATTCGCAGCTGCGGCGCCAGATGGGAGCGGCAGCCCATGAACATGTCAAGCAAACCGCCCTGTGGTCGGCGAAACTCGAACGAATGGATTCGATTTACATGGATCTCATTGGCGCCGCTCAGCGCAATGCTCTCGGTGGAACGTCAGCGCAGCACGCAACGCCGCGCGGTGCCCCGGGCCCAACATGATCCGCATGGTTTCGCCGACGATGATGCCGAGGCGAAACAGCATGGTGGCCGTCGGTCCGTGATGCCGCCGGTAATAGCGGATGCGATTAGCGGTCATCAGGGCAGATAAGTGGGGGTTGTCGTGATATGCGCCACCGATGTGAACGGCACGCGCATTGGTATCGTAGAGTACCGAAAGGCCTGACCGGCGAACCCTTTCGAGATAGTCGACTTCCTCACTATAGAGGAAAAACGACTCGTCCCAATCTCCCACGGTCAACCGCGCCCGCGCCGAGATGGCAAGTATGGCTCCTGTCGCCCATTCGATCGGGCCGCCTTGCTCATAAAGGACCGGATCGGCAACGATTTCCCCCAAACCGATGCGGGCTGCGAGCTTCGTGCCGATGAGCGCGTCGGACCAGACAGTTCTGATAGACGGCTCCCGCCGCAGGGAATGGCAGACTTTGCCGTTTTCGCCAAGGATCTGCGGCGCGACGACTCCGACGGATTCGTCTTTCAACAGTTCGCTCAATCGGCCCGCCGCACCCGGATGAAGCCGAATATCCGGATTGAGTACCAGAACGTCCGTCGCGGGCATGACAGTCGCCGTCGCGGCGTTTATCCCTGCTGCGTAGCCAGCATTCCGGCCCATCTCGATGATCCTTGCACCGATTGGATGCGTGCGAGCCAGTTCGACAGAGTCGTCTGTCGAGTCATTGTCGACGACGATGACCTCGTGGCCGGCGACTCCCTTGAGTCCCGTCAAGAGCGAGTCCAACAGCCCAGGGAGGACTTCCGCACTGTTATAGGTTACAATGATCATCGCGAGCCGCCCACTTCCACACGAAGGAAGGGAAATCGGATAGTCCCGATGCTCTTCCGCTTGCCGCGGCAGTGCCTCCATGTGCGCCTCCAAAAGAACCACGCCCGACGAGCCAAACAGTTCTTATATTGTTGCTGGATTGCTGACGGGGCCGAAAGACTGTCATGTGAGGTAGACAGGGTTTAGTCCCTGCCGCTGCGTCATCCAATCGAGGTGTGTCTGCACTCATGTCGGCAGGTTGCGACGGCCTGTGTAAGCCTTTGAGCGCAGTAGACTATCGGGCGGGATTTCCTAGCATATTAGAGAGAACTCGCCGAACTGGATGCGCAGGAAGGGGGCCTCCATGCCGATTGGATTTCGCCATTCGCCAACTGCGATTCCGGACCTGGGTCTCGCCAATGACAAGTCCACACCAAGGGCGAGCAGTCACGACGGTCTGATCGACAGACATGAGGCACTGGCAACGCGGTCGGCGGCCGCCCATCAACGGGCCGGGCAGTTCTTAACCTTGGCGAAGTCCGGCCTTCCCCGCATGCAGATGGGAGGGACGTTCGTCCACACGATGCGCGCTGTTGGGAACAAGAGCCGTTCCACCGTCGTTCCCGAGGGCGAGAGCCTCCGGTATACGTCGATCGTTGCTCTTGGCCTTTCCTGGGTCAACGAACCGGAGCAGCGGCTGGTCCTCAAGGGCCAAACGGCCGCCGATCTTGCACGCAGCACGATCGCGCAGGCGGAAGCCAGCGATGAGCCCGGCGCGATCGCATTGGCTGCCTGGGCCGCGGCAGAAGCGGCCGAATCCCCGGCCACTTTGCTACTCCGCCGCCTGCTGGAGCTGCTTGAAACGGCGGCGCCGATAGCGACTGTCGACTGCGCTTGGACCCTGTCCGCGGCGCTCGCCGGGCGACATCTCGCTGATACTCGAGCATTGGCGACGCTTGCCGCGAGGCGCCTGTTGGAGTGCCAGGCCCGATCAGGGCTCTTCCCGCATATGCTGCCAGGATCGGCAAGTGGCCGCTTGCGTGCCCATGTGGGGTGCTTCGCCGATCAGGTTTATCCGATACAGGCGCTTGCGCGCCTGCATGCGGCTTGCGGCGACTTTCGCGCATTGGACGCGGCCGATGCATGCGCGGAGAGGATCTGTGCGCTGCAGGGGCCGCACGGGCAATGGTGGTGGCATTATGATGTGCGCGACGGAAGCGTAGTCGAGGAATACCCTGTCTATAGCGTTCACCAGCACGCTATGGCTCCTATGGCCCTGCTTGATCTCCGTGAGGCGGGCGGCCGCGCTCATTGGCAGCCAATCATCAAGGGTCTCGAATGGCTCGATCAACATACGGAGGTCGCGGTGCCTCTCGTCGCCGACGAGGAGTACCTCATCTGGCGCAAGGTCATGCGCCGGGAACCTGGCAAAGTGGTGAGGGCGATAGCCGCAGCAACGACGGCACTGAAACCGGGACTGCACCCGCCATCTCTGAACATCGCGTTCCCGCCGAACCAAGTGGATTATGAATGTCGCCCCTATGAATTGGGTTGGCTTCTTTATGCCTGGCTTTCCGGAGGTGTTGTCGCGCGACTGGCTGGCGTCCATGAGCACCGCTGATCTCCTGAACACAGCTCGGACGCAGCATCGCAACTGGTGCTTTCAAGAATTTAAGCGGGCTCCGCGCGTCGGCTAATGGCGTGCGCTGCTCAATGGGGAGAGCAGAATGCTTCCACAGCGACAACTTCTCTTCGGTATGTATCTAGACGCCTTGCGGATGGAGGATGCAATCGCGCGCTGCCGTGTGGCCGTTGCGACGCGTCGACGCGTCTTGATCGGAGTACTCAATGCAGCCAAGGTTGTAAGACTGCATAATGATGCACTCCTCCGTGAATCGCTCATCGAATGCGACCTACTTCTCGCCGACGGACAATCCATCGTTTGGGCGAGCAAGCTGCTGGGTAGGCCCTTGCCAGAGCGCGTGGCGGGCATAGACCTGTTCGAGCGCCTTCTGGTGCTCGCGCACGAGGAAGGGCGAGCAATTGCTCTCTTGGGCGCGCGCCCCGACGTCCTGCGGAAACTCGAAGAGAGGCTTCGCCAGCGTTTCCCTGGGCTGCGCATCGCCTATAGCCATCATGGCTATTTTGGACCCGAGGAAGCGGCCCGGATCGCTGAAGATGTCAGGGCTGCAGGGGTGGATATGCTGTTCTTGGGCATGACCACGCCCAAGAAGGAGATTTTCCTGGGTGCCTATGGATCATCGCTCAATGTTCCCGTGCTCCACGGAGTTGGGGGTTCGTTCGACGTCATGGCAGGCCTTACCAGGCGCGCGCCGATTGGGTGGCAGAGGCTGGGTATGGAGTGGGCCTATCGGCTCCTCCAGGAGCCACGTCGCCTCTGGTGGCGCTATTTCACGTCCAACGCGATGTTTGTGCAGTTGACTGCTCGGGAGATGTTGCGCCCGGCTCAAGCCTTCAAACTCGCCGGCGATCCCCAGGCCGGCGTCCCTGTTTCCACAGGCGGCCAACAGCGGAGTCGTTGATGAGTGATTTGTTCAAAGGCCGGTTGGCGATACTCGGACTGGGCTACATCGGGCTCCCCACGGCCGTCGCGATTGCCACGCGCGGAATAGATGTCGTCGGGGTCGATACAAATACGGCACGGGTCGAGGCAGTGTCACGTGGCGAGGTTCCGTTCATCGAGCCGGATCTTGCGGTGGGGGTTAGCGGTGCGGTTGCGATGGGGCGACTTACGGCGACAACCGAAATCCCGGAAGCTGACGCATTTATCATAGCCGTTCCGACTCCGTTCAACGAGGATCGCACAGCCGATCTTTCCTCTGTCCGGGCCGCGGCTGAGCGGATAGCTGCCAAGCTCAGGCCCGGCAATATCGTTGTGCTCGAGTCCACGTCGCCGCCCGGCACGACTGAGAAGGTCGCCGGCTGGATCGGAGACCTACGGCCGGATCTCCGGATGCCGCATGATGGCGACTTTGGTTGTGACATCTACGTCGCTCATTGTCCGGAACGGGTACTTCCCGGCCGTATTATGATCGAGATCGTCACCAACGACCGCGTCGTCGGGGGGCTTACCCAGAGATGTGCGGAGAAGGCCGCATCCATCTACCGGCTGTTCGCACAAGGGGAGATCCTGCTCACTGACGCTGCCAGCGCGGAGATGGCGAAACTTGTTGAGAACGCTTACCGGGATGTTAATATTGCCTTCGCAAATGAGCTCTCGATGATCGCCGACGCGCTCCAGATCGATGTGTGGGAAGTAATTCGGCTCGCCAACAGACACCCCCGAGTAAGAATTCTCAGTCCCGGACCGGGCGTCGGCGGACACTGCATTCCGGTCGACCCATGGTTCATCGTCTCGGCAGCGCCCGAACTGGCCAGACTCATCCGCACGGCGCGCGAGGTAAACGATCAGCGGCCCTATCATGTCGCCGAACAGGTGGTGTTGAAAGCCAAGCGTTTCCGCTCGCCGACGATCGCCTGTCTGGGACTGACGTTCAAGGCGAATGTCGACGACGTCCGGGAGAGCCCAGCCGTAGAAGTCGTCTCGCTTATAGCAGATGCGCTACCCGACACGGAGATCCTGATTTCGGATCCTTTCGTCGACGCGCTACCGACCAAGCTCTCAGGCTATTCCAATTTGCGCTTGGAAAGTGCCTATCAAGCCGTGGAGCGCGCCGACATTGTCGTGCTCCTTGTGGAACACGAACCTTTCAAGGCAATCCGCCAGAACAGGCTAGGCGGCAAAGTCGTTTACGACACGCGCGGAGCTTGGCGCTGACCGCGCTGCCTCTAGCCGCAGTCCAGTGTCGAATTCGGCAGGAAGGTCCCCCACGCCAAAGAAATGTTCAATCGCCCGAACAGAGCGGACGGCGGCCTGCCCGTCACCATAAGGGTTCACCGCACGAGCCATCGCCCGGTAGGCGGTTCTGTCGGTCAACAGCCGACTCACTTCGCGGATGATCAGGTCCTCATCTGTTCCGACGAGCCGAACGGTGCCGGCGGCAACCGCCTCCGGACGTTCCGTCGTTTCGCGCATGACGAGGACCGGCTTTCCAAAAGTCGGGGCCTCTTCCTGCACGCCACCACTGTCCGTCAGGACGACTGAGCAGCCGCGCAGCGCGCGAACGAAATCGCCGTAATCGAGGGGCTGCGTTACCAGCACATTCGTGAGGCCGTGCAGAGGAGGGAGGAGGACGTCCCGCACAGCGGGGTTAAGATGCGCCGGGAGCAGAAACGGGGTCTGAGGGAACGCTCTCGCCAACCACGCTATGGCGCGCGCCGCACGCGCCATTGGCTCGCCCCAGGATTCGCGGCGGTGCGCCGTGACGAGGACGCTTCGCTTGCCGGAGATCCTCTTGAGATCGGGGTTGCCGATCTTGGTGCGGCGCCCGGCCATGTAAATCAAAGCATCGATTACGGTATTTCCGGTGACGACGATGCCACGCTCATCGATGCCGTCGTGCAGCAAGTTCATCTTTGACGTCTGGGTCGGCGCCAGATGCAGCGCCGCCATTTGCGTGGTCAGCCGCCGGTTTACCTCCTCGGGGAAGGGGTTATCGGGGTTACCCGTTCTGAGCCCCGCCTCGAGATGTATAAGGGGCACCTTGTGGTAGAAGGCGGACAGTGCCGCCGCAAAGCAAGTGGTGGTGTCGCCTTGGACAACCACCGCGTCGGGCCGCTCGTTGTCGATCACGTTCGACACGCCCTCGAGGACGCGACTTGTCACGTCTTCAAGCCTCTGGCGTTCCTTGATGATGTTGAGGTCGTGGGCAGGACGGATCCCGAAGAGCTTATTGACCTGATCAAGCATTTCCCGATGTTGTCCGGTAACAGCGACTACGGAAGTGCAATGGGCCGACCGGTCGATCTCTCGGATCAGCGGCGCCACTTTGATCGCCTCGGGGCGCGTGCCATAAACAATCAGGACCTTGTGCATCCTGGACTCCCTTTTCCGTTTTCCCTTGGACGTCAGACCTGCACGGCCGCGTACGGGGGCAGGACTTCAATAACCGTATTTTTCGGGGCTAAATCGGCACTTGTTCAGCACTACGCCTAGTAAGTTCGTCCGTTCGGAGAGTTCCTGCTCGCAGATATCAACCTCATCCAGGGTGCTTTGCTCTGCTGCCGCGACTAGCAGAGCGCAATCTACGTTGGGCAGGAATGCCAAGACGTCGTCATTGGCTAGCATGGGTGGCATATCGAACAGGATAACGTGCGGATCCATCCGCTGTCGCATGTCCTGCAGCACTCTGACCGTCTCGCGACTTTGCAAGAGCTCTGCCGAAAACGTCACGGGTTGCCTGTTTGCACCGATCGCTAGATTGTCGCCGTGGCGCAGAAACACATCGGCTATGTCGGTCTCGCCTCTCAAGAAGCTCTCTAAGGGCTGCACGGCCTCTATCCCGAGCATCTTGGCGAGTTGCGGTCGTTTCAGGTCCAGATCGATCAGGACTGTGCGGCATTCCTTCTGGTTCGCAAGACTGAAGGCCACGTTCAGCGCCACGTTCGTCTTACCGCAACCGGGTGTCGGAGACGTGATCGCAACTGTGGTCCAGTTGTGCTCCGTCAACCCCTGCAAAAGCTTTGTCCGGATTATATCGAAAGCAGCATGCGCCGGGTTAGGCCTACTGGTGGTGGTGACAATTCGATTGCGTGCGAGGCTCCGGGAATCGGTTCGCAACGGCGGCAAACGCTCCCAAACCATTTCGCTCGCAGTCCGGGAACAGGCGAGGATCGTCTGCTCCAACAGGCGTTCCGATCCAAGTAGGTCCTGCCGGGATGCCTTGGAGTGTTCCATGTCTCGTGCCTCCAGATCACGCAGCTAGACACGCCATTTCCGTGGTTAGCCCAAAGCGGCAAGCCATCGATAGGCGTTCTGGGCTGCAGCTGAGAGTGGTAAGTAAAAGAGATAAACAGCTATCAACAGAATCGGAATGGCCGCTGTCGAAAGCAACACTGCCAAGGCTCGTTTGACCGGGAAGCGAATCTCGTCAGCCGTCGTGATATAGGGGATGGTGGCAACCGGCTTGTGGCCAAGCATTCGCTCGAGTTCAAGCGGCCTGCGTATCGTTCCGTTGAGAAACTCGAGAAGGGCGACGAATGCCACGGCGAGTCCCAATCCACCCAACGCACCCATCAGCGCGATGCGCCGACGTTTTGGGCTCTCTGGAGCCTCCGGCGGCGTTGCGCGTTCAAGGACGGAGAATCGGCCCCCATCGGACCGATTCTCGATCTGTTGGCCGATCAAGGCCTCCGCGCGCCTGGCGATTGCCGTGTTGTATTGCATTTGCAGGTTGGCGCGATTCCGCTCAAGAGAATTCAGAACGGTTTCGCTGGCGGGGGTGGCATCTATTGAAGTCTTCAGTGCGGCAATGCTTTCTGCTATGGCGGCTTTCTCTTGAGTGATCGCCTGCAAGCGCTCATTGATATAAGTCAGTTGAACCTCAAAGGCAGAATGTAGCTTCGAACCGGTCGACGGACGGGCTCCTTGCGATTGACGTGTGCGCAATGCCTCCTGAAGAGACGTGATCCGCGTCCGCAGCGCCACGATGTTTGGACTCGTTTCCGAAAAGATTGCAAGCTGATCGACCAGGGCGCGATTGAGCTGCTCGAGCATTTGCTGCTCCGGTGTCACGGCCTCGGCATCGGGCAGTTGGCCGGTCAGCGCGTAACTCTCGGCAAGGTTGTTCCGCTTGCTGAGCAGATCGGCTTCTTCGCGCTGAAGGGCAATCAACCTCTCCTGTTGACTCGCTTGCTGATTACGCCGGAATCCGAGACTTTCAGGCAGAGTTCCCGTGTTTGCATTCTTGAACTTTAGAATTTCGGCCTCGACCTGGTTTAAATCCGAACCGAGTCTCGCGACCGTCTGATTGAAGAATTGCAGTGTGTCGGCGGCGCGACCGGTTCGCTGCTGTTGCTGCCTCGCCAGGATCAGGTCTACGAGTTCGTTGACAACCCTTGCCGCCAGGTACGGCTCCGGTGCCGTAAATGCGATGCTGACCACTGACGCACCAGCACCCGTTGCGCCCAATTCGACCTCCTCGAAGGTGATGCGGGAGCGCATGTCATCGACGATGTCCTCGTCGGTCGGACGCTCCTCGCTCTGGGCGTAGATGTCGAGCTTATCGGCGAGCGCGAGGAGATCGTCACGCGTCGTAATCTCCTGCCGAATAATCTGCAACTGCTGAACAGCCTCTATCGGGACGGTCGATTTCGCAAGCTCCGCGGGAATCTGCGGTGCCTCCACCAATATTTTGGCGCTCGCACGATAAATAGACGGCAAAACAAACGCGACGATCACCGCGATCGTCAGACCCGCGGCGGTTATCGCCAGCAGGTAGGGCATTCGTCTCAAGAGAATCGATGAGTAGAAGCGTATATCCGCAGCATTCATCTTGAGCAGACCCGAAGCTAGTAGTCCTATTCACCTCGTGCCATTCTCAAGCCCTTATGTCTGCGCGGGTAGATCGTCATTGGTGGAGGGGCTGTATCCTCTCTTTGCTGGAGCTAGTCCTTTCGGCTAGGCAGCCAGGCAAAGCTGCGGCGTTCGAGTTGGTCCTGGCCAAGGAATAGGCCAGTGTTGCCGCCAGGCATCCCTTGAAAGTGGGAGGCCTTAGTCCGAGACTAAGCCGAATGCTGAGAATTTATGGGGGCGCGCCAGTCGAAGTTCCTCCGATGTGAGGAGGTGCGAGATCTTTCAATCCCTTCAAGGCGCGGCCATGCTTCTTCATCGGACAGGTGGATAGGCCACATGTGCAGAAGCGATGATGGATAGCCATCGCTCAATGCCTAGATTCCTCCGCATGGTGCTGACGTCGCTATCCCGGCGAGATTTTCAATGCCTCCCATTCATGCTCCACCACAGCTGAGCGTTGTCATTCCACACCTCAATGAGCCCGAAAACCTACTCCAGTGCCTGGCCGCGCTCGACGCGCAGCGCGAAGAAGGCATTCCATTCGAGATCATTGTGGTGGACAACGGGTCAGTCGAGAAGCCGGTGGCCGTCTGCTCACAATTTGAGGGCGTGCGGCTGGAGAACGAGTCCATTCCCGGTCCAGGCCCAGCCCGCAACCGTGGCGCTGAAGTGGCCCAAGCGGAACTGCTCGCTTTCGTAGATGCCGACTGCATTGTGCAACCGGGCTGGCTTCGCGCGATCATCGATTTGATGAATAACGCTCCCGATGTCGATCTGATTGCGGGAGACATTGAGATCCTGATGATCGATCCGGATCGGCCGACCGCAATAGAAGCCTATGAAAGCATCTATAGCTATCGGGTCCGTCTTTATGCCCAACGCCACGGATTCGCGGCAACTGGGAACATGGCGGTTCGCAAGCGCGTGTTTCATGCAGTCGGTCCTTTTGGTGGAATTTCTACCATGGAAGACACCGATTGGGGGGCGCGCGCTACGTCGCAGGGCTATCGCTTGCTCTACTTGTCCGGCGCTAGGGTTGTGACGCCTTCCTGTAAATCTTTTGGCGAACTGGCACGGAGATGGGACCGGCACGTCGCCCATGAATTTCAAAAAATCGGAACAGACCGCCTGGCCCAGTTTCGATGGCTGATCACATGCGCCATCATGGCGGTGTCACCCCTCGGCGAGGCGCTAATCATCCTGCGGTCAGATCGGCTGTCAGGCCCGCGAACCCGATGGCTCGCGCTCAAATGTCTGACTCGGGTGCGCCTCTATCGCGCTATTTTGATGTTTCGCCTGGCAATTCATGGAAACACTGCGGTGCTGCTCGCCGGCTGGAACAGGCAAAACCTCTAAGGCGTAAGCAGATCTTCCCTAAGTCTTTCGGTCTAGATCGAATTGTATATCCGAAGTGTATTGAAGTTTGCTGTTCACATTCCTTAATATTTATCGGCGCAGGGATAATATGTTTATGCGTACTATAGATATTTTCTTATCATTGATAGCGGTGCCGGCGCACATGCCGAGAGGGCAACGGCCGATGCCACCCCCCTGCGCTTCCTGGCGGTTTTACCGCCTCCATGGAGAGGCGCATGTCGCAGAATTCCAAGATACAGGTGCACCGAGTTACCACAAGGCCCCTATTTCGCGGCACGTCCGACGCGTCGCGACCGATCTATGGCGCATCGTTCAAGCGCGGCTTCGATCTGTCGATCACAATAATTCTGGCTCCCTTCGTGCTGGCGATTGTTGGCATCCTCGCGCTGCTTGTCTGCCTCGACGGTGGGGGCGTCTTCTATTGCCAGCCGCGCCTCGGAATGGGCGGGAAGACTTTCAAGCTGTGGAAGCTTCGAACCATGGTGCCAGATGCGGATGAGAGGCTACAGGCGTATCTCGACTCGAACCCCGATGCCCGCAAGGAATGGGATAGCACCCAAAAATTGCGTGACGACCCTCGCATCACCTCTGTCGGGAAGTATCTGCGCAAGTATTCCTTCGACGAGTTGCCGCAGCTCTGGAACGTATTTGTTGGTGATATGAGCCTCGTGGGTCCACGACCAATGATGCCACATCAGCGGCAGTACTATCCGGGGACGGCGTATTTCACCATGCGCCCGGGAATAACGGGGCTCTGGCAGATCAGTGAACGCAACGATTGCACCTTTGCGGAACGGGCGATCCATGACAACCGGTACGCAGCGATGATATCCTTCAGCGTGGATCTCTGGATCTTGTCGAAGACGCCCGCCGTGGTTCTGCAGGGAACAGGCGTGTAATTTATGGATGGCAATTTAGCTCTACGGTTTTTGCGACGGAAGTTGCGCTCGTGCGTCGACATATGGCGATTTGTTTCAGGTGTCGCTGCGGCCATACGAAACCACATATGTGCCGCTCTCGACAGGAAAGACCGCGTAGGCGACGCCCTTGATAGTCTCGGTTTTGTAGTCCACTGGGGCCCCGTCGCGTGTGATCCCGGAAATCTCACGGGATCCCGTTCTCGTCGGGAGCATTCCGCGAAGCATTTTTCCGGTTCTCGGGTCCGCGAAAGCGTTGAAGGTGAGAGTGGTACCGGTCCAGGCGATCTGCCCCAAATGCGAGTTATTGCGGCCGTCCGTCCAGTCGAGCAACTGCCGCACCGATACGAGAGGGACACCGCGAGCCTTTGCGGCTACCGTCAACTGCCTGTCGAATTCGTCAGTGAAATCGTAGTGGGTCCCGAACGCGCCATAATAGCCTTCGGGTCCCAGCGCCCGGTCGAGTCGCACCTCGATTGCCGAAGGAAAGCTCATCCCGCTCTCGTTCACCAGATGTGTCGGCAGTTGGTAGACGTCGATCAGGCTGCCATCAAGATCGGCAAACCGCATTGGCAGGCCAGAGCCGGTCATGAAGCCGGGGCGGCCCTTTATCCATGTGGGGGGCCAGTAGTAGTAGTTCAGGTCCATGCGAATGCCATAGCGCGCCTCTACCTTCGCTGTGCTGGCCCAGTCGCTCCAAGCGACGCAATGCGTGCGGCTTCCCGCCTGTGCAGGCAAGCCCTGATATTTGGCGCGGAAGTCGTGCAGCTGGCGGCCCAATATTTCGGAGAATTCCGAGAGTGCGACATTCCTGCAACCGGTGTCGACGTGCACGCCGATGTCGAAGCCCTGCGCAGCATAGGTGCGGGCGTCCTCGGCCGACAAACCGGAATTCGCATAAATCCACGAGGTCGCCCGATAGCATTCCCAGTCCGCGAGCGAGCACCCCTCTGGGCTGTTGTCTATGAGCCGATCGAAGGAGCTCTTGGTTCCCCTTCTGGTCCCATGGTCGTCGCCCGCCATAACGAGAGCCGCTTTGTGCCCCTTCGGAAAATACCACAGTCTTGGCAGCGGCGCCTTGCCGTCAAGCATGAAGTACATCAGGTTTACGAGCAACCTCTGCTGCTCGTCGGCCATCGGGATGGCGATGCGTTCGAAATCATTCCAGTCGGAGTGCTTGTCGCCCTGTTTGGCGCCGAAGAACAGATCGTTGGTTCGGATCACGGAATTGCCGTCACGCTCGTCACCCGCCCATGCTGGATTGCCCTGGCGCGTATAGATGATGGAGCGGGCAAGATCATAGGTGAAGGCCGCGGCTTTGCCTCCGGCTTTCCCAGTCGCGCGAAGCGTGACGGCCGGGTGCGGTGTGGTACTTGAAGGGTCGCTGTATAACCGCGCGATCTCGGTCGTATCTTCTTTCCGCGTGTATAGATCCGCCGCGCCGTGGTACTGGATGGTCTCACCCGTGAGGCCGCGCCCGGGAGACGTCGCCGTATCGATTAGCAGGTAACCTTTGTTTAGCGAGGCATTCCGGTCTTCCAACCCCAAAAGGGTGGCCAGTCTCTTGTCGGGCCGCATGCTGATCAGATCGCCACCTCTTTGGACCCACCTCGAAAGCATTGCCACCTGTGTATCGCTCAACGACATCTCGCCCAAGATAACCAAATTGAAGCGGGAGAGCAGTTTGTCGGAAATCTGCGAAAGCTCGACGGACTCGAATGAGCCGATGCCTTCGGCCCGCAGAATCTCGCTGTAATATTTGCTGAAGGGCTGCTCATTGGAGCTAACGATCAGGATGGGACCTCCAAAGCCATGCTCAAGATCTCGCTGCGTCGTAAACGACCAGCGGCGCCCGAGTGCCACTGCGTTGCCGGCCATATCCCGCGCGGCAGCGGCAATGGTTGCATCGTACTTCGTGCCCCTCGCCAATGGCGCGGCGGGCACAAGCTTGGCCGAGCGGGTCTGCTCGTCGTAAAGGGCGTTCGCCTTGACCAGTTCGTTCGCTGCTGACAGCCGAAATAAACTAATTCTCACACTGGCCGGATCGACGCCTTCTCCGAAGGTTGCAAAGATCGCGGCATCGGGATCTACGGCACTTCCATCCGCAGGGGGGGCAACCCACGAAATTGCGGGAGGGGTATGGTTCTTCGACGGGATCGCGGCAATTATCGCAGCAAAAATCGCAGCACCGATTAGTATCAGACCTTTAGCCATTCCCGCGTCCCCATCACTGAAAGTGGGAGCCGGCGCTTCCGCACGTGCGATACTCCACAAGTCGGGCAGCCTTTCTATTCGGCCGCCGAATTGCAGTCAGCGTTCCAACGTTTTAATACAGCGGCTGTTCCTGCGCGGGACCCGCATAGTTCGGAGGGGAACGATCCATCAATAGAAGGGGGGATTCAGCCATTTGGAGCAATTGACAGCGGTGGCTTTTTTGGGATCGTGCGTTTGGCTCTCGTGTAACAGGAAAGCGATCATTGATCATATAGGCAACCTCGGCTGCATTTTCTCAGAGCGCGGGAGGTGCTTCCCAACAGTCACCCCATTTGTCCGTGTGCTACGCTCCCCGCTACGCCTTGCGACCGAGTTTTTTAGGGCCGGAGAATTGCTAATCTCCCCGCACCAACAGTGTTTCTTTGTCGGGTGGGTGCTCGGAAATGGATGCGGTCCTGGCATATCTTCGTACGGCACGCCGCTTTCGTGCCAAGATCGCGTGGGGCGCACGAGCGGTCGGCGTAGGCGCTGTCGCAAGAGGTGCGCTAAGAATGGGTTACCTGTACATTCGGCGACCGGGCAGAAGCGAAATACGTTTGCGGTCTGGACCGGTACTCGAGTTCAGTTTTCCGAACCAAGCTCCGCGCGTCCTTCTTGCTTTAGGGGACTTCATTGACCCGGAGTTCGCATTTCTTCGTAAGATCTCTCGCCCTGACTGGATCGTCGTAGATGTTGGCGCCGCGATCGGACAGTTTTCCTTGTTTGCTGCCACATTACCCATTGCCAAAGTCCATGCCTTCGAGCCGAGTTCCGAGAACTTCGCGGCTTTGTTGAGAATCCTCGTCCGAAATGGGGTAAGCAATAGGGTAGACGTCCCCCTGGGTCGCTTCTCGAACGCCGAATTTGAAGCGAATTCCGAGACGGCAAGTGCCTGGACAAGCGTCATCAGAGAGACCGGATCAGAACGCGTATCAGCTCGCACGCTGACCGCAGACTTTGAGAGCCGACGATTGGATCATGTCTCGGCGCTCAAAATCAATGTCGCCGGATAAGAACCCCATGTCATCGAAGGGGCGGAAGCCTTTCTGGCGAAAGGCGGGGCCGATATATTGGTATTGCTGCTTGCCTGACATCTTTGCCGTGGTATGCCAAGCTTGCCGCATACGGTTATCGGTTCTTCTATTTCCACCCTAACGAGAATGCACTTACGAGGTCACTGACTTTGATGCGGATCCAGTGTTGGCGCATCGCCCCTGGCCTGTCCGCAACATAATTGCCATTCACCAGTCCGCTATTGCGAGCCTCAAATAGACATTCCGGTGCGAAGGATCTCAAACCTACCCCTAGCCAAGTAACTCGGGAAAGTGTTGCATAGCGTGCAGCGAATGGCGGAATAACGCCCGTTCGGCTCCACAGCGTCGGTTGGTCCCGCTCGTCAGCCCGCCAGTACATTCGTCGTGATCACCAGGACTTTGCGCCACGTCTGATGCGTATTCCGATGAAGTCGGCCAGTCGATGTGCCCCTGGATTATTGATTTGAATGGCTCTTGATTGTCGCGCGGTCAAGCGGCGGATGGTGTTTGACGCTGCTTTCGCAAGCTCTCGGGAAAGGTCGATGCGGGAGGCGTTGTGGACAAGGCGGTCGAGGATGGCATCGGCGATCGTTGGATTGCCGATCATGTCATACCAGTGATCGACGGTCACCTGGCTGTTGACGAGGATCGCTTCTCGTAGAGGTCCTCGATGAGATCGCGCCGCTGCTCGTCGTTGAGCTTCTCCGGCCCCAGTCGTCGAGGATGAGGAGGTCGGTTCTGGCCAGCGCCTTGAGGACCTTCGGATATCGCCCGTCGCCGCGCGCCAGCGCAAGCGTGGCGAAGAACCTTGGGAGGTGATGATAGGCGACGGAGAAGTCCTCGCGGCAGGCCTTGTGTCCGAGCGCGCAGGCAAGCCAGCTCTTCCCGACGCCTGCGGGTCCGATCGATAGTAGGCTGTGACGCTCCCGAATCCAGTCATAAGCGGCCAGCTTCATGAAGAGATAGCGATCGAGGCGGCGGGCGGCACGGAAGTCGATATTCTCGATCTGGGCTGCACGGGCCCTCGCCTCGAAGCGCTTCTGGCGGCGCGTGGTCACCTCGCGTTCGAGAAACAGGGCAAGCCATTCGCCATGTTCGAGGCTTCTGGCTTCCGTTTGCATCTCGAGTTCCTGATAGGCACTGGCCATGCCTTTCAGGCCGAAAGTAGCCGGGGTCACGCAGATTGGCGTGCTCCATGACGGCAGCAGGTTCGGTGGAATGCCTTGTGCTCTTGTGGGTGCGATGAGCGAGGCAATGGTCTTGCAGGTCAGGCCAGCGATCTCGACGGCGCCGAAACGGCCTCGGCGCAGTCGCGGCTGATGCCGCGATAAAGGCGCAGGATGCCGAGGCATGCTCTGAGGCCTTGCTCGGGGTGTGGCCGGCTGGCGAGAATGGCGAAGATCAGCCCTTGGTCTGCGGACCGAGGGACGCGCCCCAGCGCCGGAAGCGATCCGGCGTCCACTCGGCATAGCGCCGGTGCGAGCTCGGCATGTGCGCGGGGTCCGTTCCATAGCGCGGGCCGCCATATCGGCGCTATTGCACGGCGACGCGTTTACCGCGATGGAAGATCTGGGCGAAAGGCGCTGCTCGAAACTGCAAAACAGCTCATAGAAGCGGCTATAGCCGTAGCCATCAGAATGGACGCTGCGGTATTCTTCCCAGAGGATCAGCAGTTTGACGCCGGGCTTCTTCAGCTCGACAGAGAGTTCCGCCCAGTTCGGCTCCTTTCGTCGCCGTTGGCCCTGCTTGACGCCGGCGCGGACGAAAAGCCGATGCTTCAGAGCATCATCTGTCAGTTCTCCTGGCAATGGCCAGCTCAGCCCCGCCTGCATCTGTCGGGCCCGCTTCAGGCTATCCTAGACGGTACTGCGGGCAACGCCGAGGATCACCGCAATCTCTCGGCTGTTTGTCCCGCGTAATTGTCGCATGGTCAGCCTTCTCTTTGCTGGCATCAAAATCTCCTAGTTTACCGGGAGGCTTGATGCCAAAGTTGCTGACCCAGGGGGTATCTTCAGAGCCGGAAACCGGCCGGTCTTTGAGGAATCGTGGCCGGCTTCAAATCGGAACGGTGGCCGGATTTTGATCGGAATGCCCGCCGGGCTCAGGTCGGAATCCGCAACGTCTGAAGCTGAAATATCCAGCGAATCAAAGAAATCCGCTCTCTATGCGTTTACCGAAAGCACTAGCCTACAACGAAACATTGTAGGTAGCTGAGGAGCGATGCGCAATAGCTGCTCTAACGAAGCGAAAAAAATTTTTTATTTGTCCACAACAGAATCATCTTTCACCGCCTCCGGCCATGCCATTTTGGCTTATTGGCACGTGCGCCACCGGGATGCGCATCGCACTAATTTCATTTAATTATTTAGTCATACTTAATATTTCGAGTGGGATTTGCGGCTGAAATATGGCCTCGGGAAGGGCCTGGTCCCGTGAAGATAGTTAATTTTCCCTTGCCCTAGACGCGCCATTTTTCATGTCTAGGGGCACTTTCGGTGCGCCGAAAAGGTATTAGCCGAACTCGCACAAATGTGCTGAAAGCAACCTATCGGTTCCGGGGCAAAAGAAACAGAAAGGTATTCGAGCAGTGACAACAGTATATCCTGATTCTTCTAGTACTGGCGTTCCGCAGGGGACGAACTTAACCCAATATACAGGGACACTTTACGTCACCGAGGACAATGCGGTGATCGAAAATCTCGAGGTCAACGGCAACATCGTTATCGAAGCCAGTAACGTTACCCTCAAAAACATCAAGCTCAATTCGGACACCCCCTGGCACGCGATCTATGTCACGGAAGGTGCCACCGGGTTCACGCTGATGGACAGCGAGATCGACGGCGGCGGCACGACCGTCAACGGCGTGCTGGGAGACGGGACTTTCCTACGCAATAATATTCACAATGTTGACAATGGCATCAACGTTACGGGAGCTTCCCTGATCCAGGACAACTACATTCATAGTCTGCAGGGCGGCCCTGACGCTCACTATGACGGTATCGAAATCAACGGGGGCTCGGACATCCAGATCCTGCACAACACCGTTGTGAACGACCACGCCCAGACATCGGCAATCATGCTGGACAACTATTTCTCGGGCCTCTCGAACATTAAGGTTGACGGCAATTATCTGGTCGGAGGCGGCTACACCGTCTATCTCGACGATCGTTTCGGCGGCGGTACCGTCGACGACGCCTCGATCAGCATTACAAACAACCAGATCGGTGGCGGCTACGCCGGTGATTTCGCGCTTTATGGCAACACCCCGGTCATGTCCGGGAATGTAGGCCTCGGCGAAACCGCGCCGGACGCAGTTGCGGATACGGCCGCGCCGGAAACAGGTGCGGATACGAGCGCGCCGGATGCAGGTGTGGTTGCCACCGCGCCGGACGCAGTTGCGGACACGAGCACGCCGGATACAAGTGTGGTTGCCACCGCTCCGGACGCAATCGCGGATACGGGGACGCCGGATGCAGGTACGGTCACCACCGCGCCGGACACAGTTGCGGATACGGCCGCGCCGGAAACAGGTGCGGATACGGGGACGCCGGATGCAGGTGTGGTTGCCACCGCGCCGGACGCAGTTGCGGACACGAGCACGCCGGATGCAGGTGTGGTTACCACCGCTCCGGACACAATCGCGGACACGAGCACGCCGGATGCAGGTACGGTCACCACCGCGCCGGACGCAGTTGCGGATACGAGCACGCCGGACACAGGTGTGGTTACCACCCCGCCGGACACAGTTGCCGACGACGTCCTGCCAACCACGAGCGATGACGTGGTGTCGGGAGGAGCAGGCAATGATATGGCCAATGCTGGTTCGGGCCTGGGCCGGTTCTTCGACGGCGCTTGGGCTGACAAGTTCTTGTCTCACGAAAACCACGGCAAGACCGGTGGCGCCCACCACTTCACAAAATCCGACTTGTCAGATTTCGGAACTCTCGATTTCTCGGCCTTTAGGGACGGTGCAAAAGCGTTCGATGCTAACGATCGCTTAATGTCTGACGCCTCTCATAAGACCCACCATTTTGATAGCGATGGATATGGTGCGCCTTCGGAAGTCTTGACCGCTTTGTTCGACGACGACGGCCACATGCCGTCAGCTAGCGACTTCCTGTTTTTCTGAGGCTCGCTCTAAGGGGCTGTCATCCCCTCGCTTTTCGCCCGAAGCCGTTTCCGCGGCTTCGGGCGAAATTGACCATTCCGTCGGGCCTACCGGCCTGGGGACGATTTCGACGAGGTGGACGGGCTTTCAATCGCTGTCTTGGGGTGTTGGTCGGGTTACGTCCAGTGGGATGAACCTCAAAAAGCCAGATCCCGCTGGCCAGCAGGAAGGGAACAGGACATAGGTTGCATTCCAGGAATACTTCCTCAAACAACCAAACAGGATCGGATGATCGAGGAAGGTCTGTACGCGTCTCAAGCCCAATCGCAACGGATAATCGGTTGCTAGTAGCGCGGGAAGGATGACGGAACAGGGCGCGAGGGGCACGTTGCGTCTCCAACCTGTACTAAAGGATAGGCAAGGCCCGCTTTGGCGTGGCTTCCCATACAGAACCCTTTTTGCATACTATTTTACATGGATAGAGGACTTAGCAACGGCTTGAAAAGCCTCCCGCTTCGTCTAAGACGAATTCCCGTCCGCTGTTGGGACCTTAAGGTGCGGAGGGCGAGCCGGAATTTGACTTTTCCGTCATGGCACATGGGGATTTCAATGACTGCCAATGTTTCCGTCATTCTCCCAACGTTCAATAGAACTCGCAGCCTGGCTGCGGCAATGATGAGCGTCCTCAACCAGTCGTATGAGGACCTCGAGCTTATCGTGGTAGATGACGGTTCCGTCGAAGACGTAGAGGGTCTGGTGCGAAGCATCCGCGATGAACGCGTGATGTATATCCGACGGAACAAAAACGGCGGCGCCGCCGCCGCTCGCAATACGGGTCTCGCCCGCGCGAATGGCAACTACATCGCTTTCCAGGACAGTGACGACCTGTGGTTGCCTGGCAAACTCATGAGGCAGCTTGCGCTGTTTTCCACACTTCCAGAGCATGTCGGCGTCGTCACGGGGGCGAAGATTATCTATGGCCGAGATGCGTCCTACAAGTATGGCCCAGGCAAGGTGGCTTACGCGCCGCCGCCCGAGCGATGCTTGGGGCTGGATGAAGACCAGCTTGGCCGCTTGTTGTGTGAGAATCGCATCGGCCCGCAGCTTGCGCTCTTCCGACGGAACTGCATTCCGGGCACGACCTGGTTCGATAACTGCGCTCGAGCCAATGAGGACTGGGAATTCGCGATCAGGCTCGTCCAGCACACGACGGTCTACGAAGATATCGAACCAGTTGTATTGGGCTTCATTTCGAATGACAGCATATCGAGCAGTTCTCGCAAACAAACGATGGGTTTGCTACGCATCTTGAGAAAGAACAGAGACGTGCTGCGTGCGAGGAAGACGCAAAGGTCCAGGCTGATGATCGACCTGGCGATCTCTCTTTACAAATTCGGCAAGAGGCGATGGGCGAGGAAGATTCTGATCGCCGGACTTAGAGATCATCCCGCTCACATCGGGTCCGCTGCAGCATCTGCTGGCAAAATGGCTCGGAATACCTTTTTCGGCTCGGAGAAGCACGGTCGCCCCCATCCGGCCTGAAAGCGTGGCTAGCTTGATGCGCGAATGCTAGGTGAAAAGTCGTGCCGTGGCAGCTCCTTGGCCAAGGTCAATTCATCGATGAAGCCGTGGAAACGGACCTTGTCTTGAAGGCGGAGTTCTTGACCAACCTCTCCAGACTTTCGCGCCCGGAACCGGTCGCCGAAAATATGCAGTTCAAGCGGCTTCGGGTGAAACTCTCGTGACCACTCCGTCGGGCCCATATACGAGCAGTTGATTTCGGGGCGACCGCAATTCGGTGCGTTTCCTCCGGGTATTCGCTGTGTCTCTTATATTACTCGCCAAGAACAGGAGGCCAACTGCCCGAATGAACCGTGGCGAGGATACTCTTTTCCCGCAATTTTTTCTCGCGCTTACGGAAAGGGTCATGGTTCGCGATTTCGAGCATCAATGAAAGACGGGCCGAGCGCATCGCATCGCTGAGTCTGCGTTTCGGTGGGTCGGCCAAGATTTGTCGATAGATGTCGAGTTGCAGGTCCGCAGCTCGTTGCAGGCTGAACCGTTTGGCGACCATTTCCCGCCCGAAGTGAGCGAGCGCTGCCCGACGACCGGGATCCCTGATTAAGCTCTCCACTTGTGCGGCAAGGCGGCGCGCTCCAACTGCGCCCTCGGCCAAGCCGTAAAAACCCTGCCTCAAGAACAGCTCGCAAGTCGAGGGCTCGAACACTTCAGAGAACGCTTCTTCTCCCTGCACGATCAGCGGGCGACCAATGGAAAGCGCGCGCAACGCCGAACTTCCCATCCCCAATACGAGATCGGCAGCGGCGTAGGCACTTCGTGGGTCAAGATCGGCGCCGGGAAGGATGACCACTTCTCGACCGTGCCGGCGATTCACCGCACTTGCTCTCGTTGTCAACGCTTCACGCGCGGGACCGTCGCCGAGAAGGACGAGTTTTAGTGAATATGACCCTGCCAGCAAATCCGCAGCGTCGATTGCGCGCACCAACGCATCGAGTTTGAGATCGACAGCAAGGCGAGACACGCTGACGACCAGAAACTCATCATTGGCGACGCGGTGTCTGCTGCGGAACGCCTTTCCGTCGACGAAAGGCGTGTCGCGCTCGACATCGATCGGTGGCTCTAGAACCCAAACTCGGCCTCGGTGAACCTTGCGCGCCTGGGCGCCAAGCTCTCGCGTTCCCATGATCAACGGAACCGAGGCAGGGACATGCGGCATCACCTGCATACTTAAAACGGTGCAGAGGAGGGGAACATTCAAGAAAAGACCGGCGCCGTAATAGGCATCGAGGCAGGTTGGCCACTCGTACGCGTGGATCAGATCGATGCGCTCTCGGGAGGCCAGAGCGGCAAGCTGAACGATTCGCGAAGGGGCGGGGCGATACCGCAGACGCCGTGCCGGTATGTAGCGAAGGCCGCGTTCTTCGATATAGGAGATGAGCGGACCGGGGACGCCGTAGACAACCACGTCGTGGCCTGCGTTGGCCACGGCAGACGCGAGATCTATGGCGTTTATCTGACTACCGCCGATCGAAAGCTCATGGGGATATACGAGCAGTCGCAATGCTGGTGTTTCCCTTTACGACCTGCGAAGCCGTGCTTCGCAGTCCCAGGAGAGGGCACAGAATATGGTACAGCAGCATAGCGCTGTCCGTGCTTCTCCTTGCAATCTCTCCCTTTGGCCGAAATGGAATGGAATGGATTTCCGATGACGATGCAAATGCGCGAGCGGGCTCGTTAATATTCTGTATATCGATACGTCTTTTGGTGCACTCATTACTGAATTCTATTTCGTTTACTCTGGAAATGTAAAAGTATTGTCTTTTGAGAAAGTCACCGAATTGTCATGCTTAGGACTTCGACGGCTTGGATGGCCGTGAGGTCAAAATCAGCAAGCACAAGCAACAAGGAATTTTAGCAGCATGATTGCGTCCGATGTCACGCTGCATGCCCGGGTCGTTATCCATCATCCGGATCTCGTCAACCTTTATGGCTGTACGATCGGCGAGGGCACTCGCGTCGGAACCTTCGTCGAGATCCAAAAACGCGCCGTGATCGGCAGGAACTGCAAGATTTCCAGCCACTCCTTCATCTGTGAGGGCGTGACGCTGGAAGACGGCGTTTTTATCGGCCATGGCGTCATGTTCACCAATGATCTCCATCCAAGCGCCGTCAATGCCGATGGCGAGCTCCAGACGGAGGCCGATTGGAAAGTCGTTGCGACAGTGGTCAAGCGCCGCGCCTCCATTGGCAGCAATGCGACCATTCTGGCGGGTGTGACGATCGGGGAGGGTGCACAGGTCGGCGCCGGCGCCGTGGTGACTAAGGACGTGCCCGGCTACACGATCGTCGCCGGCGTACCCGCCCGGATCATCGGACGCGTAAAGGAAGCGGCGATCGAGATTTCTTCTACGGGGGTGTAAGATGATCGGTGTTGCTGTCGTCGGCTATGGTTATTGGGGACCAAACCTCGTTCGCAACTTCTGGGAAACGCCCGGCGCGCGACTCATCTGCGTTTGTGATCTGCGCAAGGACCGGTTGACCGCCGTTCAGGCCCGTTATCCGGCAGTCCATATCACGGACGATTTTGAGGAAGTTCTGCGCGACCCACGTGTCGACGCCGTTGCCATCGCGACCCCGGCCGCCGCGCATTTCAAGCTGACGATGCAGGCGCTGCTGGCTGGCAAGCACGTCTTTGTCGAGAAGCCGATGGCTTCGACGTCGGACGAGGCGCGCCGGATGGTCGAAGAGGCGGCGCGCCGCCGCCTCGTGCTCGCCGTTGATCACACCTTCGTTCACACCGGGGCAGTCCGCAAGATGCGCGAGCTTGTGCAGGACGGGCTCGGCGACGTCTATTACTACGACTCCGTGCGGGTCAATCTCGGGCTGTTCCAGCATGACGTCAGCGTTATCTGGGATCTGGCGGTCCACGATCTGTCGATTATGGACTACGTGCTGCCGGAGCGGCCAGTGGCCGTGTCGGCCACCGGAATGAGCCATGTCGCCGGAGAACCGGCCAACATCGCCTATCTCAACCTCTTCTTCGAAAGCAAGCTGATCGCTCACATCCACGTCAACTGGCTCGCCCCGGTCAAGGTGCGCCGGACACTTATCGGCGGCAGCAGCAAGATGATCCTCTACGACGACCTGGAGCCCAGCGAAAAGATCAAGGTCTACGATAAGGGAATTACGCTTAACGGCAACCCCCAGAAGAACGGCGAAAAAGTCTACCAGATGCTGGTTGGCTATCGCACCGGCGACATGTATGCCCCGCATCTCGACCTCGGTGAGGCGCTCAGCATCGAATTGCGCCAGTTCGTGGAATGCATTGAGCGGAATGAGCAGCCGGTCGCCGATGGAAACGCCGGGCTGCGCGTGGTCAGGATCCTGGAAGCCGCCACCCAGTCACTTGCCGAGCGCGGTCGCCTCGTCGAACTCGAGCACATGAGGCGGATCGCATGATTCCCTTTCTGGATCTAAGGGGGCAGTATGCATCAATCAAAGACGAGATTGATGCGGCAGTGCTTCGTGTGCTCGATTCGGCGCAGTATGTTCTCGGAGAAGAGGTCGCGCAGCTTGAACGAGAATTCGCCGCCTTTTGCGGCACACAACACGCGATCGCCGTCAATACTGGCACAAGCGCCCTTCATCTGGCCCTGCTGGCGCTCGGCATAGGCCCCGGCGACGAAGTCATCACCGTGCCCTTCACCTTCGTGGCCACGGTCTCGGCGATCTGCTATACCGGCGCGCAGCCGGTCTTTGTCGATGTCGAGCCGGTGACGCTGACGATGGACGCTGCGAAGCTCGAAGCCGCGATCACGGCCCGAACCAAGGCGATCATGCCGGTCCATCTTTATGGGCAGATGGCCGATATGAACGCAATCAAGGCCATTGCCGACCGGCATGGCGTGCCCATCATCGAGGATGCCTGCCAGGCCCACGGCGCCGAATACGAGAGCCGCCGCGCCGGAAGCATCGGTGTATCGGGCTGTTTCAGTTTCTATCCCGGAAAGAACCTCGGCGCCTGCGGCGAAGGGGGCATCGTCGTCACCAGCGATGACCGCCAGGCGCATACGATTCGCATGCTGCGCGACTGGGGCCAGGAGCGCCGGTACCATCACGTGCTTAAGGGCTTCAACTACCGTATGGATGGTATCCAGGGCGCCATTCTGCGCGTGAAGCTCAGGCACCTCAATGCTTGGACGCAAGCGCGCCGTGCCCATGCAGCTCGCTATTCCGCGCTGCTCGCGGGCTCGGACCATGTGGGCACGCCTGTAGAGGCCGCTGCCCGGCGCCATGTCTATCACATCTATGCCATCCGGTGCGGGGACCGCGAGGGGCTGCAGCACGCCCTTACCACTCAGGGCATACAGTTCGGGCTGCATTACCCGATCCCGGTGCACCTGCAGACGGCCCATGCCGACCTCGGCTATGGCCCAGGGGATTTTCCCAGATCGGAGGCCGCCGCCCGATCGGTTCTGTCGCTGCCCATCTATCCGGAGATGACGGCGAGGCAGGTCGAGCAGGTCGTGTCTGCGGTGGAGCAGGAGGCCCATGTCCACTGAGCACTCGTCAAAGTCACGGGTCGTTCCGGCGGTGCATGGCCTGCGCGAGGCGCCCGATCCGAGTTATCAGGCGGAGCTGGCCGAGGCGATCCGCCGATCCTACGGCGCGGCAGGGCTGCTGGAGCTCTACGGCCGTTTCGTGGATGGCGACGGCTTCGTCGACACTCTGATGCGCAAGGTGATCTGGCAAAGCCTCGCGAGAAGTTGCGGGACTGGCCTGCAGGTCGGCAGCGGCGCGGGGTTCAAGCATCCAGAGACCTTCGAGATTGGCAGCGGCGTGTTCATCGGTGCACAGTCCTACATCCAGGGCCGCTATGACGGCAGATGCGTAATCGGCGACAATGTCTGGATAGGCCCGCAGGCCTATCTCGACGCGCGCGATGTCATCATCGAGGAGTTTGTCGGTTGGGGCCCCGGAGCGAAAATCCTGGGGTCGAGCCATACGGGTATTCCCGTCGATGTGCCGATCATCCGTACGGACCTTGAAATCAAGCCAGTTCGCGTCGGCGCGTGGGCGGATATCGGGACCAATGCGACCGTCCTTCCCGGCGTCACGATCGGAAGAGGCGCGGTCGTCGGAGCGGGTGCGGTGGTCACCTCCGACGTCGAGCCCTATGCAGTCGTTGTGGGGGTGCCCGCGAAGTTCCTGCGCTGGCGAACGGGTTGCACCCCGGCGAAACGGTGAACGAAGAGGCAGGTGATGAAAGACAAACGTATTCTGATCACGGGCGGAGCGGGCCTCATAGGGTCTCATATTGCCGACCTTGTTGCGCTCGAGGAGCCCCGGGAAATCCTGGTCCTCGACAACTTCGTTCGCGGACGCCGGGAAAATCTGCAACAGTCTGCGAGCTCCGGCCTGCTCAGGATCATCGAAGGCGACATCAGAGACCGCGCCCTTCTCGCAAGATACATGGAAGGCGTCGACATCGTTTTCCACCAGGCGGCCATCCGCATCACCCAATGTGCCGAGGAGCCGAGACTCGCCTTCGATGTTCTGGCGCAAGGCACGTTCAATGTGCTCGAGGCGGCGGTCGGCGCCGGTGTGTCGAAAGTGATCGCGGCCTCGTCGGCCTCGGTACTGGGTCTCGCGGAAGATTTTCCGACTCCCGAGGAGCACCATCCCTATAACAACCGCACGATCTACGGCGCGGCCAAAACGTTCAACGAAGGGCTCCTGCGCAGCTTCGCCGAGATGTACGACCTCAACTATATCGCGCTCAGATACTTCAACGTCTACGGTCCGCGCATGGATGTCCACGGCGCCTATACGGAGGTGCTGATCCGCTGGATGGAGCGGATTGAGTCCGGCCGACCACCGGTCATTTTCGGTGATGGCACTCAGACCATGGATTTCGTGCATGTGCGTGATATCGCGCGGGCCAATCTGCTCGCCGCAAAATCGGACGTCACGGACGAGGTCTTCAACGTCGCCAGCGGTACCGAAACGAGCCTGCGCGAGCTGGCGCAACTGCTGGCACGGGTGATGGGGGTTCCGCTCGAGCCGCAGCACGAACCGGCCCGGACGGTGAACGCCGTCAGCCGCCGATTGGCGGATATGCGCAAGGCCGAGCGGCTCCTGGGGTTCAAGGCTCAGATCACGCTCGAGGGGGGACTGCGCGACCTCGTCGCTTGGTGGCGGCGCGAGCGGGTTTCAGCAGGTGGAGAGGCGGCATGAGCGAGACATCTCGACAGATTCCAGTTGCCAAGCCAGTCCTTGACGACCGCGAAGTTGAAGCGGTCCGGCGCGTGGTTCTTTCAGGCTGGGTTACGCAGGGGCCGGAGGTCGCGGCGTTTGAAAACGAATTCGCCGATTTCGTCGGCTCCGCCCATGCTTGCGCCGTTTCGAACTGCACGACCGCGCTGCATTTGGCTCTTGCTTGCGTCGGCGTCGGTGCCGGCGACGAAGTGATCACGGTCAGCCACACCTTCATCGCGACAGCGAACGCCATCCGCTATTGCGGTGCGCTGCCCGTCTTCGTCGATATCGAGGCCAGCGGCTACAATGTCGATCCCGAACTGATCGAGACTGCAATCACACCGCGCACAAAGGCGATTCTCTGCGTACATCAGCTCGGCATGCCCTGCGATCTTCGCCGCATCGTGAAGATCGGCAAGCGATATTCCATCCCCGTCATCGAAGACGCCGCATGCGCTGCGGGGAGCGAGATCCTTTGGGAAGGCCAGTGGCAGAGAATCGGCAAGCCGCATGGCGACATCGCATGCTTCTCCTTCCATCCACGTAAGGTACTGACCACCGGCGACGGCGGCATGCTGACGACGGCAAGCGACGAATATGATCGGAAATTCCGGCTGTGGCGCCAGCACGGCATGAGTGTACCCGATACGGTGCGGCACGGGGCGAAACAAGTCATTTACGAGGCCTATCCGGAGCTTGGCTACAACTACCGTATGACCGACCTGCAGGCGGCGATCGGCCGGGAGCAGTTGAAGCGGCTTCCCGCGCTGGTCGATCGGCGAAGGGCGCTTGCGGAAAAGTACTCGGAGCACCTTTCGGGCACTTCAGGGCTGCGAACCCCGAGCGAGCCTCACTGGGCCAGGAGCAACTGGCAGAGTTATTGCGTGGCACTGCCAAGCAGGCTCGACCAGCGCGAGGTGATGCAGACCATGCTCGACCGGGGCATCTCGACGCGCCGCGGCGTGATGAACATTCATCTCGAGGAAGCCTATGCAGGCGCCGACACGCATCGACTGTCCGGAAGCCTCGGGCGGAGCGTCGCGGCGCAGGAGCGGTCGGTCATCCTGCCGCTATACGCCCAGATGACCGACGATGATGTGGCACTCGTCGCCGAGGAGCTCCTGTCCATTCCGACTATCGCCGCACCGACTACGGCGCCGCCGTCTGGCGCTTCTTACCTTCCACATTCAGGCTGACTTCGAGCGCCGGGCGCGGATTGCGGCCGCCAGCGAGGTCGGTGGCACGAGTTCCAACAGCCTGAGCAGCGAATAGACTCCGCTGAGCGTGGCGGCCACGATGCCGATCCATATTGCCTGCCAGAACGGCAGGAGGACAAGGGCGCCGAAGACCACCCCGGACGCGGGCAGAAAGATCATCGCGAGTTTGCGATTGGCAACCGACCAACGGAACCCCGAGAGCCGCCGTACGATCAGGTAGATCAGCATGGCGTGCCAGACATAGAGACCAAAAAACGCGGCGCCGGCGCCAACGGAGCCGATCTCCCGGACAAGGAGCCAGGCAAGACCGACATGGACCAGGGTAGCCGAAACCTCCGTCCAGAAGAAGACGCCCTTGGCGCCCTTTGCGAGCACGATGAAGCCCATGGGCCAGGCAACGATCCGCAGCATCATTCCGAGGCAGATCCAGCGAAGGACGTCTACCGCGCCATAGAATTCCGGCGAATAGAACAGTCGCATCACCAGCGGCGCGGCAGTCAGCGTCGCGATAAGGCCGGGGGCCGCAAGCAGCATGCTGATCTGCGCCTGCTCGTTGACCAAGCGGTTGCATTCGGCATCGTCATCCGCGACTGCCGTCAGACGCGGATAGAAATCGGTGCCCATCGCCTGCAGGATGAAACCGGCATAGAGGCCGCCGATCGTCCAGGCCGCCTGGTAGAGCCCCGCGGCCGAGAAGCCTTCCGCCCTCAAGACGATGATACGGATCGCGTAGGCTGCCCCAAGCGTGAGAATTCCGCTGATCATGAAGACGACACCGAGTTGCAGGAGAGCGGTCGTCTCCTGGCGGACCTGGCGGACCGACATTGATGCTGGGCTGACGCGTATCTGTCTGCCGTACCACCAGCAGATCGCCAACGACGCCGCGGCGACGGCCACGAGAGAGGGGACGATCGCCGATGCGCCGAAGAAATAGACCAGCGGGATGCTGATCACAGTACTGAAGAATGCGCCGAAAACGTTGATCCGGGAGAGGCTCGCAATGTCGCGCATGCCTTGGATCAGAGCGATTTGGCCGTCTGCCAGCAAGCGCAGGAGGATCGCCGCGGAAAGCAGGGCGACGCCGCCAGCGTATCCCTGATCGCCGAAGGTGAACTGAGCGATTGGCCAGGCAAACGCAGCAAGAAGAAGGGCGCCGAGAAGCCCGAGCACAACTGAGGTCCGCTTCAGAATGGTCGCCGTCAGGGCGACCCTGGCCGTGTCGCCGGAGCCTGCGGCCTCGGCGATCTGGCGCACGCCGCTCGCTTGGATCCCGACACCGGCAAACGCATGGGCAATGTCGGCTATGGAACTGTAAAGACCGATCAGTCCAACACCGGCAGGGCCGAGCAGCAGAGCCATCGCCTTGTTGCGGATAATGGCGAAAGCCACATTGATCAGCGATGAGCCGCCGATGAGAGCGGTCGACTTCAGAATCTGCGTGTAGGTCTCCTGGCCTCCGGAGCTTGGGCGCGTTTCCATTGGACCTAACCGCCTCCGATGCCGTCGGCCGCCGGGACACCCGAATGCTGGCGCATCTGGAGAAGGCGCCGGACGACCGCTTCCGTACTTGCTTGCCAGGCGGGCAGGCGCCAGCCGAAGGTTTGCTCGAACTTGTCGGTGCAAAGGCGCGAGTCTTGAGGCCGCCGGGCTCGTGTGGGGTAGTCGGCGCTGGCGATCTCCCGCACAACTGAAAACGGGCCGCCATAGGTGCGGCTGATGTTCAGAATGTGCCTGGCGAAGCCGGACCAGTTGGTTTCGCCCGCTCCGGCAAGGTGATAGACGCCAAACCGGTCCCGCGGCAGTTCCGCGGCGATCCGCAGGATCGCGTCAGCCAAGCCCAGCGCCGACGTCGGATTGCCGTATTGGTCGGCAACGATCGACAGGGACTCCCGGTTCTCGGCAAGCCTCATGATCGTCTTGACGAAGTTGGTGCCGAAGGGACTATAGACCCAGCTCGTTCGCAAGATGACGTGTTGCGGCGTTATACTCGCCACCGCACGTTCGCCTTCGAGTTTGGTAGAGCCGTAGACGGTGCGCGGCCTGGTCTCGTCAGTTTCTCGGCGCGGGCCGCCGTCATCGCCGGAGAAGACGTAGTCGGTTGACAGATGGACGATGGGAACGCAGAGACTGGCCGCTGCCTCGGCCACAAGCGCAGCGCCGACAACGTTGACTGCGTGAGCCAAAGCCGGCTCTTCCTCCGCCCGATCGACGGCCGTATAGGCAGCCGTCGAAATGACGACGTCCGGTCTTGCCGCTATGATGGCTTGCCTCATCGGGATCGGTTTCGTGAGGTCGAACTCCGGACGACCAATGGTGATCAGTTCCAGGTCGCCGCGCTGCGCGGCAACCTCCATCAGGCTGGTGACGATCTGACCGGCCCTGCCGGTGGCGAGCACTCTCATTGCGCTGCCACCGAGCTGCCGAGGCGCTCGCCCCGATAACTGCCCTCGCGGATTGGCCGCCACCACCAGTCGTTCTCGAGATACCAGTCGATCGTCCGCGACAGCCCCGTCTCGAAGCTCTCCCGCGGCCTCCAGCCGAACTCACGCTCGATCTTCGACGTGTCCATCGCGTAGCGCCGGTCGTGGCCCGGTCGGTCGGTCACGAAGGTAATGAGATCCCGATAGCTCTTGCGGTTTCGCCGCGGCCGCTTGCGGTCGAGCGTATCGCAGATCGTCTCCACGACGCGAAGATTGGTCCGTTCCGAGCTCCCGCCGATGTTGTAGCTTTCGCCGACCGCGCCTTGGGCCGCGACAAGATCCAACGCCCGCGCGTGGTCGTCGACATAGAGCCAATCACGCACATTCGCGCCAGTGCCGTAGACCGGAAGCGGCCTCTCATCCAATGCATTCAGGATGACGAGGGGCACGAGCTTCTCCGGGAAGTGAAACGGACCGTAATTGTTGGAGCAATTCGTCAGGACGACCGGCAGCCCGAAGGTGTGATGCCAGGCACGGACAAGGTGATCGGACGCTGCTTTCGAGGCGGAATAGGGCGAGGAGGGGGCATAGGGCGTGGCTTCATTGAAGGCGCTGTCATCGAAAGGAAGGTCGCCGAATACTTCGTCGGTGGAGACATGCTGGAAGCGGAATACTTCGGCCGCCGGTTCGGGGAGTTCGCGCCAATATTGCAACGCAGTCTGCAGTAGCCGGAACGTCCCGAGAACGTTGGTTTCGATGAAGGCCTCGGGTCCGTCGATCGACCGGTCCACATGTGTTTCTGCCGCAAGATGCATGATGCGGCCAATGTTCTCGGAGTGCAGGACGCCGGCGACGGCCGCCTCGTCGCAGATATCGGCGCGCACGAACCTGTAGTTGGGAAAATTTTCGATCTGGCGGAGCGACGCGAGGTTGCCGGCATAGGTGAGCTTGTCGAGGTTGATCACCCGGTTGCGCGGATTCGCGACGAGATACCGGCAAAGTGCTGAACCGATGAATCCGGCACCACCGGTCACGAGGATGTTCACGGGTCGCCGCCCTCCTTGGCGAAGTTGAAAACCTCTGCCTCCCTGAGCAGCGGAGCGGAGCGGTCCTTGTCCGAGAGCAGGAACTCGGCGGCGGGTAGCGTCCAGGCTATGCCGATGTCGGGATCATCGAAGCGGATTGAGCGATCATGGGTTGGGGAATAGTAGTTGCTGACCTTGTAGACGACCTCGGTGTCCGGTTCGAGCGTCACAAAACCGTGCGCAAAGCCCTTGGGCACCAGGAGCTGGTTCCATTGGCGGGCGGATATTTCCACCGCGACCCATCTTCCAAAGCTTGGTGATCCTTGTCGAATGTCGACGACCACGTCGAGGATCGTACCCTTGACCACTCTGACCAGCTTGTCTTGCGCATAGGGCGGGAGCTGGTAGTGGAGGCCCCGCAGAACCCCTCTTACGGCGGAATAGGAATGGTTGTCTTGGACGAAATCCAGCACGATGCCCGCTTCGGCGAATTGCTGCGCGCTCCATGTTTCGGAGAAGAAACCGCGTTCGTCCCCTATCCTCTTTGGCAGGATCTCCAGAACACCGTCCAGGCCGAGCGATCTGATCTCTAGGTTCATCCGGCATATTCCTCCACGCGGCGGCGGAGATAAGAGGCGTAGGTCGTCCTTCCGAGCATACCGGCACGCCTCAGGACGTCTTCCGGCCCGAGCCACCCCATTTCCAGCGCGATCTCCTCTGGGCAGGCTATCTGGACGCCTTGACGGCGTTCGACTGTCCGCACGAAGGACGAGGCGTCGTGCAGGCTGTCATAGGTGCCGGTGTCGAGCCAAGCATAACCACGTCCCAGCTGGCAGACATGCAACCGGTCTTGCTCGAGGTATATGTTATTGACCGCAGTGATCTCGAGTTCGCCGCGCGCCGAAGGCCTGATCGAGGCGGCAATGTCCACGACGTCGTTGTCGTAAAAATAAAGGCCGGTGACCGCCCAGTTGGATTTCGGCCGCGCCGGCTTCTCCTCGATCGTGTTCGCCTTGCCGGTCTGCTGGTCAAAAGAGACGACGCCATAGCGCTCCGGATCATCGACGCGATAGGCAAACACGGACGCGCCCGTCTGCCGCGATGCGGCCTGCCGGCAGACATTCGGTAAGCCGTTTCCGAAGAAGATATTGTCGCCGAGGATCATCGCGACATTGCCGTTGCCAATGAAATCACGCCCGATGATGAAGGCTTCGGCGAGGCCGTTGGGATGCGGCTGTTCTGCGTAGGACAGGCTGACCCCGAAGGCGGAACCATCGCCGAGGAGCGCTTGGAAGCAGGGCAGGTCCCGTGGCGTGGAGATGACGAGAATTTCCCTGATGCCGGTGAGCATCAGCACGCTTAACGGATAATAGACCATCGGCTTATCGTAGATGGGCAGGATCTGCTTGGAGACGGCAATGGTAAGCGGGTAGAGCCGGGTACCACTTCCTCCCGCCAGTATTATCCCCTTCATTTTTCACCCCCTTGGATCTACATCGCCTGAGCGAAATTGGTGCGAACCATGACCGAGGCGCGTTGACGGCCTCGTCGACGCGGATCATTGGCTGGCACGACCCGATTGCGAGTCGGCTGAAAGAGAGGGGCTCTGGGGAACCTGAGACACGGCAAGATCCTGCCGGACACTCCTGACAACCCGGATGACATCTCCCGGCATCAGTGTCGTCATCTCGGACGCGGGAAATTCGGTGGTCTTGCCGTCCTTTCGCCGGGCAATGATGAAGGTGCCCGACGCATCATTGCCGTGCTGCGCCGAGTTTCCATCGGCGGAAAGCTTGTCGAACAGAAGCTTTTCCGTGGTGGCGCGCTTCAGTTTCAACTGTTCGAGCGACGCTTGTTCCGATTGAATCGCGGTGGCGATTTCCGCCTGGCGATGGTCGGAAAGACCTTCGAGATTCCGCGTCGCTTCACTGATACTCTGTCGGGCCCGCATGATAGCGGTGAGGTAATCCAGGCGATTGGCGCGGTAGCCGGCCAGTTCACGCTCCAGATCCGACTGGCGCGATGCAACCGCGAGACCGCCTTCGACAAGTTTTCTCACGGCTTTGAGCTCCCGCTCGGCGGCTTTAATGCTGGCTTCCGCGCCATCCACCTTCTCTTCAAGGACTCGGATCTCCTGGTCGAGGAGCTCACGCAGTTCGGAGAATGACTTCGATTGACGAGCGAGCACGTTCGCACGCGTCGCAAAGATAATGCGCTCCTGATTTTCGACTGCCGCTGCGAGCATGGAATCGGCGTTGAGGGGCCGGGCAAAGCGTACCTCCTTTGCACCGGAGATTTCCGCCTGCAACCTTGCAATCTTCGCATTGCTGCGCAGCAGCGCTGCGTCGATAACCCGCAATTCCCCAATCAGCGCTATTTCGTCGCCCGATGCGTTGGAGCTTGTGCGGCGAAACTCTCCACCGCTCATCGCCAAAGCCTGCAGGACGGTCAGTCCCGGGCGGAACCTGTATTCGCCTGGTTTCGCCACGTTTCCCACGACATAGACCGGCGGATATTCGACTATTTCGATGGTTGCCTCCGGCGCTTCCACCAGCCCGATCTTGGCTTGCAGACGCTTGGCGATCTCGGCGGCTAGCCGCGTCTTGTCGAAATTGCCGACGACAACGGTTCCAATAACGGGCACCGAAATAGCACCCGTGTCAGATACGACGAATTCGCCGCCAAGCGCCCACTGTCGATATTCGCCTTTGGTAGGCATCCATTGCACGATAGTCAGACGAATTTTCGTTTGGGGCGCAAGTTCGGGCGTACCGGCCGCAACTGTCGTTGCTCCACCGAGGAGTGCGAGCGCAGTGACGAAGAGCAAATTGCGAAGAAAGGTGTGGTAAGCGCGGGCGGATACATTCATGTATTTCTCCAGCCTTCAAAGCAATGCCTTGGCGCATTCCGAATGGAGACGAATTAGGAATTCAGAATAATACTTTCCGTCATCAAAATACGATTATATACATCACAGTAGAACATTCTGCGAAACACTCGAAATTGTGGAATGTTTTTGGACATTTGGAAAGCGAAAACGACCTGTTGAATGTCCTCAAAATTGATGAAGGAGGGGCAGAACCGATCGACGGAAGGCTGAGCGGGACTGGTTCCGTTGGTCCTAATTCGACATTTGGATGTGGCGGTCCAAATGAATTCACACGAGTATCGATTTCTCCATCGATAGAAGGAGGCTAGCCGCTGCGCTTGTCTAGTTCATTCGGATAGGGAATGACGGAAAGGCTTTGAGGCACGGGGGTCCTTTTCAGCACGTCTCACCCCTTTTTTGGCAGTCGCGGCATGACGCAGTTTTAAGCTAGTCTTGTAGGCCGTGGGTGCCGCAATGCCGATTGCGCCTCATCGGTAGGGTGTCTGCCGATCAGCTGGTCCTGGAGCGGGTGCGTGTATGAGCAAGAGAGATTGTAACGGTATCGGCAATGGAAGGGCGGCGCACAACGGTCGGCAGGAGCCACGGCGCGTCGTCCTAATCATATCCGATAGCGGGATAGTCTCAGGTAGACTGATTTACGCATTGGAGCGGGAGTTCCCCTCTGTCGTCATCGAACAGGTCGAAGACGTCACCGCTGCCTGCAGCGTGTTTCCCTGTCCCGTGTCGTTGATCCTGGTGGACCCTGGGCTGGTAAGTGAAGCAGAAGACAGATCCGCGGAACTACTGAGTTTCCACCCGCAAGCCCTCACAGCGATCGTCGCGCCTCGCATCGACCGGCCGACCTTGTTCCATGTCTGCCAGTCACCGCTGGTCCGTAGCGTCCTTCCGATGAATCTCAGCCTCGACATATGGCTGTCGGTGATCAGGCTGATGCTCTGCGGTGGCGAATATCTTCCCCCCGAGCTGATCCGGAATGCGAAGTTGGATATTCAGAGCCCGGCCCTGCCTCCGGGAAATTCCTTCGGACCACCTCGAGCCAAAACCCAGAACACCGGTATCGCGGAACTGACTGCTCGCGAACTGCAGATCCTTGAGATGGTTTCGCGTGGGCTGCAGAACAAACTGATCGCCGCCGAATTCCGCCTGTCAGAGCATACGGTTAAGATCCACCTGCACAACATTATAACGAAGCTAGGCGCCCACAATAGAACGGAAGCGGCGGCGAGGTTTCGCAGTTCGCAGGAGCGTCATTGAGCGCGACTACACCGCGCGTCTTTCCAGAAGCTCCAGACGCGCAAAATTCGCTGTAACTCCCTGAACCTGCGCATCGATTATACGGAAATCGCGTACGATTTTCGGCCGATGCGCTAGCAACTTGGCCCTGCCTTGTCGGCCGGACGACGCCCCTATTCTATTCAAGAAGCAGTCGACCGAGTGCTTGCTCTGCCCCTGTGATCGTCGGTACCAGCGCGCCGTCGAAGGCGGCGCGCGGCATCGGTGCTCACATAACGGTCACGTAGATCTTGCGAACGGTCTCGATCGTCTTCCAGACGCCGACGAAGCCTGGCTTCATCACGAAGCTGTCGCCTGCCTTGTAGACGACCGGGTCGCCGTCCTCCGGGGTGATTTCGACGACGCCCGCGAGGATGTGGCAGAATTCGAACGTCTCGCCCTTGATCGAACGCGTTTCACCCGGCGTCGCTTCCCAAACGCCCGTATGGATCATCTCGCCGCGGGCCACATCCTGCGCCCAGGTCTTGAACGCCGGGTTGCCGGCGATGAGGCGTTCGGGAAGCGGAGAGCTCTCGCGCGGAGCGAAGGCGGGGTTCGTATCGATCGTCTTCAACAGGAACATGTATTTCCTCCTTGTGGATACAATTAATAGCCGCGCTCGCGGTCCACCAGGCCGATCGGGTCGAGGCCTTCCCGATGGCGCTTGATGTTGTCAATCACCGCGAGCGCGGCGGTTTGGGGTTGGGTGACGCTCGCCACATGCGGGGTCAGCAGGATCTTGGGATGGCGCCAGAAGGGATGGGTTTCCGGCAGCGGTTCCGGGTCGGTGACGTCGATCACGGCGGCCGAAAGATGGCCGCGGTCCAAGGACTCAAGGAGTCCGTCATGATCGAGTTGCGGCCCGCGCCCGACATGCACCAAGGCCGCACCGGTCGGAAGCCTGGCGAAGAGATGGGCGTTCAGAAAGCCGCAAGTCTCGTTCGTCAGCGGTAGCAGACAGACGAGGATGTCTGTCGAGCCGAGGAAGGTATCGAGTCCGTCCTCGCCGTTCAGGCAACTGACACCTGCGATTTCGCGCGGTTTGCGGCTCCAGCCGGAAAGCGGAAAGCCGAAAGGCTTCAAGCGTTCGAGTACCGCCGTGCCGAGCATGCCGAGGCCGAGAACGCCGATGCGCCGCTCCGCCGCCTGCCTCTGGGCAATGGCCTGCCAATTTCCGCGGCGCTGCTGGTCGAGATAGGCGGGCAGGTTGCGATGGAGAGCCAGCACGGCGAGCGTCACATATTCCTGCATCATCCGGACAATGCCGTCCTCGACCATGCGCACGACCTTCACATGCGCCGGCACGGCATCGATGCGGAACTGATCGACGCCGGCGCCGATCGAGAACAATATTTCGAGATTGCGATACCGGGCGAGATCGGCCGGCACAGTCCAGGTGATCAGATAACGTACGTCCTCCGGATCGACCTCTGCCGGGTCCATCGAGAAGGGGATGTCCGGCAGGTCGCGCGCGAAGGCCTCAGCGAAGATTGCGCCTCGCTTCGCATCCGAGTTGAAGAGGAAAGTCATCGCCGGGGCTCCTTCACAGAGTCTGCCGCACAAGTTGCGCCGAGCGCCGCGATCATTGACTCGCAGGCCTCGAGTTCTTCAACGAGGATGTATTCGTTCGCCTTGTGGGCGCGACCGATTTCGCCGGGACCGCAGATGATCGAATCGATGCCGGCCTGTTGGAAGAGGCCGGCCTCGGTACCGTAGCTGACGGCAGCAAGCGGCTCCTTGCCTGTCAGCCCCTTAAGCAGCGCCGTGAGCGGGGCGTCGTCGGGAAGAGACAGGGCAGGATAGGCGCTGAGTTCCTGCCATTCCACGGCAAACCCGCCCTTGATCAACCGCTCGGCCGCCTGCCGCACGGGATCAAGCAGTCCGGCGGGATCGACGCCGGAGATGGCGCGTGCCTCGAATTGCGCCTCGCAGGCCTCGGGAATGATGTTGACCGCCTGACCACCCTTCAAAGTGCCGATTTGGAGCGAAGAATAGGGCGGCTCGAAGGTGCTTTCGAAGGGACCGCGGCTCAGGCGTTCCGCTTCCGCCACTGCCAAGGCGAGAACATCCGTTATCGCATGCACCGCATTCAGGCCCTGGTCCGGCCGTGACGAATGGCCGGACCGCCCCCTTACCGTCAGCCGCGCGGCCGCCTTGCCCTTGTGAGCGCGGATCGCTCGCATCGCGCTCGGCTCGCCGATGATGGCACCCAAGGGCTTCTCACAAAGCTCCGGCAGCCGAGCGATCATGTGCGGCACCCCACGGCAGCCGGCCTCCTCGTCATAGGAAAAGGCAATATGGATCGGCCGGCGGAGCGGCATCGCGGCGAGTTTTGGCGCGGCGGCGAGGACAGCCGCAAGAAAGCCCTTCATGTCTGTCGTGCCCCGGCCGTAGAGCCGGCCCGCATCGGCGCGCAGGCGGAAGGGATCGCTCGACCAGCCATCCTCATTGGCCGGAACGACGTCCATATGGCCAGATAGAACATAACCGGGCAGATCCTTGGGCCCGATGGTGGCGAATAGATTCGAACGATCGCCTTCGGGGCCGGGAAGCACGGTAGCGGCGATCCGATGCCGCTCCAGATAATCGCGAATCCAAGCCACGATCCTGTCATTCGGCGTGCCGACGACGGAAGGGAAGGCGATCAATGTTTCAAGAATTTCAGTTGCCTGCATCGATTCCCTCACAAGATGCCCGGCTTGCCGAGATGTGGTTCGATTGCTCGCCGGCAACCACACCTTTCTCGCTGACGGCCAGGGCGGCCCCTCGACGCGCGAGTTCGAAAGCGGCAGCAATGTCTGCCATTCCGCCGCCAAGGACGACGGCATCGGCGCGAGGTGGAATGTTCGGGGCGGTTGCAACGGGGGCCGGCGGCAGGCGACATGTTACGGGCTCTTGAATTTACCGGCAATCACCGGTTCGCATCATTTCGATCAGTCTAGGGAGCGTCGAAGGGTTTACGTGCCGAAAGCGGGACGAATTTGGAGGAATGTTGTGTATACGTGGGGCCCTCAAGCAAGATCTGTCGGGAGCCTTGAACTAATCTGAAGGCGAACGATTCCGGTGCGGCCGATTTGAGGTTGCGATAGACGGGGAGAGCAGGGAGTGGGCGGACAGGCATCCGAGTCCAAAGTCATCGACAGCTTTGAACTTCGTATCGAGGACGTGGACAGCGTAGACATTGAACAATTGCACGCGCTGTCGATTTCCGTCGGCTGGCCCTTGCGCGCCGAAGACCTGAGATTCCTGCGCGAGTTCGGTCGGGGCTATGTGGCGCTGGATGAAATCGGCAGGGTGACCGGCTCGGCCATGTGGTTCCCGCATGGGGAAGACTTCGCGACAGTTGGCATGGTGATCACCTCGCCGCGGTTGCAGGCGAACGGGACGGGCCAATGGCTGATGCAGCATGTGCTTGCCGATTGCCAAGGGCGCGCCCTCAGGCTCAATTCGACCCGGGCCGCGCGTCGTCTCTACGATTCGCTCGGCTTCCAACCGGTCAAGACCGTCTATCAATGCCAAGGTGTCGTCCATCTGCCGGCGGAACCCCCGACGGTTCCGGAGGGGGCGACCGTTAGGGCGCTGGACGCCACAGACCTCCCGGCCGTGGTTGAACTGGATGCGCGTGCCTTTGGCGTTGCACGGGACGTTTTGATTGGCAAACTCTTCCCGCAGTCCGTCGGTTATGGATTGTTTCGCGACGGAGCGCTCACGGCGTTTGCACTCTGCCGCCCCTTCGGTCGTGGACATGTTGTTGGCCCGAGCGTCGCAGCAGACGACGCCGAAGCCATAGCCGTCGTTCGTCCGCACGTGCTTGATCACGGGGGAAGCTTCCTGCGGCTCGATACCCATCGCGAGGGCGGCGCCTTTGCCGGCTTTCTCGCCCGTGCGGGCATGCCGGTATTCGATACCGTCCTCACCATGTCTCTGACGCGAGAGGGCGTGGATGCGAAAGCCGCCGCGACCGAAGGGACGGTCACCTACGGTTTGGTGAGCCAGGCGCTCGGCTGAGTGGACAGGTCCGCGGGAAAATGGAACCTACGGACGCTGCACACCCGTGCGATTGAGCGTGATCATGTAGACGCTCGTCGTGGCCGTGATAAAGAGCTGGTGCTTTGCGCGGCCGCCGAAGCACAGGTTGGAAACGAGCTCCGGCACCAGGATCTTGCCCATCAGCTGGCCGTCGGGGGCAATGCAATGGACGCCATCGGCGGCGGACGACCAGAGGTTACCGTCGCAGTCCAGCCGGAACCCGTCGGCACAGCCGGGCGCGATCGTGTGAAAGACCTCGCCGCCGGAGAGGCTTCCATCGACACGGACGCCGAAGACGCGGATGTGCTGGGGGTCGGACGAGAACATCCGGCCGGTTTCGGCGACATAAAGCCGGCTCTCGTCAGGGCCGAAGGCGAGGCCGTTCGGGCAGGCGAAATCGGTGAGGACCGCGTCGATGGCGCCGGAAGGCCCCACGCGGTAAACGTGACAGGGGAGCTCCTGCTCGGCCCGGAACCCTTCGTAGTCCGTCATGATGCCGTAATGGGGGTCGGTGAACCAGATGGAGCCATCGGACGTTACCACAACGTCATTGGGCGAATTCAACCGCTTTCCATCGTAACTATCGGCGATGACGGTGACCGAGCCGTCATGCTCGGTGCGCGTCACCCGTCGCGTGCCATGCTCGCAGGTAATGAGCCTGCCCTCCCGGTCGCGTGTGTTGCCGTTGGCATAGTTCGAGGGGCTCCTGAACGTCGAGATCCCTGCGTCCGGAATCCAGCGCAAGATGCGGTTGTTCGGAATGTCGGAGAAGAGGAGGCAGCCGGCATCGCCGAACCAGACCGGTCCCTCGACCCAGTCGAAGCCGGTCGCGATCTGCTTGAGTGGCGCATTGCCCATGACGAATGATCGGAAACGGTCGTCGACAACCTCGAAGAACGACATCTGGCTTTCCTCCTTTTCCGATCGCGTATCTTGCTTGCAAAGAGCATCACTGCAGGGCGACGGGCGCAAATGCAAGCCCGGCCGCCTTGGCGCGAGCGCCGCGGCTTTCGCCGCGGCGCCCGATCTTTTCAACGTTTTCGCGTGTCGCTCAGGAGAAGGCGATCTGCGCCTTCATTGCCTGGCTGCGGTCGCTTGCCAGTTCAAATGCCGCGACCGCTTCGGCAAGCGGCAGCGTGTGGGTGATCAACGGTTTCACATCGATCAGCCCCTTCTGCATCAGCCCGACGCCGGTCGCGAATTCCTCGTGGAAGCGGAACGAGCCGCGCAGTTCGAGTTCCTTGGCGGTGATCGCCATCATCGGCAGGCTCATGTCGCCGCCGAGCCCCAATTGCACGATCACGCCGCGCGGGCGCAGCGCCGCTATCCCTGCCACGAGCGCCGCCGCCGCACCGGAGCATTCATAAAGAACGTCGAAGCTGCCCTTGTCCGCGGAATAGGGGGCGAAGGCGTCCGGCTCGTTCTTCATGTTGATGATGCGATCCGCCCCGATCGTCCTTGCGAGCGAGAGGGTGAAGTCGGAGAGATCCGTCGCTACGATCTCGGCCGCGCCGGCGCGACGTGCAGCCAGGATTGCCAAGACGCCGATCGGACCGCAGCCTGTGACCAGCACGCGCTTGCCCAGCATCTCGCCGGCCCGGCGCGTGGCATGGAGCGCCACCGCCATCGGTTCGGCCAGGGCCGCTTCGCCCGGCGATAATCCTTCGGCCGGCACACATTGCAGCGCATCGGCGACCAGCACCTCGCGGAAGGCGCCCTGGACATGAGGGAAGGGCATCGCGCTGCCGTAAAAGCGCATGTTCAGGCACTGATTGTGGAGCCCTTGCTGGCAGTAGCGGCAGGCGCGGCAAGGCCGCGAGGGGGAGACGGCGACGAGATCGCCGACGGAGATGCCGTCGACTTCGGATCCGAGTGCTTCCACATAGGCCGAGACCTCGTGGCCGAGGATCATCGGCTCGCGCAGCCGGACGGCCCCGAAGCCGCCGTGATTGTAATAGTGGAGATCGCTGCCGCAGACCCCGCCAATGGCAAGCCGAAGCCGCACTTCGCCCGCGCCCGGCATTTCCACAGTCCGCTCTTCGATGCGCAGGTCCTTGGCCCCATGAACGACGATGGCTTTCATCTCGGATCCTCTCAAAGCACCGGCGTTAGCAGCGGTTTGCCGCCGAAATGCGCGGCAAGATTGTCGCGCACCAGTTGGCCCATGGCCTTGCGCGTTTCCACGGTGCCCGACGCGTGGTGTGGCTGGAGGAGCACATTGTCGAGCGCCAGAAACCGCGGGTTCAGCGCCGGTTCGCCCTCGAAAACGTCCAGTGCTGCGCAGCCGAGACTTCCGCTCTCCAGCGCATCGAGCAGTGCGTCCTCGTCGATGTTGGAGGCGCGGGAGATATTGATGAGCATACCCTCGCTGCCGAGAGCAGAGGTCACTTCGCTTCCGACGATGTGGCGGGTGGCGGCGGAGGCCGCAAGCGTGACGAAGAGGAAGTCGGAACGCTCGGCAAGCCCGACGGGATCGGCGACGAACGTCCAGTCGGATGCATAGGGTTTCGCCTCGACGTCACTATAGGCGATGTCCATGTCGAAGCCCTGCAGGCGTTTTGCTACTTCATAGCCAATCCGGCCGAGCCCGAGGACGCCCGCGGGCCGGCCCCAGACGCGGCGCTTCAGCGGGTAGAGGCCCTTCTTGGCCCAACTGCCGTCCTTGACCCAGCTTTCCGCTCCGATCATGCCGCGAGAGAGGCAGAGCATCATGGCGACGCCGAGATCGGCGACATCATTGGTCAAGACGTCCGGTGTGTTCGTTACCCTAATGCCGCGCTCACGGCAGGCCGCGAGGTCGACGGCATCGAAGCCGACGCCATAGACGGAAACCAGTTCGAGCGCCGGGCAGGCTTCGATCATCGCCCGGCCGGCGCCGAGTTCGCCGCGCGTGGCGATCGCGCGGATTTCCGGTCCGACGCTGGAAAGAAAGCTCTCCTTGTCGGACGCATCGAAATACCGATGCACGGTGAAGGCGTCGTTCAGTGGCGCCTCATCCCATTCCGGGTAGGGGCCGACTTGGAGGATATGGGGTTTGCTCAATTCAGTTTCTCCATCCCTTGACATTGAATGTTATCGATAACATAAACAGATCATCCGAGCTTGTCGAGATGAATGCGGGAGGAAAAATGAGCGTCGAACTATTTCAATTGAAAGGGCGCCGGGCGCTCGTCACCGGCTCCTCGCAAGGTATAGGCTTCGCGCTCGCCCAGGGGCTTGCCGATGCCGGAGCCGAAGTCATCCTCAATGGGCGCGATGAGACCAAGCTTGCTGCTGCAGCGAAGCGGATCCCCGGCGCGCGCCGGCTTGCCTTCGACGCCACCGACCATGAGGCGGTGCGCGCAGCCGTCGACCGCTTTGAGGCCGAGGTCGGTGCGATCGACATTTTGGTCAACAATGCCGGCATGCAGCACCGGACGCCGCTCGAGGATTTTCCCGCAGACGCCTTCGAGAAGTTGCTGCGCGCCAACATCTCGACGGTCTTTAACACCGGCCAGGCGGTCGCGCGGCACATGATCAAGCGCGGAGCCGGCAAGATCATCAACATTGCTAGCGTGCAGACGGCGCTGGCCCGTCCCGGAATTGCGCCCTATACGGCAACCAAGGGGGCTGTCGGCAATCTGACCAAGGGCATGGCGACGGATTGGGCGAAGTACGGGCTGCAATGCAATGCGATCGCGCCCGGCTATTTCGACACGCCACTCAATGCGGCCCTCGTCGCCGATCCTGCCTTCTCGGCCTGGCTGGAAAAGCGTACACCGGCCGGTCGCTGGGGCAAGGTGGAGGAACTGGTCGGCGCCTGTATCTTCCTTGCCTCTAATGCATCCTCTTTCGTGAACGGACATGTGCTCTATGTCGATGGTGGTATCACAGCTTCGCTCTGACCTCCCGCAGCGTATGGTGCTGATGGGGGTCGCCGGTTGCGGCAAGTCCTCTGTCGGAGCCGCACTCGCCAGGCGCATCGGTGCCGTCTATGTCGATGGCGACGATCTGCACCCCACGGCAAACATCGCCAAGATGAGCCGGGGCATTCCCTTGAGCGACGAGGACCGCTGGCCCTGGCTGACACGCGTCGGCGAGGCGCTTTCGGCCGGTCCCGGTCCGACGATCATTGGCTGTTCCGCTCTGAAGCGCGCCTATCGTGACCACATTACGAGCGTGGTGGGCGCAACGGTGACCTTCATCCATCTCGTCGGCTCGGTCGAAGTTATCGAAAAGCGAATGAAGGCCCGGGAGGGTCATTTCATGCCGCCGGCGCTGCTTGCGAGCCAGTTCGCGACGCTTGAGCCGCCGGGATCAGACGAGAATGCGATCAGCGTCGACATCGACCAGCCGCTCGAGGCGGTGGTCGAAAGCATCGCCAACCAGCTTGGAGGAACGGGAAGATGAACAGAGTCGCCTTGATCGGCGCCGGCGCCATGGGCGGCGCCATCGGCACGCGTCTTGTGGAAACCGGGAACGAATTGACGGTCTTCGATCTCGACCACGAAAAGGTTCGGCAATTGGTGGATAAGGGCGCCGTCGCGGTGGCGAGCGCGGCGGAGGCGGCTTCCCGCTCCGACTATGTGATCCTCAGCCTGAATTCGGCGAAAATCGTCAATGCTGCGGTTTTCGGGCCGGGCGGCATAGCGGAGGGAGCCAAGCCCGGAACGCTGGTCATCGACATGTCGTCCATTGACCCGGAATCGACGAAGGCGATGGCCTCAGAAGCGGCCAACGTGCGCCTGCGCTGGGTCGACAGCCCTCTTTCCGGCGGCGCCCCCAAGGCGCTGATCGGTGAATTGACGCTGATGGCGGGCGGCAGCGAGCAGGATGTGGCGGATGCCCATCAGGTGCTGAAGCATGTCGCCTCGAATTACACTCATATGGGTCCGTCAGGTGCCGGCCAGACGACCAAGCTGATCAACCAGGTTCTTTGCGGGCTCAATTTCCTTGCGGTGGCCGAGGCCACCCAACTGGCGCTCGACGCTGGCGTCGACGCGGCCAAGATCCCCCGGGCGCTGAAGGGCGGGCGTGCCGACAGCGCAATCCTGCAGGAATACATGCCGCGGTTCGTCGCCAGGGATTACCGCCGTACCGGGCGCATCGACAACATGGTCAAGGACCTGAACGGCGCCCAGGATCTCGCACGCCGCACCAATACGACCATGCCGCTGACGGCAGTCTGCGCCGAAGTTCACAGGATGCTGACCGCTGCCGGCCTCGGCGGCGAGGATCAGGCCGCGTTGATGGAATATTTCAAGGGACCCAACAAGGAGAAGTTCGGATGATCACACGTTATGCGCTGTTCGAGGGAAAGCTGAAGGAAGGTGAGACGGAGGCCTTCCGCGCGGCCGTGCTGGAAAACATCGTGCCCAAATGGAAGGCCTTCCCCGGCGCGCTCGACGTGCGCGTCACCTTTGCCGATGCCCGTGACGAGGGGGCCCCGGAGATCCCGATGATCCTGGCGATTAATTATCCCGACCTCGATTCCGTCGAGAAGGCGCTGGCAAGCCCGGCCCGCGCCGCGGCAAAAGCAGCTACGGAGGAAGTGCTGGCGCGCTTCTTCGAAGGCCGAATTCATCACCACATCACGCAGGCAAACGAATTCCGCCTTTGATCGAATTGCGGCGACGGGATCGAAACCGTCGCCGCCACCTCTCTTTGGCAAAGAAGAGGCTTGCATTCCGTCCTCAATGTGGGTGTACTTGCACTGGTAACGATAACATGGGCGAGCATGCACAATTTCCGCAAACCCCCGACGATGGCGGATGTCGCGCGCCGGACCGGCGTTTCGCCGATGACCGTTTCCCGCGCTTTCAAGCGTGACGCCTCCGTCAGTCAGGAGACCCGTGAGGCGATTCTGCGCGCTGCAGAGGAACTCGGCTATGTCTTCGACAGCACCGCGTCCAATCTGCGCTCGCAACGAACCGATTTCGTCGCGGTGACGATCCCGTCGATCAACAATGCCAATTTCGCCGACACGGTCCGGACGCTCTCCGATGGCGTATCCGAGCGTGGCCTGCAAATCCTGCTCGGCTATACCAATTACGATGTCCAGGAGGAGGAGCGGCTCATCGAGCAGCTCTTGCGGCGCAAGCCCGAAGCGATCGTCGTCACGGGCGGAAAACACACGCCGCGCACGCGCAAGCTCCTGTCGAATGCCGGAATTCCGGTGATCGAGACCTGGGACCTGCCGGAAGAACCGATCGGCCACGTCGTCGGCTTTTCCAATGCTCAAGCCGTGCGCGAGATGGTCGACCACTTCGTCGCCGTCGGTTACCGCAACATTGCCTTCATCGGCGGCGACGCCTCTCGGGACACACGCGGCGCCGACCGACGGGCGGGCTTCATCGCGGCGATGAAAGACCATGGCCTGGAGGCCGCCCGCCTCATAGCCGCCGGGCCGCCGCCGATCTCGATGCGGGAGGGCGCCGACGCGATGGGTCAGCTCCTCGAGCGCTTTCCCGATACGGATGCGGTGATCTGCGTTTCCGATCTTTCGGCCTTCGGGGCGCTCACCGAATGCCAGCGGCGCGGAATTGCCGTGCCGGAAAAAATCGCCATCGGTGGATTTGGCGACTATGAGATCGGTGCCATCTGCGTACCAAGTCTGACGACGATCAATGCCTTCGCGGGCGAGATCGGAGCAAAAACGGCAGAACTGATCCTCGATGTGCTCGACGGCAAGCTGGCCGAAGCGGGCCGGGTGACCATCCGCCCCGATCTGATCCTCCGGCAGACCAGCCTCTGACATCGCGCCAGAGCGGCGACCGGTACCGCCCCCGCAATTCATGTGGAAGACTCGCTGCAAGGGACAAACCGGGGCAGACGCAGAAACTCCGCCCCGGATCTTGCATCACTTCGAGGCGGCGACGATCGCGTTGACGAGGCTGTCGCCGTTCTCGTCGATGAAGCCTTCCCAGACCGGCTTGACGGCAGCCTGGAAGGCGGCGGCGTCGACATCGCGGTTGACGCTCATGCCTTCGGATTCCAGTTGTGCAATCATCTCCTCCTCCTTGGCGAGGCTCAAATCGCGCTGCTTGGCGACGGCCTCGGCCGCGACCTCCGTGATGATCTTCTGCTCCGCATCGCTCAGGTCCTTGAGCTTGTCGCTGTTCATCACCATGGCGAGCGCCGAATAGGCGTGCTGGGTGAGCGACAGGTACTTCTGCACCTCGTTGAACTTGAACGAGACGACAATGCCGATCGGATGGTCCTGGGCGTCGACGACGCCGGTCTCGAGCGCGGTATAGAGTTCCGCTACGGGAAGCTGCTGCGGGTTTGCTCCAACAAGCGCGAACATGTCATTGAGTGCCTTGGAGTTATTCACCCGCATCTGCAGGCCGTTGAGATCTTCCGGCGTGCGAACTGGCCCGCGATTGTTGGTGATGTTGCGGTAGCCGTTCTCGGGAAACCCGAGCAGTTTAAGGCCGACGGGATCGAACTTGGCGGCAACTCCCTGTCCGATTTCGCCGTCGAGGACCTTGTAGGCGACATCACGGGAGGGAAACATGAAGGGCAGCTCGAAAGCGCCGGCTTCGGGGATGAGGCCGGTGAAGTTGTTAAGTCCCGAGATCGCGACGTCGATAATGCCGGAGCGGGCGCCGTCGATCATCTGGGCGTCGTTTCCGAGCTGGCCATGGGGGAAGATGTTCACCGTGATGGAGCCGCCCGAGCGGGCCTCGACCTGCTCTTTGAAATAGATCGACATGGTCTGCTGAAGGTCTGTCTCCGGCGCCGCATGGGCAAGCTTCAGCACGGTTTCCGCCAAGGCGGGCACGGCCGATAGCGTCAGAGCCGCCGCAAGCCCCATTGTTTTCATCAGTATGTTCATGGCTATTCCTCCCTGGTTAGCCTGCAAAGAAACGCATGGGCACGGTGATCAAGGCCGGGAAGGCGATGAACAGTGCCAGAAGCACGAGATAGGCGATGATGAAGGGTATGGTTCCGCTCACGACGGCGCTCATCGGCTTTTTCCCCACGCCGCAGACGACGTTCAGCACGGTACCGACCGGCGGTGTGATCAGGCCGATCGATGTGTTGATGACGAACATCAGCCCGAAATAGACCGGGTCGATACCGGCGAGCTTGACGATCGGCATGAAGAGCGGCACCAGGATCAGGATCGTCGGGCTCAGATCCATGACCATGCCGACGAAGAGCACGATGATCATGATCACCGCCATGAGCAGGCGCGGATGGTCTACGAGCGGCCCGAGCAGTTCCGCCAGTTGCTGCGGCAGTTGTGCCACCGTGATCAGCCAGGCCGCGACCATCGCCGCGCCGACGAGAAACATTACCATCGCCGTCGAACGTGCGCTGCTGACGAGGATGTCGAAGAAGCTGCGCAGGCTGAGTTCGCGATAGATGAGCGCGGATACGACGATCGCGTAGACGGCCGCGACCACGGCCGCCTCGGTCGGGGTGAAGATGCCGAAGCGGATGCCGCCGATGATGATGATCGGAAGCAGGAGCGCCCAGATCCCTTCGCGCAGCGCCTGAAGCCGCTCGCTTGCGCTTGCCCTAGGCGTGGTCTCCACCGTCTCGTTCCGCATCATCATGGACCAGACCAGCATCAGGGCTGCGCCCATCATCAGCCCCGGCGCGATGCCGCCGAGGAAGAGCTTTGCGATCGAGATATTGCCCGCGACACCGATGATGATCAGCGGCAAAGAAGGCGGAATGACCGGCGCGATAATCCCGCCGGCGGCGAGAAGTCCCAGCGAACGTGCGCCCGGATAGCCGGATTTCTGCATCATCGGATAGAGGATGGAAACGAGCGCGGCTGCGTCCGCGACCGCTGAGCCGGAGAGGCCCGCGAGCAGGACGGAGGTGACGATCGCCACATAGCCGAGCCCCCCTTGCCGATGGCCGACAAGCGTCATCGCCAGTTTCACGATCCGGGTCGAGAGGCCGCCTTGCGACATCACTTCACCGGCGACGAGGAAGAACGGTACGGCGAGCAGCGGAAAACTGTCGACGCCGTTGATCAGCGACTGCGCCAAAACATCGGCGCTGAAGAGATCGAGGTGCAGCATCAGCACCATCGCCGCCAGTAACAGCGCGAAGGCGACCGGCAGACCGGCAAGTATGCTGATGATGAGAACGGAAAGGAACAGTGCCAGCGTCATCGCCCCTCTCCAATCGTGTTCGTCTTTGTTTCAACCGGATGGATCAGACGCGCGATCGCGATGGCGGCCATAAGCGCACCCGCTATAGCGCCGGGCAGATACATCAATCCCGTCGGCAGTCCGGTGAGCGGCGAAATGTTATGCCAGTTGGCGAGCGTCTGGCGCGCGGCACCCCAGAGAAGCATCACGACCGCAACGAGGATCACCAACCAGCAAAGCCGCTGCAGCACCGGCACGGCGCGCGGGAAGAAGGCTGCTGAAAATTCCGTTACCGCCAGGTGTTCGCCACGCCGCAGCGCCACGGCTGCGCCGAACATCACCACCCAGACGAACCCGAGCCGAGACAACTCGACGGAACTGCGAATTCCTGACGAAAATCCATATCTCAGTACGACATTGGCAAAGACCAGGGCGATCATGGCGGCAAGCAGCGTCGCCATGATGGCATCGATCCACGCCCATAGGATCGACACGAGTCGTCCCATCGACATTCCTCCCGAATGAACATTCTCCCTGCGGAACCCGTCACTGCGGTTGCATATGGCAAGGGTTACCGCTAACCTCCGACAAATGTTATCGATAACAATGATGGCCGTCAAGCGGCGATCTGAAGGAACCGGAGGAGCGGGTGGAGGAGAAAAGTCGAAGACTCGTGACGCTGCGCGACGTGGCTCTACGAGCGGGCGTCAGCACGATGACCGCGTCCAAGGTGATGCGCGGCGCCGGGAGCATTTCGGAAAAGACGCGACAAAAGGTCCGGCAGGCCGCCGACGAGCTCAGCTATTTGCCCAACAGCCTTGCCGGCTCACTCAGCTCCCGCAAGAGCCGCATGGTCGCAGTCATCATTCCCTCGATCGCCGATGTCGTCTTTTCCGAGGTGCTGAGCGGGGTGAATTCCGTCTTGCGGCCTCGCGGCTTTCAAACCTTTATCGGGGAGTCGCTTTTTGATCCGGAGATCGAGACGGATCTTCTGCGGGAAATGCTTTCGTTTCGCCCGGCCGGCCTTCTCCTCAATGGCGGCATGACGCGCAGCCCGGATGCGGAAAGCCTCCTTGCACGGCGGAACTGCCCCGCAATCCGCCTGTGGGACAGCGACCATGCGGCACACGACTTCAGTGCCGGGCTCTCTCACGAGGAGGCGGGGAGGCTGGTTGCAGGGCATTTTCTAGAACGGAACCTGCAGCGCATCGCCTATGTTGGTGCGGAGCTTGGCCGTGACCTGTGCGCACGCCGTCGTTGCCTGGCGCTTCACTCAGCCCTTCGCGCCAGAGGAATCGATCTAGTCCGTGTGACCTGCGATTCCATGCCTCGGCAGGCCGAGACGGGCCGCGTCCTGACCGAAAAGCTGATGGAAACGCATCCGCAGACTGAGGCCATCCATTTCCTGAACGATGCCATGGCGCTCGGCGGCCTGTCCTATCTGCACGAGGCAGGCATTCACGTACCGGAAAGAGTATCCGTGGTCGGGTTCAACGGGACATCGATTGCAAATGCGGTGCGCACTCGGCTTACGACCATCGACGTGCCGCGAATGGAAATCGGGTCGGTGGCCGCCCGGGCGCTTTTGCAGATGCTGGCAGGCGAGCACGTGGAAGGGCAATGGCAGGCGCCCCTGCGCATGGTCCAGGGCAACACGACCTCTGCAGCACGGCGCGAGTTATCAGACGCGAAATGATTGCTGCAGGACCTTTGATTACTGCAAGTCTTTGTCTCTAGGTCGAGGTCGATTCAGGAAGATGTTGTAGACGGAACGAGAAAAGAGGGGCGCCATTTGCGGCGCCCCAGCTTGCGGGAGATCACATCTTGCCCCAGATCTTCTTGTATTCGTCGCGGTAGCCGTTATCCGGATCGAATGTGTTTTTCGGCCCGCCGTCGAATTCGACATTGTCGCCCGTCACCACGTGCAGCGGTGAGAGATAGCCGGACCATTTCTCTCCGGCGAGGGCGCGGTTCAATTCGTCGACAAGCTGCCAGCCCTGCAGGTTCAACGGCTCGGCAACGGTCACCTTCTGGAATTGACCGGCGCGAATGCGCTGATAGGCGGACTCGGAGCCGTCGCCGGCGGCGACATTGATCGGCGCATCCGTGCCGCTCTTGCCGGCAGCCGCCAGGGACGGGCCCATGAAGTCGAAATAGAGATCGTTGATCGCCAGCGAGTGCGTCCACTGGTCGCCGTATTTCTGCAGGAGCGAGGTCGTCAGTTGCGGCATGCGCTGCGATGTTTCCGCAATCGGAGTATCGACATATTCGAGTACCGTGCCGCCAAGCGCCTCGATCTCCGCTTTCATCTTGTCGGCCTTGGCGATTGCGATCGCATAGGTCGAATCCGTGAAGATGACGACGCCCGGTTTGCCCTGCGCATCGACATAGGCCCAATTCGCCGCCGCCTTCGACACCTCCATCGCATCGGTGCTGATATTGGCGTAGAGGCCGTTCTTCTCATCCGGCCCGATCACCGGGCCCGCATGCCATGCGACGAGCGGAATGCCGGCGGCTTTCGCCTGTTCGAGCGCCGGAGCCTGTTCGACGGCGTCGAAGCCGTTGATGATGATGCCGTCCGGCTTCAGGGCCATGGCCTGGCCGAAGGCCGCGGTGCGGCCGCCGATCGAGCCGGCGCCGTCGAGCACCTTGACCTGCCAACCAATGGCGGCCGCCGCTTCTTCCACGCCTGTGGTGACGCCGAGAATGCCGCCGTTCTTCAGGTCGCCGGCAAGCACCACGATGGTCTTACCCTCCTGGGCTTTCGGGCCCGATGTCGGCCCATCCCAGGCACTGACCTTGCCCGCATATTTTTCGACCAGCCCCTTGGCGTCGGCCATCGGATCGGCGAGGGCAATATTGGCCACCAGCAAGGCCATTGCCGCGACCGTTCCCGTTATGAAAGTCCTGCGATTCATTCCCCTTCCTCCCTTGGGTTGCTTGATGCAGATCTTGATTTTCAAGTTCACTCGTTTGCGGCGGCCGGCACCGGCCCTCGCGCGACCGTTCCGCGCTTGCGCTGCGCGTAACCGGCAATGCCGATGGCGACGAGCAGCGTCACCCCGTTGAAGAGCGGCTCTACGAAGAAGGAGCCGCCAAATTGCTGGATGCCGGAAATACCGACGGCCAGGATGATCACGCCGATCATCGTGCCCCAGACATTGACACGGCCCGGCTTGATGGTGGTCGAGCCGAGGAAGGCGCCGACCAGGGCCGGTAGCAGGTACTCGAGCCCGACACTCGCCTGACCGATCCGGAGCTTCGAGGCGAGCAGAATGCCGGCAAGTGCCGTCAAAGTTCCCGAGGAAACGAAGGCGCCGATGACGAAGCGGCGAACCGGAATGCCGTTGAGTGCCGCGGCCTTCGGATTGGCGCCGATTGCATAGACGTAGCGGCCGATCGGCAGATATTCGAGCACCAGCCAAAGCGCGACTGCGAGGAGCAGCACATAAAGACCGGTGATCGGCAGGCCGAGGACCATGGTTCCGTTCAGCGCATAGAAGCCGTCCGGCAGCACGCCGACGACTTGCCGCCCGCCGGTGTGCCAGAGCGCCAGTGCGTAAAGGATCGTACCTGTGCCAAGCGTGGCAATGAAGGAGTCGATCCGGGCCACTTCGACGAGCAGTCCATTCAAGAAGCCGGAAAGCGCACCGAGAGCCAGCACGATCGCCACGGCCACCGGCCAGGGCACGCCGACCATCGTCTGCAGGCTGATCGCTAGGATATGCCAAAGCACGATGCCGTAGCCGACGGTCAGGTCGATGCGTCCGGCAGCCATCGGGACCATGGCCGCGAGCGACAGCATGGCGATGATCGCCTTGTCGGAGATGATCGAGCGCAGATTGAGCACGGTCGGAAAGGTCTGCGGCAACAGGATTGAGAAGAGGATGATCAGGAAGAGCGTAAGGACTACGAGCCCATAGGCCGGCAGAAAGCGCAGAAGCTTCTGCAGCAGGCTCAGTCCCGCCAGTTCGCCTCGGGTCGGTTCAAGCGCGGTGGATTCGATCGACTGCATTTTTCTCTCCCGGAATTTTAAGCGGCCTCGGAGGCCGAAGCGGCGGCGATAACCGCCGAGGTCGTCAGGTCGGCGCCCCGCAATTCGCGCAGGATGCGTCCGCGTGAGAAGACGAGGGCGCGATGGCAGATATGGGCGATTTCTTCGAAATCCGTCGATACGACGATAACGGCGAGGCCGGCTTCGAGCGCGCGCGCGATCAGCCGGTAGATCTCCGCCTTTGCGCCGACGTCGACGCCGGCGGTTGGATCCTCTGCAATGAGCAGCCGTCGGCCGGTCGCAAGCCATCTCCCCACCACGACCTTCTGCTGGTTGCCGCCGGACAACGCCTCGATAGGCAGGCTTTGGTCGTTCGGCTTCAGTCCGACGCGCTCACCGATGGCGTAGGTCATCTCGGCTTCTCGGGAGGGGGAGAGGAAGGAAAGAAGCTTGCGGCCGGACGCCTGCGGATTGAGAAAAGTATTCTCCCGCAGCGACAGCGACATGGCGACCGATTCTTCGGTGCGGTCGCGGGCGATCAGCCCGACACCGGCGCGCATCGCCGCGACCGGGCTCGAAAGGTCTGGCTGCTGTCCGCCAATCGTGACGGTACCGGAAAAAGGTTCGCAGCCGAACAGGGCGCGGCCGACGAGTTCCTGACCGGCGCCGCGCAGGCCGACGAGGCCGAGCAATTCGCCCTCGAACACGTCGAAGGAGACGGGCCCGGCGCCCCCGCATGCTAGGTGGCGGATGCTGACGACCGCCTCGCCCGGCGTGCAATCCGCCTTCGCGAAAAGCTGGTCCGCCTTGCGTCCGACGATCATTTCGATGAGTTCGTCCGGCGTCGTATCACGGACCGGCTTCTGGCCAACGAGGCGGCCGTCGCGCAGGACAGCGACGCGGTCGGCGATTCTGAAGATCTCATCGAGACGATGTGAGACATAGATCATCGCTACGCCTCTCTGCTTCAGCGGCCGGATGGCTTCGAACAGCCGCTCCACCTCGTCGGCCGGAAGGCTTGCCGTCGGTTCGTCCAGCACCAGGACATCCGCCTCGACGGCCAAGGCTCGCGCAATCGCCACCAGGGATTTCTCCGTACGCGTCAGGTCGTGCACGCGGGTGGAGGGGTCGAAATCGCAGCCGACGAGGCGCAGGGCCTCGCGCGCCCGTTCCTCCGTCTGGCGCCAGTTGATCAGGCGCGAATTCATCGAGAAGCCCTGCGCCAGGCCGACATTCTCGGCAACCGTCATCCACTCGATCAGACCGAGATCCTGGTGAATGAATGCCACCGGCTGACGCCGGTTGGGCTTCGGCGGCTGATTGACATAGGGTTCGCCGCGAAAGCGGATCTCTCCGCCGTCGGGCCGGTAGATGCCGGCGAGCGTCTTGATCAGCGTCGATTTGCCAGCGCCATTTTCGCCGAGCAGGGCAAGGATTTCGCCGGCTCCAAGATCAAGCGACACCTCGGACAGAGCCCGCGTGCCGCCGAACGTCTTGGTGATGGAGCGAAACTCCAGAAGCTTGTCATCAACCATTGCGCTCCTCCCAAAGCTCGGCGTTGAGAGAGAGCTTATGTTATCGATAACATTCGGGTCAAGTGGGATTTGCATTCCGTGGTGGATGCGGTCATTGAAGCGCGAGCGGGTCGGCTCAGCGCACCAGCTTGAAAAACCGGACCCGCTCTTCGGGACGCTCAATTTGGAGCTTCAACGACTTACAACGTCCTTTGATGCTCTTTCGAGCGACGCATATACCAGGTCGGTCAAGTAGGGTCTTTACAATCGCTCTGCTTCGCGGGCGCGACCGTTTGAGAAAGCAGAGAGAGCCGAGAGTCCGGCATGCTCACCCGATGGACATTCGGCGCCGGCGGTGAGGCCGCTCCGCCGTTGAACATCGCTGGAGGGCTCAGGGTCTCGATCGTGCGTATTGTTCCAGAATGGACCCCACGATATCGCTTGCGACGGTGCAATTGCGCATTCCTTCCTGCCGACCCGCCTTCCGCAGGGTCGTCATAGCGTCTTTGAGCAGCCCCCTTATTTCCTTGGGTGAAAGCAGTTCGGACGCTTCCAGCTCGAGCAACAGCGATTCCGTGATGTGCAATGCGGCAAGTGCGATCGCTTTACGCTTGGCCTTAAGGACGTTGGGCCGGCGCCGCGCCGCGCATCCGTTTCTCGATTTTTTCTTGCCATCTTCAAGCATCACTGAGCTAAAGATAGCGCGCTCGCACTCGGCAGCGACGGCTGCTGACCCTCGAGCCGGCGAAAACGCTCCAAGTCCTCAGGCCCCAGCCTATTTCAGACGGCCTCAGAACTGCTTGAATCTAAGCCCAAAACGAGGCTGATAGGGCCGAGCGCCACGTAACGGCTGATTGGCTCGCGCCTTCTCTAAAACACTAGCCGATTTAACTGGAAACCCCCAAGGGGGCGCAGATACCGAATTTGCATTAGCTCCGATTGGCAATCTTACGTCGATCTCTACTCGATGTATCATGCAAGCTCCAAAGAAAGAGGTGCCTCGCAAATGACATTTGCGTCTCACGCATTTCCCAGGGTGAAGGAGGCCCCGGTCTTCCGAGTAGGACTCGACGATTGCGACAAGGCCCATCTGGGCTCTCTCGGTTTCGTTCTGAGACGCTATCCGTCGCATGCCGTCATCGCCCGCCAGGGGGACGAGCAGGATCGCATCTTCGTCATCCGTTCCGGTTGGGGCTGCATCTTCACCGAGCTGATGGATGGGGAGCGACAGATCCTGGATTTTCCGCTGAAGGGAGAGTTCGTAGCCTCTCGGGCCTTCGACGGCGAGGCCCCGGAATCATTCATAGCGCAAACCGAACTCATGGTGTTCGAGGCGCCCGCCAAGGCGTTGCTTGCGGGTCTCGCTCGCTCCCCGAATCTCGCTGCCGTCCTGCTTGGAGCAATCGCCCGTCAAAGGGCGATTCTGGTCCAGCACTTGACCAATCTTGGCCGGAGAAGCGCATTGATGCGGACGGCTCACCTGCTCCTCGAGTTGGGGACACGCCTTGAAAAGGCGAATTCTGCAAGGCAGCTTGGGTTCGAATGCCCTCTGACACAATACGACCTCGCCGATGCGCTCGGGCTGACCGCGATCCACGTCAACCGGATGCTGCGCGAACTGAGGGAGCGGGGCTATTTGGAATTTCGCCACGGTTCCGTTCATTTCGTGAACAGAGAGGGCCTCGAGCGCTTCGCAGGTTTCGATCCGGGGTATCTCCGGCTGCCTGGCGAATCCTGATTGAGAGTTCATTTCCTGAGCTAAGCCAACGTGATTATGTTGAAAAAAGCAATTAGTGGAAGATAATCATTCATAGTCATAACGTACTAATCCGTTTATTATGACGCCGTTTGACAAGGTTCATCGATTTTATTTTTAATGGCTATTAACATAGATTAATGATCTACGATCATTTAGGATCTATCGTTCAATTTGATATTCGTGAATGGCCGGCTTTCGAGCGACATTTGCAAAAAGTGTATTCTGGAACGGCGACGCGACCTCCCGTGAGTAGCGTCTCTTGGTTTTGTTTTTCACCCGCGTAATGTGGGGAGTTTTACCATGCATTCAGCGGCCCGATTTTACGAGAATTCCGCGCTTCACACCTTAAATGCTTCCGCGCCCGGCGATGCCGCCGATGAAACATGCGACAGGCCGGGAACGGATGCGGCGCTGCTGCTCCTGGACCACCGCACGCTCGATAGGGAATGCCTGGCCCAATGCCTCGTGTCATACGGCGTGGGCCTGGAGGTCCTGGCCTTCGGATCGACCGAAGAATGGCGGCGAGACGAGGATGTTCATCCGCCCATCGCCGCGGTCCTCGTGAACATAGGCGGCAGAAAGGTCACCGATCCAAATATCGCCGGCGAAATTGCCGGCCTGGTGATGGAATTTCGACCGACACCTGTCGTGGTCCTCGCCGACACCGACGAATTGTCTCAGATTCTCAAAGCACTGGAATGCGGAGCGAAGGGCTATATTCCAACCACGATCGGTTTCGACGTCTGCGTGGAAGCGGTCAAGCTGGCGCACGCCGGTGGGATCTTCGTGCCCGCGAGCAGCGTACTTGCCACCCACAAAGTCATTGATTCAGGCGGAACAGCACAACGACCCATGGCTGGGATGTTCACACAACGCCAGGAAGAGGTCATTCGGGAGCTCAGACGCGGCAAAGCCAACAAGATCATCGCCTATGAGCTGAACCTTCGCGAGAGCACAGTCAAGGTCCACATTCGGAATATCATGAAGAAGCTCAAGGCAACCAACCGGACCGAGGTGGCTTACAAGCTCAGCGAGATGTTCCCCGTCGAGAACGGGGCTCGAGATTAACCAGGACGCCGCAACCACGATCTTGCCAATCCTTCCCAACAGCCGACGGTCGCGAGGTGGTGCAGGTGAAATTTGTTCGTGTCGAACCGGAGCTGGGCGAGCCAGATGCTGAATCCATGCCCGACAGATTTGCCGTTGAGACCAGCGCGCTGATCAAGGCGAGCGGCCGCAGGCCGAGGCGGCAGAGGCCGCTGTTGCCCTCGATGGCACCGGCGGACCGGACCTCAAGCCGGAGATCGAGGCTCGTGTCGGCCACCTTTTTCCGCTGGCATACCGATCCGGCGCCGCTCCCGTATGTGGATCGACCGTATCGACTAGAAGGGCAGAGCCATCGCAACCGAAGTCCCAGCCTCCATCTTCTACACCTCGTTACCGCGCTCAAGACGGAAGAGGCGGCCACCGTCTGCCAATTGGCAGCGTCGTCTGATGGCGGCGCCACATCGGAGCCTTCCTTTACCAAGACAACGGCGAGACATTTTCGGACACGATAACAGCGGCCCGTGTGTACGCCCTCAGAGGAAAGACCGCACGCTGCTAAATGAAACGCGCAAGTGGCATCCGGAGCCATCGAGCGTCATTTGGCTCACGTCGAAGTCCGCCGATTTGCGCGGTGAGCATCGGAGCGAGCGCGCTCGAAGGATGCAGGTCTCGTCCGTTACGTGGACAGACTCAGGGCCTCAGCGCGTCGGCGATATCGCGCCGAGGTATCGGATTCACGTTCGATTTTATATGGCCGAGCAGGATCCTGGATCCTGCCCCGCTCGTAGGTTTCCAATTACCTTGCGGCTGAGCGAGGCCTTCGTGCGGAGCCATCGGCGAAAAGGGCACGCAAGCCGAGCCGCAACTTTCAAATGGACACTGATGCCGCCATTCAGGGCACCGCGCATTTCTCGGCCAAAATTCCGTCCTGACGCCGGTTGTTCGTGCATGAGGTGACAACGGAACTTCGCAATTCGAGAACGGTTTCTTGTGTATGGGCGCCATCTTGAATATCGTAACGCCAGCGAAGCGGTTCGTGAGTTTCCTCGTGTTCTGGATCGTGATCATGGGTGGGGACATCAACGCACTCGTTCCGGGCCTCTTTGCCGCAGGCGCCGCCGCGTGGCTGGGCGGTCGCCTGGCCCCGGCAAATGAACCATCGCTTGATCTTCTTGAAATCACTGCCTTGGCCCCCCGCTTCCTCCGGCGCTCGATGGCCGGCGGCCTCGATGTGGCCTGGCGCGCGTTCCACCCGAAACTTCCGCTCAACCCGGGCTGGGTCGTCTACCGGCCCCACCGCCTGCCACCGGGCGTCTCGCGCGTCGTTCTCGGCAGCGAGATCAGCCTGTTGCCGGGGACCCTGGTTGCGGGCTCCAAGGGAGATTCGCTTCTGATACACTGCCTCGACGTGCGCGCAGCAGTCGTGCGCCAGATCGTGCAGGAAGAGAGCGAAATTGCGGGAGCGGTGAGGAATGGATAGTTTCTTCCAGGGCGCGGCGCTCATCGTGCTGCTGAATGTTGCCGCAAGCGCCATTCGAATATTCATCGGGCCGAGCCGGGCCGATCGCATGATGGGCGCGCAACTGGTCGGAACCGGCGGCGTCGCGATCCTTATCCTGCTCTCGCTTGCAGGTGCCCGGCCGGCGGTGCTGGATGTCGCGTTGCTCCTCGCCCTGTTGGCCGCATTCGCCGCCGTTGCGTTCGTCAAGAGCGTCAGTCCCGGAGGCGCCGGAGACCCGGAGGAGGAGGCATGATTGCAGATGTCGCGTCGTGCCTGACGGTCTCTTTCGGGCTCTTCTTCTTTCTTGCAGGCACCGTCGGGCTGCTGCGATTTCCGGACGTCCATTCGCGCCTTCACGCCCTTACCAAGGCGGACAACCTCGGGCTCGGGTTCATCGTGATCGCCGCTGCATTCCAGGCGGCGGACGTCTGGACGGTCTTCAAGCTCCTTGCCGTCTGGCTTTTCACCGTTGCCGCTGCCGCTACTGCCGCGCAGCTCGTCGCTCGGGCCGCTCTTTCCGCATGCCAAACGGAAGAGCCGAACCGATGAATGTCAGCGCCGCTTTCGACATCGTCCTTTGCCTGCTCGTCCTCGCCGTGGCCGGGGGGGCAGTGCTCGCCAGGGATCTCTTCGCCGGCGTCGCGCTCTATATCGTTTTCGGCCTGTTGCTTACGGTGGGATGGGTCCGGCTCGAAGCCGTCGATGTCGCCCTGGTCGAGGCGGCGATCGGCGCCGGTTTGACAAGCGTCATCCTTCTCGGCGCGCTTCCTCATTCGCCCGCCCAATCTTCTTTCCCGCTGAAGATCCGGCCGCTCGCGCTTGTTTCGTGTCTTGCGGTTGGCGCCGGCCTCTGCTGGATCGTGATCGGCCTTGCGGAGCCGACCAGCGGACTACGTCCGGCCGTCGAGGCGCAACTCGCGCATTCCGGAGCATCAAACGCGGTCACGGCAGTGCTCCTCAATTTTCGTGGCTACGACACGCTCCTCGAGGTCGCGGTGCTGCTGTTGGCGCTCGTGGGAGTCTGGTCGTCTTCACGGGACGACAGGTGGGGCGGGAGGCCAGGCCCGCGCCAGCACGTCCGCCCAGGCGGCGTCCTCGCGAATTTCGGCCGCCTCATCCCGCCTTTTGGAATAGTCATCGGCATATATCTGGTCTGGGTCGGGACGACTGCCCCGGGCGGGGCCTTCCAGGCTGCAACGGTGCTCGCGGCGGTATGGTTGCTGGCGATGATGGCCGCAATCACGGATCCGCCGCGACTGGCGAGCGGTGCACTTCGTTGGCTGGTCGCGGCCGGGCCTTTGCTCTTCATCCTTGCGGGGCTCTTCGGGTTGATGGAGGGCGCCTTCCTCACCTATCAGCCGGGTACAGCGAAGATGATGATCGTCACGGTCGAACTTGCGCTCACAGTGTCCATCGCCGCAACGCTAGCGCTCCTTGTGCTTGGCCCCGCGAGGCACGGATCGTGACTTCCGCGCTCGTGTACGGGCTGACCGGATCTATGCTGATCGCGATCGGCTTTTACGGTTTCTTGGCGCAGCGGCATTTTCTGAGACAGATCCTGTCCTTCAATGTCGCGGGCAGCGGCGTGTTTCTTCTCTTCGGAGCGTTGTCCGCCCGGGCCCCTGAACATGCTTCCGACCCCGTGCCGCAGGCAATGATCATCACCGGCATAGTCGTCGCGCTTTCCGCCACCGCGCTTGCCCTGGCACTGCTGCGCCGTCTTCGGGACGGCGCGCGGTCCCTTCCCGATGCCGGGGACGAGGATGGCTGAAGCCGCCCTCGCTCTCGCGATCGCACTGCCGCTTCTGGCATCCGTCCTCTCCCTGCCGCTGGGGCGCCGCGCGCCGCATCTTCTGTGGCCGGTCGTCCCAGGCGCCCTCGCGATCGCGGCAGTCATCGCGGAACGGGTGAGGAACGATGGGGAAGTGCTTCACCTGCTCGGAGGGTGGCCTGCGCCGCTCGGTATCGTGCTGCGCGCGGACGGACTCGCCGCCGCCTTCCTTGGCCTCGGTGCGGTTGTCGCGAGCGGAACGGGCTTGTTCGCGGTCCGCTACTTCGCAGCCGATGAGGGGTCGCGCCGGAGTTTCTCTTTCTGGCCGCTCTTTTTCGGCATCTGGGCAGCCGCCAACGGGACTTTCGTTGGACGCGACACCTTCAACCTTTACGTCGCGCTTGAATTGCTGACGATCTGCGCAGTGGCGATGGTGGCCCTCGAAGGGCGCACGGCGAACGTCGCCGCAGGCATGCGCTACCTGCTCTATGCCCTGTTGGCCTCGTTGTCCTATCTGATCGGCGTTGCCCTTCTCTACGGCGCCTACGGTACGCTCGACATGGCGCAACTGGCGGCGAAGGTGCGGCCGACACCGGCCTCGCACGCAGCGGCCGCCATGGTGAGCGTCGGCCTTTTTGCGAAAACGGCCTTGTTCCCGTTCCACGCTTGGCTGCCTCCCGCCCATGGGGGAGCGCCCGCTCCGGCGAGCGCCCTGCTTTCGGCTATCGTGGTGAAGGCCAGCTTCTATGTCCTGCTGCGGCTGTGGTTCGACGTGATGCCCCCGCTCGCGACCCCGCAGGTCACGATGCTGTTTGGCCTGCTCGGGACGATGGCCGTGCTCGCAGGTTCGCTCCTTGCGCTGCGGCAAGAGGAACTGAAGCAGGTCGTTGCCTATTCGACCGTCGCGCAGACCGGATATCTGTTCCTCGTCTTCCCGCTGGCGGGCGCGGCCAATGAAGTCCAGCCCTGGGCGGCGAGCGCATGGACCGGGGCCGTTTTCCAGGGGCTTTCCCACGGTCTTGCCAAGGCCGCCATGTTCCTTGCCGCCGGCGCGCTGATCCTTTCGGCCGGCAGTGGCCGGATTGATGCCCTGGCCGGGCTTGGCCGCGCCGCGCCGGTCGCGAGCTTCGCTTTCGGACTTTCGGCCGTGTCCCTCATGGGCCTGCCGCCGAGCGGCGGTTTCCTGGCGAAATATCTGATGCTGACGGCCTCCCTCGCGGGCGGGCGCTGGTGGTGGGGTCTGGTGCTGGTGGCGGGCGGGCTGCTGACGGCGGCCTATTTCTTCCGACCTCTCTCCAGGCTGATGATGGAGCGGGACGAAGCGGCGCCCGCGGCGCGCAGGGTTCACTGGAGCCTTGAATGGATACCGCTGGTGCTCGCCCTTTGCGCCGTCGGGCTGGGGCTTGCATCCATCGAGCCGTTCCGGCTGGCTCAGGTGGGCAGCCCAGTTGCCGCGGAGACAGGACTGCAATGAACGACTGGCTTCCGATCCTGACCTTGCTCAGCAGCGTTGTCACAGCCTGCATCATATTCTTCATTCCCGATTCGATGCCCAGGCTGCGCACGTTCGTAAATCTGGCAGGGGCCATCGCCAAGCTCGGCCTCGTCGCGCTCATGCTGCGCGGCGTGGCGGCAGGCGAAATCTACGAAATGCGTTTCCCGCTCGCGCCGGGGCTGGAACTGCTGCTGAGAGCGGATGCGCTATGCCTCCTGTTCCTGACCCTCTCCGCCTTCCTATGGCTGCTGACCACCATCTACGCTATCGCCTACTTCGGCGATCAGCAGAACCAGTCCCGGTTCTTCGGCTTCTTCAGCCTCTGCGTCGCCGCGACCACAGGCGTGGCATTGGCAGGGACGCTGATCACTTTCTTCATCTTCTATGAGATGCTCACCCTATCGACATGGCCGTTGGTAACCCACAAGGGCGACCGGCATTCTATCGCCGCCGGCCGCAAGTACCTCGCCTATACGCTCGGCGGCAGCGCCTTGCTTCTCGTGGGCATGGTCTGGCTGGAAAGCATGGTGGGGCCCGTCGAGTTCGCGCTGCACGCCCCGCCGCTCGGGCCCGACAGGACGGTCCTTCGGATCATCTTCGTCCTTCTGATCGGCGGCCTTGGGGTCAAAGCCGCACTGATTCCCCTTCATGGCTGGCTCCCGGCGGCGATGATAGCGCCGGCACCGGTCAGTGCGCTGCTCCACGCCGTGGCGGTCGTGAAGGCGGGCGCATTCGGCATAGTAAGGATCGTCTACGACGTCTTCGGCTTTGCGCTCGTGCAGGACCTGGGGGCAAGCCTCCCGCTCGCGGCGGTCGCTTCCGCCACGATCATCTACGGATCGCTTCGCGCGCTTTACCAGAGCGACATAAAGCGGCGGTTGGCATTTTCCACGGTAAGCCAGGTGAGCTACATCGTTCTTGGCGCCGCGCTCGCCGGTCCGGAAGCGACCGTGGGCGGACTTGTCCATCTGGTCCACCAGGGCCTGATGAAGATAACGCTCTTCTTCTGTGCGGGTGCGCTCGAAACAAGGATGGGCGTGACCCGGATCGACCAATTGGGCGGCACTGGACGCGCCATGCCACTCACCATGTGCGCTTTCTCGATTGCGGCGATCGGGATGATCGGGATCCCGCCGATCGCTGGATTCGTCAGCAAATGGCAGCTCGGGACAGGCGGGCTGGAGGCCGGTCAGCCCTGGGTGATCTTCGTGCTTGCGATTAGCAGCCTGCTTAATGCCGCCTATCTTCTTCCGCCGATGTACCACGCCTGGTTCGGGCCACCCGTGACCACGGCAGCACCAGATCGCGAGCGGGTGCCGATGCTCATATGGCCGGCGCTCGCAACGGCCTGCGCAGCCCTCCTTGCAGGATTGTTTGCCGGAGCGGACTTCAGCCCGCTGGGCTGGGCGCAGCTCATCGTCGAGAGGGAGCACGGCGGATGAGCGGCGCTTCGCTCCTCCTGTGTGCCGCGCCCGGATTTCCCCTCGCGCTCATGCTGCTGGCGCTGCTCCCCGGCACTCGGCGAAGTGCATTCGCGTTGATGCCTGCGGCGCCGTTGCCCGCACTTGCTGCTGCCCTGCTCGTCCCGGCGGGTACGGCCCAGCCTTTGACGCACGTCCTGCTGGGGGCCGGCCTTGCACTGGACGAAACAAACAGGGTTTTCCTCGGTATCGCGGCGCTTCTCTGGTCGTTGGCGGGCCTCTTTGCCTGCTCGGCCATCGACGAGACGGGGCGCAACCGTTTCACCGGGTTCTGGCTGACCACCCTGACGGGGAACCTCCTGCTTTACGTCGCCGCCGACATTATCAGTCTCTACCTTTCCTTCGCGGTGCTTTCCCTTGCCGCTTTCGGTCTCGTGGTTCACAGCGGCAGCGCCGAAGCGCTGCGCGCCGGACGCATTTATCTCCTTCTTGCCATTCTGGGCGAAACCTCCCTTTTCCTGGCTCTCCTGATCGGCGCCGATGCTGCCGGCTCGCTGCTGATCGAGGAATTCCGCGCCGCCATCCTACAATCGCCGCACCGTGATCTGGCGTTTGCGCTGCTTGTAACCGGCTTCGGCCTCAAGGCGGGCCTTGTGCCACTGCATGTCTGGCTGCCTCTCGCTCATCCTGTCGCGCCCGTGCCCGCCTCAGCCGTGCTTTCGGGCGCGATCGTCAACGCCGGCATATTCGGGTTCATTCAGTTCCTGCCGCTGACGGCCGATCTCCCTATTTGGAGTGACGTGCTTGTCGGACTGGGCATCGCCACGGCCTACATCGGCGTCGTCGTCGGCGTCTTTCAGAACCGTCCTAAGACAGTGCTTGCCTATTCGACGCTGAGCCAGATGGGCCTGGTCGTCGTCGTGCTCGGGTCCGCTTTCGGATCGTCCGGAGCCGACGCTGTGGCAATCGCGGCCTCAACACTCTACGTCGCCCACCACAGCCTCGCCAAAGGGGCACTGTTCCTGTCGGTCGGCGTGATCGCTGAGACCGGGCGCAAGAACCTTCTGTCAGTTATGCTGCTCGCCGGCCTCCTGGCGCTGGCCATTGCCGGGCTGCCTTTGACGGGGGGCGCGCTTGCGAAGCTCGCCATCAAGGCCCCGATCGGCGAAGGAACCTTGGCCCTGCTGGTCACTCTTTCGGCCGTGGGGACGACGCTTTTGATGCTCCGCTTTCTCCAACTCGTCCGTCGAACGGCTCCGGAATCCGGCAGGGCTCGCAACGGGCTGCTGGTACCTTTTTTCGCCTGTACAGGTGCGGCCCTGGCAGCCCCGTGGCTTGTTTTTCCCGCGCTGACCGAGTTGACGATCAGCTACGCCTTTGACCCGGAGAACATTTGGGCTGCACTATGGCCGATACTCGCGGGGGCGAGCCTGCTGGGTGCCGTCTTGCGTCTGCCGCTTCGGCCAAGCCTTGCCATTCCAGAAGGCGACATCGTGATCCCTCTGGAGCGAAGCGCTTCCGCAATTTGCAAGTGGGCGGCGCGCCTCGAACACGCGCGCATGCCCGAGATCGAACTTTCTTGGCTCTCGCGGCCAGCGCGCCTGATCGAGCTAATGGAGCGGCGCCTTGCAAACTGGCGATTGGCCGGCACGCTTTTGATTGTGATGATCGGTTTCTGGCTGGTCTGGGCTTTCGGCCTCATCGTAAAGCTGTGACTTACAGGTATCCAATCAGGCGAATAGTGCTGCCCGTGAAACCGCCTGGCGTGAATCATGCTTGTGATCGCTTCGGGCAATTCAAGCTGCTTCCCGAACCAGGTGGGTCTCGCTACAGACGAGATTTCTCCACTTCATGCCATCGTCGTAAGCCCTACTAGGCCGACAGCAAAAACGATCAGCACCAAGGCGCTGTCTGTGCCCATCCTCCAGATTGTCCTGTCGCGTCTCTCCAGCATTCCCGCCACGAAAATGCCGGTCATGACCACGGAAAGGCAAGCGGCTGTCATCTCGAAATCGCCAGCGGTGTTGAGCGCAGGCCCACCACGAAAGAACAGGTCGACAATGAAGATGATCTGAATGTTGAAGAGGTTTGTGCCAAAGATATCACCGATCGCAAGCTGATAACGGCGCCGTTTCAGCGCTGCAATAACTGTGCTCAGTTCGGGAAGGGATGTACAGAAGCCGACCAGGACGAAACCCACGATCGAGCTGCCCAGACCGGATTTCTCGGCAATTGCATCCCCGGAGAGGGCCAGGATCGCTCCACCGAACAGGATCGCTGCTCCTGCAAGCAACGTCAAAGCGCCAAGTTGCAGATTGCTGTCGTTCCGGACGGCGCGCTCTGCCGGTTCGATTTTGGGCGGGTTCACGGCTTCCCAGTTGCTACGGCCTTCGAAACGGTTGGAAATGCGCAATGCCTGCCAGCAACCAAGGGCAAGGACGAGCGAGAACACGCCCGTTCCGAGTATGGGAACAGCAGTATCCCCCACGGCGATGGCAATCGCGACCGCCGCCATCAGAATCATGCCAAGGACGCCCTGCATCAGCGGCGCGGGTCTATAAGTCTGGTGTGTCAGCGATTCTTTGCCATAGATGGTGTCGCCTATCGCCAGCAGCAGAATATTGATCGACGAGGTGCCGAGCAGATCGTTGATCGAGAGCAGCGGATTACCAGCTATTGAAGCCGAACTCGCCGTCGCCAGTTCGGGCAGCGACGTGATACCGCCGAGCAACAGCATTCCGGCAAATGCCTGGCCGAGCTTCAAGCGCTCTGCGATCTCGTCGACTAGGCCGACCAGCCTGGTGCCGGCATACCAGACAAGAGCGCCGGCCACGCCCATTGCCATAAACAGAGCGGCGATGGATTGTTCAGCAAGGTCGATAGCCATCAACTGGACTCGTCAGCGTCGATTTTCGTGGGCGGTCATCGAGCAATCAGTCCAATGTAGCAGTGACCTGCATCGGACCTGCTCGCCTTGGAAACGGCGGTGCCATCTTCGCTACAACCAGGACAGTGCAACTGGGTTCCGTTTGGAATAACCTGAATCTCTCAAAGTAAGAGGCGCATCGAGCCCGCGAACTGAGAAGCTGCTTTCGCCACAAAGGCTTACCAGACTCTCCAAAGAGCAAAACACACTGTATCTCCGAGCAGCTCTAATTTGAAGGCCTCGACGGCCACAGAGTGGTGCTGGTCTCGACGGCGGCGCGATCGGACTGTGATCGGGCAGCCGCATTGCGGCGGTTTCGCTCGGCTACGAGGACGTCCCGACGACCACGACACGCTGCGCCATGATCCGGCGCTCGCGCTTTTGCCTGAGCGGCTGAGGCCGAAGCGGAAGCGACGAATAAAAATCGCCCGGCTCTTGAGGACATAGGGCCGGGAGATGTTTTTATGTGAGATCTTTTCTCAGAACTCCTCCCATTCCGAGGCGACCGCTGCGGCGGCTGCGCCGCGGCCGCCGAAGGCGCCGGCGAGCTTGCGGGAAAGTGCGCGGGCGGGCGAGGCGACCGGACGGCTGTCCGGAGCGGCCGCCCGCGGCGCGGCGCCGGCTTCGATCCTGAAGCGGGCGATCAGCCGGGCGAGGTTGGCCGCCTCGTCGGCGAGCCGGTTGGTCGCCGCCGTCGATTCCTCCACCATCGCCGCATTCTGCTGCGTCGTCTGGTCCATCTGGTTGACCGCGGTCGAGACCTCCGAAAGCCCCGTCGACTGCTCCTTCGCGGCGGTGGCGATCGAATGCACATGCTCGTTGATCTTGACCACATGGCCCTGGATCAGGGCGAGCGCCTCGCCGGTCGCCGTCACCAGCTTCACCCCGGCATGGACCTCGTCGCCCGAGCGCGAGATCAACGCCTTGATGTCCTTGGCGGCATTGGCCGAGCGCTGGGCCAGTTCGCGCACCTCCTGGGCGACGACGGCAAAGCCCTTGCCGGCGTCCCCGGCGCGCGCCGCCTCGACCCCGGCATTGAGCGCCAGGAGGTTGGTCTGGAAGGCGATCTCGTCGATGACGTTGATGATCTGGCCGATCTCGCCGGAGGCCTGCTCGATGCGGCCCATGGCCGAGACCGCATCCTTGACGACGGCGCTCGACTGCTCGGTCGAACGCCGCGCCTCGTCGACCATGTGGCTGGCTTCCGTCGCCCGCTCGGTCGAGCTTTTGACCGCCGCGGTGATCTCTTCCAGCGCCGAGGAGGTCTCCTCCAGCGAGGCGGCCTGCTGCTCGGTGCGCTTGGAAAGGTCGCCGGAGGCCACGCGCATCTCGCCGGCCCCGCCATTGATCGTGTCGATCGCCGCGCGCACCTCGCGAAGCACGCTGCGCAGGTTCGCCATCGTCTGGTTGACGTTCGACTGAAGTTCGCCGAAGGCGCCCTGGAACTCGCCGCGCATGGTTTCGGTGAGGTCGCCCTCCGCCAGCGCCGAGATCACCCGCCGGGTTTCCGCGACGCCGCGGTCGACGGAGGTCACCAGTTCGTTCACCTGGGCGGCGAAGCGGTTGAGGTCGGCATTGTCGTAATCCTTGGTGATGCGCCGGGTGAAGTCGCCGGCGACGGCGGCCTGGACGACCTGGCCGATGTTCGACTGCAGGTCGGCGCTCTTTGCCTGAAGAGCCGCTTCCTGGGTGTTGAGTTCGCGCACCCTGATGCCGTTCTGCTTGAACACCTCGACGGCGCGGGCCATCTCGCCGATCTCGTTCGTCCGGTCGGCGAAGGGGATTGCAACCGAGAGGTCGCCATCGGCGAGCGTGCGCATGACGTCGGTAATCTGCCCAACAGGTCGAAGCACGCCGCCGAGAACGACGCGAAACGCCAGCCCAGCCAGGGCGAGACCGAAAAGCAGCACAGCGCCGTTCACGATCATCGCCATTCGTGCACTGCCGGCGGAGGCATTGGTCACGTGGTCAGATGCGCCGCCGGTGCTGCCGGCCAGTGCCAGCAGCGTATCGATCGCGCGCGTCGCCTCGGCAATCCAGGCGTGGGCGTCAAGTGGATAGGGTGTACCGGTAATGCCTGCCTGGTAGACCGATTTGCGGGTCGTCTCGAAACTGCCAAAGAATGTCTGCTTGACGGCTGCCGCCGCCACTGTCACGCCATGATCGACATTCTTCCGGGCTAAATAGGCATCGACCGTCAGCCACGATTGCTCCACACGGCCGCGATAGGTGGCGAGCGTCTGCAGTGTTTGGCTGTCGAGGGCCGCGCCGCTTGAGATTGCACTCCCGACGAGCGCGCGTTCACGTCCGGCATATTCGCTCATGGTCCAGACCGCGCCTTTGACATCCTGGATCTGGCTGATGTTGGTTTCGATGGTATCGGGCTGAAACTGTGCAGCGATACGGAGTGCTTGAGACGCCATGACGAGAGACGTCATCGCCGGCACCCATTGTTTCGAGACCGCGCGGTCCCGGTCTGCCAGGGGCTTTTCGAGTTCGGCGTCCGCCCGGCGGCGGATCGCAATGACCTTGTCCATTGCCGCCTCGACATTGGCAATTGTCGCGTCGCTCGCCTCGAAAGCAGCGTCCTCGGCGATCCTCCGTAGCGCGTTCTCCAAAGCGGCATCGGCCTTCTCCCGCCGTTCGAGGACCGCCTTTCTGGTCGTTGCCGGCGCTGCATGGGCAGCGGCCAGGGCAGCATTGGTGATGCCGCGTTCGACGGCCCAGTCGCCGGCCGCCGACAGCAGCAGGTTCGACGTCTTGTTGCTGGCGCTGACCAGCCCTGCATCCGCGAATCTGCTCCATGCATGGGAGAATTCGCGGCCGGCCAATATTATGGCCAGCAGGCATAGCAGCGAAACGATGGTGAGCAGGCTGGCCCGGATTGAGTCTGACAGGCGCTTCATCAGATTACCCACGATTGATCGGCGCCTAAGGCGAAGGGCAAGGGCATTTAATGGTTTCTCCTGAGCGGTGGCGCACAGGAAATCGTGATGCTTCCTGTGAAAGAGAAGGATGGCGCCCGGCGCAGTCATTCCGTCGGGAAGTTGGCGCTACCAGAGTTGTGGAACGCCTGGTTCGATGGAGTACCACGCGAAAATCGACGAGGTTGTTTTTGTTCTCCGCTGCAAGTCATACAGGAGAAACTCTTTAGAAAATCTGAATATTGCAACCTATGGATTGCGTTCCGACGAATTGATAACCGTCAAGTTCGCGCGCAGATTGCGATGAGGCTGCTGATCCATTCAGCGGGCGTATAGATACGGGATTGCAGCGTCGCAACTCGCCCCCGGGGCCGGGCGGCATAGCTCACCTGGTAAAGATGGTGATCGAACCGGGCGAGTTGATCCTCGCCGCAACGACATTCTCAACCGATAGCCCTTGACGACTCAACGCCTGCGACAGGGTCGGGTACGCGGCAATCGCCTGGCGTAAGCTTTTCGTGTCCTCCTGATGTTCCTTCAGCGAGGCGTCGAGGGTCGGGGCATCGTCACTGCGGAGGAGCTTGGAGACGTCGTGTACCTGTACGTCGGGTGCCGACAGCGTTCCAAGCTTGTTCACCGTGGCAGCCGTCTCTTCAAGGGCAGTCACGAGGTCCCGCACGGTAACGTCTTCCGGGGCCGCGGTCCCTTTGGCGTTTGGGCCATGCTGTTGGGGAGGCAACTCATCCGGTCGGATCACTGGCGTCCGCCCGACATCAGGGGCCGGTTCGACCAGTTCCGGGTCCCCCACCCTGGGCGGTTTCAGAACGCCGTTACACTCCTCAAGCTTCCGCGCGAGCGCCTGGGGGTCGTCATCGATACCCGGCGCGGCACGGCAGCGCTCTGCCTGCGCGGCAGGCCCCGGATCTTTCGAAAGTCCTGGCGCGGATGTAAATGCGCCTATTGCCAGCACACAGGTCGCAACCCATCTCCATCTCATCTCGGCGCTCCTCCGCCCTAGGCGCCCTCAACGGCGCCGGGCAACATTTCAGTTCGTCCGCAGGCGCACTTTTCGCAGCGGTCGCTAGTTTCGTCCGTCATTCGACCGGGCCTTGTCCCCTTTTTTCCTGACAGTGGTGGACGTTTTGGCGTCCGGTTCCTGGCCGTAATAAGTACCGCCCAAGTGACCGCCGCCGCTCGTGTTCTTCGCCTGTTTTCGCGCTTTCTTCTGCGCTTGCTCGACATTGCTCTTCGCCATCTCCTTGGTCTCCCTGACCTGTTGGCGTTGCGCCCTTAACCAACACCAGAGCATTCTGTTCCTTCGCCCCGAGCGATCGCCCTCGGTCGAGACCGGAACCTATTGACCACTGAGTTCGTTAGCGTTTTTGAGAGTGGGAGTTGACAATGCCGCGCCAAGGAAAAACACAAGATCACCAGCCGAACCTCACCCGAACGACAGGCACCGAGACGAGGCATGAGCGCCGGAAGGCGCGCCCCGATAGTCAGGACCTGACCGACCCGAAAGAGGTGTGGAAGGAATCCGAAACAACGCCGCAACCAAAGCCGCAACCTTCGTCAAAGACCGGCAGGAAACGCGTCGCAGACGCGGGCGATCTGCAGGACGGCGAGCCTTCGCCCTACGACACCGAGATGCAAGCGGATCACGTTGCCCGGCAGACGGCCCGGAATCGCCCTACGACGACGAAGAAGCGCTAAGGCGTGGGCAATATCGAGGAGTGAGAAAATGCTATGGAGCGCATCCGACATGACGGGCTGTGGCATTGATGCCACCGATGGTTCGATCGGTACGATCGGCGATCTTCTGTTCGACGATCAGAGCTGGAGCGTTCGTTGGTTCGTCGTAAAGACGGGCGTGGTGTTCACCGGGCGGCAGGTGCTCTTGCCGCCGTCGGCGATCCTCTCGTCAGATTCCATCGGCCGGCTGGTGTCGGTCAACGTGACGAAACAGCAAGTCAAGGACAGTCCTGAGATTGATTTCGATGCACCCGTCTCGCGTCAGCAGGAAAGCAGCGTCTACGACCACTATGGCTGGCATCCCTATTGGGGGCCGCATACCTATTTCGCGCCCGGCGCCAGGGCTCCGGTCGTGCCTTCGCCGCCACCCGATTACGAGGACGAACGGGCGGTCTCCGACTCGCGAGAAGAAGGCGATCCCCATCTGCGTTCCGCAAACGAAGTCACCGGTTATTACGTGCACGCCATCGATGGCGACATCGGTCATGTGGAGGACCTGGTCGTCGACACAGATGCCTGGGCCATCCGCTACATCGCCGTGGATACGGTGAATTGGTGGCCGGGCAAGAAGGTATTGATTTCGCCGACATCCTTCACCGACGTGATATGGGCGACCCAAACCGTGAACGTCAATCTCACGCGCGACCAGATACGCAATGCGCCGGAGTATCTCCCGGGTGAATCGATCGATCGCGCCTATGAAACGCGCTATCACGACTATTACGGCTACCCGTACTATTGGAAATGATGGAAGGCCGATAGGTGCAGCCTTCAGTCTGCCCGAACCCGCGCCGCTGCCCGAACCCCGCGCTACCGGGGGCAGCGTATCAGCACCTGCTCCTCTGCCGAATCCGACAGCTGGATGCGCATCCGCTCCGGGGTTTCACGCCGTAGCAGGAACTCGTATTCCGATCGTCCATCATCGGAAACGCAAAGCGCCGTAAGTTCACCGCCGCCTTCGTTTTTCCTGACGTCTCGCACGCTGCAGGTGTTGCCCTTCCACCTGAGAAGCGTGTCGGTGAGGAGGGTTGAAACGGGCGGGGACGCAGGGTTGGTCACCGGACACTGCGCGGCGTCCTCCACCCATCTCCCGTGGATTTGCACGAAGCTTTCATCACCCGGCTGAATCTCGGAGGGCAATGGATCAGGCTTTGGAGGTCTGTCGGTAATTCTGAAGGAGGGCGGCGGCTCTCTCTTTGGGACCTGTGCTGAGGACACCTCGGCCAGGAACGAGCATGCGATCGCGGCCGCCAGGCAGTAATGGGGGAACGATTTTCGGCCGCTGCTTCCCTTTAAATGGTATTTCGGCATGGGCCAACCTCCAAGTTTCAAGCAAATTCAATTTCCCGCAGAGCTTTCGAGATCCGACTGCTCGGCCTGTGCTTCGGCACCAGATCGATCGCCGCCCTCTTGCAGCCACAGCGTTTTCACCAGGACAACGGACAGAACCGTGAGCGGGGCAGCAAGAACGACTCCCATTGGACCAAAAACGATGCCGAAAGCGATGATCGCAAAGATGGCCAAAGCAGGAGCAAGATCGACCGCCTTGCGCTGGATCAGCGGAACGAGCAGCAGCCCCTCCGCCTGTTGGATGGCGAAATAAAGCGCGAGGACCAGGAGGGCCTTTGTGGGCCCCTCGACCAAGCCGAACGCAATCGCCGGTACCGCGCTGAGGACCGGACCGACATAGGGCACGAACTCGAGTACCCCGGCCAGAAATCCGAGCGCGACGGCCGAGGGGATGCCGAGCGCCAGCAGCCCCAGCGTCGTCACGAGGCCCACCGCGAGCATGGCGAGGACTTGCCCAAGCAGCCATACCCGTAGCGCGTCCGCGGCCGAGGTGATGGCCCTCCCGGCCTTGCGTCGCCATGTATGCGGCAGCAGCTCGAGAAAGCCGTCACGATAGGTTCGAGGTCGGGCGGTCAAATATATTCCTCCAGCGACTACGAGGAGCGTCTGGACCAGCCCAGAATAAATGACGGTCGAGAGCCCGGAGATACCACTCAGCAGAGTGAAGTTCCGGAATACTCTGCGCGCCTGCTGTTCGAGCCATTCGAGTGGGTCTTCAAGACCAAGCCAGTTCCCAACGGAGACGGCCAGTTCCGGAGCGCGCTCCGCAAGCTGCGTTATTTCGCCCGCGATCCGCGAACCTAGAAGGACAGTGAAGCCCGCTACGGCCGCAGCGATCACGAGCGTGGAGAAAAGCAGGGACAGCGTCCAGCCGGTCCCGAGCCAGTTCTGGACCAATTGCGTGAAGGCATTGAGGGCGATCGCCAGCAGGACCGCGGCGAAGACAAGAAGGAGGAGATGCCGCAGCTCCCAAAATAGCAGGCCGGCGACAACCAGTGCCGCAGCGATCAGAACGAGGCGGACAGCGTCCGCGGGCCTAAGGTTCGCTGGCATCCGAATTATCTGACTCGCTCAACCGCAGCCGTCATGTGACGGCTGCGGGCACTCCCGCTGCGTTGAACCGCTCACTGAGCGGTTTGGGTATCGGTATCGGCCTCCGGCACGGGCTGCGTGCTAGAGGTTGTACCTGTATCCATTGTGCCCTTTCGCTGCATCTGGTTGTAGTCGAAGACCTGCAGCACGACGACGTCGTCAGGTCCGTAGGGCAGCGTGTAACGGGCCGGGTCGCGCCAGGCCGTCGCACCCGTGTACGGATAGGCGTAGTAGCCCCGACCGAATGCTCTCGTGTCGGCGACGACGGCTGCAAGCTTGCCGTCATTGACGATGATGTCGTTCAGATAACCATAGCGCGCCGCATTATCGAGGAACGCCGTATCTCCGATGATGTCGGTCGCCTTGAACAGGTTGGGTCCAGTTGCTAGGTCGTCATCGACCGTCGAGACCTGCCCCGTTTCGCCTTCGCGGAGTACGCTCTCGTCTCCGGCTGCGGCGAACTCGTCGGCATTTTCCTCGGTCACCGGTACGGTGAAGCGGGCGGCATCCTCGGAGATCTGTACCTGATCCCAAGGGATGCTGACATGCGTGTCGCCAATGTCCCAGAAACCGCCGACCTCCGCTATCAGCGCGACGGCATTGCCGTCTCTGTCGAAGACGATGTTCTCGATATCGCCAATCTCGTCGCCGTTCGCGCCGACGACAGTCGCCTCATCAAAGGCCTGATCGACGCTCCAGCCGGAAGTATAAAGCGGATCGTAACGCCACTCGGACAAGACGATCACACCCTCAGGCTCCACCTGCGTCTGCGGCTGAGCCTGATCCTGTTGCGTTGGTTGGTCGGGTTGTGTTTGCTCTTGCGCATAGGCGGGTGCAACTATCAAAGCCAGGAGGCTTGCACTGCAGATTAGATTCCTCATGTCGGATTCTCCCACTTGCCTGTTGGGCTGGTTTGCGGAGGCGACCGCCTCCGTCCCTGTCCAACCGAGATGTCGCGACGATGTTCCGCCATTAGGGCCGACATGCCGGGCCTCTATCAAGAAAATCCTCAACGGGGAGAACTGATCGTTCAGGCCCGCATAGCGGAACGTACGCGCTCTGGTTGGAGCGGCAGGTCGCGAATGCGTACGCCGATCGCGTCCGCCACGGCATTGGCGATCGCGGCCGCTGCAGGACCCTGGGAGGCCTCACCTGTGCCCAGGAAAGGCTCTCCCGGCCGGTCGATGACGTGGACTTCCACCGTCTCCGGCACTGACGGGAAACGCATGATCGGGTAACCCGCCCAGTCGGCCGAATGGACCCCTTCTTCGTTGAAGCGGACCTGCTCGAAAAGCGTCCAACTTGCCGATTGCACAAGCCCGCCCTCGATCTGGTTGCGGATACCGTCGGGATTGACGGCCTGGCCGCTGTCGCAGGCAGCGACTGCGCGGCCAAGCATGATGCGCCCGGTTGCGCCGTCCACCTCCACATCGATAGCCACCGCGCAATAGGCGGCGAGGTTCTTGTAACGGGCATAGGCAAAGCCGCGCCCGCGTCCCGGTCTCCGCTCCCAACCATTCCAGTCGAACGCCTCGGCGGCCGTAGTCACGACATCGCGGGCTCGCGGATCTTCAAGCCGGACAAGCCGGAACTCCACCGGGTCCGCCCCGGCGGCAAGCGCCAGTTCGTCCATGAAACTCTCCAGTGCAAAGACGTTCGTGTAAGCGCCGAGGGAGCGCAGGGCCGATGTGCGCAACGGCATCTCGCTGATGAAGTGTTCGACGACGCGTGCATTCGGGATGTTGTATTCCGGAACGGCGTTTCGGTCTGCGCCGCCGGCTGGCTGCGGGATATTGGCGGGCGCTTCCGGCTCGAAGGAGCCGGAGATGAGTTGCGCGGGCAGGAGGTTGCCCGCCGGGCCGGGCCTCGTGGTGTGCGGATTGCTCCAGACTTCGTAGTTCCAGCTCGATACGTCGCCAGTGCCGGAAACAGAGCCATTTGCCCGCACGACCATGGCCGAGCCATAAGGTTCCCATTGATGCTCGTGGTCACGCATCCACTGAACGCGGACCGGGCGATCGGGCAGGGCGCGCGCCAGCAGGGCTGCATCGGCTGCCGCGTCGTCGGCGCCGTTATGGCCATAGCAGCCCGCGCCCTCCATATGGATGAGTCGGACCGCGCGTTCGTCCATGCCCATCATCTCGGCGATCGCCGAACGATCCGGGTAGACCCCTTGGGTGTGGCTCCAGATGGTGAGCTGCCCATTCTGGAAGAGGCCCACCGCACAGGATGGCCCTATCGATCCGTGCATCTGGTAGGGCCGTGTGTAGGTGGCTTCGACGACCTTCGCTCCTTCGGGCGGCGAGGCGGCCGTTTCCGGCCCATTGATCACGCTGCTGTCTGCCGGCAACTGCATCAGGTGATCGTAGATGTCAGTATCGGAAGGCAGCGATGCGCCTCCTTCCCACTGCGCGGCAGCTTGGAGCGCCCGCATCGCCTTTATCGCCTGGAACTCTCCTTCCGCGATCACACCGAGATAGTTGCCGTCACGCACCACCCTGATCACGCCTGGCATCTCATCGACCTGCGACGTATCGAGGTCGGAAAGGCGCATGCCTCGTCTCGGCGGACGCACGACGCGGGCATGCACCATGCCTTCCAGTTTCAGGTCGTGCACATAGGACGGCTCGCCGGTGACTTTGCCCGGAATATCAACTCGCGGTACCGATTGCCCCATGACCGTATAGCTCTCGGGCTCGAAGAAGCCGGTCTGGTCGTTCACCGTCACATGAAGCGACCGTCCGCTGACGAGCTGTCCGTAGCTTAGCCTTTCGCCGGCACTGCTGACGACAGTGCCGTCCTCGGCCTTGAGATCGTCCGCCGCGACACCGAGTTGATCGGCCGCCAGTTCGATCATCATCCGGCGCAGATAGGCTGCCGCGTGCAGAATGGCCGTGCCGCTCTTTTCCATCGAATGACTGGCTGCGGTGTAGCCCTCGTCTGGCGTCTGTCCGGTATCGGCGGTGAGGAGCCTGATGCGCGAGAAGTCCACCTTGAGCTGTTCCGCCGCGATCTGGCTGAGGGCTGTCCGGATGCCCTGACCGAGTTCGGCCTTGCCGGTAAAGACCGTGATGCTTTCGTCGTCGTCGATCCGGATCCAGGAATCAAGGAAAGGAAAGTCGGAAAGACTTCCCGGAAGCCTAACGGGAGGTGGAGAGTCGGCTGGCGCGCCTTCCTGGGCCGCAAGCCGGACGGGCGAAATCGAGAAGTAGAGCACGAGCGCTCCACCGCTCTTGAGAAGTGAGCGGCGCGACAGTTCCAGCTGTCCAGGGACGGTCATTGAGTATTCCCCCCTGCGGCGGACGTTTGTTCCCGGAACCCTTCACTCGCCCGGTGCACGGCGCGCAGGATGCGCATATGCGTTCCGCAGCGGCAGAGAGAGGGCTCAAGAGCTTGGCGGATAGTTAGTTCGTCAGGAGCGGAGTTCAGCAAAAGCAGGGCATGCGCACGCATGATCATACCCGGGATGCAATAGCCGCATTGTGCCGCCTGCTCCTCGATAAAGGCCCGTTGTACCGGGCCGGGACTGTCGATCGAACCGAGACCTTCGAGCGTCGTGATCTCCCGCTCGGCAAACATGGCTATGGGCGTAAGGCAAGAGAAGACGGGACGGTTGTCGGCGAGCACCGTGCAGGAGCCGCACTGGCCCAGTCCGCAGCCGAACTTCGCGCCGTTGAGCTGTATCTCATTGCGCAAAACGTAGAGCAGCGGCGTCTCCGGGTCGCTCTCGGTGTCGAACGTACTGCCGTTCACTCTCAGCGTGATCATTCTCTCACTCCGCTTCGGCTGTTTCTGCCACGGCAACTGCCCCTGGGTGCGTTCTCCTGGCGACGACGTCGTCGATGTCCAGCCAGGGCTCCAGCCCGGTGTACCGCCCACGCAGATAGGCCGCGAGCGCCACCAACTGCTCGTCCGTCAGGGCCCCGGCAAACCCGGGCATGTAGCGGCCCGGCTGACCCTCGGGCGGCTTGACGCCTTCCTCTATGACCCGGATGAGATTTAAAGGCGTGGGTATGCGGATCGACGTGCTATAGGCCAGAGGCAAGCCCGCGGCGAAAGGCGAGGGGCTCGCATCGTGGCAGACCGCGCAAGCGCCGGCATAGATCACCGCGCCGATATCGTCGCCGTCACGCGCATCGCCGACAGCGCCGGTGATCTCGGCATCGGTCTCCGCCTCGTCGCCCTCCATGAGCAACGTGATATAGGCCGAGATCGCCGCGACATCTTCGTCGGCAATGCGCGAGAGGTTGTGGACGACGGGCGCCATTGCGCCGAAAGCGACGCCGTGCTCGTCAACCCACCGGCCCGCCAGGTAGTCGGCCAATTTCTGTTCGTTCCACCTGACCGCCGCCGGCACATCACCGGCGATTGCGGGTGCGTACCAGTTCTCGGTGACCTCGCCTCGCAGGAAGTCGTCCTCTTTTTCGGCCTGGAGAGCATTGCGCGGCGTGTGGCAGCCGCCGCAATGCCCCAGTCCCTGGACGAGATACGCGCCACGGTTCACCTTCTCGTCTGCATCCGGGAGACGGGTAAAGCGTTCATTGTCCAGATAGAGAAGCTTCCACGCGGCCAACAGCGGGCGGAGGTTGAACGGAAATCGCAGTTCATTTTCCGGCGCCTCGTTCCGCACCGGCTCACGCGTCATGAGATAGGCATAGAGGGCATCGACATCCTCCGGCATCACCTTCGTGAAATGGTGATAGGGAAAGGCGGGGTAGAGGTGCTGCCCCTCTCTATCGAGTCCCTCATACATCGAACGTCGGAAGGCTGCTTGTGACCAGTTGCCGATGCCAGTCTCCGGGTCCGGCGTGATGTTCGTCGAAAAGATGGTGCCAAGCGGAGTCGGGATCGGCCGGCCGCCTGCGTAGGCTTCCCCCCGCTCGGCCGTGTGGCATTCTGCGCAGTTTCCGATCAGCGCTAGGCGCTCGCCAAGCTCGATAGTGGCGCTGTCGAAACGTTGCGGATCGGGACGCTCAATGGGTTCGAGCGAACGCGGGCTGACAGCATAGGCGACGGCCGTCGCCGCAAGCACGATGAGCGCTACGACGACGCCATAGAGAATTTTCACCGGGTTCTCCTCCAATCGAGAAGAGTCCTCGATGGAGCCCAACCGACAGCACCCCAAAAATGTTCCATGTGCCGTAACGTTAAGGCGTCCGCACCAAAAATCGCGGTGCCTGGTTTCAGGCACCGCCAAAGAGCAAAAGGGGGACTAGATTGTCGCTCCAAATGATGAGGAACGATGCATAGTCAATCCACAGCCGGGCAATTTGTTCCACGGCTTGCATTTAATGAAGAGCTGCTGGAGACAAGAAATTCTTACGGGATTGCAACCGCTTGGCGGCACATACCATGCATCGCGCTGGAAAGCCCTTGAGCCACTCGGCGCAGGTTTCGGTCGGCGCTACACTGGAGACTCCCCCCGCGCGTTGGTCACACGGATACGGGGTTTTACCCGGCGCACGCTAGGTCCACCGACGCTCGAGCGGCTGCGAGCTTATTCGCAGCCTTGCCGCGGGACTGCAAGTCGGGGCCAAGCCTCTAAATCCGACCCATGAGTACCAGAATCAGGAGCACGACGAGCAACAGCCCGAGGAATCCGGAAGGGCCATAGCCCCAGCCCGTTGAGTACGGCCACGTAGGGATCGCCGCTATCAGCAACACGACGAGAATGATCAGGAGTATGGTTCCAAGCATGCCGGCTCTCCTTAAGCAATTATCGCTACACGTCCACGCTTCGGTTTGGGCGTCGGAAGGGGCCTTTTCGAAAATTTCAATCGACCCGGAGCTCAAACCTAGATGAGATTTGCACCCTAAACCCGAAAGCCGCGCAAATGGTTCCGGAGGCACGCTCAAACGTTTGCTGATGCAGCAGTGTCGTTTGCTGGTCTGAGGCTGCCATTGGTCCGAAGCGGCGCCAGCTACCTCAGAGCACGATCCCTCCGGCCATGATCGCGAGCACAAGAAAGACGAGGAATATGGCCACGGCGATAAAGAACAGTATCTTGGCAATCCCGGCCGTCGCAGCCGAAACGCCGGAGAAGCCTAAGAAGCCCGCGACGAGAGAGATTAAAAAGAAGATCAAAGCCCACTTCAACATTTCTACACCTGTGGTGGTAGGAGTGATCCCGTAGAAAATAGGGCATCATTCCGACATGGCCAGAAGGCGACGACGTGCGGCGAGAGCCTGCTGAGATTGCCGGATCCAAAGACGCCATTCCTGCCGTTATGACGGAACCAATTTCAAGGGACGGCGTTAGACGGGCTCGTACCAAACGGGCTCGCTGAGAAGGAGGGCAAGCCATGGCAGAAAAAACACTTGAGACGCTGTTCTATGAAACGCTCAGGGACGTCTACTACGCCGAACGACAGATCCTGAAGGCGTTGCCGAAGATGGCGAGGGCAGCTCAGTCCCAGAATTGCAAGGACGCGTTCGAAAAGCACAAGGAACAAACCGAGACGCATGTCGAGCGGCTGCAGCAGGTATTCGACATGATCGGCAAGCGGGCTCAGGGAAGAACATGCGAAGCAATGGACGGCCTGATTGCCGAGGGCGAGGACGTCGCCGAGGAGTTCAAAGGGTCGCCCGCCATAGATGCGGGACTGATTGCGGCAGCGCAGGCGGTCGAACACTACGAAATCGCGCGCTATGGCACCCTGAAGACCTGGGCAACGCAGCTTGGCCTTAAGGAAGCGGTGTCCCTCCTCGACGCGACGCTGCAGGAAGAAGGCGATACGGACAAGAAGCTTACCAAACTTGCCGTAGACGCAGCGAACCAGAAGGCGAAAGCGGCCTGAGCGGTCAGCTTCCCACACTAAAAACGCCGGTGACTCTGCCGAGGAGGGGCGCAACTGATCCGCCCATCTTTCGGTCTCGGGTCACCGGCTTTTGCCGTGGGCGAAACCGATGACGGTCGACGCGCTTTCGAGTGGAACAGGTTTGGCCGTGCATGGTTCTAGCGATTGGGCGAGGCGAGCAGAAGAGGAAGGTCTCATGAGCGAAGCCACCGCAACCGACAAGCATGAAGAAATCCGGCGCTGGGTCGAGGAGCGCAACGGCCACCCGGCGCGAGTGAAGGGCCCGAACGGCGGCCTGCTCCGCATTGATTTCGGCGAGCCCGAGGAATCCCTTGAGCAAATTTCCTGGGAGGAGTTCTTCCGTATCTTTGACGAGAACAAGTTGCTGTTCCTGCACCAGGACAAGACCGCGGATGGCAGCCTGAGCCGCTTCAACAAATTCATCGACCGGCAGTGAACGAAAGATCGCCCGCGGAGGCAACCCCCAGGCTCGACCGCAACATTCGCGCAGTGCTGAAACAGCGCGCGGATGATGAGCGGAACAGAACGGCGCAGGACCGGATTTCGCAGCACATCACGAACTTTGCCGGTTCGCTGAAATTCCTTTATCTGCATATCCTCGCATTTGGGAGCTGGATCGTCGTGAACCTCGGGCTCCTGCCCGGCGTGCCGATTTTTGACCCGAGCTTTGCCATGCTCGCCATGATCGCCTCGGTGGAGGCGATCTTCATTACCACTTTCGTGCTGATCTCCCAGAACCGAATGGCCCGGGAGGATGCCAAGCGGGCGGATCTGAACCTGCAGATATCCTTACTGGGGGAGCAGGAGGCGACACGCCTCCTGGCACTCGTTTCCGCGATCGCGAAGCGCCTTGATGTGAAGACGGATGTCGATGACACCATTGACGAGCTTGCGACGGAAATCACGCCGGAACAGGTGCTTCACAGGCTTGACGAGCGGGAAGCAGAACCGCGCGAGTAGGCGGACGGAAGGCCTGCTCTCGCCGCGTTGGTGGTCACCTCAAGATCCCGCACACGTCGATCAGGAAGATCGATGTGCCGCTCCAGATGACCCCCGTCAACGACAGCAAACTCAAGAGCCGTTCGACGCGGATGGAAAACGTACGATTGTGCGGGTCCGGCATGTCGTAGCGCAGCATATGTGCGAGGCGGTCAGGAAAGAAGATGCCGAAACATAACACCAATATGGCCCCCAACGTTGCCAGAACCACCCACGTCTGGATGAGAGCGGACGGCGCGACTGAGCCGCTTCCGACGACGCAGGTTGCGGACTGGAAGCCATAGACGAGAAGCAGATGACCAGCCCATAGGGTCGGTCCGCTCAGCAGGAAGAGGATAGCGCTGGCGATTGGTGCTTCCCGTGCAGGATTCTTCATCGCGAACCTACCCGATCAGCCGCGGGAAGCCGTGCACGAGCGCGAGCCCGACCAGCGACTGCGCTACGGCGTAGTGATATAGCAGCATGTAATTATCGAAGGTAACACGGCGCACGCCATCGAGCTTGCCTGTGAGGTATCGCGCGAGCGTATACAATCCCAGTATTGCAAGCGTGAAGGCAAGCTGGCCGAAGAGCACCACGCCGAGATAGACCATGGCGCCGTAGGCGTTGTCGCCGGGGCTGAGGCCGGTCATCAGATGGCCTGAGAGTTCGAGCGCAAGTGCGCCGATCAGAGAGGCGAGCGACAGCAGGAGAGCCGCCGACATGGCGACGGGCGATGCGGCGAGTTTCCCAAGCCTGCGGCTGACGAGCCAGATGAGGGCCGAACCGGACAGCAACAGGGCTGCGGTTGAAGCCGGCCAGAGGCCGGGCGGCGGCGCGGGAGATCCGGCCGGTGCCCAGACTTCGGGCGACACGAGCCAGAGAAACAGATAGGAGAAGACGTAGGCGAAGTAGAGGGAGCCCGCCACGATCATCAGTACCACCATCGCCCACCAGGAATGCGACGTGGGGCCAGTCATATAGGTGGGCAGGCGGACGCCCTTGGCTATCTCGATCGTACCCTTGGATGGGCCGGGATCGAGGCCCCACGTCCAGATGAGAACGAAGGCGATGGCAAGCGCGCCGCAGACGATGGCGACAGTCACAATCTTGATCGTCAGCAACAGGAAGCAGGCGGCCGTAAAGACGGCCGCGAGGAAAGGCGGCCAGCCGGGGCCCGGCATCTGGATAATGTATTGCGGCCGGGCATGGATCGGCGAGGTGACAATGGTCTCCCGCCCGCCCGTCGGAGCATTGGGGAGATAGTGATGGCCGTCTCGTACTTCCTGGGGAAGGCTCGGCCTGTCCCATAGCGGTTCGCGGCTGGTGATGTGCGGAATGCTGCGGGTGGAATAGACGTCGTTCGGCAGCCACTCGAGCGTGCCTGCTCCCCATGGGTTCTCGACATCGGGTTCTCCGGCGCGGAACTTTGCGACGAGGTCGGCCAGAAATATGAGCACCCCGGCGCCGAGCACAAAGGCCCCGACGGTGGAGATGGTGTTCAGCAGGTCCCAGCCCATATCGGCCGGGTAGGTCCAGACGCGCCGGGGCATGCCTTTGAGGCCTGTCAGGTGCATCGGCAGGAAGGCGACGTTGAAGCCGATGAACATCAGCCAGAAAACCCAGCGGCCGAGCCGCTCCGAGAGCGGCCGCCGGCTGAAGAGCGGGGTCCAGTAGTAGAATGCCGCGAACAGAGGGAAGACGAAGCCGCCGACCAGCACATAGTGGAAGTGCGCAACGACGAAATAGGTGTCGTGCACCTGATAGTCGAAGGGCACCATGGCTACCATCACGCCGGTGAGGCCGCCGAGGGTGAAGATGAACAGGAAGCCGAGGACGAACAGCGACGGGGTCGTCAGACGAAATCGCTCCCGCCCCGCGGCGATGGTAGCAATCCAGGCGAAAACCTGGATGCCCGACGGCACGGCAACCGCCATGCTGGCGGCCGAAAAGAACGCGAGGCTGAGCGCCGGGATGCCGGTGGTGAACATGTGGTGCACCCAAAGCCCGAAGCTGAAAAATCCTGTGGCGATCAGCGCCACGACGATCAGGTGGTACCCGACGAGCGGCGTGCGGGCCATGGTCGGCACGATCATCGAGACGAGACCTGCGGCCGGCAGGAAGATGATGTAGACCTCCGGGTGGCCGAAGAACCAGAAGAGATGCTGCCATAGCAGCGGGTCGCCTCCGAGCGCAGCCGTGAAGAATGGCCAGCCGAACGCCCGCTCGATCTCGAGCATCATTGTCGCGAGGATGACCGCGGGAAAGGCGAACATGATCATACTGGCGAAGATCAGCATGGTCCAGGCGAAGATCGGCATCTGCGCGAGCGACATGCCCGGAGGGCGGGTCCGGAGCGCGCCGACGACGATCTCTATCGCCCCGGCGATGGCCGAGATCTCGATGAAGCCGATGCCGAGCAGCCAGAAGTCGGCATTGTCGCCCGGTGAAAATTCCATGAGCGTTAGCGGCGGATACATGAACCAGCCGCCCTTCGGCGAAAGGTCATAGAAAATCGTCGAGAAGAAGACCAGCCCGCCAACCACATAGGCCCAGATGGCGAAGGCGCTCAGACGGGGAAAGGGCAGGTCGCGGGCGGCGAGCATCTGCGGCAGCAGCATGACGCCAAGCGCCTCGACCGCCGGCACGGCGAAGAGGAACATCATCGTGGTGCCGTGAACGGTAAACATCTGGTTGTAGAGGTCCTGATCGATCAGGCGACTGTCGCCGACTGCCAGTTGGGTACGCATGATGAGCGCCAGCACGCCAGCCATCAGGAAGAACAGAAAGGCGATGCCGATATAGAGCAGGCCGATCACGGTATTGTTGACGGCGGTGACCAGCCGCCATCCGCTTGGCATTGCCCATATGCGCTCCAGTTCGCGGACCTCTCCTTCGGGGCGTGGATCGGGATTCGGCAGTTCCATCAGCCACCTCCGCCGCTAACGTCGCGCAGGAAGAAGAGTATGATCAGGCCGGAAACGAAACCGATGAATGCCTGTCCGACGCCCGTCCTGTCGCTGATGATTCGGGTATAGTGGGTAATCCGGACTCCCGCGATCCAGACCGCCGCCGCGCCGGCAAAAATGGCCAGGTTAAGCCAAAGTCCGAGGGCTGCGAAATCCAACATCGGTTGTCACCTCAATTGGTCCAGATAGAGTGCAAGCTCATTGAGCTCGCTCTGAGTGAAGATTTCGAAGGAAGGCATGAGGTTTTCCGGCTTCACGTGCTGGCTGTCGCGGATCCATTGTGCGAAGGCCGCGGGGTCATTTTCGAGCGTTGCCGCAGCGAGCGAATGCCGGCTGCCGACATGAGTCAGGTCAGGGCCGATTGTCCCCAGGGCGATTGTCCCCCGTATCCTGTGGCATGCGATGCAGCCGGACGACTGGAACAACGCCTGTCCGGTTGCCGCCGCCGGTCCAGAGGGTGGTTGGGCATCGGCGGCTTCATGATCGAGCCAGGCGGCGAATTCATCTTCGGGCATCGCGATCACGAAGAAGGCCATGAGGGCATGCGGCCCGCCGCAATATTCGGCGCACTGCCCCCGACTGATGCCGGCCTCCGTCACATCAAGCGTCATCCTGTTGGTGCGGCCTGGGATCATGTCGAGCTTGCCGGCAAGCTTCGGAACCCAGAAGCTGTGGATCACGTCCGCCGATGTCAGTGCAATCTCCACCGGCCGTCCGACCGGCAGGCGGATTTCGTTGGCGCTCTCGATCCTTTGGCCGTTTTCGTCGACATAGGTTACCCGCCACCACCAGCGGTTCCCTTCGACTTCGATACGCAGCCCGCCGTCCGTGTGCGCGGCCGGCGAGCCGGGTCCCATCAGGTAGAAACCGTAGCTCAGCAGAAGGCTGAGGGAAAGAATCGGGAAAATGATGCCACCTCCGACCACCAGTCGTTCCCCGGATATCCGTGCACGCAAGGCGTCGCCGCCGAAAAGTGCGGCGGCCGCGATCGCACAGACGCCCACGAGAACTGCGGTGGAGAATAGCATCAGCAGCCAGCTGAGGACATTTATGCGTTCCGCCTCGATACCTGTCGGATCGAGGGCCGACTGAATGCCGGCACAGCCTTGGAGCGCGAGGATGGCGAGAGGCGCGATCGACCTGACTATGCTCATTGGGCCGCCTCCGCCGTGGTGGCCGGAGACGCCACTCCATAGGACTGTGCGGCGAAATAGGCTGCGACATCTTCTATCTGCGCCGGCTCGAGAGCCTCGGCGACTACCGCCATGATCCGCCCATAGGCCGTTCCCCTGCGCCCGCCCTGCTGCCAGAGGTGCAACTGCGTCTTGATGTAGTCCGCGTGTTGGCCCGCGATCAACGGAAACTGGGGCGACTGCCTTCCGGCGTGGCAGCTCATGCAAGCCGGCACCTGCTGTTGAGGTATGCCGCGGAGGGCGATGGACTGGCCGCGCCGAATCTGTTCCGCGTCGGTTGGAGCGGACTTCTCCTTTGCGGCGGGTCCAAGCGCAGAATAATAGGACGCCAGCCTTCTCCTCTCGTCGTCGTCCAGCAGACCGGCCACGGGCTCCATCGCACCGCTCGGACGTACCTGCTCGGCAAACTCCCGGAGGCTGCGCAACAAATAGGCTTCGTTCTGCCCCGCAAGCCGGGGTACACGGTCGCCGTTGGTACCGTTGCGCTCATTTTCATGGCAGCGCGCACATTGTGTCAACGCTCGGCTGCTCGCCAACTCTCCGGGCGCATCGCCAAGAGTGCTGCGAGTAAGACCGGAAAGCTCTGCATAGTGGTCTGCCGCATCCGGAAGGCGGGCGAGGAAAGCCGTCACGGCCCAGATTTCATCATCGCGCCGCAAGCTCGGCCATGCGGGCATGCCGGTGTATTTCATTCCGTGTTTAACGATCCAGAAGATCTCTTCCGGAGAGCGGTGCTCACCCACCGCCCTCAGGTCCGGCGGCGGAGGCAGCATGCCGCTGACGATCGCGTTGATTTCTTCCCCCGGCCGGCTGTGACAGGGAACGCAGCCGCCCTCGAAATGGCCGGCGCCGAGACGCACCATGCCCTCGTCGTCGAGAGCGGGCGCCTTGACCAGATAGCTGCGGACGGCAATCGAGCGTTCGCGGATCACTTCGAACAGCCATGTTGTGAACCGCAGATGATCCCGCGAGGCTGCAACATTGTAGGCACCGGACCAGACGACAACCGCAGCCACCACGACCACGCCGGCGCCCGCCAGGGCGAGCATCTTTGCAATCGTCGTCCAGTGCAGATCCTTCAGGTCCACGCTTCTTCACCCGTATTTGGCCGCTCGATTTCGTCCGCCTCCATGGCGAACAGCCATCGTGCGCCAAGGACGACGCCGCCGAGAACGTAGCTTGTCGGGCACGCAACCAGCATGAGCAGTCCCGCGAGTTGCTGATCGGCCAGAACAGCTTCAGGAGTGGGGGCAACGGCGGCTGGATTATGGCTGACCATGCCCGTGAAGAGTGCCCTGGGCGCGAACACGAACAGCACACCCAACAGGCAATAGAGCTTGCTGGTCACGAGTAGCGACAGGATCGGCTTCCAGCTGTGGCTGCCACGGAAACGAAGGACCACCCACCAATACAGGAGGGCGGTGAGAAAAAGGGTCCCGTACATGAGCAGGTGAAGCCTTACGGAGGCTAAGGCAGGCGTGAGCAACGGCGGTGCGTGCCATATCCAAAGGCCGAAGAGTTGCGCGGCTGTCGCGAAAGCCAGCGCGCCGCCCACAGGTTCCCGTCTTTGATGCCAGACGCCACATGCGGTCATCGCCGCCACCGGGGCGAGGAGGTTCATAAGCAGAATGTGCATGACCATGTGGCTCGCCAGCGGTCCCATCATTCCAGCCTCCGCTTTGAAATGTCACGCAATACGTGTTGCGAATGTTTGTCGCCCGACCGGCCTGATGCGTCTCCCGCCCCTCGCGGCCGCGCCGTTACGGCATCTTCCCTAACCGGTCTGGGCGAGGATGGTTCCCACAAAGCATATGTGGCGGCGCCATGAGGCGACGCTATTTGTCCGTGTGCTTCCTGCAGCGAGCATTCGGCTGCATTTCCGCCGGGGCGACGGAACAATCGCCAGAGCCCGCCATTACTCCTCTCGTTCACGAGATCGTTGGCGATGGAGGGGAAACAATGGTGGAGTCACATGCCATTTCGGCGCCCAGGCATGCTTCCGATTATCCCGGTCGGCAGGCGGATTGTCTCGCTGCGCTACGGCCGGCCGTTGCGGAGCTGGCGGCAGAGTCTCAGGACAGTATCGTTGCCGCCATGGGCGGCGAGATGACCGGTGATTTGCTGACGCTCGCCCACGAAGCCGAAGGGGTAGGGTGGAGCTTCGACGAGGCTCGTGACGCCATCGAAAAACTTGCGCGCGAATATGAGGGCGCCAAAGGGACCATCTTCGACTGAGCGGATCTTCGACTGAGCGGGAGCGGGCGTCGATCCCGCTCGAGCCTCGACGATCAATAGGGAAGGCACAGGCCATTGCCGAGAGTGGGCGTCCTCACCTTTCATCGCTGCATCAACTACGGCTCATTCTGGCAGGCGCGCTGCCTGGTCGACGGTCTCCGATTGCTCGGCGCCGATCCGGTGATACTCGACCATCGCTCCGCCCGGATTCGTCGCGCCGAATGGCGCTGCGCCTTTCAGCCGCTTCTACCGGTGAGATCGTCGCGGGCGGATTTTCCGCTCTACGCTGCGAAGATCAGGAAATTTGCGGAAGCCATTGCGGCTTGTCCGCTAAGCGGTCCATTCGAAATCGATGATCCTGCGGAAATCGAACCCTTCGACCTTGTGCTTGTCGGGAGCGACGAGGTCTGGAATCTCAGCCACCCTTGGTATGGAGGCCGACCGATCTTCTATGGAGACGGCGTGCAGGCGCGCCGTCTCGTCTCCTATGCGGCGACATTTGGGAACTTGCCTGCAGCACAGGGCCTGGAGTTCTATTGGGCCGACAAGCTTCAAAAATTCGATGGCATTTCCGTACGGGACGCCAATTCGAGGGCGATCATCGAGAAGGATCTCAAGCGTCGAGCCACACTCGTCCTCGATCCCTGCCTCCAGTTTCCCGCGTCGCTTGCGCCCAGTCGGGAGCCGAGGGCAGGGTCGCCTTATCTGGCCGTATATGGCCACTCCTTCCCGGACTGGTTCCAGGCCGGCGTCCGTCGATGGGCGGCATCCTATTCGCTCACTCTCATCAGCATCGGATATCGAAACGATTGGGCCGACAAACAGTGGCTCGACGCAGGGCCGTATGACTTTGCCGGGTTCATTGCCCGCGCGGCGGCGGTTGCCACGAACTTCTTCCATGGCTGTGTGTTCTCGCTGCTTCACGCGAAGCCATTCGTTTGCACCCTGTCGGACTACCGCTCCAACAAAATAGGCGATCTTACGCGAACGGTCGGGGCCGAAGGTCACCTCGTATCAGAAGAGACGGCGCAAGCGACCTATGAGGTAATGCTCGGGAGCCCGCTGGATGCGGCCATAGAACGCCGCATCGCGCAACTACGCCTGCAGTCCGGGACGTATCTGGCCAATGTCCTCCAATGAAAGATCCCGTGACCATGCCAGGCGCGCCGTGCTGACGCCGACGCAGATGAGGAGGTCGGGCCTCTGTATCGGCTGCGGCGCTTGTGTGGCGCAGTCTGGTAAAGGCACAGCAAGAATGCGTTTCGACCGCTTTGGCCAGCTAGAGCCGATCGTGTCCGGCGAAGGGGACGGCGGCTCAGCATTTGCGCAAATCTGTCCCTTCTCTCCCAGTTCCATCAATGAAGACGCGATCGCTGCCGAACGTTTTGCCTCGAGCGGGCAAATCGACACCCGAATAGGACGGTACGAGGCTTGCTATGTCGGCCACGTCCGCGAAGGAAGGTTTCGGGCTGAAGGCAGTTCCGGCGGGATGGCGAACTGGACGGCGGTCGAGCTCCTGAATGAGCGGCTGGTCGACGGTGTGGCGCATGTCGTCCCATCTTGCGGGGAGAGTGTCGGTCACCCGTTCTTCCGCTATCAAATTTCGCGAGAACCGGAGGACGTCCGCAAGGGTGCCAAGTCGCGATATTACCCGGTCGAACTGTCAGGCGTTATCGAAGAGATCCGGCGACATCCCGGCCGCTATGCGGTCGTCGGCATTCCCTGCTTCGTCAAGGCCATGCATCTGCTCAGCCGACAGGATCCGGTGCTACGGGAGCGGCTCGCCTTCACGCTTGGCCTCTTTTGCGGACATATGAAAAGCTCCCGCTTCGTCGAGAGTTTCGCCTGGCAGACGGGTGAGCGGATCGAAGCGGTCGGCGGTGTCGACTACAGACTGAAGGATGAGAGCAGACCCGCAAACTGGTACACCGCCCATCTCAGCATGCGCGACGGGAGCAGCCGGAGCAGGGACTGGTGGCACCTGGTCGATGGCGATTGGGGCGCCGGCTTCTTCCAGAACTCCGCCTGCAATTTCTGCGATGACGTGGTCGGCGAAACGGCTGACATTTCCTTCGGCGACGCCTGGGTGGAGCCCTATGCATCTGACGGCCGCGGGACCAATGTCGTCGTTGTCCGCTCGCCGGAGCTTCATCGGCTGATCGGTCGGGCCATGGCCGAAGGGAGGCTTGAGCTGCGGGAGGTCGACAGCGCTTTCGTGGTGCGGACACAGGCGGCAGGGTTCAGGCAGCGGCGCGAGGGGCTGGCATTTCGTTTGAGCTGGCCGCGGCGCGGCGTTAGACCGCTAAAGCGAATCCCGCCGAAATTCACCGGTCTGCCGCCGCGACGCATGCTGATCTATTGGCTGCGCAGCGTGATCAGCGCGCATAGCCATCATGTGTTCTGGTGTGCTCGCACGCTGCGTCTGCCCGTGCTCTATCTCCGCTGGGCCTCCGCAATTCTCGCCTTCTATCAGGGCGTCACCTACTCCCGGGGCAGGATTGGAAGGCTTGTCGACCGCATCGTCCCCCGGGAGAAAGACGACTGATCGACGACATTCAGCGTCGAGGAAACGGACGCATAGCGCTCCGTCATCTCCGCGCAGAACTCGGCGAACTCCTCCGGCACGATCGGCGTGCTGGTGTGGTGGGCAGCGAGCCCCCTGTGCGCCGGCGTGAAGCAGAAGGTGACGGTCACGTCGAAGTCTTCGAGCGCCTCCATCTGGCGGTCGAACCAGTCCAGGGCGTCCGGCCGGAAGCGATCGGCCCAGGAAAGGCCGGTCCTCACATAAGTGACGCCGAGCTGCTTCATCCACTGGACCGCCTCGTCCAGCCGCGGGTCCTCGAAATGGAACCATTGCATCAGCCCGATCTCGGGCGTGTGCCTGGAGAATTCCTCGATGGCCGGTTTAGGCGTGCCGTCCTCACGCAGGAGACCCATGTAGAAATGCCGGTAATAGGAGGAGCCCTCCGCCTCGCGGTGGCGGGTGGTTGCCCCCCAGGCGCTCGGCAGGTCGTAGAGGCTGTACCACTGAATCCGATCAATCCTGCCCTTGAGCAATTCGACCGTCCTCTTCAACCCCCAAGCCTGCACCTCCTCAGCGCCGAAGGTCGAGACGCCGACCTCGCTCACCCATAGGGGCAGATCGGTGATGCCGCGAATTTCTTCGATTTTCTGCGGCCATTCGTCGATCTGCCAAAGGTTCCAGTCGAGGGGAAATCCATGCACCGCAACGGCATCGACATGGTCGAGCACGCCATAGGATTTCATCAATGCCATGAAATTCGGATCGATCGGCGAAATGCCGCCAAGCACGCGCGTGAGGCCGGGATTCACATCGCGGATAGCATCTCCGGCTAGTTTCGCCATATGGGCAAATCGGCTCCAGTCCGGGTCGAGGTCCGGATCCCAATGCGACTTGTTGTTTGGTTCGTTCCAAATCATGGCGGCTTCGATCATGGTTACCTCCGCGCTGTCAGTAGATGGGCTGTCTCGTCCAGGTTCGGCGCTTCGCGGTTCAACATCAGAAGCTTCAAGTCGCCGTCGCTTGCCACCACGGCAGAGACGGAGGCCGGCGCGATCTCGAAGCGGGGCCAGGCATCCAACGAAAGGCCAAGCACGTGGCAGACCAGCGACTTGATGACATCAGCATGGCTGACAAGCGCAATCTTCGTGCCGCCATTTTTCTTTTCGAGCGCCGCGACGAGCTGTGTCACGCGCCGCTGCACATCGAACATGGTCTCGCCGCTGGGCGCGCGCACGCGGCTTCTTTCGGAATTCCATTGCCGCCATAGCGGATCGGTATGAAGCGCCTCGAAAGTCTTGCCGGACCAGGCGCCGAAGTCGACTTCGTCGAGCGCTTCCGTCGTGGTCACTTCGGCAAGGCCGGAGGCGGCGGCAACAGCCCCTGCGGTCTCCCTGGTACGTTTGCGCGGGCTCGTATAGATCGAGGCAATACCTTCGCAGGCGAGGCGCGCCGCGAGCCGTTCTGCCTGTTTTCTCCCGGCCTCGCCGAGGGGAACATCGGCCGTTCGCCCGGCGAGGAACTGTCCGATCCGGTCGTGTGCGGCATGGCGCACCAGGAGGAACGTGGTCGTCACTCGGCCGCTCCCAACAGTCCTTCTTCGTCGCTGGCGATGAATTCCTCCAGGCGTCGGCGAGCCTCTGCGTCGGTGAATTGCCGTGGCGGGGACTTCATGAAATAGCTCGATGGCGCAATCAGCGGACCGCCAATCTTCCGGTCGAGCGCAAGCTTGGCGCAGCGCACCGCATCGATGACGACGCCGGCGGAATTGGGCGAATCCCACACTTCGAGCTTCAACTCGATATTGAGGGGAACATTGCCGAAGGTGGTGCCCTCGACGCGAATATAGGCGAATTTTCGGTCGGTAAGCCAGGGCACGTGATCGCTCGGGCCGATATGGATGTCGCCGGCGGCGAGCGGGACATCCAATTGGCTGACCACGGACTGTGTCTTCGAGATCTTCTTCGATTCCAGCCGCTCCCGCTCGAGCATGTTGAGGAAATCCGTGTTGCCGCCGAAATTGAGCTGGTAGGTCCGGTCGATCTGCACGCCGCGGTCGCGGAAGAGATTGGCGAGCAGGCGATGCACGATGGTCGCGCCGACCTGGCTCTTGATATCGTCGCCGATGAGCGGCAGACCGCGTTCGGCAAAGCGCTTCTGCCAGGCGCTGTCGGAGGCGATGAAGACGGGTATGCAATTGATGAAACCGCAACCGGCGGCCAGAGCCTGTTCCGCATACCAGCGCGTGGCCGCCTCGGCGCCGACGGGCAGATAGGAAACGAGCACATCCGTTTCGCTCTGCCGCAGGACTTCCGCAACGTCGACTGCGGGCTGGTCGGATTCTTCGATGTTCTCACGCAGATATCGGCCTATGCCGTCAAGGGTCCGGCCGCGCTGAACGGTCACGCCCGTCGGAGCGACGTTGGCGAAGCGACAGGTGTTGTTCGGTTCGGCGTAGATCGCATCGGCAACATCCCGGCCCACCTTCGGAGCGGCAACGTCAAATGCCGCGGCGATTTCGACGTCACTCACATGGTAGCCGCCGAGGGTGACATGCATCAGCCCGGGAACCGGTTCGTCCTCTCTGGCGTTACGATAAAAGGTGAGCCCCTGAACGAGGGACGAGGCACAATTGCCCACCCCCGCCAAGCCGATCCGAATGGATTTCGATCGCATCTCCGCACTCCGCAAAGCATCTACAATGCTTGCCAAACCCGCGCACGCTGGATTGGTTCCTTCCAATTGACACGCACCGCGCGGATCGAATTCCTCCGCTACGCGTTCAAGGCGAACGGGAAAGGCGGTAAGATGCTGGTTTACGGCGACCCGAAGCGCGCAGAATGCGCTGACGTCCTCTGCGAAGCGATTGCAGAAAGGCTGGCGGAGGTCGCACATCAGCCGCCAGGCCTCGCACGGCACATGCGTCTGGTCGGCGTCCTGCTGAACGCCGGCGAACTGGCACAGGGTTTGTCGGATCTCGAGTTCAAGAGCCTTGGTGCCGACGAAGTCTCGCCCGTGCGGGAAGCGGCCGGAGGTCTGCTTCTCCAGGTTGGGCGCCTTGTCGTCCAATCCTGGCTTCACGATTTCACCTGGCATCCGAGCGACCCCGGCCGGATGTCCGCCCTTCTGCGGGAGCTTCGGATGCCCGAGGCTCTTTCGATAAAGGAAGCGGAGGGATTTGCCTTTTACGGTCTCTATCCGGAGAGCTACATCGAGGCGGCAATACGGTCGAGGCTTTCTCCAAACCGGGTCGTGATCGGCATCCGGTCGATCGGCACCAGTCTTTCGGCCGTCGTTTCCGCTGCGATCGGGGCTAAAGCCCCGGAGACGGTGCGCCCGGTCGGACCGCCTTACCGAAAGCGAATTGCAATCGCTCCCACCCTTTCCCGCCAATTGCTTCGCGACCCGGACGCCGATTTCGCGATCGTCGACGAGGGCCCCGGCCTTTCCGGCAGTTCGTTCGGCAGCGTTGCTGACTGGCTCGAGGAGCACGCGACCTGTAAGGGGCGCATACATTTCTTTCCGGGACACAAAGGGAGCCCTGGGCCCGAGGCCACTCGTCGGCACCAGAGCCGGTGGAAAGCGACCCCGCGGCACGTCGTCGACATGGATGAGCTCCTCCTTGGGTGCGTTCGGTCCTCACATCGGCTTGCGTCCTGGGTGAGCAACCTTGTCGGCCCGCTCAAACGACCGCTCGAAGATATCTCCTGCGGCGCCTGGCGGCGCGCCACCACCGGCGACCAGCATGCCTGGCCTCCAACAGATCGGAGATTCGAACGGCGAAAATTCCTCGCGCACACGGCAGAAGGGGCTTGGCTCGTGAAGTTCGCCGGCCTTGGCGATATCGGCGAGCGGAAGTACGCGAAGGCGCGCCTGCTCGCAGAGGCCGGTTTCACGGCACCGGTCGCAGGGCTCTGCCATGGCTTTCTGGTTCAGAAGTGGGTGCCGGCACATACTGCGTCGAGAGACCTGCACCGTCCGGAATTCATCGCGCATCTTGGTGAGTACCTCGCATTCCGCGCACGCCGTCTGCCACCGCCGAAGAATGGCGGGGCCTCACTGGCCAAGCTGAGCGAGATGACCCTGATGAACACGGAAGAAGCCCTGGGGAGGGCTTTCGCCAGGGCCGTGAGAGAGCGCGTCGACGATGTTGCGCGTTACGCTGACCTCCTCGTGCGGATCGATACCGACAATCGGCTCCACCCCTGGGAATGGCTCAAGGCGGGGGAAAGGGGTTACCTCAAGGCCGATGCGCTCGACCACAGCGAAGGCCACGATCTCGTCGGCGCGCAGGACGTGGTATGGGACATAGCGGGCGCGGCAATCGAGTTCGACCTGTCACCGGGAGAAGCGGCAAACCTGCGCGCAGCTGTTTCTGACGGCTGCTTGCATGCCGTGAACGCGGAACTGCAGAGTGTCTTCGAAATCTTCTATCTGGCCTTCCAGATCGGTCTTTGGACTTCTGCCAGAAAGTCTGCGTCAGCGGACGAAGCATCCCGGCTGGAGGCGGTCGCTTCACGCTACGTGAATTGCCTCCGGCAACGTACATTGGAGGTCGCGGACTGAGCCCAAGGCTGCGGAGCGCCTATCGTCCGTAAATTATATCGAGCACTGCAGCGACAGTCGCGAAATTCCCGCAGTCGGGGTCGAAGGCCTCTGCTGCGGCGAGCCGTTCAGCCCAGGCGGCGGCGGCGCGTCCACACCAGGCATCCGGCGGCGACGCCAGGACTTGCCGTTGCGTGCCGCGGTGAAGTTCGGCCGTGAAGTCGAGGAAAGAGCCATTCACGTTGCGGAAGCTCGTACCCCCCCGGGTACCGTAGAAGTCGGCGCCGATTACGGCGTCACAGCCTGCGTGCAATTGCCACGAGCAAGCGATCCGGGCGACAACACCGTTGGCCAGTTCGAGCGTTGCGACCGCGTAGTCCTCTACTTCATTGCCGTCTCGAAGAATGCGCGATCCCCTCGAATACAGCCTGCTTTCGACGCGAACGACATCCGGAAAGCCTAGGGTCCAAAGGACGAGGTCCACGAGGTGCACGCCGAGATCCATGACGCATCCGCCGCCGGACAACGCCTTGTCGTAGAACCATGGCTTGCCGGGACCATAGGCGTTGTGGAAGACGAGATCGACGGCATAAACAGTGCCGAGTTCGCCTGAGACGATCAGATCGCGAATCTGCCGCATGCCTTCGGTTTGGCGATAGGACAGGTCGACGCCGAGCAGCCTGTCCGCGCGTCGCGCTGCCTCGACGACGGCGATGCACTCGTCGTGCGAACGGCCGAGCGGCTTTTGGCAGAACACCGCGAGGCCCTGCTCCAGGGCCATGATCGATTGCGCCGCGTGGAGCGCGCTCGGCGTCGCGATCACGACACCGTCGAGTTCCTGGTCGAGCAGCCCTTCGAGCGATGCTGCGACCGTTGCTTCCGGCGCCAGTTCGCGTGCCGCCGCCACCATTTCGGGGGAGGGATCGGCGATAACGGCTGGCTCGACGGCGCCGCATTCGACGATCGCCCTCATCCGGTCGAGGCCGATCCAGCCAACGCCCAGGAAGCCGACACGGGGGCGGGCTTGAACCAGGATTGCGTCAGGCATCGCAGATCACCAGCGCCTTGATGAAACCTTCGGGGCGATCCCGGGTCATGTCCAATGCCGCACCGAGCTGCTCGAGCGGGAAGCGGTGGGTGAAGAGTGGCGAGGGCGACAGGCGGCCGGCAGCGGTCGCATCGATCGCTTCGGATATGCCGCGCATATAGACGGCCGGATCGCGTTCATGCGCGTTGATCACATCGAGGCCGCGCCAGTTCCAGAGCTGCATGTTCACTTGGCGAGGGCCATCCTGATGATATCCGGCCACGATCAGGCGGCCGCGTTCTTTCGTCAGTTCTCCCGCAAGATCGAGCGGCCATTGCTTCCCGGTCGCCTCGACGACGCAGTCGCAGAACTGCCCCCCGGTTAGATCCTTCACCTTCTCGATGATCTGCCAGTGATCGTCCATGGGGATTGCCTCACTGGCGCCCGCTCGCTTCGCCGCGGCCAGTGAGAATGGCCGGCGGGAAATGGCGATCACCCGCGCCCCTGCCGCATTTGCGAGTTCGGTGAGGAGAATGCCGAGAAAGCCGATGCCGATGATTGCGATTGTCTCCCCCGATTCGATCCGGCTGCGGCGGAAAATGTTGAAGGCGCAACCGAGGGGCTCACCAGGAAAGGGCTGAGCGGAAAGTTTCGCAGGCAATCGGGCGATCGCCGTCTGCTCGGCGATGTCGTGGGTCGCATAGGCATGGTAGGAGAGGGCGGCGACCCGATCCCCGACCCTGAAGCCGTCGACCTCCTCACCGATCGCATCGATGATGCCCCATCCCTCGTGCCCGAGCGCCCCCGGTTCGGTGGGAAAGTTCATCCAATCTGGCCCGGACCAGGGTACGAGGTTGGAGGCGCAGACTCCGCAACCCTCCAGCCTGACACGCACTTGCCTTGGGCCGGGCTGCGGCAGCGGAAGCGTCTCGATCCGGACGGTGCCCGGGCCGGTAACGACGGCGGCCGACATCGTATCGCCCTCTGCCTTCATGGAGATGTTCATCCCTGCCTCCTCCTACGGTTAAACTCGGCAGACCGGCGGGACGGCGGCTCGCGAAAAGGAAGCCCCGATCGCGTGCGTGCCGCATCATGCTGTAGAATGGCATTCGGTCGCCCTCGCGCCGTTAACTTCATCTTTCCGGCTTTTGTTCCTGCCTCAGCCGCGACGGAACATCCTGCGCGAGAAGTCCGTTCCCTTCGTTGGAATGTGAGAAGTCGAAGCCACCCAAGGCTAAGTAGAAGTCTTAGAAGAAGTCATAGAAGAAGGAACATTTGCCGCGCACGTAGGTTGGAAGCTTTGTTCCACCATCTCTGATGAGTCCTAATCAGGTGCGATATGGCAAAAGTGCTAGTTACTGGCGGTTGCGGATTCATCGGCCGCCACGTGGTCGAGGAGCTTCTTTCAAGACGTTATGACGTGCGCGTCCTGGACGCACTCAACGCACAGGTCCATGCGGACGCGCATGTTGCCATGCCCGACGGCGTCGATATGCGATATGCTGACATTCGCGATGCGGATGCTGTTAGAAGCGCCCTGAGGGGCGTCGACTCCGTCATTCATCTTGCGGCCGAAGTTGGCGTTGGCCAATCAATGTACGAGATCGCCCGCTATGTGGGCGTCAACGATCTCGGCACGGCAATCCTCCTCGAGGCGATGATCGAAATGCCCGTCCGGCGAATTGTCGTCGCATCGTCCATGAGCGTCTATGGAGAGGGGCTCTACCAGACGGCAGTGGGCGAACGACTGCAACAAGTCCGCCGATCGCAGGGCCGGGTCAAGGGCGGCGCCTGGGACCCGGTCGGGCCGAAAGGAGAGCGTTTGAGTCCCGTGCCGACCGACGAGCAGAAGCCGGTCGATCTCGCGTCGATCTATGCGCTGACGAAATACGCCCAGGAACGACAGGTGCTGATCTTCGGCGAAGCCTACGGGATCGAAGCGGTGGCATTGCGGCTCTTCAACGTTTTCGGTGCCGGTCAGGCACTCTCCAATCCCTATACCGGCGTACTCGCCAATTTCGCTTCGCGGCTGGCCAATGGCCAGGCGCCGATGGTCTTCGAAGACGGTCTGCAAAGGCGGGACTTCGTTCATGTCCGCGATGTGGCGAGCGCCTTTCGGTTGGCGCTGGAGCGGCAGCAGACGGCAGGCCACGTCATCAACATAGGCAGCGGACAAGCCTATGCGATCGCCGACGTCGCGCGGATGCTCGCAGATGCAATGGGTGTTCCCGAACTCGAGCCGGAGATCTTGAACAAGGGGCGTTCCGGCGACATCCGACATTGCTTCGCCGACATAGCCAAGGCGCGTGACCTCATCGGTTTCGAGCCGGTCCGAAAGCTGGAGAATTCACTTGCGGACTTCGTCGGTTGGGTTCGCAGCGTCGCCGCCGTTGACCGTGGCGCCGAGATGAAGCGGCACCTGGAGACGCGGGGGCTGGTGATATGAACGATAGATCTCCGCATCACAGAAGGCCGGGCCTTGCGACGCCCGCTTTGGCTCGGAAGGCGAAAGCCATCGTGGTCGTCGGCGGTAGCGGCTTTATCGGCTGCAACCTGGCAGACAGCTTTCTGCGGGAGGGCGAGGATGTCGTCGTTCTTGACAATCTGAGCCGCGCCGGCGTGGAGAGCAACCTGGACTGGCTCGTTGGAAATCATGGCCGTAGCGTGCATCCAGCGATCGCGGATATCCGCGACCTGGGCGCGATAGAGCCCATTCTCAAGGACGCCAAGGCGATCTTTCATCTTGCGGCGCAGACCGCAGTCACGACCAGTCTGCAGCAGCCGATCGCCGATTTCGAGACGAATGCCATGGGCACGATCAACGTACTCGAGGCAGCGCGTCGGTCTGGTCGGCGGCTGCCCGTCATCTTTGCCAGCACCAACAAAGTCTACGGCACGCTCGAAGATATGAGGCTGCGTGAGGCGGGAGATCGCTATGTGCCGGCCGACGAAACCGTGCGAAGCCTCGGTGTGAGCGAGGCGCAGCCGCTGAACTTCCGAACACCCTATGGCTGCTCGAAAGGGGTCGCGGATCAGTACGTGCTTGACTATGCAAGATCCTATGGACTCGCGGCGGCGGTGCTGCGGATGAGCTGCGTCTACGGCCCCCGGCAGTTCGGTACAGAAGACCAGGGGTGGGTGGCGCATTTCCTCATTCGCGCGCTCGCGGGCGAGCCGATATCGATCTATGGCGACGGCAAGCAGGTTCGCGATATTCTGCATGTCGGCGATGCCGTCGCCGCCTACCGGGCGGTGCTGAAGTCCATCGATCGGCTCGGCGGCTGCGCTTTCAACCTTGGTGGCGGTCCGGACAACGCGGTCAGCCTCAATGAAGTCCTTCATGAGATCGAGCTCTTGATGAGCCGTCCGGTGGCAACGGTCGGCAGCGACTGGCGCGCAGGCGATCAATTGTTTTTCGTCGCCGACACACGGGCTCTCGAAAAAGCGGTGGGCTGGAAAGCGCGTATCGACTGGCGTACGGGCCTGCGGGACCTGCATTCTTGGCTGATCCAGGATTGGGCCGAGGCCAGTCTGATGAAGCATGGATCGAGGAGGGTCATTGCATGAGCAATCGTGCCGCATCTCCACGTCCGGCGACGGCTGGGGTCAACGCCCGCACGAAAGTGCCGCGGCGGATCCTGATGAGCATCGATGCCGTGGGCGGCATCTGGCGATATGCGATGGACCTTGCACAAGGTATTCGGGAGAGTGGGATCGAAACCGTCTTCGTCGGCTACGGCCCTGCTCCCTCAGCAAGCCAGCGGCGCGAAGCGAACCGCATCGGCGTCCTCGAATGGTTGTCCGTGTCGCCGGACTGGATGGCGGACGATGAAGCCGGCCTCGATTCCATTGCGGATCGGTTGACTGAATTGTCTCTCAAGCACGCTGTGGAACTCCTGCATCTGAACCTTCCGTCGCAGGCAGTGGGCCTGCAGCTACAAATACCCATCGTGGTGGTTTCGCACTCGTGTGTCACAACGTGGTTTGAAGCGGTGCGCGGCTCCGGGCTGCCGGAGCACTGGCTCTGGCAGAAGACCCGAAACCGGCGAGGCTTCGACCGCGCCGACCTGGTGCTGGCGCCAAGCCGGAGCCACGCGGCGGCGCTGACCCGCTGTTACGGGCAGATCGACGATCTCATGGTCGTGCATAATGCGAGCAGGTCTCCGTGCCCGCGGCCCGTCAAGGAGTGCTTCGTCTTCGCCGCCGGCAGATGGTGGGATGAAGGCAAGAACGGCGTGGCGCTCGACCGGGCGGCCGCCCGGTTCCGCTGGCCTGTCGCTATGGCAGGCGCGTGCGAAGGCCCGTGCGGCGAACGGCTGGCGATAGAGCATGCCGAACATCTTGGCGAACTCAGCCATGACAGGACCATGGCGCTCATGTCGAGGGCCGCGATCGTCGTCTCGCCGTCTCTCTACGAACCGTTTGGCCTGGCGGCGCTCGAGGCGGCGAGAAGCGGTGCAGCCCTCGTCCTGTCCGATATCGACACGTATCGCGAGCTCTGGGATGGCGCTGCACTCTTCGCCGATCCCCGCGATCCTGCAGCCTTTGCGGGTTCACTCGAGCGGCTGGCGAGGGATACCGATCTCCGGGCCGAATTGGGTCAAAGTGCGCGCTTGCGGTCGAGCGAATTCACGGTCGAGGCTCAGCGCGATGCGATGCTCGATGTTTATGGTCGGGCAATGCGCGCGTCTGGCCGACTGACTGCAGCGGAGTGACCATGCGATTTCTGTTCTACACCCAGTCCCTGATCTCCGACTGGAACCATGGCAACGCGCATTTCCTGCGCGGCGTCATGCGGGAACTTCTCCGGCGCGGCCACCAGGCAACGGCTCTCGAGCCGAGCGATTCCTGGAGCAGGCAGAACCTGATCGACGATCAGGGGGTTGGCCCGATCATGGCCTTCCTCAAGAACTTTCCCGAGTTGAGAACAGCAATTTACGACAATGACTTCGATCATGAGGCGGCGGTGAGTACCGCCGACGTCGTGGTGGTCCACGAATGGACTGATCCGAAGATCGTTGCGCGACTCGGCCGGATGCGTCGCGACGGCGGCCGGTTTACGCTGGTTTTCCATGATACGCATCATCGTGCCGTCACGGCAAAATCCGATATTGCCCGGCTCGACCTGTCGAACTACGACCTGGTGCTCGCATTCGGCGAGGCACTGAGGGAGAGGTATCTCCGCACAGGCTGGGGGAAGGACGTCTACACGTGGCATGAGGCCGCAGATACAGCCCTGTTCCGACCGCTACCCGATGTCGACAAACACAGCGATCTCGTCTGGATCGGCAATTGGGGCGACGAGGAGCGGAGCGCCGAGATCGTCTCGCTCTTCGTCGAACCCGCGCGTCAGTTGCAGCTCAAAGCGACGGTCCGTGGTGTGAGATACCCCGACGCGGCTCTCAGTGGACTGCGCGATGCGGGCGTTCTCTATGGCGGCTGGCTTGCCAATGCGGCAGTCCCCCGCGCTTTCGCCGAGCACCGCGTGACAGTGCACATTCCGCGCCGACCCTATGTCGAAGCCCTGCCCGGCATTCCCACCATTCGTGTATTCGAAGCGCTCGCCTGCGGCATTCCGCTGGTGTCGGCGCATTGGGACGACACGGAGGGCCTGTTCCGTGCCGGCGAGGATTTCGTCTTTGCCCGAGACAGCAAGGAGATGAAGCGACTGTTGCGCCAGGTGCTCTTCGATCCCGATTTCGCCCGCGAAATGGCGGCCTCGGGCCTGGAGACCATCCGCGCGCGCCACACCTGCGCTCATCGCGTCGACGAACTCCTCTGGATCGTGACGCCCTATAGGACAGGCAAGGCGGCTGGACACATAGCACGGGAGGAAGCGGCGCCATGAGAGTTGCGTTCTACGGTTCCAGCCTCGTTTCAGCCTATTGGAACGGTGCGGCCACCTACTATCGGGGGCTGTTGCGGGCGCTTGCCTCGCGGGGTTACGAGATCACGTTCTATGAGCCGGACGTCTACGACCGGCAGAAACATCGGGATATCGATCCGCCGGCATGGTGCAAAGTCGTCGTCTATGAGGGCTCGGTTCCAGCCTTGAAGCGGGCTGCGGCTCAAGCGGCCGGTGCCGACATCGTCGTCAAGGCAAGCGGGGTCGGCTTCGAGGATGATCTGCTGCTCAAAGAGGTGATGGCAGCGGCAAGGCCTACGGCGCTGAAGATCTTCTGGGATGTCGACGCACCCGCGACCCTGGCGATCCTCAGGGCCCTTCCGGACCATCCGCTCCGGCGCGCCCTCTCGTCGCTGGACCTCGTATTGACTTATGGGGGAGGCGACCCGGTAGTCCGGTCCTACCGTGCCATTGGCGCACGGGAATGCATTCCCGTCTACAATGCGCTTGACCCGCAGACGCATCATCCAGTGGCGCCGGATCCGCGCTTCGCCGCCGACCTCGCTTTCCTTGGCAACCGGCTGCCGGATCGGGAAGCGCGCGTTCAAGACTTCTTCCTCGAGCCCGCGTCGAAGCTTCCGGATCGCCGCCTCCTGCTTGGCGGAGCGGGCTGGCACGACAAGCCGCTACCGGGGAGCGTGACCTATATCGGCCATGTTCCGACCGCCGATCACAATGCCTTCAATACGACACCCAAAGCGGTCCTCAACATCTCGCGCGCCAGCATGGCGGAGAACGGGTTCTCGCCGGCGACCCGTGTTTTCGAGGCGGCTGGCGCCGGGGCGTGCCTGATCACGGATGCGTGGGAGGGCATCGAACTCTTCCTGAAACCCGGAGAAGAAGTGCTGGTCGCGAGGGATGGCCGGGACGTTGCCGACCTGATGTGCAGTCTGAGTGCGGTCGATGCGAAGCAAATCGGTCAACGGGCGCTCAGCCGCGTCCTTGGCGAGCACACCTATTCGCATCGCGCCGCGGACGTGGACCGGATTTTCCGCCGCCGCGTCCAGAACCCGGAGGCCGCGGAATGACACGCTGCCTCGACATAGTCGTTCTCGGCCTCTCGCTGTCTTCTTCCTGGGGCAATGGCCACGCAACGACATTCCGGGCACTGCTTCGCGGTGTCCGCGCCGCGGGGCACCGAGTGACCTTCCTGGAGCGCGATGTCCCATGGTACGCCTCGCGCCGCGACATGGCCGACCCGGATTTCTGCGACCTCATCTTCTACGCGAGTGTCGATGAACTCCTTGCGCGTTACGCGAAAAGGCTCGCCACGGCGGATGCCGTCGTCGTCGGCTCCTACGTGCCGGAGGGCGTCAAGGTGATCGACGCCGTCTCCCATCTCATGCCGAAGCGGCTTTGCTTCTACGACATCGACACGCCGGTGACGCTTTCGAAGCTGAGGCGCGGCGACGAGGAATATCTGGCACGCCGCCAGATTCCAGCCTTCGACCTCTATTTCTCCTTCTCGGGCGGCAAAACGATCGACCGGCTCCGCCAAGAGTTCGGGGCAAGCCGCCCCCTTCCGCTCTATTGCGCCGTCGATCTCGACACATACCGCAACAGCGGAGCGCAAAGGACATGGGACCTCGGCTATCTTGGGACCTATAGTCCGGATCGGCAGCCCGCTCTCGAACGGTTGCTAATGGAGCCGGCCCGGCAACTGCCGGAGAAGCGCTTCGTCGTGGCAGGCCCAAGTTATCCCTCGGATATCCGATGGCCGGAGAATGTGGAGCGCATAGAGCATCTGCCTCCCTCCGAGCACGCCGAATTCTACAGCCGTCAGCGCTTCACGTTGAATATCACGCGCGACGACATGATCGCGGCGGGTTGGTCGCCGAGCGTAAGGCTTTTCGAGGCGGCGGCTTGCAGCACGCCTCTGATCAGCGACTGGTGGCAGGGCATCGAGAGTTTTTTCCCGCCCGACGAAGCCCTCGTTATCGCGCGCAGGAGCAGCGATGTCGTCAGAGCACTTAAAGAGCTCGACGATCGGCAACGTGAGGCGATTGCGGACGCCGCTTACAAGCGGGTGGCCGGCGCGCACAGCGCTGAGGTGCGCGCGCGAACCTTCATCGATGCAATCGAAAACGTCTCGCCCACGGCCGACTTGGCGGCGACCGATTCCATGCGGCGGCTTCCGGCCTAACACCGAAAGGAGAACGGCCCAATGGCAAAGCGACCCAAAATGAACGAAGGAAAGGTCATCGTGGTTGCCGGGGGAGCCGGTTTCGTCGGCTCACACCTTTGCTCGGCACTGCTTGACAGAGGCAATCGGGTTATCTGCCTCGACAGCTATCTCACGGGCTCTCCCGTCAACCTCAGTGCGTTGCAGTGCAATCCCTACTTCACGATGATCGAGCAGGATGTCTGCGACGAAATTCAGATCGATGGCCCCATCGATCAGATCTACAACCTCGCATGCCCGGCCTCCCCGAGAGACTATCAGGCCGACCCGATCCACACGATGCTGACCAGCGTGACGGGAACGAGCAACCTGCTGAGGGCGGCGGAGCGCCATGGCGCGATCTTCCTTCAGGCCTCCACAAGCGAGATCTACGGTGATCCGGAGGAGCATCCGCAGCAGGAGGATTACTGGGGCCACGTCAACTGCACCGGGCCAAGGGCGTGCTATGACGAAGGCAAGCGTGCAGCCGAGGCCTTGTGCTTCGACAGCCTGAGGGCCGGGACCGTGGATGCGAGAGTCGCACGCATCTTCAACACCTACGGGCCGCATATGCGCCCGAACGATGGCCGTATTGTCTCGAATTTTGTGGTGCAGGCCCTCAGCAACGAACCGCTGACGGTTTATGGCAGCGGCGAACAAACACGCTCCTTCTGCTACGTCACGGATCTCGTCGAGGGGCTCATCAGGCTCATGAATTGCGGGGCTAACCCGCGCGGACCGGTCAATCTCGGCAATCCCGGCGAATTCACCGTGATCGAACTCGCCGAACTTGTCCTGTCGAAAATCAGAACGACTTCGAGCATTGTCTATGCACCCTTGCCTCAGGATGACCCCTCTCGCCGCCGCCCCGACATTTCCCGTGCGAAGGCGCTGCTTGACTGGGAGCCGAAGGTTTCGCTCGCCGAAGGGCTTTCACCAACGATCCGCTGGTTCCAGACGACGCTTGCAAAGCGCCGGCCTGCTCGACGCCGCGGCCAGCAGCCGCAACCATCTGTCTCATCGCAGCCGGTCTAACGATGTTCGAGGAGGCGAAAGAACGGATGGCGCTACAAGAAGAGATCGCAGCGCTCGGACCGTGGTTCCACAACATGCGTATCCGAGGCATCGAGACGTCGCCGGATCACTTTCTCGGTGATTATCCGGCGGTGAAATGGAATACCTTCAAGCATGTAATCCCGGAAGACCTCGCCGGCAGGAGTGTCCTCGACATCGGCTGCAATGCCGGCTTCTATGCGCAAGAAATGAAGCGGCGCAATGCCGGGCGCGTGCTCGGCATCGATTCAGACCCCCATTATCTGCGGCAGGCGGAGTTCGCCGCCGAGCAGGCGGGTGCGGAGATCGAGTTCAGACTTATGTCTGTCTACGAGGTTGCCTCGCTGCGCGAACGGTTCGACCTCGTCTTGTTCATGGGCGTTCTCTATCATCTTCGCCATCCGTTGCTCGCGCTTGATCTTCTTTACGAGCACGTCGTCGGAGAAAGAATGCTCTTCCAGTGCATGCAGCGCGGGACGAAATCTGTGGCGCAGCTCGACACCAACTACGATTTCAAGGAATGGGGGATTTTCGACCGTCCGGACTATCCGAAACTGTTCTTCGTCGAACATCGCTTCGCGGACGATCCGACCAACTGGTTCATTCCGAACCGGGCCTGCGTCGAGGCTATGCTCAGGAGTTCCGGTTTCCTCATCGAGGCTAATCCCGAACGGGAAGTCTATTTGGTCCGGCGCGGCGAGCGGCCCTACATGGACGAGCCGACATTGCGGGTGATTGGAGGCGCGGTACACCCTTAGCGATCAGCCGAAGCGACGAAGCTGCTCTGCTTCCTGTTCAAGCAGGTCCGCCACTTCCTCAAGCGTCATGTGCGTCGCGCAGAGATGGATCGCGCATTCGAGAAATCGCAAGGACGACCGGCGCAGATAGAGGGCCTGCTCCGACGCGCTCAGTTCGGAAAGCGGGTCTCTGGGATCGGGGCGATGATCGGACATTTGGGTCTCCTTTCGATCCCCGTTTTCGTAAACGGTCGGCTCAAGACAGACCCGCGCCCGCTACATAGACCAAAGCGCCGATCACGATCGCAAGGACGGCAAGCGGCAACGCTATCGTCAGCCACTGCAGCGACGAGCTCGCCTTTTCTCCCTCGGAGAGCGGCCGCATCGCATCAGCATATTCCGTCGACGTGTCGACCGCGGCCCCACGAAGTTGGTCATTGCGCGCGTCTTGCGCAGCCTCCGTGCTCACGGGGGCTCCCCCCGCTTCGTCGTCCGTCTCTAGCGGCGCTGCTGCCGGATCGAAGCCGCGCGTCTTGTCTCCCGTGCGTCCATGCTGGACGTCGCCGCGCACCTGGGCGGGGTTCGTTCGAGGCCGTCTGGACATGATCGCTCCTGTTCGAGCGGACAACCGGATTCTCCGCCGTTTGTTCCGCTGGCGAAGCCGAGAGTCGCCGGCTCGAACCTGGCGGAAATTTCAGCGGCACCTCGAGATCTGCGAAAGCGGCATCGTCAGCAGAAAGCATGCGGGATCAATCAATCACCTGGGCAAACCCTCGCGCGGCTTTCCTTCAGGCGAATGTTCGTACAGCTCCTCTATCTTCCGCTTTTGCGCTTCCTTTTCGGCAGGCCGCAGCGGCCTCTGCCTCATTATCGCATAGGCGACGGCCGCGCCGAGCGCAAACGCTCCGCCTGCGGTCGCCAGCAGCCATAGGTAATCCATCAGCATGATCTTCTGCCCTCCTAAATAGTGCCGCCGCGGCGCATTCCATTAGTCGTTCCGCGGGGTCTTGGCCTCGCCAAAACGAACCTCTTCGCGCTCGGGGTTCTCGGGGATGACTTCCTCTTCCTCGTCGCTCGGAAGGGCTTCATCCGTCCCGACATTGGCTTCGTCGCGACTCCGGACCGGAGGAACCCGCCCCTGGTCCACGGGCTCCGCTTCCTCAGGATTTCGCGCGCTTTCGGGCAATTTCTCTTCCACTGGAGGATGGGGCGCGTCGTCAGCGGCAGGACCGGACTTTGCTCGCCCGAACTGTTTGGCGCTGTTCGTTGTCATCAGCTTTCTCCCTTCAGACAGGGGAAAGCGGAGGTCCGCCGTTTGTTCCGACTTCAAGCAAGGTGGGGCCGCACGCAGGCCATCTGCTTCAACATCAGCAGGAACAAAAGAGCCGGCCTGTGGTTTGAGGACGCGATTTCTAGCCATCGACTTCTCCCTATCCGGATCGGAGGTTCATCCAACCTTGGCCTCATAAAAAGTTCCGCCCAGCTGCCAGGCGGATCTCGCGGCACGGAACAATTCCAACCTCTGGCGATTGAGACACCGGCAGTGCAGGACCACGGGGTATCGCAGGATGCAGGAAGAACTGAAAATATATCGGCTGTCGCCGCTCGCCGGGCCCGATGACCCGAACTGGCAAAATGCCACATATCAAGGCGAGGTGCTCGTGGCCGCAAGATCAAGCGGCGACGCGCGCGTCGTTGCCGCCGAGGCGGAACTCGACTTCCTCGAGATCGACGCGAAACCGGCGGAGGGGGTCACGACGGAAATGGCGAGCGCCTTCCGCAACGACAAGCTCTACAGCGTGATAGAGGAGGGGCCGGCGCCTGCGGGACTGAAGCGGGGCGTAGTCGGCGGTACAGTCCGCGTCGACAATATCGTATCGACGCAGCTCTAGTCTCGGTCGTTTTTACAAGCCGAACGGGAACGTCTCTGGTACGCCCTCGTCGATGCTGTCCGGGCCGAGCGGCTTCACAGGCGTCGTCTCGTCAAACCAGACGAAGGCATCGAACTGCCGGGGCAGCGACGCGTAGGCATAGTGGCTTAGGCGTTCCGTTTCCGGCCGATAGATCACCCCGATGAAACGCTCGAGCTTCGGCCCCAGAAGGCGCTGGCGAAGTACCCGGTCGCGTGAAAAATCGAGAAGGAAGCGTCCGACTTGTGACTCGTGGAACAGTCGCTCGTAGCTCGCATCGAGCGATGGGCGGATGGGCTTCACCTCCATCTCGCTTCCCCAGTTGCTCGCGGCTGCAACCTTGCCACCATGGGTGCCGAAGCCTATCAGCGCCGTCTCGTCGGGAAATCGCTGGCGACACAGCTGCCCGATATTCAACTCATCGCGCGCCATGCCCATGTCGGTGTGGCGCCCGTCACCTATGTGCGAATTGTGAGCCCAGACGACCGCCTTGGCGTCCGGTCCGCGGGTCCGCAGGACATGCTCGAGTGTCTCGAACATGTGGGTGTCGCGCATGTTCCAAGACTCGGGACCGGCATAATACATGATGCGATAATATCGCTCGGCCGAGGCGATCAGGCGCGCATTCTGCGCCGCGTCGAGAAGCTCGTCTCCGGCCGCACGCCCGGCCTGCAATTGCTGCTCCAGCAGGTCCTGACACTGGCTGACGACCGCCTTCTCGCAATCACGGAAGCCCTGCGACAGCGTCGCGCGACCGTAGGTCGAGGGCTCGTTCTGCCAAGGTGTCAAGCACCCGTAGCGCTCGCGCGCAACCGCTGCCGCCTCCGGGTCAGTGCTGTCGAGATATTCGAGAACCGCCGCGATCGAACCGCGCATGTTATAGATGTCCAGTCCATAGAACCCGGTGCGGTCTGCCTCGGCCTTTCGTTGATTGTGGCCACGCAGCCACTCGACGAACTCGACGACTTCCCGATTTCGCCACATCCAGGCCGGGAAGCGCTCGAATGCGGTCTGTAGCCCGGCGGGTTGGCGCTGCCGCACATAGCGGTCGACAGCTGCCGCATCGGGCCAGTCGGCTTCGACGGCAACGATCGTGAAGCTGTGCGCCTCGATCAGCCGGCGGGTAATGGCCGCGCGGGCCCGATAGAATTCGGAAGTGCCGTGCGTGGCTTCGCCCAGAAGCACCAGGCGGCGGTCTGCGAAGCGGTCAAACAGGCAGCCGAAAGCCGGATCGTCGAAATCGGGCAGGGGCTCGGCGGCGTCGGCAATCAGTTCCGGGAGGGACATGGCGGACCGCGCCTTGGCATGCAAAACCGTCCGGTCCCTTGTCCACCCCTGCTCGCCGACGAGCGGTACGAAGCGAACGCCGCCGAGATCCTGTTCCTCGAACCGAGTGGCATTGACGCGCGTGATCTTCATCAGGCGCTGTTCTTCGGCCGAGCCGACCGGAATGATCAGGTGACCGCCAAGATCAAGCTGCTCTTTCAGATCATACGGCACGCCCGGTCCACCGGCCGTCACGAGGATGGCGTCGAAGGGCCCGGCCTCTGGCCAGCCCGCCGTGCCGTCGCCGATGCGCAAATCGATGTTGTCGTAACCAAGATCTGAAAACCGCTTCTGTGCCACCTTCGCCAATTCGGCATGCCGCTCAATGGTATAGACGTGCGCTGCGATCCGGCTGAGTACTGCCGCCGCATAGCCGGAGCCAGTTCCAATTTCGAGAACGATGTCGCCCGGCTGAAGCTCGGCGCGCTCGATCATCAACGCAACGATGTAGGGCTGTGAAATAGTCTGGCCGTGACCGATCGCGAGTGCAGAATCCTCGTAGGCGAACTCCTCGAAGCCGGGGTCTACAAAAGCCTCCCGCGGGACGGTTCGCATCGCTTCGAGAACATCGGGATCGCTGATCCCGCGGCGAGAGAGGTGAGACGCGATCATCCTGTCCCTGGCGCGCGAAAAGTCGACCATGTCGAACGGCCTCCTCTCTCCGGTTGGGTGTTCTTGAAGGAGCCCGGGCTCCAGTGGCACGGGGTTGCCGCTCCGGAACTACGAAGGGGCTGCATTGTTCCCGTTCGGCGCGCCTAAGGGACGGAAAGGAGATGGAACCTGCCCCTGTCCCTGACGTTGTTTCAACGAGAACCGCGAGGAGGGCGAAATGGCCACGCGAAAAGAACCGCAAAGTTCCAAAACGAAGGAGCCGCGAAAATCCACAATTCCCATGGGAAACCACGTCGAGAGCGACAGTGATTTGCATCCAAGATCCAAGGCACCGCCGCTAGAACCGGAGGAGTTGATGAAGCAACGAGCGGCGCGCGAGGTGGCACGCGCAAAGAGAGATCAATCCCTCGTCGACACCGACCTGGAGGACGCGGACCAGCGTTTCCCTCTGCCGAACATGAAAGAGCAGAAATGACGCGAGCAACGCGAGGAGAAGAGTCATGAAGAAAAAACCAAAACCCGGAGCGCCGGGCACGACGGAACAATGGCCGAGATGGGAGGGGCCGAAAGAAACACGGCCCCGAGGATACCTGCCCGCCAAAGACGATCCAGAAAAGGACAGGGACGCTGTAGGCGAAAATCTGAAGGATCCCCACCGGGGCAAAGTGAGCGACGCTCTCAAGCAAAAAGGCGATTGAGGAAAGGTCCGTTTCCCGCCGATGCCGTCGATTTCATCAGGGGCATGGGCAAGCAAATCGTCGCCGAATTGCGGAACCGAGCGGCGCAGCGGCGGTTTGGGTGTGGAGTGGATCCAACCTTGAAAGGAGAGAAGGAATGGCTAGCAGGAAGGAATGGAGGCGCAACGATCCCGCAGGGCGTAGCCGTAGGGACTGGTATGGCGCACCCAATGACGAAGAGAGAGGCAGAGGCCGCCGGTTCGAAGAGACTGGCGCGCGGGGGGCGGAGTGGGAGAACTCGGAGTATTTTCCGGATGCCGAGCCGGGTCGAGCCGGCCCCTACCGCAGATGGGGCGACGACTATGAGCGCGGAGACCGGGAGCGCGCCTTCCGCGACTATTACGGGCCCGGCTTCGGCTATCGCGGCGGCTATTACCCGAGCGGCGATTATTACCCCAGTTACGGCTACGCCCGACGCTACCCCTATCGCGACTATGATCGGGATCGGGTCTACGGAGAACGTGGGTTCATGGAACGCGCCAGCGACGAGGTCGCTTCCTGGTTCGGCGATGAGGATGCCGAGCGCAGGCGCAGGATGGACGAATATCGTGGTAAGGGACCCAAGGGTTATACCCGTTCCGACAGCCGCATCCAGGAAGATGTCAGCGATCGGCTGAGCGATGATGGGGCGCTCGACGCATCGGATATCGAGGTGTCGGTGTCCAATGGCGAGGTGCAACTCAGTGGCTTCGTCGATTCGAAATGGGCAAAGCGCAGAGCAGAGGACTGCGCCGAGGACGTCTCCGGCGTAACCAATGTTCAGAACAATATCCGCGTTCGGGCAGAGAGCTCATCCGGATGGAGTAGCACTGCAAGCGAGACCTAAGCAAATATTTGCGTTGGCCGTCCCGCCCCGCTTGGCTATATCCGACGGGCGCCTTCATTGGCGCCGGTCGCGCTGTTCCCGGGAACGACTTGCGCGGGAGAGGAAGGCCAGCATGCGTGCCTCCTCCGCACGCAGTTCCGGCATCGCCCGGCTGCGCGCCTGCAATGGCCTGGCCGAGGAAGCGGAACCGTTGCCGGCCAAGGCGATGATGTCCGGATGGATGTAGCTCTTGCGGCAGATCGCGGGCGTATTGCAAAGGACGGCAGCCGCAGCCTCGCTCATCTCTTTTACCGTCGGCCGCCGATTTTCCTCCTCCATCGCCGCCCGTGCCGCCGCGAAGGCCGCCACGCTGCCTGCCCAGGTGCGGAACGTCTTCGCTGACACTGCGAAGCCGGCGACCTCCGCCAGGTAGCGGTTGAGACGACCGGAGTCTACCGCCCGCACTGTGTGACTCTCGTCCTTCCACACGAACAGCTGGCGACCAGGCAAATCTGCAATCTCCTCGAGCAGCCGCTGCAGTTTGGGCCGGCGCAGCCGCCGCCTCACGCGCTTGCCACCCTTTGCGATGAAATTCAATTCGATGTACTCGCTCCGAAGCTTGACGTGCCGCTTTAGTAGCGTCGTCGCGCCATAGGTCCCGTTTTCTTCGACATAGGTGCGGTTGCCCGTTCGCAAATGCGCTTCGTCGAGCAGTGCCACCATGGCTGCCAGCACGGTCCTGATGCTTTCCGACTGACCGTCCATGTGACGCCGTACCGTCCGCCTTATTCGGGGTAGTGCCTTCCCGAAGGGGATCAGTTGCGCGAACTTGTTGGCACTTCTCAGTGTTTGCCAAGCTTGGTGGTAGCGATATTGCTTGCGTCCGCGTGCATCGTAGCCGGTCGCTTGCAGGTAACCGTTGTCATCAAGACATATCCAGACATTCTCGTAGGCTGGCGGCAAGCCCAGGGATGCGACCCTGGCCTTTGTTGCAGGGTCGGACACGATCGAACCATCTGGCATTCTATAGACAAAGCCCTTGCCGCAGCGTCGCCTGGTGATGCCCGGCTCGCAATCGCTGACGAAAACGAGATCTGCTGCGGACAGCCCCTGCCGATTCGGAACGAGCGGCTTCCCGGCTGGGCTGGGCCGCCGATCTCTGCTCTTCTTCGGCCTTACATCGAGTTGCAATTGCATCCGCTTTGTCTTTCTTACGCGCCTTAGTCCGTATCGCAAATAACGCCGTGCTGCCCCATCAGGTCCCTCGGCAGGCACCGAAATTGCTGGCGCCGCCACGCAAGCGCAGGTCCAACCGGCGCTGAGGCAAGGGGGAACATATTCAGACGCAGGTTGTTCCTCCGGCACTGGCTGGAGACGGGAGAGCTGCGATGAGAAAATCTCTGAAGGACGCTGTGGTCGTCATCACAGGTGCCTCCTCTGGTGTCGGACAGGCAACGGCCGAGGAATTCGCACGTCGCGGGTCGAACCTGGTGCTTGCCGCGCGCGACGCGGCGGCACTACAAAGTGTGGCCAAGGCCTGTCGCGCACTCGGCGCGGAGGTTTTGGTTGCGCCGACCGATGTCACCGATGCCGAGGCCGTCAAAGAACTCGCGAGAAAGGCGATGAGCTTCGGCAGGATCGATATCTGGTTCAGCAATGTCGGTGTCGGTGCGGTCGGGCGATTTGAAGACACACCGATCGAAGCGCATGAGCGCGTCGTGCGCACGAACCTCATCGGCCACTTCAACGATGCACATGCGGTCATACCGATTTTCCTGAAGCAGGGCCACGGCACCTTCATCAACATGATTTCGATCGGTGGCTTCGCCTCGACGCCGTTTGCGACCGCCTATAGCGCCAGCAAGTTCGGTTTGAGGGGCTTTTCCGAAGCGCTGCGAGCCGAACTCGCCGATCAACCGGATATCCACGTCTGTGACGTCTACCCCACGTTCCTGGACACGCCTGGCGTCGCACACGGTGCGAACTACACCGGACGCCGGTTGACTGTGCCTCCTCTCGTCTACGATGCGCGCCGTGTTGCGCGTGCCGTCGTGCGTCTTGCTCAGCGTCCCCGTCCCTCCGTCACCGTTGGCATAATTGCCGATCTGACGCGCTTGGCGCATTTTCTTGCCCCCAACACGACGTCGCGGCTGATCGCCCGCCTGACGGCGATATATCTGAGAACGGCGCCGCGGGCGGAGAAAAGCAACGGTAACCTGTTCCGTCCTCCTGCGCAGCCGGGTGGTGTCGACGGAGGGTGGCGATCGAAGCGCCGGGTGCCGGTTGCTGCCATCGCTGTCGCCGCAGTCGCGGGCTTGGCGCTTGCGGTCGCGATCCGAAGCGTGCCGCGTAGATCGTATCGGGACAGATGGTACTGAGCGGTCCGCGCGGAAGGCCGTTTCACAGAGGGCGTAAACGGCTATTCTCAAGGGTCAATGGAGCGTTCTGGACTTGTCGCGCAGGGCTGCTTCGGGCTCCTGAGCGATGTTGCGACTACAGGCCGTAGCAAGAACGTATTGTTCGACCAGTTCCATCAGCGCCAAAGCGATCTCCTCCCACGACCACCCGGCGCTTTCCGCCCACTTGGTCAAGGATTCAAACTCGTAATTCAGTGCCCGTTCGCATTCGCGCTGGCGCTCAACTCTTTCTTCAAGAGCATCTGATGTGATCTTGGTCATGACAAAGCAACTCCGGAACGAGGCGAAGGTTCCGGTGTAAAATTGTCAATATCATCAAGAATAATCTTTAAGGGAGAGGCATCGACTTTCGTCGGTCGGCGGGACCCCGGCGATGCCGCCGGGGCGTCTCGTGATTAAGTTTTTCAGGGATCTCAGCCCTGTTGAGCAGCCAGGTCACTAAGACTGGCGACCATACCAATCGTCGATATCCTGCCGTACTCGGTCTTTCTCCAATCCATACCGCTCCTGGATCTTACCCTCGAGTTGCTGGCGGTTACCGTCAATTTCGTCAAGGTCATCGTCGGTGAGGCGTCCCCACTGCTCCTTCACCTTTCCCTTGAATTGCTTCCAATTTCCTTCGATCCGATTCCAGTCCATGGAATTACTCCTTCGATAGGTTTGCCCACCGAAATAATGCATGGAGACAGCTTTGGTTCGGCATGGGAAAAGGGAATTTTTCCGAGTCCCCCGTGAAAACGCGTTGCGGCAGTTTGCCAGCCGCGCAAAGCCGGCGCACAACAGCTGCGCTCAAGGTGTACCGGAACCATGACCGCCCATGGCCGTTTAGCTGTGGAGCGTATCATGGAGGACATAGAATGCATTTAGTTGGTGTACAGGTCATTCCGGAACAAGGTGGTCGAGCCGGCTTCACCGTCGAATTCGTCGGGGAAAATGGGGAGATCGTGTCCGTTTGCCTCCCGAACGACGCCTCGTGCAGTCTCAACCGGCTGAACGCTGCAGAGAGAGCAAAAGAACTTTTCGTTGAGCTGGCTAATGCGGATGTCGAGGCCCTTGATGACGGCGGGGGAAAGGCGCAGCCGCGTGCCCGGCGCAGTGCCCGTTCGACAAAGGACGCCGACGAGCTGGAAAAGCAACTGCAGGAAGGGCTGGAGGACAGCTTCCCGGCCAGTGATCCGCCTTCGATTACCACTTCCACCGTCCCTACCGATCGCGTGCGGCGGCGGGAGTAGTGGCTGCTATTTCCGACGTTCTCTGAGGGTTTGGAGAATATCCGGCCTCTCAGGAACCAAAATGCTACACAGGCATTTTCCCTCGCGTTACCGAAAAATTTCTCTCGGGCAGAAGGACAATAGTCGATATGCCTGCCATTATCAGCGAAGCGCGTCAGCGGTCATCACCAGTAGAAGAACAGGTCGTTGATCTGATACCGGCATTGCGAGCATTCGCGCGGACGTTCACATCGGCGTCCTATGAAGCGGATGATCTTGTACAGGAAACCTTGCTGCGGGCACTGCGGAGCATCGACCAATTCGAGCCTGGTACGAGTCTCAAGTCTTGGCTTTTCACGATTATGCGGAATGTGTTCCGCACGCAATACAAGCTTCGAAAGCGGGAAGGTCCCGGAGCGACCGATTCCGCGGAGCTATCCATTCCCGCGGGGCCCGCCCAGGAATGGTCGGTCCTCAATGGCGAGCTTCGCCAGGCCCTAGGATTGCTGACGCCGGAGCATCGCGAGGTCCTTGTCCTGGTGGCCGGATTCGGGATGAGCTACAAGGAAGCCGCCGACATCTGCGATTGTGCGATCGGAACGATTAAGAGCCGTCTCAATCGGGCGCGGGAAGAACTGGTAACCACGATGAACGGCAATCCCCTGAACTGATGGCAGATCTAAACGCACAAATTACTTCGTCCGCGCGTTAAGGGCCTTCTGCAACCGTTGGGCCAACTCCAGAAGCCGCTCCGGCACAGCCTCCCTTTGGATTTCTTCCATCAACAGCGTGATCTGCTCGTCGATGGCCCTGTCTCCAACCGCTGGGACTTTCGTTCCACTCATCCGCATTTCCTTATCCATGGCAGGACCAGATAAAATATCATTGATCGGCCTCTGTAAATTCCAAAAAGGCCGATAAATGAGCGCGGTCTCGTATGGTTCAGGATTTCGAAGCGTGTTGCGGTTTGCCTTTGCGCTTCGTCGAAGCGAGTTTCTCGAGCTCCTTTTCCGACATAGATTCAACCATTTCCTTCGAAGCGCCCTTGAGTTCGCTTTTCTTTTTTTCGCCACGCTTGGCGGCAAGGGCAGCGCCGGCAGCCATTTGTTGCGCCTTCGATTTCGCAGGCATTGCTCTTCTCCTTTGCATGCTGCGGGAGCGGCAATGGAACCGGCCAACAGTGATTATGTTCCGCACAATTTGTTGGGGTGATGGATTAAATGATTCGCCACCGGGCCCGTGAAGGGGGGCGCCCCGCATGGCGTCAGGGTCGTGAGAGAGTCCGGGCAGCGTCAGCGAAGGAGGCCTTGACCCCCATCTATCCAGACAGGACTTCCCGTAACATGCCGTGCAGCATCGGAGATGAGGAAGTACACCACGTCAGCGACATCTTCCGGCTCTCCCGGCTTGCCACCCGTGAGCGGTATATCGCCCTCCGGCCACTCCACCGGAATCGACGTATCGTCCCGGCCGCGTTGGTTCGTATTGTCGAAAATATTGGTCTCGATGGCGCCGGGACAGACGGCGTTGACGCGAATCCGGTGCTGTCCAAGCTCCAGCGCCAACTGCTTTACCATCGCCACCTGCGCCGCTTTGGTGGCGCTATAGGCGGTGGCGCCCGGCGTCGTGAAGGTGCGCGTGCCGTTGATCGATGACACGACGACAATCGCCCCAGCACCAGCCGCCTTCAGGTGCGGCACGCAAAAGTGGAGGGTGAGGTAGGTACCGCGAAGATTGGTCTCGATTGTCTCATCCCATTCGTGCGGTTTTAGGTCTTCGATCGGCGCCCAGACGCCGTTGATGCCGGCATTGGCCACGACAATATCGAGGCGACCGAACTTTCCCACCAGTTTCTCGACGGCCTCGCGCATTTGGGCCTCATGCCGGACGTCGGCATCAAGAGCGAGTGCGTCGCCGCCGAATTGCTGGATCTTGCCAACGGTCACCGCAGTCTCCTCCGGTGTCCGGCCGAGGGCGGCAACGGCTATGGCTTCCCGGGCGAGCCGCAGGGCGATCGCTTTGCCGATTCCGGACCCCGCGCCCGTGACCAGCGCGACACGTTTCGATGACGGCGCTTTCACCGGAAATTCCTTCTCCGATCGTCTCTGCGTCCGCGCCGCCGACTATTGATGAAGCCGATGCCCGCACGGGTTATCATGCGTCCTCCCGGGGCCAGCGGCTGACGCGGAAACCAGCTTCATTGGCCGCTTCCAAAAAGGCCTCCAGGGCTGCGTCCGGGGAGCCGTCGCCCATCAGTGCGGCCTCGCAATCAGACATGGCGGCCTGCCGAGCCGGCCCCGCTGACCGCCAATGGTTTTTGAGGCAGAGCAGCGCGTCGCGCGTGCTCTGCACACGCAGTACGCGTTCGTCCGCCTCCAGGATCACCGGCTCGTCCCACTGCCGGTCAACATTCAACCCAACCATCCCTGTGTCCCCGCTGCATTGCGTGTCTGGTCGGCGACTGACGCCAGTACGAACGCGCCGAAGTCCGGATAAACTCTTGCGATATCTGCCAGCGCCAGGACGCCAATTGCACGGCGGTCGTCATTCACGACCACGAGCCGCCGAGACCGGCTGCTCGCCATCTTCTCCGCCGCGGAAAGCACGCTGTCTCCAGGGGAGCATGTCTCCGGCGATACCACCATGAATTCGCGAACCGCTGCAGTAGTGGAGAGGCCTTGGGCAAGAACGGAGGTAACGATGTCCCTGTCGGAGATCACGCCAAGCACCGCCCCGACAGGCGGGAATTCGACGGGTAGAAAACCGACCCCGGTCTCCTCCATAAGCCGAGCCGCGGACTGAGCCGAGTCGTCCGGCGAAATCGTGTAGACGGTTGGCGTCATAATTGATGCCACGGTAGTCTGCCCCTCACTCTCGGCCATCGCCCAAACTCCTGCCGTCGATCGACGCTGGCACTCGGACCTCATCAAGGGGGGACGTCGGTAGAGGGAGATCCACCTTTTGCGGCACAAGCACCTGCGGCTCCTGCGCGTTCTTGCGAGCGCGTCTAGATTCCGGCGAGTCCGGCTGGGTCACGCGAGGTTTATTGCGCCTGAGCTTGCGTCGCATCATCGCTGCGGCCTCCTTTGCGGTTGCGATCAGTCCAGTTAGCCCAACGTGCCGACGAGCCATTAGGTTCCACCCGCCGCCGAATTTCGGCGGCGTCGCGTACTCTTCCGTACGGGTCCGCTCGTGAGCGGCGGCTGAAAGGGTTCCAGCCGCCGCTCGCCCCAGGCTTCACCGGATCACTGGTTGTGAGCGCCTCCCGGCTCTGTCACGCCCTGGAGGCCCACTCCTGCGACCGAGGGATCTGATCGGGCAGCGTCGGCAAGCGACACGACCCCGACCAGGCGTTTGGCCCGGTTGACCACCGGCAGGCGTCGTACCTGCTGATCGCCCATGTTGTGGGCCACATCGGAGAGCTCCTCGTCGTCGAAGCAGTACTTGACGTCGGTGGTCATGACATCGGAAACGCGTGTACTGCCGTCGCGGCCATCGGCCACACAGCGGACCACGATATCGCGATCCGTAATCATCCCAACCAGCCGATCATGGTCGCCAACCGGCAGGAAGCCGATGTCGTTATCGGCCATGTGCCGTGCAACCGCTGCGATCGTATCGTCCGGGTTTACCACATGGACATTCTTCGTCATGACATCTGCAACGCGCATGGTTTATACTCCTTACTGGCATTAGGCCTTATTGGCATCCGGGGTTTTTTCGCCTCCAAGGGAGGCGGGGGCTGCCGGTGCATTCAGCGCGCCGGTGGTGCCTTCCGTTTCTTCCATCGGATCGGGCCCGTTGCCGCGGGCCATTTCGCGGCTGGCCTGCTCCCAGTGTCGCTTGTCCTGACCATCCGGACGACCTTCGTTCTCCCAAATTGCATAGGCGCGCCGACGGATGAGTTCTTCTCTGTCATCCATTGCCGATCTCCCGTCCAAGAATCGATGCCAATTGCCAACGGCTGAACCATTCATTTGTTCCGCTACGACTGGCTTCGGCGGGCAGCGGCGAAGACGACGACGCCTTGTTCCGGTATCTCCTCGACATTGTCGGCATCACGGGCTGCGAAGCTTGCCTCCGCGCTCGAGAGCATGCGCCGCCATCGCCAGCCGTCCCGCGGCTCAGGCAGAAAGAACCTACAATCTGCTCCGGCATTGAGCACCATGATGAGATCGCCGCCGGCGCCATCCTCGGTGTCGTGTAGGTGCACACCCATCGCCTGCTGCTCCATCTGATGCCAGTCCTCATGCGTCAGGACCTGACCGTCAGGACGAAGCCAGGTGACCAGCTCCGCGTCGAGAAAACTATCGTCTCGAAGAAGTGGATGGTCGAACCGAAAGGCGATGAGCCTCCTGCAAAAGCAAAGGAAATCCTCATCGCTGGAGCTCCAGCCGACCCAGCCGATTTCATTGTCCTGGCAGTAGCTGTTGTTGTTGCCGCCCTGGCTGTTGCCGAGCTCGTCTCCGCCGAGCACCATGGGCACTCCCCGGCTGAGCATCAGGGTAGCCATCATGGCCCTGCGTCGGCGCGAGCGCGCCGCCAGGACATCGGCATCGCCTGTTTCGCCTTCCACGCCGAGATTATCCGAGCAGTTATCCCCGTGTCCGTCCCTGTTATCCTCGCCATTTGCCTCATTGTGCCGCTCGTTGAAGGAGACGGTATCGGCGAGCGTCAGGCCGTCATGGGCGCTGACCAGGTTTATAGACGAGGTCGCCACACGGCCGGAATGGTTGAATTCCGTGGGGGAACCCACGAGGCGCTGTGCGAGGGTCGGTAGTTGCCCGGGATCGCGCCTCCAATACCGCCTGACGTCGTCGCGGAAGCGGTCGTTCCATTCGCGAAAGGGAGGGGGAAAGCCGCCGAGTTGGTAGCCGTCGTCGCCAATGTCCCAAGGCTCGGCGATCAGTTTCACGCCTGCGAGCACGGGATCCTGACGAATGGCGTCGAAGAAGCCGCCCTCGCGGTCGAATTCGATCTCTTCCCGTCCGAGCGCACTTGCGAGATCGAAACGAAAGCCGTCGACATGCATCGCGGTCACCCAATAGCGCAGGCTGTCCAAAACCATGCGAAGCACCATGGGATGAGCGGCGTTGAGCGTATTGCCGGTGCCGGTCATGTCGTATGTATGCCTGCCGTCGGGCGACTGGCGATAGTAGCTCAGGTTATCGAGGCCGCGGAAACTGAGCGTCGGTCCCAGTTCGGAACCTTCTCCAGTATGGTTGTAGACCACGTCCATGATCACTTCGATGCCGGCGGCGTGGAAAGCCTTCACCATCGATTTGAATTCCTGAATGCTGCCATTTGACAGATAGCGGCGAGCCGGCGCGAAGTAGCCGAGGGGCTGGTATCCCCAGTAGTTGCGTAATCCCCGTTCAACCAAGTGCCGATCGTCGAGAAAGTACTGCACCGGCAAGAGTTCGACCGCGGTCACGCCCAGCTTCGAGAGATGTTCGATGATCGCGGGGTGCCCCATCGCTTGGAACGTTCCGCGTTCCTGCTCCGGTATGCCGGGGCACATCATCGTCAGGCCCCTGACATGTGCCTCATAGATCACGGTATCCGTCCAGGGGCGCCGGATGGCCTGTTCTCCTTCCCAGTCAAATTCTGGATCCTGCACGACGGCCTTCACCATATAAGGGGCGCTGTCGCGCTCATCGAAGCTGAGATCGGCCTCCACATGGCCAACATGATAGCCAAAGAGGGCGTCGTCCCATCTCAGTTCTCCGAAAACCTGCTTGGCATAGGGATCGAGCAGGAGCTTGTTGGGGTTGAAGCGGTGACCGTTCACCGGATCATAGGGGCCGTAGACACGATAGCCGTAGAGCGTGCCGGGTCCGATCCCCTCGATGAAGCCGGACCACACATCTCCCTCGCGCGTCGGCAGCGGCAGGCGGGCGACTTCTGTTTTGCCATCGTTGGAGAAGAGGCACAGTTCGACCTTTTCGGCATGCGCTGAGAAGACCGCGAAATGCGTACCTGTGCCTATGTACTCGGCTCCAAGCTCCGGCTTCAGGAAGTCCAGCTTCGAGAAGGAGAGATTCATAAGCGCTTCCATCCTTTCCCCTTCAGTCACGCACAGTCGATCGCCGACAATGCGGCAGCCCCCGCCAAAGGTGCGAACGCACTGCAAAACACGTTTGTTCCTATACTTGCGGCCCGCCACTGTTATTCGGAACTTTGCGACAGCGGCAGGGTTCTTAGGACGCAATAGGGCAATCAAAAATGCTGACACGCGAAACGTTATGGGGGCCGCGGCTTCTGGCGCCCGGCCGGGCTGAATTCCGCATCTGGGCACCTGATCAGAGGCGCATGGGTGTCGTCGTCGACAAGCGGACGACACCCATGACGGAGGAGGAGGGTGGCTGGTTTTCGGCCGTCACCGCAGCGGATCCCGGCAGCCTGTACCAATTCGCACTTTCGGACGGAACGAAAGTAAGCGACCCGGCTTCCCACGCTCAGGCCTATGGAGTTGAGGGTCCGTCGGTTCTTGTCGACCAGGGCCAATATCGTTGGAAACATGCAGATTGGCGCGGACGTCCCTGGAAGGAGGCCGTCATTTACGAGCTGCATATCGGGACCTTCACCGAGGAAGGAACCTTCAGGGCCGCCATCACCCGCCTTGGGGATTTGGCGCGAGTTGGCATCACGGCCTTGGAAATCATGCCCGTGGCCCAGTTTCCGGGGAGCCGCGGATGGGGATATGACGGCGTGCTCCATTTCGCGCCGCACAATGCCTACGGCACGCCCGATGATCTCAAGGCCTTGATCGACGCGGCACACGGGCATGGAATAATGGTCATTCTGGACGTCGTCTACAACCACTTCGGCCCGCTGGGCAATGCGCTGGCGCGCTACGCATCACCCTTCTTCAACAGCAGACGGGCGACCCCTTGGGGAGTGGCGGTCGAATTCGACGAGCCCGCGGTAAGGCGCTTTTTCACAGAGAACGCTCTCTATTGGCTTCAGCACTTTCGCTTCGACGGCCTGCGCCTCGATGCGGTCGAGCACATCAAATGCACCCAGAAGACCCCGTTTCTTCAGGAGCTGGCACAGACGGTGCTCCGACGCATACCGGACCGTCATGTCCATCTGACGGTCGAGGATAACGAGCGGCGCCCGGAGCTCGTCGCCTATTCAGGCGATGGGCTGCCTTTGTATTTCTCGGCAGGTTGGAACGACGACTTTCATCACGCGGCCCACGTCATCGCGACCGGTGAGGCCACCGGCCACTACGAGCCTTACGGGCAAGCCCCTTCGACGATCCTGAAGGAAATTCTCGCAACGGGCTTTTGGTCGCGTTCAGGGAGCGGAAACCGAAACGTAGCGCAAACTATACCGTTGTCCCGCGTCGCGTTTCTGCAGAACCACGATCAGATCGGCAATCGCGCACTTGGCGAACGCTTGCGAACGCTGGTGCCGTCGGACCTTTTGGACGTGCTGACGTCCCTCCTTCTACTCTCGCCCCAGGTCCCTCTGCTGTTCATGGGCGACGACTACGGCGAGACCCGACCCTTTTGTTTCTTCGCCGACTATGAGGGCGAGATCGCCGATGCCATCCGGAAGAACCGGCCAAGGGAAGCGGTGCGCTTCGGCGGGAAGCCGGAAGATGCAAAGCACATTCCTGACGCCGTGGACCCGCGAACTCTCGAGACGTCCAAGCTGAACTGGCGCCGGGCGGAGAGTGGGGAAGGGGAGCGCGAACGCACGAAACTCAGCGAGCTCATAGACCTGCGGATGCGCCACATCGTTCCGATCTTGGCTCCGCCAAGAAAGGTAGTGGTTCACCCGTCGCCCGAAGGGCTGATCGCAATCGACTGGCATTTCAAGCTGGCGAGACTTCAATTGAGAGCCAATGTCTCGAGGCAGCAGCGGGCTTTTCCCCGTGTAGAGGGAGAGGTCATCTGGTCTATAGGCCAGCCCGCCGACGCGTCGGTGCTGAGGGCTCCCGGAATCCTCGTTGCCGTCGCAGTGGAGGCAGACAAACAGTGAAGAGTCCAGCCACAATGCGGAGGAGGAAAATGAAGCTGGGTCCAGCTCTTGTCGGCGACCATGCACACGGCGCATCGCTCGACGCCATCAGCCAGCAGGCCGAGGGCTGTCAGCGCTGCGATCTCTATAAGTATGCCAAGCAGCTCGTCTTCGGTGAAGGACCTCGCGACGCCAGACTCATCCTCGTCGGTGAACAGCCCGGCGACCGCGAGGACATCGAAGGCCGACCTTTCGTCGGACCGGCGGGCAATCTGCTCGCCCGGTGCCTGGAAGAGGCCGGCATCGAACGGACGGAATGCTACGTCACCAACGCGGTGAAACATTTCAAATACGAGCAGCGAGGCAAGCGCCGGATCCACTCGAAGCCGAATGCCGGCGAGATCCAGAGCTGTTCCTGGTGGCTCGGAGCGGAGATCGAAAAAATCCACCCGGAAGTCGTTGTCGCGCTTGGCGCAACAGCAGCAAGAACGCTGCTCGGCAACTCGGTCAAAGTCACACGGGACCGCGGCAGGGCAATCCACGCCGGACAGGATCTCGAAATCCTCGTGACAATTCACCCCTCTTATCTGTTGCGCATACGTGAGCGCGACGCTGCGCAACGCGAACGAGAGCGTTTCGTCGAAGACCTTAAGATAGCCGCCTCACTTCGTTCGTAGCATTGAACGCCCCCACGAGTTGTGAAACGTTTCGCGCGCAGAGTCGGCGAAGGGCAGGTTCGAGGTCGACGGCCCGGGCGCTTCGCATTCGTTCAGGCAAAGGGAGAATGTTGGATGTCGTGGAAACTCGATGAGACCGTGCAGACATCTGCGGGCGCAGTGGCGGCAGGTCGAACCGGAACTGGACCTCCGCTCGTGCTGGCTCATGGCTGGCCATGGTCTTCGTTTTCGTGGCACCGGATCATTCCGCACCTTTCCAAGCATTTTCGGGTCCACTGGTATGACATGCCTGGATACGGGCGATCCAGCAAGGAAGCGGGCCAGCGCACCTCCCTCGACGTGCAAGGAAAGATATTCGCCGAGATGCTGGCTCACTGGCGCCTCGAGCGGCCGATGGTCGTTGCCCACGACATGGGCGGAGCGACGACGCTGCGCGCCCATCTCCTGCATGGCTGCGATTTCGAGCGGTACGTTCTGATGAATGTCGTCGCGATGCGACCCTGGGGATCGGAGTTCTTCGATCACGTCGGTCGCCATGTCCAGGCCTTCTTGGGGCTGCCGCCGCACATCCACAGAGCCGTCGTGGAGGCCTACATCGAAGGGGCGATCGTCAACGACATCGATCCCGCCGATCTCGAGAGCCTCGTTGAGCCGTGGGTTTCCGAGGAGGGGCGGGTAAGCTTCTACCGCCAGTTCGCGCAAGCCGATGAGAGGTACACCGCCGAGATCGAAGGGCTACTCGCGGACATTCGCTGCCCGGTGAAAATCATGTGGGGCGAGAACGATCCCTGGATTCCGCTCGAGCGGGGCAAGGCGCTTCATTCGCTGATTTCCCAGGCCTCTTTCGAAACACTTACGGGCGTCGGCCATTTGCCCCAACTCGAAGACCCGGATCTCGTTATCGGCCGATTGGACCAATTTTTCCATCACACGTAGACCGGTAACCCGCTGGAGCGGCCCATGGCGTGGTCTCGGCCAACAGTGGTGTGGTTTTGTTGATTCGAGATGTCATCCATTGAACTTCCATTAGCATATGCGTAAATTCGCACGGTCGGGAGTTTCAGGGATTCGCCACCATCATGGAAGCTGTGACGCTTGTATTGACAGTCTGCCTCCTCTCCGCGCCCGAAAGGTGTCGCGAAGAGGTTCTGCGGCTCGAAGACACAGGCTCGGTGACGCAATGCATGTTCCGGTCCGTTATGTACATCGCTGAATGGTCCGAGCAGCACCCGGCGCTTCGCGTGAAAAAATGGTATTGCAAGCTGCCAGACATTAGCCAAACGATCTAACGACTTCGGGCGCGACCATATAGATCCTGCTGGCGGTTCTGCCCGACTTAAGACCGTCAGTTCTCGGCATCGTCAGGTCGGAAACAACAGCTCCACCGTCGTTCCCTTGCCCGGAGCCGAAATAATGCGCGCGTCTCCGCCGCTCTGGCGTACGAAGCCGTAGACGACGGCCAGGCCGAGACCGGCGCCGCCGCCCTCGTCGCGCGTGGTGAAGTAGGGCTCGAATGCCATGTCGACCGCTTCTGACGACATGCCTAAGCCGTCATCGGTGACAGAAACCAAAACGCCAGCCTCGCCACGGGCGCAGCGGATGAGGATAGTCCCACCCACCGGCATGGCGGCGGCTGCGTTGAGACATAGATTGAGGATCGACTGCTCGAAGAGCGCCGCGTCCAGCAGGACAGTCGGGAGGTCACCGGCAATGTCGAAGCAGAGCCGGCACTTTTCGCCGACAGCGATTTCAAGCACATCCGCCATGCCGCGCAACAGCGCGCCGATCTCTACGGCACCCGGATGGATCGGTTGCTGGCTGCCAATCGAGAGCATACTGCCGGCAAGCGAGCGGCCCCGGTCGGCTGCTTTGCGGATACGGGCGATGTGTCTCTTCTGCCGGTCGTTGAAGCCGGTTTCGCGCTCCAGGAGACCGAGGCTGCCGGTAATGATACCGATCATGTTACCAACCTCGTGACTCACTTGGTGCGTCATTCGCATTAAGCCGTCGAGACGCTGAGCCTTGGCGGCTTCCGCCTCCTGGCGGTCCATGTCGGTAACGTCGCGTGCGAGCAGAACGAAGCCGCCGTCCGGCTGGCGTGACAGCGAGACCTCGGTCACACGGCCCGCTTCGGAACGGTGGCGCAATACGGACCGGTGTTCGAGTGTACCGGTATCGCTTTCGGCGGGCAGAAGCGTCGGCTCTATCTCGGGAATAGGGCTTACGAATTTTCGCAGTGGCAACTTTCTAGCCGAGCCCGACCAACCGACGAGTTCAATGACGCGCCGGTTCATGGTGATCGGCCTGCCGACCGGGTCGAAGAGCGCAATGCCCTCGTTCATGTTGCGGAAGGTCGAGCGGATGGTGCGCGCCGCTGCCTCCGCGGTGCGCCGCAGCCGCGAGACGCGCTCGACGCTTTCGCGGAATGCGCGGAAGGCGTCCAGCAAACGCACGAGTTCAGTTTCCGTACCCTCGTAGGCCGGCGCGTCGACATCCTTCCGCCCTTCCGCCAGGGCATTCATACCGTTGGAAAGGGCGACAATGCCGCGCGAGACGCGCATGACGGAGCGGATGGAGAAGATCGCCATCACCAGTACGAGCAGGGAGGCGACGGCGACGATGACGAGCAGGCGGCTCAGCGCATCGGAGGTCGACACCAAATCTTCGTTGAGGCCGCGGGCGACCGCCTCGCTTTGGGTTTCCGTTGCATGTGAGAGATCGCGCGAGACGGAATGCAGCCGCGACACCGCGGCGCGGATGGCAAACATTTCGAGCAGGTAGCGCGCCTGCGCCTCGAAGACCCGCTCATACGGCGCGAGCTCGGCTGCGGAAACCCGCACATCCGGTCCCGCACGCCCGATGCGTGGCGTCGTTTCAGAGACGTAGCGGCGGCGCAGTTCGCCGAGCTGGAAGAGGCTGTCGGAATTGGAAGCCGACTGCACGATGGCGTTCAGTCGCCGGCGGAAATCGGCGTCGGCAATGCCGCGTCCGGTCGCGATCTCGCCGAGAGCGGCCGCAGCTTCCGCCTTGTGCTGCTGCGCGGAATCTGCATCGCCGGCAAGTGCCATCGTCTGCGTGCGGATCGTTTTCAGGAGTTCGACGATGCGAGCGCTGGCAAAGCCCTTCACAGCTGTCTCGCCGTTTTCCGGCTCCATGGCGCGCAGCAGCGCCTCAACCTGTGCGACGACGGAGTGGCTTTCGCTCGATATGCGATAGGGTGAGGTCGCGTTCATCAGGAATGGTGCACTCGACACGAGATCGGACACCTGTCGCGAGACGAGGGAGGCCTTGGCGAGGCTGGAAAAGGCCTGCAAGCCATAGGCCGCCATTTCCTCCCGCGCCCGCTGCAAACCGTAGACGGCAATGGTCGACAGGCTGAAGACGAGGACGCAGATGAAGGCGATTGCAAAGGGCAGGCGGAAGGCGATCGAGGAAAGGAAGGGGCGGCTGATCACGGCTGCAGCTCGCCGTCGTCCGTATCGAGGACATAACCCTTGCCGCGCCGCGTCTTGATGTGGCGCGGCAGGTTGGGATTGCGCTCGACCTTGCGCCGCAGCCGGAGCACTAGAACGTCGACATTACGGTCGATGTAACGGTCGCTCTCCGCACCTAGCCGGTCGAGGATATGGGCGCGGCTGACCGGTTTGTTCGGCGTCTCGGCGAGGATTTCGAGAAGGGCGAATTCGGCGCTGGTGAGCGATTTCGTCGGATCCGCGAGGCAGACCGCGCGGCGGCCATTGAGGTCGACCGACCAGTCACCGAGCTTCAGCGACGGGGATTCATGCTCACGCTTGTTTTCTCGCTCCGGCTTCAGCGAGGGGATCGTCCGGCGCAGCACGGCTTTGATGCGGGCCGTCAACTCGATCGGCTCGAAGGGCTTTACGACGTAATCGTCGGCCGCCGTTTCGAGCCCCAGAACCCGGTCCACCGCGCTGCCCGCCGCCGTGACCATGAGGATGCCGATATTGCTCTGTGCCCTGAGGCGTTGGGCGAAGGTACGGCCGGAGGTGCCGGGCAGGTTATGGTCGACGAGCACCAGATGCACCTTCTCGCGCGCCAGAACGCCTGCCGCCTCTTCCGCCGACGACGCGGTCACGGGCGCCCACCCCTCCGCCTCGACAAGATCCGCGATGAGCTCCGCCATGTCCGGATCGTCCTCGACGATCAGAATCCTTATCCCCTCGTTCAGCACATTTCCTTCCTCCCGCCGGCATCATAGGTGAGGCCGCCGCAATGTTCAAAGCAGGTCGTGTTATGCAATCTGTCACAATTGTAACCTTTGTAGTCTTTGCGATTTCTGCGACGGCCCAGCCTGTAACAACGGTAACCATTCTTCGATTGCTCCGGACACCGAATGTGACATCCTAACGGCGGAGATTGGACGTATCCGTTCAAAATGGGAGGACATCGTGAGAGGGATTACCGCTTTCAGCGCGGGCGTAGCCCTTTGTCTGTGCAGCGTCACGACGAGCATGGCGGGCCCATCGCTCACAGTGCTGTGCGGCGTTGAAGAGGTCTGGTGCGCCGAGATGAAGAAGGCCTTCGAAGCGAAATTCGGCCTTGAGATCTCGATGACCCGCAAGAGCACCGGCGACATCCTAAACCAGATCCGCGCGGAGAAGGTCGCACCGACCGTGGATGTCTGGTGGGGCGGCACGGGCGATACCCATCTGCAGGCCGGTTCCGAAGACCTGTTGGAGTCCTATCAGCCGGCGCATGAGCGCGACATGCTGCCTTGGGCGCAGAATTTCTTCGCCATGTCAGGCGGCCGCTCGGCGGGGATTTACGCGGGCGCGCTGGGCTTCGCTTACAACGCCGATCTGCTGCGCGAACTGAAGCTGCAGGCGCCGACCTGCTGGAAGGACCTCGCCGACGCTGCCTACCGCGGCCGCATCCGGAGCGGCAATCCGAACTCCTCCGGCACAGCATTTACGACGCTCGCGACGCTTGTGCAGCTTTTCGGCGAGGACGAGGCCTTCCGGTATATGGCGGCTCTCGACCGCAATATCGACCAATACACGACCGCAGGTTCTGCCCCGGTTAAGGCGGCGGCACGCGGCGAGACGCTGATCGGTATTTCCTTCATGCACGACGCCGTCACGCAGAAGCAGGCGGGTTCTCCGCTCGTCATCGTCGCCCCTTGCGAGGGGACGGGCTACGAGATCGGCGCCGTCAGCATCGTTAAGGGTGCGCAACACCTCGAGAACGCCAAGCGTTTCGTCGACTTCGCGTTGAGTCCGGAAGGGCAGGGCACGGGCGCCGCCGCCGGCCAGAACCAAGTGCCGTCTAATGCCAGATCGATCCTGCCGCTTGCAGCACCAGATATCTCGATGATCAAGATGGTGGACTACGACTTCGCCACCTTCGGCTCGCCAGAGGAACGAAGTCGGCTGCTCGAGAGGTTCGATGCGGAGATCACCGCGACGAACTGACCTAGATCCGCAAGCAAAATCCCGATCCGAAATCATGAACGTGCCGCTCTGCAAGGGGCGGACGGGCCAACTGTGCCCAGTTCATGCGAAACACCGATGTAAACCAAGGCAACAGGAGGATGCCATATGAAGATGAACGCTCTTTCCCTCATGCTCTTCGCTGGAGCGGCGCTCGCCGCCATGCCGGCGCAAGCGGCCGGTGACCTGAACCTCATCTGCTCGGCCGATGTCGTCATCTGCGAGCAGATGAAGGGGGATTTCGAGAAGGCGCACAGCAACATCAAAGTGAATATGGTCCGTCTCTCGTCCGGCGAGACCTATGCCAAGGTGCGGGCGGAAGTGCGCAACCCGAAGACGGACATCTGGTGGGGCGGCACGGGCGATCCGCAGCTTCAAGCGGCCTCGGAGGGCCTGACACTCGAATACAAGTCGCCGATGCTGGACGAGTTGCAGGACTGGGCTAAGAAGCAGGCCGAAAGCTCCGGCTTCCGTACCGTGGGCGTCTACGCCGGCGCTCTCGGCTGGGGCTACAATACGGACATCTTCAAGTCGAAGGGGATTAAGGAGCCGGGCTGCTGGGCCGATCTTCTGACCCCGGAACTTAAAGGCGAAATACAGATCGCCAATCCCAACTCGTCCGGCACGGCCTACACAGCACTCGCTTCGCTGGTGCAGATCATGGGTGAGGATCAGGCCTTCGACTATCTGAAGAAGCTCAACGACAATGTCTCACAGTACACCAAGTCGGGCTCCGCGCCGGTCAAGGCCGCAGCTCGCGGCGAGACGGCACTCGGCATCGTCTTCGTGCACGACGCGGTAGCGCAGATTGCCGAAGGTTTCCCCGTCAAGTCGGTCACGCCCTGCGAAGGCACCGGCTATGAGATCGGTTCTATGTCGATCATCAAGGGCGCGCGCAATCTCGATAACGCGAAAATCTGGTACGACTGGGCGCTGACTTCGGAAGCTCAGTCGCGCATGAAGGACGCGAAGTCTTTCCAGCTTCCCTCCAATATTAAGGCGGAGATACCTAAGGAAGCACCGCGCTTCGAAGGCATCAAGCTGATCGACTACGACTTTAAGGCTTATGGCGATCCGGAGCGTCGCAAGGCGCTCCTTGAAAGGTGGGATCGCGAGGTTGGCGCCGTCGCCAACTGAGCCCGGACCGGCGGCGCCCCTCTCGTTCGGGCGCCGCCTTCACGAAACGACAAATGACAGCGAGGTCGGCCATGACGCATGGCAATCGCAGGCTGGATATCGTCCTGTTCCTGGGCGCGGTCGCTACGACTCTTTTACCCTGGTACCGCACCGAGGGCGGCTTCTTCGGGCTCGGTTGGTTGGCCGGTTTCCCTCTTTCATCCGAGGTAGCGCCTCTCCTCGTCCAGATCGTCGCGCACGAACGGCCTTGGCTTGCCGCCGTCGCGCTGCTTCTCCTCATTGCTGGTGCGTCGCGGAGCATAGCAGACCCGATGCGTCGCGGCGGCGTGCTGGCATGGGTTGGGGCGCTGGGCGTCGTGTTCCTTTCACTTCAGGGTCTGGCAATCGGCTTTACCGGCTGGACCTGGACTATCAGCGAAAGCATTTTCGGGGCGCTTGACAAGGGCCAGCCCTCGATGGGCGCAGGTGCCGTGCTCGCGGCCGCGCTCTTTGTGCTGATCTTTTCCTTCGGCCTTGCCGAGCGCGGCGTGATGAAGGGCGATGCCTTCGTCGTCAGCGCGATCTCGCTGCTCGTCTTCCTCGTCGCCGTTTTCGTCTTCTATCCAATCGGCAGCATGTTCACCGGCGCGGTTCAGGATCTCGACGGCTCGTTCAATCCTAGCGGTTTCATTCGCAACGTGCAGGATCCCGGCATCTGGAACCTCGGCTGCTTGGTCGGTGGCGGGCGCTGCGGCGTCGCTTGGCGCACGTTGTGGCTTGCCATCATGACCGGCCTCGGATCGACGCTGCTCGGGCTTGCCTTCGCGCTCGTGGCCACCCGCACACGCTTTCCTTTCAAGAAAGGTCTTCGGCTGCTCACCATCCTGCCGATCATCACGCCGCCTTTTGTCATCGGCCTCGCGCTAACGTTGCTTTTCGGTCGCGCGGGCGTGGTCACCCAAGGCCTTTCCAACCTCTTCGGCATCGAGCCTGGCCGCTGGCTCTACGGCCTCACCGGAATCTGGATTGCGCAGGTGCTCTCCTTCACGCCGATCTCCTTCCTCGTGCTGATCGGTGTCGTCGAAGGCGTCAGTCCGTCGATGGAGGAGGCCTCACAGACGCTGCGCGCCGACCGCTGGCGTACCTTCTGGCGCGTCTCGCTGCCGCTGATGAAGCCGGGTCTTGCCAATGCCTTCCTCATCGGCTTCATCGAGAGCATGGCGGATTTCGGCAATCCGCTGGTGCTGGGCGGCAGCCATGGGGTGCTGTCGACGGAAATCTTCTTCGCCGTCGTCGGCTCGCAGAATGATCCCTCGCGTGCCGCCGTGCTGGCGATGGTACTGCTCTTCTTCACGCTCTCCGCCTTCCTCGCCCAACGCTTCTGGCTGTCCGGCAAGAACTTTGCCACCGTGACCGGCAAGGGCGACAGCGGGGCGCATATCGCGCTGCCGATCGGGCTCTCGATCGGCGTGCACGCGATCGTCATTCCGTGGATCATCTTCACGCTCGTGGTCTACGGCATGATCCTCGCCGGCGGCTTCGTGAAAACCTGGGGCCTCGACAACTCGCTGACTCTCGACCATTACGCCAAGGCTTTTTCGCTCACCTTCGAAGGCGGCCTTGCCTGGACGGGCGTTGCCTGGAATTCGTTCTGGACGACGATGGAGATAGCCCTCATCTCCGCGCCGTTGACGGCGATCGTCGGCCTGCTGACGGCCTATATCATCGTGCGCCAGAAGTTTGCCGGCCGGAATCTCTTCGAGTTCGCGCTGATGATGAGTTTCGCCGTTCCCGGCACGGTCATCGGCGTCAGCTACATCATGGCCTTTAACTTACCGCCGCTGGAAATGACGGGATCGGCGCTGATCCTCATTGCCTGCTTCGTCTTCCGCAACATGCCCGTCGGCGTGCGCGGCGGGATTGCGGCGATGAGCCAGCTCGACAAGAGCCTGGACGAGGCCTCGCTGACGCTTAGGGCCAATAGCTTGCGCACGATCTGCAAGGTCATTCTGCCGCTACTGCGCCCAGCGATCACTGCAGCCCTCGTCTACTCCTTCGTCCGGGCGATCACCTCGATCAGCGCCGTCATCTTTCTCGTCAGTGCCGAATACAACATGGCGACGGCCTACATCGTGGGTCTCGTCGAAAACGGCGAATACGGCGTGGCGATTGCCTATTCATCCATGCTGATCGTCGTGATGATCACGGTCATCACCGGCTTCCAGCTTCTCGTGGGCGAGCGGCGGTTGCGGCGCGAAAACCGCGTCGCCGGCGCCCCCCAGTCCGCTACCCTTGACCAGGAGAAAACCGCATGATCACCCAAAAAGCAGGATCCGTCGTCTTCGAGAATGTGCGTAAGACCTTCGGCTCCTTCACCGCGATCCCAGATCTTTCGCTTGCCATCGAGCCTGGCACGCTCGTCACATTGCTAGGCCCTTCCGGTTGCGGCAAGACGACGACGCTGCGCATGCTCGCTGGCCTCGAACATCCGACGGAGGGCAAGATTCTCATCGGCGGCAAGGATGTGACTATGCTGCCGGCGAACGAGCGCGACGTCTCCATGGTATTCCAGTCCTATGCGCTTTTTCCGCATATGAGCTCGCTCGACAACGTCGCCTACGGTCTCGAGTCTTCAGGGCTCAGTCGAAAAGAGGCGCGCGAAAGGGCGGAGGAGGGTCTTGTGCTTGTCGGCCTCGCCGGTATGGGCAAACGCCTGCCGGCGGAGCTTTCCGGCGGCCAGCAGCAGCGCGTCGCAGTCGCCCGCGCTCTGGTGCTGGAGCCGCAGGTGCTGTTGCTCGACGAACCGCTGTCGAACCTCGACGCACGATTGCGCCGCCGCGTGCGCACAGAGATCCGCGAGCTGCAGCAGCGGCTTGGCTTCACCGCCGTCTATGTCACGCACGACCAGGACGAGGCGCTCGCAGTTTCCGATCGCATCATTGTCATGAAGGATGGCCAAATCGCCCAATCGGGTGTTCCGCGCGAGCTCTATGAAACCCCGGCTTCTTCATTCATCGCCGATTTCATGGGGGAGGCGAACGTCGTTCCCTGCGAGGTGGTCGGAGTTGCGGACGGAGAGGCACAGATCCGAATCGGTGGTCTCTTACATCGCGTGCCGGCCGGAAAGGCCAAGCCCGGCGCCGCCAGACTGGCCGTGCGGCCCGGTGCGATATCGCTGGCAGAAGGCAAGGGGCAGGGGCTCGATGGCCGCATTCTGCACTCTGCCTATCTCGGCAGCCATGTCGAATACGAGGTGGAGACGGAAGTCGGCACGCTCTTCATCGTCGACCACATCGTGGACCGTATCCTGCCCGCCGCATCCGAAGCCTCGCTCGGCTTTAGGAGCCGCGGCATCGCTCTCATCAACAACTAACGACCGTGGAAATCGCAAGGAACATCAGCATGACGTCGCAAGAGATGGCACTGGATAAGCGCTTCGCCCTCGCCAAGGCCATCGTACAAGAGGCGGGCGCCATGGCGCTCGATTATTTCAACCGGCGCGAATCGCTGGTGATCGAGACCAAGCGGGACCTGCAGGATGTCGTTTCCATCGCGGACCGCAACGTGGAAATGCTCATCCGCGAGCGAGTGGAGACGATGTTTGCCGAGGACGGTTTCCTCGGCGAGGAGTTCGGCCATACCACCGGCACCTCCGGCTACACTTGGGTCGTCGATCCGATCGATGGTACGGCGCCCTTCGTCAACGGCATGCCGAACTGGTGCGTCTCGATCGCCGTCCTGCACGAGAACGTGCCTGTCATCGGAGTCATCGGTGCGCCGTGCCATGGCGAACTCTATGCCGCTGCTGTCGGCGAGGGCGCGAAGCTCAACGGCAAGATGCTCTCGCTCGACCCGTCTCGTACCATCCAGAATGCCGTCACGGGCATTGGCGCCAACAGCTATGTGGCACCGGAAATCGTCGCCGATATTGTGAGCCGGCTGCTCCAGGCCGGCGGCAATTTCGTGCGCAACGGGTCCGGCGCGCTGATGCTCGCCTATGTCGCCGCGGGTCGGCTCGTTGGTTACTACGAGCCTTACATGCATGCTTGGGATTGCCTCGCCGGCTATTGCCTCGTGAAGGAGGCTGGCGGCTGGTACCATCCCTTCCCGACAGAAGACGAGAACCTGACCAGAGGTGCGCCCGTCATTGCGTCGGGTCCGGGCGCGCGCTCCGACCTAGAGAAACTGGCGGGCGTGGCCTAAACCACAGCGAATACCACCGGCTTGCTGTTCGATCCGCCGCGCCTTTGGCCAGAATAGCAGTGCGGCCGCGAAGTCCGCACGCAGACGTTTCACGCGCAAGTTCTTCTATGGGAACCCGGACCCGGCTTTCGGGGGCTGGTAGGCATTCCTACCTTCTGAGTTGCGCCCTAGTACCGAGACTCGCGCATTCCATAGCCTTTGCGGAATCGAGGCGTCCGAACGGCCATTGATCTGATCGGCGTGGTGGCTAGGGGAGGCGCTTGTGCGCTGGGTATAGCTGCGCGTACTACTTCAGCCGCACCAATGGGTTGCTCGCACTCGGTGGCCTCACGAGCTCGACTGCTGTGGGAACGAGGCAGCATCGCCCCGTGTTCGTTTCCTCCCGTTTGGCGGATGAAACCAGATAGTTTTCGTGTTAAGCAACCTGGTGCGGCTTACGACCCAACAAGCAGCTGCTCCCGCAGGGGCACGTTGCGCTCCCTAGTCAAAACGGCGATACACGCAGCATGAACAACAAGGCTAACAGCACTGGAATTAAGGGCGTCAAGCCGCACGAGGCCCCGGCTGGAAGGCGGCGTTCACTGGCGATCGGACTCCTGCGCGCTCGTGAAGCGGTGATGAGCCATTTCCGGCCGATCCTCGCGGCTCATGATGTGACAGAGCAGCAGTGGCGGGTCATCCGCGCTCTGGCCGAGGCGGGCACGCTCGATGCGACGGAAGTGGCGGAGAGGGCATTCATCCTCGCGCCGAGCCTTACGAGAATGTGTCGCTCCCTCGAGGACCGTGGCTTCATCACCAGGCATAAGGACAAGGCTGACGGCCGACGAGTCCTGCTGCAGATCACCCCCGCCGGCCGGGCGATCATCGAGGAGGTGATGCCGGAGAGCCTCAAGGTATACGCGGATATTGATGCCCGATTCGGGGCGGAGCGGGTGGAGCAGCTTCTCGACATGCTGGAGGAGCTCTCAAGACTCGGGCTCCAGGACCGGACGAAAGACGAGGGCGGTCAGTAGACGCCTGCGCCCCTCGCGCCCTCGGAAGGCTCCACCTTCTGGAAGTCACGGAGTAATTGACTGGTAGCGTTGGCGAGGAGGGTCACGTCATTGCCGATCGCAACGAAAGTTGCGCCGAGTTCCAGATAATGTTTTGCAAGCGAGAGGTCGCCGGTCAGGATGCCGGCCGCCTTGCCAAACTGCTGTATTCTGAGCAGCGCCTTCTCTACTTCTGCTTGAACTTCCGGCGCTCCGGGATCGCCGAGGAAACCCATATCGGCTGCGAGGTCCGCCGGGCCGACGAACACACCATCCACACCCTCCGTCCCGGCGATGTCTTCGAGTGCTTGCAGCCCGGCGCAGCTCTCGATTTGAAGCAGCAGGCAGACCTCATCGTTCGCCGTCTGCAGATAGTCGGCCGTTCGACTGAAGGCCGAGGCGCGAGCGAGTGCTGCCCCGACTCCGCGCAGGCCGTGAGGCGGGTAGCGCACCGCCCTCACCATCGTTTCTGCCATTGCTTTGCTGTCGACCATCGGGATGAGAAGCGTCTGCGCGCCGATGTCGAGCAGCTGCTTGACGATCCACGTTTCTCCGATGGGCGGGCGGATCACCGCATGGCTCGCGGTCCCCTTCATGGCCTGGAGTTGGGAAACCAAGAGGGGCACGTCGTTCGGCGCATGCTCGGCGTCAAGCAGCAGCCAGTCATAGCCGGCCCCGGCGCAGATCTCGACGGTGTAAGGGTTCGCGAGCGCCTGCCAGAGGCCGATCTGGGCACGGCCTTCTCTTAGCGCTTGCTTAAAACGATTTTTTGGCGCGGGCATTCGGGTCTCCTCAGGCGAAAAAGAGGCTCACCGAGCCGTAAGGCCCGAAATCGGCGACGATGGTGTCGCCATGCCGTGCCTCGATCGGTCGGATGAAGGAACCGGCAAGAACAATCTGTCCGGCCTCGATGCCGTCGCCGTATTGTGCGAGCCGGTTGGCGAGCCAGGCGACACCGCGGGCCGGCTGGTTGAGCACGCCGGCGCCGAGGCCGGTTTCCTCGACCTCGGCATTGCGGCTGACAACCGCACCCATCCAGCGCATGTCGATTGCATCGGGGCGAACGGCTCGGCCGCCCGTAACGAGGCCGGCATTGGCGGCGTTGTCGGAAATCGTATCAAAGACGTTGCGCGCCTTTTTGGTATCCGGATCGACACGAACGATGCGTGTATCGAGAATTTCCAACGCCGGGGTGACGTAGTCGGTGGCGTTCAGCACATCGAAAACGGTAACCCCCTGACCTTTCAGCGGCGCCTTCATCACGAAGGCGATTTCCGCTTCGATGCGCGGCTGGATGAAGCGGTTGGCGGGGACGGTGGCGCCGTCCTCGAAGACCATGTCGTCGAAGAGTACGCCCGAGTCCGGAATGTTGATGTTCAACGCGTACTGCATCGCCTTGGAGGTCAGGCCGATTTTCCAGCCGATCACTTGGCGACCGGCAGCGATCTTCTTTTTCACCCAGGCGCCCTGGATGGCATAGGCGTCGTCCATGTCTATTTCGGGATATTTCAGCGAGAGGAGCCCGGTCTGGACGCGGACGCGCTCGGCTTCGTCGAGGCTTTCAGCCGCCGCTTCGATCTGGTCTCTGGTCATCATGCCGACACCTCGTCCGCGATTGTGTTCCGCAAAATGCCGATACCGTCCGCCTCGACCTCGACGATATCGCCGGGCTTCAGCCAGGTCGGCGGATCGAAGCGCGCGCCGGCACCCGTAGGCGTGCCGGTGACAATGACGTCGCCCGGCACGAGGGTCGTGAAGGTCGAGATATAATTGATGATCTTGCGGAACGAGAAGATCATCCGGCTCGTCCGGTCCCTCTGGCGGACTTCCCCGTTGACCCGGGTTTCGAGGTTTATGTCGGCGAGTTGGGCCTCATCCGTATAAGGAACGAGCCATGGACCGATCGAGCCGGTGCGGTCGAAATTCTTACCCTGGGTGACGTTGAACTTGGCGTGCCGCACCCAGTCGCGGATCGTGCCCTCGTTGCAGAGCGACAGCGCCGCGATGTGGCCGAGCGCATCGGCTTCCGCGATGCGGCGGCCGCCCTTGCCGATGACAATGACGATCTCTCCCTCGTAGTCGAGTTGCGCACTCTCCGGCGGGCGGATGAGCGGCTCATTATGACCGGTGAAGGAACGGGGAAAACGGATGAACAGCGACGGGTTCGCCGGTGCGGCCTGGCCGTCCTTGTATTCCTCGTTTCGGTCGGGGAAGTTCACGCCGACGCAGATGATCTTTTCCGGCGAGGGGATCGGAATCTCGAAGCGTATGTCTTCGGCCGGGAAGTCAGACGACAGGGACGCACTCTCCGCGGCGAGCCGGAAAAGCGAGCCCTCTTCGATGACTTCGCGCAGCGTCGGCCAACGGGCGCCGTAGCGTGCCGAGAGGTCGACGACGCCTTCCTCCGTCAGAAGGCCGTAGCCCTTGCGGTTCTTCTGGGTAAAGCTGAGGAATTTCGGACGGGACATGAGAACTTACCTTTAGGCGGCGCTCTTTGCGATTTCGGTGACGACTTCGAAGGCCATATCGGCATCTTGCTCGGTCATATCGAACTGCCCCGCCTGGAAGCGGATCGCCACGCGCCCGTCGACGCGGGTCTGGGTGAGATAGATCCGCCCGTCATCGTTGATGGCGTTGACGAGGGCGAGGTTGTGAGCGTCGAGGTCGCCACTGCCCATGTGCCGGAACGAGAAAAGGGAGAAGATCGGCCTGGTGACGATCTCGAATCCATCCTGCCTGCCGAGCCGCTCGGCGAGTTTCTCCGCCCAGGCGACGTGGTTGCGGATCATGCCCTTGAGCCCCTCCAGCCCATGGAACCGCAAGAGGAACCAAAGTTTCAGCGCCCGGAAACGCCTGCCAAGCGGCACCGTCCATTCGGAATAGTTGATGATCCCGTCCTTGCCATGGGTTTTCAAATATTCGGGTTTGATCGCCAGCGTGCGAACCAGGTCATCCGGGCTTCGGATGAAATGCGCCGAGCAATCGAACTGGGCGCCGAGCCATTTGTGCGGGTTGAAGACGACGGAGTCGGCCTCCTCGACGCCGGCCCACAGAGGACGGAACTCCTCGCAGATCATCGCCGAACCGGCCCAGGCCGCATCCACATGCACGTAGAGACCGTGGGCATGGGCGATCCGAACCACGTCGGCGATATTGTCGCACGCGCCGGTGCTTGTGCCGCCAGTGCAGGCGATGACACCGGCGGGCACATAGCCGGCCGCCTTGTCGCGGAGGATCGCCGCTTCAAGCGCCGCACAATCCATCGAACGATATTCGCCCTGGACCGGAATGCGCACGAGATTGTCCTCGCCGATGCCGGAGACCCAGATGGCGCGATCGATCGACGTGTGGACCTGATCCGAGGAATAGACGCGGAGGCGTGGATTGGCGCCAAGCCCTGCCTTGTTGCCGTTCCAGGCAAGCGCACGCTCGCGCATGACGAGGACCGCGGAAAGCGTCGCCGAGGAGGCGGAATCCTGAATGACGCCGGCAAAGCCCTCCGGCAGGCCGATTGCCTGACGCAGCCAGTCCAGAACCTTCGTTTCAAGCTCGGTTGCGGCAGGCGAAGTCTGCCAGAGCATGCACTGGGCGGCGATTGCTGACACCAGATATTCAGCGACGACGGACACCGGCGCCGCGTTCGCCGGAAAATAGGCGAAGAAGCGCGGATGCTGCCAGTGCGTCATCCCCGGCATGATGATCTTCTCGAAATCGGCAAAGATCGCATCCATGCTCTCGCCGGCCTGCGGCGGGGCTGCTGGTATCTGCGCCGCGATGTCGCCTGGCGCCGTTTGCGCGCGCACTGGCCTCTCGCGCAGCGACGCCCGGTAGGCGCTGCCCCATTCTGCGGCCTTTCTCGACCATTCGGCAAAGGTGGCTTCATCCATCCCTCTGTCTCCTCGCGAACATTGCGGAATGTTGCGACGGGCGCGTCTTTGCGCCCGGCGCGCTGGTGTCAGCGGCCGATCGTCAGGGCGCGATGATCGGCTGCGCCTTCAGCACGGAGTCCGCCACGGCGGCCCCGGCGAACAGGCTGCCATGCTCGAACCAGGATTTCGGCGCCGGTGCGCCCCAGAGCGTCTGTCGCTGCGGGTCCTTCAGATCCCATTTGATCGGCTCGAGGTCCGGGTCCACCGTCTGGTAGTCCGAGCAATAGATCTCGATTCGGTGGCCGTCCGGATCGAGAATATAGAGGAAGAAGGCGTTGGAGACGCCGTGGCGGCCGGGGCCGCGCTCGATGTTCGCCACCCAGCCGGTGGTCGCCATCAGGTCCAGCAGGTCGATGATGTTGAGCGGCGTCGGCACCCAGAAGGCGGTATGATGCAGGCGCGGGCCGCGGCCATTGGTGAAGGCAATATCGTGGACGCCGCCCTTGCGGTGTGTCCAGGCCGCCCAGAGGCGACCGGTTTCCTCGTCCTCGGTATATTCCGTCACGCGGAAGCCGAGCTCGTTGTAGAAGGCAACGCTCTCGTCGACATTCGGCGAGAAGCAGTTGAAATGATCTATCCGGAGCGGCTTCACGCCCCTGTAGAGGGCGTATTGCTGGTGGATCGGCGGCAGCCGGTCCATTTTCGAATAGAATTCGAGCGGGACGCCGTGCGGATCACGGGTGCGGAAGGTGCGCGCCTGATAGGCACGCTCCAGCCATTCGACCGGCAAGTCCTTCGCCTTGAAGAAATGCGCCGCCTTGTCGAGGTCCTCGTCGCTGAAAACCTTGAAGCCGAGGTCGCCGGCTTCCGCCTTGCCGGACTTCTTCAGGACGATGCAATGATGGCCGCGCTCCTCCATGGCGCGCAGATAGATGGTGTCCGACGTCTCGTCGGTCACCTGCAGGCCGAGCGTGTCGACGTAGAAGGCGCGCGACTTGGCAAGGTCCGTTACCCCGAGCTCGACATGGGAGAGCCGCACGATGTTGAAGGGCGGGTAAAGATTGGGTTTAGGTATCAGCATCGGGTCCTCCTCCGGCCCGCTCGCTAGGGGCGGCGGGTATGTCTCTGATGATTGTTGCTCGTCAGCCGCCCAGCTTCTGGATCGCATGCGGCCTGGTCGCGAAAGCGACGTTCTTCGTCTCCATGTAGAAGTCGAAGGACCAGTCGCCGCCGTCGCGGCCGATGCCGGAGTTCTTGACCCCGCCGAAGGGGGTGGGCAGGTGGCGGATATTCTCCGAATTCACCCAGATCATCCCTGCCTCGAGATGATCGGAGAAGCGGAAGGCGCGGGTAACGTCAGAGGTCCAGAGATAGCCGGTGAGGCCATACTGGACGTCATTAGCGAGCGCCAGCGCCTCTTCCTCGTCCTTGAAGGGGATGGCGGTCAGCACCGGCCCAAAGATCTCCTCCTGAGCAATGCGCATCTTGTTGTTGGCGCCGGTGAAGAGCGTCGGAGACACATAGCAGCCGCCGCCAGGGCCATCGAACTTGGCGCCGCCGGCGGCGATCTTGGCGCCTTCCGACCGGCCGATCGCGATATACTCCAGCACCTTCTTCTCATGGACCGGATGGATGAGCGGGCCGACCACCGTCTCAGGATCGAGCGGGTGGCCGACCTTGATGCGGCTCGCCTTTTCGGCGACGAGCGAGGTGAAGTCGTCGTAGATGCCTTTCTCCACCAGCAGGCGCGATGATGAGGTGCAACGCTCGCCATTGAGCGAATAGATCATGAAGACGGCGGCATCGGCGGCACGCTCGAGATCGGCATCGGCGAAGACGACCACCGGGTTCTTGCCGCCGAGTTCGAAATGCACGCGCTTCAGCGTCTCCGCACCCTGGCGCATGATCATCGAGCCGGTGCGGCTTTCGCCGACGAAGCCAATCGCCTTGATCAGCGGATGTTCGGTGAGCGCCTTGCCGGCATCTTCGCCGAAGCCGTTGACGAGGTTCCAGACGCCCTTCGGCAGGCCAGCTTCCTCGGCGATCTCGACCAGTAGGCGTGCAGACAGTGGCGAGAATTCGGCCGGCTTATGGACGATGGTGCAGCCGGCGGCGAGCGCCGGCGCGATCTTCCAGGTCGACAGCATGAAGGGCGTGTTCCACGGAGTGATCACGCCGACCGGGCCGATCGGCACGCGGGTCGTCAGGTTGACCTGGCCGTCGGCGCGTAACGACTTGCCGTCGCGGGCTTCTGGTGCGCGGTCGGCGAAGAAGCGGAAGTTTTCCGCACCGCGCAGCGCCGCCTTGGCCATGAATTTCAGGGACTGGCCGGTGTCCATGCATTCGACGAAGGCGATTTCCTCAGCGCGGTGGACGATCGCATCGGCGACGTTATGTAGCAGCTTCCTGCGCGCCTGGCCGGGCATGGCAGCCCAGTCGGCGAAAGCAGCCTTGGCGGCCTTGGCGGCGCGGTCGATGTCTTGTGCATTGCCGCGGGCGACGGTGGCGATAGGTTTCAGATCGACAGGCGAGATGGTCTCGTAAGTCGAGCCATCGGCGGCTGCGGTGTCCTCGCCGCCGATGCGGTTCAGCACACCCTGCTTCCTGAACCGGGCAAGGTAGTCCTCCGCCCTGGCGATGTTTTCCTGCAACTTGGACATGATCTGACCCCTGATGTTTTCCTTTTGGCGGCTATCGACCGCGGAGGCGCGAGTGGATCGCGTTTTTTTTCCAGCTCAAGTCCGGATCGATCTCGCGGATCTCAAGCGAAAGCGCGAAGTGCGGGGTCTCGAACAACGGGGCGAGTACGCTGCTCGCCGCCACGAAAACCGCTTCGCCGGTACGTTTCTTTTCCTCCGGCGAACGGCCTCTGCCTATACGGAAGTTCAGGTCGACAAAGGCGTTTTCGGCAAGCGCGTCGGCAATCGCATAGTGCTCACAGCGGACCGCCCGGACTCGTACGGCGCCGGTTTCGAAGAGCCCGGTCGACAGCACAGCCCTCAGCAATGCATGGCAGAGCGCGCCGATATCGGCCCGGCCGTCGAGATTGGCGGAGTATTCAACGGTGAGATGCGGCATGGGTCCTCTCGCGTGCTTCCGATTTGATTAACGTGTTAAATAATTTCACCACTGTCAAGCGGCATTTTCGCGAGGGGCCCGATTGGCGCCTCCTGTCAGCCGCCGAAGCTGCCGGCCAGTGTCGGCACATGCACGTAGTTGCGGTCGAAATAGAGCAGTGCGTGCCCATCCTTGCGGGTGCGGATTTCCGCCACCTCGCCGATGAAGATATTGTGCGTCCCGATAAGGCGCGCCTCGACCAGACGGCAGTCGAAGGAGACGATTGCATCGGCAAGCGCCTGATTGCCGGAGTTGAGATCGATCCACTCGGCGGCCGCATAGCGGGCGTCCATGTCCGCCTGTTGGCCGGCGAAGGAGCTCGCCAGATCCTTGTGCTCGCCAGTCAGCACATTGACGCAGAAACGACGGTTCTCGACAAAAAGGCCTGTCTGGGCCGAACGGCTGTTCATGCAGACGAGCAGCGTCGGCGGCTCGTCGGTGACCGAGCACATCGCGGTGGCGGTGAACCCGCCGCGCCCGGCGGCTCCATTGGTAGTGATGACATTGACGGGGGCGCAGACCCTCGCCATCGCATCGCGGAATTCTGTCTTTGAGACGGCGGTTCTCATGGCAGCCCTCTCATTCGGCCGCGTTGCGAACAGGCGAAGCGTCGTCGAGCGGCGGCAGCCAGGTGTCGCCCGTCCAGCCGTTCTCGTCGTAATCGGCCATGCATTGGTCGACGAGCGCTTCCATCTCCTTGAGCCGCCCGCCCCGCTCGGCACCCTTCAGCACCTGCAGTCGAACCTCTTCCGGAGCGCCGGCATAGTTAAGCTCGTAAAGGGCATGGCGGCCGCCGAACTCAGTGCCCGTCGCATCCCAGAGCAGCTTCATGATCTTGATGCGCTCCACATGGCCCATGTCGTTCGAGCCGCGGACATATCGCGCCAGATAGCGGTCGATGTCCGGATTGAGAAAGTCCTTGGCAGAGGAGGGAAGATAGATGAGACCGGAGGCCACGACCCTACGGACCGTTTCGATGACTCGCGGATAAGCTTCCGACATGAAGGTGCGGTAGGAGAGCGCCGCTTCGAGATTCGGCAGGACGGTACCATTGGTCCAGGGAATGGGATTATGGGCCATCGCATTCGAAAAGCTCCAGAACATATGCCGCAACGCAATGACTTCGCCGAGCGCGGCCTGATTGCCGCGGAAGGCATCGCCGCCTGTGGCGCGGAGCGCCTTGGCAAGCAGGCCAGCGAGGAAGTCGAGCTTGACCGCAAAACGCGTGCAGCCCTGGAAGCAGTAGCCGTGCATGAAGCCCGAGGCAGGGTGGAAGGAGAGGATTTTGGCCGCGTCCCGCAGCACCAGCACGTCTCCCCACGGGACAAAGACATTGTCGAGCACGAGGATTGCGTCGTTCTCGTCGAAGCGCGAGGACAGCGGATAGTCGAAGGGATGGCCGACGCTGTTGGCGGTCTGCTCATAGGAGACGCGGCAGAACATCTTGATGCCCGGCGCGTTCATCGGGACGATGAACATGACCGACAGCGACGGGTCCTCGGTGACCGTCGCCGAGCTCTGGGCGAGGAAGTTGTAGTGCGTCAGGGCCGAGGAGGTCGCGACGACCTTGGCTCCGGACACGTAGATCCCCGCATCCGTTTCTTTGGTGATGTGAACGAAGACATCCTTGACCGCATCGGCCGGCTTGTGGCGGTCGATCGGGGGATTGACGATCGCGTGGTTCATGAAGAGGACGGATTCCTGCGCGCGGCTGTGCCAGGCAAGCGCGTTCTCCTTGAACGGGCCGTACCAGTCGGCGTTTGCCCCGAGCGTGTTCATCAGCGCCGCCTTGTAATCGGCGGTGCGGCCCATCCATCCATAGGACATCCGGGCCCAATCGGCGATGGCGCCCTGCTGTGCGACGAGTTCGGCGGAGGATTTCGCCACGCGGAAATACTTGTGGGTATAGCCGCCCGAACCGGTATCCGTCGGAGAAGTCAGGCGCTCCTTCGTCTTCTCGCCGTGCAGCGCGTCGTACATCCGGGCGATGGACCGGGCGGAGTTGCGCATCGAGGGATGGGCCGTGACGTCGGCGATTCGTTCGCCATTGATATAGACCTCACGCCCGTCGCGCAGGCTTGCCAGATATTCGGCGCCGGTGAAAGGTCTGGTCTTGTCGCTGCGGTGATCTTCGGCACGCATATTCGTGTTCCTCCCTGGAATAATGACAAAAGCTAAGCCGGAACGGCATGCGCGGCCATGGACAAAGACGGCAATTCGCTGGTACTTTTTTCGGTATGGTCACGCGACGCGACGTTCCGGCTTTCTTTGTTTATGGTGAACCAAGCCGCGCGCTTGATGTCGGCTTTCTCCACGTCGAGACGGTGATGGAGCGCAGAAGCGTGCATTTCGGACATGTTTCACCGCATAAGCATCCGCTGATGGGACAGATCACCTATTGGTTCCAAGGTGGCGGCACTTACCGCATTGAAGACGAGACTTGGAATTTTTCGGCTCCCGCCATAAGTTTCGTGCCAAGCAACATCGTTCATGGGTTCGATGTCGGCGAGCAGTCGGATGCGATCGTCGTCTCGGTATCGGACGACCTCCTGCGGTCGATGGCCCCGCAGGTGGAGCTTGGTCTCAATGCGCCTATTCTGCTCAAGGGGGAGAGCGTCGACTTCACCTGGAAAAGGATCGGGTTGCTGCTCGACATGATCGCCGATGAGTACCGCCTCGGCGGAAGTGCGAGCGAGAAGGTCCTCGTCGGATTGATATCGGCGGTCCTGTCGCTGATGGCGCGCCTTGGCGGTGCCGGCAGCCTCGACGCCACGTCCCCAACCGTTTCGCTCGGCATGGCGCTGCGTCGCGCCATCGACCAGCACTACAAGGAGGAATGGCCCGTCGGGCGCTACGTCGATTTGTTGGCAACCACGCCGCACCTGATCGACAAGGCGGCCCGCGAAGTCTTCGGGAAAACCGTCAAGGAATTGCTGCTCGACCGCCGGCTCCTCGAAGCGAAACGGTTGTTGAAGTTCACAATCCGCCCGGTCGAGGATATCGGCCGCGAAATCGGCTTCGACGATCCGGCGTATTTCTCCCGCTTCTTCCGCAAACGCACCGGCGAGGCGCCCGCGGCCTGGCGCCGCCGGCATTTGCATCCCGAGAAAGCAACGTCCGTTACTTGAGCGCACCTCGACCGGAACACAATGGCGACGGGGAAGCCCATTAAGACAGTCGCGTCCAGCACGCCATAAGCGTCAGGAAACTGCCGGAGATTCAAGCATCCCGGCGAGCTCCAGTGCCTCGGCCACGTAGCGCGTCAATCGTTCATGTGAATCTGGCGTCCCGGGGCGAGCGCCGATCCAGCCGATATAGGTGAGGCTTCTGATCAGCAGGAAAAGCGGAAGCATCTCGACGTCCTTGTCCGCGAGCGGACGCTTCCTTCGATAGCCCGCCAGGAGAGCCGACTGGATCAAGGCGAAATTCGCTTCTCCCCGGTTTCGGAGAAGCGCCGTTGCAATGTCGAACATCCGCCATCCATAGCCGGCATCGTCGAAGTCGATCAGTTCGACGTGATCGGGTCCGACGAGCACATTCTCCCGCACGAGATCCGCATGGATGAGGCCATAGTCGAGTCCGGAATGTGCAACGGCAGCGAGTCGCTCGGCAAGCCGGTGCCGCAACGCCGAAAGCCTGGTCGTCTGGTCGCGGGTTAAGCCCGGACAATCCCAGAAGCGACCCCAGACCGGCTGTTCCCCTAAAAGCCCTCCCAGGTCCCACGTGGGGCGGTTGAAATCGCACGGCGCGACCCAGCGGTCGGAGATATTGTGCAACTCGGCCATAGCCTCGCCGAGCCGGCCGAAGATGCGTTCCAACCGATCAGGCGCATGACCAAGCGGAACGCCGGAACGGCCGAGCTCCTTGCCGTTCATCCAGGTCACGACGTCGGCATGCTGGCCGGCGAAGAACGCCGTCGCCGGCAAGGCGACGACGTTGCGTCCGTCGGCGGCGGGAATAGGAGCGGGGACGCGCAATCCACCCGCCCGCACCGCCGCCATCCACTCCAACTCGGAAGCGAGCGCGCGCATGTCGTGGTAGCCGGGGCGATGCAAGCGGAGAACCGCGGGCTCGCCGCCAGCGAGACAGATGCGGAAGACCGCGTTCTCGCGAAATTTCAGAAGCTCCGGCATCTGATCCGCGAGAGACCAATGCATGAGCGCTTCCCTTGCCCGCGCGAGAAGGGCAGGCACTGGCACGTCGGGACGGTCGATCATCGGCCCCTCAGAGACTGGAAAGCACGTCGTCGAGGGTCGACAGCATCAAATCGGCATGCTCCCTGGAAAACGGCATCGGTGGACGGATTTTTGTGGCGCATTGATAAATGCCGATCTTCCCCATCAGCACACCGCGCTTACGCATTTCGTTGATGACAGTGGCCGCGAGCTCCGGTCCGGGCTCCTTCGTTGCCCGGTCGAGCACGAATTCGGTGCCCATGAAGAGACCGCTGCCACGCACGTCGCCGATGACCGCGTGCTTCGCGGCGAGCCTTGCAAAGCCGCTTCGCGTGTATTCACCAACGGCCCGCGCATTCTCGATCAAGCCTTCATCCTCGATGACGTCGAGAACGGCCATCGCCGCGGCGCAGGAGACCGGATTGCCACCGAAGGTGTTGAAATAGCGGAAAGCCTTGCGAAAGGCGTTCAGCGTGTCGACGTTGGCAATGACGCCGCCGACCGGATGGCCATTCGCCATCGGCTTGCCGAGCGTCACGACATCCGGAACGATGCCGGCGCGCTGGTGGCCCCACATATGCGTGCCGGTGCGGCCGAAGCCTGGCTGGACCTCGTCGGCGATGATGAGGCCACCGGCCTTGTGGACGGCGGCGACGGCCGCGTCGAGGAAGCCGGCCGGGAGGTCGGGAAAGCCCTCATTGGCGAAGAAGGGATCGATGATCAGGGCGGAAAAGCCGTGCGGGCTTTCTTCGAGCGAGGCGATCGCCTTTTCCACCTCCGCAGCGAAGGCCGCCGAGAATGCCTCACCCAAGGCGCCGCCGAGCGGCCGATAGCTGTCCGGCGCCGGTACATGCCGCACATGGCCGCCATAGCCGCCGACGGGCGGCATGCGGGTGGAGAGCTGCGAGACCGCGGCCGTATTGCCGTGATAGGTGTGGTTGGTGGCGATCACCCCGGTCCTGCCTGTCACCACCTGGGCCATGCGCAGGGCGATGTCGTTCGCCTCGCTGCCGGTGCAGGTCAGGATCCCCGCATTGAGCCTATGATCGAACGTCGACGTCAGGCGCTCGACATAGTCGAGAATGCCCTCGTGCAGGTAGCGGGTGTGCGTGTTGAGGGTCGAAGCCTGACGGGCGATCGCCTCGACAACGCGCGGATGGCAATGGCCGACATGCGGCACGTTGTTGTAGCAGTCGAGATAGCGCCTGCCGTCGGCATCCCAGAGCCAGACGCCTTCACCGCGGACGAGGTGGACCGGATCTTGGTAGAAGAGCGACATGTTGCGGCCGAGCAGGCGTTCTCGGCGGGCGAGCAATGTGGCCTTGTCCGACATTTCATCGTCCCCCGGCAGCGGCAAGCCCCGCATCGAGCGCGCTGACGATGCGAGCGACGTCGTTGGCGGTGATGACGAGCGGCGGCGACAGGATGACGTTCGGCCCCGAGGTGCGCACGAGGACGCCGGCCTCGTAAGTGGCATCCTGAACCGTCTGCAGGATCTCTTTGGGGGCAGGAGTCTTGCTCCCCCGATCGCTGACCAGTTCGAGCGCGCACATCAGCCCCTTGCCGCGCACGTCGCCGATGAGCTCGTGCCTGTTCTGGAGGTTCTCCAGGCCATCGAGGAGTTCCTCCCCCCGCGCTGCAGCATTAGCGGCAACACTGAGCCGGCTCGTTTCCTTCAACGTCGCGAGTGCCGCGGCCGCGCCGACTGGATGGCCAGAATAGGTATACCCATGTCCTATCGTGCCGGTACCGTTCTTGTTGCTTTCGAACACCTCGGCAACCTTGTCGGCGATCATCACGGCGCCGAAGGGATAGTAACCGTTGGTGATCGCCTTTGCGGTGGACATGAGATCGGGCTTCACCCCCCAGAGCCGCGACCCGGTCCAGGCTCCGGTGCGACCGAAGGCGGTGATGACCTCATCGGCGATCAGCAGGATGCCGTGCCGGTCGCTTATCGCGCGCATCAGTGGCAGGAAACTATCGTGCGGAACGATGACGCCGCCAGCACCAAGCACCGGTTCGAGGATCAGCGCCGCGATCGTGTCTGCGCCCTGAAAGGCAATCTCCTCCTCGAACAGGCGCCCGATCGCCGCCGCGACCTCCGCGCCGTCGCTGGTGCCAAACGGGTTGCGGTAGGTCCAGGGCGCCGGCAGGTGAAAGACCCCCGGCAGCAGCGGCTCGTAATTGCGGCGGAAGTTCTGATTGCCGTTCACCGATGCGCCGCCGAAATGGGTGCCGTGATAGCCCTTTTTCAGGGCGATGAACTTGGTGCGCTCCGGCTGGCCGTTGATCTTGTGGTATTGCCGCGCCAGGCGCAGGCAGGTCTCCACCGAGTCCGAGCCGCCCGACGTGAAGAAGGAGCGGGTGAGGCCGTCCTCCTTGAACCACTCGGCAAGCTCGTAGGAGAGCTCTATCAGCGGCGAGTTAGTGGTGCCCCGGAACGTCGAATAATAGGGCAGCTCTTCCAGCTGTTCGCGGATCGCCCTTTTTACCGGCTCGCAGGAATAGCCGAGATTGACGTTCCACAAGCCCCCGACCGCGTCCAGCACCTTCTTGCCGTGGATATCGACGATCTCGACACCTTCGGCCGCATTGACGATGCGGGGCGGATGGGCCTGCATCTCGGCCGGATGCGCCATCGGGTGCCATAGGTGGCGGGCGTTGTTCTCAATCAGGAAGTTGGTCTCACGCATCGGTATTACCTCTTTGTTCAGAGCCCAAGCATTGCAAGCGCGCGGGCATAGCCCTCGGCCGGGTGAGTGACGTCGAAATGCACGTAAGGCAGACGCACGGCCTCGGCGCCCTCGATGTTCTTCTTTTGGTCGTCGACGAAGATGCAGGCTTCGCGAGGAAGCGCGAGTTCGGTAAGGACGAGCTCGTAGGCGCGGGGATCGGGCTTCAGGATCTTCGTGTAGGTTGCATCGACGATGACGTCGAAGAGATCGATCAACGGAAAGCGCTTGCGGAATCCGACGCCGTAGAAGAGGTCGAGTTCGTTCGAGAGAATGGCAAGCTTAAGCCCAGCGGCCTTCACCTGGAGGATCGCATCGCGGGCTTCCGGACGCAGCACCAGCTCCGGCTCGGCGCCGCGGGCGCGGCGCACGAAGGTCTGCATCTCGTCCCAATTCTCACCGATCATCCGGCCGACTTCGCCTGTGCGGGTGAGCCAATAGTCTCGTTCGGTAATCTCGCGGTTCTGCATCGCCACCCAGAGCGGATCGGTCGCGGGGTCGAAGGGACCCCGCCAGGTCAGCGAGCCGGCCGGCAGGCCGAGGGCGCGTTCGGTGATGTCGTGGGTTTCGAACAGCGTGCGGGTCACCACGCCTCCGAAATCGAGAATGAGCGCACGATCGCCTGTCATGGCCGTCCTTCCGGAATGATGCCTTCGGCCACCCACGCGTCGAAGATTTCGAGCGTTTTCTGAGCGAACGCCGTGGCGTTGATATGGGCGTTCACCTCTCGAACAGTGACGTTGGCCGGCAGAGCACTGCGGATCTCGTCCACGAAAGCGTCGAGCCCTTCAGGATCATGAAGCCGCTCCTCCGGCTTGTCCCATTCATGCAGGCCTTCGATCGGCAGCAGGAAGGCGACCTTTGCGTCGGCAGTCGCGAGTTTTCGCCCGACGAGCCGGGCAATCTCGCGCCGGCCTTCCGGCGAGCTGGTGACCGATCCGATCAGCCGGTTATGGGCATGATAGGGGCGGTCCGCAAAGATGGCGGGCAGGTCCTGCCATGCCTGAAGATCGACCATGTCGACAGCGCCGGGGGCGACGATCTGTGGAATGGCGGCGCGCCCGGCGTTCTCCAGCCGGTCCGGCCCGGAGGTGACGACGGTCCCGTAGTGATGATTGCTGACCTCCTGAATGCAGAGGTCGAAGACCGCTGCAAATCCGTTCTCCGCGGCGATCGCCTCGAAGGCGCGCCCGCCCATGCCCGTCGCGTGGAAGACGGCGACTTCGTACCCGCGCTTCGCGAGTTCCGGTTTAAGATGCTTCATGTATTTGAGGCACGAGGAGCCGAGTGACGTCATGCCGATCAGCGGCCGTTTGCTGTTCGGCTTCGTGCCATGTTTCGCGGCTCCGACCACCGCGCCGCACGCCTGCGACAGGACGGACCGGCAGATGCCGTTCAGGCCATAAAGGCCGCCGGCCCACAGGATCATCATCAGGTCGGGTGCGATGCGCTCCGGCGGAATGAGGTGGGAATAAGCGATGGTCGAGACGACGAACTTCGGTACGCCGAGCGGCAGGGCCGCGGCGACGTCGAGGGCCAGATCCGTTCCCATGGTGCCACCCAGCATGATAACGCCGTCCATCTGGCCCGCATCGTAGAGATCGCGGGCGAGGCTGGCTGCACCCTTGCCCATCAGCGCCATGGCCCTGTTCTCGTCTCCACTGGCGATGATGGCCTCGATCGAAGTGCCGGCTGCTTCGGCGATGTCATGTTTCGAGTAGTCGGGTGCATAGGGCGGATCGTCCAGAATGCTGACGTCGACCATCAGCGGCAGGCCGCCCGCTTCTTCAATGACGGATGCCATAAACCGCAGTTCGTCGCTTTTAGTGTCACCGGTCCCGATGACGACTATCCTTGGCGAAGGCGCCGAAGGGCCCATCAGCCTGTCCTCCTGATTTGCGTGCTTGTTCCCATGGGCCTTTCCGACCCGTAGTATTTTTCTGAAATTGCCTTGGCCGTGGCGGCAACTTGCGCGCCGAACTTCATGAGCTCCGACTGATCGGCCCTGACCATCGGCGCTGCGATCGCGACGCAGCCGATCGGATGGCCGCCGGGTGCGCGGATCGGTGCAGCAGTGCTCACGACGCCGGCCTCGATACCCTGGTGGCTTATGGAAAAGCCGCGCGCCACCGTTTCATCAAGAAGGCCGCGCACCACTGCGGGATCGACGATCGTGTATTCGGTGATCCTCTCGAGCGGCTTCGAAAGGGCGGCGTCGATCTCGCCTGGAGGGCAGAAGGCAAGATAGGCGAGACCTGAGGCGGTCGCATGAAAGGGCAGCAGTGTGCCCACCTCTACGTTGACGCGGTGCGCACGCCGGGAATCCTCGACATGGATTGTGGACAGACGGCCGCCGGAAAACTCGGAAAGATGCACCGTTTCCGTCGACGCTTCGGCGAGCGCCTTGATGAATGGAATGGCGACACGCAGGAACGGGTACCGCGCCTCGCGGATCCGCGCCAGCCGGACGGGCGCCGATCCGATGCGGTATTTACGGGTTTCTGGATCCTGTTCGACGAAGCCGTGCTTTTCCAGCTCGACCAGAAAGCGGCGTGTCGTCGCCTTGTCGAGTCCGCACAAACGCGCGATGTCGGTCAGTCCCGCTTCCGTGTCGAGCCGAGATACCTTGTCTAGCAATGACAGCGCTTTACCGACCGTGCTCATCGTTACTCCTCTTGAGCCCTCTTTCTTCGCTGCTACTTCGGGCTTGTGCCCGCTTCGCATCGCTTCCCCCGCGGCGCAGATACTTAACATGAGAAATAACTTGACAGACGCGGAGTTTCTTTGCAAGTCTATATTTGAAGCATGGGTTCACATATTGAACCGTATGCGCTGACGGGTGCGCAATCAATAACAAGCAAGAAGCGCCTTTTCAGTCCGAATTGGTGGAGGTCGCATGCGGGCGTTCCGCAGCGATGGTCGGATACGTTCAACAAGGGGAACGAACGCTTATGGATACTCACAACTCACCGGGCGCGGGTCAGAACCAGCTGCGCAAGAACAGCCTCGGCGTCGGCGCCGTGACATTCCTTGTGGTCTCCGCGGCTGCACCGCTGACCGCAGTGGCGGGCGGCGTACCGCTATCCATGCTGCTAGGCAATGGCGCAGGCATTCCGCTGACCTTTCTGCTGGTCACGGCGCTGCTACTACTCTTTTCCGTCAGCTACGTCGCTATGGCCCGCCACATCCGCAATGCAGGCGCATTTTACGCCTATACTGCACGAGGACTCGGCGGCCTAATGGGAGGGGCGGCAGCACTTGTAGCAATCCTCGCCTACAATGCGATGCAGATTGGAGTTTTCGGTCTGTTCGGCGCAGCAACGTCCGGCTTCTTCGCAGAACAAATCGGTCTCGCTCTTCCCTGGTGGGTCTGGACCTATATCGGTATTGCCGCTGTCGCCGTGTTTGGGTATCGCCGCGTCGATCTCTCGGCCAAGGTACTGACCGTGCTGGTCGTCCTCGAATATCTGGTCGTCCTGATCATCGATGCGGCAATCCTCTTCACCGGCGGCGAAGGCGGCCTTTCCTCCGCCCCGTTCACGCCGACCGCCTTCTGGGGCGGCACGCCGGCAATCGGCATCCTCTTTTGTTTTGCTGCCTTCATCGGCTTCGAGGCAACGACCATCTACAGTGAGGAGGCCCGCGAGCCGCAGAAGACAGTTCCGCGTGCCACCTATATCTCGGTGCTCACCATCGGTCTCTTCTACATGCTGACCTCCTGGCTGATGGTGAATGGCGCCGGCGTGGACAAGCTCGTTCCGGAACTTCAAGCCCTTGCCGATCCGACCACCTTCCTCTTCGGCCTCGCCGAGCGCTACGTCGGGCACTGGATCACCGTCGTGATGAGCATTCTCTTTATCACCAGCCTGTTCGCCGGAGTGCTCGCTTTCCACAACGGCGTGGCCCGCTACATGTACGTGGCCGGCCGCGAAGGCCTGCTGCCGAAATCCGTCGGCGCGACGCATCCGGAATTCCAGAGCCCGCATGTAGGCTCGGTGATCCAGACGATCTTTGCCGTACTCGTCGTGGCGCTTTTCGCGCTGACCGGCCAGGATCCTGTCTTGGGGCTTTTTTCCTGGCTCACCAATGTCGGAACGTTGGCAATCATTCTCCTGATGTCCTCCACCGCCTTTGCGATCGTCGCCTTTTTCGGCCGCAATCCCGGCCTAGAAAGCAACGTCCTCGTGACCAAGCTCCTGCCGATGGTCACCGGGGTAATCCTGCTCGGACTGGTCTACTATATCGCGGTGAACTTCGGTGCCATCGCCGGAGCCAACGGTGTTCTCGCCGTGGTATTGCCGAGCCTCGTGCTCGTGGCCGCACTCATTGGCTTCGTTGCCGCGGCACGCTTGAAATCCGCCAATGCGTTGGGCTTTGCAAGGCTGGGGGCAGGGCAGGAAGCCTAATAATGTCGGATTATGATGGCGGGCATCTCGCCCGCCATACTTTCGCAAGGACGCCGGACCATGCAGGACAAGATCGACCAACTCCGAACATTGCCCGTCGCGCCCCAATCACTTTTCATCGGCGGCGCATGGCGAGGACCGGTCGGCGGTGCTGTCATTGATGTCATCTCTCCGATCGACGGTAGCAAGCTGACGACCATCGCCGATGCCGGCGCCGAGGACGTGGACCTCGCCGTACAAGCGGCGCGTGCCGCCTTCGAAAAGGGTACGTGGTCGAAGGCAGCACCCGCCGAGCGCAAGAAGGTCCTCCTGAGGATTGCCGAACTGATCGAGAGAAGTGCTTTGGAAATCGCAGTCCTCGGCGTGCGCGATAACGGCACCGAGATCTCGATGGCGCTCAAGGCCGAGCCCGGCAGCGCCGCGGCCACCTTCCGCTACTATGGCGAGGCGATCGACAAGGTCTATGGCGAGATCGCGCCGACCGCGGAGAACGTCCTCGGACTGGTCCACCGCGAGCCGGTCGGCGTCGTCGCTGCGATCGTACCGTGGAACTTCCCGATGATGATCGCAGCCTGGAAGATTGCCCCGGCGCTTGCCGCAGGCAATTCAGTCGTTCTAAAGCCTGCCGAAGGCGCCTCCCTAACTCTGCTGAAGCTCGCAGGTCTGTGCGCCGAGGCTGGTTTGCCCGAAGGTGTTCTGAATGTTGTGACAGGCAGGGGCGCGGCCTGCGGCGAAGCGCTCGGCTTGCACAACGACATCGACGTGTTGGCATTCACCGGTTCCGGACCAGTGGGCCGACGGCTACTGGAATATTCGGCCAGGTCAAACCTGAAGCGCGTCTATCTCGAACTCGGTGGTAAGTCGCCAAACATTATCTTTCGCGATGCCACCGATATCGACCAGGCCGCCAGGGTTTCCGCCCTTGGCATCTTCCGCAATTCCGGCCAGGTCTGCATCGCCGGATCGAGGCTCCTGGTGGAACGATCGATTCATGAGGAATTCTCTGAAAAAGTTGCGAAGATCGCTAGACAAATGAAAGTCGGCGACCCGCTTCAGCTCGTCACCGAGGCCGGCGCGATCGCAAGCGAAATCCAGTTGAAGAAAGATCTTTCCTATGCCGAACAGGCGTTGATGGAGGGGGCTGCATTGCGCACGGGCGGTAAGCGAATACTGGAAGAGACCGGCGGCTATTATATGCAGCCGACCGTCTTCGACGTCACGCCGGACATGACCCTCGCGAGGGAAGAGGTCTTCGGGCCCATACTGTCAATCGTTTCCTTCGAGACTGAAGCGGAGGCGCTGCAGATTGCCAATGCCACGGATTTCGGCCTCGCCTCAGCCGTTTGGACCTCGGACCTGTCGCGGGCGCATCGCATGGTGAGGGGCCTTAGGGCCGGGGTCGTACACGTCAACACCTATGGCGGCGCGGACAACACCGTTCCGCTCGGGGGCGTCAGGCAATCGGGCAACGGTCACGACAAGTCGCTCCACGCGCTCGACAAGTACGTCAACCTGAAGACCGCATGGATTCAGCTTTAGGCCGTGTGGACTCTTGGGGATTGAACCAACCCGCTTCTTGCGTTCGCGTCGCGACACCCAGAGGCCGGCTTCCATCATCCACTGACGCGGCGTCTCCTTGCTGACGGCTATCCGGTGGCGCTCGGCCAGCTTCTCGGCAGCCAGCGTCGGACCGAAATCGGCATAGCGCTCGCGCACGACCGCTACGGCATAGTCGCGCACGCCGTCGCTGATCCGGTTGTTCGACGGTCGGCCGATCGCCTTGTGCCGGATCGATGCTGCACCATCCGTCCGGATCCGCTCCAAGAGCCGGCGAACCTGACGCGTGCTCAAGCCCAGGACATGCGCCGCCGAAACAATCGTCATCCGGCCGTCGACGACCTTCGACAGAACCTCAATCCGCTGCAGATCGCGTTCGCTCATCGCAATCAGTCCCATCCGCAATCTCCCACGTCATTGAAAACGCGGGGAGAGTGACATTCTTACTTTGCAGAAACAGGACACTTCAACTTTGCGGCTACACAAGATGTCACAGCTATTTAAAGAAGAGACAAAGTAGTCAACTTAGAAATGCGACTTCATCCTATCCATTATTACTGCGTTTTCAAGTTGATATGTTTACAAAGTACGCAGACCCAAGCCGCCGGCCGGGTGGAGCTGGTCAGGGTTGCGCAGCCCGGTCGGCGGCGGATGGCTCCAGCTGCAAAATAAACTTCAGCTTTGAGAGCTCGAACCCGTCGGATGCTCGGCTGCCTTCAATCTTGCCAGAGACTGCTGCCGCCGGGCGATCACCACAGGATCGTTGGTGAAATCCGTCCTCCTGCCAGGCTTCGTGCCGCGCTTTTGGTAGCCATTGCTTTGGCTGCCGTCGGGAATGCCGAACATATGGTCCGTCTGGCCGGTGCGACGCGGCCCGCTTTTGCTGCGCTGTTGCTCTCGGCCGGCCTGCATCTCGGCCACTAGCGCCAGCATGTCATCGAGGCGCTTGTTCTCAACCACCTCGGATCGGTGCACCGAGCGCAGCGTGTCGAAGGTTCTGTAGGGCAGGGACGTCCCCTCGTGGGTGATCTCAAGACGGCCATCGGGATAGTCGCAGACAATGACCTTCTTGCCGGCGAGCGTCTTGGCGATATCCGTCGGATCGAGGATGAATTGCACCTTGTCATAGCGCAGCGTCAGGGCCTGCGACAGCTTGCGGATCTCCTTGCGGCACATGGCACCATCGAGGTTCTCATGCGCGGCAAACGGCCGATGCATGTCCTTCGGATTGCGCGGTTCCTTGCCAAAGCGACGATTGAAATCCGCGATGAACTCCGGCGCATAGGCATTGGCCGCCGCAATCGTGTCGATGCCGCGCAGCCGCAGTTCCTTGACCAGACGATCCTGCAGCGTCTGGTTGGCGCGCTCGACGCGTCCCTTGGCCTGCGGGGTATTGGCGCAGATGATGTCGATGTTGAGCTCATAAAGAGCCCGCCCGAACTGCGTCAGGCCACTGGTCCTGTCCTTCTTGGAAGCATGGGTCGTGCGGAAGATGCCATGCTTGTCGCTGTAGAAGGCGATCGGCTTGCCCCATTGCTGCAGATAGGCCCTCGTTGCGTGAAAATAGTCGAAGGTGTTCTCTGAAGCCGCAAAGCGCAGATGCAACAGCTTGCCGGTGGCGTCGTCGATATAGACGAGCAGGGCGCATTTGGGGCCGCGGTTCTCGAACCACCAATGATGCGAGCCATCGATCTGAATGAGTTCGCCGAAACAATCGCGCCGGCCGCGCGGCTGGAAAACCCGCTTCTTGCGTTCGCGTCGCGACACCCAGAGGCCGGCTTCCATCATCCACTGACGCAGCGTCTCCTTGCTGACGGCTATCCGGTGGCGTTCGAGCAGCTTCTCGGTGGCCAACGTTGGTCCGAAATCCACGTAATGCTCACGCACCAGGTCGAGCACCAGGTTGCGGAAGTCCTCACTGTGGCGCCGGTTGCTCGGCCGGCCGCGCTTCTTCGAGACCAGACCGTCGGCGCCGGCACGATCATAGGCCTGCAACAGCCGGTGCACCTGACTGCGACTGAGACCGAGCAACGCGGCCGCCTCGACGACAGTCAGGCTACGCCCGCGAATCTGTTGGATGAGTTCAAGACGATGCAATTCCTTCTGCGACATGGTGATCAAACAAGACATGACGACTCCGAACGCTCATGGTCTCAACCACGCTTCACGTCGCCAGTCTTCCTTCCAAACGTTGACGTTTGACCAGCATCCCAAGAGGCGACGACTGTCGCATCTCTAACTGGTGCATATGTCGCATCTCTAAAATGTCGTGTGAATTCATGCCGAACTGCGACTTGCGCGTGTGACGCTACCCGACACGTCGTATTTGCGCGAGCAGTTTCTTGCGGAAGACTTCCGCGGGCGTTCGGTAGCCTAAGCATTTCCGCGGTGTCGAGTTGAGCCGGTCGCAGATGTCCCTGAGCTCGCCGTCGCTGATCGACAGGGGATCGACCTCTCTCGAAAGCCATTTGCGAACCCGGCCATTGGTGTTCTCGACCGTGCCTTTCTGCCAGGGCGACTGCGGGTCACAGAACCATGTCTGCGTTCCGATGCCAGCCTGCAGATAGGGCCATTCGCTGAACTCAGTGCCACGGTCGAAGGTGATCGAGCGTCGAGCAGCGTGGGGCAGGGGTTGGAGCACCTCAATCAGCCCGTCCATGATCGGCTTGGATTGCCGGTCGTTGTTGCGCAGGAAGACAGCAAAGCGGCTGACCCGCTCCACCAGTGACGTCACGTTGGCCTTGCCGAACTTCTTGCGAAACTGAATGAGATCGCACTCCCAATGCCCGAACTGTTTGCGTTCGGCGACAGTATCAGGACGGTGAAGAATGTTGAGTTCCGGGCTGAAGCGGCGACCGTGACGCCGTCGGGCATGCCGCGGTCTGCGTCTCGCACGACGCTCCGGCAGGTGCCGCCACAGCTTGATGGCCTGGCCGTCTGCGGAATAGGCGAACTTGTAGATCGTCTCATAACTGACGCAAATCGGATGGCGCTCCAGCCGCATGCGGCCGGCGATCTGCTGTGGCGACCAGCCATGCATGATGCGCTCGACCACCGATTGGCGCACATGGACGAAGCGGGCGAGCTTGCGCAGCTTGGCTCTGCGTTCACGTGCCATCTCGTTGGCGGTCACGCAATAGTAGCCGCTGAGATCCGGCATCTGCGCATCCTCAAACGCATTGCGCTTGAGCTCGCGGAAAATCGTCGAACGATGCCGTCCGAGCTTCTCGGCGATGACCGTGGCGCTGAGGCCGGCCGCTCGCCAGCGAGCGATCCTGCGACGTTCATCCATATCGATCTGGGAGTAGGTGCGTCTCATGAGCATTCCTTGCGAGTGATAACCCATTGGTATCTATCGCAAGTCGCACTTCATCCTTGAACCCACCTCGCTACACCTCAAAATCGCGTAATCTATGTTATGGAACAGGGGTGCGATTTCGTCTGTGTTGCTTTTTGCGCCTGAACCGCCGATTACACGGTTGTGACTTTGCTCGCATAGAGACCGTCGTTCTCGTCGGCGATATCGCTCTCCTAAACGAGGTCGTCTGCGCGTCTCTTAAATCCTTGGATCGCGAGTACAACTTGGCATTCCGCGCCGTCTCATTGACGTGCCCAATAATCGTCGATCAGGCTGATAGTCACTGATTCAGCGATTTGCTTGGGGCGGTGCATCGACCTTGTACACGTTGAAGCCCGGCATAAAGAAAGACCCTGTGCGACGCTGGGCTCTCCCTGACCGCATCTTCTTCGGAAATGGTGCGTGTGCCATTCTCGCCGGAGTGTTTGCAGGAAGCACCCCTCCCTGGATCGTATCATCCCTGGCGAAGGCTTTGCGGGAAACCATATCTTCGTGACCGACGGCGTCGTCGCTTTCGACCATCACGGCTATTCGCTTAGGAATCGACTGCTGTCGTATCATACGAGTGGATGGGCGAACCGATATCCGGAAGGTTGGAATTGCCGCCTCGAGCATGTCAGCTTCAATCTGCTCGATAGACGCGATCTTAACGACAACAAGATGCTCGGGCCCGAACAGTATCTCCACGACCCGATAGTTCGTGCCCAAAGGTTCCTTGATCGAGTGAACCATATGGACCCGAGCGCACGAGCACGCGCCAAGCACCGCGTTCACATCGCTGTCTGATTTGTCAATTTCACCGATTATCGAATATTCCATCGGCGCGCAGTGCCGCATTCGGGCGGGTTATCCGAGTCTCTTCCTGTTTCGACGATGCGCGAGCACGCGCCATCCGGGATTTTACTATGCCATTTGCAATCCGGCGTAGGTGCGGGTTCGATCGCCGTCTGTTTTAGTTAGAGTCTTCGCAGTATAGCCTTATGCACGCCGTATTTTCGTCATGAAAGTTAGCATTATCCCGGCCCGACGAGCACTCAGGCTGTTCTACTAAGTCTTAGTCAGGACAATGTATTTATCGGCAGTCACCCTTTCAGGGATACTGACGATGAATATTGTTCGGATCAGAGAGGTATTTCGTTGAATTACTCTCACCCAACAATGCCTTTGCTTGACGCGGAAAGGTTGAGCCACTCAGTCGCCTAAGGCTAGGATTTTTTAGATGAATTCAAGAGCTCTGACCGAGCCGATCCGCTTCTGGGCGCGACAGCAATACAACCGTACCGACCAATTATGAGGAGGCCGTTGATACGACTGCGGACACATCCCGCTTGCCACATCGAGTTGGCGGGCGCCGATGCGATGAAAGACCAGCGCGTGACCAGTAAGATGTGGTTTCCGTCGGGAGTGAATTTGCATGAGATTTCGGCTTGCCACCCGCCTTACTGCCCCGTGGTCAGAGTCTTGATGATGATCAGGAATACAACGTTCGACAGAGCTTCATTGGGTTATACTATATGAAAAGTCCTTCGCCGCAGATTCGATCACCGCTCGCCCGAGCCTTGCGCGAGATCCGCCCGGGTCTCATCGCTGCCGGGGGCATCTCGCTCTTCGTAAATCTTCTCATGTTCGTGTCTCCGCTGTACACGATGCAGATCTATGATCGTGTGCTAACGAGCCGCAACGAAGTCACGCTCGTCATGATCTCGCTGATCGTGGGCGTGCTGCTGGTGACCTATGTGGCCCTCGAACATTGCCGGAGTCGTATCCTGGTGCAGGCCGGCGTGCGGTTCGACCGGCTCTTGTCCGGCCCCGCCTTTGAGGCGGCGCTCTCCTCTGCGCTGCGTTCACGTGGATCCCATCACGCACAGACCCTGCGCGATCTCGACCTCATGCGGGAGATCCTTTCGGGCGGCGTTATGATGGCACTGATGGACGCACCCTGGGCCCCGATCTACCTCGCGGTCTGTTTTCTGCTCCACCCGCTGATCGGTATTGTGGCCCTGGTTGGCGCAGTGGCTATCGTGACGATCGCGTTCGTGAATGAGCGCGCCACGAAAGGTTTGCTCATGCGAGCCTCGGTCACAAATATTCGCGCGATCGACAGGCTGGGCTCCTCTTTGCGTAACGCAGAGGCAATACGGGGGCTCGGCATGGGGTCCGCTGTCCAGTCGCGGTGCACCGGCCTCCGCCAGGAGGCGCTCAGTTACTCCGTCGGCGCGGGCGAGCGCGGGGGAAGTCTTCTCGCCTTGTCCAAGTTCCTGCGTATGGCTCTTCAGATCTCCATGATGGGCGTAGGCGCGTACCTGGCTATTAACCAGGAGATCTCCGGGGGTGTCTTGTTCGCGGCGTCGCTTATCATGGGGCGGGCGCTTGCCCCAATTGAGATGATGGTGGGGCAATGGAAAGCTATCGTGACCGCGCGCGGCGCTCACACACGCCTCGAGCGCATCTTCGAAGAGAACCCGCCCACTGCCGGACGCATGCATCTGCCCGACGCTATGGGTACGGTCTCCGTCGAGAACCTTGGCGTCCGTGCCCCCGGCACGAATACGCCGGTCGTCATCGGCGCGACGTTTACGCTGAATGCCGGAGAGGTCGTCGCCCTTGTGGGGCCATCAGGCTCTGGCAAATCGTCGCTAGCGCGAGCGCTTGTGGGTGCCTGGCCCCCGGCGCAAGGATGCGTGCGCCTCGACGGCAACGATTTACGCCATTTTAATCCGGACCAACTTGGCTCCGCGCTCGGCTACTTACCCCAGAATGTCGAGCTGTTCTCGGGTTCCGTGCGCGACAACATCGCGCGCTTCCGGGCAGACGCGGCCGACGCACAGGTGATCGAGGCGGCAACACAGGCCTCCGCGCACGAGTTGATCCAGTGCCTTCCCGACGGATATTTGACCGATCTCGGTGAGGACGGGATCGGACTATCAGGTGGGCAGCGGCAGCGGGTCGGTCTTGCGCGAGCCCTGTTCGGCAAGCCGAGTTTCGTCGTGCTCGACGAGCCTGATGCCAATTTGGATGGCGATGGCAATCGGGCACTGGTCCAGGCCATCGAAAGGCTGAGGAGCGAACGAAAGACTGTTGTGATCGTGACCCACAGGCCGAACTTCCTCGCCGTCGTGGACCGAATTATCATCATGCAAGAAGGGCGGGTGGCGCAGATCGGCAGTCGGGATCAATTGCTGCCCTCGCTCATTGGCCCCAATGTAGCGTCGGCGCAGCGGCGACCCGTCTGGGAGGGGGAGCGTGCCGGATCGCCGGCATTAGCCTCGACTCCCCTACACCGGCCGCGCGTCGATGCATAGCGCGAGGTTAACAATGAAGCCTGACACCTCTCAACGAACCACAGCCATGGCGCGCGGGCGCGAACTCCTCGTGCAAGCTGCCCGTTCGAACGTTGCCGCCGCCGGTACAAGGGCGGTAGGTGCAGTTCTCTTGCGTAAAGGACGGGTGGATCGAGCCGCCTTCCCGTCGGTTTCCGAGCAGCCAGATATTGCTGCCCCAACCCACGAGCCGGCGCACGCAAACCTCTCCGGCGACTGGGGCAAGCCGGCGCGGATCGGGTTGGGCATCGTCGTGCTGACCTTCGGTGTCCTCGGCGGATGGACCGCTCTGGCAAGGCTTGACAGCGCGGTGATCGCTTCGGGTACAGTCATGGTCGAAACGGACCGCAAGGCAATTCAGCACCTTGCGGGCGGCATCGTGCGTGAGGTTCTCGTCTCGCCCAATGCGCATGTGAGCGAGGGGGAGGTGCTCGTGCGCCTTGACCCCACCGAGGCGCGGGCCGAGGGGGAAATAGCGAGGTCCGCCGTTTTCTCGCTGCTTGCCGAAAAGGCTCGGCTGCAAGCGGAGTTGGACGGGGCCGACATGGTTACCTTCCCGCGCGAACTCACGCGCGCTGCGAACGCGCCCCTTGCCCAACGCGCGATGCAAGATCAGTTGCGTTTGTTCCTAAAGCGACGCTTGGCCCGTACCAACGACGTTTCTATTCTACAGGAACGCATCGCCCAGTCCGAACAGCGGATCGAGGCCTTAGAATCCCAACACGAGGCTGTCCGCTTACAGATCGAGAGCGTCACGGAGGAACACGACAAGCTGGCGCCGCTGGCCGGCAAGGGCATCATTCCGGTTACGCGACTAATCGAGCTCAAACGGCGGCAAGCCGAACTTCAAGGTCAGCTGGGGGCATTCGTGGCGGACATGGCTGGTGAACGCCACACGATCAGCGAGGCGCGGCTCCAGATCGAGCAAGTCGGGCGTAAGGCCTTTGAGGAGGTCTCGGCACAGCTTGCCGAGACCAGCGCGAAGCTGGCAGACGCCGGCGAAAAGCTCCACGTGGCCGATGACGTGCTCAACCGCACCGAGATACGCGCACCTCGCTCCGGGCGGGTCGTTGGCTTTAATGTCCACACGATAGGAGCCGTCGTTCGCCCGGGCGAAACCTTGATGGAAATCGTTCCCGACGACGACACTCTGATCGTTTCGGCGAAGATGTCGACGGTGGACATCAACAATGTTGTCGAGGGCCTGCCTGCCGAGATCCGACTTCCTTCGTTCAAGGCCCGCTCGACTCCAATCGCGATCGGAGAGGTAAAGGCGGTTGCTGCCGACGCGCTTCATGACGAAGTGACACGGGAGCCCTACTATGAGCTCAAGGTTTCCGTGCAGGTGTCTAACTTTCCCGAAGAAGTCCGCGCAAAGCTCCGGCCCGGCATGCCGGCGGAGGTGATCGTCGCTACCGGCGAAAGGACCGTGTTGTCCTACCTGACCCAGCCGCTGACGGACGCCTTCCGGCTCGGCATGCGCGAGAACTGAGGCCTTGTACTCGCCCACTTCCTGCGCTTGAGCACTTCTTTGACAGGATCTGGACGGACCGCAGCGACGCCAATGGTCACGCCGATGCTGCATGCCTTCCCTAAGGTGAAGCATGCAGCAATTGGAAGCGTCTGCAGCGCCTTCTTGCCGCACCACCACACGAGCGATCATCCGAGGCCAAAATTTCCCCGCGCGACCCACGCCCGAGTTGACTTCCACTTCATCCTGTGGGCTAGCCTTTTCATGGTTCTCGGTCGACGGGCGGAGAAACCGATCCCGCTCCCGTCAAGCGAGTTGGCGACCGTGGATTGGAGGAACGCACGTGCATCTTCGTCATCAGATCGTCGCCCTTGCCATCGTCCCGCTGATCGTTGCGATCCTGACGATCACCGCCTTCATCACCTGGCAATCGACGACGCTCGTTGAAAGCAGCATCGACACCTTCGAAAAGAACATGCTGAAGGCGAAGGAAAACGAGCTTTTGAACCTCACCAATCTCGCCCTCTCGGCGATCAACGAGGTCTATGCCAAGGCGGGCCCCGATGACGAGGCGGCGAAGGAAGAGGTCAAGGCGATCCTCAAGGGCCTCGACTACGGCCAGGACGGCTATTTTTTCGTCTATGACTATGACGGCAACAATCTCGTTCATCCTCGACAGGATTTTCGTCCGGGACGCAACTGGCTCGGCCTGGTCGATCCCGACGGCGACCGAGTCATCGCCAATCTGATCGCCAAGGCGAAAGAAGGCGGCGGACTCCATCAATACAAGTGGGAAAAGCCCTCCTCCGGAGAGCTTGCCGACAAGCTCTCCTTCGCCGCCGGGCTCGGCAAATGGAAGTGGATGATTGGAACGGGCGTCTATCTCGACGATGTCTTCGCGCAAACCGAAGCGGCAAAGGCGGATCTCCGGGAGAACATCCGCATGACCTTTCTGGTCGTGACGCTGATCGCCGTACCCGCAGTGCTGCTCGTCTTCGCCACCTGCATGCTGGTGACGCTGCGCGAACGACGTATGGCAGACAATAAGCTGAAACAGCTGACGCAGCGCATCATCGACACACAGGAGGAGGAACGCGCGAGGCTCGCCCGCGAACTTCATGACGGAATTTCGCAGAACCTGGTCGGCGTGCGCTATGCAATCGACCTTGCGAGCCGGCAGGTCAAGAACCGCAGCGAGGATGCTTCCAAGGCGATCGACGTCGGCGTCGAGGCCTTGAACGGTGCGATCAAGGAGGTTCGGCGGCTTTCGCACGAATTGCGGCCGCGCGTGCTCGACGACCTCGGCCTTACGCCGGCGCTGAAGGCGCTCAGCGAGAATTTCACCGAGCGCACCGGAATAGAGGTGGACATGGAAGCCTCGTGGCGCGACATGTTGAGGCCGGAGGCGAGCACGGCCCTTTACCGCATCGCCCAGGAAGCCCTCAACAACATCGAGAGACATTCGGAGGCAAGCCGGGTGGAAATCAGGCTCTGGAGCGAAAGGACGCGCGTCAGGATGACGATTGCCGACAATGGCAATGGCTTTGCGGAAGAGGAAGTGAAGGAGGGTCGAGGCGGGCTTGGCCTGCGCAACATGCAGGAACGCATGGCGCATTTCGGCGGTCTTCTGCTCGTCAAGTCGGGACCTGAGGGAACACGTCTGACCGCGATGCTGCCGAAATCGGCAAATCACGAGCCTGAAAGACGGTCGGAGGCTGCATGAACCCTCAGCAACCGATCAAGGTCCTCTTGATCGACAACCATCCCCTGGTTCTGGACGGCCTCAAGGCGCTGCTCGAAACCTATAGCCATGTCGAGGTGGTCGGCACGGCGGGCCTTGCTCGCGCCGGCCTCGAGGTTGCCCTGCGCACGCAGCCGGACGTCGTTCTGATGGACATCAACATGCCACAGGTGAACGGCATCGATGCGATCGAACTCTTCCAGCAGCAACTGCCTGGCATACGCGTCCTCATGCTTTCGATGCACGACAGCAGGGAATATATCTCGACGTCGGTTCTGAGAGGTGCGCGAGGCTATATCCTCAAGGATGTCTCGACCGAGGAGATCGTTGCAGCGATCGAGGCGGTCGCGCGCGGCGAGACCTACTTTTCCTCCGGCGTCTCGGACGTGCTGATGGAGCGCAAGCCCGACGAGAATGCCACGCCGCTTACCATCCGTGAGCAGGAGGTGCTGCGTCTGCTGGCCGCCGGCCAGAGCAATCGCGACATCGGCCAGGCCCTCGGCATTTCGGCAGCGACGGTCGAGACCCATCGCAAAAACCTGAAAAAGAAGCTCGGCATCGCGACGACCGCCGGGCTGACGCGATACGTCATCGAGCACGGACTCAACTGACCGGCCTACCCAGTTCTGGGTATGCCATTGAATTTACATAATATTCCTCCTTGCGACCGCGGGTTCCCGGGCATACCAATTGCCGCGACGACCGGTGGCCCCAAGCCGCCCGTCATCGGGGAGGATGTTCAATGCCTGTTTTATTGTCGCTATCTCGCGTCGTGGACGCGATGAATACCCATGTGGGCAAGGCAGTCTCGTGGCTGCTTCTCGCCGACGTGCTGATCAGCGCCCTCAACGCGATCTCGCGCAAGCTGTTCGACCTGAGCTCAAACGCCTGGCTCGAGGCGCAATGGTACCTGTTCTCGGCCGTTTTCCTGGTTGCGGCCGGCTTCACCCTGCTCAACAACGAGCATGTCAAGGTCGACCTCGTCTATGGTCACCTGCCCCGGCGTGTGCAGCTTTGGATCGAGGTGCTGGGAACGGTCTTTTTCCTGATGCCCTTCTGTCTGATCACGATCTATCTGGCGACGCCGATCTTCTTCGCCAAGTTCACGAGTGGTGAGATCTCCAACAATACCGGCGGCTTGGTTCTCTGGCCGGTCTGGATGCTGATCCCGATCGGGTTCGGACTGTTGGCGCTGCAGGGCTTCTCGGAACTGATCAAGCGCATCGCCATACTTCGCGGCGACATGCCCGACGCGATCGCGCTTGCCGACGCCGAAGCCAACGCCCTCTAGATCAGGATCTCGTCACATGTTCGCTTTCTTTGCGGAAAATCTCGCGCCGATCATGTTCCTGTCGCTGATCGTCGTGCTTCTGATCGGCTACCCGGTCGCGTTTGCCCTCGCCTTCGTCGGTTTCGTCTTCGGCTTCATCGGCATCGAAATGGGCCTCTTGCCCGCGAGCCTCTTCGGCGCCATTCCCGACCGAATCTTCGGGCAGATGTCGAACGAGACGCTGCTTGCCATTCCCTTCTTCACCTTCATGGGGCTTATTCTCGAGCGAAGCGGAATGGCCGAAGATCTTCTCGATACGATCGGGCAGCTCTTCGGACCGGTCCGCGGCGGCCTCGCCTTCGCAGTGATCTTCGTTGGCGCGATCCTGGCGGCGACCACAGGCGTCGTTGCGGCCTCGGTCATCTCCATGGGCTTGATCTCGCTACCGATCATGTTGCGCTACGGCTACGACCGGCGCATCGCCGCCGGCACCATCGCCGCCTCGGGAACGCTTGCCCAGATCATCCCGCCGAGCCTCGTGCTGATCATCCTGGCCGACCAGCTTGGTCGGTCCGTGGGCGACATGTACAAGGGCGCGCTGGTGCCGGGTCTCCTGCTCGTCGCCGTTTATGCCGGCTTCATCGTCGTCATGTCGCTGCTGCAGCCCAAGAGCGTGCCGGCGCTGCCGGTCGAAGCCCGGTCGCTCCGCGGCGTCAAGCTCGCACGCAAGGTGATGACGTCCCTCATCCCGCCCCTCGCTCTCATCTTCCTTGTGCTCGGGACCATCTTCATCGGCCTTGCCACGCCGACGGAAGGCGGCGCCATGGGTGCGGTCGGGGCGCTGATGCTGGCCGTGTTCAACCGCCGCCTCGATCTGACGATCCTGCGTTCGGCGCTCTATGCAACGGCGAAGCTCTCGTCCTTCGTAATCTTCATCCTGCTCGGCGCGCGCGTCTTCTCGCTCACCTTCTACGGCGTGAACGGCCATATCTGGGTCGAGCACCTGATGACGTCGATTCCCGGAGGCGAGCTTGGCTTCCTGATCGCCGCCAACCTGCTCGTATTCTTCCTCGCTTTCTTCCTCGACTATTTCGAGCTGGCCTTCATCATCATCCCGCTGCTGGCGCCGGTTGCGGAAAGTCTAGGAATCGACCTCATCTGGTTCGGCGTGATGCTGGCGATCAACATGCAGACGAGCTTCATGCACCCGCCATTCGGTTTCTCGCTCTTCTACCTCCGTTCGGTCGCACCGGCTCGTGCCTATCGCGACAAGGTTACCGGAGAGACCATTCAACCGGTTACCTCCGGGCAGATATACAGGGGCGCCCTGCCGTTCCTCGGCATCCAGTTGGCAATGGTCGTGCTCGTCATGTCCTTCCCCGGTCTCGTGACCCACTACAAGGCCGGCCAGGTGGAAGTGGACCCGTCTAAGATCCAGCTCGACGTGCCGATGCCTGGAGACGCGGAAAGCAATCCCTTCGGCACGCCGGCCGCGCCCTTCGGCTCGGAAGAGGGCGGGACGAGCCCCGATCTCTCTTCGGTAGACTTCGGCTCGCCCACGCCGGATTTCGGCGCCCCGCAGCAGTAAGCACCCAACGACCGAGTCCGGCTGCCGCTTCGCGTGGCGGCCACCCGCAAAATCAGCCATCCAAACTGAGGAGGACCACGCATGACGCATACTCTCAACAGACGAAACTTCCTGTCAAAAGGCGTGCTGGCCGGTGTCGCGACCGCCGCCGGCTCGACGCTCGCGGCTCCGGCGATCGCCGGGGAATTGCCGGCGCTTCGCTGGCGCCTTACCTCGGGCTTCCCGAACAATCTCGACACGATCTACGGCGGCGCCGTGGTGATGGCCGAGACGCTGTCGAAGATCACCGAAGGCAAATTCCAGATCCAGGTGTTCCAGGCAGGCGAGATCGTGCCGGGGCCGCAGGCCCTCGACGCTGTGAACGCCAACACGGTCGAGATCGCGCACACGTGCGGCTACTACTTCACCGGTAAGGATCCGACATTCGCGATCGGTTCGACCATCCCCTTCGGCATGAATGCGCGCCAGCAGAATGCTTGGCTCTATCATGGCGGCGGCAACGAGGCCTATAACGCGTTTCTCGCCGACTATGGCGTCGTCGGCATTCCGGGCGGCGCGACCGGTGCCCAGATGGGCGGCTGGTTCCGCAACGAGATCAAGAGCCTCGCCGATCTTAAGGGCGTGAAGATGCGCATCGCCGGCATTGCCGGCCAGGTGATGGCGAAGCTCGGCGTCGTACCGCAGCAATTGCCGGGCGGCGACATCTATCCGGCGCTTGAACGCGGCACGATCGACGCCGCCGAATGGATCGGTCCCTACGATGACGAGCGCCTCGGCTTCTACCAGATCGCACCGAACTACTATTATCCGGCCTATTGGGAAGGCGGATTGACCGTGCACTTCTTCGTCAACAAGGCGCAATACGAGGCGCTGCCGGAGGCCTACAAGGTTGCGCTCGACACCGCCTGCAAGGCGGCAAATCTCAACATGCAGGCCATGTACGACGTCAAGAACACGACCGCGATCCGCACGCTCGTCGGCAAGGGCGTGAAACTCAGGCCGATGCCGCGCGACATCCTGGACGCCGCCTACCAGGCGACCTTCGAGCTCTACGGCGAGTTCGAGGACAAGCATCCCGCCTGGGCAAAGATCTATCCGCAGTGGAAGAAGTTCCGCGACGAGTCCTTCCAGTGGTTCCGCGTCGCCGAATACAGCTATGACAGCTACAACTACGCGGCACAGGCGGCCGGCAAGTAAGAGCTTTCATTGACGGCTCCAGACCCTGCAGCGCCGCGCATCTGATCAGACCGCGCGGCGCTGCAGCCCTTTAAATTGCTGGATGCCTTTGTCCTCAAACCGAGGCCGATTCAAGGAGGCATGCAGTAAGCCTCGAGCCGGATTACCCAGCATGATCAGAGCAGTAGCGCCGCCTGCTCGTCCGAATTGGCAAATCCGTTGTTCATTTGGCCGTCACTTCGCCCCGACTGGAACGCGCTGCGCCCGAAGGTCCAGGATCAGCCGCTCCTGCCCGACACGGATCACATGCTCCATGGCGCTACGCGCGCCTATCTCGTTCCGACGTCGGATTTCCTCGACGATGCGGATATGGGCCATGGCGACGCGATCGATTTCAGTCGCATCGGCCGTGGGGCTCGTTCGGCGGAACACGCCCACCAGGGCCGCCTCGATGAGACTTCCCGCCGTGTGCATGAATGGATTGAGCGAGGATTCGAGCAGGCTCAGGTGGAACTCGAGATCCGCCTGGGCGAGCGTTTGACCGTCATGGCCGGATTTTCCCATGGCGACGGCGAGCCGCATCATCCGGGCAATATCCGCATCGGTCGCCCGGCTTGCCGCGAGACCCGCGGCATAGGGCTCGAGCGCGAGCCGCACCTCGCAGACATGGCGCAGAAAATCCTCGTCGACGCCGGCATTGAAACGCCAGGTGAGCACGTCGCTGTCGAAGAGGTTCCAACTGGCCCGAGGCAGGACACGCGTGCCGATGCGGGCGCGGGCGAGCACAAGGCCCTTGGCGGCAAGGGTCTTCATGGCTTCGCGAAGGACGGTACGAGAGACATTGAACCGTGCCGCGAGTTCGAGGTCGCCGGGCAATATGTCGCCCACCGCAAATTCTCCACCGACGACAGCCTGTCCCAATTCGTCTACGACGAGGCGGTGGCTCGTCCTTTTGCCCGCTTGCCTGCCGAACCGTGACGGCATTTCACCCCGCCCTCCCCCTCGTCATGCGTGCTGCCTTTCAACCCGCGACAGCCGGATGATTCCCTTCTGCAAGAGGATGAAGGCAAAGAGGAGCAGGCCGATCAGGATCTTCGTCCACCAGCTCGAAAGCGTCCCATCGAAGGTGATATAGGTCTGGATCAGCCCCTGGATGAGGATACCGACGAGGGTCCCGGCGACAAAGCCAGAACCGCCGGTCAAAAGCGTCCCGCCAATGACAACGGCCGTGATCGCGTCGAGTTCGACGCCGACGGCAGCCAGCGAATAGCCGGCGGAGGTGTAGAGCGAGAAGACGATGCCGGCGAGCCCCGCCAGCAGACCCGACAGGGCGTAGATTCCGATGGTGGTTCTCGCGACCGGCACGCCCATCAGTTTCGCCGTCGCGGCACCACCGCCAAGCGCATAGACATTCGTGCCGAACCGGGTTCGGTGCGCAATCAGGATGCCGACGCCGAAGACGAGCAACATCAGGCCGCCGATCAGCGTAATCCGACCGCCACCGGGCAGCTTATAATAGAACCCTTTCAAGGTGGCGTAGAACGGATGTTTGATCGGAATGGAATCGATCGAGAGCACGAAGGCCATGCCGCGGGCGAGGAACATGCCTGCAAGCGTCACGATGAAGGCAGGCATTTCGAGGTAGTGGATAATTGCTCCCATAAGCGCCCCGAACGCCGTGGTGATGGCGAGCGCCAGCGCGAAGGCGACGAGCGGGTGCAAGCCGCCCTGCTCCAGGACGACGGCGAGAAATACGCCGGTAAAGGCGATGACCGCACCGACGGAGAGGTCGATGCCGCCCGACAGGATGACGAAAGTCATGCCGACGGCAGCAATGCCGAGGAAGGCGTTATCCGTCAGCAAATTGCCGATCACCCGCGTCGAAAGCATGTTCGGGAACTGCATGACACAGAGTGCATAGCTCAGCACGAAGATGAGGATCGTTGCCGTAAGCGGAAGATATTTCTGCTTCATTTTGCTTCTCGCTCGGTCGGTTTTCCGGCGGCGCGCGGCAGCCTCACGAAGGTGAAGGCGGTCCTGAAGCGCGGCGATTGCAGCACAAGGATGAAGACGATGATCGCCGCCTTGATGATGAGGTTGAACTCAGGGGGGAAGCCGGACAGGAGAATGCCCGTGTTGATGGCCTGAATAATGATGGCGCCGAGCACCGACGCGGCGATGCTGAAGCGCCCGCCGAGAAGCGACGTGCCGCCGACCACGACCGCGAGGATCGCGTCGAGCTCTAGCCAGAGACCCGCATTGTTCGCGTCCGCCCCCCTGATGTCGGCGGCTGCGATAATACCGGCGAACGCCGCGCAGAGGCCGGACAGCACGTAAGCCGCGATCAGGAGAACGGGCGTGAGCACGCCGGCCAGCGTGCTCGCCTGTCGATTGATGCCGATCGCTTCGATCAACATGCCGAGTGCCGTCTGACGAACGAGCAGCGCGATGAGGACACCGAAGACAAGCCAGATCACGATCGGCATCGGCAGGCCGGCAAAGGAGCCGCTGCCGATGAAGATGAGCCCCGGATGGTTGAAGGTGAGGATCGCGCCCTCGGTGATGAGCTGCGCGATGCCGCGGCCCGCCACCATCAGCACGAGGGTCGCGATGATCGGCTGGATGTCGAGGATGGCGACGAGAATTCCGTTCCAGACGCCGCAAAGGATACCGACCGCGAGCGTCGCCAGCAGAGTTTCGGCAAGCGAATGGCCGGAGGTGATCAGAGCGGCGGCGACGGCGCCGCAGATCGCCATGACGGCACCGACCGACAAGTCGATGCCCTTGGTGGCGATCACGACCGTCATCCCGATCGCAAGCAACACCACGGGGGCCCCGCGGTTTAGGATATCGATCAGGCTTCCATAGAGGCGACCATTCTGGATCTGCAGGTTGAGAAAACCCGGAAAAACCATTGAAATGGCGACGACAATTACAGCCAGTGCAATCAACTGCGGCAACAGTCGGCCGAAATAGGTCTTAACGGTCGCCGTCACGATGCCCCTCCTTCATTCGCCGCAGCAATCGCTTCGACAATGTTATGCGCGGTAATCCGCTCGCCATCGAGTTCGGCGACATGGGCACGATCGCGCAGGACGACGACCCGGGTGCTGTAGGCGACCAGCTCTTCTATTTCGGATGATATGACGATCAGCGACAGACCTTTTTCGCGAAGGCTTTCGATAAGCCTGACGATCTCCGCATGGGCGCCGACATCGATGCCCCGCGTCGGTTCGTCGAGGATCAGGAATTCCGGTTCGGTCGCGAGCCAACGGGCGAGTATGGCTTTCTGCTGGTTGCCGCCGGATAGCAGCTTGATCGGCTTTTCGCGGTCGGCGGTGCGGATATCGAGCGCGCGGATATAATGGTCTGCGAGGCGATTCTGCTCCGTACGCGAGATCGGTCGGGTCCAGCCGCGCCGGGCTTGCAGCGCCAGCACGATATTCTCGCGCACCGAGAGGTCGCCAACGATGCCGGCGGTCTTGCGGTCCTCGGGACAGAAACCGAATTTCTGGCGGATGGCGGCCCGCGGCGACGACAGATCGACCGCGCGCCCGTCGATCTCGGCGGTACCGCTATCGGCGCGGTTGGCGCCGAAAAGCACCTCCGCCGTTTCCGTGCGCCCCGATCCGAGCAGGCCGGCAATTCCGACCACTTCACCGGCGCGCACGTCGAGGTCGAAGGGGTCTATGTGTCCGCGGCGGCCGTAGTTGCGGAACCGGTAGCGCAATTGCCCGTCGCCCGCCGATGGGTGGTTGGTGTGAATTTCGTCCGCGAGCTCGCGGCCGATCATCATCGTGATCAGATCGCGCCGGTCGAGATCAGTCGTCTCGCGCGTGCCGACGAGTTGACCGTTGCGCAGTACGGTGGTGCGATCGGATATTTCGTAAACCTGTTCGAGAAAATGGGTGATGAAGATGATGCCCAGTCCGCGCGCCTTCAAGCGCCTTACGATGCGGAAAAGCATCGCCACTTCATGCGCGTCGAGGCTAGCGGTCGGCTCGTCGAGGATAAGCACCTTGCCGGACAGGTCGACGGCGCGGGCGATCGCCACGACCTGCTGAATCGCCACCGAATAGCCGGCGAGATCGCGCGTGACGTCCAGATCGAGTTCATACTCGGCAAGCAGTTCGCGCGCCATCCGGTTCATTTCCCGGGCGTCGATCATGCCGAACCGGCGTGGCTGCCGCCCCAGGAAGAGATTCTCGGCGACCGTGAGGTTCGGCAGCAGATTGACTTCCTGGTAGACGGTGCCGATCCCCAGTCTCTGGGCGTCGAAGGTGTCGCGTGGGTCGATTTCGGTGCCGTCGAGCAGGATGCTGCCGCCGTCGCGTCGATAGGCGCCGGTCAGGCACTTGATGAGGGTCGATTTGCCGGCGCCGTTTTCTCCGAGAAGCGCGTGAACTTCACCGCGCCGCAACTGGAAATCGACCTTGTCGAGAGCCTTCGTACCTGGGAAGCCTTTCTCGATCCGGACCGCCGAAAGGATATTGTCGCTGGTGCTGTGCATGGATACCGTCTCATCATTACCGCCCCGCCCGGGGAGCGGGCGGATTAGGATCGGCCCGCGCCGGGGTCGACGCGGGCCGACAGCGAGATCAGTAGCCGAGCCCCTTCTTTTCCTCGTAGACCTTCATCGGATCGTCAGCCTGGGTGTAGAGCTTCGATTCCGTCTGGATCCACTTCGGCGGCTCCTTGCCGTCCTTGAGGTAAGCGTCGAGCGCGTCGAAGGCGGGGCCTGCCATGTTCGGGGTCAGTTCGACCGTTGCGTTGGCTTCGCCTGCGGCCATCGCCTGGAAGATATCCGGAACGGCGTCGATCGAGACGACGAGAATATCCGTGCCCGGCTTCAGGCCGGCTTCCTTGATCGCCTGGATCGCCCCGACGGCCATGTCGTCGTTATGGGCATAAAGGGCGCAGATGTTCTTGCCCCCGTTTTCCGCCTTCAGGAAGCTCTCCATGACTTCCTTGCCCTTGGTGCGGGTGAAGTCGCCGGTCTGGCTGCGGACGATTTTCAGATTGTCATGGCCGGCAAGCGCCTCCTCGAAGCCCTTCTTTCGGTCGATTGCCGGAGAGGACCCGGTCGTGCCCTGGAGCTCGACGACATTGCAGTCCTTGCCGGCAACGGTGTCGACGAGCCACTTGCCCGCGACATTGCCTTCGTGAACGAGGTCCGAGGTAACCGCCGTCAGATAGAGATCATCGGAAGCGTCCACCGTGCGGTCGAGCAGGATGACCGGGATTTCGGCGTCCTTTGCCTCCTGCAGCACCTCGTCCCAGCCGGTGGCGACGACCGGCGCAAGCAGAATGGCGTTGACGCCCTGAGCGATGAAGGACCGGATCGCCTTGATCTGGTTTTCCTGCTTCTGCTGCGCGTCGGCGAATTTGAGGTCGACGCCGCGTTGCTCGGCCTGCTGCTTCGTCAGCGTCGTCTCAGCCGCGCGCCAGCCGGACTCCGATCCAATCTGGGAAAAGCCGACGACAAGTTCGGCGGCCGAAGCGCTGCCGACCATGCAGGCGGCAAGGATCGTGGCACTCGCGAGTGCTTTACGAAAATTCATGATTTCCTCCCAAAGAAAGCTGCCTCCATGCAGCTGGGGACAAAAAATCATATAATATTACTTTTGTAAACTCTCATTTGCGATCATGCACACTCTTCTACCAGATTGATCAAGGAGCTCTTCAATCAGCCGGCGCGGTGTGCGTTCAAGATGAAGCGTCAATGGAGGCGCCGAAGTCGGCGCCTCACGCTCGATTGATAGTCGGCAGAAATAGTTCCACTTCGCGTTGCCGTTCAGGGCTCAGCGTCTCGACGTAAAGTTTCCAGAACGCCTCCGCCTCCTCCGGCTCGGATTCCCATTCGCGAACCGACGTCTGGTTATCGTCGATGACAACCCGGCGGTGCCCGCCGAGACGCAGGTACTCATCCGCCAGTCTGCGCGCGTTTGTCAGCTCCATGGCTGTCCTCCAGGTGTTGTCCCGGACGCCCGTTGCATCTCTCCTCAAATCGGCCTCGATCCAAGGAATCACGCAGCAATTCATGGTGCTCCCGCGACCTATACACGTTCAGGCGGCCGCGGCCGCCTCTGCTGCACATCGGAACGAACCCCGATCCGGACGTCTCCGGGAACATGCAAGTGTTATTGTTATACGCGTTTTGCCTCGTCGAAGCGAGGTTCGTCCCGGCGCCGGTGCAGCGACAGCCATCCGCTCACGCCGATACGGGCCTCCACATCCGCGTAATGCGCGAAACTCCCATGCGGCGTTTCGGCCGCAGCGGCGTGGGCTCCGGTGATGACAACAATCTCGGCGCCGGCGGCCCTGCCCGCGAGGATACCGGCCGGAGCGTCCTCGAAGACGAGGCAATCCTCGCCGGACACGATGTGCGCGGAACCGGGATGCCCGCCGCGGCGAGCCGGCGCGTTGCCAGTTCGAGCGGCGCCGGCGTCACGATTGCCCAACGCACCGGCGGCAGAGAGCCGAGGAAGGCGATCGCGCCAGGTATTTCGACCACACCCTCGACATCGGCGATTTCAGCTGCCGTAAGCTCGCAGAGGGCGTAGAGTTGGTTTTCCGCTAAACAACGCTATGCCCTCTAAATGCCAAACTTAACTCAAACTGGCGCATTCTTAAGTGCGGCTCGCTCCATCGGAAGTATGCCCCACGCGTGCTTCTACTTTAGCCGCGACACCTGGCTCTTGGAGATACCGCTCATCCCCACCTTGACCGGATTATCAACCGAGCGCGTCGAGATGCCTTGAATGTAGGCTTCCTGAATGACGACTCATCCGCAGGGCCCGAACCACCGTCAAGTCTGCTTCATCTATCATCCTTTCCGATGCCCTTATCAGGGTCTTAATCCGCCCGTAAGCTGAGGCCGTCCTGCGTGTCGAAGAGGTGGATCCGCGCGGGCGGCACGCAAAGCGCGATCGTCTCACCAATGCGCACGCCGGTCTGGCCAAGGCTGTGCACGGTCACCTTTGTGCCGTCGCTCATCGTACCGTAGAGGTAGGATTCGCCGCCGAGTTGCTCGACGCTGCGCACCTCGACAGCGATAGGACCATCGGCGGCCGGCTGCATCTCAGTCGGGCGGATGCCGAGCGTAATGTCCTGCCCCGGCCGGTGGTTGAACCCCTCCTCGGGGATCACCACCCGTTCGCCCGTGGGCAAAAGCACCACGCCGCGATTACCCTCGTCGATCCTGCCCGTGAGGAAATTCATCTTGGGCGAGCCGATGAAGCCCGCAACAAAGAGGTTTCGGGGCCGGTTGTAGAGTTCCAGCGGCGCGCCGAACTGTTCCACCTCGCCAAGGCGCAGAACGGCGATCTTGTCGGCCATGGTCATGGCTTCGACCTGGTCGTGGGTGACATAGATCATCGTGTTACCAAGGCGACGGTGCAGCGACGCGATCTCGCCGCGCATGTCGACGCGCAACTCAGCGTCGAGATTGGACAACGGCTCATCGAAGAGAAATACCCTGGGCTCACGTACCACGGCGCGCCCGATGGCCACCCGCTGGCGCTGGCCGCCCGACAGATCCTTGGGCCGCCGGTCCAGGAGTTGGTCGATCTGCAGCATCTTCGCGACTGAGTCGATTTTCTCAGCGATTTCGGCCTTGGGTGTGTTGATGTTCTCGAGGCCGAAGCTCAAGTTCTGGCGCACCGTCATGTGCGGGTAGAGCGCGTAGGACTGGAATACCATGGCAAGGCCCCGGTCAGCGGCGGCGATGTCGTTGACCACCTCGCCGCCGATGGCGATCTCGCCGCCCGTGATCTCCACGAGCCCCGAAATCATCCGCAGAAGCGTGGACTTGCCGCAACCTGACGGCCCCACGAAGACGCAGAACTCACCATGTTTGATGTCCAGATCGATGCCCTTGATCACCTCGACCGAGCCATAGCTCTTGCGGACATCCTTCAGTTGGATACTGCTCATGTTAGACCCTCCCTTTCCCCTCGCCGGTCATTTTCCGCCGGTCGACGCAATGCCGGTGGCGATGTATTTCTGCAGGAACATGAAGACGAGCGCGATCGGCAGCAGCGTCAGCACGGTCATCGCCAGCAGGTTGCTCCATTGCGTGGACATCTCGCCCTGGAACGAATTGAGCGCCAGTTGCAGCGTAAAGTTCTCGGTCTCGCTCAGCACGATCAGCGGCCAGAGGAAATCGTTCCAGCGCCACATGATCGCAAGTATTGCCAGCACCGCGATGGCGGGCGCCGAGAGCGGTAGGATGATGCGCCAGAAGATCTTCCACTCGCTGGCCTTGTCCATCCGCGCGGCGTCGAGGATCTCATCGGGGATGGTGATCATGTATTGCCTGAGCAGGAACACCCCTGTCGGTGTAGCCGCGCCAGGGATGATCACGCCCCAGAGACTGTTCAGCATCCCCAATTCGTGCGTGATCAGAAAGAGCGGCACCAGAACCACGGTTTGCGGGATCATCAAGGTGCCAATAACCAGCATCAGAACCGTGGTCCGGCCGCGGAACCTGTACTTGGAGAGCGCGAAGGCTGCCATTGAATTCACCAGCAGCATGATCGCCGTGGCCATCACCGTGATGAAGGTTGAATTCCATAGGTAGCGCAGAAAGTCGAAGCGCTCGAACAGCTCGGTGTAGTTCTCGACCGCCAGCGAAATCCGCTCGATCGGCTGCCAGTCGGCCACGTTGACGCGCAGCCTCTCGTGGGGCGAGGCCGGGTCAACCATCTGCGCTACCAGCCCCACGCGGCGGACCATCGCCAGTTTCCGACCCTCATGATCGCCGCCCACGATATCGAACAGCGCCAGCGGCTGATCGTATCCCTCCACCTTGACCGTTTCCTGCGCATAGGGCAGCAGCCGCGGTGGGAAGCGTTGCAGGTCGGCCTCCGTCTTGAACGAGGACAGCACCAGCCAGACCACTGGACCGAACATCAAGACGATGCCCACAAAGAGATATCCATAGGTCAGCCAGTCGGTCCAATCCATCCGGCCCTTTCCGGCGCGGGTGCGGGTCATGAAAGACATGATCTTACCCATCAACATTCCTCCGATTAACCCAGAGCTGCACTCCGGTTAGCACCGCCAGAACCAGCGCCAGCAGGATCGAAGCCGCCGCAGCCAACCCAAAGAGGCGTGGCGCCCCGGAAAAACCGGTCTGATAAATATATTGAATGATGAAAGTCGTTGCAGAACCTGGACCGCCGCCGGTGAAGGCATAGACCTCGTCAAAGGTCTGCACGCCCTTGATCAGCGCCAGCACCAGTACGACCAGCATGGTTGGAGCGAGCAGCGGCAAAGTGATCTTGCGGAAAGTCCGCCAGGGGCTCGCGCGATCCATCAGCGCGGCCTCGTAGACATCCCCCGGGATCGCCTGTAGCCCGGCCAGCAGGATAAGCGTATAGAACCCCATATGCGCCCAGACCGACAGGAACACCGACCAGGCAAAGGCCCATTGCCGGTCCAATAGCCACAACACAGGCATATAACCCATGGCCTCGAGCCCCGCGTTCAGCACGCCGTTACGTTGCAGGATCCATTTCCAGATCAGCGCCACCACCACGGGCGACAGCAGCACAGGGAAGAAGAAGACGCCGCGGAAGAAGCCGCGCGCGCGGATATCGCGGTTCAGAACCAGCGCCGTCAGCAGAGAGAAACCTACCATCAGGCCCACCTGCAGCACCACGAACAAGACCGAGTTCCAGATCGCCCGCCAGAACAAGTCGCGCTCGCAGGAATTGGGGTCAAAGACATTCTCGCAATTGGCGAGGCTCTGGAAATTCGCAGCCCCGACAAATGGCCGGGCACCGAGCAGCACCTGGTCGCCCCCCGTCAGCGCATAGAGAAAGTTCAAGATGATCGGCAGAAACGCAAAAACGCCGAAAAGAATGAGGTTGGGCGCGAGAAACAGCCAGGCAAGGCGTGGGATTCCGAGGCGGCTCTGCACGAAGGCGAAGGGAATCTCGACGATCCGCATGACCGGTGCGACAATGGTGTACATGGTCCGAGCCCTCCGATGCCCGTTCTCTGCTGTGGCGGGGCACGTAAATCCTGGTGCCCCGCCGGTCGCTTGCAACTACCGGTCTTACTTGGTTTCCGTGAGTACCGCAGCCAGGTCCGCCTTGGCGCGCTCCATGGCCTCCCCGACCGTCAGTTCGCCGACGATGGCCTGTGTCACACGTTGCACCGTAATATTGAACATGGCGCGGTTGTTGCGATAGCCCTGATAGGCAAAGGCGATCGGAGAGACACGTCCCACCTGAGCGCCCCAGGCTTTCAGCGCGGCAGCGGCCGATTTAGATGCGCCTTCGTAATCGACACCTGCCGACGCAACGGCGCGATGGGCAGGAATGTTTCGGGTGCGCCCCGAGAACTCGCCGTAGGTCCGTTCCTGCGCGAGATAGTCCATCAGTGCCGCCACGATCTCGGGATGCTTCGTCTGCTTGAAACCAACAAGGCCCGAGCCGCCGGGCATACCGGTGCAGCCACCTTCGCCGCAGGGGGACCCCACGACTTGCCAGTCGAAGGAATCGGCGATCTGTTCATCGAAACGGCCGGTCTGCCAGCTCCCCGAATAGTAGTAGACCAGCTCGCCATTGATGAATTCCTGCGCCGCATCCCGGTAGCTACCGCCACCCTGCCCCGCCCAGACGTCGCGCGCCATTGTGCCGTCCTCGTGCCAGTCGACGAACTTCTGCACATAGCCGGTGAAGGCGTCGTCCACCAGGATCGGCTCTCCGTTCTCATCAAAGATCTTGGCCCCGTAGGAAATCGCCGGCCCCGCGATCCGATGGCCGGAGCGGTCCATCGCCATCGGGAAGGTGGTGCCGGTGGCCTGGGCCACGGCGCGCGAGGCTTCAGCCCACTCCTGCCAGGACGCATCCGCGCCGAGCACCTCGACATCGGCCTGTTCGAACAGGGTGCGGTTGATGAAGGCGCCGGTGACGGTCATCAGTATATGCAGGCCGTAGATGCCGTCGTCATCCGGGTCGGCGCGATACCAGTCCAGCACATCGCCGAAGCTGGCCTCCCAATAATCGCGGTCCACGTAGGGCTCCAGATCCAGGTAATAGCGGTTCAGCCCGCCAAGATCGGTTACCGTGGCGAGGTCCGGGCCCGTCCCTGCGGCCAACTGTACCGGCAGGCTTTCCAGAATCGCCTGATAGGGAACCACGTCCATGATCACGTCGACGCCTGGACGGTCGGCCTCGAAGCGGGTGGCCAGTTCGTTCAGCACCTCGCATTCGGCACCGTCCGACGAGCACATGAATCGAATTTCCTGTGCGCTGGCGCTCAGCGCCCCGGCATAGAGCACGGCCGCGAGCGCCGTTGTCGCCAAAATCTTTTGTTTCATTTTGTTTTCCTCCCTGATTTGCTGGTCTTCCAGTCGGGGATCCATTCCCCGGGTTAAGGCAGCCAACTCTCGTAGAGCGGGGCGGCCCTGCTCAGCGGCAGCGACACGCGCTGCCCCGTCCTCGCTGCATAGTAGACGGCGGTCACCAGTTCGATGGACTGCCGTCCGTCCTCCAGTGTCACTTCCCGGCCGCCGCGCCCCTCGAGCGCGTCGGCGATGGCATCGAAATAGCCTGCGTACCCCGCCAACGTGGCTGGCAGCCCGGCAAGAACCTGGTCAATTGCCGCCTGATCCCGCGGCGCGCGGGCGGTAAAGCGCCACCCACCCTCGGCTGGCGCATATGGCGCGGTGCCGCTTTCGGCCGTGAGGCCCTCGAAGGTAAAGCGCAGGCGGGTCGTATCCATTGCCGCGCCGAGCGTAATGGAACTCGTCGACAGCGCGCCGCTCTCATGCACCATCAGGATCGCGCCGCAATCCTCGACCTCGATCTCGTTCACGCGGGTGGTGACGCTGGCGGACAGCTCGGCGACTGGCCCGAATATGCTGCACAGAAGATCGTGGTTGTGGATCGCATGGCCCAGCACAGCACCGCCCGATTCCCCTGCCCAGGTGCCGCGCCACGGCACGGCGTAATAATCGGAGCCGCGATTCCAGTGGGTTTCGAGGCTGGCGGCAAAAGGCTTGCCGGCAAGACCTGCATCCATCAGTGCTCTCAGTTGCGCCGTGCCCTTGCCATAGCGGTATTGGAAAACCGGAAAAACCCGCCGCCCGGCCTTCTGCGCGACGTCGATCAGCGCGTCGGCTTCGGCCAGCGAGCGCACCAGCGGCTTTTCGCACACGACGTGCTTGCCGGCCGTCAGCACCTTCACAGAGACCGGAAAGTGCAGATGCGGCGGCAGGCAGATGTCGACGAGGTCGATATCCGGGTCGGCCAGCACGGCGTCGAGATCGTCCGTCACGGTGATGCTGTCATCCTCACCCGCGACGCCCCGGGCGCGGTCGGCGTCTAGATCGCAGAAAGTCCGTACCTCGAAGCGCGCGGGTAGCGCGCGGTAGCCCGCCAGATGCTGTGCGCCGATCCCGGCTCCGATGATGGCAACCCGGGTCATGCGCCTGCCCCTTCCGCCATGGCCTGTGCCTTGAGCGACAGTTCGCAAACCTTGAAGGCATGGGCCTGTGTCATCGCAGTTTCGGTGCGGTTACGGATGTCAACGGTCAGCCGCTCGAAATAGGGTATTCCGGCATCGGCGCAGGCGATCTTCTCGCAACGATCGCCATTGACAAGGATCAGGTGATCGGTGCCCCCGCCCCCCCCCCCATCCACATATTTGCGCAGCTCGATATAGCCCTCGGTCCCCAGAATGGTCAGCCGCCCGTCGCCCCAGGTGGGCAGCGCGTCGGGCGTGTACCAATCGACCCGGATATAGCAGTGACCCTTGTCGCTCTTCAGCGCGACCTCCCCGAAATCCTGCAGGCCCGGATTATCGGGATTGGCGTAGTTGGCGACATTGGCCATGGTCACTTCGGCATCGGTCGAGCCGGTGAAGAATAGGAACTGGTCGATCTGGTGGCTACCGATATCGGTCAGGATGCCGCCATAGGCGTCGCGCTCGAAGAACCAGTCCGGCCGGGTCGGACGGTTGAGCCGGTGCGGGCCGAGACCCACGGTTTGCACCACGCGGCCGATCGCCCCTTGGGCTACCAACTCGGCGGCGCGGGTCACGGCGGGCACCTCGAAACGCTCGGAAAAGTCGATGGACCAGATCCGGCCCGTGCGCGCCACCGTCTCGCGGATCGCGTCGAGCTGCGCCATTGTCGTGCAGCCGGGCTTGTCCACCATCACGTCCTTGCCTGCCTCCATCGTGGCGATGGCCAGCTCAGCCCGGTCACGCGGAATCGAGGATATCAGGATCAGATCGATCTCGGGGTCGTTCAGGATCTCGTCCTTGCCGGCCACGCGGGGCACGTCGGGGAACCGTTTGACGAAGCCCGCGAGTGTCTCGGGCTCACCCTCGGTCCACCAGCACTTGAACTCGGCGCCTTCGGCCATCATGTTGCCCGCCATCCCGAAGATATGGCGGTGGTCAATACCGAGCACGGCGATTTTCAGGGGTCTTGTCATTTAGATACTTCCGTGATGCAGCCCGTCGAGGCAGAGCGGGCAATTGCGTCGATCAGGTGATGAGCGGCCAGCGCCTCGCGGCCCGAGGCGACAGGCGGGCGGCCCGCGGCCAGGGCATCGGCGAAGTCCTCGATGATCGCCTGGTGCCATTCATGGGTAAACGCCATCGGATCGGCCCCGCCGCCGGTGGTGGCGGTGGCGCCGAAGCTTTCCTCGCGCTCGTCGCGCCAGCGCACGGTCAGCACTCCGGAGCCTATATGCAGGCTGGCCTTGTCGAAATGCAGCGTAATGGTCTCGGCACCGCCAGGGAAACAGGCGGTGCTGGCCATAAGCGAACCCACGGCGCCGTTTGCGAAGCGCAGCCCCGCGGTGGCGAAATCCTCCGATTCCATCCGGTGAAACCGGCTCGTCGCGGTCATGGCCTGCACTTCAGTGACCGGCCCCGCCAGGCTGAGCGCCAAGTCTATGGTATGGATCGCCTGTGAGATCAGCACCCCGCCCCCATCCCGCGCATAGCTGCCGCGCCCGGGTTCGTCGTAATAGGCCTGCTCACGCCACCAGGGAACGGTGATCTCGGCCAGTCCGAGCGCCCCCAGATCGCCCGAGGCCACCAGCTCAGAGGCCTTGAGCGAGGCCGCCCGCTTTCTGTGCTGGAAGAAGATCCCGAGCGCCACCCCCGCCTCGTCGCAGATACGCACGACCTCCTCCGCTTCCGCAGATGTACGGCCAACGGGCTTTTCGAGCAGGATGTGCTTGCCCGCGCGGGCCAACGGCTCGACCAGCGTGGCGCGAGCGTCGGGCGGCGTGGCGATAACGGCGAAATCCACCTCATTGTCGGCGGCGATGGCGTCGATATTGGGGTAGACTTGCAGGGAATCACCCCCCGCCGCCTCGGCAAAGGCCCGCGCGCTTTCCACGCGGCGGGCCGCCACCCCCTTGAGCCGGACACGCGGCGCGGCAGCCCTGAGGGCCGCCAAGTGGGTGCGGGCCACCATGCCCGAACCCACCAGCACGCAGGTTAATCGATCGCTTTCGGCCACGGAAACACATCCCCCATTTTGTAGTTGGAGTTATGTTGCATACCGGTATTCTGCTTGTCAAGCATCCAGGATACCGGTATACCGGGACAAGATCCCCGACGTGGAATCCACAGGAAACGAGCCCGCAGCATGAGCGAAAATTCCCGGACCGACGAAACGACAACCAACCTCAAGGCCATCTCCTTTCCGCCGCTCGACATGAACCGGCCGGCGGGCGAACAGATATTCTCGGCGCTCAAATCGGCAATTCTGAAAACCGAGCTGCCGCCGGGCTGCCTGATCTCGGAAAGCGAGATCGGCCAGCGCTTCGGCGCCAGCCGCACCCCTGTGCGCGAGGCCTTCACGCAGCTGCGCACAGACGGGCTAATCGTAACCCGGCCGAGCCGGGGCAACTATGTCTCGCGCCTGTCGGAGGCGCGCATCCGCGAGGCGCAGTTTATCCGCGAAGGGTTGGAACTGGCGAATGTGGAGCGGCTTTGCGAGACCGGCCTGCCCGACGCGGTGGTAAACGCGCTGACCGGTATTCTCGACGTGCAGGGTCGCTGCGTCGCCTGCGACGACATGCTGGAATTCCAGATGCAGGACGACCGATTCCACACCACGCTGGCACGCGCGACGGGTTTTGCCCGCGCCGAAACGCTGCTGGTGCGCGAAAAGGCGGCGCTGGACCGGCTGCGGGGTTTTTCGCTCAGCGACACCAACCATATGACCTGCCTGCTGGAGGAACACCGTGCGATTCTGAACGCGATCCGCGAGCGCGACACCGGCGCGGCGCTGGCGGCGATGCGGGCGCATCTGCGCTCGATCCTCGGCGCCCTGTCGAGCCTCATCCAGGCTAACAAGGACTTCTTCGAGTGACCCCGGAAAGGACAGACGTCCATGTCTCCCAACTCCGCAACGGCCCTGCCCGGCCTTGCCCAACCGCTCTAGGAGTCCATCGCCGGGCTCATCGCCTCGCCCCACGGACATAGCGCCCGCGCTGGTGGGTCGAGGACGGCGCCTTCCCCGCCCGCCGAGCTGCTAATCGTCCCTGATCACCACGTTTTCCGCATGCTCTACAGCCAGGGGGTGGCCTTGAGCGACCTTGGCATCGGCGTCGCGTGGGGTCCCGCGAGGACCGCGATCCGCGCGCCATCTTCCGGCTCCTCGCGCAACGGGCGCTGCCCTCTCTCGCTCACAAGGGAAAAACGGTCTCCCCGTCCTTCCTCCCCTCGCCTTCGGCTCGCTTCGTGCAGGATCGACGCGGATCCGCGTGCCTCGGATTTTGCGTCGCCCCTTCGGCTTTGGCCTCGGGCGGGCGAACCCCTCCGTTTTGTTCCCTTGCCTCCCTCTCGCCCGCTGCTCCGCGCGAGCTCGCGGAGGAGGAGCGGGGGCTCCTGTCCTCCGGCAAGAGCTAGACCGCTTCGCGGAAAGGAAAGGGCTAGAATCATGGAGAATATCTGCTACCTGCTGGACGCGGAAACGACGCTGTTCAAGGCTGTCGCGCTTCCGAACGGGATTAGCTTCAAACCTCTTTATCACCTACTCGGCTGCCGCCTTCTCGAGCTTGGCGTTTCGATGAGGGCATTCGCTGTTTGTCGATGAGGAAGGGCTGACCGCCTTCACAATCTTTGACGGCTACCCGCAGCCGCTTGCCGGAAAAATCGCGCTTGTCGGCGGCGACGACCGCGAGCCGTACACTTCACATGCTGCCGACCCGTTCTGGACCCGGTTTTCGCAACGTCCGACGAGAAAACCCCCGGCGGCATCATCATTGCCGGCGCCCTGATGTCAGGCCCGCATCGAGCGCCGCGAACCTACGGTTGTCGAGGGAGAGGCATGATGAAAACCGCATCCCTCGAAAACAACCGCCCTCGTCGCAGGAACCTTCACCGCAACCATTGCGCCGGAGGACGTCGAGCCGCAGTTTCACGTGCTCACCCACTTTCCCGACCGGCGCGCGAAAATCCGAGCTAGCCGACCTGACCGAGCGCCTGAATCAGTTCGCCGCCTACGTCGTTTGAGCTTTGGCCAGCGCTTCCAAACGGAACACCTATCCTGCCGAACAGGCGGTGCAGCCATCCGCGCCACCGGCGGTTTCCAGACTCGGTTCAACATGCTACCGACATCGGTGCGGGATGGTCACGGTTGCGGGCTAGGGAGGACTTACGATTCCCTCTCGCAGGCCTCGCGCTCAGGATCGACCGGCATGCCAAGATTGCGGATCGTCCGCCGCTGACGCCGTGCACCGTTTTCATCAGCCAGGCCGGGTCGATCCCGTTGCGAATGGCTCAGGCACCCCAGACCCTTTCGACGACGGCAATGGAGTTGAGCAGCGTCCCGTCCATGTCGAACAGGCGGCAAAATCATTCGGGAAGATCGCTGAAGACGAGAGATCCAAGTCGGCTCCTTTCGCCCCGCGGGCTTAAACGCGGCTCGACAACCTGAAGCGATCGACGCAAGCCCTTGCTCCTTTCCGGCTAATACGCGTCTTCTCCGGCCGCCACAAGGAACTCGATCGGCCCGCCTGGCACCTCGTCGTCGAAGACGGCACATGAGAGCATGCCGCCGAACACCGCGCCCGAGTCGACATTGGTCCTGTTGCCGATCGTCCGCGGATTGCTGCGGCTCGGTGTGTGACCGTGGCAGAGATGCCGACCCCAGTAGCGACCCGAATAATCGGGATCCGTGCGGATCCAGAGCAGAACCTCGTCGCTCTGCTCGTCCAGCGGCACAGCTTCGTCGACGCCGGCATGGGCAAAAATCCGAAAGCGGTCGACGAGGATCGACGGCAGTTCGGCCATCCAGACCAGATGGCTCAGCGGTATAGCGCCGCCATAGGACTCCAGCGTTTCATAACCGCCGTTCATCAGCCACATGCTCATTTCGGCCATGCCCTTGCGCGCGGCCACGAGCATCTCCTCGTGATTTCCCTTGAGAGTGGTCCATTGCCAGCCTGGGCTGGTCGGGCCGGCCATGATTCGTGCTACGACGCCGCGGCTGTCCGGCCCGCGGTCGACCAAATCGCCGAGAAAGACGACCCTCCCGCCCGGTGCGGCGGACTCGATGCTTGTAAGGAGCGCGTCGAGTTGCGCAAGGCAACCGTGTATGTCGCCGACTGCGAAAGTGAGACGTCGGCCACTCATGAACCGGTACTCCTCTTTCCGCTCAAACCGGCATTCTCCACTTGCAATTGATAACTCAGCGCCGGCGGGCTAGCAGCGCACGAATGTTTCTTGTGCGAAAACCTACCGAAGTGGTCTTAACGCATTCTCTTCCAGATCGTAATCGATTTCCGCACAAGATGCAGAAACTCAAGACGTTAGGGTAAACGTCCGTTGCCCGAACGGACACGTCGGTACGGAGTTGGGGGAGACCGGCCAAGGGCAGCAGCCTCGGAGCACTATGGCTCGCTGAAATTGCAACGCCTCACCGCCGCGGGGTGCCCCGCGGGATCGTCGAACCGGTGATGGAGACGGGATCGCTTGCCGGAAACGTATCCTCGAGCCCCTCCTCCAATTGCTCTTCCATCGCGTGCTGGTCATGCGCCTGACGGGCATTTGCGAGAGCCCCTTCCGGCACCGAAGCCGACTGCCTCCTGGCGGTGATGCCGGGCGGAGCCTCCTCCGCCTGTGCAGCGGCAGCAAGGATTTCCTTCGCACGGGCAACGGCATTCAACCTGTTGAGCGTACCCTCCGCATTTTGCGGGCAGAGGACCGTGACGATCTCGCCGTCCGCGCCGACGATTTCGACGGTGTAGCCCGCCTTTCCGCCGCGTTCGGGATGGATCTGTATGCCAACGAATTGCATCGGCTTCCTCCTACCATGGACGGCGCCATGATCGCGCCTGGTGACCGGGACAGGGCCGCAGCAAGTCTAGCAGATTTGGGGCTTAATTGGATGTCCTAGAGGGCTTCGATCGGCGCGGCACCACTGACATCTGCTGCCGCCCGATAGCCGGGCGCAGCGGCCTTTTTTCGCGTACAGGCGGCAAAGGCGTCGAGGGAGCGATCATAGACGCTCGTTCGCACGTCCATCATCCCGAGCACCGTGTGAAAAAGGTTGTCGTGCGATTTCGGCTTCTCGGCGTCCTTGGCCAGGCAAGCGACGTCGACCCCCATTTTCTCCTGATAGAATTGCGAGAACCAGGCGATGAAGGGCACCCGCGTCTGCTCCTTCGGCGCAAACGCATAGGGCGCACCGTGCAGATAGAGGCCGTTTTCGCCAAGCGATTCCCCATGGTCCGACATATAGATCATTGCACCAGCAACGCGGTCCTGATGTTTCCGGAGCAGCCGGGCAACGCTTGCGAGGATATGGTCCGTATAAAGGATCGTGTTATCGTAGGCGTTGACGATCTCCTCGCGCGTGCAGCGCATAAGCTCCGGTGTTCGGCAGTCGGGGGTGAAGCGGCGATAGGCCTCAGGATACCGCAGATAATAGGACGGCCCGTGGCTGCCGAGTTGGTGCAGCACAATGACGCTGCTTTTCGTCGAAGTGCCGAGCTTTCTGTCCAATTCCCCGAGAAGGATTTCATCGAGACACTCGCCGTTGTGGCAGAGCGGGCTCTCCTTCTGGCGCGTCATGCTGGCAAAGCTGATGAGGTCGGCAATCCCCTTGCTGCCGGTATTGTTGTCCCACCAGGCGACAGAAACGCCGGCATGGGTCAGCACGTTCACCAGGTTTTCGGTTGAGCGTGCCTTCCAGTCACTGTACTGCGCGTGCGTATAGACGGAGAACATGCAGGGTAGCGAAACGGCGGTCGCCGTGCCGCAACTCGTTACATTCCGATAGCCGACGACATCCTCCAGCGCCTCCAGCTCCGGATTTGTGTCGCGCTTGTAACCATTCAATGAAAAATTCATCGCCCGAGCCGTTTCGCCGGCGACCACGACGACAACCACAGGCTTGCCGGCTCTCGCGAGTCGAGGCCCGACATGTGCATCGGTTCCGAGTGGCTGAACCACAAGGTTGCGTTCGCGATAGGTCGAAAGACCGTAACGCACCGCCGCCGAGATCGGCCCCGCGGGATTGAAGCGGGGCATCAAGTCCCTGTGCTCCCGCAGTGCATAGGCGATGGTGGCGAAATTTCCGTAGATGAGCAGTCCGCTCAGGATGAGAGATGGAGCGATGAAGAGGAAATTGACGCCGGCCTTGGCGAAGAATCGCCTGTGCCTGATTTTGGTCCAGGCGATCAGAAGCGAGGGAATGAGGGCGTACAGCGCGAGATGAAGCGCAAGGTGGCCGGTCAGCAAGTGGCTAGCCTCGGCACCGGTCGTGACCGCGATATTGCCGATCATGTCCTTGTCTATGATGACGCCGAACGTATCGACGAAATAGGAGGCGGATGCCGAGACGAGAATGGAGAAAATCAGGACCGGCTTCGTCACGTACTTCATGGACAGTGCCGTCAGGACTGAAAAGGTTGTGAGCCAGAGCGCGGCACCTAGCGCCACCAACCCCACCCACGCGCGATCGAAATAGATCGCCGCATGGCTCCAGAAAGCCTTGTTGGTTAGCAGCAGCAAATACAGGGTGACGACGGCGCTCAGGCCCACGCTACCGATCTCGGGCCGGCGAATTCGGAAAACAGCCAAAACAATATCTCCAAGTGCGAGCTTCTCGCTCGATCACGTCGCGGGTCTCGGGCCGGCATCGCCTGCGTTGCTGCAACCGATGCGGCACGGCTCGACACATCCGCCAATAACGCGGCTAACTGTCGAACGACTGTCAGGGGATCGCCGCGGGCACGGAAGGCGCTTTGTTGATGTGAGACGCGGACAGTATTTCGACAGCTTTGCGACGGCAGAGTCGGTCGCCGTCGCCGACGCGGCCTTTGATCAAATGGAGCGTTCATGAAATCGATGTTTATCTGTGCGCTGGCGGTGGCTGCTCTCCCTTGCCTCGCCAGTGCCGGCGACGATACATCCTGCACGAATGAACCTCGGTCGGCCTGGATGACACCGGACGAAGCCGTCTTTGAGCTTCGACAGGACGGCTATTCGGACGTGCAAGGCATCAAAGTGGTGGGCAACTGCTATGAGATCTACGCCTTCACGACAAAGCACGAGCGCGCCGATGTCTACATGAACCCCGTCAACGCCGAAATCGTCAGGGCAGAAATTGAAGACTGATGCTCGCTCCTTTTCGCTGCATTTCTCGAATGTTGCACTTTCAGGAAAACCTCATATGGTCCATCGTCCCCGGCCGTAAGAAGGTTTGAATTTCAAGGAAACGCATGCGCCTGCTGCTCGTTGAAGACAGTCCACGCCTTATCGAACTCGTGAGCGAGACTATGCGTGAAGCAGGATGGCGACTTGATGCCGTTTCGAGCGTGCGCGCGGCAGAGGCCGCCATTGCCGAACGGGAGCACGACCTCGTGCTGCTTGATCTCGGATTGCCGGATGGCGAGGGGCTCGATCTATTGAGATGGATCAGACAGGAGCACGCCGGCCTGCCAGTCCTGATCATCACGGCCCGCGGCTCGGTTGACGAGCGCGTTCAGGGACTGGACGCCGGCGCCGACGACTATCTGGTGAAGCCGTTCCATCACCGCGAATTGATATCGCGCTGCAGGGCCATGCTTCGACGTAACCCGCTTGCAATCCAGCCCGTGCTTGAAGCGGGAGCCATGCGCTTCGACCCTGCGACGGCGGAACTCAGTTGCGACGGTGCCGTCGTGCCGCTGCCGCCGCGCGAACGCTCCTTGATCGAGATATTGATGCGCGAGGTCGGCCGCGTCGTTCCAAAGCGCCGGCTCGAGGTCGCGCTTTCCGAATACGGGCAGGAACTCAGCGCCAATGCGCTGGAACTCGCCGTTTCCCGCGTCCGCAAGCGGTTGCAGCCGCTCGATACGGGCGTGTTGATCGAGACCGTGCGCGGAATTGGCTATCTCCTGCGGACAGCCGCATGAAACTACAAAATCCGTCGCTGATCGGCATCGTCGCGCGGCGCATCTTGGCGTTTTCGCTGCTTGCGATGGTCCTGCAGATCGGCGTCGTCTTCGCCGATTATTGGTTCGACGACTACAAGCTCAGTATTCTCATGCTGCAGCAGGAGACCGAGACTCTTTCCAGGGCGATCACCAGGCACGAGGGACGCCTGACCTACAGGCCCGATGACGAGTTGCGACAACGCTATCTGGAGCGCGATGGCGACGTAGGTGCAATTTATGTCCGGGTGCGTACCGCGTCAGGCTCCGTGCTCTTCTCCAACTGTACGACCGAGTGCGCCGAGCACTTTCTGCCATTGAGTGTCGACGTGCCGAGTTTCTGGAAACGCGTCATCGAGCCAGGCAAACCCTTCAGCGTCGCCGGCGGCCAATCCTTCGATCGCGACGGCGCGCCGGTGCTGGTCGAGCTGGCGATTATCAAGGACCCGAACGGCTTCATGTACAGTGTCCTGCTGCACGAGATGATCGATTCGATGATAGTGCCGATGACGCTCATGTTCTGTCTCGTCATCGGCGCCACCATCTGGTCGATCCGCAGCGCGTTGAAGCCGGTCGCCAGGGCAGTCAAGGCCGCGGACGCCATCGACCCGCGCGACAGCGGCGCGCGCCTGCCGGTGACCCGAATGCCGCAGGAGATCGAGCGACTGGTGAGTGCTTTCAACCGGCTGCTCGCACGTCTCGGCGACCTCATCCAGTCGCAGAAAGTCTTCTCCTCTTCGATAGCCCACGAAATTCGCACCCCGGTCGCGATCGCCAAGATGGAATTGAGTCGCATCGCGGATCCCCGTGCACGCAATGCCGAACGCGATCTCGACGCGCTCACCCATGTACTGGAACAATTGACGTCGCTTGCCCGCGCCGATGCCGTCGACCCTTCCGCCTATCAGCGGGCCAGTCTTTCCGACATCGGCGCCGAGGTTGCGGAAGCAACGGCGCCTTTCGTCTTCGATCAGGGCAAGTCGATCGAGTTCGTCGACCACGGCACGGTGCCGGTAACCGTTATCCCCGGGCTGGTGGAGAACATGCTCAGAAACCTGATAGAGAACGCGGTCAAGCATAATCCTCCAGACACCGCCATCGTCGTCACCTGCGGACCCGGCCCACGGGTGACCATCGAGGACAATGGCCGGGGTCTCGTCGATCTGCCGGAGCACAACGAGGATCTCGGCTACGTCAAGCGCTCCGGCCAGCTTGGCCTCGGCCTGAAGATCGTTCATCGCATCGCCGAACTCCACGGGGCGACAATCGCAATCGACACGGCGCGCGACCGCGGGACGAAAATCACCATCGGTTTCGCGGCGTCCGAGTAAGCAATACCGCGCGCTGGCGTGGCATTTATAGGCACGATGCATATTTTTTAATCCGGATCCTATTCTTGGATGCCGTTTTCGTGCCCATTATGCAGTCACATGCTATTCAGCTGTGCAACGTCACCTGCCCTAGTCCAAAGCAGCCCCACGGCCCCCGAGCATTCATGTCCAAGGCTACACTCCTGCTTCGCCGTTTCTTTCCCTCTCTCGTGCCGGTCAGCCAGGTCGAGCGACTTCGCTCGTCAGGCGGCGCTCTGCTCGGAATCCTGTTGACCGGGTTCATCAGCACGCTTGCAATCGGCGACGATGCGAGCCTGCCGCTTCTCATCGCCCCGATGGGCGCCTCCGCCGTGTTGCTCTTCGCCGCGCCGTCGAGCCCGCTGGCACAGCCCTGGTCGATTCTCGGCGGCAACATCGTTTCGTCGGCTGTCGGTGTGACCGCTGCGCTTCTCATACCTGATCCGGTCGTTGCCGCCGCTGTCGCCGTCGCCGTTGCGATCGGCGTGATGCTTCTTCTCGGCTGCCTGCACCCGCCAAGCGGCGCCGTCGCGCTCACGGCCGTGCTGGGTGGTCCGGCCATTCGCGAGGCGGGCTATGCCTTCGTGCTCTCCCCCGTCGCCATAAATTCGCTGCTCATTCTTGCAGTCGCGCTCGTCTTCAACAATCTGACCGGCCGCCGCTATCCTCACCTGGCGCCGCCCGCCAATCCGCACAACACACAGGACCCGCTGCCAAGCAAACGCCTAGGCGTCGCGCCGGAGGACCTGCAGGCGGTGTTGGCGCAATATGGCGAGGTCGTCGACATCAGCCCCGAAGATCTCGATAGTTTCATCCATCAGGCGCAGATCCGCGCATTCACCCGCCGGTCCGGTGAAATCACCTGCGGCGAGATCATGTCTCGCGACGTGGCGACCGTTACCCCGGAAGCTCCGCTAGGCAAGGCGTGGCGCATGCTCGTCGATCACCACTTCAAGGCGCTTCCGGTCGTCACCGAAAAGGACGGCCTCGTCGGGATCATCACCCAAACGGACTTCATGAAGCACGCGACGCTGACGCCGGACGGCAGACTCCAAGTCGGTCTGCGCGAAAGAATCGGCAACATCATCGGCTTGCCGGCGAAATCGCCACGCTTCGTTTCCGAGATCATGACGCGGCGCGTCCAATCCGCTTTGCCGGCAACCATGATCGCCAAGCTCGTCCCGCCGATGGCGGACATGGGGCTGCATCACATGCCGGTGGTGGACGGGGACAATCGCGTCGTCGGGATTGTCACCCAATCCGACTTGATCGCCGCTTTATTCCAGCGGCGCCTCGACGCCGGCGAGAACTCGCGCGACGTCGCCTGAACTTTGTCGGCATACCTCTTGTAGTCAGCTAGAACGACGACTTCCGCATCTGGACGGCCATCGGAGAAATTCATTCGATTGACTTATTCATATGAATGATAGACGATTGATGCCATGGCAAAGAATGACCCCATCATGCAGCCCCGCGGCGACGCCACGCGCGACAAGCTTCTCAATGCCGCGATCGACGTCTTCGGGCGCTACGGCTTCGACGGCGCCACGACCCGCAAGCTCGCCGATGCGGCAGGCGTCAATCTCCAGGCAATCCCCTATTATTTCGGCGGCAAGGAAGGCCTCTTCATCGCCGCGGCCGAACATCTCGCCTCTCTCATCGGCGGCCACGTCGACGACCTACGCGTCGTGCTGCAGAACCGTTTCGCCGAACTCGACGTCGAAAGCAGACAGATGACGTCTGCCGAGGCACGTGGCTTTCTCACACAGATGATCGAGAGAATGATGATGCTCTTCGTCAGCAAGCAATCGGAAAGCTGGGCACGGTTCATCATCCGCGAGCAGATGGAGCCGACGGAAGCTTTCCAGCGCATCTACGGTAAGATAATGCGGCCGATGATCGAGATGGCGCGCCGTTTGATCGGCGCCATTCTGGGGGAGAATCCGGCATCGGAACACATAAGACTCAGGACGTTGTCCTTCATCGGTAGCGTATTGGTCTTCCGTACCGCCCATGCGGCCGTCTTCGCGCAGCTCGAATGGAAGACGGCCGGACCGCGAGAGCTTGAGATCCTGCAGCGCCACGCCGCCGAACTTGTAGCCGTGCTCGGTGCCGAGAAGGGCGACCGACCATGAGAAGAGTCGCCCTCATCCTGCTTCTTCTTACGGCAGCCATCGCCGCCGGCTGGTGGTTCGACGCCCCGGAGCGGCTTGGCTGGATGGAGACGAACCAGCACCAAATTCTCTACGGCAATGTGGACATCCGCCAGGTGTCGCTCGGCTTTCGCGTCAGCGGCCGCATCGCCGAACTCCTCGTCGACGAAGGCGACGCCGTCAAAGCTGGCGACGTGCTCGCCCGGCTCGATGCCGAGCCGCTGAAGCAGGCGCTGGACGCGGCGAAAGCGGAAGCGGACGCCCACAGGGCGGCGCTCGCAAAACTGAAGACCGGTGCCCGCAAGGGTGAGATCGCGCAGGCACAGGCCACGTATGAGGAACGCCTTGCAGAACTGGAACATGCCAAGCTTGCCCATGAGCGTGCCGAGCGATTGCGGCCGGCCGGTACGATATCGCAGGCAGAGCTCGACCAGGCGAGTGCTACCCGCACCGCCGCCGTTGCCCGCGCCGCATCGGCACGCGAGGCCCTCGCCCTGCTCGAGGAGGGCAGCCGCCCGGAGGACATAACGGCGGCTGAAGCGCAGCTTGCAGCCGCCGAGGCAAAGGCAGCAAGCGCCCGTATCGCATTCGAGGACGCGGCACTGCTTGCGCCCAGCGACGGGATCGTTCTGTCACGCGTGCGCGAAACGGGGGCGATCGTTTCCCCTGCCGATACGGTCTATGTCCTTTCGCTCACAAAGCCGGTCTGGGTGCGCGCCTATGTTCCCGAAACCGATCTCGGGCGCGTCCATCCCGGCATGGAGGTCGCGGTCACATCCGACACCAGCCCCGAGCGCCCTTACCGGGGAACGGTCGGCTTCATCTCGCCCGTGGCGGAATTCACGCCAAAGTCGGTGGAAACGCCGGAGCTTAGAACCGACCTTGTCTACAGGCTGCGAATCGTCGTCAACGAACCCGGCCCCGACCTGCGCCAGGGCATGCCGGTGACCATTCACCTGCAGCCTAAGGAGGAGGCATCGCGATGACGGCCCGCGACGAGCGCGGGCCTACTGCCTTCGCGCGCCTGACGGCGGTCACCAAGCGCTTCGGCCGGGCCCCGCCGGCACTCGATGGCATCGAAGCGATCATCCGCGGCGGTGAGATCACCGGTCTCGTCGGCCCCGACGGTGCCGGGAAGACGACCTTGATCCGGCTGATGACGGGGCTCATGCTGCCGGAGCACGGAACCGTCGAGGTACTTGGCCACGACACCCGCCGGCATCCTGCCGCGATACAGGCGGCCATCGGCTATATGCCTCAACGCTTCGGCCTCTATGAAGACCTGTCGGTGCAGGAGAATCTCGATCTCTACGCCGATCTGCGCGGCTTGCCGGCGGAAGAACGCGCCCGCACCTTCGCCGAACTGCTCGAATTCACTGATCTCACCCGCTTCACGACGCGCTTGGCCGGCCGCCTTTCCGGCGGCATGAAGCAGAAGCTCGGCCTCGCCTGCGCGCTGATGCGCAAGCCGCAATTGCTGCTCCTCGATGAGCCCGGCGTGGGCGTCGATCCGATTTCGCGGCGCGAACTCTGGCAAATGGTCGGGAGGCTTACGGAGGAAGGCATCGGCGTCGTCTGGTCGACCGCCTATCTCGAAGAGGCGGAAGCATGTGATCACGTCCTCCTGCTGAACCGCGGCAGGCTCATGTTTACCGGTCCGCCTCGGGAAATGACTGCACGCGTCGACGACCGCGTCTATCGCCTCACAGGCATCGATGGCCGGCGCCGCGATCGGCTCGCGCGCCTGCTCGATGATGAAGGCGTCATCGACGGCGTGATCCAGGGCGAAGCCATTCGCCTCGTGATGAAGCCCGGTGTTACCCCTCCCCGGCCCCTGCAAGATAACGAATCGGCGGGTCGCACCACCGCCGCGCCGCCGCGTTTCGAGGACGCTTTCGTCGACATGCTCGGCGGCGGACCCGGCGGCCGGTCCCGCCTGGCGGAAACCCAGCGATGCTTCGTCGTCGACGATAACAGCCCCGTCATCGAGGCACGCGGACTTACCAAGCGCTTCGGCGATTTCACCGCGGCCGCCGAAATCACCTTCGACATTCCTCGCGGCGAAATTTTTGGTCTGCTGGGGCCGAATGGCGCCGGCAAGTCGACCACATTCAAGATGCTGTGCGGCCTTTTGAAGCCGACCGCCGGCGAAGGACGCGTAGCCGGCTTCGACCTGCGGCGCGACGCGCCCGAGGCGCGCAACCGGCTCGGCTATATGGCCCAGAAGTTCTCCCTCTATGGCGACTTGAGCGTCATCCAGAATCTGAATTTCTTCGCCGGCGTCTATGGCCTGTCGCGCGCGAAGAAGCGCGAACGTATCGAACTGATGAAGGAAATCTTCGATTTCCAGCCAATCCTCGACATGTCGGCGAAGGACCTGCCGCTCGGTCTCAAGCAACGGCTCGCGCTTGCCTGCGCCGTGCTGCACGAACCGGAAGTACTCTTTCTCGACGAGCCAACCTCCGGCGTCGACCCGATCACCCGCCGAGAGTTCTGGACCCATATCAATGGCCTCGTCGAAAGGGGAGTGACCGTACTCGTCACCACCCATTTCATGGAGGAGGCGGAATATTGCGATCGGATCTCGCTGATCTATCGCGGCCGCTCGATCGCGCTCGGCTCGCCGGACGAGATGAAAACGCGCGCCGCAAGCGAGAACCTGCCGGATCCGACTATGGAAGATGCCTTCATTGCGCTGATCCAGGCGTCGGAGGAGGCAGCCTGATGGTTACGCCCAGAAGCTGGAAGGCGCGCGCCGGCGGCGTACGACGCTTTGCCGCCCTGGTGCGCAAGGAAAGCTACCAGATCATACGCGATCCGAGCAGCATCCTCATTGCTTTCGTGCTGCCGATGATCCTCCTCTTCCTGTTCGGTTATGGCGTTTCCCTGGACACGACTCGCACGCGGATCGGCCTCGTCGTCAAAGACGAGACGCCGCTCACGCGCGACCTCGCCGCGAGCTTCGAGGCTTCGCGCTATTTTGCCGTCGTCGAGGGGCGTGACCGCCGCGATTTCAAGGACGACTTGGTGCTCGGACGCGTGCGCGGCCTCGTAGTGATCCCCGCAAGCTTCGCCGCCGATCTCGAAGCAGGGCGCGAGCCGACGATCCAGGTCATTGTCGATGGGGCCGATCCGAACACGGCGAACTTCGTCCAGAACTATGTGCAGGGCGCCGTCGCCAACTGGGAACGACAGCGCACGAACCAGGGTCTGGCGCTTCCTCCGGCGATTGCCGCCGGGCAGCGTTTCTGGTTCAATCCCGAGCTGACAAGCCGCAATTTTCTCGTTCCGGGCTCGATCGCCATCGTCATGACGCTCGTCGGTACGTTGCTCACGTCGCTCGTCGTCGCCCGGGAATGGGAGCGCGGCACGATGGAGGCGATGATGGCAACGCCGGTCTCGGCCGCGGAACTGCTCGCCGGCAAGCTCCTGCCCTATTTCATTCTCGGTCTCACCGCCATGACGCTCTGCGTGCTGATCGCGGTCTTCCTCTTCGACGTGCCGTTCCGCGGCTCGGTTGGCGCCCTTTACGTGCTCTCGGCCACCTTCCTCATGCCGGCCCTCGGACAAGGCCTCCTGATTTCGGCCGTCACAAAGAACCAGTTCCTCGCCTCACAGCTCGCCCTGATCTCCGGCTTCCTGCCCGCCTTCCTGCTTTCCGGCTTTCTCTTCGAGATCAATTCGATGCCGACGGTCATACAATGGATCACCTATGTGGTGCCGGCGCGCTATCTGATCCCGAGCCTGCAGACCGTGTTTCTCGCCGGCGATATCTGGCCTATGTTCGCGCAGGCGATCGCGGTCATGCTGCTGATCGGCGCCATCTTCTTCGCGCTTGCCGCCCGCAATACCAGGAAGAGGATCAACTGACATGTGGTGGGCGAGACTGAAGGCGCTGATCGTCAAGGAATTGCTGGCAGTCCTGCGCGACCCGAAAGGCCGGACCATCCTCATCGGCCCGCCGATCATCCAGCTCCTCGTATTCTCCTATGCGGCAACGCTCGAAGTGAAGAATGTCGATCTCGTCGTGCTGAACCGCGATGCGGGCCATTGGAGCCAGGAACTTGTGCAAGAGATCGGCGGGTCGCCAACCTTCCGCACGATCCGCTTTGCGACAAGCCCAAGGGAGATCCGCGCGGCAATCGATAGCCAACGCGTGCTCGCTGCGCTCGAGATCGGACCCGGCTTCTCGCGCGACATAGAAGCGGGGCGGCCGGCGGAAGTGCAGGTGATCCTCGACGGAAGGCGCTCCAATGCCTCGCAAATCGTTTCCGGCTATCTCGGCCGAATCGTCGGGACGCTTGCAGCCAGGACGCCGGCGGGCGAGCGCGCCCTATCCAATGCAGTCAGGATCGAGTTCCGCAATTGGTTCAACCCCAACCTCACCTATCAATGGTTCATGGTGCCGAACCTGGTGGCGAGCATCGCGCTTCTGATCGGTCTCATCGTCACGGCGCTATCGGTCGCTCGCGAGCGCGAGCTCGGCACCTTCGACCAGTTGATCGTCTCGCCGCTGCGCACGCACGAAATTCTCCTCGGCAAGCTCATCCCGCCGATGATGATCGGACTCTTCCACATCACGATCTATATTCTGGCGGCCGTCTTCATCTTCGGCGTGCCGTTGCGCGGCTCGCTGTTCCTGCTTTACGGCAGCGCCATCTTCTATCTCGCCGCGGTCGTCGGCATCGGTCTTTTCATATCGGCGATCTCGATGACGCAGCAGCAGGCCATCCTCGGCGCGTTCCTGTTCATGGTGCCAGCGATGCTGCTTTCGGGCTTCGCCACGCCGATCGAGAACATGCCCGGCTGGCTGCAGTCGGTGACATTCATAAACCCGCTGCGCTATTTCCTGGTGATCGTGAAGGGCGTATTCCTCAAGGACCTGCCTCTTGCCGAGATTGCGCGCCAGACGGCGCCGCTCTGCATCATTGCCCTCGTCACCCTCTCCGCCGCCGCGTGGCTCTTCCGTCGGCGGCTGGAGTGAAGGTTCATTCGCCGAACGGCCTCTCTGATCTCATCACTGCCCATCCGATCGAAATCGTCGGGAACGCTGATCTGGCCCGCAAGAAAGCCAAGGCGCCGTTTTTCGCCCCCGGAAGGTTGATCGATCGGCACGACCTTCACCGTGGGCTTTCCCGCCTTGGCGATAATGAAAGGCTCACCCCGCGCGGCCTTCTCAACCAGCCGCGACAGGTGCGTCTGCGCCCCGTGTATATTAATGGTCTCCACCGAGTATCTCCGTGGGCATGAACTTAGCCTACCGAACCTAGCTTAACTTGCCCTCGTGAACCGCTCAATCGCAGCGATCTCGGTCTGGCGAATGTCGTGGCCGCCGGGGTGCCATTCGAGTTCAAGCTTCGCCTTTTGCTCTATGAAGTAGCCCGCAAGCGCCTGCGTCAACGGCGCGGGGCAGATCGGGTCTCGTTCGCCCGCGGTGATCAATATTCTTCGGCCCTCGAGCGTCGGGTTGTCCCTCGGCCGAAATGGAATCAACGGATGCATGAGAACCGCGCTGTCGAAGATGCCCTCCTCGATGATAACATTGGCAAGAATATTGGCGCCATTCGAATAGCCGAGGCCGATGATTTCCGAGGCGCCATGCTCGGTTGCGAGCGCCTTGACAAAGCTCGCCATCTTCCGCGTCGCGCGGGCGAGGTCCGGCATGTCGTAAACGCCCTCCCCCGTACGCTTGAAGAAGCGGGCGGCGCCATGTTCCGAAACGTCGCCCCGCGGCGACACGATGGTCGCATCCGGCAACAACTCGGCGCCGAAGCCGAAGAACTGGTTCTCGTCACCGCCCGTACCATGTAGGACAAAAAGGATAGGGCTGCCGGAGGGGCCGGTCTTCAACTTATGCACGTAGCCGTGGTCGGGCATCGGTATCTCCTTTGGGTCTACAGCGCCGTGCGTCCTTTCGGACGGCCAATGGTTTTTGAATTCAACACATCCGCTTTCCGAAAATCGGGTCCGCCTATCGGACCGATGCGCTTATGCGACTGCCCCTCCCCTGGCAGGCGCGAGAGGCGGGATAGGGTTCCGCTTAATCCTCGAGCTTCTGTAGATGGCTTTCGAGGATCGGCCGCAGGTGCTTGTGCTGCTGCGGCAGCTTCAATGCTTCGCCGAGATGGGCGACATCCTCATCGCGATCGAAGCCCGGCTCGTTGGTCGCGACCTCGAAGAGCACGCCGCCCGGCGTGCGGAAGTAGATCGCCCAGAAATAGTCGCGGTCAATGACCGGCGTGACGTGATAGCCCGTGTCCATCAGCGCCTTGCGCACCACAAGCTGCTTCTCGCGGTCGTCGACGGCGAAGGCGACGTGGTGCACCGAGCCCGCGCCCTGCGCGGCCCGGTTGACGTTCGGCATCGTCTCGATGTCGACAAGGCTCGCGCCGTTGCCGCCGGGCACGATCAGCCGTGTGACGCCATCCTTGCGATCGAGTTCCTCATAGCCCATGAACTTGAGCAGTTCGGCCGTGGCGCCCTCGTCGCGCAGCCGCATCGAGACCGAGTGGAATCCGCGGATGGCGTGATCCTCGGCTATCCCGCCGTCGGTCCAGGGCATGCGCGGATCGTCCCGGACTTCGACGAGAGCGAAGCCGTCGCCATCCGGGCCGGCAAAATTCAGCCGCTTCTCGCCGAAGGCCTCCTCTTCCCTCAGACCGCTGACGCCGAGCGCCGCCAGGCGATCGCGCCAGAAATCGAGCGCGCCTTGCGGAACCGAGAACACCGTCGTCCCGACCTCTCCGGTACCGGCGCGGCCGCGCGGCATCTCGGGAAAGGGGAAATAGGTCATCACCGTACCGGGCGTGCCGATCTCGTCGCCGTAGTAGAGATGGTAGACGTCGGGCGCGTCGAAATTCACCGTCTTCTTGACGCGGCGCAGCCCAAGCACGTGCGTGAAGAAGTGATTGTTGGTGCGGGCGTCATCCGCCATCGACGTGACGTGATGCAGGCCTTTGATCTGGTCGAGCATGTTTCGCTGCCTTTCTGCCCATCTTCGATCGGGCGCGTTCGTGACGAACAGATGCGCCTTTTGACCATGCGAGAAAAGGCCGGGGAAACAGACGCATTGTCAATGCGGCGTTGACGCGATTGTCTGCTCGTTTGCAGGAGGTGTGAAGCGCATTTCGGTGGCTGTGATTGCCCCCGATTGCCCCTCACCCCAGCCCCTCTCCCCGCAAGAGGGGAAAGGGGTTTTTCCTCGGCGTTCGCCGCGGGTCCCCTTCGCCCCGCTTGCGGGGCGAAGGTGCCCGGCAGGCCGGATGAGGGGCCATTGCAGCCGAAACAACCGGCGCCGTTCGCCGCCTCACACGTGGAGCGCCGCCCCGATCAAGGTCTTGGTATAGGGTTCCCTAGGCGCCTCGAAGATCGCGTCCGTTTGTCCCTCTTCGACGATGCGGCCGTTCTTCATCACGATGACATAGTCAGAGATCGCCTTCACGACCGAAAGGTCGTGGCTGATGAAGATGTAAGAAAGGTCGTGCTTCGCCTGCAGCTCACGCAGGAGCTCGATCACCTGACCCTGCACCGACCGATCGAGCGCCGAGGTCGGCTCGTCGAGGATCACCACCTTCGGCTTCAGGATCATCGCGCGGGCGATCGCTATGCGCTGACGCTGGCCACCCGAGAACTCGTGCGGATAGCGGTTACGGGCGGCCGGGTCGAGCCCGACCTCCTTGAGCGCGGCGGTCGCGCGGCGGTCCCGCTCCGCCCGACTGAGCTCCGGCTCGTGCACATAAAGGCCCTCGGTGATGATCTCGCCGACGGTCCGTCGCGGCGACAGAGAGCCGTAGGGGTCCTGGAAGACCAGCTGCATCTCGCGGCGCAGCGGCCGCATCGCGCCGCGATCGAAGCCGGAAATGTCCGTCAAGCCGAAGCGGTAGTAGCCGCTGCTAGGGAGAAGCCGCAGAAGCGCTCGCCCGAGCGTCGACTTGCCCGACCCGGATTCGCCGACGATGCCGATCGTCTGGCCTTGGCGCAGCCGGAGATTGACGCCATCGACGGCACGGAACACGGAAGAGCTGCCGCGAAAGAACCCGCCGGAGATCGTGTAATCCACCGCCACGTCGCGACCCTCGAGGACGATTGGGGCAAGGTCCGCTGGCGCCGCCTTGCGACCGCTCGGCTCGGCAGCGAGCAACATCTTCGTGTAATCGGCCTTCGGCCGCGTGAATATCTCCGCTGTCGGCCCCTGCTCCACCACCTCTCCCCGCCGCAGTACGACGACACGATCGGCGAAATGCTTGACGATCCCGAGATCGTGGGTGATCAGCACGATCGCCATGCCAAAGCGCTTCTGCAGCGATTTCAGAAGTTCCAGGATCTGCGCCTGGATGGTCACGTCAAGGGCCGTCGTCGGCTCGTCGGCGATCAGGATGTCCGGCTCGTTGGCAAGCGCCATGGCGATCATCACGCGCTGGCGCTGCCCGCCGGACAGTTCGTGCGGGTAGCTGTCGATGCGGCGGACCGGCTCGGGAATGCCGACGAGTTCCAAGAGTTCGAGCGCGCGCTTCTTCGCCTCCTTGAAGGTGCCGCCGCGGTGGTGGACGATCGGTTCGGCGATCTGTCGCCCGATCGTGTATAGCGGATCGAGCGATGTCATCGGCTCCTGGAAGATCATGGTGATCTTCGAGCCCCTGACGCGGTTCAGCGCCTTCGGCGAAAGCCCGATGAGTTCCTGCCCGCGATAGCGCGCAGAACCGGCAACCGTCCCGTTTTTCGCAAGCAGCCCCATGATGCCCATCATGGTCTGGCTCTTGCCCGAACCGGACTCGCCGACGACCGCCAGCGTTTCGCCGGCATTCACGTCGAGATCGATGCCCTTCACAGCATCGACGGTTCCATCCGGTGTCTCGAAATCCACCTTGAGGCCGCGCACGGCAAGAATGGTTTCCTTCATGTCTGCCATGTCAGCGGTCTTTCGGGTCGAGCGCGTCGCGCAGGCCGTCGCCCACGAAATTCAGCGAAAACAGCGTGACGACGAAGAAGATCGCCGGGAAGATCAAGAGCCACGGCGCCGACTGGATGTTATTGGCGCCTTCTGAGATCAGCGCCCCCCAGCTCGTCAGCGGCGCCTGTACCCCGAGACCAAGAAAGGACAGGAAGCTCTCGAGCAGGATGACCTTCGGCACGATCACGGTGACGAAAACGATGACCGGACCAATCGTGTTCGGAATGATGTGGCGGCGGATGATCTGCCAGTCGGTCAGGCCAAGCGCCTGGGCCGCTCCCACGAACTCCCGCCGCTTCAGCGCCAGCGTCTGCCCGCGCACGATCCGCGCCATGTCCAGCCACTCGACCGCGCCGATCACCAGGAAGATCAGGATGAAGCTGCGGCCGAAGAAGACGACAAGTACGACGACGAGAAAGACGAAGGGCAGCGAATAGAGGATCTCGACGAGGCGCATCATCACATTGTCGACGCGGCCGCCGATATAGCCGGAGGTCGCGCCATAGACGACGCCGATGCCAAGCGAGACGAGGCTTGCGAGCAGGCCTACGGCAATCGAGATTTGCCCCCCGAGCATGACGCGCACGAGCAGGTCGCGGCCGTTGGAATCGGTACCGAAGGGGAAGTATTCGCGGGCCACCTGTCCCTGGACGTTCATCGTCCGGCCGTGATCTTCCGTTGCGACGACCGTCGTGTTCTCGAATTCGTTGGCTCGATCGAAGTATCGCGTCGAGCGTGGGTCGATCGGTCGTTCCGATGTAACGGTGGCGGTGAAGGTTCCGCCGTCAACGGCGAATTCCTTCAGCGTGACGCGGGCACGGGCTGCAATGCCCTCCATCACCTCCTCGAGCGTCGAAACATCGGGCCGCGGCTCGAGGCTCGGACCGATCGTCACGTAAGACGGGAAGACCTGATCGTAGCTGTGCGGCGAAAACAGCGGTCCGACAAAGGAGAAGAGCGCAATCAGCACCAGCATGATGCAGCCCGCCATCGCGGCGCGGTTGCGGCGGAAGCGCATGGCCGCGAGCTGAAAGAGGCTGCGGCCCTTCGTTTCCGGGGAAACGGACGGGGTCTGGACGATATCAGTCATGACGAACCCTCGGATCGAGCAGGCCGTAGAGAAGGTCGACCAGAAGGTTGAAGACGATCACGAAGATGGCGACAAGGATCACGGTGCCCATGACCAGCGTGTAGTCGCGGTTGATCGCCCCGAGAACGAAATAACGACCGACCCCGGGGATGGTGAAGATCGTTTCCACGACCGCGGATCCGGTGAGAAGCGCCGCTGCGCAAGGCGCCAGATAGGAAACGACCGGCAGCATGGCACCGCGCATCGCATGCGTGACGACAACGGTGCGCGACGGCAGACCGTAGGCCCTGGCCGTGCGGATATGGTCGGTGTTGAGCGCCTCGATCATCGAGCCGCGCGTAAGTCTGGCGAAAACGGCGAGCTGCGGCAGCGCGAGCGCGATCATCGGCAGAATCAGGAAGCGGAGCGAACCGTCGCCCCACCCGCCGGCCGGCAGCCAGGCGAGCCCGATCGCAAAGACGAGCGTCAGCACCGGGCCGACGACGAAATTCGGCACCGTCACGCCGATCGTCGAGATCGACATAACCGCGAAGTCGATGAAACTGTTCTGGCGAAGCGCGGCAATCGTGCCGGCGATGACGCCGCCGACGAAGGCAAGCAGAAGCGCATAGAAGCCAAGCTCCACCGAATAGGGCAGGCCCTTGCCGATCAGCTCCGCAACATTGTTGTCGTGGTAGATGTAACTCGGACCGAAATCGCCCGTCACCGCGTTGCCGAGATAATGAACATACTGGCTCCAGAGCGGCTGATCGAGGTGATAGGTCCTCATCAGGTTCTCCATTGTCTGCGGAGGAAGAGGACGCTCGAGATTGAAGGGGCCGCCGGGGGCAAACCGCATCAGAAAGAAGGATATGGTGACGACGATGAACAACGTCGGCACCGCGCTCGCCAGGCGGCGAAGGACAAAGGCGATCATGGACGTGCTCCGGTGGCGACGCGCGGGCCGTCCCGCGCGTCGCCTCAGTTCCTTATTCGGCGACGCTCAGGAACCGGCTCAGATGTTGGTTCGGCGAATTGTCCTGCCAGCCTTTCACGCGATCCGAGACGAGCCAGAGATCGGCCTGAGTCAGAAGCGGTGCGATCGGCTGCTCCTTCATCAGCAACGCTTCAGCTTCATGCAGGATCTTCGAGCGCTCGGCGGGATCCTGTTCCTCGTAAGATTTCTTCATCAGCGCGTCGTATTCCGCGTTCTCGAACTTGCCGTAGTTGAAAGACTTGTTGGTGCTGATGGAGAGGGCGAGGAAGTTTTCCGCATCGGCATAGTCCGCGACCCAGCCGGCGCGGGCAACGTTGAACTTGCCGCCTTCCTGCAGATAGGCGTAGTGCGAGGAGACGTCGAGGTTCACGAGCGAGACCTGTGCCCCAAACGTGTTCTTCCACATATCGGCAACGGCCGTAGCGACGCGCTCATGGTTCGGGTTGGTGTTGTAGCGGATTTCGATACTGAGCGGTTTGCCGCCCTCCCCGTAGCCCGCTTCCTTCATCAACTCGATCGCCTTGTCCTCACGATCAAGTTGCGACAGGTCGGCGAAGTCTGCCTTTGCAGGCTCGCCATAGCTTTCGATGCCCGGCGGCACCATGGAATAGGCCGGAATCTGCGAACCGCTGTAGATTTCATTGGCAAGGAAATCCCGGTCGACGGCCATCGACAGCGCCCGGCGAACTCGGACGTCGCTATAGGGCTCCTGCCGCGTGTCAAAGGCATAGTAATAGGTGGCAAGCGTCGGCGAGACATGGACCTGATCGCCATAGGACTGGCGCAGGCGATCGAGCTGGTCGGCGGAGAAGTTATAGACGAGATCCATCTCCTTCGCCTCGAAGCGGCGGACGGAGGCCGCCTGGTCGTCGATCGGATAGAAGATCACCTTGTCGAGCTTGACGCTGGCGGCATCCCAGTGATGCGTATTCTTTTCGACCGTCAGGCTGTCGTTCGGCACATGTGCGGTCAGCCGGAAGGCGCCGTTCGAGACCATGACGCCCGGTTTGACAAAATCGGCGCCATTCTTCTCGACGCTCGCCTTGCTGACTGGAAGCGCGGTCTGGTGGGCAAGCAGCTCAAGGAAGAACGGGGCCGGGCGCTCGAGGGTGATTTCAAGCGTCTTTTCGTCCACGGCCTTCACACCCAGCTGGTCGACCGGCAGCTCGCCTTTGTTCACCTTCTCCGCATTCTTGATCGGGAAGAGAATATGGGCGTATTCGGCTGCCGTCTGTGGATCCTCGACACGGCGGAAGGAGAAGGCGAAGTCCTCGGCAGTGACCAGTGATCCGTCCGACCATTTGGCATCGGCGCGCAGCTTGAACGTATAGACGGTACCGTCGTCCGACAGGTCCCAGGTCTCGGCAGCACCGGGCACGATCTTGCCGGAGGCGTCGTAGATCGTCAGGCCTTCATAGAGGTCCTTGAGAATGAATTCTTCGATGTTGATGGAGGTGTGTGCCTGATCAAGCGTCTGCGGCTCTCCGGCATTGCCGCGATGGAGCACAGCCTCGGCAAGCGCCGGGCTCGCGCCGATGAGCAGCGAACCGATGAGCGCTGCCGCGCCGAGGTTGAGTTTCAGTGAAGCCATCGTACTTCTCCTTCCCCTCTTTCTGGTGTTGATTGCAGGAGAGAAGTGCAAATTCCCTCGAAAGGCAAGGTGATTTGTGCAGCCTCTCCTATAAAGCGGAACACTCAATTATCGCGATGGTTGTGCCTCTTCTGCGCTCGATTACGCCGCCATTGCGACGTCCGGCCGCCGTCCAATTATGACTCAGGCGCCGTCCACTGCAACGTTTCAGTTCCGTTTCGACCGCCGCCATTCACACCCGTTTCTGCCCTCATGCAAACTTCACGAATTAAACCTGCACCTTACGTAATATGCAGAAAGAATGCGAAGGTTTTTCGCAATCTTGTTACGCCGGTCGTTTCAGACGTCTTGAGGGGCAAGTGCCCGGCCGGGGCGGAACGGCACAACAGCGGACATCGAACGGGCTCAGGTTCCAGACACCACCAGAGCGCGAATGTCGCGATTTCCGACGCTGTGGCTCTCCATCCACAGCAAATGCGACTGACGCACGTAAATCAAATGCTCTGCGCGGTCGCCAGGCCCGTTGCCAAATGACCGGCATCAATTATTGTGCCCTTTACTTGAGCCCTCCCGTCGGTTTCGGGAGTGTCGGAGCGTGCATCAACCCGCACCGAAACAGGACCGGCAAAGGGTCGAACGCGCTTTCGCGGGCGAGAATTCGTCCATCCATATCGCGGCGCCCGGAGTGAGGTGCCGTACATCAGGGAGATTCGAATGGCATTGATCACGTTGCGGCAATTGCTCGACCATGCGGCGGAGAACGATTATGCGCTGCCAGCCTTCAATGTGAACAATCTCGAATACATCCAAGCGGTAATGCGCGCCGCCGATGCGACGGACTCTCCGGTTATCCTGCAGGCAAGCCGCGGGGCGCGCGCCTATGCGGGCGACGCCTTCCTGCGCCACCTGATCCTCGGCGCCGCGGAGGAATATCCGCATATTCCGATCTGTCTCCACCTCGACCATGGCGACCAGCCGTCGACCTGCATCTCCGCGATCACCAACGGCTTCACGTCGGTGATGATGGACGGCTCGCTCGAAAAGGACGGCAAGACGGTTGCGAGCTACGAATACAATGTCGCCGTGACCGCCGAGGTGGTGAAGATCGCCCATGCGGCCGGCGTCTCCGTCGAGGGCGAACTCGGCTGCCTCGGCAATCTCGAAACCGGCGCCGGCGACAAGGAAGACGGACACGGCTTCGAAGGCAAGCTGTCGCGTGAGGAACTGCTGACCGATCCGGAGCAGGCGTACGAATTCGTTTCCAAGACCGGCGTCGATGCGCTGGCCGTTGCGATCGGCACGAGCCATGGCGCCTACAAGTTCACGCGCGAACCCGACGGCGAGATCCTTTCGATCGACACGATCGCCAAGATCAACAAGAAGCTGCCGAACACCCATCTCGTGATGCACGGATCGTCTTCCGTGCCGGCTGAGTTGCAGGAGCTCTTCAACGCCTATGGCGGCGAGATGAAAAAGACCTGGGGCGTGCCGGTCTCGGAGATCCAGAAGGCCATTCCGCTCGGCGTCCGCAAGGTCAATATCGACACCGACTTGCGCCTCGCCTTCACCGGCGAGATCCGCAAGCATCACCTGCAGCATCCGGACAATTTCGATCCGCGCAATTATCTGAAGCCGGCGATCGCGCATATGACTGACGTCTGCAAGGAGCGGTTCGAAGCGTTCCGCGCGGCCGGCCAGGCTTCGAAGATTCGCGTCCTTCGACTGCCGGAGATGGCTAAGCGCTATGCGGCCGCCTGAGGCGTGCGACTGACGTAGACATGGCAAAGCCGCGCTCTCGAAAGGGGTGCGGCTTTGCCTTGTATATCACCTCATTGCCGGCGCCTCGTGCTCATAGAGCTGATCCATGGTGAGGGAGGCCACATCCGAAAGCCGTGACTGGCTCTTAACGCGGCCGCTACCAAGAACCACGATATCATCGCAGAAGGAGATCGTGCTGCGGTGGTGGCTGATGACGATTGTCGTGCGCCGTCCAGCCCTCAATTTCAGAGTCTCGACGATTGCCGCCTCCGAGAGGCCGTCCACCGCATTCGTCGCTTCGTCGAGGATCAGGACGGCCGGGTCGCGCACCAAAGCCCGGGCGAGCGCGATCCGCTGTCGCTGTCCGGCCGAGAGACTGGCCCCCCTGTAGCCGACGACCGTTCCATAGCCTTCCGGGAACTGCTCGATGAAGCTATGCGCCTCCGCCAGCCTTGCCGCGCGCTCCACCTCGGCGAAGGTCGCGTGCTGGCCATAGCTAATGTTTTCAAGGATCGTTCCGTCCACCAATTCCAGGTCCTGGCTGGCGACGGCGATCTGGCGCCGCCACTGCGCCGGATCGATTTCGCTAAGCGGCACGCCGTCCACAAGAATGCGCCCCTCATCCGGTTCCACGAACCGACACAGGAGATTGACGATGGTGGTCTTGCCGGCGCCCGAGCGGCCGATGATCGCAGTCGAGCATCCGCTGCGGATTTCGAAATTCGCCGCGTGCAAGACAATGGTTCGGGCGCCGGAACCCGGGTACCTGAAGCTCACCCTTTCGAATTCGATTCGCTCGCCGAGGCCCTCGACCGGCAGGCTTCCGGACGGCGGCTTCGGCTTGTCGGAGGAGTCGAGCAGCCAACGCACCTCTTCCAGAGAACCGCTCCAACCCTGGAACTGACTCCAGGACATTTGCAGCGCCCGCATATGGGGCTGGAGTCGATAGAGGAGAACGACGAAAGCGACGATCACCGGAAAGCGCACGCCGACGAGCCAGGCGCTCACGACTGCCGCCAGGAACAAAGCGGAATGCAGCACCTCCGTGAGCGGCGGCAATGCGCCCTGACGGGTTTGCAGGACGAAGCCGGCGCGACGGACGGCATCGGAGGCGGTATCGAAGGCGGACTTCTCGCGATCCTCCTGGCCGAAGACGCGGATCAGCCGCCCCGCATGCACGAGATGAAGCATTCGGGCCGCAAGCTCGCTGTTGTAGGAGGTCACATCGCGGCTTGGCCCCTTGAGCGTAGCGGAGAGCGCGGCATGCGCGAGCTGGACGAGGACGAGGCCGGTCGCCACGAACAGCGTCATCTGCCAGGACAAAAGCAGCAGAAAGGCAAGCAGGATCACCGCGGCGCAGGCGTGCACGATCGCCGAGAGCGCGGTCTGGACGGCATCGGACGCGCGCCACGATTCGTTCGAAATGATGTTGAGCAGGCGGCCGGGGTTTTCCTGAAGGAAAAAGGGATAGCCGATCCGCAGCAACTGGTCGGAGAGTGCGCTTCGGATGGCATGGCTCGCCTTGCCATAGATGAAGGTCGTCAGAACCGCATTCGCGAAGGCGAGCACGTTCTTAAGGCAGATCAGCGCCAACACCGCGCCTGCGATCGCCAGCAGCCGCTCGCCGTCGTCAAGGCCTTCCCCCACCTGCTCGAAGAGAGCGGAGATCCCACTGAGCCCGGAGGTGTCATCGTTGCCCGCGATGATGCCCAGCATCGGGATAATGAGGCCGATGCCGGCGCCTTCGAGCGTGGCACTCGCAAGACCGAGAAGCACGACCGCCGGCAGCAGTCGCAATTGCCGCCCGAGGGTGTCACGCAACAGCTGAAAGCCGGGTACAAGCATTCGCAACATTAAGGACCTCGCTCCAGCCTTGATACCGCCTCGCTGACGTCGTGCAGTTCGGTCGGTGTTGCTCGGCCGGCGAGCCAGAGGCGCGCGAACCTCACCGCTCCGACGAGATTCATCAGCACGATCGGCCAGTGGGAAAGCTGCAAATCGGCATCGAACCTCGCGCCGGAGAAAGTTTCGCCGAAAGCCGATCGCACTGTCCAGAAGAAGTGCTTCAGCAGCCACGGCGCCTTGAAGAGATGCTTCAGGCATAGGGCGCCGTTGCCAAGGCTATAGCTTCGGTGAAGCTTCTCGATCTCCGCACGTTCCCGTCGCCCATGATGATGGTATACCATCATATCCGGCACGTATTCGACCGGGATGCCGAGCGCGTAGGCGCGCACGAGATAATCGGTGTCCTCCGCGGACTGCAGCGGCGCGCCCGCGCCGAAGCGTTCATCGAAACGGCCGATGCGGGCGGCCACTTCCCTATGCATGGTCATGTTGCAACCGAGCACGAAACCGCCCGGGTGGACGTCGGGAGTGAACCGCGCAGGTACCAGTGATCGTTTGACCGTGAACGGCAGGTCGCAAGAATTGCCGAGCTCGACGCGCCCGCCCCGAATGACTCGGTTACCCTTGGTGTAATACCGCTGCAAATCGCCGAGATAGCCGCGACCGACTTCGCAATCGTCATCTATGAAGACCAGGACGCGTCCGCGCGCCCGTTGCATCCCGGCATTGCGGGCAAAGGCAAGCCCCGGCCGGCCTTCCATGACGATGGTGATCGCCACGCCCGAGGCGGCAGAGATGCGGCGGAGCTCAGCCTGCGTCTCGTCCGTCGAGCCATTGTCGACTACCACGAGCTCCGTTGTGATCGCGGGGTAGGCGCGGCAAGTCTCTTCGATGGAGCGAATGCATGCGGCAAGCGCCTTCGCCCGGTTGCGCGTGCAGACGATGAAGCTCGCAAATGGCACTCGATCGGTCGAGGCCCGAGATACCGTCCTCACGGCATCGCAATGCTTCATCTCTGTGAAGGAACGTGTGAATGCCATCTCACAGCCAACCAAATTGAGGCAGGACCGTCGCGGCCGGCACCGACTGCAGATAGCGCGCCAGATCGTCCGCCTTGCGGCTGGCTGCGAGCGAAAGGCGGCTGCACCAGGGGGCGCGTACGGCGGGCATCAGCCCGTACCGCTCACGCCGGCGGATGAGCCCCCACTTGGCCGTTCGCGTCAGGAACTCATGCGTGAGTTCCGGGCGGTTCTCATCGGCGATCAGCTGGTAGAGGAAATAGAAGAATTGGAGAAAACCGTCCTCGTAAGCGCCTCGCGTCTCCGTCGGCTGGACGGCAATCGTCCGCTCGAGCGCGAGGACTAACTGGGCAAGGGAGCGAATGCTGCCTGACGTCACGGAAAGCCCGATTTCCCGCAGGGCGCCCGTATCGTCGGAAAGTCCTTGGCGTTCAATGTTTTCGGCAACGATCTTCAGATGTGTTTGACGCATCTGCCTCAGGTGCTTGCTTGTGACGCTGCCATCATGAATGCGATAGGCAATCAAGGCCTCATCGATCATCGCAACCGGAAAGCGCCCGGCGATGCGCCGGAACAGATCGAAATCTTCGGCATGCGGATAGGCCGAATCGTAAACGAGCAAGTCGTTGGGGATCACGCGGCGATTGTAGACCACTGTCGAATGGATGAAGATCGTGAAGAACGCCGAGAGAACGGGCAGGCTCGCCGCCCGATAGATCGGGTCTGGCTTGCCGCGAAGCACGCGACTGCCGATCAGCCTATCGACGCCCGTACCGCACATCGCCAAACGAGGCTGCTCGTCGAACAGCGCCATCTGGCGCGAAAGGCGCGTGGAATAGGCCACATCATCGGCATCCATGCGGGCGACGAACTCGCCGGTGGCAAGCCTGAGCCCTTCATTCAGGGTAGCGATGAGGCCGCGGTTTTCCCGCGAGACAATCGAAATTCGCCGATCGGCTTGGCGAAGTCGCTCGAGTATTTCAAGCGAACGGTCGGTCGATCCATCATCGATCGCGATGATCTCGAGGCTTTTGTAGTCCTGGCGCAGTAAGCTTTCGATTGCCAAGACAAGATAAGGCTCCCCATTGTAAACGGGCAGCAGCACGGAAACCAATGGTGTGGACGTTGCTTGGCTCATGTCTATCGCGTGTTCGAAACCTGGAGGGCTTTTCCGTGCTCGACCGATATCCCTGGATAGACTGGGCGCACGCCTTCCGCCTCTGCCGCAACGGGGGCGCTGCTGGCTCCCCGCGCATAGGGGAAATGGCGCTTCAGCGCGTTTAGCGGTCTTTCGAATGCGATCCAGGAGATCGAGGCGAGGAGCAAAGTGGCGGCCCCGGTGACAACGAGTCGCCCAGCGCCCTGCTCCGAGACATTGATCGGAATGAAGGCTTGCGCCTGGACGAGCAGCGCAAGGACGACGGCATGGTAGAGATAGACTCCGTAACTGATGCGCCCGAGTGCGGTGACAGGCGGAGCTTGGGCCAACCGTCCGAGATAGCCGCCAATGCCCTGAGAGCATGCTCCGACGAGCAGCGTCAGCGGCAGAAGGGGGAAAACCTCGAGACCGATCCAGACAAACCACTCGAGCAACGGCGTCGTCGGCACGGTCCTGATCGAGAACAGGAACAGGGATACGATCAGGAGCGGCTTCCAACAGCGTTCCGCCCAGTTCGGCATGGCGGCGCCGCTTGACCGATGCACCGCCAGCAGTGCTCCCGCCGCCAAGGCATCCATCGAGGCAGGCGGCAACAGATCACGTGCCAGCGTCGGCGTTCCGGTCACGGGCCAGTAGAAGCGGAAAGCGAGCGAGCAGCAGATGACGCCCACGCAAATGGCCCCTATCGAACGCCGCGGTGCCGTCAGCACGATCAGCGGCCAGACGATATAGAACTGCTCCTCGATGCTGAGGCTCCAGGTGTGACAGAGAACCCAGGGTGACCAGGCGTCCTGAAGCGCATACCAGAAGTTCGACAGGTAAAGCGCGTGCCAGACGAGCACCTTCTCGGAGCTTTCCAGGCCGATCAGCCAGACGGCTGCAAGAACTGCGAAATAGGGCGGAAGGATGCGCAACGACCGACGCGCATAGAAAGATCTCAGCGCCGTCGCCGGCTCGTAGCGCGGGTCGTCCCGTGCTTCCAGGAGCAACCGGGTAATCAGGAAGCCGCTCAATATGAAGAACAGCCTGACGCCTATATGGCCCCAGTGGGATCCGTCTTCCGCATAGAAATGCGCGTAAACCACCATCGAGACGGCGACGGCTCGCAATCCGTCCAGCTGTTGGTCGCGCGCAATCCGCATGAACATTCCCCTTCGAGTCTGACCTTTGCGGGCTCCTCACGACCCTACCAGGCGGTGGGCTTGCTACTGCATGTCTCCTTGAATGCACCTCCGGGAGGCAATTCAAACTGCTACAGCGGCCTTTGCGCTCCTGATAAGCGCGGCGCCGCAGGTGCACGAATAGTTAAAAAGCGGTTGGGGCAAATCTATGGTCGAATTGGGTCAAATACGACTCTTCGGGCGCAAGAACTTGCCTTCACGAAACAAGAGAAATTTGACGTGTTCTTCGCGAGATGGGCCGTAAACGCCGTAGTTGTATTTAGCGGCGCCTCAAAGAGGCTTATTTTTGGTTGCAACAATTTTGGCAATGCGCGATTTAGCTGCGCTGGAAGCGACCATGGCGCAGGAAATCAGCGCCTAACTCTTTGGGCTTAGAACGTTGGCGGTGTATTGATCCAGAGCAGGACGGTTTCACCGTCATGTCGGTTCGACCATGCATGGCGGCGGCGACTCGCGAAATAGAGCGAATCGCCCGGGTGTAGATCGTAGAACTGATCCCCATCCAACACGAATTCGACGCGGCCGGAGAGCACGTAGACGAACTCCTCACCCTCATGCCCATAGGCCCCCTCGCTCGACGCGCCGGGCGCGAGTACGAATCGATGGCAGTCCATCTGGTTCTTACCTTCGGCGAGGACCTGGATGGTCACACCGGGGGTGGTCCGCGGCCAGGTGCGCCACTCGCCGGCCCGGACGAGCGTCCGGTCCCGCAATTCGTCCTCGCCGGCGAGGCTCGAAACCGTGGTGCTGAAATACTCCGCGAGATTGTGCAGCACGGCGATCGACACGCCCTGCGACGTTCGCTCGAGCGTGGAGAGGACGGATGCCGCGATGCCGATATCCCCGGCCACCTGTTCGAGCGTTTTCCCCGCCGCATGCCTGAGGCTGCGCAACTTGCGGCCGACTTGCAGATCGACATTGCTCTCCTGGGCGCCTGCGGGGCCGGTCTCCTCGTCGTTGGGGGCTTCCGCCTCCAGCGCCTCGCGAATAGCAGCCGGGTTCAAGCCGCGCTCGGAGCGAAACCAGGAGATTCGTTTCAAGCGCTGAAGGTCGGCCTCGGTATATTGGCGGTGGCCTGTCGCCGACCGCTCCGGTACCACGAGGCCTTGCGTTTCCCAAAGCCTCAGCGTCGATGCCGAAACGCCGGCGAGCCTTGCCGCCTCGGCAACCTTGTAGCGTATTTCGCTATCTCCGTTCATTTATTTCCCCGTCACGGCATCGCCGGCGGCAATCTAGCTGGGCGGCCCAGGGCTGCCAAGCGCGCCCATCAGGCGTCGCGCTTTCTCCATAAACAAATTTGATTTGCATTCCCTTCGAAAGGATGTACGACTTCCGGATAAAAGTTGCAGAAAAACTGCAATTTATCTACACGGAGCCTAGGGACGAAAGCGATGACCAGCCTGACCGACCGCAAGAATGCCGCCATTTCCCGTGGCGTGGGAATGACCACGCAGATCTATGCAGACCGTGCGGAAAATGCCGAAATCTGGGACAAGGATGGCAATCGCTACATTGATTTCGCCGCCGGCATCGCCGTCGTCAATACCGGCCATCGCCATCCGAAGGTCATCGCAGCCGTCAAGGCGCAGCTCGATCGTTTCACTCATACCTGCCATCAGGTCGTGCCCTATGAAAACTACGTGCATCTCGCCGAACGGCTGAACGCTTTGGCCCCCGGCGACTTTGCAAAAAAGACGATCTTCGTCACCACCGGCGCCGAGGCGGTGGAAAACGCCGTCAAGATCGCCCGTGCGGCCACCGGACGTCAGGCGATCATCGCCTTTGGCGGCGGCTTTCACGGCCGCACCTTCATGGGTATGGCGCTCACCGGCAAGGTCGTTCCCTATAAGGTCGGGTTCGGCGCGATGCCGGCCGACGTCTTCCACGCCCCCTTCCCGATCGAACTGCACGGTGTCAGCGTCGAGCAATCGCTTGCAGCCTTGAAGAAGCTTTTTGTGGCCGATGTCGATCCGGGCCGCGTCGCCGCCATCATCCTCGAGCCGGTCCAGGGCGAAGGCGGCTTCTATCCGGCACCGACGGTCTTCATGAAGGCGCTTCGCGAAATCTGCGACGAGCATGGCATTCTCTTGATTGCCGATGAAGTCCAGACCGGTTTTGCCCGCACCGGCAAGCTCTTCGCAATGGAGCATCACAATATCGCGCCGGACCTGCTGACCATGGCGAAAAGCCTGGCCGGCGGCTTCCCGCTCGCCGCAGTAACCGGCCGCGCAGAGATCATGGATGCCCCAGGACCAGGCGGCCTCGGGGGAACCTATGGCGGCAGCCCGATTGGCATCGCAGCAGCCCATGCCGTACTCGACGTGATCGAGGAGGAACAGCTGTGCGACCGGGCGAACCAGCTCGGCAACCGGCTGAAGCAGCGGCTTGCAGCAATCCGCGAAAAGACACCGGAAATCGTCGACATCCGCGGTCCGGGCTTCATGAATGCGGTCGAATTCAATGACGCGAAAACGAATCTGCCGAGCGCCGACTTCGCCAACAAGGTCCGGCTCAATGCCCTTGCGAAGGGCCTGATTCTGCTCACTTGCGGCGTGCACGGCAATGTCGTTCGTTTCCTGGCGCCAATCACGATCCAGGATGAGGTCTTCGCCGAGGCACTGGATATTCTCGAAGCGTCGATCCTCGAAGCGCGCAGTTGACCTGACACCGGACGACCGCTATCGCAGTGGTCCGGCTGGCAAGGCGCCGGCCCACTGCGTTTTCCCTACAGCGCCGCTGTCTGAAACGCGCCGCGCTGTGAGGCGTGGGCCATCGGCCCGCCCGTAAAAAGAACAACATCGCGCTTGTGGCTGCGGCAGGCATCGCGGGAGGATACGTCATGGCCCTGACCCCTGCACTTACCAAACACCTCCACGCTGCAGATTTCTTCGCGACGGTCGACTGCCGATACCGCCCCTGCGCGCCGTGGACCGGTCCGACCTTCGACGTCCTCAACCCCTCGACGGGCGAATTGCTTGCGACCCTTCCGGACATGGGCGTTGACGAGGCGCGCGCCGCAATCGAAGCGGCCCAGGCGGCGCAGACGCTCTGGGCATCCAAGCCAGCCAAGGACAGGAGCGCGATCCTGCGCCGATGGCACGATCTGATCGTCGAGCACGCAGACGATCTCGCGGCGATACTGACGGCCGAAATGGGAAAGCCGCTCGGCGAGGCGAAGGGGGAGGTCCTGCATGCCGCCTCTTATATCGAATGGTATGCGGAGGAAGCCAAGCGCGTCTATGGCGAGACCTTTCCCGCCCCCGCCAACGACCGCCGCATGCTCGTCATCAAGCAGCCAGTCGGCGTCGTCGGCACCATCACGCCGTGGAACTTTCCGGCCTCGATGGTTGCCCGCAAGATCGCGCCTGCACTCGCCGCCGGCTGCGCCATCGTCTTGAAGCCGGCCGAGCAGACGCCGCTCGTTGCCGGCGCGATGTTCGCGCTTGCCGATAGAGCGGGCTTCCCCGAAGGCGTCCTCAACCTCGTCTATGCCGCCGAGGGAGCGCCGATCGGGCGCGAGTTGTGCAGCAATCCGAAGGTGCGCAAGATCAGCTTCACCGGCTCGACCGAGGTCGGAAGGCTGCTGATGCGGCAATGTTCCGACCAGATCAAGAAAGTCAGCCTGGAGCTCGGCGGCAATGCGCCCTTCATCGTCTTCGACGACGCGGATATCGATGCGGCGGTCGACGGTGCGATCCAGGCGAAGTTCCGCAATGCCGGCCAGACCTGTGTTTCGGCGAACCGCATCTATGTACAAGCGGCAGTGCACGATGCCTTCGCGGAGAAGTTCGTCGCGCGGGTGCGCGAGCTGACCGTCGGCGACGGCTTTTCCGCCGGCATCACGATCGGCCCGATGATCGACGGCCACGCGATCGAGAAGATCGAGGGGCATGTCGCCGACGCGCTCGCGAAGGGGGCCGAGCTTCGCTGCGGCGGCAAGCGGATCGGGACGAAGGGTACCTTTTTCGAACCGACGGTGCTGACCGGCATTGCGCACGAGATGCGCGTCGCTCAGGAAGAGACCTTCGGCCCGATTGCACCGATCATCCGCTTCGACAGCGCCGAGCAGGTGGTGGCCGAGGCGAACGACACGATCTATGGCCTCGCCGCCTATTTCTACGCGGAGAACCTGAAGCGCGTCTGGCATGTGGCCGAGGCGCTGGAATACGGCATGGTCGGCATCAATACCGGGCGCATGTCCTCCGAAGCCGCTCCCTTCGGTGGCATCAAGCAGTCCGGCATCGGCCGCGAAGGCTCCCGCCACGGGCTCGAAGACTATCTTGAGATGAAGTATCTCTGCATGGGGAATATCTGAGCCGGCGGTCCCCCTCGCACGCCCCTTGAAATTCTTGCTGCGGCTTGCCAATTGGGGCCGCAAACGACGGAGCGGGATCAGCCACCCTGAATGGATGTCGCCCCTCGCAACTTTAAACGCGATTTCAAGAGGTCCGCAACGCGATGAGTGAAGTCGAAATGTCCGTAGAGAAGCACGTATTTGAAGCCGACGTGGCGAAACTGCTGCACCTGATGGTGCATTCCGTCTACTCCGACAAGAATGTCTTTCTCCGCGAACTGATTTCGAACGCGGCGGACGCCTGCGAGAAGCTTCGCTACGAGGCGATCGTCGCACCCGACCTCCTCGGCAGCGATCCGACCCCGCGCATCGTATTGACGCTTGACGAGGAGCACGCCCGGCTCATCGTCGAGGACAACGGCATCGGCATGACCCGCGATGAACTCGTCGAGTCCCTCGGCACCATTGCCCGCTCCGGCACACGCGCCTTCATGGAGCGTGTCGAAGCCGCCCAGAGCAAGGATGGCGCACAGCTGATCGGCCAGTTCGGCGTCGGCTTCTATTCCGCCTTCATGGTCGCCGACAATGTCGACGTCGTCTCCCGCCGCGCAGGTTCGGACAAAGCCTGGCACTGGGCTTCGGAGGGCAAGGGCAGCTATACGGTTTCCGCCGTCGACCTTGCCGATGCGCCGGCCCGCGGCACGCGGATAACCCTGCACCTGAAGGATGATGCCAAGACCTACACCTTGCGCTGGACGGTGGAACGCATCGTCAAGGATCAATCCGGCCATGTGCCGGTGCCGATTTCTATCGTGGAAAAGCCCGGAGCCGAGCCGGCGCAGGTCGCCGATGGCACGGCGCTCTGGACCAAGCAGAAGAGCGAGATTTCCAAGGAAGATTATACGGACTTCTACCGCGGCGTCGCGGGGCAATATGACGAGCCTGCGCTGACCGTGCACTTCCGCGCAGAGGGCCGCCACGAATATACGGCGCTTGCTTTCGTGCCGGGCTCAAAGCCCTTCGACCTCTTCGACCCCGACCGCAAGGGCCGCATGAAGCTTTACGTCAAGCGCGTGTTCATCACCGACGAAGCGGACTTGCTGCCGCGCTACCTGCGCTTCGTGCGGGGACTGGTCGACACGGCCGACCTGCCGCTCAATGTCTCGCGCGAAATGATCCAGGAGAGCCCTCTTCTCGCCAATATCCGCAAGGGCCTGACGAACCGGGTGCTGACGAGCATCGAAAAGCTCATCGACAGCGACCCGGACGCCTTCGCCAAGCTTTGGGAAAACTTCGGCAGCGTCATCAAGGAAGGCATCTACGAGGACTTCGAGCGGAGGGCCCAACTGCTGGCGCTTTCCCGCTTCCGCACGACCGCTGCCGAGGACAAAACGCGCGCCTTGAGCGAATATGTCAAGGACATGAAGGACGGCCAGGCGGCAATCTACTACCTGACCGGGGAGAACCTTGCGCAACTGCAAGCCTCGCCGCAACTCGAGGGCTTCCGCGCTCGTGGGATCGAGGTGCTGCTCCTGACCGATCCCGTCGACAGTTTCTGGGTAACGACGGCGCCCGACTTCGAAGGTAAGCCCTTCAAGTCGATAACTCAGGGCGCAGCCGACCTCGCAGCCGTTGCCAGGGAGAACGATGCAGCCGCGGCCTCGCCCGAAGCAAACCCGTCGGTGACCGACTTCGTGGCCTTTGCCAAGACTACCCTCGGCGAGGCTGTCTCGGATGTCAGGACCTCCGACCGTTTGACGGAAAGCGCCGTCTGCCTTGTGGCACCGGAGCACGGCCCCGACCGCCAGTTGCAGAAGATGCTGCAGGGAGCCGGTCGTATCGACGATGCGGCAAAGCCCATTCTCGAAATCAATCCCGGCCACGCCCTGATCGCGGCACTCGCCGCCAGCCCGTCGGAAGACCAGACCTTCCGCGAAGACGCGGTGAACCTGCTCTTCGATCAGGCACGCGTCCTCGACGGCGACAAGCCGGAGAACCCGCGTGCCTTTGCCGAACGGCTCTCACGCGTGTTCGACCGGGCTTTGAAGCGTTAAAGCATCGGCCCGAAATCGGACCCGCATTCCCGAAGGCGCGATGCGCAGACTCAAAGACTTGCAGCGTCGGGCGTCTTGAAGGCCGCCCGACGCTGTAAAAGCTTTTGTAGTCAGGTGAATTCACCTGCATGTGAAGCCCTCGGCGGTTTTCGGGCCAAGGTGAGTCGATCGCTTGGAATTCCGCTTCCCGTGAAATCTGTCTGTGGGTCGGCAGCGCGCTGATCCGCTGTTCCGCCGGAGTCTGGCAAGACTGGCGATCGGACGCCAATCCTCCATCATCGATGGACAGCCGAACTTGCGCATCCAGACGGCGGATTCCCCGTACTTTAACAGAACCTACAACAAACTGACATTTGACCTTCACGAAGCGCAGCTATGGCAGGGGACATACCGATATCGGTCTCCCTGCAAGAGAGGACCTGCGCCCCATGTTTCAGTTGAAGGATGTCACTCGCCGGTTTGGCAAGAAGACTGCCGTCAGTTCGGTAAGTTTCAACATCCCTCCAGGACAGATGGTCGGCATCATCGGCCGCTCGGGTGCGGGCAAGTCGACGCTCTTGCGCATGATCAACCGTCTTGTCGACCCGTCCTCTGGCTCGATCGAGTTCGGGGGGCGCGAGGTGTCCTCGCTGAAAGGGGCGGCGCTGCGGCAATGGCAGCGCGATTGCGCGATGATCTTCCAGCAGTTCAACCTTGTGCCGCGCCTCGACGTGCTGACCAACGTGCTGCTCGGCCGGCTCAATCACCGCTCGACGGTATCGAGCATTCTCAACCTGTTCAGCCGCGAGGAACGCATCATGGCGATCGGCGCGCTCGAGCGGCTGGGCATCGAACAGACGGCGCTGCAGCAGGCCGGCACCCTTTCCGGCGGGCAGCAGCAGCGCGTGGCGATTGCCCGTGCGCTGATGCAGCAGCCCAAGGTGGTTCTCGCCGACGAGCCGATCGCTTCGCTCGACCCGCTCAATGCCAAGATCGTCATGGACGCGCTGCGCGACATCAACGAGCGGGACGGCATTACCGTCATCACCAATCTGCACACGCTCGACACGGCGCGGAACTATTGCGAGCGCATCATCGGCATGGCGCATGGCCGCGTGGTCTTCGATGGCCAGCCGAAGGAGCTGACGGCCGCAGCGGTCGCCGAGATCTACGGCGCCGACACGAAGATCGAGGAATCGATGACCTCGACCAGCATCAACATTCCCGCGGCCGCGGCCCGGGAAGAAACCGCATCGGCCGGCGTGAAGCCGCTGGCACTGGCCGGCATCTGAAACCGCCAGGATCGAGCGCCCGCGTCAAGGGCACCTCTTAGCAACCGAGACTGATCCGGTACGGCCGGAAAACGGGAGATGAACCATATGTTGAAGAAAGCTGTTCTCAGCGCCGTCGCGCTTTTTGCCCTCGTCGGGCAGGCCCATGCCGAGGACCTCAAGGAATTCCGCATCGGCATCCTCGGCGGTGAAAACGAAGCCGATCGCCTGCGCAACTTCCAGTGCCTCGTCGAGAAGCTCCCGGCCGCGATCGGCGTCGAAAAGGTCTCGCTCTTCCCGGCGGCCGATTACGACGGCGTCATCCAGGGCCTGCTCGGCGGCACACTCGACTATGCCGAACTCGGCGCCTCCGGCTATGCGAAGATCTACCTCGCCAAGGCCGACGCCGTCGAGCCGATCCTGACGACGGTCCAGATCGACGGCTCGACCGGCTACCATTCGATTATGGTCGCACGCAAGGATTCCGGCATCACCAAGCTCGACGACCTGAGGGGCAAGAAGCTCGGCTTCGCTGATGCGGATTCCACCTCAGGCTACCTTGTTCCGCTCGTCACCCTGCCGGAAGCGATCGGCGCGCCGGTCAAGGAATTCTTTGGCGAGACCGGCTTTGGCGGCGGCCATGAGAACCTCGTGCTCGAAGTGGTCAAAGGCAACTTCGACGCCGGCACGACCTGGGGTTCGGGCGTCGGCGAATTCAAGGACGGCTACACTTCCGGCAATCTGCACAAGATGGTCGAGAAGGGCATCCTCGACATGAACGATCTCGTCGAACTCTGGAAGTCGCCGCTGATCCCGAACGGCCCGATCGTTATTCGCACCTCGCTGAACGACGACGTGAAGGCGAAGTTCAAGCAATTCATGATGGATCTGCCGAAGACCGACGCCGCCTGCTTCTCCGCCATCCAGGGCGGCGATTTCACCGGCTATGTCGAAGTCGACAGCGATTTCTACAAGCCGATCATCGAAGCCCGTAAGGCGACGATCGGCGGCTGACCGCTATTCCCATCGTGCCGGCCGGCCGCCTCAGCGGCCGGCCTTTGACTGTCAGGGCCTCTCGGGCCCGTTGCAGAGGCCGGCGCTGCCGGAAATCCCATGGCCAATTCCGTGCTTTCCCGGCATTTGAGCGAGAACGGCAACCTGATCGAACGTCACTGGCAAGAGCTCAACGCCCGCCGGCGTCTCTACACCTGGCTGGGCCTGTCGGCGCTTGCGGTGACGCTCTCTGCCTCGCTCTGGTTCGCCAACGATTCCAATGCCGGCAAGTTTTTCGACCGCCTGCCGCATCTCTTCGATTTCGTCGGCGACCTCATGCCACACGACGGGACGGAGATTGTACGCGCCATGTTCGACCTGCCGTCGCCTCATGACGACGGCAGCTTCAAGTATGATTACCCGGACGGCCGGCTTTATCTCACCGAGAGCATCTACATCCCCGAATACGTGCACAAGATGCTGGAGACCGTGAACATCGCCATCTTCTCGACTGTGATCGGTGCCTTCTTCGGCTTCATTCTGTGCTTTCTCGCGGCGCGGAACCTGATGCCCAATCCGTGGATCCGCGGTTCCGTGCGCCGTGTGATGGAAGTGGTGCGCGCATTTCCCGAGGTGGTGATCGCCGGATTTTTCCTGGCAATCCTTTCGCTCGGCCCGATCCCCGCCATCGCCGCGGTTTCGATCCATACGGTCGGAGCACTCGGGAAGCTGTTTTTCGAGGTCGTCGAGAATGCGGACATGAAGGCGGAAGAAGGCCTGCGCGCCGCCGGCGGCAACTGGATCGAGCGCGTCTGGTTCGGCATCGTGCCGCAGGTTCTGCCGAATTTCATGAGCTATTTTTTGTTGCGCCTCGAGATCAATGTCCGCGCCTCGACGATCATCGGCGCGGTCGGCGGCGGTGGCATTGGAGAGCTGCTGCGCCTCTCGATCAGCCAGAACCATCCGGCAAAGACACTGGCGATCGTCATCCTGCTCTTCACGGCGATCTGCGCCGTCGATCAGTTTTCCGCCTGGCTTCGCCGCCGCCTCGTCGGCGACCAGGCCTTTCAACTTGCCCAATAGGAGCGCGCCATGATTGCCTCGACCATACCCAGCGTGCGCGAAATGGAAGCCATAGCGGCCCGTCACCCGCACCTGCTGCAATCCTCCGCGATAGAGCGGTTGAGGCTCGCGGCTGTGGTCGGCGGCGTCTTTCTCTACATGATTTTCTGCTGGTGGTTCTTCTCTATCGGCCACGTGCTTTCGAACGGCAACTGGGGTATCGCCGGGACCTATCTCGCCGACTGGGTATCCTATGAGGTTCGCCCCGAGATCGAAATTGCCCGCGACGGAACGATGCGCGTTTCCTACCCGCGCAACTCGCCGCTCGGTCCCAATCCAAACCCCGACTGGGTTGCGCTCGATACTAAAACCGTCACGCGCATGGGCGAGACACCGGCGGCGGCTGCGACGCCGAAGCCGAAGGCGAGTTCTTCTTTCGATTTCATGGCACCGGCCGCGCCACGCGGGGGAGACCGGAGCTCCGCCGAAGAGTCGGATTTGGCCGCGACCCGCGCCGAGGAGGTCGTCACGCGTGCCGTCGTCACCTATGACCACTCGACGCACATCGAAGTCACGGACAAGCTGGTTATAGCAACCCGTGCCGGCGAGACCTTCGCCATGCGGGTCGACGGCGACGGCCTGGTGATACCGCAAGGCCCCCTGCCCGGCTGGGCGACGCAGAAGCGACCGGGCGAAAAAATCACGCTCTCTTTCGGCCCGACCGGCTGGGCCGAAGTCGAAGGCGACGAGATCTCGATCCGCAACCGTTTCTTCGGCTGGGCGAACTTCCTGTTCGACACCAACTCGCCCTTCTTTGGGAAGTCCTATGGCGAGGTGTTTGCGCTCTTGCTTTCCGCGGAGCGGATCGATCCTGCACGCTCCAATCTCTCGCTTGCCTGGAACAACATTCTCTACAATGCCGAGTGGCAGCATCTCGACGTCTGGACCAAGCTCCTGCAGACGATCGTCATGGCCTTCGTCGGCACGCTCTTCGCGTCGCTGGTCGCCTTTCCGCTCTGCTTCCTGGCGGCGCGGAATATCACGCCAAGCCTTTTCGCCAACCAGGCCGTCAAGCGGCTGTTCGACTTCCTGCGATCGGTGGACATGTTCATCTGGGCGCTCTTTTTTACCCGCGCCTTCGGCCCCGGTCCGCTCGCCGGCATCTCGGCCATCTTCTTCACCGACACGGGCACGCTCGGCAAGCTCTATTCCGAATCCCTGGAAAATATCGACGACAAGCAGCGCGAAGGCGTCAAATCGGTCGGCGCAGCACCGGTCGCGGTGCAGCGTTTCGGCGTCTTGCCACAGGTACTGCCTGTATTTGCGAGTCAGGCGCTCTATTTTTGGGAGTCGAATACGCGTTCGGCCACGATCATCGGCGCCGTCGGCGCCGGGGGTATCGGGCTCAAGCTCTGGGAAGCGATGCGCACCAATTCGGATTGGGAAAATGTCGCCTATATGGTGCTTTTGATCTTGATGGTTGTCTTCGTCTTCGACAGCATCTCCAACGCGTGCCGCTCGCGGCTGGTGGGAGGCAAGGTTCACTGATAGGTTCTATTTGCGCATCGGTATCATGATGTTGTCACGCAAATCGGGTAGCTGCGCATCTCAACCCGCGAACAGCCCATTGCCGCAGGCCGGCGACAAATAGATACGGAAAGTGAAGCCCGTGCGTTACGCAATCTACTTCGCGCCGCCGGCCGATGACCGGCTGTCGCTGACGGCAGCCCATTGGCTCGGGCGGGACGCCTTCACCGGCGGTGCCTTGGCGTGGCCGGAAGGCTCTGTTTTCACTCCCGAGCAGCAGCTTGCCCTGACTGCCGAACCGCGCCGCTACGGCTTCCACGGCACGTTGAAGGCGCCCTTCGCACTTGCGCCCGGCCGCAGCGAGGCCGAGTTGATTGCGGCCTTCGATGAATTCGCCGCGGAGATCGAGTCCTTTGTCGTGCCGGAAATGGCGCTTCAGCAGCTTGGACCATTCTTTGCCTTGGTTGCGAAGGAGAATTGCACGGCGCTCCACGACCTGGCGGCCCAGGCGGTACGCCGGTTCGAGCCCTTCAGGGCGCCGCTTTCGGGAGTGGATATTGCCCGCCGCAACCCGGAGAGGTTGACACAGCGTCAGCGGGAATACCTTGCCGCCTGGGGGTACCCTTATGTTTTCGAGGAGTTCCTGTTCCATCTAACCCTCACCGGACCGGTGGCCGAAGAGATGCAGGACCTTGTGCGGGAAACACTCGAAGCCGCTTTCGCCGACTTCATCGGCAAACCGCTTGCCGTCGATACGGTTGCGCTTTTTGCCGAGACCAGCCGCGGTGCTCCGTTTACCGTTCATTCCCTGCTGCCGCTCGGCAGCGCTTCCACACGAAAGACCGCATGACATGAGCAATGAACAGGTTCTGACCAATGCCCGAATCGTCCTGGAAGACAACATTGTCGACGGTTCGGTGCTTATCCGCGACGGCTGGATTGCCGACATTTCCGAAGGCGGAAGCAGTGTCGGCGACGATTTCGAGGGCGATTATCTCCTGCCCGGCCTGATCGAGCTCCACACGGACCATCTGGAGGCCCATTACTCGCCCCGGCCCGGCGTCCGCTGGCTCAAGATCGCCGCCATCCAGGCCCATGACGCGCAGGTCGTCACTTCCGGCATCACCACAGTATTCGACTGCCTGCGACTAGGCACCGACGAGGACAATGGCTTCCCGAAGGGCGAAATGCGTGGCATGGCCGATGCACTGGCACAGGCCAAGGACGAGGGGCGGCTCAGGGCCGACCACCTGATCCACCTGCGCTGCGAGGTGTCGACCGCCGATGTTCTCGATCAATTCGAGGATTTTCAGAATGACCCGCAGGTTCGGCTCGTATCAATGATGGACCACGCGCCCGGCCAGCGCCAGTTCCAGACGATGGACCAATACACGCTCTATTACAAAACCAAGCGCGGCCTGTCCGACGAAGCCTTTGCCGCCTTCGTCGAGCGCCAGCAGGCGCTTTCCGCCCGCTATGCCACGCCGCACCGCACGGCGCTTGCCGAGGCTTGCGAACTCCGCGGCATCGCAATCGCCAGTCATGACGACGCGACGATCGAACATGTCGAGGAATCCATCGGCTACGGCGTTCGCCTGGCGGAGTTTCCGACGAGTTTCGAGGCGGCGGAAGCCTCGCACCGCGCGGGTCTGAGTGTGCTCATGGGCGCGCCGAATGTCGTCCGGGGGAAGTCGCATTCCGGCAATATTGCCGCGCGCGACCTGGCGGAGCGCGGCGTGCTCGATGTGCTATCTTCGGACTATGTGCCGTTCAGCCTGATCCATGCACCCTTTGTACTTGCCGACGAGATCGAGGCGATCGACCTGCCGAAGGCGATCGCCATGGTCACGGCAACGCCGGCGCGGACCGTCGGGCTCAACGATCGCGGCCGGATCGCCGTCGGGCTACGGGCCGACATCGCCCGCATCCATCGACGTGAGGGCGTTCCGGTGGTGCGCTCCGTCTGGCGTGAAGGGAGGCGTGTTGCATGATGGGACAAGCAAAAGGTCGGGGGACCCTCATTGCCGTCGTCGGTCCGAGCGGGGCCGGCAAGGATAGCGTCATGGGTTTTGCCGCCCACCACTTCGCAAACCGCCCGGACATCCTCTTCGTCCGGCGGGTGATCACGCGCCCTTCGGACGCCGGCGGCGAAGTGCATGAAAGCGTCTCTGCCGCGGAGTTCGAAGAAATGCTCCGGTGCGGCGCATTCGCCGTTTCGTGGCAGGCGCACGGGTTGAGCTATGGCGTTCCGCGGGAGATCGCCGACAAGGTCGCAAACGGCATGATCGCGATCGTCAACGGCAGCCGCACGGCCCTGCCGGCCTTCCGGGCCGCATTCGGCGAGATTTCGGTGGCGCTCGTTACGGCTGAGCCACCGGTTCTCGCCAGACGCCTCGCAGAGAGGGGACGCGAATGCGAGGCGGACGTGCTGCGCCGTCTGACGCGCCAGGCACCCGAAATCATCGCCGGTCCGGACGTGACGGTGATCGACAATAGCGGCCGGCTTGAAGTCGCGGGAAACCGCTTCGTCGCACTTGTCGAGGGCTGCTCAGCCGAGATGCATCACCCCGCCTGAGTAATGTGTCGGCCCACAACAGCGCAACGCGTTTTCGGACGCGCAATAGTCGCTGCAACTTTTCTGATCGATGCAAGGCCCCGGACCGCGGTTCCGGGGCTTTTCGTTTTCGCTCCTCGCCTGCTGGCCGCGCCGCGTTACCTCTGACCTGGAGGGCGTGATTTTCTCCTTGCGCCCCAGATATTATGTATATACATTATAATACATCAGGGAGAACGGAACGGATGAACGCAAACGAAAAGCGGGGCGCGAAGCGGACGCGCCTCTGGCGCAATCTGCACCTGGCGACCCTTCGTGAAGGATCGGGTCCGCTTGGCATCTTAGAAAATGGCGCCGTCGTGGTTCGCGATGGCCGGATCGTATATGCCGGGGCCGAGAGCGAACTGCCGTCGGAACTTACCAATGCTGGCGACGTCATCGATTGCCATGGCCGCTGGATGACGCCGGCGCTGATCGACTGCCACACGCATATCGTTCACGGCGGCAACCGCGCCCGCGAGTTTCAGCTGCGACTGGAAGGCGCGACCTATGAGGAGATTGCGCGCGCGGGCGGCGGCATCGCCTCCACCGTGAAGGCGACGAATGCCCTCGCGGTCGATGAACTCGTCGAAGCGGCGCTTCCGAGACTCGATGCGCTGCTATCCGAAGGCGTTTCGACGGTCGAGGTCAAATCCGGTTACGGCCTCAATATCGATGCCGAGCTGAAGATGCTGCGCGCGGCGCGGCAATTGGAACGACATCGCCCCGTCCGCATCGTCACCAGCTATCTCGCCGCTCACGCCACGCCCCCGGAATACAAGGGCCGCAACGGTGCCTACATAGATGAGGTCGTCCTTCCCGGCCTCGACCGTGCGCATTCCGAAGGTCTCATCGACGCGGTCGACGGATTTTGCGAGGGCATTGCCTTCTCGCCGGCGGAAATCGCGCGCGTCTTCGAGCGGGCGACGGCGCTCGGACTTCCGGTCAAGCTTCACGCCGAGCAGCTTTCCGATCTCGGCGGCGCCAAGCTTGCCGCCTCCTACGCCGCGCTCTCGGCCGACCACCTCGAATATCTCGATGCCGAGGGGGCGGCCGCCATGGCGAAGGCGGGAACCGTCGCGGTGCTGTTGCCAGGCGCTTTCTACACGCTTCGGGAAAAGCAGTTGCCGCCGATCGAAGCGCTGCGCGCCGCGGGGGCCCACATCGCCATCGCCACGGACTGCAATCCGGGCACCTCACCACTAACCTCGATATTGCTGACGATGAACATGTCGGCGACGCTCTTCCGGCTAACGCTCGAAGAGTGTTTGGCGGGCGCCACCCGCGAAGCAGCCCGTGCACTCGGCCTTCTGGATGAGACCGGCACGATCGAAGCCGGAAAGTCGGCCGACCTTGCGGTCTGGAACATCGAGGAACCGGCGGAATTGATCAATCGCATCGGCTTCAATCCCCTGCACGAGCGAATATTCAAGGGCGAAAGGACCCTGCGATGACTATCACCCTCAAGCCCGGCTCGGTTCCGCTCAATGACCTGCAGACGATCTTCTGGACCGGCGAGCCGGCCCTGCTCGATCGCGCCTTCGATGCCCCGATAGAGAAGGCTGCCGGCCGGATTGCGGAGATCGTTGCCGGCGACGCCCCGGTCTATGGCATCAATACCGGCTTCGGCAAACTGGCATCGATCAAGATCGACAGCGCCGACGTGGCGACGCTGCAGCGCAACCTCATCCGCTCGCATTGCTGCGGCGTTGGGGAGGCGCTGCCGGAGAACATCGTGCGCCTCATCATGGCACTCAAGCTGATCTCGCTCGGCCGCGGCGCCTCCGGCGTGCGGCTGGAACTCGTTCGTCTGATCGAGGCAATGCTGGAGCGCGGCGTCATTCCGCTGATCCCCGAAAAAGGGTCGGTCGGCGCCTCAGGCGACCTCGCTCCGCTCGCTCACATGGCTGCGGTGATGATCGGCGAGGGCGAAGCTTTCTTCGCAGGCGCGCGCATGACGGCGACCGCCGCGCTCAGAGCAGCCGGGCTTTCGCCGGTGACGCTCGCTGCCAAGGAGGGCCTGGCGCTGATCAACGGCACGCAGGTTTCGACGGCGCTGGCGCTCGCCGGCCTCTTCCGCACCCATCGCGCTGCGCAGGCAGCGCTCATCACCGGCGCGCTCTCGACCGACGCCGCCATGGGTTCCTCCGCCCCCTTCCATCCGGATATCCATGCGCTGCGCGGCCACCGCGGTCAGATCGACACTGCCGCCGCGCTTCGCCGCCTGCTCGATGGATCGGCCATTCGCCAGAGCCATGTCGAAGGCGACGAACGGGTGCAAGATCCCTATTGCATCCGCTGCCAGCCGCAGGTTGACGGCGCCTGTCTCGATCTCCTGCGTTCCGTCGCCGCCACGCTGACCGTCGAGGCCAATGCCGTGACGGACAACCCGCTGGTGCTCTCGGACGATACCGTCGTCTCCGGCGGCAATTTCCACGCCGAGCCGGTGGCTTTCGCCGCCGATCAGATCGCGCTTGCGGTCTGCGAGATCGGCGCCATTTCGCAGCGGCGGATCGCACTTCTCGTCGATCCTGCGCTGAGCTACGGCCTGCCCGCCTTCCTTGCCCGCAACCCCGGGCTCAATTCCGGCCTGATGATTGCCGAGGTCACCTCGGCGGCGCTGATGTCGGAGAACAAGCAACTCTCGCACCCCGCATCGGTCGACTCGACGCCGACCTCGGCAAACCAGGAAGATCATGTTTCCATGGCCTGCCACGGCGCCCGCCGTCTCGGGCAGATGACCGACAACCTCTTCTCGATCGTCGGCATAGAGGCGCTCGCCGGCGTGCAGGGCATCGAGTTCCGCGCCCCGCTGACGACTAGCCCGGAACTGCAGAAGGCCGCCGCCGCGGTGCGCGCCGTCTCGCCAACGATCGATGAGGATCGCTACATGGCCGACGACTTGCGGGCGGCCGGCGAACTCGTCGCCACCGGCCGGCTCGCCTCCGCCGTCTCCAAGGGTATCCTGCCGGAACTGGAGAACTGACATGGCCGTCTTCGAAATCCGGCGGGGCACCTCGCCCGTGATCCTCAGCTTTCCCCACACGGGCACAGACGTGCCGGCGCCGATCTGGCAGCGGCTGAACGACAACGGCCGGCTGCTGGCCGACACCGACTGGCACATCCACGAACTCTATGAAGGCCTGCTGCCGGAAGCGACGACGGTGCGGGCGACCATCCATCGCTACGTCGTCGACGCCAATCGCGACCCGCAGGGCGTCAGCCTCTATCCGGGTCAGAATACGACGGGTCTTGTGCCGGAGACCGATTTTGACGGCACGGCGATCTGGCAGGAGGGCGAAGGCCCCACAGACGCGGACGTCACAGCGCGGCTGCGCGATTTTCACGCACCGTATCATGCCGCACTTGCCACGGAGATCGCTCGCGTCAAGGCGATCCACGGCGTCGCAGTCCTCTATGACTGTCATTCGATCCGCTCGCATATTCCCTTTCTCTTCGAGGGCAAGCTGCCGGACTTCAATATCGGTACGGATATGGGCCGGACCTGTGCCCCGGCAATCGAGGCCGCGGCAGTCGAATGTGCCGCAAAAGCCGCGGGTTACAGCCATGTCCTGAATGGGCGCTTCAAGGGCGGTTGGACGACCCGCCACTATGGCAGGCCGGAAGACGGCGTGCACGCAATTCAGATGGAGTTGGCGCAGTCGACGCATCTTGCAACGGAAGCGCCGCCCTTCGCGCTCGACGCAGCCAAGGCAGAACGGCTTCGCGTCCATCTCAAGGCCATCCTGGAACGCATCGAAACAAAGGCATGCGACATCAAACGCATAGGGAGTGAGGCATGAACATGAACAATCCGCGCCACAATATCCGCGAGGTGCGCAGCCCGCGCGGAACCGAGCTCAATGCCAAGAGCTGGCTGACGGAAGCGCCGCTCCGGATGCTGATGAACAATCTCGACCCGGAGGTTGCCGAAAACCCGCACGAACTCGTCGTCTATGGCGGCATCGGTCGCGCGGCCCGGACCTGGGCCGATTTCGACCGCATTGTCGCGACACTCAAGGACCTGAACGAGGACGAGACCCTGCTCGTCCAGTCCGGCAAGCCTGTCGGCGTTTTCCGCACCCATAAGGATGCGCCGCGTGTGCTGATTGCCAATTCCAACCTCGTGCCGCACTGGGCGACCTGGGACCATTTCAACGAACTGGATAAGAAGGGCCTTGCCATGTACGGCCAGATGACGGCCGGCTCCTGGATCTACATCGGCACGCAAGGCATCGTGCAGGGCACCTACGAGACCTTCGCCGAGGCAGGCCGCAAGCATTATGGCGGCAATCTCAAGGGCAAATGGATCCTGACTGGCGGCCTCGGCGGCATGGGCGGCGCGCAGCCGCTCGCGGCTGTCATGGCCGGCGCCTCATGCCTTGCGGTCGAGTGCAATCCGGACTCGATCGATTTCCGCCTGCGCACCCGTTATCTCGACGAGAAGGCGGAGACGCTCGAGGACGCGATGGCGATGATCGAGCGCTGGACAGAGGCAGGCGAGGCAAAGTCCGTCGGGCTGCTCGGCAACGCTTCGGAAATTCTCCCGGAAATGGTCCGCCGCGGCATTCGCCCCGATATCGTCACCGACCAGACCTCGGCGCACGATCCGATCAACGGCTATCTGCCCAAGGGCTGGACGATGGCCGAATGGAAGGCCAAGCGCGAAAGCGATCCGAAAGAGGTCGAGAGGGCAGCCCGCGCATCGATGCGCGAGCATGTCGAAGCCATGCTCGCCTTCTGGGACGTGGGCATCCCGACGCTCGACTACGGCAACAACATCCGCCAGGTCGCGAAGGACGAGGGCCTGGCGCGTGCCTTCGACTTCCCCGGCTTCGTGCCCGCCTATATTCGCCCACTCTTCTGCAAGGGTATCGGACCGTTCCGCTGGGCCGCCCTTTCCGGCGATCCGGAAGACATCTACAAGACTGACCGGAAGGTGAAAGAACTGCTGCCGGACAATAGGCACCTGCACAATTGGCTCGACATGGCGCGCGAACGCATCGCCTTTCAGGGCCTTCCGGCACGCATCTGCTGGGTTGGCCTTGGCGAGCGTCATCGCCTCGGCCTCGCATTCAATGAGATGGTACGAACGGGCGAGTTGAAGGCGCCTATCGTCATCGGCCGCGACCACCTTGATTCCGGCTCGGTGGCATCGCCGAACCGCGAGACGGAAGCGATGAAGGATGGATCCGATGCGGTGTCCGACTGGCCTCTGCTCAACGCGCTGCTCAACACCGCTTCCGGCGCCACCTGGGTGTCGCTGCACCATGGCGGCGGCGTCGGGATGGGCTTCTCGCAGCATTCCGGCATGGTGATCTGCTGCGACGGCAGCGAGGATGCGGACCGCCGCATCGCGCGGGTACTCTGGAACGATCCGGCGACCGGCGTCATGCGCCACGCCGATGCGGGCTACGACATTGCGGTGGACTGCGCCGAGGAACAGGGGCTGCGCCTGCCCGCCATTCTCGGGAACTGACGGGAGGCCCCCGCAGTGGTCTCCTTCTCGATAGCCTGGCAGAACGACCGGCGGAAACGCCGGTCGTTCCAACTCTGGCGAGCCCTGCTCAATGCAATTGTTGCGGGAAGATCTTCCCTTTCGACATTCGCTCCATAGTTAAAGCCTTGTGGCCGCAAGGCATTCATCCATGGAAGCGGGGGTAAGATGTCCGTATTGATCAGCATTCTGATTACGTTTCTCGTCGTCGTCCTGGTGCTTTACCTCGTCAACCGGCTGCCGCTGGACGGCCGCACGAAGCAGATCGTCCAGGTTATCGTGATCATCATCGGCATCCTCTCGCTAATGAGATATCTCGCCGTATTCTGATGAGCCGGCCGAAATCAGCACCGGCACCACCGCGCCGACAACCGCGCCCGGAACGAATGCGGAATCGGCATCAACAGGGAACATCGGACGTTGGCGGCGCTCGCAGGCAAGGCTCGCAACGTCCTGATTGACGGCGCCATTCCTCAGCGCCATCAGGCTGGGCTTCGCAATCGGCGCCGGTTCCGGGGAAGATAGCCGGACTTCAGGAAGAGCAACGGCATGGCCTCTAAATCGAGGGCGAGACGGCGGAAATCCTCAATGTTTTAGACAAGGCGCTCGCCGCGCCGGGAACTGACGTAGCAGGAAGCCTGCCACAGCGCTTCTTTGCTATCTACCGCATGCGTCCAGTCCCGGCGCTTTCTCAGGCGAAATGGATACGCTCGTGGGTGAGCGCCCGGACGATGCCGCGCAGTTCCGCGAGTCCCCGCATTCGGCCGATCAGGGGATAGCCCGGATGCGTGCCGCGTCCAGAGTCACTCAGCAATTCGTGGCCGTGGTCGGGGCGGAACGGAATGCTCCAGTCGAGCCGGCCTTCCTCTCGCCGGCGGTTCTCCTCGCGGATGAGCGCCGCGACGAGTGCGACCATGTCGGTGTCGCCCTCGAGATGCGCCGCCTCTTCGAACGATCCGTCCGGGTCCTTGCGGACGTTGCGCAGATGCGCGAAGTGGATGCGGTCGGCAAAGCGCTCGGCGATCGCCGGAACGTCGTTTGCCGGATTGGCGCCGAGCGAGCCCGAGCAGAGCGTCAGGCCGTTTGCCCTCGCCTGCTGCTGCGCGAGAATCCAGGCGACATCCTCTTCGCTTGAGACGATGCGCGGCAGACCGAGAATGTCGCGCGGCGGATCATCCGGATGGACGCAGAGCCGCATGCCGAGTTCTTCTGCAGCGGGGACGACCTCCGCGAGGAATCGGGCGTAGTTGGCTTGCAGTTCGGCGCGGCCGATATCCTTGTAATGCTCGAGCGCCTGTCTCAGCCCCTCGACATCGTAGCGGTCATAGGCGCCGGGTAGGCCGGCCATGATGCTGGCAAGCAGCGTTTGGCGGGCGTTCTCGTCGGAAGCGTCGTGCCAGTTTCGCGCCTTTTCCAGAACCTCCGGCGAATAGTCGGCCTCCGCACCTTCACGCTTCAGCATGTGAACCTCGAAGGCGGCCATCTCATGGGCTTCGAAGCGCAGGCAGGTGCCGCCGCGGGATACCGGAGCGTCGAGCCGGGTCCGGGTCCAGTCGAGAAGCGGCATGAAATTGTAGCAGACGGTCCGGATGCCGCAGGCCGCGAGATTGGCGAGCGACTGGCGGTAATTGGCAAAGAGCGCAGTCAGATCGCCCTCACCGCGCTTGATGTTCTCGTGGACCGGCAGGCTTTCCACCACCGCCCAATGGAGCCCGAGCCCGTTTCCTGCAATTTCGGCCTGCCGCGCGCGGATCGTCTCCACCGGCCAGACCTCGCCATAGGGGATCTCGTGCAAGGCGGTCACGATGCCGGAGGCGCCGGTCTGGGCGATTTCGGCAAGCTTGATCTTGTCAAAGGGACCGTACCAGCGCCAGCTTTCAAGCATTCGTGACGTCCTTCGTCATTTCGCGGGCGCCCTTTTCAATGAGCCCCCTATGGCTTTCGATAAGCGCCTCTCGGAAAGCAGCGTGCCCAGCAAGCTCGGAGGGGAATATCTTGCCGACGCCGAGCAAGGCCTCGACGGTCTTCTCGGCGCTGTCTGCGCTGTCGCTCAGCGCCTTGAGCTCTGTGGCGAGCGGGTCGCGAACGTCGATCGGCTCGCCCTTTTCGTCCCTGCCGCCGACATAGCGCATCCAGGCGGCAATGGCGAGGATGAGGCCCTTGGGAACGCGGCCCGCGGTGAGGTTTTCCAGAACGGTGCCGAGGATACGCTGCGGCAGCTTCTGCGAGCCATCCATGGCGATCTGCCAGGTGCGGTGCCGGATGGCCGGGTTGGCATATCGCTCGAACAGCGAATTGGTATAGGCGCCGAGGTCGACGCCCGGCGGGGCTTGGAGCACCGGAACGATCTCACTGTTCCAGAGATGTCGGACGAAGGCGGCAAAGACCGGATCGGCGACGGTGTCGCTGATCGTCTCATGCCCGGCGAGATAGCCGAGGTAGGCGAGAGACGAGTGCGTGCCATTGAGGCAACGCAGCTTCATGTGCTCGTAGGGTGTGACGTCGGCGACCAGTTCCACGCCGACAGCGCCGAGGTCAGGCCGGACGCCGTCGACGAAATTGTCCTCCACCACCCACTGGCGGAACGGCTCGTGTATGACCGGCGACCGGTCGAGCACTCCGGTCCGCCCGGCCAGCCGCTCGATATCCTCGGGCTTGGTCGCCGGCACGATGCGATCGACCATGGTCGAGGGGAACGCGACCTCGGCAGCAATCCATTCGGCGAGCCCCCCGTCGACCAAGCCGGCGAATTCGAGCACGATGCCACGCACGACGCGGCCGTTTTCCGGCAGGTTGTCGCAGCAGAGCACGGTGAACGGCCTCGTTCCCTCGCCCCGCCGGCGTTCCAGCGCCCGGACCAGGAAGCCGATGGTCGATTTCGGCGCGCTCGCATTCGCAAGATCATGGCGGATGTCCGGATGGTCCCGGTTCAAACGACCCGTCGACGGCTCGTGGCAATAGCCCTTCTCGGTGACCGTCAAGGTGACGATTCGCGTCGTCGGCGCCGACATGGCGTCGAGAACCGCCTGCGGGTCCTCGGGCGCCACGAGGACGTCATTGATGATCGAAATCACCTGCGGCATCTCCCCGTCCGGGCCGAGTTCCACCGCGCTATAGGCAAAGTTCTGCGGACGGAGCAGATCGCGCTGGTCGGGCCGGACCAGGCTGACGCCGACGATGCCCCAATCGCCGCCGGACGCCTTCATGGCTTCCGCGAAATAGATGGCGCCATGGGCGCGATAGAAGGCGCCTAGTCCGAGGTGGACGATTCCGGTGCCGGCGCGCGGCACTTCCGGACCGTGAAGACGGGGATGATCAGCGGGCAAGCCAACCTCCATCGACGTTGAGGATTGCGCCATGCACGTATTTCGCCGCCGGAGAAGCTAAGAACACCGCCGCGCCGCCGATGTCGTCGGGATCGCCCCAGCGGCCGGCGGGGATGCGGTCTAGGATGGCCTTGTTGCGGCCCTCGTCGGCGCGCAGCGCCTCGGTGTTGTTGGTGGCGATATAGCCGGGAGCGATGGCGTTGACGTTTATGCCCTTGGCCGCCCATTCATTGGCGAGCAGCTTCGTCAGTCCGGCAACGCCGCTCTTCGACGCGGTGTAGGAGGGAACGCGAATGCCGCCCTGAAACGACAGCATCGACGCGATATTGATGATCTTGCCCCCACCACCGCGCTGGAAGACCGTGCGTGCAAAAGCCTGGCAGAGGAAAAAGACCGCCTTCAGATTGACGTTCATGACGTCGTCCCAGTCGGCCTCGGTGAAATCGACCGAATCCGCCCGCCGGATAATGCCGGCATTGTTGACGAGAATGTCGACCGGGGCGTTTTCGACGAAGACGGAGTTCCCGGCGACCGGGCCGGAAAGGTCAAGAGGCAGGCCCGAAGCCCTACCGCCGGCTTCGGCGATCAGATCCAGCGTTTCCTCGACGGAAGACCGCCCGGCGCAGATCACCTCCGCGCCGGCCTTGGCAAAGGAAAGGGCGATCGCCTGGCCAATGCCGGTGTTGGCGCCGGTCACGAGCGCGCGTTTGCCTTGCAAGGAGAAGATGTCGCTCACTTCAGCGTCTCCATGGAGACCATTTCGACGTCCTTGTAGTCGACATTGTCGCCGGCCATTGCCCAGATGAAGGTGTAGGAGCCTGTCCCCGCCCCCGAATGGATCGACCAGGGCGGAGAGATTGCTCCCTCTTCGTTCTTGAGCACAAGATGGCGGGTTTCCTCCGGCTCGCCCATCATGTGGAAGACACGCTGGTTGTCGGCGAGATCGAAATAAAGATAGGCCTCCATGCGCCGGTCATGGACGTGGGCGGGCATCGTGTTCCAGACGGAACCGTTTTTCAGCTTGGTCATGCCGACGACGAGCTGGCAGGACTTCATCACTTCGGGATGCACGAACTGATAGATGGTGCGCTCGTTCGAGGTCTCCTGCGCGCCGAGCGAGATGCTGGCGGCCTCGTCGATCTTGATGAGCCGCGAGGGATAGGTCTGGTGCGCAGGGGCGGAGAGGATATAGAAGCGGCCATCGCCGGAAAATTCGATCGAACCGGACCCCATGCCGAGATAGAGCATGTCGCCCTTGGCCATCTTGTATTCTGTTCCGGCCGTGACGATGCCCTCGGCACCGATATTGACGACGACCAGTTCGCGCCGGTCGAGGATTGAGGCCGTGCCGCACGGTTTGACGTGGTCGAGCTCGAGGCGCTTGCCCGCCGGAACCGCGCCGCCGACGATCATGCGATCGTAATGGGTGTAGATGAGATTGATCTCGCCTTCCCGGAAAATGCCGCCGACGTGAAAGTGCTCGCGCATTGCTTTCGTATCGAAGGCCTTGGCGGTTTTCGGGTCGATCGCATGGCGGATTTCGACGTTCAGCATATCTGTCTCCTGTTACTCAAAGAAAGTCATCGCGACGCGGCGTGAAGGTATCGATCAGAACGCCCTCCTCCAGTGCGCGGCAGCCGTGCATCGTCAGGGACGGGATAACGAAACTGTCGCCGGGCCTGACCAGGACGACCTCGTCTCCGATCGTGAATTCGAACAGACCCGACTGCACGTAGGTCGCCTGTACATGCGGATGGTTGTGAAGCGCGCCGACCCCATCCTTTACAAACCGGAACTCGACGACCATGAGCTCCGGGCTTTCGGACAGGACGCGACGGGTGACGCCATTGCCGGCGTCCACCGGTGGATAGGTGCTAACGAGCGGTTCCGTCATGGTTGTTTCCTAATGGAATAGCGAGGGCAGCCAGAGCGAGAGCGCCGGCACATAGGTGACCAGCAGCAGCGCGGCGACCGCGGCGCCATAGAAGGGCCATATGGTTTGCAACGCCTGCGAGATCGGTATTCGCCCGACGGCGCAGCCGACGAAGAGTACGGCTCCGACCGGCGGCGTGCAGAGGCCTATGCCCAGGTTCAGGATGAGGATCACGCCGAAATGGACCGGGTCGACGCCGAAGGCGGTTGCGACCGGCAGGAAGATCGGCGTGGTGATGACGATCAGCGGCGACATGTCCATGAAGGTGCCGAGGATCAGGAGGACGATGTTCAGCAGCAGGAGGATGACGAGCGGGTTCTCGGAGACGCCCTGCAACAGCGAAACCATCGCCGTCGGCACTTTGAGGTAGGCGAGAAGCCAGCCGAAGGACGCCGCACAGCCGATCACCATCAATACCATGGCCGTCGTGCGAACCGCCGCGAAGGTCGCCTCCTTGAAGTCCTCCCAGCTCAACGTGCGATAGACGAGCAGGGTCACGAGCAGCGCGTAGACGACGGCGATATTGGAGGATTCCGATGCCGTGAAGACACCCGAGCGTACGCCCCCGAAGATGATGGCGATTAGGATGAGACCGGGTACGGCCGAGACGAACAAATGTCCCATTGCCCGCAGGCCGGGGAACGCTTCCGTCGGATAGCCGCGCTGTTTGGCGACAACCCAGGCGGCGACCATCAGGCAGAGCGCCAGCAGGAGACCCGGGATAATGCCCGCCGTGAACAGGTCCGCGATGGAAATTCTCCCACCGGCGGAGATCGAATAGATGATCATGTTGTGCGACGGCGGGATCATCAGGGCGATGATCGAGCCGACCACCGTTATGTTGACGGCGTAGTCGACACCGTAGCCGCGCGCCTTCATCTGCGGCACCATCAGGCCGCCGACGGCGGAGGCATCGGCGGCGGCCGAGCCGGACACCCCGCCGAACATGACCGACGCCAGAATGTTCACCTGGCCGAGTCCTCCCCGAAGGTGGCCGACCAGCGAACCGGCGAGCGCCACGAGCCGGCGTGCGATATCACCACGGACCATCAGATCACCGGCATAGATGAAAAAGGGGATCGCCATGAGCGCGAAGACCGATACGCCGGAATTCAAGCGCTGGAAAATGACGACCGGCGGCAGGCCGAGATAGAGCACGGTCGCGAAGCTGGATACGCCGAGACAAAAGGCGACGGGCGTGCCGATGAGCAGAAGAAAGGTAAAGGTGCCGAACAGGATCCAGAGTTCCATCAGTCAGTGCTCCTGTTCCGCTTCGCCGAAGCGGGCGGTGTGAAGACCTGCCGCGCGCCGGGCAATGCGCTCGAGGGAAAAGAGAACGACCAGCACGCCGCCGGCCACTATGGGTAGGAAATCGAAGGCGCCGGAAATGCCGAGGCTCGGCATTTGATTGCCCGCCGTCTTCATCGCCAGTTGCGCGCCGTAGAAGATCATGCCGCCGCCGAAGCCTGCCACGAAGATATCCGAGAGCGTGTGCAGGATCTCCTTGCCCCGTTGCGGCAGGACATGGAGCAGGATGTCGAACGAGAGGTGATAGCCTTCCCGGATGCCGACTGCGGCACCAAGAAAGATGAACCACCCCATGATCATCACGGAGGCGGGCTCGCTCCAGGTCAGGCTGTCGTTCAGGAGATAGCGCCAGAAGACCTGGGCGGCGATGAAAACGGTCATCAGGACGAGACCGATGCCGGCGATCCAGAGCGCGGCCCCGGAGAGGGTGCCCATGACACGCGCGACGCTCTTCATAGTGTTTTGCAAGGCGATGTCTCCTCGGATAGCGACCGCCCTACCCCTTCCGGCTGCCGGAGGAGTAGTGGCGGTCAACGATCCGATCTTAGTTCACTGCGTTTCCTGGATGCGCTTCACCATGTCCTTCAGCTTCTCGGACTTGACGTATTTCTCGTAGACCGGCTTCATCGCCTCGATGAACGGCCCCTTGTCGATCTCGGAGACGACCTCGACGCCGGCCGCGCGGATCTTCTCCTCGGACTTCTTCTCCTGCGCCGCCCAGAGTTCGCGCATATAGGGCACTGAGGCCTTGGCAGCTTCGCGCACCGCAGCCTGGTCTTCCGGCGAGAGGCTGTCCCATGTCTTCTTGGACATGACGAGCACTTCCGGAACGATCAGGTGCTGGTCGAGCGTGTAGTGCTTGGCGACTTCGAAATGGCCGGAGCTGTCATAGGAGGGCCAGTTGTTTTCAGCCCCGTCGATGACGCCCGTCTGGATCGAGGAGTACACTTCGCCATAGGGCATGGGCGTGGCATTGGCGCCTAGCGCGCCGACCATGTCGACGAACATGTCCGACTGCATCACGCGGAACTTCATGCCCTTGAGGTCGTCGACGGACTTGATGGGCTTCTGGGAATTGTAGAAACTGCGCGAACCGCCGTCGTAGAAGGCAAGGCCGATCAAGTCATGCGCTTCAAATGCTGCGAGAATTTCCTCGCCGATCGGCCCGTCCATCACCTTATGCATGTGCTCGACCGAGCGGAAGATATAGGGGAGCGACGGGACCTGAGTCTCTTCGATGATGTTGTTGAACGGTCCGAGCGAGACGCGATTCATGTCGATCACGCCGAACTGCGTCTGTTCGATCGTGTCCTTTTCCTCGCCGAGCTGCGCGGAATGGAAGACCTCGACGCCGAGACGGCCGCCAGTCTTCTCCTCCAGCAATTTGCCCATGTGTTTGACCGCTTCGACGGTCGGATAGCCGTCCGGATGCGTATCGGACGAGCGCAGGACTCGATCCGCGGCTTGAGCCGAAACCGATGCAAGCGCCAATGCGGCGGATGCCAGCAGGGCCATGCTCATCTTCTTCAGAAACGTCATTTCAATTCCTCCCTTTTTGAATGCGGCTGTTCTCACAGCCGGTAGGCTTGTTTCGCAAGCCGATAGGCAAGGTCGATGGCGACCTCGCCCGCCTCGTCCTCATCGAGCCGACCGTCGGCGACCAGAGTTGCGAGATAGGCGCAATCGACCCGGCGGGCGACGTCGTGTCTCGCCGGGATCGAGCAGAAGGCGCGGGTGTCGTCGTTGAAGCCGACGGTGTTGTAGAAGCCGGCGGTTTCGGTCGTGAGTTCGCGGTAGCGGCGCATGCCTTCGGCGCTGTCGAAGAACCACCAGGCCGGACCGAGCTTCAGCGCCGGATAGGCGCCGGCGAGCGGCGCAAGCTCGCGCGAGTAGCTGGTCTCGTCGAGCGTGAAGGCGATGACGGTGAGTTCCGGCCGCATGCCGACCGCGTCGAGCAGGGGCTTCAGGGCCCGCACGTAGTCCGTGCGCGTGGGAATGTCGAAGCCCTTGTCGCGTCCGTGCCGGCGCAGAACCTCGACGGAATGGTTGCGCCAGGAACCCGGATGGATCTGCAGGACCAGCCCGTCTTCAAGGCTCATGCGCGCCATTTCTGTAAGCATGTGACCGCGGAAGGCATCAGCCTCCTCGGCACTGCAGCGCCCCGCGAGCGCTTTCGCAAACAGCGACGCCGCTTCGGCCTCGCTCAGGTTTTCCGTGCGCGCGGTCGCGTGCCCGTGGTCGGAGCTCGTCGCGCCATAGTTCTTGAAGAATGCACGCCGGATTCGATGGGCTTCGAGATAACCGTGCCAGCTGGTCGCATCCGTTCCTGCGAGCTCGCCGAAGCGCTCGATATTCTCGCGGAAATTCTCGAACTCGGGATCGACGACGCTGTCGGGGCGGTAGGCGGTTACGACACGGCCCTTCCAGCCCGAGCGGCGAATCATATCGTGCCAGCGAAGATCGTCGAGCGCGCTTTCGGTGGTCGCGATCACCTCGATGTTGAAGCGCTCGAAGAGGGCGCGCGGCCTGAATTCCGGCTTCCCCAGGCACTCCGAAATATGGTCGTAGAAATGGTCGGCGGTCTTTGCCGAAAGGCGCTCCCTGAGCCCGAAGACTGCTTCGAAGGAATGGTCGAGCCAGAGCCGGCTCGGCGTCCCGCGGAAGAGATGATAGTTCCGGGCGAAGAGCCGCCAGATCTTGCGGCCATCTTCTTCCGTCGGCCCGCCGTCGACGCGCGGCACGCCGAGGTCGGTGAGCGCAATGCCTTGCGAGCAGAGCATGCGGAAGACGTAGTGGTCCGGCGTGACGAAGAGCTGGGCGGGGTCAGGAAACGGCTCGTTCAGCGCATACCATTTCGGATCGGTGTGGCCATGGGGGCTGACGATCGGGAGATGGCGAACCTTATCGTAGAGCGCCCGGGCGATACCGCGCGACCGAGATTCCAGCGGAAAGAGCCTATCCTCATTCAGCAATGCGATGGCCTCCCAACCATTTGCCGGCTACGATCCGGCGATGACATATTGCATTCGGCTAGTCATCTAATATGTTAGTATGCAGAATGAGTCAACGGAGGTTTCATGGCCGATCAGGTTCAGATCCGGGCAGTCGAACTGAGCCGCGCGCCATCGGTGACGGAACAGGTCTTCGAGCATCTTTATCACCAGGTGGTCGAACTGGACCTGCCGCCGGGCACGAAGCTTTCGGAGGTCGAAGTCGCCAAGCAGCTCGGCGTTTCCCGGCAGCCGGTACGCGATGCCTTCTATCGGCTGTCGCAGCTCGGATTTCTGCTGATCCGGCCGCAGCGGGCGACGGTCGTCACGCATATTTCCGAAAAGGAAGTCATGCAGGCCCGCTTCATCCGCACGGCGCTTGAGATGGAAACCGTCCGTGCCGCCGCCGACTGCCTGACGGATGCGCAACTCGACCGGCTCGACGCCCTGCTCGATGAGCAGGAGACGGCGATCGCGGCCGGGGACAAGGTCCTGTTCCACTCGCTCGACGACAACTTCCATAAGCAGATATGCGATCTTTCCGGACATGAGTTTGCCTGGGCACTGATCCGTGACAGCAAGGCGCATATGGACCGGGTGCGCTATCTCAGCCTTTCCTTCGGCGCCCAAAGCGCCTTCGACGACCATAGGGTGATCATGACGGCACTTCGCGAACACAATGGCGACAAGGCCGCGGAGGCGATGCGCGTCCACCTGTCGCGCATCAAGTCCATCATCGGCCGCATCCGCGAGAGCCACGCCTCGTTCTTCGCAAATGACGAGCGCTGATCGTTTCGCTCAGCCGCCGGCATAGACCACCTTCGGCAGCCAGAGGACGATCGAGGGAAAGACGATGCAAAGGGCGACGCCGATCGCCTGCAGAACGATGAAGGGCGCGGCCGCCCGGAAAATCGTCGCCATCGAGATGTCGGGCGGCGCGACGCTCTTCAGGTAAAACAGCGAATAGCCGAAGGGCGGACTGAGGAAGGCCATTTGCATGTTGACCATGAAGATGACTCCGTACCAGAGCGGCACATCGGCGGGTTCGAGGCCCGGAAAGCCGAACAGGCCCTCGAACTGCAGCGATCTCAGGATCGGCAGGAAGATCGGCACCGTCAGCAGCAGGATGCCGACCCAATCGAGGAACATGCCGAGCCCGAAGAGAATGACCATCATCAGCAGCAGCACGCCGTAGGGCGGCAGGCCCGTGCCGAGGATCGTGTCGGTGACGAAGGTCTGCCCACCCTTGAGGATGAAAAAACCGACGAACATGGTGGCGCCGAAGAAGATCCACATCACCATTGCGGTCGCCTTCAACGTGGTGACCGCCGCGTCCCGGATCGTCTGCCAGGTAAGCCGGCGATGCGTTGCACAGACTACGAAGGCGCCGAAGGTGCCGATGCCGGCGGCCTCGACGGGCGTTGCGATGCCGACGAAGATGACACCAAGAACGGTGATGATGAGCAGGATCGGCATCAGCGCGCCGCGAAGCAGCCGGAGCTTCTCCATGAAACCGACGCGTTCGCCCGGTGGCACGGGCGGCCCCAGCGCGGGGTTGATGTAGCAGCGCACCGTCACATAGGCGACATACATGCCCGATAGCAGCAAGCCCGGGAAGACCGAGCCGATCAGCAGCTCTCCCAGCGACTGCTGGGCAACGACCGCATAGACGATCGCCATGACGGAGGGCGGAATGAGAATGCCGAGCGTGCCGCCGGCGAGCAACGCTCCGCAGGCGAGCCTCGGATCGTAATTGCGGCGCAGCATCGCCGGCAAGGCGATCATGCCCATGGTCACCTCGGCAGCCCCGACCACGCCGACCATGGCCGCAAGCAGCGTGCAAGAGATGACCGTCGCCGAGGCGAGCCCGCCCCTCAGGCCGCCCAGCCATTTGTAGATGACCTCGAACAGTTCCTCGATGATCCCGGCCTTTTGGAGGATCGCCGCCATGAAGATGAACAGAGGCACCGCGGAAAGCTGGTAGTCCGTCATAAAGGGAAAGACCCGCGACGGCAGCATGTTGAGCATCGCCGCATTGCCGAACAGCCAGAGAAAGAGCACCGCAAGGCTGCCGGTGCAGAAGGCCATGGGCAGCCCGAGCAGCAAGAGCACGCCGAGCCCCCCGAACATCAGAAGGCTCAGCCATTCTATCGGAAGATCGAGGCCCATCGTCAGTCGACCTTTCCCGCCACCACCGTGGCGATGTCGCGCAGCAGCCGGGAAAATCCTTGCAGCAGAAGAAGCGCCGCGCCGACCGGGATGGCGAGCTTGACCGGCCAATATTGGATGCCCCATTCGGTGAAGGACCGTTCGCCGACCGCCATCGCGTCATTGGCGAAACGCCAGCCGGTTACGAGCATCGTCCCCACGAACAGGAAGAAAAAGGCCGAGGTGATGACGTCGCAGATCGCCCGGCCGCGATCCGAAAGGCGGCTGTACACGATATCGACCCGGACGTGGGACTCGTCGCGATAGGCATAGGCTCCGGCGAGCATGTATTGCATGCCGAACATGAGAAACATGCTCTCGTGCACCCAATTGGTCGGCGAGTTGAAGACGTAACGGCCGACCACTTCGTAATAATAGGCGAAGACGGCGAGCACAGACCAATAGGCGACGAGTTCGCCCGTTGCCTGCACCAGCCGGTCCACCGGCCGAAGCAGCGGCAGTGGCGGCCGGACCCGCGATCCGGGCACGGCGGTTTCCATGAGAGGTTCTGGCGCCGTGGCCGGGGCGGCCGCCTCGCGCTCGCGCCTCCGTCGCACGAGACCGGGCATCAGAAATGCATCGCCGAGAAGCAGAAGACCGAGCAGAATTCCGGCGATCCGGGCGTTGCGATTGGAACGCTCGAGCCCGGCGACGGCCGCCGTCAGGTCGGCGCGTGTGGTTTGCGCAGCGGCATTGGCTTCGGCGAGCCGATCGGCGGCGCCCTCCTGGTTTCTCGCGAGGTCTGCCGTTGCACGTGTAACCAGCCGCTCGGCCCGCTGCGCTTCGGAACGGGCGAACGACAGCGCTTCGCGCTCCACGCGCACCTCGGCGCTCGTCCAGAGCACCGCCAGGAAGACGGGAATGAACAGGAGTCCCCACACACTTCGCAGATAGAAGCGGTGCATGCCGAGAAAGCCGGCGGAGATCAGGAAGAGATAGGCGAGAAACAGGTTCGGCCGGCCGGCTTCCCTCCGCCCGCGCTCGCGATGGACGAGGAAAGACGCGATCAGCGGAAAGACCACGAGGCTCGCCCAAAAGAGCCAATGCGGCATGACAAACGTGAGCGACGGCATCAAACGACCCCATAGGAAAACAGGGAGCACCCGCCCAAAAGGGCGGGCAGATCAGCCTCGAAGCGAAACGAGGGACGGCGCGCGCTGTCCTCCCTCACGCCCATTAGAGCGGGATGCACGCACATGCGTTCGCGCAACCGCTCTATTTGTTTGTCTTTGCCGCACAATGGGACGACCTGACCACGTCATCATCCTTCAGGACGCACGAAAGACGCTGCAACTGCATCGCGCCTTAGAGATCGACGGACAGGCCCTGATACATGTCGGGCGTGACATAGCCGAGGGTCGGGTTTTCCATCATCTCGAGCTGCAGCTTGAACATGCGGGCCGCGTCCTTGTCCTTGTTCGCCCATTCGAACCAGATCGGCACGGCGATTTCCTGGAAGCGCTGCACATCGTCCTGGCCGAGCCGGTTGATCTCGATGCCGGCGTCGAGGAACTTCTGCCAGGCCTCCATGTCGGCCTCCTGGATCGCACCGAAGTGAATGTTGGAATAGACCGCGATTTCGTCCTCGACGAACTGCTTCAGCTTATCGGGCAGGTTGTTCCAGACATTCATGTTGACCGCGAAATCCATGAGGTCGACCGGCTGGTGGAGCGCCATCAGCCCCGGCGGTCCCATCGAGATGTACTGGGTCACCTGCTGGAATCCGAGCGCCCAGTTGACCGCCGGGCCGGTATAGTCGGCCGCGTCGATCGTGCCCTTCTCCAGCGCCGAAAACACCTCGCCGCCAGGAAGCAGCGTGGTCTTCGCTCCGGCCTTGGCGAAGGTCTCCGCGATCATGCCGCCCGGAACGCGCAGCTTCAAGTCCCTGAAATCGTCGATCGAGCGGATCGGCGTCTTCGAATGGATGATGTTGGCGCCGTGATGAATGCGGTTTACGTAATAGAGACCCTGCGCCCCATAGATGTCGCGGGCCACCTGCAGACCGCCCTTCGAATAGAAGAAGATGTCCCATTCATGCGGGTAACGCAGGCCCATGGTGTAGGAACTCAGAAAGGCCGTCGCCGGTAGTTTGCCGGCCCAATACAAGGAAAACGAGTTCATCGCTTCGAGAACACCGTTCTTGACGCCGTCGAAGAGCTCGAAATCGCCGACGATATCCTTGGCCTTGAAGGCTTGGAACTCGAGTTCGCCGCCCGTCTTTTCCTTGATGCTGCCGCACCAGTTCTGGAATGTTTCCAGGCCGACGCCGGCCGGCCATGAGGTCTGCACCTTCCAGACGATGGTTTCGGCCGCGCCGGCCTTGCGCACCCAGGGCGCTGCCAGAAGGGTGGCGGCAGAGCCCGCGACAAGTCCGCTTTTTTTCAGGAAAACACGCCGGGATGGCGCTTTTACTTCGCGCATTTTCTCCTCCCTGCTTATCTTAGGCACAATTGCCGTGCCTTGGCCGTCATTTAACCACACTTCGCGGCTTCACGCCATTTGCAGGCGAATCACCTGCCGCCGCTGCTCACGCTGCTGAGCCGCATCGGCCTGCCGGACAGGAACGCACTTAAGCTTTGGCGACGACAGCCTCCGCCGCTTCGCGGATCGTCTGCATCAGAATGGAGAGCGGCAGCGACTGGATGGCGTCGGTGCGCATGGTGAAGCCGACCGGCCCCCGCGTTTCGCTGGTATCGATCGGCAGGGTCGCAAGCGTGCCGTCTTCGACGTCGCTGGCGACGACGCCGTTCGAGATGATCCAGATGGCGTCGCTCGAACGCACGAAGGCGCGGCCGAAGGCATCGGACACCGTCTCGATCTGGTTCGGCAGCCCCGCAATGCCGTTGGCAATGAGGAAGCGCTCGACAAAGGGGCGGATGATCGAGGCCCGGGTCGGCATCAGCACCGGATAGTCGCCGAGATGAGCGAAGATCGCCGCCCTGTCGGTAAGCAGCGGATGGCCGGCGCGCACGGCGAAGACCACCTGTTCGGAGAAGAGGTGCTCGAAGGAAAAGCCGGTCATCTTGTCGGGAGCCGCAAGCCTCCCCACCACGAGGTCCAGATCGCCGACACGCAATTGCTCGAGCAGCACCGCGTTCTCGCCGGTGACGATCTTGATCCGGGCGCCGGTGTTCTCCTTGAGAAAAAGCGTCATGGCATGGGGCATGACGCGGGTCGAGACCGTCGGCAGCGCGCCGACGCGGATCGGCGGCAGATCGCCGACGCGCTCGTGCGAGACGGAATCGAGCCCTTGCCTCAGGGCCGTCAGAGCCGCTCCGGCATGGCGCAGGAAGACCTCGCCGTAACGGGTGATCCTGATGCCGCGCCCCTCGCGCTCGATCACGGCGACGCCCAGCACGTCCTCGAGTTCGCGGATGGTCTTGGTGACGGCGGGCTGCGTGACATGCAGAAGCTCGGCCGCCTTCACGACGCTCTTCTGGCGCGCGACCTCTACAAATGTCTGCAGATGGCGAAACTTGATCCGAGCATCGATCATGGACCACCCATAACCCCGAGGTTAATTGAAGCCGACGAAATATCATTTTACCTAACCAGATGAAATAATCATTTTGGTGAGGGAGGAGATACCGCCGTGCAATTCGCCCACATTAACGACATCGCGATCCATTACCGGTTGATCGGCGCCGTCACCGACAAGCCCCTGATCGTCTTCATCAATTCGCTCGGCACGGATTTTCGCATCTGGCGCGATGTCACCCTGTCGCTTGCCGGCGCCCATACGATCCTTCTTTACGACAAGCGCGGCCACGGCCTTTCCGATATCGGCCAGGTTCCCTATTCGATCGAGGAGCTTGCGACCGACCTCGCCGGTCTTCTTGATCAGCTCGGGGTGAAGAATGCGATCGTCTGCGGGCTTTCGGTCGGCGGCCTGATCGCGCAGGCGCTCTATCAGCGCCGCCCGGAACTGGTGCGGGCGCTCGTGCTTTCCAACACCGCCCACAGGATCGGCACGGCCGAGATGTGGGACGAACGCATCGCCGCGGTCGAGGCAAAGGGGCTTGCGGCGATCGCCGACGGGGTGCTCGAGCGCTGGTTCACGCCGGCCTTCCGCCGGCCGGAAAACGTCGCCTATGCCGGCTATCGCAACATGCTGGTGCGCCAGCCGGTGGCGGGCTATGCCGGCACCTGCGCGGCGATCCGCGACGCCGACTATACCGACGCCGCCGGCAAGATCGCCGTGCCGGTTCTCTGCATTGCCGGCGACCAGGACGGCTCGACGCCGCCCGACCTGGTGCGCTCCACCGCCAAGCTCATTCCCGGCGCCCGCTTCGAGATCATCCGCGACGCCGGCCACATTCCCTGCGTCGAACAGCCGGAGGCGCTGCTTGCGGTGCTGCGCGGCTTTTTCGAATCCGTAAAGACTGGAGAGAAGTCCCATGAGTGAAGCGCCTTCCGATCGCCAGCGCCAGGGCATGGCGACACGCCGCGCCGTTCTCGGCGATGCGCATGTCGATCGGGCACAGGCGGCGGCGACCGATTTCGATCGGCCCTTTCAGGAGCTGATCACCGAAGCGGCCTGGGGCCATGTGTGGTCGCGGCCGACCTGGACGAAGCGCGAGCGCTCGATTGTGACGATCGCGCTGCTTGCCGCCCTCGGCCACGACGAGGAAGTCGCCATGCATGTCCGCGCCACCGCCAATACCGGTGCCAGCCGTGAGGACATTTGCGAGGCGCTCCTGCATGTGGCGATCTATGCGGGCGTGCCGGCGGCCAACCACGCCATCAAGATCGCCAAGAAGGCGTTTGGCGAGATGGGTGCCGAGAAGGCCTAGAGTGGAATGCGCTCACCTGCGTTCGCGCTACCGCTCTATCTGTTTGTTTTCGGCGCATTTGTGCCACGTCAGGTGATTCCACCTGACTGCAAAATGCTCTAGGGAGGGAAAAGCGACCATGTCCAACCATGATAACGGCCGGCCCGAAACGGGCGCCTTCTTCCCGCGCGACCGCGGCCGGCATCCGCCGGCCTTCACCCCGGGCTACAAGACCTCGGTGCTGCGCTCACCCCAGAAGGCTCTGCTTTCGCTCGACGGCACGATCTCGGAGATCACCGGCCCGGTCTTCGGCCATTCCATGCTGGGCGAGCTCGACAACGACCTGATCCACAATTTCGCAAAGCCCGGCGAAAGCGCGATCGGCGAGCGCATCATCGTGCATGGATGCGTGCTGGACGAGCGCGGTCGTCCGGTTCCAGGCGCGCTGCTCGAATTCTGGCAGGCAAATGCCGGGGGGCGCTATCGCCACAAGAAGGAAAGCTATCTGGCGGCGGTCGATCCGAATTTCGGCGGCTGCGGCCGTACCATCACCGACGAGAACGGCCATTATTGCTTCCGCACCATCAAGCCGGGTGCCTATCCCTGGCCGAACGGCGTCAACGACTGGCGCCCGGCGCATATCCATTTCTCGATCTTCGGCCATGGTTTCGCCCAGCGGCTGATCACCCAGATGTATTTCGAGGGCGATCCGATGATCTGGAAATGTCCGATCGTCGGCACGATCCCGGACCGGCGGGCAATCGAGCAGCTGATCGCGCCGCTCGACTGGGCCAATACGATCCCGATGGACGCACGGGCCTACAAGTTCGACATCGTGCTGCGCGGCCGCCGCTCGACCTTCTTCGAGAACCGGCCGGAAGGCAATTGAGGGGATACCGATGGTACAGGATCTCGGCTACCTCAAGGAAACCGCTTCGCAGACGGCGGGCCCCTATGTCCATATCGGACTCACCCCGAACTTCTGCGGCATCCCCGGTGTCTACGAGAGCGATCTCGGCTCGGCGATGGTCAATGACCACACGCTCGGCGAACGCATCACCGTGACCGGCCGGGTGATCGACGGCGCGGGCGTGCCCCTCAAGGATGCGCTTGTCGAGATCTGGCAGGCCGATGCCGCCGGGTTCTACAATTCGCCGTCGGAACTGCGCGGCACCGCGGACCCGAACTTTACCGGCTGGGGCCGCTGCCCGACCGGCGCCGAGGACGGCACCTTCACCTTCCGGACCGTCAAGCCGGGCCGCGTGCCGGCGAGGGACGGCCGCTTGATGGCACCGCACATCACCTTGTGGATCGTCGCCCGCGGCATCAATCTCGGCCTGCATACACGCATGTATTTCCCCGACGAGGCGGCCGCGAATGCCGAGGACCCGCTGCTTGGCCGGATCGAGTATCGCCAACGAGCCGAGACGCTTGTCGCCGGCGGCACGGCGCCTAATTATCTCTTCGACATTCATCTCCAGGGCGAAAAGGAAACTGTCTTCCTGGATATATGATCCCTGGCACGTCCGTGCCGTGACCTCCGTTCGCCCGTGGGCGGGAGGACGTGAAAGCTGGAGACGTGCCATGACCTATTCGGCCTTTGACCATCCCTATCTTTCCGGCCTCCTCGGCGACGAGGCGGTGGCGGCGGAGTTTTCCGTGGTCGCCGACATCCGCGCCATGCTTTCCTTCGAGGCTGCGCTGGCGCGGGCCGAGGCGCGGCATGCGATCATACCAGAGGCCGCGGCCGATCGCATTACCGCGGCCTGCCGGGGATTTTCCCCCGATGTTGCGGCCCTGCGGCGGGCGACGGCGGTCGACGGCGTCGTCGTGCCGGAACTCGTCCGGCAGTTGCGCCGCGCCGTCGGCGAAGAGGCGGCCGACTATGTTCATTTCGGCGCCACCAGCCAGGACGTGATCGACACTAGCCTGATGCTGCGCCTGAAGGCGATTGCCGGGCTCTTCTCCGGCCGTCTCGGGGCCGTGGTATCGGCGATCGAGGACTGCGGGCGTCAATGGGGGTCGCGACCGCTGACCGCCCACACCCGCATGCAGGCGGCCATTCCGATCACCGTTGCCGATCGCCTGCATTCCTGGCTCGAACCGCTGCTCGACCAGCAGGACCGGCTCGATGCCATGGAGGCGAGCGTTTTCGCCGTGCAGTTCGGCGGGGCGGCCGGCACACTCGACAAGCTCGAGGACAAGGCAGACGCGGTGCGCGAAACGCTCGCGGAGGAGCTTGCCTTGGTCGATTGGCCGCAATGGCACAGCCAGCGCTCCGCAATCGCCGATTTCGTCCACCTTTTGTCGCTGATCACCGGCAGTCTCGGCAAGTTCGGCCAGGACGTGGCGCTGATGGCGCAGGCCGGCGACGAGATCATGCTTTCCGGCGGCGGCGCCTCCTCGGCCATGCCGCACAAGCAGAACCCGGTCGCCGCCGAGGTGTTGGTGAGCCTCGCACGGTTCAATGCGACACAGGTTTCCGGCATTCATCATGCGCTGGTGCACGAGCAGGAGCGCTCCGGCTCGGCCTTGACGCTCGAATGGCTGCTGTTGCCGCAGATTGTCGGCGCGACGGCGGCGTCGCTCCGGCTCGGTCTCGAGCTTGCGGGCAATATCCGCCGGCTCGGAAGCGTTTGATACCCAACCTGCCCTCATGCCTGGACAAGGAAGGCGACGGGAAAACCGCCGAAGATCTCGCCAAGCGGCAGCCGGCGTCGCGCCGCGACGAGCCTTCCGGTCAGCAGGTTCTGGAGCTGCCTGGGCTCGCCGTCTTCGGGCCAGAGCAATCCGGTCTCGCGCCATAGCTCGGTCCCGACAAGGAGCCTCGTCTCGTCCAGATGGCCGAAGACGAGCCGCGGGACGACGGTGATCGCGCATTCCTGCTCCCTCAGGCGCATGAAGGCGACCGCGTGCCGGGCGCCGGGACCCTCCACCTCGACGGGACGGTAATCGCCCCTCCGCATCAGATCCGCTCCGGTTTGTCGGCGAAAGCGGAGGCATTCGGCGATCAGCCATTGCTTGCAATCCTCGAAATTGCCTTCCGTCGGGTTTCGCGGCGCTTCGGCGGGCAGGGAGACGGGCGTGAACGCCCGGCGGTTGTCGGGATCGACAAGGGAGAGGTCGAGGCGCTCGCTGCCCTGGTAGATGTCCGGAATTCCCGGCGCGGTCAGCTTCACCAGCGTCTGGGAGAGGCTGTTGACCAGACCGGCGCGGATGAAGGGCCGCGCCACCGCGCCGAAATCTTCAAGAAACGCCCGGTTCCGCCAATCGAGAACCTTGGCCAGAAACGCCGTGACCGCCGCTTCATAGTGCTCGTCCGGCCCGTCCCAGCTCGTCCGCAGCTTCGCCTCCCGGACGGCTTTGATGGCGAAGGCATGCATGCGCTCGCTGAGCGCCGAAAGCGAGCCTTCGCCAATTGGCGCGACGGGCCAGGTGCCGAGAAGGCTCTGGTAGAGGAACTGCTCCACCGAGGCTTCCGGCGCCTCGCCTGAGGGCAAGGAACGGATCGCGCCCGCATTGATCTCATGCCAGCGGAGAACGGCATTTGCCCAAAGCTCCGGCGCCTCACTGATCACGTACAGCCGGGCGCGCGCATCTTCGCCGCGTTTGGTGTCATGGGTGGAGGTCGCCGAGAGCCCCTTCGGCATTTCGCTCGCGCGACGAAGCATCATCGCATGGAAGCGCCGCGGGCCGCCCGGCCGCCAGCAGGGATCCGCGCCCACCTCGTTCGCGGCCAGATAGTCGCCCCGCCGATAGAAGAAAGTATCCTCCACGGCCTTGGCCATGACGGCGCCGCTCGACTGCTGAAACCGCGTCCGGAACTCTCCCCGCGCGGGCCGGCCTGCCGGGTCGAGCAGCGCAGCGGCCACCTGATCTATTTCCGTCTGCACAGCCGGCGCCGCATCCGACGCCTTGGCGGCGATTTCTTCGATGATCCGGCGGTCACGCGCCGTTGCGCCGCGATCTGTGACATAGGTCCGGTAGACGGCAAGGGCCGCGAACAGCTGGCGAATGGCCTCGGCGGTACCGTCGCCCGCGCTCTCCCCCATGAGCCTTGCAAGCCGCGTGACTTCGGCATTGAAGTTATGGCGGAGCAGCATCAGCTTGCAATCGCGGACGGCGCTTGCCGCCTGCGCTCCACTCGTCTCGTTCCAAAGGAGGGACGCCTCTTCATCAGCGAGCAGCTCCACCAGGGCGGATATGAACTCGTAACCCGTCGCGCCCTCGACCGGCCATTCGGGCGGCAAGGTCTCTTGCGCCTCCAGGATCTTCTCGACGACGAGGAAAGTCCGATTGCCGACCGCTTGCCGCAGCCGATTGAGGTATTGCTCGGGATCGGCAAGGCCGTCGACATGGTCGATCCGCAGCCCATCGACGAGCCCTTCCCGGACGAGATCGAGCGCCAGCCGATGCGTATCCGCGAAGACGGCCGGGTCCTCGACGCGGACGCCGACGAGCCCGGCGATCTCGAAGAACCGGCGATAGCTCAAATGGTCGCGCGCGCTCCTCCAGTCCATCAGCCTCCAAGGCTGCAGCGCGTGCAGATCCTGCATGCGCCGGCGGTCGGCGGAGAACGTCGCGAGTTGCTCGTCCAGCGCGGCGATCGCGGCAGGTTTCTGCAGAAGCGTCGCCAGCCGCGCGTGAAACCGGTCAGCCTCTGCCGGCTCCGACGCAGCGGCGATGGCGACGAATTTCCCGAGCGACGGATGCGCGCCTTCGAGCACCTGCCCGTAGCTCGCCGGATGGAGCGGGTAATGCGCCCCGTAATAGCCGAGTGCCAGACAGTTGCGTCCACGGTCGAAGGCGACGCGGACGGTGCCGGCTGCAAGCTCCTCGTCGAAAGAGCGGCCGAGGAACGGCAAAGTGAGGCGCTGATGCCAATCGATATCGAAATGATCGGCATAGGCGCTGTCGCGGCCCCATTCGACGACAGTGTGCCACCAACCATTCTCAAGATGCGCGGCCATATGGTTCGGCACGATGTCGAGGACGATGCCGAGCCCCTGGGCCTTGAGCGCCGCGACGAGGCTACGGAAACCATTCTCGCCGCCCAGAGCGGGGTCGATCTCGTTATAGTTCACGACGTCGTAGCCATGCGTCGAGCCCTCGACGGCGGTGAAGATGGGCGACGCATAGAGATGGGAGATGCCGAGCGCCACGAAATGCGGGATCAACTCCACGGCTTTGGCGAAGTCCATCCCGTTGCGAAACTGCAGCCGGTAGGTTGCGTCGGGCGAATGCATCACGGTTTGGCTGGCTCTCTCCCCGGCTCAACACCATCGGTGGCATATTGTTCCGGAAAGCTGCGCCTGCGGCAGTTGCGGCGGGCGCAAGAGGGGCCATTGCCAAGGGCGAAAGCGTGCTCGAAACTCTTCCCGTACTGCCGCACCGGCGGCGACCCGCTGCTCAGTGAGTCCCGCCAACTTGAGCTCGACATCGCGTAGTTCCGCTCCACGTTCGCCTGCCCCCCATCAAAAAGCTTGATGGTGTCGCCGCCGCCTCGGTCGAAACAACTGAATGATCCATGATCCCTCCTCCATACATTTCCGGACGTGAGCCCAGGAGGCGCCGCGGGGTGCGGGAATCCCTTGAGCTTCGTCCCTCGAGTGAATATGGAAACAGGTCGCATATCGCTGCGCTTGATACTACTACAGCTAACGCCGTCTCATCAGCCGGGCTTTGGCCGCGCCAGCGGTCGTCGTTCTGATGACGGCAGCAACTTCGGAAGCGTGCGGCTTGCGAGTTCACCGCATCGACGCGAGTATCCCCGCCACCCTCCTCAGGGCTGCTATGACAAGCAGCCGGCGGCGCGATCCGACCGAAGTAAGGCTCCTCTCAGGCGTTCACACCTCGGCGAATCGGCGACGGCGCAGCATCCTCCACATCTACCGACCGGTGGTGGCCGGACGGGTACCCGATCATTTCCCACGGGGCCGGCCCGCCCTGCGTCGCGAGTTCGACATTGGGCGACGGTCTGCCAAGCAGAAATCCCTGGCCTTCATCGCAACCTTCCGCGCGGAGGATCGCTATTTGGTCTTCCGTCTCGATCCCCTCCGCCAGGACCGGGATGTCCAAGCTCTTGCCAAGCGTCAGAACGGCTCTGACGATCGCTTTGGATTGTCGATCGCGCTCGATACCCTCGACGAAGGCACGGTCGAGCTTGATCTTGTCGAACGGGTAGCTCCGCAGGGTCTCTAGAGAAGAATAGCCGCTGCCGAAATCATCGAGTGCAACGCCCACCCCAAGCGCCTTGATTTGCCGCATGATGTGGAGTGACCGTGTCTTGTCCCTGATGAGCGCGGTCTCGGTGAGTTCGAGTTCGAGGCGGTGCGGCGGCAGCCCGGTCTCTATCAGCACCTCCTGGACGAGGCGCGGCAAGTTGGCGTCCATGAACTGGACCGCCGAAACATTGACCGCAACCCGGCAGGGAGACGCCCAGGTGGCAGCGTCCTGGCAGGCCCGACGCAGGACCCAGGCTCCAAGCGGGGTGACGAGGCCATTTTCCTCGGCGACGGGAATGAACTCCGACGGAGGAATCGATCCGAATTGAGGGTGGGTCCAGCGCAGCAGGGCCTCATAGCCGCGAACCTCGCCGCTCGATAGCGACATCTGCACCTGGTAGTAGATACCGAGCTGATCATGCTCAAGCGCGTTGCGCAACGCTTCCGCCAGCTTTCGGCGCTTGCGCACGGTCTCGCCGATCCCAGCATCGTAGAAGCACACCGATTCGAGAAATGCGTGCTTGGCGTGATACATGGCCAAATCTGCGTCGTTGATCAGTTCGTCAAGGTCCTCCGCATCGTCGGGCCAGATCGCCGCGCCAATGCTCGCTCCGACTTCCGCATCCATGCTGCTAATGCGCATCGGCCGATTGAAAACGTCCGACAGTCGGCTCGCAAAGGCGTGCACTTCGCTCCGATCGACGAACGGTTTGACAGCAGCGAATTCGTCGCCGCCAAGCCGAGCCACGAATTCGCCGTCTTCAAGAGAGTCTGCCATGCGACTCGCGACGATGCGCAAGGCCTCGTCGCCGGCGCTGTGACCGAGCGTGTCGTTAATCTCTTTGAAGCGGTTAAGGTCGACGCAGATGATGGCGAATTTCGTGTCCCCTGCCCTGGCATCGCCAATACTCCTTTTCAGGCAGTCGTTGAAACTCGAACGGTTGGGGAGACCGGTCAGGGCGTCATGCGCAGCAAGGTGGCGCAGCCGCTCGCGGGAATCGGCCTGCGCATTCGTGTCAATCAGATAGCTCGCCAGGCCGGCCCCCAGAATGATCAGTGCCGCCACGGCAATGGCGAGAGCGAGCGCCACAACTGCCTGAGCGTCGATGTCAGGAAAGCTGCCCGCCACCGGCGTCACGCGGAATGCCGCCATCGCTGTAAAATGCAGGCTGACAATGCCGGTCACCAGTAGCGCGGGTGCAATCCAGGAGCGTCCCGCTCCGACCGGGCGGAGCCACGTCAGCGCCACGGATACAGTCGAGAACATGACGGTCAGCAGGATCGAGGCGACCACATATCCAAGCTCCCATTCGACGAGGCCCACGACGCGGTAGGCGAACATGCCGGTGTAATGCATCGCGGAAAACGCAAGACCCGCCATGGCACCCCCGAGTGCGGGAAATACACGGCTCATTCGGATTCCACTGACGAGAAAGCTTGCGAACAGGCCAGCCATGGCGATCACCAGGGACAGGATTGTGAGTGGCGCATCAATCGAAACGGGCGCTGGCGTTTCATAGGCCAGCATCGCGACGAAATGGGTCGCCCACACCCCTCCACCCCCGGCCACCGACGCAAGAAATTGCCAGCCTACACGCTGACCGTCGGGGGCATCCACCGAGCGGCGCAACAGCCTCAGGGTGACTGCCGAGCCAAAGAGACACACAAGGGCCGCGACGAGGACAAGGCCCAGATTGTGATCGACGGCAATACAATTGAGAACGGTTACCATTGGACAACGCCACCCTAGAATGTCTCCGTCCTCGCATAGACGGTACAGATTACCGTTCAGTTAGGATGGAGCAGCGGTCGGGCGAAGGGCCAACTGTGTCTTGGACGTGATCTTCTTTGATGTGTGCTGAATCGCTCGGGCGATCCAGTCTTGGCCGGATCACCCGACCCGGGTGCTACTCCAGTCCGCGTCGGAGCGTCCGGTCCTGAAGCTTCTTCATGGTCGTGCTTATAGCGGGCGGTCGTGGTCAACGTCGCGTGTCCGAGAAGAACCTGAATCACCCGCACATCGGTGTTGGCTTCCAAAAGGTGGGTGGCAAAGCAGTGCCGCAGGGTGTGCAGCGGCGCGGGCTTGGCGATCCCGGCCAGAGTTACGAGATCACTCATCTGCAATCGCAGCCCACGCGACCAGTCCAGCCCCCTCCGTCGGATTCCCATCATGCGGGCCGAATTGCGCCGGTAACAATGAATGCTTGCGTCTGGACGCAACACGCATCAGAAGGGGAGGTAGTGGCCCGGGCGGTCAGCGCTGATGTCACGTCGCGGATCGTAAGCAAGGTGGCGAAGAGCTCATAAGACTACCGCTCGTTCGAAAGAAACTGCCTGAAGCGCTCGGACCTTGGCTTTCGAAAAACTTCGGCAGGGTGCCCCTCTTCCTCGACAACGCCCTTGTGCAGAAACACAACTCTACTGGATACGTCGCGTGCGAAAGCCATCTCGTGGGTGACCACGAGCATAGTTCGGCCTTCTTCAGCGAGTGAACGCATGACCTTCAGCACTTCGCCGACAAGCTCCGGATCGAGTGCGGATGTCGGCTCATCGAAGAGCATGACCTTCGGTCGTTGCGCTAGCGCACGCGCGATTGCGGCCCGTTGCTGTTGCCCGCCAGACAGGTGCCCAGGGTAGAAATTGCGTTTGTCGCCGATACCGACCCGCTCGAGTAGAGCCTCCGCCTCTTCAATGCATTCAGCGCGATTGCGCTTTTGTACGTGCACGGGGGCTTCGATGACGTTCTCGAGTATCGTCATGTGCGACCACAGATTGAAACTTTGGAATACCATTCCAATGTGTTCGCGCAGGCGATCGACCTGCCGCCGATCGGCTGGCTCGGTCTTGTATCGCCCTTTTTTCAACCGGAACATTTCACCGCCGATACGGACTTCACCGCTGTCGGGCACTTCGAGCATATTGATGCACCTTAACATCGTCGACTTTCCGGATCCGGATGAGCCGAGAATCGAGATCACCTCTCCTTCCTGGGCTTCGAGGGAAACTCCCTTCAAAACCTCAAGCGGACCAAAGCGTTTGCGGAGGTCCTTGACCGAGACGGCGGCTGCGCTGTTCTTGTTGTCAGCCGTGAGAAACGTTCCCCTGTCAGACATACGTACTCCCGTTATGCCAGAGTTGGTGGCCTCATGCGGAGATGGGGCGAGAGCCAGAATTCAATGATCATCATCAAACGCGTGACGAGGAAGGTGATCGCAAGATAGATCGCACCGGCGACGATGAAGACCTCGAAGGCTCGGAAGCTGTCGGCAATCAGCTTCCCCGCAAGGCCGGTGACCTCCATGATGGTGATCACGGAGGCCAGCGCCGTTGCCTTGAGCATCAAGATGACCTCGTTGCCGTAGGCTGGAAGTGCATGCCGGATGGCGATTGGCAGAACGATGCGCCTGAACAGAAGCGGGCCCGACATGCCGCAGGCACGTGCTGCCTCAACCTGCTGGACGGAAACTGCCTGCAAGCCCCCGCGGAAAATCTCGCTGGTATAGGCCGCCGTGTTCAGCGTCAGTGCGATCACCGCACACCAATAGGGCTCGCGAAAGATTGCCCAGAGGCCGATTTCCTGCAGCATCGGTCGGAATTGCCCGAGACCGTAATAGATGAGGAACATCTGCACGAGCAACGGCGACCCTCGGAAGACGAAGACGTAGCCCCGGGTGAAACCACGGCCGACCGGCCCTCCGACCACCGCAAGAAGCGAGAGAAAAAACGCAAGGATGCCGCCAGCAAAAATGGACGTCACGGCGAGCTCCAGTGTGAGCGGCACGCCCGTCAGGAGGATGAGAAACGTCTCCCACATGAATGCAATGTCCATCACAGAGAACTCCGGGTGCCGCGCATGGTTCTCGCTTCCAAATGGCGGAAGGCGATCGACGATGCCCAGGTGATGACGAGATAAAGGACGATGGCAGTCAGGTAGAACTCGAATGGGCGCCGCGTCGATCCGGCCGCGATCTGAGATTGCCGCAGAAGTTCCACGAGGCCGGTGATGGAAATCAGCGCCGACTCCTTCAGCACGAGTTGCCACGTATTGCCCAGTCCGGGAATGGCGTAGCGCAGCACCAGGGGCGCGACGATGCGGCGAAACTTCGGCCAGGGCCGCATCCCGACCGCACTCGCCGCCTCGAGTTCGCCGCCGGCGACGGACTTGAAGGCACCGCGAAACACTTCGGATTGATATGCAGCGGAAACCACGCCGAGCGCCAATGTGCCAGTGAGGAAGGCCGGCATGCCGATGAAGCCTTCATAGCCAAAGAGACCGCCGAGGGACCCCAGAAACGCACTGCCGCCAAAATAGAAGAGGTAGATGACAAGCAGATCGGGCACGCCGCGGAGCACGGTCGTGTAACCATCCGCCAGCCAGCGGAGCACGATGTACCGCGACAGCTTCATGAAAGTGACGACCGATCCGAGGAGCGTCCCAGTCAGGAAGCCGCAGACCGAGACCCCGAGGGTCATGGCCGATGCACTAAGGAGCAATGCGCCCCAACCGGTCTCGCCGAAGCCGACGAGCGCCAAATACCTGTCGATGAGTTCCATGCGTGTCCCCGCCCATCTGCTCCCGGCAGATCAGTCGATAGTCCGTCGGTGCGCCCAAATGCGCTGCAGTTTCGACATGTTCTTGAGGGAGCTCTGAACATGCGCCCGCGCAGCCGCTTCGGCCGCTTCGGGGTCGCGCGCGCAGATAGCATCGGCAATGGCGCGGTGCTCATCCAGATCGGTGTGTTCGAGATCCACCCAGAGAACCTCGAGCCAGAGCGCCAGCCGCAGCTGTTGATAGACCTGCTCGCTCAAGCGAGTGAGCGCATCATTGCGCGCCGCCTCCAGGATGACCCGGTGGATGTAGAGACCGAGATCGAGGTTTCGCGCCGCATCGGAAGGCGTGTCCTTGGCGCTTTCCTTGAGCTCGACCATCTGCGCGATGACGCCGCGGAGCCTGTCGAGGTCTTCTTCCGTCGCCGTGGCGCAGGCGAGCCGGGCCGCACAGACATCGAGAGCCTCCCGGACGACCAGGAGGTTGCAGAAGGCGGTGATATCCAGGTCGGATACCGTATAGCCGAGGTTTCTTTGGCCGACCACCAATCCCTCCTCTTCAAGCTTCATCAAAGCTTCGCGAAGAGGCGTGCGGCTAACCCCCAGTCTCGTTGCGAGGGCGTTTTCGGAAAGTCGCTCGGAAGGCCGCAGCTGTCCGGTGAGGATCAAATCCTTCAGTCGAGCATATGTCGTTTCACGCAGCGAGGCGCGCGGTTCCTTTTTGCCGAGTGTCAAACCAAATCCCCTTTCATCGTCCGCGGGCTAAATTCCGGACCGCCGTGAAGAACGATATCGATTTTCCGCTTGCCAGATCAAGTGGAATACGAATATGTATACAACATTGCCCACAGCATTCAATCGGATTTTATCGAGAAGCCGAATCATCAAGACCCGGTGGACCGAACGAGCGATTGGAGGATTTTGAATGCCCGAGATCTTATGCCTCGAAGAACTGCGAGCCCGATATGGAAACGCCTCCGGGGCTGACATCTTCGATCCGGAGTTTCGCAAGGTCGCGGATCAGGTCTTCGGCGAGGGCGACAGCCGCCAAGCGCCCTATTTCGGCGTTCCGACTTTGCTGAAAGTACCTCTTCGGCAAGATGCCGCGCCGCGCTTTACAGGCATTGATGTTGCGCTTCTCGGCATTCCATTGGACCTGGGCGTGACGAACCGCCCGGGTGCGCGATTCGGACCTCGCGCCGTTCGCAACGTCGAGAGGGTCGGGCCCTATGATCACGTCTTGCGTGCGGTCCCAGCGGCGCACGTCCGTGTCGCAGATGTGGGCGACGTGCCCTTCCGCAGCCGTTTCGATCTGGCTGGTTCGCACGAGGATATCGAGCGCTATGTTCGCGGCGTGGTGGACGCCGGCGTTGTGCCGCTCTCGGTCGGCGGCGATCATTCCATAGGACTGCCATTGCTCCGCGCCGTCGGTCGCGATCGGCCGGTGGGGATGATCCACATCGATGCTCATTGCGACACCAGCGGGTCGTTCGAGGGCTGCAAATTCCATCATGGCGGCCCCTTTCGACAGGCCGTGCTCGAGGGCGTGCTGGATCCCCGCCGGACGATACAGATCGGTGTCCGCGGCAATTCCGAATATCTCTGGGAGTTCTCCTACGCCTCCGGAATGACGGTCGTTCACGCCGAGGAGGTCGAGGAACTCGGCATCAAGCCTGTGATCGAGAAGGCGCGCGCGGTGGCAGGTGTCGGCCCAACCTATGTCAGCTTCGACGTGGACGCCCTGGACCCGGCATTCGCGGCAGGCACGGGAACACCGGAAGTCGGAGGGCTTACCTCCGCACAGGCGCTCGGCATTCTTCGCGGCCTTTCCGGCCTCGACATCGTCGGCGGCGACGTCGTCGAGGTCGCGCCGCAATACGATCCGACCACGAATACGGCGCAGATCGCCGCTCAGGTTCTATTCGAAATCCTCTGCCTGGCCGCAGAGGCGATAGGGATCCGCGCGTCCCGGCAGGCCGAGCCATCACGCTGATCAAAGGCAAGGGCCGCTCAATAACGGGCGCCAAACCAAGAAGGGGAATGAAATGAGGACAACCGAACTTGCGCTCGCCAGCATGGTACTGGCCGCCGCTGCGGGCAGCGCCCAGGCCCAGAGCAGGCCAACCGAAATCACCATTGCCACCGAAGGCGCCTATGAACCGTGGAATTTCACAGGACCCGACGGAAAGCTTACTGGTTTCGAGGTCGATCTCGCCAATGATCTTTGCGGCCGCATGAAGATCAAATGCAACATTGTCGCGCAGGACTGGGACGGGCTTATCCCGTCTCTGACCGCCAAGAAATTCGATGTCATCATGGCATCGATGATCGTCACGGAGAAGCGCCTTGCCGTCATCTCCTTCAGCGAACCCTACGCTCCAACCGCGGCAGCGTTCATGGTTGAAAAATCGGGTCCGCTCGCAAATCTCCCGGGTACCGGAACGACCGTCGATCTTGCGGGCGACCAAACGAAGGTCGAGCAGGAATTGCAGCCTCTTCGCGACGCGCTGAACGGCAAGGCCGTCGGCGCGCAGGTCTCCACGGCAAACGTTGCGTTCCTTGACACCTATTTCAAGGATGTCGTCGAACCGCGCGAATACAAGACCGTCGAGCAACACGACCTCGATCTGCAGGCGGGTCGCATCGAGGCCGTGATAGCGCAGACGACATCGCTAACCGCGACGCTGTCGAAGGAGGACTTCAAAGACTACACCATTGCGGGGCCGACCTTCACCGGGGGGGTATTCGGCCGCGGTATCGCTGCCGGCCTTCGCAAGGACGACACCGAACTCAAGGCCATGTTCGATGAGGCGATCCGCGCGGCGAAGTCTGATGGGACGATCAACACGCTTGCAAAGAAGTGGATGAAGATCGACCTCGAATAAGCCCACCATCTGGCCCGCGAGACAGACAGCCGTCGGACGCTCGAAAGTCCGGCGGCTGCATCGAACTGCTGCGAATTTTCAACACGCCTGCAGCACCGCGCGTCCTATCGGACGCGCAATGGCCGCTGTGGCACTTTGAACTGCTGCATGCGCAAAAATCCCCGATCGATTCGAGGAGGCATGCGGCAGATCACCACCGGAGATCTATCGTGACCATTCTTCTCAATTCCCTGGAAGCGCGCGACGCGGCGTTTGTCCTTCATCCCTATACGAATGCGTCCCAGCATTTGCAGGACGGTCCGCTTGTGATTTCCAAGGGAGAAGGGATCTACATCATCGACAGCGAAGGCAACAAGTATATCGAGGGACTCGGTGGCCTGTTTTGCGCGTCGCTGGGGTTTAGCGAACAACGGCTCGTCGACGCTGCCATGCGGCAAATGCAGGAATTGCCCTTCTATCACAGCTTTGGTGGAAAATCGCACGAGACGGCAATCGAACTTGCCGAACGGTTGATCCGCCTTGCTCCGGTCCCGATGTCGAAAGTGTTCTTTGCCAATTCGGGTTCGGAAGCCAACGACACGGCGCTGAAACTCGTCTGGTACTACCACAACGCGATCGGCAAACCGGAAAAGAAGAAAGTCATCTCCCGTTGGCGCGCCTATCATGGGGTGACGATTGCCTCCGCAAGTCTCACCGGATTGCCAAACAATCATCGCGATTTCGACCTGCCGATCGACGGGGTGCTTCATACCGATTGTCCCGAATATTATCGCTATGGTCTTTCTGGGGAGACGGAGGAGGAATTCGCGACCCGTTGCGCCGTATCGCTCGAAAATCTGATTCTTGCCGAGGGGCCCGACACGATTGGCGCCTTCTTCGCCGAGCCACTGATGGCGTCAGGCGGCTGCATCGTCCCCCCGCCAACCTATTACGACAAGATCCAGGCTGTACTCAGGAAGTACGATATCTTGCTGATTGCAGACGAGGTGATCTGCGGCTTCGGCCGGCTTGGGACGATGTTCGGCTCCGAGAGCTTCGGCATGCAGCCCGACATGATTTCCATGGCCAAGCAATTGTCGGCGGCATACCAGCCGATTTCTGCACTGATGGTCAACGAGAAGGTCCACGCGGCCATCGTCGCCGAAAGCGCGAAGATCGGCACCTTCGGCCACGGCTTCACTTACAGCGGGCACCCGGTCGCCACTGCGGTAGCGCTGGAGACTCTGAAAATATACGAAGAAAGAGACATTGTGGGGCACGTCCGGAATGTTGCGCCGCTCTTTCAACGAAGACTCCGCGCGCTCGCGGAACATCCGCTCGTCGGAAGCGCGCGCGGACGCGGCTTGATCGGTACGCTCGAGCTTGTGCGCAACAAGGAAACCAAGGAGCCCTTCAGGCCGACGGACGGCGTTGCGACCCACGCCGGCAAACGCGCGCAGGCGCACGGCGTCGTCACGCGCGCCATCGGCGACAACTACTCTCTTTGCCCACCCCTCGTCATCACGGAAACGCAAATCAACGACATGTTCGACCGCTCGGAAAAGGCGCTCGATGACACATATGCGTGGGTGCGCGCCAGCAACCTCTATTCATAAGGACGATTCCATGCGGAACTTCGAACAGCCCGGGCGCTCGATTGCAGTTGGCCGCAGCGGCATGGCAGCGACCTCTCATCCCATGGCAACGCTGACCGCCATCGAACTACTCAAAAGCGGCGGCAAGGCCATCGATGCGGCCGTGTCGGCCTGTGCGGTCCAATGTGTGGTTGAAGCCGGCTCCACAGGTGTCGGCGGCGATTGCTTCGCCTTGCTGGCTCCCAACGGCAGCGACCAGGTCATCGCCTATAACGGTTCGGGTCGCACACCCGCCGCCGCTGAATTCAAGTGGTTCAAGGACCAAGGTCTCTCAGAGATCGCACGGTCTTCGCCTCACGCGGTGACTATTCCGGGCGCCGTCGATGCCTGGACGCGGTTGGTCGCGGATCATGGACGCATGTCCATGGCCGATATCTTGGCGCCGGCCATCGCGCTTGCGCGGGATGGCTACGCCATCACACCGCGCGTTGCTGCCGACATATCGCATCAGCGCGCGATACTGGCGCTCGATTCGTCGACGCGACGCATTTTCCTCGACAATGATGAAGCTCCCGCAGTCGGGTCGGTTCAGCGTCAGCCGGAGCTTGCCGAGACTTTGTCGGCGATCGGCAAGTATGGCCGGGAGGCATTCTATCGGGGCGACGTCGCGGAAGACATGGTCTCATACCTCCAGGCGCGCGGCGGCCTGCACACCCACGAGGATTTCGCCTCCGCCGCGGGGGAATACGTTACGCCCATCAGTGCAAGCTATCGTGGATGGACGATTCATGAATGCCCTCCCAATGGGCAAGGCATCATTGCTCTCATGATACTGAAGATATTGGAGCGTTTCACCCCGTCGGGCGATCCTCTCGATGCCGACAACCTACACATCGAAGTCGAGGCAACCCGGCTTGCCTATGCTGCGCGCGAGCGATGGCTGGCGGACGCGGCAACATCAAACGTACCGGTCGATTTTCTTTTGTCGGACGAACTTGCAGACGAGCTTGCCTCCATCATCAGACCGGACGAGGTTTGCGACGCGGGCGGTCTCATCGATGGTGTCGAGCACTCCGACACCGTCTACATCTCGGTGGTCGACAAAGATCGCAATGCCGTCAGTTTCATAAATTCCATCTTCCACCCTTACGGTAGCGGTCTCATGGCTCCGAAATCGGGGGTGTTGTTCCACAACCGCGGCCAGAGTTTCGTGCTGAAGGACGGGCATCCGAATGCGATCGGTCCACGCAAGAGGCCGATGCATACGATCATTCCAGGAATGGTCACGCGGAACGGCAAAACCGTCCTCTCATTCGGAGTCATGGGTGGGCACTATCAGGCAATGGGACATGCGCATTTTCTGTCGAAGCTGTTCGACTTTGGCATGGATATCCAAACCGCGGTCGAGCTTCCTCGTCTGTTCCCCCTCCCCGGCACCCGGACGGTCGAAGCCGAGGAAGCAATTCGAACTGCGATCGGCGAAGACCTCGAGGGCCGCGGCTTCCAGGTGATCCCACCGAAATGGGCCATCGGCGGAGCGCAGGCGGTGTGGATCGATCATCAACACGGATCCCTGCTCGGCGCGTCTGATCATCGCAAGGATGGTTGCGCCCTTGGGTACTGATTTCAGAGCATCGGAGAAGGTGATGTCCGAATATCCGCAAACGCACCTCTATATCGGCGGCATCTGGCGGGACGGATCGAAAGAACGCCTTTCGATCGTCAATCCTGCCTCCGACGAGGTCATTGGAACCGTGGCGAATGCCGGGCGGGATGATCTCGACGAAGCCCTCGCCACAGCCGCCACCGGGTTCACGGCCTGGTCTCGGATCAGCGCATTTGAGCGCGCTAAACTGCTGCACAAGGCTGCCCAGTCACTGCGGGACCGGGTTGAGACGATCGCGACGATCATGACTCTCGAACAGGGAAAGCCAGTCGCGGAGTCAAAAACCGAAACTCTGGCGGCGGCCGACATGATCGACTGGTTTGCCGAGGAGGCGCGGCGGGCATACGGTCGTGTCGTCCCTTCCCGCTCCGTCAATGTTCGGCAGGTCGTCGTCAAGGAGCCGGTCGGTCCGGTCGCCGCCTTCAGTCCTTGGAACTTTCCATTGAACCAGGCCGTGCGCAAGGTGGCAGCCGGTCTTGCGGCCGGTTGTTCCGTCATTCTGAAGGGACCGGAGGAGACGCCGGCGAGTTGTGCCGAACTTGTTCGCGCATTCGCGGACGCAAACTTGCCGGCCGGCGCGCTCAATCTCGTATTCGGCATCCCCGCGGATATCTCCAACCACCTCATTCCCCATCCGGTCATTCGCAAGGTCTCCTTCACGGGATCGACCTCCGTTGGCAAGCAGCTTGCTGCTCTCGCCGGTGCTTACATGAAGCGAGTGACGATGGAACTTGGCGGTCACGCGCCGGCAATTGTGTTCGATGATGCCGACGTCGATCTCGCAGTCAGGATCCTGGCCGGAGCAAAATTTCGCAATGCCGGCCAAGTCTGCGTCGCCCCGACCCGCTTCCTTATACAAGAGAAGATATACGCGCGGTTTCTTGACTGCTTCGTGAAGGCCGCAGAGGCTGTCAAGGTGGGCAATGGGCTGGATTCCGGCACGACCATGGGCCCGCTTGCAAACGGCAGACGGCTTGAAGCGATGGATTTGCTGGTCACTGATGCCGTCTCGCGGGGCGGAAAGGTTGCGACCGGGGCCAAGCGGATTGGAAACCGAGGGAATTTCTACAAACCCACCGTTCTTACAGATGTGCCGCTGAGCGCCCTGGTTTTGAATGAGGAGCCTTTCGGCCCGATCGCTGTTGTGAGCTCATTTTCGACCTATGACGCCGCCATTACGGAAGCGAATCGCCTCCCCTACGGCTTGGCCGCCTATGCTTATACCACATCCGGGAAAACGAGCGCCGCACTGAGCCGCGACGTACAAAGCGGAATGATTTCAATCAATCACCATGGACTGGCGCTGCCAGAGGTTCCCTTTGGCGGCATAAAGGACTCGGGCTACGGGTCCGAAGGTGGAACAGAGGCGATGGACAATTTCTTCAACATCAAGCTGGTTACAGAAGCGATTTGACGTCAGGAGCACCATGCGCAGGTTTTTGCCCGATACTTTCACGACCCTGCTCGTCTGTAGCGTCGTCCTTGCCTCGCTGCTTCCGGCAAGCGGTGGTTTTGCGGATCACTTCGGCGTTGCCACAAGTCTCGCGATTGCGCTTCTCTTCTTTCTGCACGGCGCGCGGTTGTCCACCGATGTTGTCATTGCGGGCATCCTGCATTGGCGTCTGCACCTGGTCATTCTGCTGACGACCTTCGCCGTTTTTCCACTGCTCGGCATGGCGTTTGGCCTCCTTCCGGATTCGATCCTGCCACGGCCGCTTTACCTCGGCATCCTCTTCCTGTGTGTCCTGCCGTCCACCGTGCAGTCATCGATCGCATTTACGTCGGTGGCAGGCGGAAATGTTCCGGCCGCCATCTGCTCGGCGTCCGCATCCAACATACTTGGTATGTTCCTGACGCCTCTTCTCGTCGGACTGCTCTTCTCCGTCGGCTTCCATGGCGGGTTATCGTCGAGTGTCATGGAAAAAATTCTGCTGCAATTGCTCGCGCCATTCGTCCTGGGACAGATGTTGCAGCCGTGGATCGGAAACTGGGTACGCTCGAATAAGAAGCTTCTGACTCCTGTCGATAGAGGCTCCATCCTGATGGTTGTCTATCTCGCGTTCAGCAAAGCGGTCGTCGAGGGACTGTGGCAAACTTTCTCTTTGAGAGATATCGCCGTCGTAATCGGGCTCGACATGCTGCTGCTCGCTTTTGTGCTGACCTTCACTATGCGCGGCAGCCGCCTCATGGGGTTCAACAGGCCAGACCAGATCACCATTACGTTTTGTGGATCGAAGAAGAGCCTTGCCAGTGGGGTACCAATGGCAAGCGTCATCTTCGCCGGGCAGTCGATCGGAGCGATCGTTCTGCCGCTGATGCTTTTCCACCAGATCCAGTTGATGGTCTGCGCCATGATTGCACAGAAGTATTCTGCTGCGACTGAGGCGGCATGACGGACAAAGCCTAAAGCGATGAAAGGGCACTCGCCATACGTGCCAAAGCTTCCTCGAGGACCGAGCGGGGGCAACCAACGTTCAGCCGGATGAAGCCCTCTCCCCCTGGCCCATAAACGCGTCCATCGTACAGGTTGACGCCGGCTCGTTCGACAAAGAAGCGATGTACGCCTCCAACCTTTGCGTCCACTTCCCGTGCGTCTAGCCAGACCAAAAACGAGGCGTCGGGTCGCATAGGGGAGATACCCGGAAGCGATTCGGCGGCCCGGCTCAATACAAGATTGACGTTGTCGCGAATATAGCGTGTCAGGTGGTCCAGCCACTGATCGCCTGAGGTATAAGCGACCTCCAGAGCTATGCGCCCAAAGAAATTGGCGTTCACCATGAACGAAGCTTGCATAACCCGGAACAATTCCTCCCGGCGCTTGGAATCGGCGATAGAAAGCGTGGCCGAAGGCACTCCGGCCAAGTTAAACGTTTTGGTAGGGGCTGTGCAGATGAAGGACTTCGCTGCCGCGCCCTCGCCGATTGAGGAAAATACGACGTGTGGACGGTCGTTCAGGCGAATGTCGCAGTGAATATCGTCGGAGATGACCAGAATGCCGTAGCGCTCGCATAGCGAATCCAAGCTCTCGAGTTCCTCGCGCGTCCAGGCCTTCCCAGCAGGGTTGTGCGGGTTGCACAACAAGAAGGCGCGCGCCCCGTTTGCAGCCAAGCGCTCGAAGTCATTCAGGTCGAGCTCGTAACCACCCTCAACAAGTCTCAAGCGGTTGATCAGGAGCGTCCTATTGTTGTCACGGACAACTTGAAAATACGGCGAATAGACTGGCGCCTGTACGATGACGCCGTCTCGGGGCTGCGTGAAGGTCCGCAGTATTGCCGCGACCGAAGGCATGATGGCAGGGGCGGGAAGCAGGGTCGCCTGATCCACGCCCCAGTTGTGGCGACGCTCGAACCATGATTTGACGATTTCATAGTGCCGCGGATCGCGCTTCGTATAGCCATAGATGCCATGATTGACAGCCTCCCGCAGGCGCGCGATCACTGGCTCCGGCGCCCGGAAGTCCATGTCGGCCGTCCAGAGAGAGACCAGCCCTTCGCCCTCGACACGAGGGGAGAACTCATCCCATTGATTGGCCCATTTCGCAGATCCGAATTGGCTGCGATCGTGGACAACGCCAAAATCAAACTCCTCCGCGCCCAGTTTCCTGGCCGCCGGCACGCCCGGCTGTGAGTATGTCATTGGTTCAGATTTCCTGGAAATTATCGGCTGCGCGAACTGCCGCGCTGACAAGAAGATCGATACAAGTCACTTCAGATCTGTCGCAAGAACTGCGGTGCAACATCGACAACTCCTATGATTTATGACCGCGCGCGAGGTGACGTTCGACAGACTGCGAGTATCGGGACATTCCGAAGCAGAAGAACCAATAGATGATCGCGGCGAAGAGGTAGCCGGTGGAGGAGATCGTTGGTCCCGCCCAATTCGGATCAATGCGGGCCGTTTCAACCGCGCGCAGGAAGTCTGCGATGCCGACGATCGCCACCAGCGTCGTATCTTTGAACAGGCCGATGAATGTCGAAACGATGCCGGGAATGACGATAGTCAAGGCCTGAGGCAGGATGATCAGCCTCATCATCGTAAAGTACCCGATCCCAAGGGACTGGGCGCCTTCGTATTGTCCCTTCGGGATGGCCTGCAATCCGGCGCGCACGACTTCTGCCATGTATGCGGCCGAGAAGAGCGCGGTTGCGATCATCGGCCGCAGCAGCCTGTCGGGTGTAAGCGCCTCCGGCACAAAGAGAGGCATCATGAAGTTCGCCATGAAGAGAACGGTGATGAAAGGCACACCGCGTACAACCTCGATGTAGAAGACGCAAACAGCCTTGACCATCGGTAGCTCGGAGCGTCGGCCGAGAGCCAGGACGACACCCAGCGGCAGCGAAAACACAATCCCCACGACCGACATCAGGAGCGTTATCATCATCCCGCCCCAGAGGGTGGTGTCGATGACAGGCAGGCCGATCGCTTCGACGCCGCGAAGCAGAGTGAACCCAACGATCGGGTACACGCCGAAGAACAGGAGCGCTGCCGTGTTCCGGCGCGGAGCGTTCCGCCAAAGAAGCCAAGCGATCAAAACGACCCCGATCACCTGCGTCAGGTCGGCGCGCCAGCGCTCGGTGGCAGGATAGGCTCCGTACTGGAGATAGTTCAGCTTGGCACGGATGAATGACCAGCATGCACCATCGGGATTCGCGCGGCAGGCTTCGCTGTCACCGCTCCAGACGGCATTGAACAACGCGAAACTCAGAAACTGAGAGACGAGCCACACCGCCAATCCGGTGAAGCATACAGTCAAGAGGCATGAGAACGGGCTCGAGAACAGGTTCGTTCGCGCCCAGGTCACAGCGTTCGGCCGGATGTCCGACGGCGGCGGAGTGGCTGGGACATACTCGTGATGGAAAGCCGGCGTTACGGGGAGAGTTGTGGTCATTCTATCTCTCCACGAGCGCGAAGCGCAGGTTAAAGGCATTCATTGCTGCTGACGTGATGAGGGAGATGACCAGGTACACGACAAGCGTTATGGCCATCACCTGGACCGCGGCACCTGTCTGGTTAAGCACCGATCCCGCGAAGACTTGCACGAGGTCAGGATATCCAATGAAAACAGCAAGCGAGGAGTTCTTGATCAAGTTCAGGTATTGGCTGGTCAGAGGCGGAATGATGATCCGGAGCGCTTGAGGTACCACGACGAGACGCAACGTCTTGCCTTTCGGGAGCCCGAGCGCATGGGCCGCTTCGGTCTGACCCTTTGAGACGGCCTGTATGCCCCCGCGAACGATTTCGGCGACAAATGACGCGGTGTAGACGGAGAGGCCGATCAGGAGCGCCGCGAACTCCGGGTAGATTTGCTGGCCGCCGCGGAAGTTGAAACCCCTGAGCTCCGGATATGTGAAAGACCATGGGCTTCCCGCCCCCACATAAGCAACCAGCGGTAAGCCCGTGAGCAGGAGCAGGTGGACGACCAAGACCGGAAGCTGCTTGCCGGTTCGGTTTTGAACGCCGCTTGCATAGGCGCTGAATGCGGTCGCGAATGCGGCTGCGGCAACGATCGCCATGCCCACCAAGGCGGCGCCTGCATGAAACTCGACAGCAGGCAGGATGATTCCACGGTTGTTGAGGTAGATCCCTCCAGGAAGGGCGATAGAAGCCTTCGGGGCGGGCAGCGGCTTAAGTACCGCGTTGTACCAGAACAGAAGCTGAAGCAGCAGCGGGATATTCCGGATGACCTCAACGTACGAAGTTGCCACCTTGGCGACGATCCAATTGTGGGAAAGACGCGAGATGCCGATCAGGAATCCGAGGATTGTGGCAAGCAAGATGCCGAGAGCGCTGACAAGAAGTGTGTTCGCCACTCCGACCCAGAATGCCTGGCCATAGCTGGAAAGGGTGTCGTAAGGGATGAGGGTCTGATTTATCTGGAAGCCAGCCGTCTGGTTCCAGAAGTCGAACGTTAGGGGAATGCCGCGCTGTCTCATGTTAGAAACAGTTTGAATCGCGATTGCTGTAACGACGACAGCCAGACTTACAACCAACCCGGCTTGATAGACGATTGCGCGAATCTTCTTGTCATAGATCGAGAAAGCCCTGCGCAGGTGCGCAGGCTGAGTGATGTCAACCATCCGTGCCTCCCAAATTTACCAGGAGGCCGCTGCTCTTCGCGGCGGCCTCCTCGCTCATCAACGGATGGGGGGCGCGTACTGAAGACCGCCTGCGTTCCAGAGAGCGTTTACGCCCCGTTCGATCTTCAACGGAGATTCCTTGCCGATCGAACGCTCGAAGATTTCGGAATAGTTGCCGACCTGCTTGATGATGTCCTGCGACCACGTTTCGCCGAGCCCTACATCCTTGCCGAAGCTCCCTTCGACGCCCAGCAGGCGGCGGATGTTCGGGTTGTCGGAGTCTTTCATCTCGTCGACGTTCTTGGAGGTGACGCCAAACTCCTCAGCGGCGAGCATGACATTGAGAGTCCACTTGGCGATGTTCAGCCACTGATCGTCACCTTGGCGGACAGCGGGTCCGAGAGGCTCTTTGGAGATGATCTCGGGGAGAACGACACTGTCACCGGCGTTGGCCATGCGGATACGGGCGGCGTTCAAGCTGGACGTGTCGGCGGAGAAGACGTCGCACCGCCCCTCTTCATAGGCCTTGATGACCGCATCCTCGTCCGCGAAGCCGACAGCGCTGAAGGTCATGCCGTTGGAGCGGAAGTAATCTGCGAGGTTCAGCTCTGTGGTCGTTCCCTGCGAAACGCAGATCGATGCGCCGTCCAGATCCTTCGCCGACTTAATGTTGTCCGACTTGCGCACCATGAAGCCCTGGCCGTCATAGAAATACGTGCCGGCGAAAATGATGCCGAGAGAGGTATCGCGCGAGGAAGTCCAGGTGGCGTTGTGCGCCAGAATGTCGATCTCGCCGGACTGGAGCGCGGTGAAGCGATCCTTTGCATTGAGGGGGATGAACTTGACCTTCGTCGCATCGCCGAGAACGCCGGCAGCCACAGCACGGCAGTAATCGACCACGAACCCGGTCCACTTCCCATCGTTGTCGGGGACGCTGAAACCCGCCGTTGCCGGGTTTGTCCCGCACGTGAGAATTCCTTTTGCCTTTACGTCGTCCAGCGTCCCTGCCCAGACGGTGGATGCATAAGCGGCAAGCGCCGCGCCGAGAACTCCAGTCATAATTTTTCGCATGGAAGGATCCCCTTTTTATATTGCCAAAAGAGGGTGGCCCCCAAGCGATTAATTTGTCAAATTGATCGTCCTCATTCCGATTATGAATACCGCTCATATCACTCACCGCCGCCGCTGGACCTGTGTTGATCAGTCGCGACTCGGGACAAGTTGACGATTTTATTGCCCACCGTATTTGACTAGCGCCGGGGCAAGGCTCATGTCATGAACTTGTTCGCCAGTATTACTTCATTCTTCTTTATTTGAGCGGCGTGGTAAAGTTCGGTTATCAGTCGGCGCAGCCACAGGGTCCCCTGATCAGCGGCCATCTGCCGATGGAGGACGAGGTTTGCGCTTACGGATGAAATGGGGATTGGCGGCGAGAGAAGTGTCACCTCGCTTGTTTCATCAAGCATTTGAAGAATTCCGTCCCCGCAATGAGTGATGAGCTCGGTTCCCCTCAGGACCCATGGCATAACCAAGTAGTTTGAGATGGTGGCCACGACCGTTCGCCTGAGACCACGATCTCTCAGTGCAGCATCAGCCAAGCCCTCAGACAGACCATCTGCCGAAATCTGAAGATGCGAAGCCGACAAATAAGTCTCCAGGCTCAGCGGCCTCCGTGCGATTTGGCTACCGCTCCACACCGCGCAAAGCAACCTGTCCTGCCCAAGTTCCACCTTGGCCAAGCTGGGATCGTCCTTGAGATTTGCGCCCGTTAGCGTGCAGTCTACCTGCCGAAAATAGTCGGTGGTTTCCGCCTCGACCCGGTTGGCGGGAATCACATTGAGCGTGGCATGCGGCGCCTGCTTTGAGAATTCCCTGATCAACGGCGGAATGAATATCATCGCATGATAGTCAGTGAGACCGACACGAAACTTTCGCTCAGTCGTGGCGGGATCAAAAACCCTGTAGCGCCCGATTGACGCGCGAATTTTGGCTAGCGCATCAGACAAGTCCGGCGCCAGCTCGAGCGCTCGCGGCGTGGGTCTCATGATGCCACCATCTCGTGTAAACAATTCGTCCTTGAAAAGGATGCGCAGCTTGGCGAGAGAGTGGCTGACGGCAGACTGGGTCCGCCCCAAATGGTCGGCGGCGCCCGTGACACTTCGTTCCTGCATTAACACGTCGAACACGCGAAGAAGATTCAGATCAACGTCGCCTACAGACATCGAAAGCTCCATGAGCAAGACTCATGGAGCTTAGGGAAGCATTTCGCACTGCGCATGGCAACAACCTTCGGGAGATAGCAAGGCCTAGGTTAGCAACAGTGGTGGCATGCTATGCCAAGACCCAAGAACACACCAGGCTTCAGTCGCCGTGCGGATCTTTTGAGCGCAGAGCGCGACCACCTTCGCACCGCCGCGCACACGACGGCCCGCGACCCAAGGACGAAGCCGCTCGCGCGGCGCTGGCGCCCGTGGTGAGGGTGCGGCAATGATCTGAACGCCGTGCATTTGCGGGTTTGCGATCCTGGGCCCGGTGGCGGGCTGTCGCCGGATGGCACGCGCTGGATCTCATGTCGCCCCGGGTTCTTCCTGCCCGTAAAGGTTCTGTCGCGTCTGTTCCGGCGATTATTCCTTGAGGGCCTGATGGCACTGCATCACTCCGGCGACCTGGCCTTCTTCGGTGATCTGGCCGGGCTGGCAGAGGCGGATGCCTTCGCTGCCTGGCTTGCCCCGTTGCGCAAATCCGAATGGGTGGTCTACGCCAAGCCCCCGTTCGGCGGTCTCGAGGCGGTTTTGGCCTATCTCAGCCGTTGCACCCACCGCGTCGCCCTCTCCAACAACCGCCTGATCAGCGCGGATGCCGAGACGGTCACCTTCCGCTGGAAGGATTGCCGCATCAAGACCGGTGACCGGCAAAAGGTGATGCGGCTGGCCACCGACGAGTTCATCCGCCGCTTCCTGATCCACGTGCTGCCCGACGGATTCACCGCATCCGCCATTACGGCTTGCTGGCCGGCGCAAACCGCAAGGCCAATGTCGCCAAGATCAGGACACTGCTCGGGGCGGAGGCGCCATCGCAGGATGACGCGCCAAGCACCGAGAGCATCCCGCTCACCCTGAGGCAGCCATGCTTGCATTGCGGCGGCCCGATGCGCCTCGTCGAGATATTCCGCCGTGGCCAGCAACCCAGATCCCGCGGCCACCCCGAAAGGGCGCGGCATGACGAAACGTACGTCACATCAGCCAAGGCGGCCCGGATCTGCGATGCGTTCCGGGCTCGCGCCAGTTTGCGTCGGTCAACCGAGCACACTGCAAAACCGCCGATGCGAGCCTACGAAAGACCTGCCACCCCAATCCCGATCGTCTCATTGCAAGCCCTCGGGGCAACCCTTCTGCGGCTGACGCTCCACCTTGAACAACCGCAGCCGCACGCTTTTCCCATAGGCGCTCCACCCAGCCCCCGTGGCCTCCTCCTTGGGAGGTTTTTCAACGCGGGCCGACACAGCCCCAGCCGCCACCGTCGCGCCGCGGCCCGCATCGAAAAACCTTCACCATAGGAGACAGTCCCGCGACGATATCGAGAGTCCGCTTTGCGCGGAAATCGGCCGTGCGCAGAGCTTTTTTTGCTTTCGCCACCATCCTGCCTCGCATGCGCGTGTCGCACAACGCGAATATGGTCCGGATTGTCACTGCAACGGTTCGTTGGACAGCCGACATAAACGCGACTGCAGCTCAAAAGGCGCGGTCGGCTTTCGAGGGTTTTCCGTCCGGAATTGCGGAGTTTCAAACAGCTAGATTACTTCACCGTCGACCGAAGACAACAATCAGAGTCGGAACATCTTGCACGGAAAGCGGCCAGGCGCTTCCGGCTGCTTTGCCTCGCCGAGGGCGAGCGCAGGACAGGCGATGAGATGGTTGCCATTAGCAACGATGAAGATAACGTCGCGCCGCTTACATGATACGGTGCGCGCGGCGACACCGTCGATCAACCAACTCACGGATCGGAAGTTGAATGCGATCAGCTCTGTCGCCCAGCGGTGCCGGTGCGGTGAGTAACGACAAAAGCCCGCCGTGGGAGGCGGTGCGGTCGGCTTTTTTTAAAAACTATCGGCAATAGGTAATGCAGATCGCCGCGTTTGCGCCCATTCTCACTTGTGGAAACACTTCGTATTCTGCCCCCACTGACAGGCTCCTTCCTATTGAGCGACCCGACCTTAGATGAGCTTTGTCGCCAGTGCCGTCGCCTGCGCCAGCGTGCCGGCATCGAGCTTCTTGCGAGCGTTGTTCATATGGAAGTTCACATTCGAGTAGGTCATATTCTCGATGCGGGCGATGTCTCTCATGGATTTGCCCTCGGAGGACCACTTGAGCATCAGCGCCTGTTTGGCGGTCATGCGGATGCTCGGTTTTGACGTCGGTTCAATTTCCGCCTGCTCGATTAGCACATGCAGCTGAGCGACCGCCGTTGCGGCTGCGACTGGATCGATATCTCGATCCAGGGAGAGAGACGGCCTGTGCGAGGCAATGGTCAGCATCGCCATCCGCCGGAATGCAGTCGCGACCGGAATCGTGATGCCCGACCGGATGCCGAACCCGGCAGCATCCAGATAGAACCGCCGAACACGTCTCGACCTGACTGTCCTCGTATTCTCGGAAGTCCAGGTGAAAGCCTTCATCGTGGACTTGGCGATCTGGACCACGGGATCGATCTCATTGAAGCTCTTGGAGAAATACCGATCCTGCCATTCGGGAGAATAGTTCGAAACAGCGAATGTTCCGACCGGCTGAAGATTGAGGTAGGCGTAATATTCGAAGCCGAGCTCCCCCGCGAGCTCGGTGAGTGCTTCATTGAACATCTCCCTCGTGCGCGCCACAGCCGTAACATCGATTAGCTTCTGGAACCAAATCTCCACGTTCTAATCCTCTTGTTGCATCCCGTCCCACTGAGGCAATCCCTACCAAGCAAGACATGGACATTTGGTCGCGGACGACTTTCAACGACTGGCAGCGCAAAGCAGTACGCAGAGCTTGGAGAGCGGAGCTCGGCAGGGCCTTCAAGGTTTCGGCCCCAGGAAACCGCGCCGCCAACGTCAGACTCATCCTTCCATGGCATACTTCGACTGCCTACTCGCCATACGCCGACAGACGGCGTTTCTTGCCGGCCCCTTCGGAATGCTTGCCGACGGGTTTACGCAGTGATCCGAGGGAGCGGGCGATTTCCAAGATCTCGTCTCGATTGGCGGTGGGGTCCTCCTTGTTCCAGGCAAGCCCCATGCCGATCGTGAAATCTACCCCTTTCACTTCGCGAAGGTGAAACGACCGATTGGGCAAATCCTTCGTCCATTCAGGAACGAAGCCCACGCCAATTCCGGCGGAAACGAGCGAAACGAGTGAGAGCGTATCGTCGCAGCTATAGGCGACGTGATCGAGAAGGCCATGCTTTCTGAACTGCTCGAAGAAGTACTTCTCTGTGTAAGACAGATTCGAGCGGGAAAAGGAAATGATCCGCTCCTGCTTCAGATCGCTCATTGCGACGGTTTCCGCCGTCGCCAGCGGGCTGCCAAGAGGGACCGCCAGAAGATAGCGTTCGTTGGCAATGCTCTGCCAACGGAGCGATCCGATATTCTCGACAGGCCGTATGAACCCGAGATTGATGCGGCCCTTTTCTAGATCACGAATGATTGCATCGGTCGAGCCGGCGCTGACGTGAATCTCTACATCGGGAAAACGTTTGCCGAGTTTGCTTAGAAAGAGCGGCAAAACACCGAAGGTCGCAGGGTATATGGTTCCGATCGTGATGCGGTCGACATCCTTGCCTGCAACGGCCCGGACGATAGCGGAACTGTTTTCGATCTCTCGCAGAACACGGATGCAACGTTCGTAGAAGACTTCGCCGGCTTTGGTCAGTTCAACGCGACGCGTAGAGCGGATCAGGAGCTGCACGCCGAGCTCCTTTTCCAGTGTTTGTATCTGCACGCTGAGGGCGGGTTGTGCCATGGAGAGGGTCGCCGCGGCGCGACCAAAATGGAGCTCCTCGGCCAGCGCCGCAAAACATCTCATCTGACGCAGTTCCATGCTCTGTCCTCTCCAAACGGCGCAAGGCTCCGCGACCGGTAGGCAGATCATCTATTAATTGCACGCATGGATCAATCGTTTATTTTTTGATAATACAGAACCAATTAGTTCCCACAGTAGACTGCGAATGTGGGACAAAGGGATTTCGACGGCGGTCGACTGATTGTCCATGCGCCCGGGAGGCGAACAACTTCCCGCCGACGGCAATATCATTAGATCCAACTACCCCGGGAAATCACGATCTTGTCGAGAGAGCGAAGCATCTTCTGCGTGCCGGGAGCCTGAGCCGTTTGCAGGCGCCGTCGGCTTGTGGCTATGCCTCACAGAGCCACTTCACGAAGGCGTTCAAGACAGCAGTACTTTGGCGTGCCCACCTGCAACGTCCCCCGCACTATGTCGCGCGCCCGCAAGAAGAAAGGAAGCGGCCCGCCAGCGCGAGAGAAAACGCCGATCCCTGAACTCATGATCATTTTTGGGTTTTGCCACCGGGCATCGCTGCTCCTGACCAGCGCATTTTTCTATGGACGGAAGCACAGCCATTCGGCACACTTAATGTCGATTTCAGAAGATAGTTTGAGTGATTACCAGAAGAGATTTCAGTAAACCGATCAGCCGCTGGAATGCCGTTCTAGGGTGGACGAGTTCGTATTGCTCGTCGACCTTAACAGGCGACAAGCGAACTTTCGGACTTTTATGTCGTCGGTGGCCAATTCCGCTTCTTGGAGCCAGACGGTCATTCGAAGCCGGTCATCACATCGGCCTGATATTCTGGTTGACGCAGAAGAAGTTGCTCGGGTCGTATTTTCCTTTCAAGGATACGAGGCGATCGTAGTTATCGCCATACGTTGCCTTTAAGCGACTGTCGTCCTCGTCATCCATCATGAAGTTCACGTAGCCGCCGCGATCCGAATAAGGGTGGATCGCTTCCCAATAGCCCTTCGTCCAGCGGGTGATCTCGCCCGCCTTCTGCGGGTGGGCGTCGACGCCGGCAATGACCATCGACCACGTCGCGTTGCGCGTGTTCCAGGCTGTGTCGTTCCTGCCCACACGGTGCACTGCGCCATCGATTGGATAAAGATGCATGAGCGAGAGCGCACTTGGGAGTTTCCTCGCTTGCGCAATGTGGACCTCGATCGCCTCGTCTGTCAGTTCCTTGACGAAGTCGCCGCGCCAGTACCATTGCAAGCCTTTCGGAAAGAACGGATCGAACATCGACTGCAATGCCGGAAACGGCATGACGCTCATCCAATTGAAGAGCGACGCCGGCGCCTTGCCAAGCAACTCGCCTATGACCGCCTCACCCGTTTCCGCGGGTCCATTGTAGCAAGCTATGATGGCGCATGCGTATTTTCCCTGGTGTTCGGCGGGAAACGGGTCGACCGGCGGAACGGTTTTCAACCCGACGAATGCGCCGAGTTCCTCGGGTGCCGTAGGCAGGAAATCCCGATAAGCACGCATGACGGTGGCGGCATCCTCGAGGTCCCAGAAAATCGGGCCGGCATAGACCATGTCTGCCGGATGTGCCTGGAACAAAAAGCTCGTGACAACGCCGAAATTGCCGCCGCCGCCGCGAAGGCCCCAGTAGAGATCGGAGTTCTCGAATTTGCTTGCTGTGACAATGCTGCCGTCGGCCAGCACGACGTCGGCTTCGAGCAGACTGTCAATGGTGAGCCCGTATTTGCGGGTCAGGTAACCGGTGCCACCGCCCAATGCAAGTCCGGCTATCCCCGTGGTGGAGACGATGCCGGCTGGCACCGCCAGCCCGTAAACATGCGTCGCGTGGTCAACGTCGCCCTGCGTGCAACCAGGCCCCGCACGGACAGTGCGGTTGGCCGGATCTACGCGCACGCCCTTCATCATCGCCATGTCGATCATCAGCCCGTCGTCGACGCTGCCAAGACCCGGACCGTTGTGACCACCTCCACGGATGGCGACGCGGAGACCGTTTTCACGTGCGAAATTGACTGCCGTGACAACATCGGCGACATCTGCGCACCGCGCGATCACCTGCGGATGTTTATCGATCATTCCGTTGTAGAGGCTCCGCACGTCGTCATAGTCGGAATCTGTTCGGCCGATAACTGGACCGCGCATGGTCGCGGCAAGGGCTTCGGTAGCTACGTCCTGCATGATTTCCTCCCTAAAGTGGCAGTTTTGTTCAAAATCATGATCAGCGCCGGAGCTTTTGCCTCGGCAGACACTGGGAGGCGACGCCAACGCGATCGTCGGAGTCAGCCAGTTCCGTCCGGAGGTTTTCGCGGCCAGGCCAGCCGTGAACCGCCCTAGAATACGCCTCCCGAAACCGGTTATCTATGGGACGTTTCACACTGTCGTTAAATCAGCCCTCGCTATCTTGAGGCGGTGTTTGGCATCTCCTTTTTCACCACTCGCATCGCGGGTGCTTTGCCAATGCACGGAGACTCATGCGACGGGGTTAAATGGTGTGACTTGATGGGCCGTTGAAACCAAAAGCGCGGGTTCGAGACGGCTCAGTTGCACCAGATGTTTGCGACAGAGTTTTGGTTCTCCGCGCGAATTCGCTGTGGAGGCTTGTCGAGTTCCGGCTGTCTTGCTGCTGCTACGGTCGCAGTTCGCCAAGCAGCGTCCTGACCCGCAGAAGGTCGGGCGTGTCAAATCCCTCAGTAAACTGGTCATAGATCGGCGCAAGCAGGTCAAGAGCTTTTCTGCGTCCGTCGATATGCTCGGCCCAAAAGCGGGCAAGCGCAGTGCTGGCCCGCAATTCAAGCATCTTCGCGCCCTGATCGATTGCGATCTCGATCGCTCGCTTGAAGGCCGCTTCGGCTTTCTCTCGAGAGTCGTCGGACGCGTCGAGCAACAGCAGTTCACCGCGTTCGCGTTCGAGGTCAGCATTGCACCAACTCTCCTGGGTTCTCTGCGCGATCTGGGCCGCTTCGGCGACAAGCTCGAGGCCGGCGGCGGCCTCCCGCTCCTTACGGTGAACGGCAGCAAGCAGACCTAAGTAGTGCGGCAACCGCAGCCCGGCCCCGGTTTCCGCGAATTCCTTCAGCGCTACGCGATAGGCGGCGACCCCCTCCTCGAATCGATCCTGTTCGGCGATCGCCCAAGCGCGCACCAGCGCGCTCCATGCACCGTAATAGTCGAAGCGATATTCCAGGCACAGGCTGCCGGCCTCCTCCGCGATTCTGAGCGCTGCCTCCGGCTCGCCTCGGAACTGGTGCAGCATCGCCAAGTAATCGAGCGCGATCGCGATGCTGAAGGGGCGTGCGTCTTCCCGGGCGATCGCAAGCCCTTCGTCGGCGGTCCGCAACGCGCGGTCAGGATAGCCAAGATGCCAATCACAGTGGGCGATATATGCGCGGCAGAAGGTGCTCATATTGATGCCGTAGATTCCTGAGGGGTAGCGGCCGCGCTGGTCACAGACGTCCATACCTTGCTGCAACCAGTCACGGGCGGCCTGGAAGTCCCCGAGATGAAACGTCACTGCCCCGGCAAAATGAAATGCCTCGACGAGAAACGCCGGGTCGCCGATCCGGCACGCAAGATCCACCGCTTCGTCGATAAGCTGCTTCGCCTCACGAAGGTTGGCGCGAACATGATAGACGTATCCGAGCCCTCTTATCGCGGTGAATAGATCCGCGTCGCTGCTAAGCTCTCGGCTCAGGTGCTCGGCGCGTTGATAGACTGCGTCCGCCTCGCGTGATGCATACCCCTTCGTGGCCAGCAGCGGGGCGCCAAGAGCCACCTGCAGGGACAACTCCGATCGCGAGCGAGGCTCGCCGAAAGGAAGCGCCGCGAGGCTGGCGAGCCCCGACCGCAGATGCGCGATTGCTTCCACGTTGGCAGAGCGGCCAGCCGCAAGTCGGCCCGCTCGCAGCCAGTACCCGACTGCTTTTTCGAAGAGCCCCGCCTCGTCGAAGTGACGGGCGACCAGCTCGGGTCGACTCTCTATCGTCTGGGGAAATTCTCTCTCCAGCGCGGTGGCGAGCCTCGCATGCAACTCGTGGCGACGCGTTCGCAGCAGGCTCTGATAGGCAGCGTCACGCACCAGCGCATGCTTGAAGATGTAGGTGGCCGCTGGAGGAATGCCGCGGCGGAAGACAAGCTCGGCCGCGACCAGACGATCCAGC